>NZ_NKJE01000014.1:0-77052 GCF_002256285.1 Flavobacterium sp. BFFFF1 | reverse complement strand
TCTCGTCTTTACCAGACCGTGTCATTAGTGATGATATCGTGGTAGATGATGTGACGAGCGAAACCAAGCACGCCTTGAGGTTCCCACAATTGGTGTTGGGGATGATCGCGATCTTTGTATATGTAGGTGTGGAAGTATCTACAGCGAGTAACCTTCCGGCCTATCTTGAAAAAGACCTGGGCTTCCTGACAAAAGATGTAGCGCCTTATATTTCGCTATACTGGGCCAGCCTTATGATCGGTCGTTGGACAGGTGCTGTTGGCGCTTTCACCAGCAATAAAACCAACCAAACCATTCTTAAATTTATCGCTCCATATGCGGCATTCGCAGTATTCCTGGGCGTCAATGCGTTGATGGACCATGATTTGGCGCCATTCTATGTGTATGCTGCACTGATCTTGGTGTTGGTATTTGCGGACATCTTAAGTAAAGGCAATCCTGCGAAGATGCTATTGCTTTTTGCGTCGCTTGGCATTGTAGCGCTGGTCATCGGCATGTCCACCAGCGGCACGGTCAGTGTATATGCATTTACCAGTGTCGGATTGTTCTGTAGTACGCTTTGGCCATGTATCTTTACGTTAGCGATCAGCGGTTTGGGCAAAAGCACGAACCAGGGAAGTAACTTCCTGATCATGATGATTATGGGTGGTGGTATTGTAAGCTGGATCCAAGGGTTTGTTGCCGATTCCACAAGCATTCACATGAGTTATGTTGTAGGCGTAGTTTGTTTCGCTTATCTCGCATTTTACGCCATTAGGGTGGGGAGTATTCTTAAAAAACAAGGGATTACATTTGACCAACCTGTTTCAGGCGGTCATTAATAAATTTTATATCCAAATGAAAGCCCTGGCACTGCGCCGGGGCTTTTTTTATGCGTTTATAGCAGGTCGGAAGGAGAAATAGCCATTAAAATCTTGCGAATGTGGAAAGATTTGTTGCCGGTGGCGAGAGATTGGTTGCCGGTGATGAGAGATTTGTTGCCGGCGGCAAAAGATTCGTTGCCGGTGGCAAAAGATTTGTTGCCGGTGGGGAAAGATGCACTGCCGGTGGGAAACGCCTGGCAAAAATACCCTGTAGCGGGTATTGTGTGGGGAATTGGGGAGGGGTATATTGGGGCGGTGGAAGTGGGAGATAAGCGCGGATTATAAATTTGGGTTATCCGAGTTTTGTTTTACGCCTTCTATGCGTTGTGTTCACGAGCGTGACGCTCGCGCAAGCGGGGGCAACCATTTAGCTGAAAGTTAGAAGAATCTCGAAATCCTTAATTTGTACTACAAAATCAACAACAATGAGCATATTAAATACACATATACTTCACCCTACCCTCAATGATGATAATTTAATATCCCTTTTTAAAGACATCTATGATGGAAAGGTGATTCTTTTTTTGGGGGCCGGAACGTCTGTTACTGAAGAAAAAAAATTTCTTAGTAAAGAGTTATTGGAGTACTATCGTATTGAGAATAGTGTGCCCTACGACGCTAACGGAGATATTGTAGACTTTGTTGATAAAGTCTTTTCTCTACCGAACTACGACCGAAAAGATTTTGACACAAAAATTGTTCAAAAGCTAAAGAGTTTGAAATATGAGGAACAACATAAGATTATGTTGGAAATTCCATGGATATCGATAATTACTTCAAACGTTGATTTGCTTCTTGAAAATGCTATAGAGAATATGCAGCAAGAAAGTGAATTTCAAGTTGTAAAAAATGCTTATGAACTCAGAAAAATTGGACATTCGGATAAAACATTGATCGTAAAGCTTCACGGGTGTATTTCTGACGCGAGCAAATATCCTTTATTGTTTTCCACCCAAGATTTTATAAAGAATAAGTCATTTTACGATTTAATTTTTAACAATTTAAAGCAACAAAGTCCGGAAATTAAGATACTATTTGTTGGCTATTCATTCGCAGATGAATTCGGAAAATTATTTTTGAATAACTTTTCTACCAATTTTGACGAAAGAGGTTATTTCGTTGCCGATCCGTTTTTAGACACCAATGATTTTAATTTAGGTTATTTACAATCGAAAAACATCGTAGGCATAAAGTCTTCTGCAAAAGAACTTTTTAAGTTATACTCGGACTGGCAGTTAAAAAACTCTACGGCACGAGGTAAAATTTCAAATACATTTAACTATCTAAATCTAAGCAGTTATTTACAGATAAAATTGAAACCGTTTTTACGTCCCTTAAATAAAAATTACGAAAGTAAAAACATTACCTCAAAAAATTACTATTTAGGAGAAGAGCCTAATTATAATGTGATTAAAAACAATTTTGACGTTATTAAGCAAAGCAAATTGGGGAATGTCATTCAGAAAATTGATGAGATTTTCGCAAACTCTAGTCGCGATATTTGCCCGATGATATTTCTCAAAGGAAGCTACGGAACCGGAAAAACTACGTTTACATATAGGTTTATAGAATCGTACGTTCAACAGAGACCTGATACTTTGGCATTTGAAATTTATGATTTAATGCGATTCGACGAAAGAGTTGTTGCTGAAATGATCGAAAGTTTCCCTGTAGGAAGAAAAATAATTTTTTATTCCTCAAATACTGAATTAGATCTAAATTTTAAAAAGTCAAGAGAAATTCAATCACGTATTAGCGCTAATCAGTTCCAAGGCAAGAACATCATATTTGTCCAATCTATTAGAGAGAATATTTTGGAAGTATATAAACGAAAGTTGAATTTAAAAAACGAGATAATTGAAATGAATATAGATTCTGTCTTTAATGATTTTGAGCTTGGATTATTTATAGATAGACTGAATACTAACGAATTAATTTCAATTAGAAGCGAAAAGGAAAAAGTTGAGTTAATAAACGAAATTAAAATTAAATTTAATAATTCAGCTGACCAGTTTCTAATACTTTTGGAATATATAGAAAAAGGCAAGCATATCAATTCAATAACGGATACGTACAGAAATTTCGAAAATTCAGCTACTAAGCTTGCGTTTGTAAACACGTGCCTGTTATATCAGTATGGAATTAAAATGCCGGTTGCATTACTGAAAGAAATTATTAATATTTCATGGGAGCAATTTATTGAACAAGTTATAAAGGTTGACGGTAAAGGTATATTTATCCAAGAAACTTATCAGCCCGAAAATTTTCTAGAGACAGATTTATATTTCCGTATAAAACACCCTATAATAGCGCAAAGATTTGTAGAAAAAACTCTTTCCCAAAAAGACGTTCGAAAAAAAATAGACTTGATTTGTCAAGAACTTCCTCCAAACGAGTCCTCAGTTTACGTTTTTATTAACTTAGTAAAATCGTTTATAAATTCACAATGTTTTGACAATGCATTTATTTATCGTCTGTACGACTTAGCATATACCAATCTTAAAAACTTCCCATATTTTATCCTTAACTACGCAAGCAATTTAAAATATAGAGGTGATCTTCAGTCGTTGTATAAAGCATTGGAAATTATTGAAGAAAACGAAGATTCCGAAGTTTCTGATTATAATATTTTTTATCGAAACTCAAATTTTATTCATCGTAAGGCTTCTATCTATTTTGAGCTTGCAAAAATCAAATTTGATGATGACCCTCTTCTTTCGGCTGAATACGCAATAGAAGCTGAAGATTTGTTTCAAATTAAAGAAAATATGGATCCTCAATCTATTCATAGTTATCGTGATTATCTCCATTTTTTATATTGGAAATTAAATAGATGGAGTTTAAACGAGGAAGAAAAAATCAGTCTCGAATTTACAATTAGAAACCTTGTAAAAAAGTCAAAGGAAAATCTATTACAAGGGCTTTACTTAATCAATAAAGTATCAGCCCTCCTAATCGATAAAAATCTCAAAAATTCGTTTGCATTAGGTGAAAGAGTGGATAAACTATTAGGTGACAAAGAAACAAGACCATATGGTTTACTTTTGCAATTAGATCTGAATCAGGTTTCTAGAAACGCGTATATTCCAGAAGATGAGCTAATCGCAGAGTTGGAGCACAATTCCCATGTTTACGATGTGTCACTTTTCCTTTTTAATTATTATTCAAAAAAATTGAATTTTTACACTTATCGCATCAAATTCTTTGAAATTTTGAAAGACAGCCAAAGTCTACAAAAACGGGAATCTTTAAATGTACTTTTTTATAATTTTATAGCGGAGTCATATTCTTTTAGATTTAAAGATGCAATAAATTACCTTAAAGATTTAAAGAAATTCTACCCAGGCGCAACTCGTAGAAACAGAATTTATTGGCTAGAAAGTGATTCAGAGAATGAGAGAATTTTTGAAGGTAAAATAATGGTACGGGAGAAAAATTATTATTTTAAATCAATCGAAACCGGAGGTGAACTTAAGGCGAAAATCAAGCTTGATTCTGGCACCACAAGTTTAGAAGTAAATCAAACTTGTAAGGCAAAAATATATTTTAATTATAATGGATATAATGCTGTTATATTGCAAGCGGCGTTAGATATTAAAGTAGTCTTGAATTCAGTCGAACTTGTATGATTTAGATGCAAATAGAAATTAGCCAGATCGTGCGGATTTGCAATCCGTGCCCGCATAGCATATTTAAGTAATACATTAGAATAATGGCAAAGTTTGTCAGGACGTCCCGAAGCTTCGGGAGCAAATCTGCGCGTTACTCCTGAGAACTTTCAGCGTACCCTATAAATGCTTTTTTCAGTCGCTGACATGCGTGCGAAGATCCCTCGTGCCTCGGGATGACAAAGCCCTGGGGGGAAGTCATGAGTCGTATGAACGGATGCTGGGTGGAGGCCGATTGCGGGGGTGTTTTGTGGGCAGGCTTGAGGGGTGTGGTGGATGTGCGGTTTTTTCCATAACTTCGTTTTCAACAGCGTTGTCAGCACGTCCCGAAGCTTCGGGAGCAAATCCGCGCCAACTGTCCTGGCCACCTTTAGCAGGAACCACGTTTCAAACAAAAGTGATTCGTACCTTTGTGCATGGAAATTTAGTTTTCTATCCTGGGCATTTCGGCGGGAATGTAAATGGGCACAGCATTTAAAGTACAACAATATAATAATCACAATGATTTCAGGCAATATACAAAAGGCAATTGCAATATTAAATCAAAACGATTTGATAGCCATTCCTACAGAGACGGTTTATGGTTTGGCGGGCAACATTTATAGCGAAGCGGCGATTTCCAAAATTTTCGCAATGAAAAACCGCCCGTTGTTTAATCCGTTGATTGTGCACATCCACCATATCAGTCAGTTGGAGCAATTGACCCGTTACATCCCTGACAAAGCGCTTGTACTGGCGAAGGCTTTCTGGCCGGGTGCTATGACCTTGGTTTTAAAAAAGAATTCACAAGTCCCTGATTTGATTACTGCCGGGAAAGATTCGGTAGCGATACGGATGCCCAATCATCCGGTTGCATTGGCGTTGTTGGAACAGTTGCGTTTTCCGCTGGCAGCTCCCAGTGCCAATCCTTTTGGCTGTATCAGCCCCACAAAGGCCATACACGTCGAAGAATATTTTGGCGATACACTTCGCATGGTACTGGATGGCGGCGATTGCGAAAGCGGTGTCGAGTCGACCATTGTCGGATTTGAAGGCGATGAACCCATTTTATACCGATTGGGTGCCATTTCGGTTGAGGATATCGCAGCTGTAGTCGGTTCGGTCAACATTAAAAACAAGGAGGAAACCACTCCGGATGCGCCGGGAATGCTTTTGAAACACTACGCGCCATTAACAACTACTCACTTAACGACAGATTTAAACGAAAGCATCAAGTCATTTGCGCATCAGAAAATCGGGCTTTTATTGTTCTCAAAAAAGATTGACGATCCTCAAATCGTCCACCAGGAAATTTTATCAGAAAATAATGATTTGAAAGAGGCAGCAACCTATTTGTATGCTGCGATGCATCGGTTGGATAAGCTCAACCTGGATGTTATTATTGCAGAACGGGTCCCTGATATTGGACTGGGAAAAACAATTAATGACCGGTTGGAACGTGCTACAAAAAAATAAATTTATACTGTAAAAGTGACGGGGTGTGTTTGCGCAGTCCCTTCACAACGCTTCTCGATACGATTTCCTCCGCAGGCTTCGGAAATCACTCGAAGTGACGGGGGTGTGGTAACCCGAGTGGCCGATTATCACGCCATGCTCTTTATCATTATTAAGTTGAAATAAAACATTAATTTTATTCTAACAATTTGTATCCAACGCCATTAATCAATTATAAACGCCATGAAACTTTCCTATGTTTACATTTTAAAATGCGCAGATGAGACGTATTACACCGGAGTTAGTTCAAACCTTGAACAACGCCTTTATCAACATCAATGCGGATTTTTCCCAGGGTGTTATACTTTTAAAAGAAGACCGGTTGAACTTGTATTCTATTGTGATTTTACTGACATTACTTTAGCAATTAGCACAGAAAAGCAGATTAAAAAGTGGTCGCGCAGTAAAAAGGAAGCGCTTATTGAAGGGCGATATGATGATTTGCCTAATCTTGCAAAGAAGAAATTTAAATAGAAGTTGGTTTTTAAAGCTGAATACACATATTAATCGGACGTCCGTCACTTCGAGTGATTTAGTAAACCTAAAATGCTAATTTTAGGTTTGGTAAATTGTATCGAGAAGCCCGTGAAAGAAAGTCCCTCTACAACGCTTATCGATACGATTTCCTCCGCAGGCTTCGGAAATCACTCGAAGTGACGGGGGTGTGGGGCAGTGCTTAAAAGTTATTCCGGAACCAGACTTTCTGCCACTCGCGCTTTAGGATCAGGAAGGCAACCTGGCCGGCCAGTTCAGCAATGTCGGAGCCGTCGAGTTTTTTGATTTCGGTTTCATTGACGTCGATGATGTACAGCAGGTTCAGGTATTCGGCAAACTTGTACTGGATCATGCGGTACACCTTTTCGTGCAGCTGGATCTTGAGTTCGTCGGGGCTGGTGCTGAGCGGAAAGTCAATGCCTTCGTTGGCGAGATTAAAGTCCTTGTTGATTTGCTCAATCAGCTTGGTGTAAAGCGACTGTCCCTGGGCTTCGGTCAGCAAGGCATCGGTGTTGGCTGGGGCGACAAACATCAGACGTTCCTTCCCATTAAGTTCTCGCCAAACGCGCGGAGCATGGCTTTCTTGTCGTCGGAGATGTGCATCTGTTCCAGCGTATCGAACGCATTCAAAGTGTAATCGCGGATCGCGTCGCGCGTGGCTGCGGAAGCGCCCGAGTTTTCGAAAATGATTTTCACGGATTCGATTTTGTCGGCATTGTCCGCCGGGTGTATGGAGTACAGATGCATGAGCTGCTGCGCTTCCTCTGGGTTGGAGAATTCGATGGCCTTTAAGTACAAATAGGTTTTTTTGTTTTCGATGATGTCGCCACCCACTTGTTTGCCGAACGTTTCCGGGTCGCCAAACGCATCGAGGTAATCGTCCTGCAGCTGGAACGCGAGGCCCAGGTTCAATCCGAATTCATAAATCAGCCTGCAATTTTCGGGTGTGGTTTCCGCGATGATCGCACCCATCTGCAATGCCGCGGCAACAAGGACAGCGGTTTTGCATTCAATCATCTTCAGGTATTCGGGAATGGTCACGTTTTCGCGCGTCTCAAAGTCGACATCGAGTTGCTGCCCTTCGCACACTTCAATGGCAGTGCGGCTGAAGAGTTTCGCCAGGTCGCGGAACACGGCGGGCTCGTATTGCTCGAAATACTGGTAGGCGAGGATCAGCATCGCATCGCCGGAAAGGATCGCGGTGTTCGTATTCCATTTTTCATGAACGGTCTCGTGGCCGCGGCGCAGCGGTGCGTCGTCCATGATGTCGTCGTGTACGAGTGAAAAGTTGTGGAACACTTCCACGGCCAATGCGGCGGGCAGTGCTTTTGTACAGTCGGTGTCAAATACTTCAGCGGCCATCAATGTCAGTAGTGGTCGCATCCGTTTGCCGCCAAGGCTGATGATGTAGGCAATGGGTTCGTATAAATTGTATGGGGTCCTGCGGAACTGCTGCTCGCCGATGTATGCACTAATGAGTCCCTGGTATTCGCTGATGGAATGCATGAAATAAATTTTCGCTAATTTACTTTATTCGTGCGTGATGGCAATGCTGATGCTGTTGCGAAATGTTAAATAAATGTAAATACTTTGGAAACTATTTTTGTGTTTAAAGTTTCCATTGTAGTTTTGCCAAAAATTTTAACAGTGGAGAATCCAAGAGATAAGATTGTACAGCGCGCGTCGGATTTATTCCTGAGGCTTGGTTTCAAGAGTATTACGATGGACGACATCGCCGCTGATATGGGGATTTCTAAAAAGACGATTTACAAATATTTTGAAAACAAGGAGCTGCTGATTGAGGCGAGCACGGATTTTGTGCAGATAAAAGTCAGCGAAGCGCTCGAGGAAATCCTATCGCAGAACCACAATCCGGTGCAGGAAAATTTTGAGATACGCCGGATGTTTGATGCGTTGTTCCAAACGGCACAAACGTCCCCATTATACCAGTTGAAAAAGCATTATCCTGAGATCCATGCCAAGGTAATGGATTGCCAAAACCGGGAATGCAACCGATTTATAAGGGCCAACATAGAGAAAGGCATTGCGCAGGGCTACTACCGCAGCGACATTAACGTGGAACTGAACATGCGTTTTTATTATATGCTGATTTTTAGCATCAATGAAAACACGATACTCGAACAGGACACCAGGGACATGGAGCTTTCGGCACTGGAATACCATACCCGCGCACTGGCCACGCCAAAAGGGCTCGCAGAATTAGAAAAACACTTGTCAAACACCTAAATATATATAACCATCACATGAGAAAACTGAATTTAATAATCACCGTACTGTTGTTTGCGTTGTCCGCAAGGGGACAGGACAAGGCAAAGGAAAGCTACGCGTTCAGCCTCGAGCAGGCGATCGCACATGCTTTGGAACACAATTACGCGGCCATCAATGCCAACAGGGATATTGATGCGGCGAAACAAAAGAAGTGGGAGACCACGGCGAGCGGGCTTCCGCAGATCAATGCCGGGGTAGATTACCAGAATAATTTTGAACTGCAGAAATCTATTGTGCCCGCAGAATTTTTTGGTGGCGCTCCCGGCCAGTTTATCGAAGTGGCTTTTGGGACCAAGCACACCATGAATACCCATGCTACACTGAGCCAGCTGATTTTTGACGGTTCGTACATCGTAGCCCTTCAGGCGTCCAAAACGTACCTGCAGTATTACCAGAACGCAAAGCAGAGGAGCAATACAGAGATCCGGGAGATGGTCACTAATGCCTATGGCAACGTGCTGCTCGCTGAGGAAAGCATCGCCGTGTTGCAGAAAAACAAGTCGATTCTTACGAAAACCCTGAACGACACCCAGGAAACATTCAAGAACGGCCTCATCGAAGAAGAGAATGTGGAGCAATTGCAAATTACGCTTGCTTCTGTAAACAGCAACCTAAACAACACCACGCGGTTGCGCGATATCGCATACAATATGCTCAAGATTGCTTTGGGTATTGATATCAATGACGAGCTGCAGCTTACAGACAAACTGGACAGCCTCACAGTGAGTAACCTTGACCTTGCGCTGACGGGTACGGAATTCAATGTGAACAACAACATCGATTACCTGATCGCGAAGAACTTCACCGAACAACGGCAGCTCGAATATAAATTGCAGCGCAGCAAAGCCTTGCCGACGCTTTCTGCGAATGTAAATTTTGGGTACAATGCGTTCAACGACCAATTCGGCTTTTTCCAAAAGGACCAAAAATGGCTTAATTATTCCAACCTTGGCGTGAGCCTGAACGTACCGATTTTCAGCAGTTTTGCGAGAAGCGCGCGGACACAGCAGGCAAAGATTGCCTACGAGCAGTCTATGACGCAGCTTACCGAAGCGGAGCAGCAGCTAAAATTGCAGTATGAGAGAGCCAAAAGCGAGTATGAGTTCAGCGTGGAGGAGTTCAACACCTCAAAATCAAACCTGAACCTTGCCGAGCGGATTGAGAACAAACAACAGATTAAATTCACCGAGGGACTTTCCTCAAGTTTTGATTTCAGCGAAGCACAGCGCCAATTGTATACCGCGCAGCAAAACTACCTCCAATCGATGGTAGATGTCATCAACAAGAAAGCCGCACTGGAAAAAATAACCAACAACAAAAAATAAACCTAACATAACTCCATCATAATGAAGAAAATAATTTTAATATCCGCATTATCGCTTGCCCTCTTTTCGTGTGGCAAAAGTGATGATTCTGTTGACGGGATCATCAAGTCCGGGAAAATTGAAGCCATGAAAAGCAAGCGCGCTGCGCTTCAGGCTGATCTCACGAAGATCGACCAGGCGCTGGCTTTAAAAGAAGGCAAGAAAGAAGAAGTCCTCGTTGCCGTGACTACGGTCAAAGACACTGTTTTTACGCATTACCTTGAAATCCAGGGTAACGTAGATACGCAGCAAAACGTGCTGTTGCAGCCGGAGATGCCGGGAACACTCGTGACATTGAATGCCAAAGCGGGCCAACGTGTTTCAAAAGGACAGGTCCTTGGAAAAATAGACGACGGCGGCCTGAGCCAACAGGTAGCACAATTGGAAAACCAATACGAGTTGGCGAAAACAACTTACGAAAGGCAAAAACGCCTTTGGGACCAAAAGATCGGTTCTGAAATCCAGTTTTTACAGGCGCAGACACAAATGGTAAGCGCACAGAAAATGGTCAACCAGACGAAAGCCCAATTGTCAAAAACACTGATTAAGGCGCCTTTCGCGGGTACTATAGACGGGGTTTTTGTTGAAAGGGGTGAAGTGGTGTCGCCAAGTGCCAAAGGCCTGATGCGCGTGGTCAACCTTGGAAACCTTTACATTTCCACAAGTGTTCCGGAAAGTTATATCGGAAAATTGAGAGTGGGAACTATTGTTGATGTGGAGATTGGCGCTTTGGGGAAAACCTACGTTGGGAAAGTACGCCAGATTGCGAACAGCATTAATCCCGAAAACAGGAGCTTTGATATCGAAGTGAGCATCCCAAATCCGGACAACCTCCTGCGCCCTAACCAGGTGGCCAAACTGAAAATCATCGATTACAGCAACAAAACGGCGCTGGTCGTTCCGACGAATGTGATCCAGAAAGACGGCGAAAACAACCAGTACGTGTTTGTCGCGTCAGACATCAAAGGAAAAACAGCAGTAGCCAAAAAGGTCGTGGTGAAAACCGGACAGTCGGCAAACAATATGACCGAGATTTTGGGCGGGCTTAATCCCGATGACGTCATTGTTACCGAAGGTGCCAATACGATTTCTGAAGGAATGAAACTGAATTTCTAAATTGTTTGGGGCAATCATTTCGCTGCAAACGAAACGGAAAGCCTTAAGCCAAAATCAAAAAAAATGAGTCATAAAAAACACGAATTCAGTATATCCAGCTGGGCGGTAGACAATCGGGTTACCGTCTATATCTTCACCATATTGATCGTCATTACCGGTGTGATTGCCTATGTCACCATGCCGCGTGAGGACTTTCCGGAGATTATTGAGAATAAGATTTACGTTTCTTCGGTTTTCCCGGGTAACTCTGCGGAAGACGTTGAGAAACTGATCATCAAGCCGCTTGAAAAGGAAATCAAGAACATCAGCGGTGTCGAGAAAATCACATCGAGCTCGTTCCAGGACTATGGAATGATCGTAATCGAATTTGCTGACAAAGTCACTATCGAACAGGCCAAAGAGAAAACGAAGGATAAAGTTGACCTTGTAAAAGCAGATACCGATTGGCCTAACCTTGACAACGGTGGAAAAGTAGAGCCAAGCGTATTTGAGCTGAACATTTCAGAAGAGGTGCCTATCCTGAACATCAACCTGCAGGGAAATTATACGACGCAGCAGCTTAAGGATTACGGCAAACTGCTTCAGGATGACATTGAAGAAATCCCTGAAGTCAAAAAGGTAGACATCCTCGGTGTTGATGATAAGGAAGTGGAGATTGCTGTGGATATCTTCAAGATGACCGCAGCCCAGGTTTCTTTCGACGAAATCCAGAATGCGGTGCGGAATGAGAACATGACGCTTTCAGGGGGGAACTTAATTTCACAGGGATCGCGCAACAACATCCGGATCATCGGCGAAATCAAGGATCCGAAAGAACTGGAGAATATTATCGTGAAGTCGTTTGGGGGTACTGTATACCTCAAAGATATTGCAACCGTCAGCTTTAAGGAAAAGGAAAAAACCACTTATGCCCGCGAAAGAGGGAAAGAGGTGGTGATGCTGAGCGTGAAAAAACGTTCGGGACAAAATATGATTTCGGCGATTGACCAGGTGAAGGAAAGACTCGAAAAAGCCAAAGAGGCCTATTTACCTGCAGATTTGCAGCTTCAGTTGACAAACGACCAGTCGTCGCGTGTGGAACACCAGGTCGATGAACTTTCGAATCACATCATCTTCGGGATTATCCTCGTGATGATCGTGTTGATGTTCACGATGGGACTGCGCAATTCATTGTTTGTGGGGGCGGCCATCCCGCTGTCGATGATGATTGCGTTCAGTATATTGTCTGCCGCCGGACTGACATTGAATACGATGGTGCTTTTCGGACTGGTCATGGGACTCGGGATGCTTGTGGATGACGGAATCGTTGTTGTCGACAACGTATTTGCGAATATGAAAAAAGGAATGAACCGCTATGATGCTTCAAAAATCGGAATCGGGGAAATTGCCTGGCCGGTTATCTCCTCTACCGCGACTACCTTGATGGCCTTCCTGCCGTTCCTGCTATGGCCGGGTACAATGGGTAAATTCATGAAATATTTCCCAATTACTTTGACCGTGACTTTAACCGGTTCATTGTTCGTGGCGATGGTGATCAACGCTGCCATGACTGGGGGTTCTATGGATATTGAGGACAGGAATGTTACCAAAAGGTCCGCTAAAAGATACTCCATCATTTTTACGGTCCTGGCGGTTTTGTTTGTGGTTTTAGGTAATGTATATGAGTCAAAATTGATGCGCGGGATAGGGCATTTGTCCATCATTGCCTTTGTATTTATGTGGTTGTATAAGATTAGGATTTACAAATGGACGCAGGACTTCCAACATAGCTTCTTTCCAAAGATGGAAGAGCGTTACAAGCGTTTTCTGGCGAGGATCTTAACAGGCCGTAATGCCTGGTTTGCATTGCTTGGCATCATTGGCATGTTATTTTTATCGTTTGTGTTGCTGGGTGTATTCCCAAGGAAAGTATTGTTTTTCCCGGATAATATCCCGAACCAGGTCATCGTGTATATTGAGTATCCACAAGGTACCGATATCAGCAAGACCAATACGGCCACGACATTTGTTGAGAAACAGGTGATTGACATCCTGAAGAAATACGTCGACCCCAAGACAGATAAAAATTACCTCGCCGAATCAATCGTCTCACAAGTGGGCATTGGTGCAGGAAATCCAAATGTGGATGCAGGCTCTTCGTCTGAAACACCATACAAAGGAAAAGTCACGGTCAATTTCTCCGAGTTTAAATTCAGGCGCGGCATCAACACCGCCGATATCCTTGAGGAAGTGCGCGGAAAAGTGAAAGGGATTCCCGGGGCGTCGGTGATTGTAGAGAAAGATGCGAACGGACCACCGGCCGGTTATCCGATCAGCGTGCAGCTTACCGGGATGGATTATGACCAGATGCTTAAGGAAGCGGACAAGATGATTGCGTTCATCAACGCAAAGAACATTCCCGGAATTGAGCGCCTGCAGGTTGATGTCAATAAGGAAAGTCCGGAGCTTCAGGTAAAAGTGGACCGTGTGAATGCGGGAAGCCTTGGGGTATCGACTGGACAACTAGGATTTAACCTGCGCCGATCAGTTTATGGACAGGAAATCTCAACTTTTAAGGAAGGTGACGACGACTACAATATCGTAATGCGGATGCAGGAAGACCAGCGCAAAAACGAAAGTGTGCTGTTCAACCAGTCCCTGACGTTCCGCAACCAGAACAATGGACAAATTGTACAGGTACCTATTTCCGGGGTTTCCACCACCGAGAAAACGCAAACGTACAACATGATCAAACGGAAAAACCAAAAACGCATTATGACGATTTATTCGAATGTGCTTACGGGTTACAATGGTGATGAAATTACGAAGGAAATTGCAGCCGACCTGGGCAGTTATAAAATGTCAAACGGCGTCAGTTATTCTTTCTCCGGTGTACAGGAAGAACAGGGTAAAAACCAAAGTTTCCTGATGTATGCGTTGTTTCTTGCTTTGGCAGGAATTATGATCATTATTGTACTGCAGTTTAACTCGGTATCGAAGACGGTCGTAATCTTATTTACGGTGTTGCTCAGCTTCAGTGGGGTGTTCTACGGCTATATTATTGCCAACATGGATTTCGTAATCCTGATGACCATGATGGGAATCATCTCGCTGGCGGGAATCGTGGTCAAGAACGGAATCGTTCTGATGGACTTCTTCGTCCTGCTATTGGACGAGAAAGTACACATCAATGATGTACAGTCCCACGACGACCTGACGCTCGACGAAATCAAAGAAGTGATTATCGAATCCGGAAAATCGCGTCTGCGTCCGGTATTGTTGACGGCGTTAACAGCGGTGCTTGGATTGATTCCGCTGGCGATCGGACTCAACTTTGACTTCTTCTCGCTGATCACCGATTTGAATCCGCACGTTTTTATCGGTGGGGACAATGTGATCTTCTGGGGGCCATTGGCCTGGACGATTATTTTCGGACTTACGTATGCTACGGTATTGACGCTGGTCATGGTGCCGGTGATGTTCTTTTTGGTGAAACGTACGAAGTACTGGCTTAGAGACAGGAGGAATAAGCGACTGGCTTTAGAACAGGAATAGAAATAGAAAAGCGCCTTTTAAGGCGCTTTTTTTAATTTCCCTGCTGAAGTTTTTTTACCATATCGAGATGGTTTTCTAACGCAGTCAGGTATTTCTGCGCAAATTCTTTTGTGGCAGCGTCATCAAATTCAGAAGCCTTCTTGTACTGTTTTACATCGCGCTTATGATCAATTTTGATCATGCGAAGAAACCTGCGGTCAAATTGCTTTCCGCGTAAAGTGCCGAGCTTCTGCAATGCTTTGCTTTTCTTCTCGCTGATGCTGCCCGGAAGTGTAATGTTTTTCGAGGCGGCCAGGCGCTGTAAATCGGCGTAGAGCATTTCCTGGTCTTTGACAAGCCGGGTTCCATAATCGCGTATTTCCTGAGTGCTGCCGTACCCTGCAGCAAGGCGTCCTTCCTGCGTGTCCATCAAACTTGAATCAGCCATTTTGATTATGAAGACAGGGGCGTCATTTGAAGGCTCTGCCTGGGCGGTGCCTACGAGTGAAGCCGACAAAGCCATAAAGAATAGTATTTTTTTCATCCGTTTAAGTTTTCCGTAAAAGTAGTGTGGCACTATAATTTATATTTTACAGGATATCCTTAAATTCATGCAAGTTTACGCCATAAAAAAAGCCGCTCAAGGGAATGAGCGGCTTTGTTTTAGTATGATTTTCTCTAGTTTCTGTTTACAATGGCTTCCTGTTTCCAGTTTTTCACTGCAGCAACACGGCTGTCAGAATAGTCGACTTCGCTTAATGCGCCGTCGTTCCAGAAAAACCATTTTCCTGTTTTGACGCCGTCAGTATATTCACCAATGGCGGTTTTGTTGCCATTCACATCGTACGCAATCCATTTGCCGTGAACTTTTCCGTCTTTATAGAAACCTTCCTGGCTTACTTTTCCGTTTTCATAGTAGTAGGTAGACTTTACCATTTGTCCTACCACCTCATTTTTTGGTTCTGTATGTTGTGCAAAGCCCATTCCTGAGATCAGTATGGCTGCGGTCAGCATCAATTTTTTCATAGCTTTGGGTGTTAAGCGGTTAATAATTTCATAACAAATATATAAATTAATTTACACTAAAAAAACTTTCGCTTAACAATTTGGTAACATTAGAAAAAACTTAACATTGGAACATAAAAAAGCCGGTAATTTCTTACCGGCTCTTGTCATCAATTTGTACGTCTATTTCAAAAACGTATTTAGATATTGTTCCAACTGTTGTGATGAAGGCCTTGGAGCGTCCGGATTCACTATTTTTCCATCAGGTCCAATCAGGATGAATCTTGGGATTCCATCGATGCCGTAAGCCCTGACGAAATCTGAATTCCAGTCTTTGTCTGCCAGGAGTTGTGTGCCGCCCAAAGCTTTCTCCGTGACAAACGTTTTCCATTTGTCCGTGTTTTTCAGTTCATCAATCGAAATACTGACAAACTCAATATTCTTTCCTTTAAGGGATTCTTCCGCTTTTTTCAGGAAGGGAATTTCACCGCGGCAAGGACCGCACCAGGTTGCCCAGACATCTACATAAACATATTTGCCTTTAAAATCCTCCAATTTGGTTTTGCCGCCTTTGTGGTTCACGTAATCAAATGAAGGAGACGCGCTGCCAACAAGTTTCTCTTTGGCTTTTTGCTGTTCCGCTTCTTGTGCGGCCTGGGCTGCTATTTCTGCCGCCTCATCACTCATCTGCTTTTCGATAGCCGCCTTAAAATCCGGATCCAGGCCTTTTGTTTTGAGTTTTTCCACGACTTTCGCATTGTGTGCCGCAATTCCCTTGTCGAAATCTGCCTGGCTCTTGAACGATGCCATGGAGTTTTGGAATTCTTCCTCCATTAAACTTTTCTGGGCAAGAAAATTGTTTTCTGTAGCTCCTTTTCCGGTATAGACAATCGACTCATCGAATTGTTTGGCATCCATTGTCAACGTAAGGTCGTAACCTGGCTTCAGGTAAAGGTTCGTGATTTCCGTACCATCTCCCATCACGTACAATCCCGCAGGTGCTGCAAAAGAAGCGTTGAAAATGCCGTCTTTATCGATTGCGATTTCTTTCCTAAACTTATTCGCGCCGGAAATAAAAATCTTGTCCGAATTGCGGTTGGCAATCTTTGCTGTAAATTTTACGTCCTGGGCATTTACACCGCAAACGAACAGCAATAAAAGTAAACTTAGTTTTTTCATAAATAGTCGTTTATATTTTTGTCTACCAAATATATGTTTTTATTTTAAAAATTGGAAGTTTGTGGGTTCGGAACATCATAAGTTAAAACAACAATCTCAGAATCGGGCGATTTTCCACGGAACTTCCGATTTTACGAACTTCCGAACTTTTATTACTTTTCACTACTTTTGCAATCTAAAATTTTAAACATGTACAGAAGCCACAATTGCGGCGAGTTAAACGCCTCTCACATCAACTCCGAAGTAACGCTTGCCGGATGGGTGCAAAAGTCCCGTGATAAAGGATTTATGAACTGGGTCGACCTGCGTGACCGGTACGGCATCACGCAATTGGTTTTTGACGAAAGCCGCACAGATAAGGCTGTTTTTGAACTGGCCAAAACCCTAGGCCGCGAGTTCGTCGTGCAGGCCAAAGGAACCGTAATCGAGCGTGAGGCAAAAAATAAAAATATTCCAACCGGCGAGATCGAAATCCTGGTGACGGAACTCAATATATTAAATCCGGCCATCACACCGCCATTCACCATCGAGGACGAAACCGACGGTGGCGAGGAAACCCGCATGAAGTTCCGTTACCTCGACATCCGCCGCAATCCGGTAAAAAACAGCCTGTTGTTTCGCCATAAAGTCGCCATGGAGGTCCGTAAATACCTTTCTGATAAGGATTTCTGCGAAATAGAAACACCTTATTTAATTAAGTCAACCCCGGAAGGTGCACGCGATTTCGTCGTGCCAAGCCGCATGAATCCGGGACAATTTTACGCCCTGCCACAATCGCCACAGACCTTCAAGCAATTGCTGATGGTGGGCGGCATGGACAAATATTTCCAGATTGTGAAATGCTTCCGCGATGAGGATTTGCGCGCTGACCGCCAGCCGGAATTCACCCAGATCGACTGCGAAATGGCATTCGTCGAGCAGGAAGATATCCTGAACGTATTCGAAGGATTGACGCGCCACCTGCTGAAGGAAATCAAAGGCATCGATGTCGCTGAATTTCCACGCATGACCTACGACCATGCCATGAAAACCTATGGAAATGACAAACCGGACATCCGTTTTGGCATGAAGTTCGGAGAATTGAATCCTATAGCGCAACACAAGGATTTCGGGGTATTTAACTCGGCAGAGCTTGTCGTTGCCATCGCTGCGCCAAAATGTGGCGAATACACCCGAAAAGAAATCGACGCATTGATCGAATGGGTGAAACGCCCGCAAGTCGGTGCCAGCGGGATGGTGTATGTGAAATGCAATGAAGATGGCTCGTATAAGTCGTCAGTAGATAAATTTTACGATCAGGAAGACCTGAGTAAATGGGCAGCGGCCACAGGCGCCAACGCCGGAGATATGATATTTGTGCTTTCAGGACCTGCAGATAAAACGAGGACACAGCTTAGTGCCCTGCGCATGGAATTGGCGACGCGTTTGGGATTAAGGAATCCGGAGGTATTTGCGCCGCTATGGGTTGTCGATTTTCCGCTATTGGAAAAAGACGAAGAAAGTGGCCGTTGGCATGCGATGCACCACCCTTTTACATCCCCGAAACCGGAAGACATGGCGCTATTGGAAACTGATCCTGGGAAAGTGCGCGCCAATGCCTATGATATGGTACTCAATGGAAATGAGATTGGAGGCGGTTCCATCCGTATTCACGACAAAGGCGTACAGCAACTGATGTTCAAATACCTGGGCTTTACGGACGAAGAGGCGCGCAACCAGTTTGGATTCTTAATGGATGCCTTCCAGTATGGCGCGCCACCGCATGGTGGACTCGCTTTTGGACTCGACCGTTTGGTAGCGATATTAGGAGGTCAGGAGACCATCCGTGACTTTATAGCATTCCCGAAAAACAACTCCGGACGTGACGTCATGATTGATGCGCCTGCAGCGATCGATGGCAAGCAGTTGGACGAACTTTTTATTGCATTGAAATAAGTTTCTTGATACCAAACTGACTGGCTTTCAGGTTTTTTTATAAAAAATTTAACACAGTTGTATCATCGTATTATTTTAAAGATTACATTTGTCCATTATTAATTATTTTTTTATTACACAATGCGTACAGGTACAGTAAAATTTTTCAATGAATCTAAAGGTTACGGATTCATTACAGATGAAGAAACAGGAAAAGACATTTTCGTTCATGCTTCAGGAATCAAAGCGGAAGAACTCCGTGAAGGTGACAAAGTATCTTACGAAGAAGAAGAAGGAAGAAAAGGTAAAGTGGCTGCTCAAGTAGTAGTACTTTAGTAATATATACATATATTAGTACTTCAAAGTTTCAGGCGCTCCAATCGGGGCGCTTTTTTTTGTTTTTATTTTTAGGAGCTGAATCCTGCTCGCGTCTTTTTGTTTTTAATGTTATCTGAAATAATGTATGAAATAAATTTTAAGAAAAAGTCTGGTTTTCCCGTAAGATTACGTTCTGGAAAATTTGTATTTTTACTTTAAGGGAAGGGGATAATGGAAGTATTCCCTACAAAAATCTCTAGTCATTTCGATACGGAAATCCCACATATTTTGTTAATGTTTTCATTGGTGATTAAATAATATTGCACACCAATTTAGGACAATGCTTTATTTTTAATGATAAAATAAAGAGGACTCCTCCCTGGGGTTCTCGATAATCAGGGCTAAAAATCCGATGTTAAATTTCGTTCCATTTGCAAAATCGGTATTTTTGCGTATGAACTTCCCTGAAAAATTATCGCAGCGACTCGAAGTACGCTCCCAACAAAATGCGCTGCGCAGACTTTCCCAGCCCAACGGCCTGATTGACTTTGCCTCAAACGACTATCTTGGTTTTTCCCGTTCAGAGGCTATTTTCGAGGAAACACACCAGTATCTCGTGGATCAAAACATGATGCAGAACGGCGCCACCGGATCGCGCCTGCTTTCCGGAAACCATTCACTTTATGAAGTTACAGAGCGGTATCTCGCCGAATTCCATCAGGCGGAAGCAGCCTTGATTTTCAATTCCGGCTATGATGCAAATGTGGGTTTCTTCAGTTCCGTTCCTCAAAAGGGTGATATAATCCTGTATGATGAGTTGTGCCATGCCTCGATACGGGATGGCATTCAATTGTCATATGCGAACGCTTATAAATTTCCCCACAACGATTCCGACGCGTTGGAAAGCCTGCTGTTGCGTTTTAAGCGGGAGAATGCTGCAACGTATATTGTCACGGAGAGCGTTTTCTCGATGGATGGCGATACCCCGCCACTGGAAATTTTTGCCGGGATTTCCGAAAGGCATGCCACGTTCCTCGTCATCGATGAAGCGCATGCACTGGGTGTTTTTGGCGATAATGGCTGCGGGTTGGTACAACATTTGGGACTGCAGTCAAAGGTTTTTGCGAGGATTATGACATTTGGCAAAGGCTTGGGCTGCCATGGCGCTGCCATCATTGGATCAGCTGAACTAAAGCGATACCTCTTAAACTTCGCGCGCAGCTTTATTTATACGACCGCGCTTCCGCCGCATTCGGTGGCCACGATTTTTATCAGTTACCAGCAACTTCGCGCAAAGCATCACAGTCAGCAGCAGCTGAAATCAAATATTATCCATTTCAGCCAGACTAAAAGTCTTCACAGCCTTAAAGGATTGTTTGTTTATAGCAAATCTGCCATTCAATGTGCCGTAATTCCCGGAAATGAAAAGGTAAAAGCGATGGCCGCATATTTACAGCAAAGCGGCTTTGATGTGAAAGCCATCCTTTCGCCCACTGTTCCCTCGGGCCAGGAACGGCTGAGGATTTGCCTGCACAGTTACAATACTGCTGCCGAAATATCGGCGTTATTTAACTCATTTTCAGGTTATTTATAATTTTTCCCTTTTTTTGTAACGTTTTGGATATTGTGTTACTTACGGACATAATCATCAAATCGTAACAATATGAAAACACAAAATTTATCATCGATCAAAAGAATATTTGTCTTGGGACTGGTTTTCTTTTCCTCATTTGCCATAAGTTATGGTATCGTGAAACATTTTGTTCTGGGAAAGGAGCTCCCGCTTTGGACCATTGTGATTCCCGGATTATTTTTACTGGCGGGTTTCAGTAGTTCTTCATTATTGATGCGCAAAAATTAGACGAGTTTCAGGAATCAATCAAAATCAAAATTAATCAGCACGTTTTGAACCCGAAAGAGCAGGAATTTTTATCCCGTATCGAAAACCACAAAGGCATTTTGTATAAGGTTTCCAAAATGTACATGGACAATGTTGATGATCAGCAGGATTTGTTCCAGGAGATCATTTGCCAGCTTTGGAAAGGGTATGAAAGCTTTAAAGGCGAAAGTAAATTCTCCACCTGGATGTACCGCGTGGCAATCAATACCGCGATCGTCTTCCTGAAGAAGGAAAAGCGGAAAGTAGACAAATACGAAATTCCCTCAGAGAATATACGCGACGACGAGAGTGACGCGGCATTAAAGGAAAGCCAGCTCGAACATTTCTACCGCGCGCTTCAGCAACTTGATAAAATTGATAAGGCCATTATATTCTATCAATTGGAAGGTTTTTCACACAAGGAAATCGGGGAACAACTCGGTATTTCAGAAATCAACGCCCGGGTCAAACTGAATCGTGCAAAACAAAAATTAAAAGAAATCATCAAAAAACAAGGTTATGGACTTTAACGAATTACAATCAGCATGGAACAACGACAATCCCAAAAATGTTGTACTTCCCGCAACAATGGAGCAACTAAAAGCGGCCAATACGCCGTTGGACAAGATCAAGAAGAACCTCAGGAACGAATTTTATTACCAGGGAATATCAATAGTCATTCTCGGGTTTGTACCGCTGATAAAAGGTTTCCCGGAAAGCGCGTTGGTTCCGTTTTATTTGCTGTTTGCCATTTTTACGGCGGTCTGCATTTACTATCTGGTGAAGCTTTTTATCTTCTACAGACGGCTTGGAAATACAGCCCTTAACACAAAGGATAGCTTGTATGAAACCTATGTCGATATACGCATTAACATGGAACTTTATAAAACTTTTGGTTTTGCGCTGACGCCTTTCGTTATTTTATTTTTGCTTGGGGTGCTGTTTTATAAACTCCCTGCAGGAGCGGCATTTTTCTCGGGAAATATTGACAATTCGGTGCTGGTGACCTTAGTTTGCAGTGTAGTGTTCTCCATTTTATTTATGGGATTGGCGGGGGAATGGTGGGTACACTATTTCTACGGAAAATATGCGCGGGAAATCCGGAAAATCCTGGACACGTTAAAAGAAGAATAATTAGAGCCCATCTTTGTGATGGGTTTTCTATTTTTGCATGCGAAGCTTTAACGCAATCCATCCACATGAAACTATTCGTCACAGGCATTTCTACCGATGTTGGTAAAACCATTGCAGCAGCCATCATCACTGAGGCGCTCGAGGCCGATTATTGGAAGCCAATTCAGGCAGGGGATTTGGCCAATTCCGACAGCCACACGGTAAGGTCATTGTTGTCGAATACAAAATCGACAATCCATGCGAACAGTTACGCGCTGCATACGCCGGCAAGTCCGCATCTGGCTGCCGAACGCGATGGAGTAGCCATTGATTTGAAAAATATTCAGGAACCAAAGACCCAAAATCATTTGGTCGTTGAAGGAGCGGGCGGCATTTTTGTGCCATTAAACGACCACGATACGGTTGCTGATTTAATCCACCCCGATTACAAAGTGATTGTCGTTTCCCGACATTATCTGGGCAGCATCAACCATACATTGCTGACGGTAGCGGCATTGCAAAATAGGGGAATCGAGATTTCCGGAATTGTTTTTAACGGCGACGAGCATGTTTCGACAGAAACCATTATCCTGAACAAAACCGGTATCCGGTATATCGGGAGGATTGAAAACGAGCCTTATTTTGACAGGAACGTCGTGCGTGAATATGCAGACCTGTTCCGAGAAAATTTATTAGCCATACCATCATGAGCATAACCGAAAAAGACCGTCAGTATCTCTGGCATCCCTATACACAGCATAAGACCGCCGCGCCACCCATTGCCATTTCGAAAGGGGATGGCGCACTGCTTTGGGATGAGAACGGAAAAGAATACATTGATGCTATCGCCTCCTGGTGGGTGAATCCTTTTGGGCATTCCAACAGGTTTATCGCCGATGCAATCTATAAACAACTGACCACACTGGAACACGTACTCTTCGGGGGATTTACACATGAACCAGCCGTGTTGCTTGCCGAGAAGTTAATGCAAATCCTGCCGTCAAACCAACAGAAGGTGTTCTTTTCAGACAATGGTTCGACTGCTGTTGAGGTGGCCATCAAAGTAGCATTGCAATATTTCTACAATAAGGGCGAAAAACGCACGACGGTTGTCGCTTTTGAAAATGCATTCCACGGCGATACCTTTGCGGCGATGGCCGCCAGTGGCATCTCTTTTTACACGCAGGCGTTTGCCGGGATGTTTATTGACGTTGTTCGGATTCCCGTTCCCGTAAAAGGTGCAGAAGAGGAGAGTTTTGCCGCTTTACGTGAATGCATTAGAAATTATCAGGTGGCTGGGTTTATTTTTGAGCCATTGGTGCAGGGCGCTGCAGGCATGGTGATGTATGAGCCGGGGCATCTTGACAAACTGATTGAAATTTGCAAGGAGAACCAGATTATCACGATTGCCGATGAGGTGATGACCGGGTTTGGAAAGACTGGCAAAACCTTTGCCTGTGATTATCTTTCGCAACAGCCGGATGCGATTTGCCTTTCCAAAGCACTGACCGGAGGAACCATTCCGATGGCGATCACGACGTTCACCCAGAAGTTGTTCGACGGATTTTACAGTGACGACATCAACAAGGCGTTGTTCCACGGGCATACTTTTACAGCCAATCCGACGGGATGCGCAGCAGCACTGGCCAGCCTTGAACTGCTTCAGTCAACCGTCATGCAGGAGCATCTCACCCGTGTAAACACAAAGCACCTGGCCTTTCAAAAACACATTGAAAAGCACCCGAAAGTATCCACGACAAGGGTATTGGGTGTCATTTTTGCGCTCGAAATAAAAATTGACAGTGCTGAAAGCTATTATGGAAACCTGCGCAACAAATTGTATCATTTCTTTGTCGAAAACGGGATTATCCTGCGGCCGGTGGGGAATATTGTGTACATCCTTCCGCCCTACATTATCAGCGATGCACAGCTTGAAAAAGTGTACCAAATCGTTGAACAGGCTTTGGAAATAGCTTAATTTTGCGGCAACAGATCAAGAAATCATATTTTGCCGAAAACCATCTCTATTACTGCAATCGCTTCGTTATCCCCATTGGGTTTTGGCGCGGAAACCGTGCGTGAAAATTATCTCAGTGGTGCTCATTTTTTTTCACGGAAAACGGTCGGGATACAAACGGTTCCTGTCGGAGCGTTGTCTGCGGAAGCGGAAGAAATCATAACAACATTGCGGTATTCAGACCAGAAATACAAATCGCTGGATGAATCTGTTTTATACGCGATAGCCGTTTCGCGGGAAGCAGTTCGCAAGTCAGGCTGGCAACCGCAGGACGTTTTTGGGATTAACATAGGGTCATCCCGTGGTGCAACGGGTTTATTTGAGAAACACCACAAAGAGTTCCTTGAAACAGGAAAGACTGCAACGTTGGCGTCGCCGGTGACGACTTTGGGAAACATCTCGTCGTGGGTTGCCCATGACCTACAGAGTGACGGGCCCGAAGTTTCGCACTCGATAACCTGTTCTACTGCATTACACGCGTTGTTAAACGGCTATGCGTGGCTGCAGGCCGGCATGGCTGACAAGTTCCTCGTGGGCGGTAGCGAGGCGCCACTTACAGATTTCACTATCGCGCAAATGCAGGCAATGAAAATATATGCCAAGGAAATCGGGGAATTTCCATGCAGGGCGTTGGATTTGGACAAAAAACAAAACACGCTGGTGCTTGGTGAAGGTGCCGCCGTTTGCTGCCTGGAAACGGGTAAGAAAGATCATGCGATGGCTACGATTGCGGGAATTGGGTACGCGACGGAATTGCTGGAACACAACGTTTCCATCACCACGGAAGCGGAGTGTTTCCAGAAATCGATGAAAATGGCTTTGGGAAATCATAGCCCAGAGGAGGTCGATGTGGTTGTGATGCACGCTCCGGGAACCATTAAGGGCGACATGACCGAGTTTAAGGCGATCCAAAAAACATTTGGGGATTATATTCCGTTACTTACTAGTACGAAATGGAAAACGGGGCATACTTTCGGGGCATCGGGAATGCTGAGCGTTGAGTTGGCATTGCTAATGATGGAACTTGATGTTTTTATCGGCGTACCTTTTGCGAAAGCGCAACCCAAGACCAGGCCAATCAGGAAGGTCCTCGTCAATGCGGTAGGGTTTGGGGGAAATGCAGTGAGTATCCTGCTCGAAAAAGCATAAAAAAACCCACTCGAAAGTGGGTTTCTGACGTATGCCTTTTTATTCTTATTTCATTATAATTTTTCGGGTTACTTCAGCCGTATCGGTTTTTACCTTCACAATCAATGTCTGGTTTGTTGCAGTAATATTGCCGGTGGTAAAATCCAAACTGTTCACTTTATTGTTTGTATACACCATTCGTCCAAGTAAATCATACACAGTGACTGCTTTGATTTCTGAAAGGGTGGAGTTCACCTGCAATTGGTTGGAGTGGGTGATAACCTGCACTGTGTTTTGATCAAAAACAGGGTTTTCTACCCCGAGTGGTGCGTTGGTGAACCTAAGTTCAAACCTGTCCTCAACGATACCGGCGGCATCCTGTGTAAAAGTGTAGCTTCCCTGTTTTAGATCCGTCAGTACATTGGTGGTCTTATCCAACAGATACACGTCCTGATCTGCTGCGAAAAAGCCATCTGTTTTCTCAATACCGATAGTCAACTGCCCCGTAAGGGATGTCTTAAAACCAAGCGGAATAACATCGTTTGCATTGAAGTTCACGTCTTTCCCCTGAATACAAAGTTTTTCGCCATTGAGTATGGAGTAAATCATGACATAGTTTCCGGCATCAAAGGTTTTACCATCATAGCCATAATCCAGGTCGTTAGATGCTCCGGTTACATACCCAAGTAAAGTTTCATCATAGGCGCCTTCGGTATTGCTGATGCTCACCCACAGTCGATTCTTCTCAATGGTTCCCTGCGTTTCTTCTGTAGTATTTGCGGTGCGGTAAAAATTGCCGTTTGAGTTTGTTGTTTTGACCCGCATGCCGTTGTTAAATACAAGATTTGAAGTGGTATTGGATCCTGTTGTTTCCACAAAAAATCCTTGTCCCGAGGCGATTTTGCCTGTCGGCAGTACGCCTCCTGAAGCGGCTGCCACGCCTTTGGTAGGGCCTGTGAGGTTGTATTTGGCGTAATCGTTGGTGGTGTAATTGTAAGTCTCTGAACCAGGATTGTTGGCACTTATCGCTGTGTTGTGTGTCCATAGATATATTACACCTGTTAGTTTTGATGCGTTGGTTGCGTTGCCTAAAAACAAGTCGGCATCTACTGCAGACGGATAAGGGTTGCCAATGAGGTTATAGGGGCAGGCGGCTGTTTTGGTAACCGGCACGTTGATGATACCATTATTGGGAACTCCGGCGAATACAGCATTGAAGGTGGCGGTTGGGTTGAAGTTCAGTGTTTCCGGGGCGCGAAGGCAGTACCCTTTTCCTACGGTCATCACTGCGTTCTGTGGCTGGCTCACCCAGTTGTTAATGGATGGGTCAAACGTGAAATTGTAATACGTGTCTGCGATTACATTAGAAATAACCGAGCCACTTACGGGAGAACTGAAATAAGTATAATCGTATGGCTTCAATGAGGTGGTCGTACGCGTCAGGGTGATGTTTCCGGAAACGGTGGAAGCGTCACTGACTTGTACGAGGGATCCTTTATCCTGAATGTTGATGGTGCCGTTATTGGTGAGGTTGTTTTGAATCTCAACCACTTTGCCTGGCGTAATCGTAAGGGTTTTGCCGCTGTTCACCGTGAGCTCACAGGTTATGATATCGCCATGGGTTGTCGTGTTGTAAGCCCCATTGATCACGGCTTTAATCGTAGCGGTTGGGGTTCCATTGCTCCAAGTGGTACCATTCCAGGTGGTTGTTCCGCCTGAACAGGCCGCATATTCATCAGCGCCTACTGTAGAAGGGTTGTTTCTCGTGTCGCCGTCAATGTCGGTTGTAAATCCTGAAATCGGCGTGCCGACAACCAGCGAAGCCTGTGTGGCGCTTAAGTGTAAATCTGTAGCTGCTGTAAAAGTAGCCGATACATTGATGGAGTTTGCATCCTTCGACGTCACTGCCTGCCACTGCGCGAGCGTCGTCTTCAGGTTTGTTGCGGTGTAAAAGCTGCCCCAGCTGCCGATGTATTGTGAAGAATAGTAATCGTTATAATCGATATTGGTAAAACTCGAGGTGGTGGTTACCGTGGAGTACACGCAAAACCTGGTAGATCCGGAACTCTGTGCATTGATGAAAAGGTTGTTGCGGATGTCCAATTGTGTACCGCCGTTGATGAACAGGCACGCTGAAGCTCCCGTGGACTGGTTTGTCGCCAATCTAACCGTGTTGTAATACACTTTTACGATTGTACCACTATCGATATAGATTCCATTGCCACTTTGTGAGTTAGGACTTCCGCCTCCGGCAGAAGAAACGTTTCCGATCATATTGTTGTAAACCAGCGCGCTATTGCCGCTTACAAAAATCCCACTCATCAGTTTGCTGTCGGTCATCGTGATGGTGTAGATTTTATTGTTCGCGATGGTTGCGTTACTTCCTGTGATGGAAATTCCGGCATTACCGTCATTTGTTGAATTTGAAATTACCCCTGTAACGGTATTTCCTGTTACGCTTGTGGTGGATCCCGATACGTATAAACCGTAGCAGATGTTGCTGCCGGACGCATTTTCAATATTAGACACCGTATTTCCCGAAATGGTTCCTGTACTGGCGCCGCTGACGTATATTCCCGAATGGAATGCTGTTCCACCGACTCCGTTTGGGCGCTTTACGCCGTCAATAGTATTTCCTGACAGGGTATATGTCGTGATGTTGTTCAGATAGATTCCCAAATAAGGTTTGCTCGCATCAGATGCGGCGCCTATCATGTTGCTGCTGATCGTCCAGTTTGTGTTTGAAGCACTGTTCCCGTTGATGTAAACGGCCTGTTTTACTGTAGTAAACGTGTTGTTGCTTACCTCATTGTTTGAATTGTCCTGCGCGCCGCCCATGCTGCTGCTTCCGGCGAGTAGACCCACAGACAACGTTCCAGCACTGGCATCAATAATGTTTGTCCTCAAAATGGCATTGGTAACCTTGTTGTTTGTGGCGCCACCATACATCCAGACTGCGGCCCTTGATGTGTATGAGTTTCCTGAATCACTGAAAGTATTGTAAACGGTCAACTGCTTGTCGCTGGTTCCATTGTTTCCATTGATGATGATGTTGTCGGCACCGTTAAATTGTATTACCGCGCCATTGCTTATCGCACCGGAAATCGTGATGGTCTTTCCGGTATTTGGCTTGATCGTCAATGTGTTTGTTGCGCTGGTTCCGGTAAATTGATTGATGATTAACGATGTGGCTGCCGTTTGGTCGTTGTCGATCAGGAAAGTCGTCGGGCCATTTACACCTACCGTATTGACATACGCAATGGCCAGCGTCAAATTCGTATAAGGAGCAGCTTGTGAAGAACCGATTATTTTGGTGCCGCTAATTTGCGAGAACCCTAAAAACGGTATTAAAAAAATAAGTAATAATCTTTTCATGGGAGTTTTGGTTTACTATGCCAGCATAGCTTTTTTTTTGAATTACGCAAAAGTACTCCCAGCGGTTGTTAAAAAAGAACTGAAAAATGTGAAAGTTTTCTTGTTTTCGATAAGTTGTCGTGTATTATCGGCGAACGGCAGTATTGGCGAAATCGATTTCGTCATTTTGTGTTTGAAATGTTGTAAAATGCTGAATTGTAATATGTTAAAATTTAACAGTTGTCCTGCTCCAGAATTTTTACTTTATCGTAAATCAGGTCACTTTCAAAGCCTTTACGAAGCAAAAAATCACAGAACTTTTTGCGCTTTTTCAAGGCATTTTTTTCAGAGAGGCTTTCCCAATGCCTTAGGGAAAGTTTGTCGAAATGATCGGCGTATTCGAGGGGGTCAATTTCGTTGAGCGCGGTGGTGATGTTGAACCTCGAAATCCCGCGCATTTTGAGTTCGTTTACGATCCGGTTCCTGCCCCAGCTTTTAATGCGGTGTTTCCCTCTGGCAAACGCACACGCAAATCGTTCCTCATTCAGGTAGTTGTTATCCAGCAGGTGGACGATGACCGCATCAGCCTTGTCGCCCCAGATGCCTAAGGTGCGGAGTTTCTCCGCCACTTCCTGGTGGCAACGTTCCTGGTAGGCGCAATAATGCTCCAGTTTTTGGATGGTTTCGGATAAATTCGGGTGGTGTTCCATTGGTGTAAAAATAAAAAATACCTTTTAACCGACGCAGGATGCCTGAGAAATTAGGTGTACAGTGTTCACCTATCAGATTGCGCGCTGATTTTACTACAATTATCTTAACTATAATATTACTTTAAACTTACTATAAAGTTACTATAACCTTACTATAAAGTTACTATAGATTGTATTTAAAAGATTATTTTGGTGCCTTCAACACCGCAGCAGTATCCTGCCTGCAGGGTCAGGATGGATGTAGGAAGAATGCTGGTTTTAAAAATAAACAACCTGCGTTCTAAGCTATTTTTTTTCAGCTGTTTCCGCCTGCCCGCGCCGTTTACCGACAAAAAAATACCGTTCGTCCAATTATTAAAAATAAGTTAAAAAAGTATAATTCTCAATGAGAGATTTGTCTTTACATTTACTTCCCCCAAATTGATTTAACCGATGGATAATCAGGCGATCATTTGGAAATTTAATGTTCCCCAAAACATGGTTATTTATGAGAGTTAAGGTTTTATTTTTAGTTTTTTTCGGGTTTCTGTGCTCTCAAATTTCGAAAGCCCAGCTATTAGAACAACAATTTGGAAGTTCCACCACGGTATCAAGCTATGTTAGCGCAACTCCAAACAATGGGCAATGGGATGCAATTAGTACATCTGGCGCAGGAACGGTATTGTCAATAAACACAACGACTTCGAATAAACTACGGTTTGCCCGAACCGGTAATGCAGGCGCGTTCAGCAGAACTACCGATTTTAGCCCGACTCCGGGAAGTGTGTATTACCGATTTGACTTGACTGTGTCAGGCAACTCAACTGCCGTCACAAACTTAGCAGCTTTTCAGGTTGGAAGTGGTTTTACAACAGGAAATAGCACTGAGGCAAATGCGTCGGTACATTCAAGAATCGGTTTAAACTGGACTACCACAGCTGGCCAGTTTTCTTTGCGCGATATTGGAGGGAGTGTTAACACTGCAAATTATACCGGGCTACAAACCATCCACTGGATAATCAATAATTCTGGTGCGGTATTATACTATCGCGGCCCAAATGGTGTTGAAGAAAGTGTTGCAAATGATACTTTCGATTTGTGGATTGGAACTACAAAAGAACTAAACGATGCCGCCGCAACTACTGCTTCGCAGACACTTACAGATTTAAAATTTGCGATATCTAATGGGAGTGGAAATGTAGACATAGACAATATTCTGATTGACCCGGTTCCTGCCATACCAACTTCCTCAGCTGCGACGAGTATTACGGCAACCGGTTTTACGGCTAATTGGGCAACAGTTAGTGGTGCGAATGGTTACTATCTGGATGTTTCAACAAACAATAGTTTCTCTTCCTTCGTGAGCGGTTACAACAATTTATACGTTTCGGGCGGATCGACCATTTCACAAGTGGTAACTGGATTGTCGGCGAGCACACCCTATTTTTACAGAGTACGGGCCGCGGGAACTTACACCGTAGGGAATATACAGGGTGGTAATTCAACAACCCAAAACCCTACAACGTCAGCTGGATCTGGGGTTGATGGTACCATCACCGCCGGTGAATACGGCACACACACCGATGGCAACAACCAACAAACTTCCGGGAGTTCCGTCACCTACATGAAATGGGATTCAACGAATCTGTATGTGGGTGTTAGCGGTGCTTCCCTCAGCGAGGGTTTTGTGATGTACCTGGATAAGGATCCGCAATCGCTTGTAAACGGCGGTACGAATGCGAACGGTACCAATGTCGGGAACGGCTATGACGGCACCAATTTCGCTGAATTGCAGTTTCGTGCTGATTTGGTCCTGTATGTCAAAAGCGGTTATCGCGAATACCGTACCGCAAATGGCAGCAACGGCTGGAGCACTGCCACGACGGCGTTCGGAAGTTATGCTGAGGCAGGCACGGTACGCGAATTCTCCATTCCGTGGTCAGCCATTGGCGGCATGCCGTCTTCGTTCAATTTTTTCAATTATGTGACTTCTTCAGGTGGGTTTGTGTATGCACAAACGCCGACTGAAAATGCTGCGGGCAGCATTGGGACTTCGGCACGATACAGCCGGTATTATACCGTGAGCACGACGACCATCGGAAGCTCGACCCCTCCGTTCAGCCGCAACAGCTATGTATTCAACAGTGCCGGTGATGTAACTTCATTCGGCGCAATCTCCTGCTATGATTTCACCATGAACACCAGCGGACGGTACCTGTCGAGGTCCGGAAATGTCGGCGGCAACTGGGTGATCGGCGGGAACCTGAACGTGGGCAACGGAACGATTTATCTGGGCAGCACTGGCGGCTCTTATGGGACTACTACGGTCGCAGGAAACCTAAACGTTTCAGGAGGCAGCTTCAATATGGACCAAACGAATGGCAGTGTGACTGTTAATGGCAGCCTGAACATTACGGGAGGAAGCTACGACATGAGTGCGGCGAGTGCTGCGACCAATGTGGTGGGAAGTGTTTCGATTGCGTCTGGCGCAACTTTGAGCCTGTCCTCTGCTTCTGGCGGAGACCTTGCTGTGGGTGGCGACTTTACCGTCGGTGCTACAGCCACGCAGACGAATAATGGACGTGTGGTCAAATTTAACGGGCCTACTGGTGCGCAAAACATCATTAAAACGGGGGGTGGCAACGTGTTTTTTGATTACCTCGTGCTGGACAAGCTGGCTGGAAACGTCGTGGTGAATTCAGCCACCGACGTTACCATCAACTCCACGACAGGGAACGTGCTTCAATTCAACAACAATGGAAACCTTGATCTTAACGGACGTTCACTAACGCTGAACAACGCCGGCGGAAGCATTTATACGAATTTTACCGGCCGCACCATTACATCATCGACCGCAGCGCAGGTCAATATTAACGGTAACAAGTCGGTGGCCTACAATAACTCCGGATCGGACGAACTCATTTTCGACACCAACATCACGGTACATGTGACCAACGCATCCATGGATTTTGGCGCGGGCAAGGCTTATGTGAATGGGACCTTACAGCTCAATGCGAACGGTGGTGTAGCTGCCGCCCCGATTTATGGAAATGCGTCTACACTAAGGTATTGGTATAACGGATCGGGTAGCGTGTATGGACGCTTCAATGAATGGAGTGCCAGCGGTGTTGGTACGATTGGTACCACGAAAGGGTATCCTAACAATGTACAGATCAGCAATACCACAGTGCTCGACCTGGGTGCTAACGGCGGCGCGTCAACCCCACGGGCGTTGGCTGGAACTTTGACCATTGATGACGGTGCTGAGATGCGTATGACTGGCAGCAGTGCCATGTCACAGGCATTGACCGTGGGCAACAACCTTGTTGTGGGGCAAAGCGGGACAGCGACACTGAACCTTTCGGGAACTTTTGGAGGTGACCTTAAGGTGGGGGGTAACGTCACTTTCAACGGGACCTATGTTTTCAACACAAACAACAGGTCGGTATACTTTACCAAAAATGGTACGCAAACGGTAACCGCTCCGGTGGGCAGGCCGTCTACGTTCAGCTACATCACTTTTCAGCCAGCCAGTGGCGCTACCACTTTGCAGCTGGTGGGTGCAGATATGACCATTTCTCCTTCATCCACAGGTGATTTGCTAACGTTTAACAGCGCGTCCGACGTATTCGACTTAAATGGGCGGACATTGACTTTGGGGAATGCCTCGTTTACCAATGCTGTAGCGGGATTAGGAACATTTAAGGGAAGCACCGCTTCGAATATGACATTGATTGGTACAGGAAGTATTGGGACGTTGCGGTTTACTTCGGGATCGCAGGCGCTTGGGACCTTGACAATGACCCGTCAATCGGGAATTGTTGGGGCTACCCTGGGAACCGATGTAACGATCAATACGGCGTTGGTGTTGACCAATGGACTTATAAATCTTTCCACATTCAATATGACGCTCGCCGCAGCGGCCACCACTTCAGGAGCATCAGCAAACAGTTTTGTGATTGCAGATGGGACCGGCGAAATGCGGAAAACCTATGCCGGGACAGGATCGTTTACGTTTCCTGTAGGTGACAATACCGGTACCGCAGAATTTTCTCCGGCTACGCTAAACTTTACAGCTGGAAGTTTCAGCGCCGCCTATGCCGGAATCCGTGTCATTGATGCCAAGCAGCCAAACAACAGTGCACCGACAAATTTTATCACCCGTTACTGGTCGATTGGTGCTTCCGGGATTACATCGCCAACCTATAATTTTTCAGGAACCTATGTTGCTGCCGACATCAACGGTACAGAGACTACAAGTGATTCGGGACGCTGGGATGGCGCCGGATGGACGCTTGGCGCTACGTTGGCTTCAAACACCGTATCCATCACAGGATTGACGACGTTAACGGCAACGAATCATTGTACGGGCGGGAATCCTTTGGCTCCTGCAGAAATCGATGTGCAGGGAAACAGCGTTTCCATTGCCAATGCCGATGCCACACCGTCAACAGCAGACCATACTGATTTTGGCAGTGTGACCTATGGCAGCACGGTTGTGCGGACCTTTACAATAAGGAATACGGGCGCGTCAGCATTAACATTGTCCGGCACGCCGAGGGTGCAGCTCAGCGGTTCCTCTTCTTTTGCGGTGACCACCCAGCCATCTTCTGCCACGATCGCTTCAAACGGATCGCTGACGTTCCAGGTGACCTACACGGCAGGTGCTTTTACGGCTGAAAATGCCACGGTCAGCATCTCCAACTCGGATTCAGATGAAGGGACTTATACTTTTGCCATTACCGGAATTGGAACGCCGAGTGCAGCCAGTGACATTATTGCCAGTGGGACATATACATACAACTCCAATATCAACTATGCGACTTATCAGGCCGCAACGATTACAAACACTTCGAATTCAATCGACTTCTTCCGGTTTGATATCCGGGATGGTGGCGCTTCCGCAGATGCTGACGCGTTGCCTACGATTTTGAGTGCCATTACTTTTAATGTTACCAATACGTCGATGATCCGTTCAGCAGCGTTGTTCAATGGCAATGCGCTGGTCAATGCGTCGCCGACCATCAATACCGGTGCGGGAACAATTGCTTTTAGCGGATTGTCGTATTCCGCAGCTGATGGAACAACGGCGAGTTTAACACTAAGGGTTACGTTTCAGTCCACGGTGACTGACAATACACAGTTCCAGGTTACCATCGGCAACGCAGGCGTTACGGCTGCGGGAGGCAGTACGTCATCCTTGTTTACTGCTTTTACCAGTGTGGTTTCCAGCACGACGACCAACCGCAACAGGATTGTGGTGACCGCAGACCGCCTGGTTTTCGTGCAACAACCGACGACTACGACCGTAAGCGCGGCGATGACGCCGTCCGTTACCGTGGCCGGAGTCGATGTGAACGGCAACCGCGATTTGGATTACACCGGAACGATTTCAATCACTTCTACGGGTACGTTAACGGGCAGCCCAGTGGGTGTTGCGGCTGTTTCCGGATTGGCTACTTTTTCGTCGCTGACCCATACCGTAGCCGGTACGGGACTTATACTGACCGCTGCGACAACGGGACTTGGATTTGATAATGATGTGGACTCGAATGCGTTTGTGATCAGTGCGATTATTTATGCGAATAATGACTATCGTTCCAAAAGCTCAGGAACATGGTTGGGCGCTTCGCCCACCTCGACATGGCAGCAATACAATTCAGGAACAAATACCTGGAGCGATTCGACGGCACCTGCAGCGAATACGAGCAGTTCCATTTATGTCCAAAATGGGCATACGATTACTACAGGAAACCAGTTTGCGAATCTCGTGAATATCAAAGTGATGTCAGGCGGGTCGTTTGTGAGCAGCTTCAATTCAACGGCGAACTCGATTTATATTTATGATGGCGGTACGTTCACGTTCCAAAGCAATTCGCTGACCATCAACAACGGCTTTGAAATAGAAGATAATGGAACATTTATTTTCGACTATGCCGCTAATGCCGGATCGACACTAACGGGTTCACTATGGAAAGGGACAGAGAATTTTCATCCCAATTCCAATTTTATAGTAAGAACCCACGATACAGGGTCAGGAAGGTTTTTTCTGCCCGTTGATACAAATATATCCTCGCAAACTTATAATGGGGTAACTTCCTATTTTGGTAATCTGATTTTTGATATGGCGACAGGCAGTCAAACAGGAACTTTCAGGATAACCAGCGGCGGGAACTTTAATAACAAAATACTTACGCATAAAGATTTGATATTCAGAAGTTCCAGCAATAATACGATTCACTTTTCGGATACTTCGGTCAACTTTACTATTGGAGGAAATCTCACGATAGAGTCGGGTTATGCGGATAATATAACGCTTACTACATCACAAATTACTTCGACAATTACCGTAAAAGGGGATTTCAAAAATAACTCCGCTAAATCATTTTCCGTGGTTAACCAAACGGGATCAGCAACAATTAATCTGGATGTGGAAGGCAACCTCAGTGTTCCTAACGCAGGAACCGTTAACCTGAACAGTGCTACTGGTTCGAGTACTGCGAGTTCTTCGATTAACCTAAAAGGAGACCTTAGTTTGGGAACAAGTGCACTGCTATTGTCTACGTCCACCTCTGGAGGCACTGTAAATTTCAAAGGAACAGGTGATGGCCTAACGGCTGCTACGACTCAAACCATCGACATTGCGTCGACGGGCGCAACTGAAAACCAATATGTCACGTTTATTCCGAACAGTGGTTCTTATGTACAATTGGCGAATCGCGACCTGGAACTGGGTACCAGCGGTAAAGTAACCGTAAATTCGGGCAGTGTCTTTGATTTTGGATTTTCAGGGACTACAGCCTTGTTGGTGAAGGAAGTACCTGCAGCGGCTACCGGAACGTCGTTTTTATTAAACTCGGGAGGTACACTTAAAATCACGTCTCCACTGGGCATCACCGCATCGGGGAACGGCAACGTACAAACCGATACGCGCACTTATACGCCTGCCTCCTCTACGTTTCACTATATTGGGAAAGCAAACCAGGAGACGGGGGATGGGATTACGAGTGCTTCAAACTCGAAGACGATTGTTTGTGAACTCGATACCGATACCCTGCAGTTGGCCCTCACAAATTCCACAGCCATTACCACGCCGGGGCTACTGAATATTAAGAAAGGGCAGGTGATTGAAACGACTTCGAATTACATCACCGGCAGTACGGGCGGTTTGTCCATGTCAGCCAATACCCTGTATCAGGTTGCCGCGCTTTCCTCGAGCGGAACGGATGTGATTCCGCGTCTCGACGGTATTTCAAGTGCGTATAGCCTGACTGGTGGGACGATTGAACTTAACGGAGGCGGTTCGCAGATCCTGAGGGGATCGCGCGATTACCGAAACCTCACTTTTTCCAATACGGGAAACAAGTCGACGTCGTCTTCCATTACCAATATCACGGGCACCGTAACGATTGCGAACTCGGTTGTGCTGGACGTAGCGAATCGCGGTTTCGGCGGCTCAGGGACCAACCTGACGATGACGGGCACGTCCCAGTTCAAGAACAGCGGTGCGGGAAGCAAGCCGGATGCGGCAGGAACGTATTCGCTAAGTACGGGTTCAACGATTGAATTTTATGGCACTGCGGCGACAATTATTCGATTGGGATCGCCTATCAATTATGGAAATGTTGTCGTGAACGGAACCAATGTCTCGACCTCTTCTGCTGTTACCGGTCTCAGGATGCAATCCGGAACCACGTTTACGGTGAAAAATAATGCGACCTTCCGAATGATCAATACGGATGGATTTAGCGGCGCTACGACTACCGCGATTGACAATACCAACACACCATCGATTGTGCTGGAAACGGGTTCGACAATCGATTACACCGGCGCAAGCCAATCGCTCACCGCTTTTTCGCCCTCTTACTACAACCTTAAAGTTTCGGGCTCTGGAATAAAAACGATTCCGGGCTCCTCGGAAGTGTTGGTCGGAAATGACTTATCGGTTACTGCAGGCACATTGCAGGTCGATGCGAATAAGCTGTTGACGGTTACCAATTCGATCGCTACGATTGACAATGGCATTGAAGTGAAGAATAACGGAAATCTTGTCCAGATCACAGACGGCATCTCCGATACCGGCAAAATTATCGCGACCCGCACCTGCCGGTCCATGATTCTGGACGACTATGTTTATTGGGGCAGTCCTGTACAGGAGGACGTGTTTTCGCAGCTACCTGCTTTTTTTGATGCGTCTTACCAATGGGAATTGACGGGCAATTACGACGGTTATTGGAACGGCCTTGCAGCTACGACGCCGGGACGTGGATTTATTACACGTGCTGGTGCCGATGGAAATGCATCGTTTAATTTCAACGGGGTTCCCAACAATGGTGTCGTTACGGTGTATGGCGACAGTTTTGATGACGGCGTGACACAGTCAAGCGGAAATTCGATTTTGCTTTCCAATCCTTATCCGTCGGCTATTGATGCGACGGCTTTTGTTACCGATCCTGCTAACGATGGCAAGATCGGAGGGACGTTGTACTTCTGGACTTCGTTTACGGGGTATACGGGAGGGCAATACAATACCAACGATTATGCTACGTGGAATTTGTCCGGAGCGACAGGCGTAAAAGCATCTACCGATGAAACAGGAACCGACGATCTTAAGCCTACCGGAAAGATTGGAACAGGTCAGGGATTTTTTGCTGTATTGCTCCAGGATTACAATGTTACATTTAATAACAGCATGCGCATCAGAACTACCAATCAGAATACGCAATTTTTCAGGGATGGCAGCGGTGCCGCAGCCGGAAATGAGAATGGGCATTTGTGGCTCAACATGACCGATGGCAATGGCGGGTTCCGTCAGACGTTAGTCGCGTATGTTGATGGCGCAACGAATGATTTTGACACATTGTATGATGGTATGAGTTTTACCGCAAACCAGATCAATTTTTATTCTATCAGTGCCGATAAATCATTAGTGATTCAGGGCAGGCAGCTTCCTTTTGACAACCAGGACCTGGTGCCCATGGGCTTTAGGATTGCCAATTCCGGAAACTTCACCATAGCGATTGACAGCAAAGACGGTGTTTTTGATGACAATCAGGACGTATTTCTTGAAGATTTACAGCTTGGCATCATCCATGACCTGAAATCCTCACCGTACCAATTCTCAGCCGATGCAGGCCTGTATAACAATCGCTTTGTGCTTCGATATACGAATGGTACTTTGGGAACGGATAATCCAATTGTTGGGAATGAGGTTACGGTGGCCGTGGAAAAGGATAAGTTATCAATTCGTTCTGTGATGCAGCCGATGACTGAAATTGCTGTTTATGATGTCGCCGGTAGGAAAGTCTTTGAAAGTCAAAACATCAATGCCAACGAATATTCCGCAAACGACATTGTATTGAATCACCAAACGCTGATTGTAAAAATAAAGCTTGAAAACGGAGCTATTGTTACCAAAAAAATCGTCTACTAAGAAAATCTGAAATCAACGAAGAATCCTGTCTTTGACGGGATTTTTTTATGGAAGGTATTTTGAAAACTTTTTATTGGTGCGGATGACAGCCTGTGCGTTTTTGTAATCAATCCATTCCTGCCCTTTCCATTTGCGCATGAAGACGTCGTAATGGCGCATGATGAAGATATTATACACTGCTTTGGAAAGGTTCATCGCGTTGCGTGGAAACGCCCGTAGGCTCATTGAAAATCCCGGTGTCAGGTATTTCATGTAGTGCCAATAGCCTTCCGGCATGTACAGCATTTCACCGTGGCTGAGGTCGCATACAAATCCTTTTGCGTTTTTAAGCGCTGGCCATTTTTCATAATCGGGGTTGTCGAAATCGATGTCTTCCCTTGCAATTAGCGCGTGTGGCACCTTGTACATAAAAGGCGTTTCGCTTTGTGGAAAAATCACGCATCTTTTTTTACCATGAAAATGAAAATGGAGGATATTCGAGTAATCGATGTCATAATGCATGAAGACTTTTGAATTTTCTCCGCCGAAGAACAGCATCGGAAGCTGTCGGATAAGCCTTAGCCCAATATCGGGCCATTTAAAATCGAGCTTTAGTAAAGGCACCTCCTTCATGAGGTTGTACAGGAATATGCGATAATTTGTAGGCTTTGACTGAAGCAGGTCAATGTAGTCCGCCATCTTCATTTTCTTGTGTGCCTCGTTGAAGCCTTCTTTGTGCGAGACGGGCCTGTCGTCATATAATGGGACGATTTTATCGCCGGCAACCGCTTTAATATAGTTCAGGTCCCACTTCGAAAATGCCGGCCAGTCGTTGATGAGTTGTTCAACTACCACAGGCTTTTGCTTTTTGACGTAGTTGTTGTAGAAATCTTCTTTCGTAATTGTTTTTACGCGTTCAATTTGGGTTAGATTCATACTCATATGGTGCAGTGGGAATGAAAATAAATTAAAAATGCCTTTGATGGTGTCAAAGGCAAAGTTAAATAACCAATATTCTTAATTACATAAATTTAACAAAACGGAAACATAATCATACTTTGGATTTCTGCGAAGCTTCCAGATTCCTTTCAATCGTATGGCCGGGCCTTGACCATTTTGGTTTTTCACCCAAGGCAGAAAATTGTGATTCTGCGGCTTCAACAGTTTCAGGCTGTGCTGCTTTTACGAAAGGTTTTTGCGGAATCAATCCAAGCATTTCGAACATTTTCATGTCCTCATTCACATCAGGATTTGGTGTGGTCAATAATTTGTCTCCGGCAAATATAGAATTTGCCCCGGCAAAGAAACACATCGCCTGTCCTTCACGGCTCATGTTCATCCTTCCGGCCGAAAGCCTCACCTGTGTTTGTGGCATGACAATGCGTGTGGTAGCCACCATGCGGATCATTTCCCAGATTTCGACTGGTTTTTCATCTTCCATCGGCGTTCCTTCTACGGCCACTAATGCATTGATCGGCACGGATTCCGGTTGCGGATTCAGGGTGGCCAACGCCACGAGCATTCCGGCCCGGTCTTCGATACTTTCACCCATGCCTATAATCCCGCCGCTACACACGGTTACATTGGTCTTACGGACATTTTCGATGGTTTGCAGGCGGTCTTCAAACCCACGGGTCGAAATGACTTCCTTATAATATTCCTCGGAGGTATCGAGGTTGTGGTTGTATGCATAAAGTCCGGCTTCAGCAAGTCGTTGGGCCTGGTTCTCGGTTAGCATTCCCAGCGTACAGCATACTTCCATATCCAATTTGTTGATGGTACGTACCATCTCGAGCACCTGATCAAATTCTGCCCCATCTTTTACATTTCTCCATGCGGCGCCCATGCAAACGCGTGAAGAACCGCTTGCTTTTGCCCGAAGCGCCTGTGCTTTCACATGGCTGACGGTCATCAGGTCGTTCCCTTCAATATCGGTGTGGTAGCGCGCAGCCTGTGGACAATACCCGCAATCCTCAGGGCATCCGCCCGTTTTGATTGAAAGTAGGGTAGATACCTGTACTACATTTGGATCGTGGTATTGGCGGTGTACGGAAGCGGCTTCGAAAAGCAGGTCCATCATTGGTTTATTGTAGATAGCGATAATTTCCTCTTTGGTCCAGTCATTTCTTGGAATACTCATAACCTTGTTTTAATGTTGGTTCAAAAATAACGAATTCAATGCGAAAGCAAAAGAAATTGAATCAAACTTTGGGAAAGCGTTTTCAGGCATAAAAAAAGGCCGCTGAAAACGGCCCCTGATTATTGTGTTTAGTCTTAATTTACACTGTTTATTTTTTCGACTTTTGTTTTCCAGAATTGCATCAGGCAAAATGAAACGATAAGGGAAGCAGCGACAGATTCGAATAATAAGCCGATACAATAGGTGTAAATGGAGGCATTGCCGCCTGCAAAAAGGAATTCTTCCGACAGGCTTTCCAGGTAGTTCTCTCCACCTTTGAAGTAAATGAATGTAAGCAGTCCTGCAATGCTTAATACGGCTCCGATCAATGAGGTGATGATTGCTGCAACCAAATTGGTATTGTATCCCCTTACTCCGGCATTATAATTTTGGCTGATGGTCCTGTTGACACCAAAAACAACAATAAAAACATTGAGTACACGCAGATAGAAATGCTTGGACAGTCCCAGATAGTCCATGATTAGGAAATAGACGCCGATGCCTATAAAAATAATAAATCCGTTGGTAAATTCTCTAGATAATTTCATGATGATGGGTTTTGGTTAAAATAAACATGGCGTTTCCATGCAGAATCTGAATTCTAGCATTAAAATTACAAAATAATCCGTGGAAAGATTTTGGATGCCCTTACAAAATTCCCATGTTTGCGAAAATTTTATAAACGTTATGTAGGAAATAACGAATTGGATTTAAAACACTTAGCGTATTTTCTGTATAAAAGAAATGGAAAAGTCTTTGTCCTTATGCAATTGATCCTGAAGTGCGTCAATTGAATTGAATTTTTCCTCGTCGCGGATTTTGGTCAAAACCGAGACGGTTAAGTTCATACCATACAGGTCTTCATTTAAATCAAAGTAATATACTTCGATCGTCCTGGCGGTACCACCTACGGTTGGATTGGTGCCGATACTCATCATTCCGTAAACAATTTTGTCACGCAGCAGGCTGCTGACGACGTAAATGCCGAGCGCCGGTATTAATTTGTAATCGTCCTTAACGTGGATATTTGCGGTGGGGTAGCCTAACTGCCTGCCCAACTGGCGCCCTTTTTCTACGACTCCGCTGAAGAAATAATCATAGCCCAGATACCGGTTCGCCAATGTGATGTCTCCGGTAAGCAACGCGTTCCGGATTTTTGTAGAGCTTACCGCAATTTCGTCAATTTCGAGGGAAGAAATCTGCTCTACCTCAAAGCCGTAGATTTCGCCAAACTGCATTAAGTCGTCAATGTTTGCGGTACGGTTCCTGCCAAAACGGTGGTCGTGTCCGATGATAATTTTACAGATATTGAATTTTTCAACGAGTATATCCCTGACGAACTCCTCAGCAGTAAGTCGGGAGAACGCTTTGTCAAAGGGGTGAATCACGAGATTGTCAATTCCCCGCTGCTCCAGAAGCAGGCATTTTTCTTCAATTGTGTTCAATAGTTGAATGTCACTTCCTTCCTGGAGGATCATTCTCGGATGCGGAAAAAAGGTAAGGATCAGCGATTCTGAATCATTGTCCTGCGCATTTTGAATGAGTCGGTCAATAATTTTCTGGTGCCCGTTATGAACACCGTCAAATGTGCCCAAAGTCACAATGGTTTTTGACGTGGGAATAAATTCCGCGATGTCATGAAAAATCTTCAAATCCCTTTTGTTTATAAAATGCAAATTTATAGCATCTTATGAAATAAGCTTAAATTTTCGAATTTAAATTTAAGTCGGATATTTAAAATACAGAATTCTTAAAAAGGATGGTTTTTTAAAGAATGTTATTCAAAATTTATTAAATTTGGCTGTATATTAAACTTTTGACTAATGAAAAGAATACTACTCTTAACAGTTTTTTTTAATTTCTTTTTATCCGGCTACGGGCAACAGGGAAATTTATGGACGAGAATTGATGCGGATAAGACCCCTTTTTCTGAAAAGCTTGAAAAAAGATCAGTCCCTACTGAATTTAAAGTTTTTCAACTGGATATAAATTTGTTGAAGAGGAAGTTAGTTGCTGCGCCGGATCGTTCACTACGCCGCACCACTGAAGGTGTCTTACTACAATTCCCGAATGCCAATGGTGTACTGGAAAGCTATCGGGTTTATGAGGCATCTGTAATGGCTCCTGAATTGGCAGCGAAGTATCAGGATATTAAGTCGTATTCAGGCGTGGGTGTGGATGACCCAACGGCTACAATCCGATTTACCACCACTGTTTTCGGTCTGCATTCGATGACGTTCTCCGGGAAGTGCGGTACCGTGCTGATTGAGCCATATACAAAAGATCTTAACAAATATGTCGTATATGAGAAATCAAAAGCGGCAGCATCAACAGGGTTTGAATGCCTCGTAAAAGAAGTTTCAGAATCTGCGAATAGGAATACAAACAGTACGCAGTCAAACACCCAGATTTTCCGGACTTACAGGCTTGCCGTGTCCTGTACTGTTGAATATGCCACCTTTCATGTGAATGCAGCTGGATTAAGTGGTGGTACGCTGGCGCAAAAAAAGGCGGCAGTGCTTGCGGCGATGGTTGTTACCATGGCACGTGTGAATGGTGTTTATGAAAGAGACGCTGCGATTACCTTGGTATTGGTTTCGAACAATGACAACCTTATTAATATCACCGCTGATAACTTTACAAACAATAGTGGTGGCGCGTTGTTAGGCGAAAATCAATCTTTTGTGGATAGTAATATCGGAAGCGCAAATTATGATATCGGGCATGTGTTTTCTACAGGTGGAGGCGGAATAGCCAGTTTAGGATGTGTCTGCGACAACACAAGGAAAGCAAAAGGGGTTACGGGTTCTCCCGGACCGGTGGGTGATGCTTACGATATTGATTATGTTGCCCATGAAATGGGACATCAATTTGGAGGGAACCACACTTTCAACAGCGACCAGGGTTCATGTGGAGGAAACAAAAACCTTAATACTGCCGTTGAGCCCGGTAGTGGCAGCACGATAATGGCCTATGCGGGAATTTGCTCTCCTCATGATGTACAAAGTAATTCTGACGCCCATTTCAGCTTTAGAACGCTTCAGGAAATTGACGCATTTGTTGCTTCCGCTGGGAATTGTTCGTCAAACGTATCCATTGGCAATGCGCCGCCCGTTATTGGTACGCTTTTGAACTATGTAATTCCAAAAAGCACTCCTTTTGTTTTGACAGGCAACGCCACCGATGATGATAATGACCCATTAACATATTGTTGGGAGCAGAATGACTTTTGGGCAACAAATGCCTTACCGATTGCCACTAACACGGGCGGGCCAAACTTCCGCTCGCGCACGCCGACTTCATCTCCGGTCCGTTACATGCCAGTCCTTTCAAGTGTTGTCGCGAATAATGTTACCCCTGCCTATGAGGTCGTTCCGTCTGTAGCAAGAACAATGCATTTTGTCTTGACTGTTCGTGACAATAATCCACTTGAAGGAGGGCAGACTGCAAGGAAAGATATGACGGTTACTACAGCAGCCGTTGGCCCTTTTGCTGTTACTGTACCAAATTCATTGGTTGCTTATCCCGCAGGATCTAACCAAACGGTTACATGGGATGTAGCTGGAACAAATGCAAACGGAATTAACTGCAACTTTGTTGACATTTACATGTCCACGAATTCAGGCGGGAATTTCCCAATTCTTTTAGCGAGCAGGGTTCCAAATGACGGTTCGGAATTGATTACCATTCCCAATAACGTAGGTACTACAAACAGGATTATGGTGAAGGCGAATGATAATATTTTTTATGATGTATCAAATACAAACTTTAGCATTACCTCCGCGCCATCGACATTTTCAATCGCGTTTGGCGGCATCGTGGATAAGCAAAACCAGACAGGTTGTGCAGGAAGTACTATCGTATATCCTCTTACTTATGGTGCACTTGGAGGATTTAGCGGAAACACGACTTTAAGCGCCACAGGAAATCCACCAGGAACAACAATAACATTTTCGCCAAATCCGGTGAGCGCCAATGGCGCCGTAACAATGACTGTCACGAATACGGAAACTATGGCAGAAGGGTTTTACCCAATTGTAGTAACGGCTACGTCCGGAGCAACTACAAAGAATGTTAATTTTTATCTGAATGCGATTGATGCTCTGTTTAGCCCAATCTCTCTGAGTAGTCCAAGTAATCTGGCGACGAACCAGGATACCAATGTAGTACTGGAATGGACGGAAGATCCGCTAAATGCAGAAGCCTATGACATTCAGGTTGCGACCGATGTAAGCTTTGTAAATCTCGTGCAAAGTGCCACGGTTACTTCGAGCGGTTTCCAAACCTCTCTTGGTGCCAATACTACTTATTACTGGCGTGTGAGGCCAAGGGTCAGTGCATGTACCGGCAGTTATTCGACTGTTTTCCGGTTCACAACAGGGACATTAGGCGTGGGTGAAAATACTTTGTCTGGATTTGAGGTGTATCCAAATCCAAACAATGGCAATTTCAGTGTACGATCTGAGAAATTCAACGGCACTAAAATTCAGGTTGCCGTTTACGATATGAGGGGCAGGCTGATTTTCGATAAAAATTACAATGCCGGCAGTACTTTTAATGAAAATATTCAATTGAACGACGCGCAGGCGGGTATATATCTGTTATCTGTTTCAGATGGGCAGCATAAAGTGGTCAAGAGAATCGTTGTAAAATAGACGTAATATTAAATTTATAAGCGCTCTCATTCTACTGAGAGCGCTTTTTTTATATCATTATATGACAGATAAAATACGTTGCAATTGGTGTAAAGGCGATGCGCTTTACGAGAAATACCATGATGAAGAATGGGGTGTTCCCGTATATGAAGACCACACCATATTCGAATTCCTGATTCTTGAAACCTTTCAGGCAGGCCTAAGCTGGATCACAATCCTGCGCAAACGGGAAAACTTCAGGAAGGCGTTTGATCATTTTGATTACAAGAAAGTGGCGAAGTATGATGAAACCAAAATCCAGGAATTAATGCTCGATGCCGGTATCATAAGGAACCAGTTGAAGATACGCGCTGCGGTTTCGAATGCTGTGGCATTTATGGAAGTCCAGAAGGAATTCGGCTCATTCAGCAATTATATCTGGGGATTTGTGGGTCATAAACCCAAGGTGAATTCCCTGAGGGGCGTTGCCAACGTCCAGGCAACCACGCCCATTTCCGACGCGTTAAGTAAAGACCTGAAAAAACGGGGTTTTAAATTTGTGGGATCAACAGTAGTTTATGCGCATATGCAGGCTACCGGTATGGTAGACGATCATATCGATGATTGCTGGAAAAAGACGGTACAGGATTAACCCTTAGCGAGTATTTGCATGAACTGTTTCCTTGCGATTTCGCGGCAACCCAGGCTTTCCAGGTGGTCATTGTAAATTTGGCAGTCCACGAGCTCATAGGTTTTCGCCAATTCTATAAAGGCTATTTTAGAAGCGTTGGGAACGATCGAGAACATGCTTTCACCGGAAAACACGTGTCCGAGATCAATGCCATAAAGACCTCCTGCTAACTCCCCATTATGCCAGACCTCAATGGACTTAGCGATGCCCTGTTCGTGAAGTTGGCAATAGGCTGCTCTCATTTCATTTGAGATCCAGGAACCATTTTGGTCCGGGCGGTAAATTTTACTGCAATTAGTAATGACCGCATCGAAAGCCTGGTTCGTGGTCACTGAAAAAATACCTTTTCGCAGGATACTCCGCATGCTTTTTGAAATGCGGATTTCGTCAGGAAAAAGTACCATTCTTTTGGGCGGTGCCCACCACAAAATGGGCTCATCCTCATTGAACCAGGGAAAGATGCCGCTGTGGTAAGCCAATTGTAAACGTGCTACTGAGAGGTCCCCTCCCAATGCGATTAGTCCGTGCCTGTCGGCTTTCTCGAGCGGTGGAAAGTAAAGTTTATCGGTAAGTATTTCCATAGCAAAAAAAATCCTGCCATTGGTTTGACAGGATTTATGAATTATAAGGTACTAAAATGGCAGATCGTCGTGGTCTTCCTCTTTAAAGTCCGGAGCCGGCTCGAAAGCAGGTGCGGCAACCGGTGGCGCCTGCGTTGGCGCTTCAGTGGCAAGTCTTTCAACCCTCCAGCCCTGAATGCTATTGAAGTATTTTGTTTCTCCCTGTGGGCTGACCCATTCGCGCCCTCTCAAATTGATGGAGACCTTCACCGGTTCTCCCACCCTGAAGTTGTTTAACAAATCACATTTGTCCTGACCGAATTCGACCAAAATGTGTTGTGGATATTGCTCTTCGGTTGTGACAACCAATTCTCTTTTGCGGAACGTGGCGCTTACCTGTTGTTCGGCGTTGATTAGTTTAATTTTTCCTGTAACTTCCATCGTCTGATAAATTTATAATGTTTTAAATCCGTTCTGCCAACAGCACTTTCCATGCGGAAAGTACATCATCCTGGTCCAGGTACTCCTTCGCTTTGAGATGTATTTTTCTCTCATCATCGGCACTCAGCACACCTTTCACAGCAATGTTAGCTTTTACAAATATATTAATTTCTTCGCGAGTTGGCAATGATTCTGTGTTTCCTAATTTCCCAAGGTCGTTTCCATTAAAAATTCCGCTTTCTTTCACAAAATCAGGGATTTGGTCCACCCCAATGCCCAGCGTCGTCAGTGGTTTGGGTACTTCAAATAATCCTGCATTTGACCTTGAATACCAATTTCCGCCGAGGCGCGAGACCAGGTCGATCCGGTGTTGGTCGATCATTCCGTTTTCATCCAATATGGATTCGTGAATATGGATTTTCAGTACTTCGCAAATCACTAAATTGCCTGCGCCGCCGCTTTCACCGAGGCTGATGATGTCATTGACTTTGCACTCAAACTGTACCGGGCTTTCAGCCACGCGATACGGTTTTACCAGGTCAGATGGCAATTGTGTCAACCCTGATTTCAGGAATTCATTTACGCCATCGGGATACTCGGTGCTGGATAAGGATGCCTGCTGGACGATATCAAAATTCACCACGTTAATGACGACTTCTTTCGTTGCCTGAACGTTGAGCAGCGTATGTTTTACGGTATTGTCCCGAACGCGTCTTGCGGGCGAAAAAATAAGGATTGGCGGATTGGAACTGAAGACATTGAAAAAACTAAACGGCGACAGGTTGGGGATGCCGTTTTTGTCGACTGTACTGGCGAAAGCGATCGGGCGTGGGCCTACAGCACTTTGAAGATAGCCTTGTAATCTGGCCGGCGAAAGGTCTTTGGTTTCGAAACTTACCATGGGAAACTTGTTTTTGCAAAAGTACGCAAATGTTTGCACTGTTCGCCAGCCCCGTTTCGAAGCTTCGGGAGCAGCGGCATCCTTTTTTTACAGCGTTTGCTGCTGTTAAAAAAGATACAGCGGATAGGGGGAAGAAGCCGCAAAAAATAAAAATCGCTATATTTATCGCACAAATTATACACATGGAATTTTCGGAACGAAGGAATGCTACCCGTTGGGCGATTATCGCCGCTTCTTTTGTTATTGTGCTGTTTATTTTGTGGAATACCTATGCGCTGTTTCAAATCTTCAAAAATGAAGAGCGCATCAAGTTGGAAAACTGGGCTTTGGCACAACAAAAAATCAATTCGATTGATGTGAACGATGTAAATGCCGATCTTGAGCTTCCGTTTGCACTGGCGCAAAACCCGCCGAGTATTCCGATCATCCTTGCCCTGAATAAAACCATTGTGAATACGAATGGCATCGACGAGTCGATCCTGAAAGACAAGAAGCGCCTCGAGGCTTATGTGGAAACGCTGAAGGCACTGAATGACCCCATAATCACCAGGATTTCAAAGGACAAGACGCAATATTTATACTATGGTGATTCTTCATTGCTGAATAAATTAAAGTATTATCCGATTGCGCTGTTGCTGATTATCGTGCTGTTTGGCACAGTGGTTTATAACTTCTACCGCAGCACCAAGATGGCCACGCAAAACAAGCTTTGGGCGGGAATGGCAAAGGAGACGGCGCACCAGATCGGGACGCCACTATCTTCATTGCTGGGCTGGCTCGAAATCATGAAGGCAGATAACGTCGATGAAACAACGGTCACGGAGATTGAAAAGGATGTGGTACGGCTGCAATCCATTGCGAATCGTTTTTCGAAGATTGGTTCCGAACCCATTCTGGAGGAATTGGATTTGATTGGCGAAACGGAGGCTTCAGTAGCCTACCTCAAATCGCGTTTTTCAAATCAGGTGGCTTTTAGTTTTACGGCACCCCATTATCCGGTTAAAGTGATGATCAACCCGGAGCTTCACAGCTGGACGATAGAAAACCTTGTAAAAAACGCCATCGATGCCATGCGTGGTAAGGGAAATCTGGATATTGCGATTATCGATGGTGACCGTTTTGTAAGAATTTACATTTCAGATACCGGAAAGGGGATTTCCAAAAAGCAGTTCCGGCGTATTTTTGAGCCCGGCTTTACTACAAAAAAGCGTGGTTGGGGGCTGGGTTTATCACTGACAAAGCGTATTGTCGAAGAATACCATAAGGGAAAAATCCGGGTGCTTCATTCAGAAATAGGGAAGGGTACAACAATGATGGTGAGTATCAGGAAACTTGGGAAGTAAAAAAGGGAAGCAACTGCTTCCCTTTATTTTTGTTATTGGATACTGGTGTAGTTTTCCTTTACCACTTCAGCGGTTCCGTCGCCATCGAAGTCAAAAGTGGCCTCTACTTGTAGCGTGTTGCCTGTAAGCTTGAGCACTTTTCCGGTCCTGGTAACGCCAGCCAGCGAAAGCGTGATGGTATTGCCATCCACGGTGTAGTTGTATTGGTCTACCACTTCTTCACAGTCGGATACATCTACGTCGCGGACGGTACCGTCGGCTTTCAGTTCGATGTAGTCTTTGCCGCAGGCTTCATGGTCGTCATAGGGGAAATTCTGCCCGCCCACCTCATAGGAAACGTAGTACCATTTTTTGTGTAGTAATGACTGGTCGATTGAAGAAGACCCATTGTCATCACTTGAACAGGAAGCCAGCAATAATGCTGCCGCTCCCAAAGTCAGGATTTGTTTTTTCATTTTTTAATTGATTAAATGATTGATGAATTATTTCGGTGCAATATTATGGCACTAAAATCAACCACGCAATCAACCAAAAGGCCCATTAATGAAAAAATGGCGGTGTCTTAATGGGTGGACTTAGCACAAAAAAAAGGGAGTAAAGACTCCCTTTTAAACTTTTATGCTGAACGCGTTAAGCCAGATTCGAATGAATTGCTTTTGCCAAGGTTTCGAATTCGTCTTTTTCGAGTGTTACCTTATGCTGGAAACGCATGTCTTCCATGTCGTTCAAAGGGATTAGATGTACGTGCACGTGCGGCACTTCCAGTCCAATCACCGCCATTCCGATTCTTTTGCAGGGAACGGTTTTTTCGAGCGCGGTCGCGACGTCTTTGGAAAATTTCATTAAACCCAGGTATAAATCATCATCCATATCGAAAATCTTGTTGATTTCCAATTTCGGGATACAGATGGTGTGCCCTTTTGCATTTGGGTTGACGTCAAGGATGGCGATGAAATTGTCGTCCTCGGCTACTTTGTAAGAGGGCAATTCGCCATTGATGATCCTGGTAAAGATGCTTGCCATTTGAATTGTTTTTGAAATTAATCCCGGGAAACTTCCAGTACCTCAAATTTCAGTACGCCATTCGGCACTGTGATTTCGGCTACTTCGCCTACGGATTTACCCAGTAATCCTTTCCCGATTGGAGATGTGACGGAGATTTTTCCGGCTTTCAGGTCGGCTTCACTTTCTGCAACCAAGGTATATTTCAATTCCATACCATTCGTTTGGTTTTTGATTTTAACGTGGGATAATACCAGTACTTTCGATACATCCAGCTGGGATTCATCAATCAGTCGTGCATTGGCGTAGACGTCTTCCATTTTGGAAATGCGCATTTCAAGCAGCCCCTGTGCTTCTTTCGCCGCATCGTATTCCGCATTTTCAGAAAGATCTCCTTTGTCGCGTGCTTCGGCAATGGCCTGCGAGGCTCTTGGCCGTTCTATGCTTTTTAAATGCTCAAGTTCATCTTTCAGTTTCTTTAATCCTTCCGCAGTATAGTATGATACGTTACTCATAATTTCATCGTTTATAAAATAGAAAAAATCCCATCGGCAACGGGATTTCTTTTGACAAAGATAGTATTTTTTACATCGCTCTATAATTATATGTTAATCGTAGAGAATCCAAAGTTAATTAATTTAAATTTGTTCGTACAATTATCTGATGAAATTTTTAAGATGAAACGCATATTACTCATTATCCCTGCATTCCTTGTGCTGCTGATTTCCTGCGACGGAAATTCGACCCGCTACAGAAACCCATTCCTGCCGGACTACAATTTTTCGAGGGACATCAACACCAACCTACCACTTTACAGCGGGTTGAATTCGCCGATTAATCCCATCGTCATTCCCGATGATGGCAGTGGCATCACCCTCATTGTGATGAAAATTTCCGATTCGGATTACCGTGCGTGGGATGCACATTGCCCAAACCAGGCGCCATCTGCCTGCTCGCTGATGGATGTGGATGGTGTAAATGCCGTGTGTTCCTGTGAAAATTACACTTACAGTCTTTTTTCAGGAGATGGTGCCGGCGCTTACGCTATGAAGCCATACAGGATTTCCATAATTGGGAACAACCTGATTAGGATATACAACTAAAAAGCCGGCGACAAGCCGGCTTTTTTGACTAAAACTTTAACGTCAGTCCAATAAGGAAATTAATCCCTGCCTGTGGGTAATAATACGGGTAGATGTCATACATGTATCCGTTTGAAACGTACTGCCTGTCGAGGATGTTATTGACCAAGCCGTTGATTGTAATTGTCTTAAAAACTTTTCCCGGATTGAATTCATACGAAAGGTTCACATCGTTGACAAAATAGTCCGGTAATTTGGCAGCGGGCAATTCGATGTTATTCATGAATTGTTCCCCCACAAATTTTGACAACAATGCGGCCTGGAAATGGCGGTTGGGCTTATAGCTGAAGATATTTCCCGCAATAATTTCGGGTGAATACGCAATGCTGCGGGTACCATAGTTTTGTCCCTGCACATCGAGGTCTACGTTTTTATTGCTGCTCACAGTGATGTTAGGACGCAGTGTAAATTGATTTGAAATCATAAAAGTCGCGTCTGCTTCAATCCCGACGCGGTAGCTTTTTTTGCTGTTGGAACGTATCGGATTGCCTACATCGTCGAGATTTCCGGTCAGGATCAGCTGGTCTTTGTAGGCCATATAGTATAGGTTGGCATTGAATTTAATTTTATCGGAAGTATTTCTCCAGCCCAGTTCAAAATCATTCAGTTTTTCAGGTACCGCGTTGCCGCTTTCGTAGTCCGTCCGATTGGGTTCGCGGTTGGCTTTGGCATAGGAGAAGTACATCGTGTTTTTTGCATTCACGAGGTAGGTAATTCCGGCTTTTGGATTAAAAAAACCGAAATGGTCATCGACGAAATCTGCCTGGACGCCATTGGCCTTATAATTGACACCTCGGTATTGCATGTCTGCAAACAGGCTCCATTTTGACGTGAGCATGTAGTTGATTTTGGCAAAAACATTGCCGTCTGTTTTTACGGCATAGTCATCGTAATAATGGTCGCCGGGTTCGCTTTGGGATGCAAAACGCGCCCAGATCACTTTTCCAAAATGGTCCCCTTCATATTTGTTCCAGCCGCCACCGACAATAAGATCAAATTTTTCTTCGGTATAGCTTGATGAAAACGTAAAGCCATAAAAATCATTATCCAGCCATTTCTGCCGGATCAGGTCTGTGCCTGTTTGTCCAGCAACCGGTTCCAGCGCATAGTCGGCGAAATCAGCATCTTCCTTATAATTTTCATAGTAGCCCTTTCCTTTGGTGTAATGCAGCGCGGTCGTGAGGGACCACTTTTCTGACAGCCTTTCATTCCAGTGCAATTGGTAGTGGTCCTGGAAATAATTGTCGGTTTCATTGTCGTAAAAACGCGTTTGGCCGTTTTCGTCTGTAAATATCCCTGCCGAGTTAAATTGCCTGTCCTTTCGGAGGGTTTCGCTATCAATGCCGTTCCAGGATTGATAGGTACGTTCACTTCCTCCAAAAACGAGTGCCTTGATCAAGGTCGTCTTCCCGACAAATGTCCCTTGCAGGAAATAGGATTTCAGATCCGATGCGCCGCGATCAATGTAGCCCTGGGAGTTGATGGCTGACAGTCTTCCGGCAAGTTCAAAACCATTAATGAGTCCGCTGCTGAATTTCACAGTGTGTTTGCGGGTGTTGAAGCTCCCGGCTGAGTTAGAAATTTCGCCGTTTGCCTGGGTCGCATAACTGTCTGTGAGCAGGTTTAGGCTTGCGCCAAAAGCCCCGGCGCCGTTGGTTGATGTCCCTACGCCACGCTGGAGTTGGAGGCTTTCGACAGAAGACGCGAAGTCTGGCATATTGACCCAAAAGGTCCCATGGCTTTCGGCGTCGTTGTATGGGATGCCGTTGATGGTGATGTTGACGCGGGTAGCATCGCTGCCGCGTACACGAATCCCTGTGTATCCTATGCCGTTTCCTGCATCAGAAGTGGTGACTACCGAAGGCATAAAGTTCATCAGGATCGGGATGTCCTGTCCGAGATTTCGTGACCTGATATCGGATTTACTGAGATTGCTGAAACTCACGGGCGTTTTAGTCGTCACCCGTACTGCCGATACCAGGACCGCATCAAGCTGGTTGGTTTTAGTGGAGTCTTTGGGCTGTTCCTGAGAAAATGCCGTTGCAGACAGGAGCAGGCAGGCGACGGAGTATGGCGTTTTGCCACGACCAAATAAATTGAATAAAGTTTTCATTCGTAAAGTTTTACGAATAAAAGGGGTAATTATTCTGTGTTAATAATTAAATATGATTTTTGAATGCTTTGTCGGAGACCTGCCTTCGCGACGGCTGGCTCTTTGGTTAAAAACGCCTGATGGACATTTTTATCACATTCGTTCCCTTGGCAGCATTACCCGCCCAGGTTCTTTGGGTATAATCTCAGCCCTTGGTAGAGCACCCCTTTGAGACGGGGCAAATATAGGAATTGGTAATTAATAATTGACAATAAACAATTAATAATTAATAGAGAGCAGTGGGAACTTGTTGGTATATCGGCCCTTTCGCATTTAGAGGTGCTAAAAACGCTCGGCTCCGATCCAGGTCAAAGTTCCGGGCGTTTGCGCGATTGCTTAATTTCTGACTGGCTGCGCTTTTCCTTAATGCGTTTTTCGATCACGGCACGTGGCACGCGGGTCGGTTTCCGCTTCTTTGGGACCAGAAGTGATTTTGTAATGATTTCCAGGAATCTTTTGGTAACGATTTCCTTGTTTTTAAGCTGGCTGCGGTCTTCATCACAATTCAGGATCAGGATTTGCTCCGATGTCAGCCTTGGTAAAAGGTTCTTAATCGCGCGTGTTTTTTCTTCGTCTTCGAGCGCTTGAGAGGCATTAATATCAAATTGCAGCATCACTTTTGAAGATACTTTATTGACATTTTGTCCGCCGGCGCCACTGCTGCGCACAGCCTTATATTGCAGTTCCGTTATGATTTTTTCGGCATCCATTATTGGGGCTGGTGCGCAGGTTTTAACAAATCATTGACTGTTTTAACCGGATTAAAGGTAATAAGCGGAACCTGTACAAAAACCGTAATCCATTTGGCCATAGCGCCATTCCACAGTCCTGGGAGTTCATATGCTTTAAGCGCACGGCCGTTTTTGGTTTTGTCTACGATAAACCCACTGTTTTTATCTACGAATTGGGTAAGGTCAAATTTTTGGCCTTTGTAATTTTTAAGTCCGCATACCAGGTCAACGGGGTTGAAATGCGTTGCGTTTTTCAGGATTTGGGCCTGGGCGGAATTGTTTAGGTCGACTTGTGTTGATTCTACAATCTGCAGCGAAACGTTTCCTTTCCGGTCCATTACCCAGAACGGGCCGCCGCCCGGTTCACCTTCATTTTTCACCATTCCGCAAACCCGTAGTGGCCTGTCCAGCAGTTGTCTCAGGAATTCCAGCTTGTTTTCCAGCGTAAACTTTTCAAAGTCCTCGATCACATTCATGTTTAATCTCTTTGTCGAAAATTCCACAAGTTCAGGGATTTCTTTCTCACCAATCTTTCCGGAATCGATCAACTTTAGGTATTCAAAGACCATTTCCTGAAGTTCAATCATGATTCCGGCCAGCGCTTTTTTATACAGCGCTATTTCTTCAATATGGTTTTGGATGACGTTGTCAATGTTTTTGATAAAAATGATGTCGGCGTCGAGCGAGTTCAGGTTTTGGATCAAGGCACCATGCCCGCCGGGGCGAAAGACGAGCTGTCCATTGTCGTCCCGGAACGGTTTATTTTCCAGGTCCACGGCCAATGTATCCGTGGCTTTATCCTGATACGAAAAATTGACTTTTATCGTGTTGCCATGTTGTTTCTCTATTTTTCCCTGTACATTTTGAATGATACTCTCAAAGGCTTTCTGATGTTCCGGAGACACTGTGAAATGAAGATGGGCAATTTTTCCATCGCAGGCATAAAGACAGCTTTCATTTAAATGTTCTTCGACCGAGGTGGCAATATGCGTAGGATACTTGTGAAAATTTAAAATTCCCTTTGGTTTTGCCGCGAAATCAAAATGGTAAGGCGATAGCATGGCTTTGATAAAATAATAGTCCCTAAGGTCTTTGTTCAGCGATCGGAAATTCGAATAATTGCGTTGCAATGTCAGGCTGACTTCTTCATAAAACGGAAGCTTTTCAAGTCCTACAAGAAAAACGGCGAGCGCCGTGGCATTCTTCCGATTGATATAGGCATTTATGGTTTCTTCTTCGATGTTGAAATCATTCAGGAATTCATTCAGGAATTTAAACATGCGGCTTGCTGCACCAGAGGCGGGGACGAATTTCTTCAATTTGTAATTGCTGCGTTTTTGCCCGAAAAAGGCGGCATAGTCGGCATAATTTTCCGGAGTAGGGCGTAAAATACCATCATCTTTCGTAGCGGGCCGTTCCAAAATGGTTTTTGCGATGCCTTTTGAAAATATGGCGAGGTGATCCTGAATCTTGTCAGGTGAAATGCCATGATTGTAAATGGCAATGAAATCCTGTGACGAGAAACCCATTTCCCTTGCTTTCTCAAAATCCCGGAGTATTTTGACTGCCTTTTCAAACCGCTGTTGCCTGTTCCCGGAAAGGATGACAAAGGGCTTTTCATTTTCGGTCAATGCACTTCGGAAGGTTTCAAAAGTACTGGTGCGGTTTTGCGGTCGATCACGCAGATCATCCTGTTCCCATGGGATATCTACATCAGTAAGAAAAAAAAGGTCGTATTTGTGTTTGCGTGCCGCTTTATCGATTGCCGGGTCACAGAAATTGTAGTACATATCAGAGAATACCTTGGTTACCATGAGGGTGGTGTCGCAAAAAAGGTATTTATTGGCTGCGAGCAAAGCCTCATTTTCTGTCTTCACCTGACCTATGGCGATGGGCAACAAATCTTCGGGTTCACATGATTTTTGTTCCGTATCCCATTTTTGCTGCAGGTATTCCCGTGCATATTCAGGTGCCCAAGCCGTTTCGAAGTGTTCCGACAGCTGTTTTGCCAGCGTAGTCTTTCCGGTAGATTCCGGTCCGAATAGCGCAATTTTTATGATAGTTGTTGCTTGTTGCTTAAGATTTTCCTCCATTCTAAATAGGCCGAAATGGCCAGCAATGTAAAAATTAAATATTGTAAGGACAGCATGCCCAATCCTCTATAGGCATACAGTGGGGTGACGATAATATCGCCAATAATCCAAAGTGTCCAGTTCTCTATTTTCTTTTTGGCCATGTACCACATGCCGGTAAAAAACAGCCCGGAAGCAAAAATGTCAATGTAATTGTCGTTATTAATTTGCTGTCCGAAAATTTTATAGAGTGCGAAAACTACAAAAATTGTGATAAAAAACAGCAATACGCCTGTTAATTTTTCTTTACGGTTGGTTCTGGTGATGGGGAGATTTTCCTTGACATCGCCAGTTTTTGCCCAATTGTACCATCCGTAGAAACTCATGACTGTAAAGTAGATGTTTACCGACATATCGCCAATGTAGCTTGCGATGTACAATAAATATGCTGTAATGATTGTGGCGACAAGGCCCGTTGGATAAACCCAGATGTTTTCTTTTCTGGCAAACCAGACGCTTAAAATCCCAAGCACGAACGCTATAAATTCCAAAGCAATCTGCCAGGTGGGGAGTGTTCTGTAGTAATTCAGGAAAAAATCTGCCATATTATGCGGTTTCAAAGAAATCAGGATTGTTTTCAAATGCGGTACCAATTACAACCAGATCCGCCCCATGGTCAAAGGCGTCTGAAATCCCCTGCCTGTTCCGGATGCCCCCTCCAACGATCAGAGGAACCGAAATGTTTTCGGACACTTTCCTGATGATTTCCGACGGCACGGCATTTTTAGCGCCACTGCCTGCCTCGAGGTAAATGAGCTTGTTGCCCAGCATTGCGCCAGCCTGCGCTGTGTGGACGATTTTATCAATATCTGAAATCGATAGAGGTACGGTCTTGCTGATGGTTTCAACGGCAGTCTCGCTGCCGCTTTCAATTAAAATGTATCCTGTCGGGATGATTTCAAGAGCCGTTTTTGCCAGGACCGGCGCTGCAATGGTGTGATGACCGATCAGAAAATCGGGATTGCGTCCGGAAATCAGGGATAGGAACAAAATACCATCCGCTTTATCGGAAATCTGTGAAGGGTTTCCCGGGAACAGTAGTACCGGTAATTTGCAAAAGCGCTTAATCTGCAGGATCAATTCGCCGATGCGCGTGGTGGTCACGAGGCTTCCGCCTATGAAAATATGCGTTGCATCCGACGAATTGATTTTTTCGATCATTTGTTGCAGCATATCCCAATCTATTTTATCCGGATCTAGCAAAATGGCAAGTAGTTTTTGGTTTTGCTTTTTCGCTATCACGAGCGCATTGTATATGTTTTTCATGTTAGTTGCCTTCGAAAAGATAAACTATTGTGTAATCCCCGATTTCTTCAAAATACACATCAAAATGTCGTTGTAGTTTGTTGAAATGCAACGTGGCGGTAGTTTTCTTGTCTTCCATTTCGAATAGTTTCACATCGATGTGGTCTTTAAAACTGATGCCTTTTTCGTTCCGGATTTTGAAAACTGCCTCTTTAATGCCCCAATTTACGGTTAATTTGCGAATATAATCTGGGTTATTCTTATCCAAAATAAAAGTAGGCTCGACAAACTTGTCTGCTATGACTGCGATTTTGTCCCGGCGCAGTTCAAGGTCGACACCTGTGATACGGTCGCTGATGATTATGGCTGAAAATTCATGAGAATGGGAAATGGAAATGTGTTTGCCGTCAACGAGGTGCGGTTTTCCGAATTCGTCATAAAACAGGTCTGAATCCTGATAACCTTGTTCCAGCAGCAATTGGCGCACGCTTAAAAAACCGCGGCGGTGCGCTTCGGATTTCATATTGCGAAGGCGGTCGAGGCTTTTCTGCGTCAGGTGCAGGTTTTGTGACAGCGTCTCGGCTGTTTCTGTGATATTCCACAGCAGGAGTTTGGTGTCGGGAAAGCAATTGAAGGTTTTATGGGTCGGCATTGATAAACGGGCGAAAGTGACGGTTAGCGAATTGGAAAATGATTCGTGAATTTTTAAGGAAAGCCCAGCCCCGATAGAGCCGATATCCTTTTTAGGGATGTCCCGCAGCGCAGCGCAGGGATTCCCTAAAAAGATAAAGGCGAAAGCGGGAAACAGCTCCTTAAATTCATTATCTTGATTTTTAAAAGCTTACGAAAACTTAGACAGTTCACAAATAATTAAAAACGCTTTTTAAATCATAAGTTATTGCCTAAATTTGCGGAAAATTTTACACTTACAAATATAATATAAATGAGTACGACAACCATGCCCTATGTGGCTTACAAGGTAAAAGACATCTCCCTGGCTGCCTGGGGAAGAAAAGAAATTGAATTGGCTGAAGCCGAAATGCCGGGATTGATGGCGCTTCGTGCAGAGTACAAGGACGAACAGCCATTGAAAGGCGCGCGTATAGCGGGTTGTCTGCACATGACGATCCAGACGGCGGTTTTGATTGAGACGTTGATCGCTTTGGGCGCTGAAGTTACGTGGTCATCATGCAACATCTTCTCTACACAGGATCAGGCTGCTGCTGCGATTGCTGCTGCGGGGATTCAGGTGTATGCCTGGAAAGGCCTTGATGAGGAGTCCTTTGACTGGTGTATCGAGCAAACCCTGTTTTTTGGGGAAGACAGAAAGCCGTTGAACATGATCCTTGATGATGGTGGCGATTTGACGAATATGGTTTTTGACCGTTATCCTGAATTGGTTTCCGGAATCAGAGGTTTGTCTGAAGAAACGACTACCGGTGTTCACAGGTTATATGAAAGAATGAAAAACGGGACGTTGGTCATGCCAGCGATCAACGTGAATGATTCGGTTACCAAATCAAAGTTTGACAATAAGTATGGATGTAAAGAATCTGCTGTGGATGCGATCCGTCGCGCTACGGATTTGATGCTTGCCGGAAAGCGTGTTGTCGTGTGTGGTTATGGTGACGTTGGAAAAGGGACTGCGGCTTCTTTCCGTGGCGCGGGTTCTATCGTAACGGTTACTGAAATCGACCCGATTTGTGCTTTACAGGCTGCGATGGACGGTTTTGAAGTGAAAAAACTGAACACGGTTGTTGGAAATGCGGATATCATCATTACCACAACTGGAAATAAGGACATCGTTTTGGGAAGCCATTTCGAACAGATGAAAGACAAAACGATTGTATGTAACATTGGTCACTTTGATAATGAAATTGACATGGCTTGGTTGAACAAGACGCATGGCGCTTCAAAAATCGAGATCAAGCCTCAGGTTGATAAATATACGATTGACGGTAAAGACATCATCATTCTGGCTGAAGGCCGTTTGGTAAACCTTGGCTGTGCTACCGGCCATCCAAGTTTTGTAATGAGTAATTCGTTTACAAACCAGACTTTAGCACAAATCGAACTTTGGAAAAACAGTGCCAACTACAACAATGAAGTTTATATGCTTCCGAAGCATTTAGATGAGAAAGTAGCAGCTTTACACCTGGCTAAGCTGGGCGTTGAGTTGGAAACGTTGAGAGACGATCAGGCAGCTTATATCGGTGTTGAAGTACAGGGACCATTTAAGCCTGAATACTACAGATACTAATATTTGATCATTAGAAAATGAGATTATTGAACCCCCGCTGAAAAGCGGGGGTTTTTCAATTATGGACATCATTCATAAAAAAATCCGGACGGTATTGGTCGTCCGGATTTGAAACTAGCATTTCTACAATTCTTAGTTTGTAAAACGCAACACCCCGATTTGGTCGTCTGCGTTTAGGATAATTTCATTTTTAGCCGCCACCACACTGGTCAGCACGCGCGGCCTGATTTTGCTTTCTTTATAAGAATAGATCACGTCTTTTTTCATTTCGCCATTCGGCTTAATGGTGAGCAGGAACAACGCATTTTTTGAGCTCGACGTGAACAGTCCTTTAGAACTTCTTTTGGTTTCCTTGTCGGTTTCTGCATCGGCATTTTTCTCAAGGTCTTCATAAATCACGTAGGTATTTCCTTTGTAATAGGTGGACAATATCGACGGATTTCCTGCATTACGCTGGTATTTCGGCATTTTCGATACAGAGACCACTTCTGATTTGGCATTGATGTGAATACAGGCAATATCACAGTAATAATACGTGTAGGTCGTGTGTGTGCCCCCGTTTGGCGAATAGCTTGTGGTTACCACCAATTTGTATTGCTCTGCCACCACTACCGAACCACCGTCTTTGTCATAAAAAATGTCTTTCACTTTATACGGTACATAATCCTCAGTCTTTCTTGGTTTTTCAGGATAAAGCCCTTCCAATTCCAGTTTATTGGAAGTTTTTAGGCTCAACGATTTGCAGTCAATTACAGCCGAGAACAATTCGTCTGAAATCAACCTTTTTTTGCCCGATCCGAACAAGCCCTTGTTCAGGATCTTTAAAAACCCGGTGCATACCAATGTATTATTTTCACCCGGAAGAATCCCAATAGACTCGATATCGCGGTCTGGGAAGTCAAAATCGAATTCCTTTTGGTCATTTTTTGAAAAGACGAATATTTTGTAAGAGTACTCACTCTGTCCTTTTGCTTTATCTTCTTTTTCCTTGTAGATTTTGGCCAAAACATATACATTCCCGAAATTATCGACTTCGATAGCCTCGCGTGAAAATTTTGATGCCTTAATCGGCAGGCTGACGGATCGGTCAAGGATCGCTTCTGTCAAAGTCGCGTTGTATACTTTAAAGTTAAGCAGGCTCGGGTCTTTTTTTCTGCTTTTCGACTCATTGAATACCAAAATTTTGGTAGAATCCGGCGAAATGCTGCGAAGGCCGAAAGAAATGGAATTGTCGTCCGCTTCATCGAGCACGTAAGTGTTTGGATCTGCTTTTAGGTTTAGATCGGTAATCGCGCCGTAAAGGTAATCTTTGTCCTCTTTGCGAATGTTTTCGGTGATAAAATGCACAATCTTATCGCCCAGGAAGTATGCACCACTGTATAATTTTTTCTTCGCGTCGACATTGATCTGCAACGGTTTTTCATTTACCAATTTTAAATCCTTGTCGTAAATCCGGCAGATCAGTTCTTTGTCGCCGTTACGGTGGCGCGTGTAATAGTGGCCATCTTTACCACCGAGGATGGTCACCTCGTGTTTGGTCTTGATTTTCTCAGCCCACTTCAGTTCAACTTCCTGTGAAAATCCGCTGGCCGCGAAAAGCAGGAGCAATAGTTTTAAATGTTTCATATTTCTTGTTTATGTTTTTGCGAAAATAGATTTATTTAAGATTTTAATAACATATTTTTGCGACTAATTTTCTTAAAAAGACAACCATGAAAAACAATTTGTTTGCCGCTGTTGCCATTCTCTCGTTGGTGACTGCAAGTGCTCAAACTACACAACCAACTAAAATTAAGGTCTTTACGCCGCAGGCTTCGCAGATTTCAAAAGACAATTCCTACAAATGGACGGTCAAAACCGATCTTTTGGGTATTTTGGTCGGTGAGTTTCCAGTTATTGCAGAATACCGAATTGCGCCGAAATTCAGCGTTGAGGCTTCCGCCGGCGTAACGTATGCTTTTTTCCCGAACGAATCGCTCACGCTGACTGAAGATGATGAAGACATTTTTGATACTAAGGCGGCTATGGGAACCGCTTTCAGGGGAACGATCAAGTATTATCCGTCTACAGATTATGATGCGATTGAGGGTTGGTCTTTTGGAATCCAATTGTTTCACAAAACCACAAACAGGGAATATAAAACGAGTACCGACTCGAATCCTGACTGGGATGGGAAACAGGATTCAAAAGTAAAGACGGGGGTTTCGCTGATTATTTCGAAGCAGATTTTCGAGGATTCGAATATTTCATTTGAGTCATTCATCGGAGTCGGTTTTGCAAAAACGAAAAGGACGCGCTATTTTGAAGAATACAATACGAATACGGAAACTTATGACATTGTTGAAAACGTTGAAGACAAGTCAGTACCTAACGTGCAGTTGGGATTCAGGATTGGATTCGGAAACTAAACAATAAAAAACCCGCAAATGCTGCGGGTTTTTTTATAGGTAACTGAATTTCGGAATCTGATGATGTGAAAATAAGGCAATTGTTCCCTGCGCAGAATTGATTTTTTGGGATTTGTCTTCCCGACTGGGTTTATCAGGTTTTCCAAAAAGTTCGAAATCTTTACAGCGACAATTTCCTGGTGGTTTTCTGCTTTGCACCGTCTATTTTGATGATGTAAATCCCGGACTGGAATTGCGAATAGTTGAACGACAAATCGGTAGAAACTTTGGACGAGGCGACTTTTGCGCCCGTGATTGTGAACAGATCGAAGTGTTGACCAGCCATCGTTTCCGGAAACAAAATGGTCTTAAGATTTTGATTTACGACGATCTGACTGCTTGGTTCTGTTTTATCGACGCCCAGCTGCCCATATTTTGCGACAGAATAGGTATAGTTGTTGCTTTCGATTTCGTACAAATTCCCTTCCGGCAATTGTTTTGTTGCATAAGTGTTGGTGTCGGTATCGTAAACGAAAAGCATGGTGTCGCTTTGATCGCTGGCGACGAAAATCATTGCATTGGTAGTCTGATCAAAAGTCCGGTTATAGAATTGGGTTGACGTGATTGAAGGCATGGCCATAAGCGATTCTACAACGCCCTGGGGACTGATTTTACCAACGTTAAAAACATAGTTTTGGCCATTATTGAAATCGGTAGCGAAAGTAGCGAAGATGGTATTCGAATCATTGCTGAACTCTAAGCCGATGTTGCCCAAAATCGGCAATCCCGTTATTGAAACCTGCGAATAAGTGAAATCAGCATTGTTGACGGGGACGCTCACCAACTTCAGGCCATCTGAATCAGACATCACGAAGTAATATATTCCGAGATTGGAATCAAAGCACGAACTGTCTGGATAAAACAACGCATTCTCCGGAAAATTGAAAGTTCCTATAATGTCATCATTGTTGGTAGCCGGATCATACCTCTTCAGGACTTTTTGATTGACAGCATTGTTGTCATAGGAATAGACAAAACCAGTTTGCATATCGCACTCTGAGGAACCATTGGTCGTAATTGTTGCGCCATTGAATTCGAGGTTGTTGTTTAGCGTATTAAATTCTAAAATGCCGCTAGCGCCGTTGACGTTCACTTTGGCAATAAAATCACCTGTCGAAGCATTGAACGTAGAATTGGCGATGATGATAGAGTTCACATCAGTCGCGCTGGTCGATAAGCTTTCCGGAGCGTCGGCCTGCCACTCTATAATGTTGGAGGTAGACTGCCCTGGAAGGGTTTGAAATCCGATTAGTCTCACCTGTGCACTTGAAATTACTGGCAAAACAAATAGCGGCAGCACATAGTATAATTTTATTCTCATAGCTATAACGATTTGATTTTGATAAATTTAGGTAATTTTTATTAATAATGATTTATAAAATATTTAATAAATTTATTTGGTCTTGCGGAGATTTCCATAATACAAAAAACCCTGCTTCAAGGAAACAGGGTTTTTAAATTTTAATAAGAGTAATCCTTATGCTTCGAACGGAAGTATAGAAACGTAGGACTTGTTGTCTCTTTTCTTTTGGAACTTAACAACTCCATCCACTTTCGCGTGCAATGTATGATCTTTACTGATGTATACATTCTCGCCTGGATTGTGTTTAGAACCTCTTTGTCTTACGATGATGTTCCCTGCGATTGCAGCCTGGCCACCATAAATCTTCACGCCTAAACGTTTCGATTCTGATTCCCTACCATTCTTGGAACTACCGACACCTTTCTTATGAGCCATGACGTATTAGTTTTATATTGTTATTATTCCTGAGTATCTTCTGTTGTCGCTTTCGGCGCTTTTTTCTTTGGAGCTTCCACTTCTGCATCTACAGGAGCTGCTTCTTTCTTAGGAGCCGCTTTTTTAGCACCCAAAACGATTCCTGAAATCTGGATTTGGGTCAATGACTGACGGTGACCATTTTTCTTTTTGTAACCTTTTCTTCTTTTCTTTTTGAAAACGATTACTTTGTCTCCTTTTAAGTGTGATAACACTTTGGCTTCTACTGAAGCACCTTCTATAGCTGGGGCGCCCAAAGTGATTGTTCCATTGTCGTCTAACAAAAGGACTTTGCCGAATGATACAGCATCTCCCTCTTTGTCAGCCAACCTGTGAACGAAAACCTTTAGGTCTTTGCTTACTTTAAACTGTTGCCCTGCTATCTCTACGATTGCATACATAACAAATTGTTTTATTAATTTTAAGGTTGCAAATATACAACTAATAATTATCCGTGCAACCCCTGAGCGAATATTTTGAATTATAAATTATGAATTATGAATGGATTAGGCGGTTCTCGTTCCAAAATTATTAATTATCCCATTGTTTCAATCGCTTTTGCTTCGCCAGTTCGCTCTTTTTGGAGCTCGGGTCCGGCTGTCCGCTGCATCTTTTTTACTTTTGCCACAAAAAACTACGAATCACGTATACTGAAAGCAAAAAGGGATGCCGCTTCTCCCGAAGTTTCGGGATGGGCCAGGGCTTTGTCCTTCCTTTAAATACTATTCCTGATTGTTAATTGTCCATTATCACTTACCATAGTGTGTTAATTCATAAAAAAAAGTATTTTTGGCGTAACAATTAAACCGGTTCTCATACCAATAGCAAAATCAACAACAAATTATTAACTTTATGAAAAACTCATTGATGGCTTTAAGTGCTGCACTTATGCTTGGAGGTGTTGCTTCAGCTCAGAACGTAGCTTTTGAAGAATACAATTTAGACAATGGCCTGCATGTTATCCTGCACAACGACCCGTCGGCTCCCGTAATCATTACGTCAGTAATGTACCACGTGGGTGCTAAAGACGAAAATCCGGAAAGAACCGGTTTCGCTCACTTTTTTGAACACCTGTTATTTGAAGGCACTGAAAACATCAAACGTGGAGAATGGTTTAAAATCGTCACGTCAAACGGTGGTGTGAATAATGCCAACACTACAGAGGACCGGACGTATTATTTTGAAGTTTTCCCTTCTAATAACATCGAACTGGGATTGTGGATGGAATCTGAAAGGATGCTTCACCCGGTGATTAACCAAATTGGGGTAGACACTCAAAACGAGGTGGTAAAAGAAGAAAAAAGACTTCGTTATGACAATAGCCCTTACGGACAATTGATTCCGGTCGTCAAGAAAAACATGTTCAAGAACCACCCTTACCGTTGGACAACCATCGGGTCTATGGATCACCTTGACGCAGCAAAATTAGAGGAATTCCAGGCTTTCAATAAGAAGTTCTATATCCCAAACAATGCTGTTTTGGTGGTTGCCGGTGATATCAGCAACAAAGAACAAACCAAAAAATGGATACAGCAGTATTTCGGAAACATTCCAAAAGCACCGGCTATTGAAAGAAAGTCGTTTCCTGAAGCACCAATCACACAAACTATCAACGATACATTTGAGGATCCGAATATCCAGATCCCAATGATTGTAACCGCCTACAGGACGCCATCAATGAAAACACGTGACGCGCGCGTTTTGGATTTCATTTCCGGGATTCTTAGTGACGGTAAAAGCTCAAGATTGTACAAGAAAATTGTTGACAATAACAAAACCGCACTTCAGGTAGGTGCTTTCAGCTACAGCCAGGAAGATTACGGAACATATATCCTTTACGGGCTGCCACAGGCACCACACACTTCTGAGGATATCCTTAAAGAGATGGATGAAGAGATTGTAAAGCTTCAGACAGAACTTATCTCTGAAAAAGAATTGCAGAAATTGCAAAACAAATACGACAACCAATACATCAACGGCAACTCCAGCGTAGAAGGAATTGCAGAAAATCTGGCGAGCTTTTACCTATTATATGGTGATGTAAACCTGATCAACACTGAAAAGGATATCTACAAAACCATTACCCGTGAAGAAATCAGGGAAGTGGCTAAAAAATACCTGAATCCTAACCAAAGGCTGGTTTTGAATTACGTTCCATCTAAAGACAAAGCGCAAAATTAAGACTATTATGAAAAAAGTATTTATATTATCAAGCTTGCTCTTAACTTTTATTATGCAAGGACAAATTATTCCACAGCCAAAACCAGGCCCATCACCTAGTATTAAGGTGAATAAGCCTCAGACTTTTGAACTGAAAAATGGTCTTAAGGTATTGGTTGTTGAAAACCATAAACTGCCAAGGGTGTCATTCAGCCTTAGCATCGACAATGCTCCTTACGCAGAAGGCAATAAAAAAGGAGTTGCCGATATGGCCAGTGCACTGATCGGTGAAGGGACTACCAAAATCTCAAAAGACGCGTTCAACGAAGAAATCGATTTCCTTGGTGCCGACATCAGTTTCGGCGCAAGCGGTGCTTTCGCAAGTTCGTTGTCAAAATACGCAGGACGCGTAATGGAATTGATGGCAGACGGTGCTTTGAATCCAAACTTCACACAGGAAGAATTTGACAAACAAAAAGCCAAAATCATCGAAGGCCTGAAGTCAGATGAAAAAAGCGTACCTGCTGTGGCAGAACGCGTGAAAGGCGTCCTGACTTACGGCAAAGACCACCCTGCAGGAGAATACCTGAGCGAAGAGACCCTAAACAATGTTACACTTGCGGACGTTAAGGCAAATTACAATACCTATTTCGTTCCTGGTAATGCTTACCTGGTAATCGTTGGGGATGTGAAATTGAAGGAAGTGAAGAAAACCGTTGAAAAACTTTTCGGTTCCTGGAAACCGGCGATAGCGCCTGCTGTGAGCTATAACGACCCTAAAGATGTGCAGTACTCTCAAATTAACTTTGTAGACATGCCAAATGCCGTACAATCAGAGGTTGCGGCGGTTAACGTTTCAAATCTGAAGATGACGGATCCTGATTACTTCGCTGTTATCGTGGCAAATCAAATCCTTGGTGGTGACTTCAACAGCTACATCAACATGAACCTTCGTGAGGCACATGGATGGACTTATGGTGCAAGATCAAGTATCGGTGGAGACAAATATGTGGGTAACTTCGAAGCTTCAACGCAGGTAAGAAATGCAGTTACCGACAGTACAGTTGTTGAAATCTTCAAAGAAATCAAAAGAATCAGAACTGAAAAAGTTTCTGACGAAATGCTGGCCAATGTAAAAGCCGGGTACGTAGGGCGTTTTGTAATGCAGGTAGAAAAACCTCAAACCATCGCTAGTTATGCGTTGAGAACAGAAACTCAGGGATTGCCTGCTGATTTTTACGAAAACTACATCAAAAACATCAGTGCAGTAACTGCTGAAGACGTGCAAAGGGTAGCCAACAAATACTTCCTTGCCGACAATATGAGGGTCATCATCGTTGGAAAAGGATCTGACGTGTTGCCTGGGCTCGAAAAGCTTCAGATGCCAATCATGTATTTCGACAAATATGGTAATAAAACAGAAAAACCTGCAACTAAAAAACCAGTGCCAGCCGGAGTAACTGCAAAAGCGGTTCTTGACAACTACATTAAAGCAATCGGTGGTGAGAAAGCGGCGAAAGGCGTTAAAACAGTTGTGATGACTGGAGGCACAGAACTTCCTGGAGCACCATCCCCGATTTCATTTAAATTGAAGGTAGATGTGAAAGGAAAATCTAATGTGGAAATGGCGATGGGCGCCATGACCATCATGAAACAGGTTGTTGGTGAAAAAGAGGGTTATCAAATTCAGCAAGGCCAGAAAATGGCGATGGAAGCGGATGAATTCAAAGACGCTAAAGCCAGCGCAGTTCCTTTTGAGGAATTGACATTGCTCGCAAGTACCGTTCCAACGCTTACCGGTATCGAACCAATCAATGGTAACGATGCTTACGCTGTACAGGTTAACGCAGATACAGTTTACTATTATGATGTAAAATCAGGATTGAAAACAGCTGAAGCCAAAACACAGGATAACGAAGGGCAAAAAATGACTTTGATGACGTACTACAACGACTACAAAGATGTTAAAGGCCTTAAATTTCCTTTCAACATTGTGAAAAATGTCGGAATTGAACTTGATATCAAGTTTACAGATATCAAAATTAATGAAGGTGTTACCGATGCGGATTTTCAATAATCCGGAATAGATATTTTGAAGAAGGCTGCCGTAATTGGCAGCCTTTTTTATTTACGGGAAGCGGATAGATAAACCCCGATCAGAATCACCAATGCGCCAAAACCCTGCAAAATCGTAAGCCTTTCGTCATTGAGCAGTCCCCAGAAAAATGCGACAATCGGAATCAGATAGGTTACAGATGTTGCAAATACCGGCGAAGAAATTTGTATCAGCCTGTAAAAAAGCAGGTTCGCAACGCCTGTTCCCATTACACCAAGTATTAAAATAAACAATATGGAATGGGTGACTTCCGGCTGCTGCCATACCCCAAAAAAACCTGAGAATCCCAATATGGCAATCGCAGGGACAATCATCACGGCAAAATTACCCGTTGTAATCGTCAAGGGACTTAAGTTGGAAAGGTGTTTTTTGATAAGATTGACATTCGTGGCATAACACATCGTGGCAATTACAGCCAAAGAAGCATAAAAGAAACCACCGCCACCGCCTATGCCCTGTGCGCCGCCGAAGATCAATAGGCAGCTTCCCGATAGCCCAACAAATACACCGATGATCTGCCTGCGTTTATATGTCAGTCCAAAAACAAGCAGTCCAAACAGCAACGAATTTAAAGGTGTTAGGGAGTTCAATACCGCGCCAATGGTACTGCTGATCCGCGTTTCAGCGATGGCGAAAAGGAAAGCCGGAAAAAAGTTCCCCAACAAGCCCGTTAACGCAATCAGTTTCCATTGGCTGCGCGGAATTTCGGGCAATCGCCTGAATCCAATCATCAGGATGAAACAGCCAGCAAATACCAGCCTAAGGGCGCCCAATTGTATGGGTGTGAGTCCTTTCAAGCCTTTAAGGATCAATATAAACGAACTTCCCCAAATCAGGGAAAGCGCAATCAGGAAAATCCATTTGGTGTTTGATGGTTTCATTGGATGAATTTAGCGGTTAAAATTCTGACTTTTAAATGAATTCCCATGCTTTTTTATTAATTTTGTCATCCACAATTGTTCAATCATTTAATTAAAAAATAAAAACATGAATTTTAAAAAATCCATTTTAGCGCTGGCTTTGGTAGGGATGCTTTTCGGCGCTTGTAAACAAAATGCGTCAGCACCGGCAGCTGAAGCGCCTGCAGCTAACACAACCGCCACCGCAAAAGCAGCTGATGCACCGCTGATCGGGAAAGCTGAAACGGCCAGCTTTCATATTGAAGGCATGAGCTGTGCTGTAATGTGCGCGTCCAAAATTGAAAAAGAACTTTCAGCAATGGAAGGTGTGAAAAAAGCAAAAGTTGACTTTGAAAAGAAAACAGCTACCGTGGAGTATGACAACGCTGTACAGACCCCGCAAAAACTGGCTGCAAAAGTAGAATCTGTAGCAGACGGAAAAACATACAAGGTGTCCGATATTAAATCTTCCGCAGATCACGCCATGCTTTATGGGCAGCAGGAAAAACAACCAAAGAAAAAAGCGGCAAAGAAAGCTAAAAAAGAAGAGAAAGAAGCTAAGTCTGAATCCAAAGAAGGAAAGCCGGGATGTTGCGCAGGAAAAAAACACTGCTCTGAAGGCGGAAAAATGTAATCGATCCAAAATTTTGAAAAAGAAAGGAACCTGTTTGGGTTCCTTTTTTTTTATTTTCAGTAAAAATTTGTGCATACCTGTCCAAATGATGCAACTATTTTTTCCACTTTAAACTTTCCATAAGCCGGCGCATGTCATTTTTCACATAACTGGCCGCAGGCATCACCGAGTCAAAATTGGGCTTTGCATAAAAATAGACGGAGCAGTCAATAAAGTGCCGCGTGCTGTCCGTGACATAAAATTGCCCATTCGTGGCCGCGTTCCCGTCGATGTTATAGAACATTCCGAAAACCTTGCCTTCCCTGTTCAAAAACGGTTGCTCCATGATGTCATCCGCCTTGATTACGTGCTTATACGTCAGCTCCTGCGCATCTTTCAGCAACGCATTGATATTGCCCTGCACAGGCTTGTAGCTCACGTAAATCGTTGCTTTCATCCTCGGGTAGCTGATTTCAAAATTACACCCCGGCTTGCCCTTAATGACAGCCTCTGCGTTCATGTCAAACGTAAAGGGGCAGTCGTTTTCAAAATGGGCATATTCAGCCACCGGATAGTCCAATCGCAACTGCGCGGCCGGTTTTGGAAGCACTTCTTTTTTACAGCCTGCCGCAGCAAACAACAATCCTGCATACAAATACAAAAACTTATTTTTCAAAATCATATTTTTTTTGGAGCTGTTCCCGCTTTCCGCTGTATCTTTTTATTCGTTGAAAAAACGAATAAAAAGGATGCCGCTGCTCCCGAAGCTTCGGGACGGGGCTAGTCTGCCTTCAAATTGTTAATCCAATGTCACTTTAACCTGCCTGATCCGCTTTTTGTCCACAGATTCAATCGTGAACACGTACGCGCCAAAGTGAATTTTCTGCCCCTTTTTCGGAAAATTCCCGAGTATTTCCAGAATCAATCCCGCCAGGGTTTCTGCTTCACCCTTTCGGTCTTCAAAAATTGCTTCATCCACATCGACCAACCGGTAAAAATCCTTCAGGTAAATCTTGCCTTCAAACAGGAAGTTTTTATCGTCAATCTGGGAAAAGTTGATGTTTTCGTCGTCAAATTCATCACTGATATCGCCCACGATTTCTTCGATAATATCTTCAAGGGAAACCAATCCCGACGTCCCGCCATATTCATCCACAACAATGGCAAGATGGCTTTTCATGCTTTGAAAATCTTTTAGCAGGTTATCGAGCTTCTTGTTTTCCGGGACAAAGAATGGCTTTCGCAACAGCGTCGTCCAGTCGAAATCCCTTTCATCAATGTAGGGGATGATATCCTTCACGAACAAAACGCCTTCTATCTGGTCAATATTGTCGCGGTACACCGGAATCCTCGAAAATCCCTTTTCCTTTACTTTCTGAAGGACGTCTTCAAAAGACTCCTCGATTTCAAGTGCAAAAATATCGATTCTGGGACTCATCACCTGTTTCGTATCGGTATTTCCGAACGAAACGATGCCTTCCAGGATCTTTTGTTCCTCGGTTGATGTCTCTTCAGAGGAAGTCAGTTCCAAGGCCTGCGACAATTGGTCCACCGAAAAATTTGATTTTTGTTTGCCCAGTTTTTCCTGCATCCAAAGCGTCACCGAACGCATCGGCATGCTAATTGGGGTAAGCAGTTTGTCGAGCACAAAAATAGGGCGTGCAATCCATATCGCAAACTTAATGTTGTTTCGGTTGGCATATACTTTGGGAAGCACTTCTCCGAACAGCAGGATCAGGAATGTCACAAAAACCACATCCAGTGCAAACTTCAGCGCCTTTGAAGCAATTGCCTCAAAAAGGCTTTGGCCAATATAGGAAAAGAGAATTACCACACCGATATTGATAAAATTATTCGCAACGACCAATGTGGCGAGCAGTTTTTTTGGCCGCTCCAACAAGCGTGATATAAGTCGTGCCTTCTCCGGATGCTTGCCAGCAGCATTGTCAAGGTCATTCTGTGACAACGAAAAAAATGCCACTTCAGCACCGGAAACTATTGCGGTACAGAATAGCAGGATAAAGATTCCTGCAAAACCCAATAAAAGATTGGTGTCAATTACAAAACGCGAGGGCTCGGGGTCCAAATTATGGTACGTTAGTTATACAATCAGAACGGCAGGTCGTTCTCGGGCGCCGGCTGTTGATCATAGCCATTGGTCCTGGAATCGCCGTTATGCCTGTTTCCTTCAGATTCTTTTTTAGTGCTCAGGAAGGTAAAATCAACCGCCTGAATTTCAGTTGTGTATTTTGTGGATCCATCCTCAGCCTGCCATTGACGTGATTTGATCCTGCCTTCAATATAAATTTTATCGCCTTTTGAAAGGTATTTTTCGCACAATTCTGCGGCTTTGTTTCGAACCACAATATTGTGCCACTCTGTAGACGTAACTTTTTCGCCGGTTTCTTTGTTGATATAGGTTTCATTGGTGGCCAGCGGAAACCTGCCGATGCAGGAATCGGCCTTGAAGTAGTGCATTTTCACTTCGTCGCCCAGGTGGCCGATCAGCATTACTTTATTTAAGGTCGAGTTCATTTTAGGTATCTTTTACAATCAAATATAATCATTTTTGGCTTACTCAAAAAAATCGTGTTCTATAAAATTATAAATCACAATCGGGAAGGGGAATGTTTTCAGTGTTTGGTAATCAATACCATTGTTTAATATGCCATCAACGGTGACTTTTCTGAAGGTAATGTGCAGCGTCTGGTGTGTCAGTTTATGAGTAATGGTTTTTGCATGCATTTCGGATACTGAGACAATATTCTTTTCAAAAATGTGGCGGTCACGCACAAGCGTTATGATTTCTTCAATAGAAGCCTGATTGTCCGTCTCAATTAAAGGGAATTCATAAAGGTTTTGCCAGATTCCTTTTCCATCCCGTTTTTGAATGACTGTATTGGCATTGGCGTCTTCAGCGACCATATAATTAAAGTAACGGTCGCGCGCTTTGGCTTTTTTGGCTTTTACGGGCAGCACCTGCACTTTCCCATACTGTAGCGCGGCGCAGCTTTGGTTCATTATGCAGCTTCCGCAATCCGGATTCTTAGGAACACATTGCAGCGCGCCAAACTCCATGATTGCCTGGTTGAAAATTGCCGGATTGTCTTTTGGCATCAATTCCAGGGCGAGTTTGCGGAATTCCTTTTTCGCTTCTGCGGAAGCGATATCGGTATCGATATTGAGGTAACGCGCCAGCACCCGGAATACATTTCCGTCTACTACCGGGACGGCTTCATTGAATGAAAAGGAGGCGATTGCTGCCGCGGTATACTCCCCGACGCCTTTCAGTTTTAGTAAATCGGTGTAGTTTTCAGGGAAAATTCCGTTCAGGTCATTGGCGATGGTTTGTGCGGTTTTATGTAAATTCCTGGCGCGAGAATAGTAGCCAAGTCCCTGCCAAAGTTTCAAAACCTGCTCTTCAGACGCATTTGCGAGGTCAAAAACGGTTGGAAAAGCTTCCGTAAAAGCATAAAAATAGGGCATTCCCTGGGCTACCCGAGTTTGTTGCAGCATGATTTCAGAGAGCCAAATGTGGTAAGGATTTTGCGTATTTCTCCAAGGCAAATCGCGTTTGTGCTGTAAATACCATTGGATTAATAACTTAGAAAAAAGCATAAATAAGAATTGGTGTGCAAAAATAAAGTTTATGTAATTAAATTTTAATCTTTTATCGTTGATTAATTGTTTTTTAAATTCGTATATTTGCAACCTCAAAAAATATTACACATTCTAAATTAGAAAGAAAATGACGAAAGCAGATATCGTAGCGAAGATTTCAGAAAAACTAGGGCTTGAAAAAGGAGACGTTCAGGCTACTGTTGAAACATTCATGGAAGAAGTAAAGAATTCTCTTGAGACAGGAGATAACGTTTACCTGAGAGGTTTCGGAAGTTTTATCATCAAAACTAGGGCTGAGAAAACCGGAAGGAACATTTCCAAAAACACTACAATTAAAATCCCTGCACACAATATTCCGGCATTCAAACCAGCTAAAGTGTTTGTAGAAGGAGTAAAAACAAACAACGAAGCAAAATAATTTTATTAATCACCAAAAAGTCAGACTATGCCAAGTGGTAAAAAGAGAAAAAGACATAAGGTAGCTACGCACAAAAGAAAGAAAAGAGCGAGAGCTAACCGCCACAAAAAGAAAAAGTAGTTTTAAACTACTTTTTTCTTTTTAAACGTTCATTGAAATCAAGGAGGGAAGATCATAGAAGCAAGAACCAGGAGTCAAGACTCCTTAGCTTGTGTCTTTCAGCCTTAAAGAAACATTTGTTCAATCATTTTGAGATATTTTATCGGTTTCAATTGTCATTATCGTGACGCTTGATGCTGTGATCTCAAAAAATTAAAATACACAAGGTGAATAAAGAATTGATCATCAGGTCCAGTTCTGACGCCGTGGATTTTGCCTTATTGAAAGATGGAAAATTAATTGAATTACACAAAGAGGAGGAAAAAAGCAACTTCCAGGTGGGTGATATCTTCCTTGCGAAGATACGCAAACCGGTTGCCGGATTAAACGCTGCTTTTGTAAATGTCGGCTTCGAGAAAGATGCCTTTTTACATTATCACGATTTAGGTCCAAACCTCGCCTCACAGTTGAAATTCATTAAACTTGTCAGCACAGGTAAGATAAAAGATTTCGCTCTTAAAACGTTTCAGTTTGAGAAAGAGATTAATAAAGATGGCGTCATTACGGAAGTACTAACCGCCAACCAATCCATCCTCGTGCAGGTCGTCAAAGAACCTATCTCTACCAAAGGGCCAAGGATAAGCTCCGAGCTTTCCCTTGCCGGTCGGTTTATTGTTCTCGTTCCTTTCTCTGACAGAGTTTCGATATCACAAAAAATCGAATCCAAAGAAGAGAAAGATCGTCTTAAACGACTCGTACAATCCATTAGACCAAAAGGTTTCGGTATCATCGTACGTACCGTTGCTGAAGGCCAAAAGGTCGCGGAATTAGAAAAAGACCTACAAACATTACTCGACAGATGGTCGGGAATGTGTAAAAAATTACCAACTGCTCATCATCCGTCCAAGGTACTCGGAGAGCTTAACAAGGCTTCTTCGATCCTAAGGGACGTTTTTAACGATACCTTTAGTGGCATCCATATCGATGATGAAGAGTTGTTTTACCAAACGAAGGATTATGTGCAGGAAATTGCCCCTTCAAAACAAGCAATAGTAAAGCATTATCAGTCTCGTGATACGCCTATCTTTGAAAAATACAACATAGAGCGACAAATCAAGACTTCATTCGGAAAGACAGTGTCCATGGCCAAAGGTGCTTATCTCATTATTGAGCATACTGAAGCGCTCCATGTCATCGACGTAAACAGTGGAAACCGTTCCAACAAAGCTTCCAATCAGGAAGACACTGCCATGGAGGTCAATATGATCGCTGCTGCAGAAATCGCAAGGCAATTGCGCCTTCGTGATATGGGCGGTATCATCGTCATCGATTTTATCGACATGTCAAATCCCGATAATCGCAAAGTTCTTTTCGACTTCCTACGGGAAGAAATGAGCGATGATAAAGCCAAACACAAAATATTACCACCAAGCAAATTCGGCCTGGTGCAGATTACAAGACAACGGGTGCGTCCCGAAGTCAACATCAAGACAAGGGAAGAAGACCCCAATGCCGACGGGCAGGTTGAGGCCCCTATCCTGATTCTCGACAGAATCGCGCTGGACCTGGAAAGAGTGCTCAAGAACCATAAAAAAGTGGTGCTTAATGTACATCCATTTGTAGCGGCATACCTGTCGAAGGGATTTCCATCATTGAGATCAAGATGGTTTTTTGAGCACAAAAAATGGATTAGGATCATCCCACGTGATGCTTATACGTATCTCGAGTACCGTTTCTTTGACAGCAACGGAAAAGAGATTAAAGAATAGAATAGAAAGAAAGCCGCCCTTCGCAAGTTGGGCGGTTTTTTTATGCTTTTTTTTGAACATGGACCTTCGCGCAACGCCCGTAAAGCCGACGGCATATACGCTAGTTAGCATTTGCGGTGGCTCGCTTTCCGGAACGTCATTGACCACGTTAGGGAACGGGGTAAATTGACAAAATTTGTCTATTTTTTGGGCAGCTTTATTAATGTTTAAATCAAAATGCCAAATTAATAGAAACGAATGGCATATTTTTTATTATTTAGCGTCAATTGTTTGATTAACATGATTAATATTTTGAGTTGAAGGGTCAACTTTTTGAATAATTTTATTAAAAGATAGGCGAAAGTAGGGCAAACACGGGCAAAAAAAAACCGCCCATACAAAGGCGGTTTCCAAATCAAAAGTTTAAAATACAATGCATTAAGGCGGCAGGCTAAATTACGGAGTTCCGTCCTGCCACCCCGCTGCAAAATTATTATTTCACCATCAGCTTCCTCACGGTGGATTTGTTGCCTGAAGCAATTTTTACAAAATACATTCCGGATTGCAGTTTCGAAATATCAAGGCTGTTTTCATTGCCCTGAACCGGCATTGACAGGACCGATTTTCCTTGTAAATCAAACACGGTTATAGTACCATCACCCGCTACACTTTCATTGAAGCGAACGGTCACATTGGCGTTTGCGGGATTGGGATACAATTCCAGATTGACAAAATCGTTGGTGTTTGTGTTTAATAAAGTAACGAGCTCGGTCGTCACCATATTGGTCGCAATCGGCGCATTGAAATCAAAGAAGATATTGGCATCTGCCTCGATGATGTCTCCAATGGCCATAGTTGATTGTGGCTTAATTTTAAAAGTTACATACCCATTGCTTCCCGCTTCATCCACCGAGCTGGCCGGAAGATTGAT
>NZ_NKJE01000047.1 GCF_002256285.1 Flavobacterium sp. BFFFF1 | reverse complement strand
TTACCACTGATCCAACATTGCCGGAAAGCGTCAGGTTCATCGGTGTAGTGCCTGAACATACAACCTGGGTTCCGCTAACTGTTCCGCCGTTGGCAGAAGGAGTTACAGTGATCGTTTGCTGAACAGTCTTTTGACAGCCAGTTGCAGCATTGGTAACAACCAAAGTATACAGACCCGCATTTACAGCACCTGCTGTTGCAGTAACTGTAGGATTTTGCACATTAGAGCTAAAACCATTTGGACCGGACCATGCATAAGTTGCACTGTTAGGCGTAAACGTGATACTTTGACCATTGGTCAAACTTGCAGTATTCAATGAATACTGAACAGCACTTGAACTACTCAATTGGATACCAACAGTAGCATTTGCGCCGGCATTCTGACCTACAGCACCAAAACTAACATCTTGGTAAACATAAGTCACTGCACCAGTTGTCAAATTCAACTGTACCTGGAAAGTGATACCATCAGTTGTCGCAACACTATTGTGTGTCGCTGAAGTATATTGGATGATATGAACATTTCCAACTGTTTGCGTCCTAATGGACGTCGTAAGTGGGGTTGTTATATCAAGATCATCCCAGAAAGGAGCCAAAAACACATTCCCAGCAGTATTTGCAGTACTTGGAAGCGCAACGTTCGAGAACGTAACCTCTCCAGTAGTAGATCCCAACACAATCGCACCATTCATACCGACCCTTGCAGTTGTAAATGCAGTGCCATTGAATGTAAATGAAGGAATAGTAATGTTGTGCTCAGAATCATCTGCAAGCGCACCAGTAACAGCAGTACCTGTAGCACTGATATCAATGAAACTTACCCCACTGCTTGAATTCATGGTATAACCAGGAATATTTACAGTTGACGAAGTAAGATTTAACGGAGTACCTTCACAAACTGGTGTAGATGGTCCAACAGTAGGTGTTCCAGGCAATCCATTCACATTGATTGTGAATGTAGTGTTAGGTCCTGTACATCCTCCTGCAATAGGAGTCAGCGTGATTGTTGCAGTACCTGCAGTAGCAGTAAATGAAGGAATTGCTGTAACACCAGTCTGGTTAGCCAAACCGATTGCAGCACCACCGCTAATGTTGTAAGTAGTACCTGTACCAGTTATGGTAATTGGTGCAGTTACATCACCAGCACAGAAGTTCTGTGTACCTGGCGAAGTCGCAGCAGGCGTGAAGATAATCATCTGACCAGCAGATGAAGCAACATCAGCGCAAGTCGGCGCATCATAGAACAACCTGTAATAGTGTCCTGTAGCAGGCGTAGTTGCCAGTGTAGTAACATTCAGTGTACCTGTAGTGTTACCAGTATAGGTAGCCCCTGTAGGAGTACCATTCACAACGCTAGTCCATCCGCTTACACCATTGGTAGAATACTGCCATTGGCGTGAAGTGATTACACCTGTTGCAGTAGAACTGAAACTTGTAGATCCACCTGAGAAACAAACATTTGAATTCGCAGGGTTTGTCTGTACAGTAACAGATTGGTTAATGGTAAGCGTAGCAGGGTTTGAAGTTGCTGACGTAGCCGCCCCTGTCACCACAGCCCTGTACTTATTAGTACTTTGAGCTAATGTTAAGCTTGAAAGCGATAGCGTAGCAGTTGTAGCACCTGAATAAATACCACCATCGGTGATATTCGTAAATGCTCCAACACCACCAACCTGCTCTTGCCATTGGTAACCACCTGAGTCATCACCTGTAGCTACTACTGAGAAAGACGCAGTAGTTGTAGTCTCACAGATCGTCACATCAGCTGGGTGTGTACCGATACCGGTACTACCCACCGTCAGTGGTGAATCAGGATTCGTTGTTTTAGAAGTACAAACTCCTAATCCTGAAACAACAACATGATAAAGGTTACCGTTGAAGGAAGCTGGAACAGCAGTAAGGTTCAGTGTAGCTGTTTGAGCTCCGCTGTAAACAGCATCATCAACAACATTCACAAAACCAGTAAAACCTGGTGCCTCGTTAACCATCCATTGGTAAGTCAATCCAGTTCCGGTAGCATTTACCGCAAACGAAGTGTTACCAAGGGTAACAACAGTCTGAGAAGCAGTATAAGATACGATTTGTACCTGATCGTTGATAACAACAGTTTGTGGGTTTTGAGCCACAGTAGTACAGCCTAGATTGGTGATTGTTGCACCAATAATAGTAGTACCTGCAGTTAAAGCCGTCACAACACCACTTGAATCTACAGTAGCGACTGCAGGGTTAGATGATGTCCAGGTAACACCCGGAGTTGTTGTGTCAAAATCAAGGGCCGGAGAACCAATACAATAGCTGTTGGCACCACCTGTGATGTCAGCAATATTGATAGAATTGTTGGTTACCGTAACATTTTGCGTAGAGAAACATCCCGCAGCTGATTCAGCCGTAGCTGTATAAACAGTTGTAGCAGTTGGTTTAGAGTAAACCACTTTTAATGCTTCTCCTGCGTATGGAATTGTCGCGCCGGAATCAGAATACAGGTCGGTAACTGGTGACCATGTAACTGTAGTTCCTGAAGGAGTATAGGTATACATTCTTCCGCTTGCAGGAACACCTGAATTACTGTTATTTGCAACAGTAGTACTTTGCGTATTACTTGTAAAAGTAATGTTGCTAAATGTCGTACCGTTCACAGTATATCCGGATGTAGCACTGCCCGTTGTAGTCGCCATTGTTCCGTAACGATATTCAATTACGTTCGTGGTCTCATACAGCCAAGCCTGGAATTTTGCATTCACATTACCACCCGTTGCACGAGGAACAGTAGTATTCCATTCCACAATGAAAATCCTGTTTGGTGCAGAACCTGTTACAAGCGTTTTCACACTTCCATCTAAACCAGTCGCCATATCATCCCAGTATGGGTATAGCTTAGGAATGTTGGTAGTACTTGTGGCACTGTTAGAAAACTCATCAGTAGCGGTACCTGTACCTAATAAAATCCATCCATCAGGTGAAACAGAATAATCTGTAAAATTAACACCATTAAAGTTGAACGTGAAACCAATTGACGCCGATGGGTCAGTTGGGGTATCGTCATTACCGGTAGTGATAACATCCGTAGCACCAACCATTGGATTTAAAGCAGCTCCGGTTGATGTAGAGAATACATAAGCTGGATAAGCCGCTGTAAGCGTACTGATTCCATTGTTACAAACTGTAGCAGGTGAAGCACTAGCCGTAAGGGCCGGAGTAGCATTTGCAGTAATTGTAAACGTGGTAAAAGTAGAACATGGACCATCCACAGCGTTTACCGTGTAGGTGTATGTACCTGGTAATGTTGGCGTAATTGAATTCGAATCACCGGTCAATGAGCCTGTGATGCCACTACCTGATGATGGCAATGCCGTCCAGGTGTAAGTGTAATTCGTATTTACGCTTGTAATAGTCACCAATGTAGAATCACCAGGACATACGCTTGAAGACGATGGCGTAGCCAAAATCGCATCAGCGTTAGTAACTGTAACGGTCACAGGGGTCCTTGTACTTTCACAACCAGTTACTGCATTTACAACTGACACATAGAACGTAGTTGTAGCGTTAATTGCAGTCGTGTAAGTTGCAGAAGTACTACTTTGCAATGCAGTAGTTGTTACATTATCTGCATACCATTTAAATGTTGGTGTGGTAAATCCATTGGTGTCCGCAACAGAAGCCGTTGGAACCTGGTTACCACATTGCGCAGAATCAGTTCCTGTTGGAGCTGTAGGCGCAGGATTAACAGTAATCAAAATGGTATCTGAATTTGTACAACCACTAACAGGGTTCGTAGCTGTTACGGTATAAGTTGTAGTCGAAGTTGGATTAACAACTGCAACTGCAGTGGTTGCTCCGCCTGGAGACCAAAGATAATTGTACGAAGCTGAGACGTCGGTCATACCAATCACATTGATGGTATAATCCTGCGAAACACCGCTAAAAAATGCAGTACATTCGTCAGTAGGACCGTTAGGGTTACCCTCACCACGGCTACGCAATCTCATTTTTGTATACCCACCAGCAGCATTTGCAGGAATAGCAATGCTTATTGTTCCTGCATTTCCGGTTGTCCAAACCTGGGTCCATTCACTATCTTCAAAACTACCATTTCTGTCATAATCAATCCATACAGACAGGATACTTCCTCCTGTTGTCGTTACACTAAGGTTATAAGATTGACCTGCCGTTACAGTAGTCGTAGTAGATCCTGACGCAGGATAAGTAGTAGAGAAAGGAGTTGAATTCACAATTCCCGTATTCGACAGCGTATTGAAAGTAACTGATGTGATTGGATTTGAACCAGCCCCACCACTACTATCCGTTGCACAATATCCACTTGGCAATACCGCTGGGCCTTCTGCAAGCGCAATAGAAGCCGCGGTAAGTGTTACAGCACTTCCTTCACACACTGTTGTAAAATCTGCTGAAGCTTCAACCGGCACTGGATCAACAGTGGCAGTAAAAGTAGCTGTATTCACACAACCGCTTACAGAATTTGAAGCAGTCAGTGTATACACAGTTGTTGCAGTTGGACTAAATGTCCATCCTGCCAATTCATCACCTGAAACACCCAATGAAGGATTCCAGATAAAAGAATTAAAATCAGGTGAACTTCCTGCTGTCAATGTCACCAAAGCACTTGTTTCAGCAATACATAAAGCTTCTGACGTACTGCTCAAAGTTAAAGCAGGTGGAGGCGTTACAGTTGCGATAACTGCAACCCTTGCGCTTGTACAGCCAGGCGTTTCCGCAGCTACATAAAAAGTAGTTGTGGCAGCAAGTGACGGTGTATAAGGAGACCCTGTAAATAAAAGGGTTCCACCTACAGCAGCACTATACCAATTAATACTTGCGCCAGGCGTACCTGAAGCAGTAAGGGTTACTGTACCAGGACCACAACGGGTATCATCAGTTGTAGCTGAAATACTGTTGGTAAGACCCACGGTAACCGGGTTTGTATAACTAACAGTTCCACCGCAGGATGCAATACCTACCCTGAAATCAGTTGGCGCTGTAATACCACTTGAAATCATCGAATCGGCGTTAGCTCCAGGAACATTTGTCCAGGATCCCAATCCAGCAGGGGAAGATTGCCATTGATAAGTAAGACCAGCTGTTATACCAGCATAATCAGTACTTAAAGTAGCCGTTAAACCATAACATACATTTGACACGTTTGATAACGTGTTAACGCCTGTAGGAGCAGTAGTTCCCAATACAGCCATTACCACTTGGGCAGAACCTGGCGCATTAGTACATAATGTGGTCTGGTTCGTATAGGTAATTGAGTAAGTAGTTGTAACCGATGGAGAAACTACCTGACTGAATATGTTTGTACCAGTAGCAAATTGTACACCATTAGCAAACCATGTTGTTGTATAGTTTGAAGGTGGAGCAAATCTGTAGGCAAACGAAGTTGTAATTGGGTTTTGTGGACTGGCAGATGCTGTAGTGCCTGAGGCATAAGCCAGGACTCCAATAGTACCATTTCCATTGTTCACACCAACAAGTTTCACACGGTCAACGTTAGTAGAGTTTGTAACATGTACCTCAATTATTCCCGTTGTTTCGTAGAAAATACCCTGCATCGTACTTGTTTTGGTATCACCAAACTCACGTACGTTCTCATAGCTCACAACGAACTTTCTGTTTGGAGAATATCCTTCAGTCCAATATTTAATTGTACCGTTAGCCGTTCCCGAAGTAGATAAATCATTATCCATCGCCAAAAGCGCAACCATATTAAATGGCTCAGAAACACTTGGTAAAGTTGTGAAGGTAAAATCAGCCAAACCAGTTGTATTAGTAAGGTTTAGCGCCCCAAATTGTACCGTTCCGTTAGATCCGATGTTGATAGTACTGTAATTGGTTCCAAAGAAATTGAAGTTGAATCCAATTGGAATACCACCCCAGCCCACATCATCAAGCGGCGTCGATGTACCACCCGAAATAGGCACAACAGCTGTACCACCTGTAACCAGTGTAGTTGCTGTCCCCGGCGCAGTGCGCGGAGCAAATGTAATTGCTGAACTTGTAAAGTTACCAGCGCTAAGTCCTGAATTGATGGTTGCACTTGTACCTGGACAAACGCCTGAAGCAGTTGTAGTAACAGTAGCTGTTGGGAGTGCATAGACACCTATAGAAATGAATGTATCGATGCTGCATCCACCTAAAGCAGTTGTAGCAGTAACTTTAAAATCAGAAGTTTCTGTAACATTCACATCAACACTCTCGCCCACATTAGAAGCTACAAAAGATGCCGATGGTGTCAAAGCAGTCCATGTGTAGGTAATTGTAGGGTCACTTGGAACAACGTTAAGTGTCGTTACACCACCTGTCCCACAGAAACTGGTCACAGTAGGTGTAATAACGATTGGATTAACAGTAACTGGTACTGCAGCCCTTTGTCCTTCGCAGGACCCGTTATCCTCTGCAACATACAATATTCTGGTTGTACAGATATTCGTGCTATAGGTATCACCTGTAAACAATAATGTACCGCCTGTAGCAGCATTATACCATTTAAATGTTCCGCCACTGCCTGTAGCTGTAAACGAAACAGCACCACCAGGATTTACCGTAGCAGAAACAGGAGCTACTGACGGAGCAGGCGAAGAACCTGTTACAGTAACGGTCTGCACACCTGAAATAGTAGCGCCATTTTTAGTAACCGAAGCTACGCCAGTTGTACCGGCTCCAGCGACACCTGTTATTGTAGTGGCATTTACTACTGTAAATGAATTTACAGGAGTACCTCCTATAGAAACAGCAGAAACACCTGTAAGGTTCGTTCCTGTAATAGTGAAGGTGCCTGAACTGGCACAAACGGTTAGCGGAGCGAAATCCGTAACTGTTGGAGCCGTCGTAGACCATGCATAATAGTTATCTCCTGTATGTACAATTGGACCTGGAGCAACTGTAGCGGTAGTTTTAGTACCTGTAGCAGTCAATGCGCCCGATGCACCAAAAGCAGTACTTCTGATAGTCCATGGACCTGTCAAAGAAGTTGCATCTGAAACAAATGTCTGGTCTTGAGTCGTAGTTAAAGCATCAGTACCGTTAAAGCTGATTGCTATCGTAGGATTGGTACCTGTAGTCGCCGCTGCTCCCAAAGTAGTTGCAGTTCTTACCCTGTACGCACGAGTTCCTGTTGCCAAACCTGTTCCGCCTGTTACAGCGTTAGTAGGAGCAGCAGTATCGCTCACCGTAACTGCCAAGGCATTTGAACCGGATGAAGCAGTAACCGGAGTACTTCCTGCAAACCATGTAACTGTAGGTCCGAAAGGGAAGTTAAACGTACTTGCTCCACCACGTCCCATAAGAACGAAAGAACCATTCTTAACGAAACTGTTTGTTGCACCCACTGTACCGGTAGTACCGGCATAAGTGTTGGATGTAGAGGTTACAGTATTTGTACCCATATTAAGGATATTACCCGGAGTATTACCACTTGCATTTAAAGTCAATGGAGTGGCACCGTATAAAACCAAATTACCGGTAAGATTCAAACCGTTTCCGTTACCTGCCAAGGCAAGAACATTAATCTTACGGTTTGATGGAATCGCAGCATCGTCACCATTAACAACCGCTGCAGTAGACGGAGCAAAGAAGTTTAACGTTAGATTATACAGCGCAACCCTTGCAACAGGTGCGGTAGCCACGGTGGTAAATGTACCCCCATTCGGCGTGCCGCTGGTTGTACCCACTCCAACAGTAGGAGCTGCGATATAACCATATCCTGAATTGGTCACTGTAAAACTGGTCAACTGTCCATTGCTTCCAATATTAGCAGTAGCTGCCGGCCATGATCCTGAAGGAAAAGCCAAAGTAGCCCCTGATCCACCACCTCCAGTGATTGTCAATGTTGGTGGCGTAGAATAGGTTGCAGTAGTTCCTGTATTAAGGTATACCGACTCCACATTACCGTTATTCACTGTAACGAGGAAATTAGCAGTTGTCAATGCAGTTCCTGTCACAAGGTTACCACCGGTAACCGTAACAGTAGGAGCGGAAGTATATCCTGTTCCTGCATTGGTAATCAGGTTAATCTGGCTTGGTCCCGCAAAACCTACGGTAGGCGCAACAGTATAGTTGTTACCTCCTCCTGTGGTTGAAAGCGAAGCCACCCCTGACGATGCCTGAACATCGCTGGTAAGTAAACTAGCTCCGGCATCACTATTGATAGTCAATCCTCCTGAAACAGTAGCGCCACCGCCACTCTTCTGGAATGAACTATTCACAGGCCCGTTCTGAGTATACAATACAACTCCTGAAGCCGCTGCACCAGTTCCCGTGGCGTTAGGCACGATCGTGATGGCAGGCGCTGTAGAAGAAGCATATCCACTACCGGCATTCAAAAGATTTAAACTTCTTAAAGTTGAAGTTGTTACATCCCAGTTTGCAGAAACTCTGGCAGGTGTACCTACATAACGTAAGCTTCCTACAGTTCCACTGGTGTGTACCGGAGCACCTGCCACACCCATCGCGGTAGTCGCAACAGCCGTATACAAGTTACCACCGTAGAAATATTGTGTACCAACCGTTAAGGCCGCAGGAGTATAAGGCGTTCCTATGGTACCAGCAGGTCCAACCCAAAGGAATTCGGCAGTACCGCCAGTAGCAGTAGCTGCACCACTTGTATGCGCAGGAGCCGTAGTACCAGCAGTACCAGCAACACTTACGATATAAATGTCAGTAGTTGTAACCCTGACATTTCCAATAGACAATGACGCACCTGCTGTCCAAAGAGACGCGCCGGCACAAGATGGAATCGGCGCCACAGTATATCCAGAACCCATATTGGTTACTGCAACGTGAGCCACCTGAGTATTCAATGCCAATCCATAAAGCTGGGCAGTATTATCTATTCTAAGTTTACCATTGGTATTTAGATTGCCTGTACCAGTGTGCCCTAAACTAAAAGTTGTTAAGTTTTGGGTCGTATTGATTGTGTTACTTCCGTTGTTTTGAAAAAGCAGCTGGCGGATAATTCCGCGCGTACCATCACCTTCAAAAACACCCGAACCGTCCAGCGTAGAACCGCTACCATTAAAGGTAAGGGTCGACAGTGTTCCGGTTCCAACAGCTAAATTGGCGTAACCATTATTGGTAAAATTACCTCCAATAGTAAACGTGATACCAACAGGAGTTGTCGCCGTGGTATACCCTAATAGTCTACCTCCGGAATTTATAAGAATATTCCCTCCGATGGTAACCGCAGAAGAACTTCCGCCCCATTGTAAAGTACCATCAATAGTTAAATTACCATAATTAAGAGCCTGATCTACCGTAACCGTTACTCCCGTAGGAATCGTAATACTGTTACCGGGAGCAGGAACCGTACCTCCCCAGGTTGCAGGCGAAGAGAAAAGTCCTCCCTGAACCGCCGTGAAGTTGGCTGGTGCGGCAGTAACAAAATTCACCCTGTCAAATGACATCGGTGATAACGCAGTACCTACTGATCCATCACATCTCCATCCAATCCAGATTCTTTTCGAAGACGAAGACAGCGAGTTACCCATAGCAACCCCACTTATCGTAAAACTACGGGTGGTAGCCACAGCATAGTTACCGTCTTCAATAAATGTATTTGATGTTGCAGTCGTCCCGAAAGTCATACCGGGCACTACAGTCCCCGACATGGTACCAGTAGCACCAGTAGCAATCGAAGCCGTAAATGTCTGATCAGTTACACCCACGCAGATTCCATCAAATCCCGCATCACCAGGGCTTCCAAACATATCCATTGTAAACGTGGCAATGGTCTCACCTGCAGGAAGCGTTACATCTCTGTACATCCACACCCATGACGCAGCAGCCGTGTTATAACCTCTGCTTGTACCATTGGTTGTAACCGTAACCCCTTTAGTACCGTGAGTCGGAGTAAATCCAATGGTCGCGGAGTTACCCAGCAGAAAGTTATTGTTTGCTCCCGCAGCTCCCTGTACAACAGTCCAGCCGTCAGCAGCAAAATTTGCACCTTCGAAGCTTCCTGCTCCAGTAGGGCTAATTATTGTTGTCTGCGCAAACAATGACGAATTTCCTAAAATAAGGAAAGACAGCATTAAAAACGCAGTCATCAAATAACGAAAAGCCACTTTTTTTGACGCAGTAGGCGGAGACCCGACAAGGTCCCCTACGTCATTTTTGAGCCAGGTATCCCTACCCGATCCCAATGAATCGTAATTTTTATACATAGTTTATAATTAATTAATAACGTCTAAAGTTATAAAAAAAGTTAACTAAATCATAACGTTTTCTTTTTTTTGACGATAAATTGTAAAAAAATAGTTAAAACGCCTGTTTTATCCGACCAATTACGCCTGTTTTTCCTTCCCAACGTTATACAGAAATTACATTTTTTTAATAAACGGGGGGCATTTTCCGCAACAGATTTTTAGAAAAGAGCGACTGAGAAAGTCATAAATCCATTATTTAGGCAAAAGTATTGCTGCAACCCGGTATAACTCCAGTTTGTTTACCTGAATTAAACAGATCTTCCAGAGAGAAGTGTAAAAAGTTAAAGGAAGAATAAATTGAAACTTCAAGGAATAACCATGTTTACTTTTGCAAAACAAAACCAAGCTATTGCGAACCCTTTTTGCAGTTTTTTAACCTGTATAAAACGCGATATAAGTTCAGGAATCTATACCTTAATATATATAGCGCTAAATTTACTCATGAAAACCTTTTTTAAACTCAAAGCGCTAAATGATGTTTAGCCGTTTCATCAGGTCGTCAATATAGGTTTTTGAGACCGGAATTATAGTGCCTCCAATCGTGATATTGGTTGACTCTAATTTAGTCATGTGATTTAAATTCACGATGTAAGACTTATGGGTTCTAAAAAAAGACCTCTGATCCAGACGTTCCAAAAAATAAGTCATCGACGCCCGCACTAATTCAAATCCTTTATCAGTGTGAATCTCCAGATAGTTGCCCTCGGATCTTATCCACATGATCTCTGATATTACAATTTTTGAATATTTAAATTTATCCTTTACAAAAATAGCATCCTTAATCATTAATGCATCTGATTGTTGATCCCATTCGTCATCTTTATCTTTTGCAGCTAGTTTATGCAAGGCTATTTCTATGGCCGTAAAAAGCTGTTCCGACTTGAATGGCTTTACAAGATAATTGATCGGATTGGTTTTTTTTGCCCTTTCAAGCGTGCTTTTATCTGAATAAGAAGTGGTAAAAATAAAAGGTACTTTGTAGCTATTGTTAATTTCTTCTGCAAGGTCAATACCGTCCTTTTTTCCATTAAGATTTACATCTAACAATATCAGATCAGGGATTTCCGTATTTAGAAGCGTAATGGCTTCATCAAAATCTATTGCATCCCCAATAACATAATAACCCATTTTTGTTAACATGTTTGACATGTCCTGCGATATGATCAATTCATCTTCTACAATCAGGATCCGTACCATATTTGTTTTAATTGTTGTTCAAATATATAAATAAATCCAATGCATCTTTTTAAACAAGCCCAACATAAAAAAACCTCCTGATTGCTCAGGAGGTTTTCTTTTATTTGTGTTTCAGTGAAACTTAGTAAGCCACTTTCTTGGTCACGACCTCATTGTCTGTTGAAGTGATCTGGACAAGCAATACCTGCTCCTCCGCCCTTAGGTCGTTCAACACCGTTT
>NZ_NKJE01000013.1 GCF_002256285.1 Flavobacterium sp. BFFFF1 | reverse complement strand
AAAGTTCCGTTTACGAATTCAAACAGATGAAAGCGTGCCAGGTAGCAGGCAAAGTTGACTATGTAAACCTGAAAACCAACCAGCTTTTGCAGACGTTTCCACTGGCGAGCGAGTTCATTTTTGAAAACCAATACGCTACTTATCGTGGGGACAAGCGCGCGGTGGACGCAGAATACTACACCTACTTCGACCATAAAGTACTGCCATTCCCCAGCAATGAGCAAATGGTTTTCGATACTGGTGAAGACGTGAAAGCCAAACTCAAGGACATTATCACGAGAAACAGATTGCGGCGGGAATAGCCGAACCGCGGTTTAAATAAATATTAAAAGAGCGCATTTGGTTTTCCTTATGCGCTTTTTTAGTTAATTTTGCGTCCGAATTATATTTACCGATTATGTCAAATGTAAAAATTGGATTGGTACAAATGTCCTGCGAAGCTGATAAACAGGCTAACCTTGATAAAGCCATCCGTGAAATCAGGATTGCCGCTGAAAAAGGCGCGCAAATCGTTTGCCTTCAGGAGTTGTTTACGTCGTTATACTTCTGCGATGTGGAGGATTATGACAATTTCAAGCTGGCAGAACCGATTCCGGGGAAATCCACTGCCGCACTTTCGAAAGTGGCGCAGGAACTAAACGTTGTGATTATTGCTTCTCTTTTTGAAAAAAGGGCTGAAGGCCTATACCACAATACCACTGCAGTAATTGATGCCGATGGGAAGTACCTCGGCAAATACCGCAAAATGCACATTCCGGACGACCCTGCATTCTATGAAAAATTCTATTTTACGCCCGGCGATCTGGGTTATAAGGTATTCAATACCAAATTCGCGAAGATTGGCGTATTAATTTGCTGGGACCAGTGGTATCCGGAAGCAAGCCGCATTACTGCATTAATGGGCGCCGATATCATGTTTTACCCAACCGCCATTGGCTGGGCCACAAACCAGGACGAGGAAACAAACAAAGACCAATATGAATCCTGGCAGCTGATCCAGCGTTCCCATGCCGTGGCGAACGGCATTCCCGTTGTCAGTGTAAACCGCGTTGGCTTTGAGCAGGACGGTGCGATGAAATTCTGGGGCGGCAGTTTTGTAGCCAACGGACAGGGAAAATTGATGTATCTTGCTTCCCACGACAAAGAAGAAACCACTGTTGTAGACATTAACCTCAACGATGCCGACCATTTCCGGATGCATTGGCCGTTTCTACGCGACCGGAGGATCGACAGTTACCAACCGATCACGAAACGGTTTATTGATGAGGATTAATTAGCCAATCAGATAATTAGCGAATGCAACAATTAGACAAAACACCTCGTGAATTGGGCTTCCACTTCCCTGCCGAATTCGAAAAACAAGACGCTTTATGGCTGTCCTGGCCGCATAAGGAAGCCTCATGGCCGGGAAAAATACATTTGATTTACAACTCTTATTGCGAGTTTATCCTTAGGGTAGCATCGCATCAAAGAGTTTGCATAAACGTTGCCGATCAGGCAATGAAGGATTTTGCAGTGAATACAATCCTGCAGTCTGCGTTCGGAAAAAAAGTGCCTGTAGAAAGCCTTTTCGTAAATATCTATTTCTATTTCCACGCTACTAATGATGCTTGGTGCCGCGATCACGGTCCCGCTTTTTTGGTAAACCGTGAAACCAAACAAAAAGTAATTGTAGATTGGGGCTATAATGCCTGGGGAGGTAAATATCCCCCGTATGATCTCGATGACAATATCCCAACTTTAATAGCCAAAGAACTGAACATTCCCGTTTACTATCCGGATATCGTCATGGAAGGCGGTAGTGTGGAATTCAATGGAAAAGGCACTTTGCTCACCACAACGGCATGTCTTTTGAATAAAAACCGAAACCCGCATTTAAACCAAAGCCAGATTGAAAATTACCTCAGTGATTATTACGGCGTAAACCATATTTTATGGCTTGGTGACGGCATCGTGGGAGATGACACTGACGGCCATATTGACGACATCACCCGTTTCGTGAGTGATGACACTGTGGTAACTGTTGTTGAGGAAAATCAAAACGATGAAAACTACGAACTGCTTCAGGAAAATCTTAAAACACTGAAGGGAATGCGTCTTGAAAACGGCAAACAGCTCAATATTGTGGAGCTACCGATGCCAAAAGCAGTGGTGTATGACGACCAGCGTCTTCCGGCTTCTTACGCCAATTTCTATATTTCAAATGAAAATGTAATCGTCCCGATTTTCAATGACGATAAGAATGATACTAAAGCGCTGGATATCCTTCAGGATTGCTTCAAAAGCAGGAAAGTCATCGGAATTGATTCTGTGGATTTGATCTGGGGCCTTGGAAGTTTCCATTGCCTTAGCCAGCAGGAGCCCTCGGCTTAATTTTCAGTAAATTTTTCGAGTTCCTTTGCGCTGATGCTGTCATGTGACGCATGAAACACCGCTTTTCCATTTCTGATTACAATCAGTTGTGGAGACTGGTGTGTGATGCCAAAACGTGATGCTACTTCATTAGAAACCTGCCTGTTTTCCAGTAAATCCAGGTAGTAGAGGTCTATTTTATTCGCATCTATATTGTATTCTTTCTCGAATTGCTTTAACACAAACCGGCTAATACCGCAACGTGTGCTGTGTTTGAATATCGCAACGGACTTCGAAAATGAGTCGTTTTCGAGTGTGTCCAATTGGATGAGATTTTCCAACGGAGTCCAAATAGAGCCGTTTTGAATTCCATTTATATCTTCTTTCTTGCTGAATAAACCCATACTTGTCGTGTTTTAAGACATTTTGTCTTTATTTATAAGGCTTCGCGCGACATTTTGTCTGCTAACCGCTGTTGGAATATAATTTGACCAAAGCCATGCAAAGTTACACAATCGACATTACAAACTAAAGCCTTTTAGGGATTCCTTAAGGCAAAAAATATAAAACATGAACATAAACAAATTTACAATCAAATCGCAGGAAGCTATACAGAAGGCACAGCAGCTTGCGCAAAGTTACGGCCATCAGCAAATCGAAAACGAGCATTTAATGAAGGCTATTTTCGAGGTTGATGAGAACGTGGCGCCGTTTCTTCTAAAAAAATTAAATGTAAACGTCCCGTTATTCGAGCAGGTGATTGACAGCAGCCTCCAGCACTTTCCAAAAGTTTCCGGTGCAGAAATCATGTTTTCACGAAACACGGCTACCACGTTGAATGATGCCGAAATTATCGCGGGCAAAATGAACGATGAATTTGTTTCCATCGAGCATCTTCTACTGGCCATTTTCAATTCGAAAAGTAAGATTTCCCAAATGTTGAAAGACCAGGGTGTAACGGAAAAAGGTTTAAAATCCGCTATCGATGAATTGCGTAAAGGTGAAAGGGTTACCTCCGCATCTGCCGAAGAAACCTATAATTCACTAAACAAATACGCTAAAAACCTAAATGAACTGGCGGCGAACGGCAAGTTGGATCCTGTTATTGGACGCGATGAGGAGATTCGGCGCGTATTGCAAATCCTAACACGCCGTACGAAAAACAACCCAATGCTGGTTGGCGAACCAGGTGTGGGTAAAACCGCTATTGCTGAAGGGCTCGCACACAGGATTGTTGACGGCGATGTACCGGACAACCTTAAAGATAAAATCGTTTTTTCACTTGATATGGGCGCGCTGATTGCCGGAGCAAAGTACAAGGGAGAATTCGAAGAAAGACTAAAGTCCGTGGTCAAAGAAGTCACCGCGGCGGAGGGCGACATTGTTCTTTTCATTGACGAAATTCACACGCTTGTCGGTGCCGGTGGCGGTGAAGGCGCTATGGACGCCGCGAATATACTCAAACCTGCATTAGCAAGAGGAGAACTTCGCGCCATCGGAGCAACTACTTTGGATGAATACCAAAAATATTTCGAAAAAGATAAAGCACTTGAACGTCGTTTTCAAAAGGTTCTAATTGACGAGCCGGATACGGAAAGTGCGATCTCCATTTTGCGTGGTATCAAGGAAAAATACGAAACGCACCATAAAGTCCAGATTAAGGATGAGGCCATTATCGCTGCAGTAGAATTGTCACAGCGCTATATTACCAACCGTTTTCTTCCGGACAAAGCGATCGACCTGATGGACGAGGCAGCATCAAAACTTCGGATGGAAATTAATTCCAAACCGGAAGAACTTGATGTACTGGACCGCAAAATCATGCAGCTTGAAATTGAGATTGAAGCGATCAAACGCGAAAATGACGAAAGCAAGCTGAAAGGCCTCGGCATGGAGTTGGCCAACTTAAAAGAAGACCGCAACGAAATTTTCGCAAAATGGAAATCAGAAAAAGACGTGGTCGATAACATCCAGGCCGTTAAAACCGAAATCGAAGATTTCAAATATGAGGCCGAACGTGCGGAGCGCGAAGGGGACTACGGAAAAGTAGCGGAAATCCGTTATGGAAAAATAAAGGACGCACAGAAGAGGCTTGACGAATTACAGCAACAGCTTGCTGAAAATCAAAGTGGCGGTACTTCTTTAAACAAAGAGGAAGTTACACGTGAAGACATTGCTGAAGTTGTGGCAAAATGGACCGGAATCCCTGTCGTTAAAATGCTTCAGGGAGAACGCGAGAAATTGCTGAAACTCGAAGAAGAATTACACAAACGCGTCGTTGGACAGGAAGAAGCCATTGAGGCAGTGAGTGACGCCGTCCGCAGGAGTCGTGCCGGTTTACAGGATGCTAAAAAACCAATTGGCACCTTCCTGTTCCTGGGAACTACCGGAGTTGGTAAAACCGAATTGGCAAAAGCACTGGCCGCTTACCTTTTCGATGACGAAAGTGCGATGACGCGGATTGACATGAGCGAATACCAGGAGCGCCATAGTGTAAGCCGCCTCGTTGGAGCGCCTCCCGGATATGTAGGGTACGAAGAAGGCGGGCAATTGACGGAAGCGGTTCGCAGAAAACCCTACTCGGTAGTATTGTTGGACGAAATTGAAAAAGCACATCCCGACACGTTTAACATCCTATTGCAGGTACTGGATGAAGGAAGGCTTACAGACAATAAGGGACGACTTGCTGACTTTCGGAATACGATTATCATCATGACTTCCAATATGGGAAGTGAAATCATACAGGAGAAATTCGCAAACCTCAAAGGTGGCATTGAAGCGGCTACGGAAGCGGCGAAAATCGAAGTTTTGGGCTTGTTGAAACAAACCGTCCGTCCGGAGTTTATCAACCGGATTGATGACATCGTAATGTTTACGCCATTGACTGAAGCCGACATACGTGAGATTGTAGGAATTCAGTTGAAAGGCATTACCAAAATGCTCGCGCAGCAAAACATTACGCTTGATGCTACGCCGGACGCGATTGACTATCTGGCGCAAAAAGGTTATGACCCCCATTATGGAGCCAGGCCGGTAAAACGCGTGGTGCAAAAAGAAGTGCTGAACGAACTTTCAAAGGAAATTCTTTCAGGTAAAGTAAATACAGAAAGCATTATCCTTTTGGATAGCTTTGATGGAAATCTGGTCTTCAGGCAGGAATAAAAGATTGGTAATCACAAAAGACGTCACTTCGGTGGCGTTTTTTTTTTTGTCAACAACGGCCAAACTTTAGTATTCCTTTCACAAAGAATGAACACGGATTAATTAACTTTAAGAATGTTAACTTAAAAATAGATATCATGAACAAAAAAATTGCAATTTTGTCGACACACGGATTTGAAGAAAGTGAATTGGAATCTCCGAAAAAGCACCTTGAAAAACAGGGATGGACAGCTGATATCGTAAGTCCTGAAGCGGGCACCATAAAGTCGTGGGCAGAGAAAAACTGGGGAAAAGAATTTCCTGTGGATGTTGTATTAAAAGATGCTTCAGCCGATGATTATGATGCGCTCGTCTTACCGGGTGGTGTCATTAATCCTGACCAGCTGCGAACAAACAAAGCCGCACTTGATTTCATAAAAGCGTTCTTTAAGGCGGGAAAACCCGTTGCCGCAATTTGCCATGGGCCTCAAACATTGATCTCCGCGGGCCTCGTAAAAGGAAGGAAAATGACATCGGTGAAGTCAATCAGTATAGATCTTGTCAACGCCGGTGCGGAGTGGTCTGATGAAGAAGTAGTCGTCGACAACGGACTGGTCACCAGCCGTACGCCAAAAGACCTTCCAGCCTTCAATAAAAAAATGGTTGAGGAATTTTCAGAAGCCAGACACCATAGCGTGGTATAGCAGAAGTGGTTTGGACAAGAAAAACTCCGGGTTGTTCCGGAGTTTTTTTTGTGCGTAAAACTTATTTTTCCTTTGTGAACACGAAGTCCATACCGCCTGCCTTGAAATGCAGTTCTGAGCGGTCTGCACTAAATTCAAGTTCGATTTCCTCTTCGATCCTGAACTTATTTTCGCCATCAGCAGTCAGCGGTATCGGGCCTTCTCCATCAATCGTCGCCTCCAGGCCGCTTTCTGAAGCTATAAATTCCAATTTGGTCGGAATGAGCTTACTGGAGTATTTTCCTACATACGATTTCAACGACGCGTCTGCTTTACCATCTCCTTTTGGCGCCGGCGACCAGTTGTTATTTTTACTGTTGATATCAGGGAAAACATCATCCGGGTCAAGTAGTACTTTCACAATCTCTTCGTCGGTGTCGACTTTAAAAGACCAGTTTGCATTGCGTTGCCATATTTCTACCGGAAGCTTAATTCTTTTTGTCTTACCGCTAGTGGTTTTTACATCCAAAACGACCGGCATCGCCATTTTCTCTTTATTCTCAATGGTAATGATGGCACCATTTTTCGGGTCATTTTTTATATAACGGACGCCAGTAATACCCTGATCAAGCTCCCAGTTGTTGACAAACCAACCCCGCCAAAACCAATTGAGATCTTCTCCAGCGACATTTTCCATCGTCCGGAAAAAGTCGTCCGGCGCAGGATGCTTGAATGCCCACCGGGCAATATATTCCCTGAATGCACGGTCAAAACGTTCTTCCCCCAATATCTGCTCTCTTAAGATGACCAAACCCGCTGATGGCTTAAAATAAGCCAACGTCCCCAGATTTTTTTCCTTTAATCCATCAGGTGCGGTCATAATGGGTTCTAAATCCGGACTGGACATCATTTTCGACATAAAATCCATACCCATTTCGAAAGATTTAAACTCTGCATTATTGAAATCTTTGGAACTTATCGAATTCACGAAAGTGTTGAAACCTTCGTCCATCCACGCGTACAACCTTTCATTTGAACCTACAATCATCGGGAACCAGCTGTGCCCAAACTCGTGATCTGTCACTTCCCACAACTCGCCTTCCCGGGCCTTGTAATCACAGAACACGATTCCGGGATATTCCATTCCACCAGTAATTCCCGCTACATTTATCGCGGCTGGGTAGGGAAACTGGAACCATCTTTTAGAATAATTCTCAATGCAGGCCTTTGTGAATTCGGTGGATCTTGACCATGCCTTTTTGCCGTCGCTTTCTTTTGGATATGCTGAGATGGCCAGCGATTTTTTTCCGTCGGGTAAATTGATCCTTGCCGCATCGACTATAAACGACGCAGAAGAAGCCCAGGCTACATCGCGTGCGTTTTTTATGGCAAAATGCCAGGTCAATGTTGGCTTTCCTGTTGGCCTTGACGAAGGGTCTGTAACCTCATCGGCGGTGCGGATCATAACGGTCTTGTCGCTTTGTACCGCTTCTGCCCATCGTTTTTGCTGCTCAGCAGTATAAACCTCTTTCGCATTTAAAAGCGCACCGGAACATACAACAATATGGTTTGCCGGCGCCGTGATGCTTACGTCAAAATCGCCATATTCCAGGTAAAACTCCCCGGCACCCTGATAAGGAAGTGTGTTCCATCCGCGAAGATCATCGTAAACGCACATTCTGGGATACCATTGTGCTACTTCAAAAATCTTACCATTTTTGGTGTCCTGTATTCCCATGCGGTCAGACCCGAAAATTGGTGAAATAAATGAAAAATCAATCTTTAATTTCACAACGCCGCCGTTGCTCCCGACCGCCTGTGGAAGCAGGACCTGCATGCGCGTATCGTTAATAAAAAACTGCAAATCCTTTTCGGTGGTCTTACCATTTTCAACTGCAATTAACTTTACCGATTTTATCTTGTGTCCCCCATCGAAAACCTGTCCGTCAGCACCGTTGCGGCTGCCGGAAACCGGAATGACGGCATTGCCACGCGAATCTGCCCTGAATAAATTCTGGTCTACATTCAGCCAAAGGAAGTCCAACTTATCGGGACTGTTGTTCGTATAGGTAAGGATTTCCGAACCAGAAATCTCGCTTTTCTGTTCGTCAAGATTGGCCGTCAGCTTGTAATCAGCGCTATTCTGCCAGTATTTCGGGCCGGGCTGGCCGCTCGCAGAACGTGTTTCTGTACCGTTTGACGTATAAAACCCGGGGGCAAAGGCATCGTGGTAGTTATAACCTGCTGTTTCCGCTTGTGCTTCAACTTTCGCATAAGCAAAAAACAAAGCCGATACAAATACGGCTCTTAAAATTGATTCTTTCATATTCTTAAATTTCGGAAACAAATAAAAGAAAAAAACCGATACTTCATTCTAAATGGAAAGCCAATTAATTTACAATCATTTGTTTTGCCGTGGTAATGTGGTTTTCGCTAGATTTGTATAAACACCAAATTCAACAACATTGACAACCACAATTTCAAGCGAAGGATTTCAGGCTACGATTAAACACTTTGGCGCCGAATTAATCTCTTTAAAAAATCACGACAACACAGAATACCTTTGGGATGGAAATCCAGAATTCTGGGGCAAACATTCGCCGATTCTTTTCCCGATTGTGGGAACGCTAAAAGACAATAAATTTCAATATGACGGCGGGTCATATACCCTTTCGAGACACGGATTTGCAAGGGACATGGAATTTGAATGCGAAAAAGTTACTGCTGCCTCGGCGAGCTTTGTCCTGAAATCAAATGCCGAAACGTTGAAAAAATATCCTTTTCAATTTCTGCTTCGTATTGTTTATACACTTTCAGGTCCAAATCTTGAGATCGCGTACGAAGTGGAAAACCACACAAATTCCGAGATGTATTTTTCCATCGGTGCGCATCCCGCTTTTGCGTTACCCGGGAATTTCGAAGACTATTCATTGGCAATAAACGGGGTGGATGCCTTAAAATCTTTTACACTCCAAAACGACCTTATTTCAGGCGAAACTAAGACGACGAAAATAGACGGTGGAAAATTGCCATTGGATTACACTTTATTTGAACAGGACGCGTTAATTTTAAAGGATGTTCAATTTGATGCGATAACCATCTTGAAAAACGACAAGCCACTGCTCAACGTACACTTTCCATCCTTTCCTGATCTTGGACTGTGGACAAAACCCAATGCGCCATTTCTTTGTATAGAGCCTTGGTTTGGCTATTCAGACACTTCCGATTCGACAGGAAGGATTGAGGAAAAGCCTGGAATTGTTACATTGGGTTCCAACGAAACGTTTGCCGCAAAATTTAACATCGAAATAATCCATGATTGAGTTTGACTTTTCACCGTTTCCTGAAATCCAAACCGAACGCCTGTTACTAAGACGCCTTACGGCAGACGATGTGGAACCCATTTATAGATTGCGCTCCAATCCGGAAACAATGAAATTTGTGCCGCGCCCGTTGGTAAAAAACCATGAGGAGGCCATGCAGCACATCAGCCTGATTAATGACCTGATTGATAAAAACGAAGGCATAAATTGGGCCATTACGTTAAAAGGCAATCCCGAATTCATTGGAATAATCGGGTTTTACCGGACACAGAAGGAAAATCACCGGTCAGAACTGGGTTATATGCTGCTTCCTGAATTCAGCGGGAGGGGAATCACTTCAGAGGCGGTAAACGGTGCTTTGGAATATGGGTTTAATCAGATGAAACTGCATTCTGTTGAAGCGGTCATTGATCCGGAAAACTACGCGTCTGAACGTGTGCTGCAGAAAAATGGTTTCGTTAAGGAAGCACATTTTCTTGAAAATGAATTTTATGATGGCCGATTTCTCGACACGGTAATTTACGCTTTGCTAAAACGGAACTATAAAACCATACATTTTCCACATGAACGAATTTGAAAAACAGTTTGAGGAAATTCAAAGTTTCCTGAAATTTGGTGATTTCTCTATCCTGACCAAAAGGATTATCGACCTGACGCTCGACACTGAAGATGTCATTTTCTATAAAAAAGCCCATGATTTTCTGAATTGGCTGGACAATAATGCTCCTGAAAGTGAAGAAGGTATTGCAAAATTTCAGGCCATGCTCGATGGTCTGTACGGCGCCCTCTCCACAAAACCTATTTTGGAAAGAAAGTTACTGGTGCGCACTGACAAGGTTAAAAAAGATTATGGGGTATCAGGCTTTGCGCTGGGTCCTATTGACCTCGAATTGCGTCAGGGTGAGATTCTGGGGCTGGTGGGCGAGAATGGAAATGGCAAAACGACGTTGTTGCGTTTACTTTGCGGCGAGCTGTTTGCTACAAGCGGAGACGTGCACTACAATTTTCCCTATGATGATCTTTTTGACCTGAGGACACAATTGGTTTACATTCCACAGCGCACAGATACCTGGTATGGCCCAATGTTTGAAAACCTGCAGTTTACAGCGTCGTCATACGGTTATGCGCCAGAGGAAAATGAACTCGTGGTGTCGCTGATCATTGCGCGGCTGGGACTGAGAAAATTCAGGAATCACAGTTGGAAAAGCCTGTCATCAGGATATAAAATGCGTTTTGAACTCGCCCGAATGCTACTGCGAAAACCGAAAATACTATTGATTGACGAGCCACTTGCCAACCTGGACATCCTCGCACAGCAAACTGTGCTCGAGGATTTTAAATCGATTGCAAAATCACCATTCAGGCCTATTGGCATCGTACTGAGCTCGCAGCAGCTTTACGAAGTGGAAAAGACGTCAGATCAGGTGATATTCCTGAAACAAGGCGTCCAAAAGAATTTGCATGAAAATCCCGATACAGTATCGAACGATGTAGATGCTCCAAAAAATCCGGGCAGCCAGCTGGTGATTGAGTTTGAAAGTTCGCTAACGCAAAACGAACTTGGAGCCATTTTCGGAAGGCTTGACATGGTATCCCTGCAATTTAACGGTGGAACTTTTATCGTCACTTTTCCGGAGGACAAGACCGTTTATGACTTTATGACGCTTGTTGTGGATGCGAAAATTCCGCTGCTTTATTTCCGAAACATATCCAATTCAACCCGTCGATTTTTCGCTTCTTAAACCCGTCATTATGTTCAACAAAATCCAGAATTATCTGCTTATCAATCATCCCCTGCTTTGGAACACTAAAATTGTCCCCGCATTGGTTGCCGGCGTATTGTTCAATATCATCTTCTTCCTGCTCGGTTATTCTGAAGGGACAGTTTATTTTAAAGACAATGACTATTACTACGATGGCAACAGTGCGAGCATCATATTTTTCAGCGTGCTGATCTCCATACTTTTCTTTGTGGTTTGGATTGTTTATTACACCCGAAATAACGCATACAAGTCATTCTATCAACTCCAGAAATTTGCCCTTTATAAAGAATGGCTGATTATACTGGCCATTTGTATGCTTAATGTAAATTATACGCTCTCTTACCTAACCGGAAAAGAAGTCAGGGTACGAACATATTTTAGCTACGAAGAAACCAAAAAACGTTGTGAGACCATCGGCATGGCATCAGTGTTCATCGACGGCGGCCACTACACGCCTTCTGCTAACAGCAATGAGCCAAGGACGTTGGTTTTTAACGGACAGGAATATCCTGTTGGGTCGCTGATCAACAATAGTGGTCAAACATTCCGGATTTCAGGAAACGAAAATCCCGAACTGAAGGTAAAGAAACTAATGCAACAGGACAACCAGCAACAGATCAAAAAAATAATGCGTGACTATTTTGCGCTTATAAAAGAGCATGGGCTAAACACCAATCTAACGCCAGAACAATGGTTCGACATGACGTATAGCCATCCCCATTTTACAGATTATGAGCTCATTGGAAAAGGAAATGGAAACAATGACGGTTTAGGTTACACAGCCGGAAGTTATACCTATAACTTACCCCATAACGCATTGGTCAATGGCTACCAACGGATTTCAAATTCCTGGTTTAGCCCACTGATTGAAGACTCAACGATCCTTTTTACGCTCTACTTTGGGCTCGCTATTTCGATGCTGGTTTTCGGATACAAAGTGACAACAGGGCGGAATCTTTTGATTGCTGTAATTAGTTTCGGGTTGCTGTGGATTTTATTCGGTATCATGGCGGTACTGTCCAGCTCAGGAAAATTCATCCCTTATGCCTGCCTGATATTGGTCGTTGCGATGATGGCTTACTTCCTGTCCGTGATTAATAGCAATGAAGGAAAAAGAGTTTCCGGGATTGTGCTCAATATATTGCTCTGGTCGTTGGGCGCCGTATTGCCTATTATTTATTGCCTGCTAATGGATTACTACAGCAATACCGATCAAGGTATCCGGGATGGCGGTTATATTTACAGTAAGGTGCCACAGTACGAATGGCTTTTAGAACACCTCTCTGACTTTACATTCCTAAACATCCTGTTCATTGCATTATTTATGCTTTATATGACTGAAAATGTTCGAAAATGGAAGGGAACCGCGGAAAGTTAACTGGCAGTTGCGCAACCTTTGTACAAAAGAACAATCCTTTAAAAAACAAAAACCTCATTTATGAAAGCAATAAGAAAAAATTTATTTGTAAAAATGCTGATGCTTACGTTGTCTATCTCGTTGACCTCATGTCTTGGCGACAGTAATAACAGTCCAAACGAGTGTTACTATACGATCTATGTTGGCGTCACCGATGTAACAGGACCCACTACAGCGACGGTAAACCAGCAAATTACTTTAGACGTGACTTTTAATGTAGCAGATAGTTGCGGAAGTTTCCAGGCCTATTATGAGGAACCCACAAATACAAATGAAAAAACGATCACAGTACTGGCAAAGTATCTGGGATGTGATTGCACTGCCGGCGTTGTTACAAAAACGGTTCCATACAATTTTAAGGCACAAGCGACGGGAACCTACGTCTTGAAGTTTAAGATCACAAATACTACTTTCAAAACGGTTACGATTGTTGTGACCTAGTCTTTAAATCCGGGTAAGGTTTTTATGTACAATGCTTCGACTTTTTTTCGTGCCCATTCGGTTTTACGTAAAAATGTGAGGCTGGATTTGATACTTGGATTTTCACTAAAACATCTTATCCGTATTATTTCCGCCAGCGTATCAAACCCATAATGTGCAACCAGTTTCTCCAAAATCTGCTGCAGGGTAATTCCGTGTAACGGATCTTTCGAAGGCGGTTTTTCCATACTGATTTTTTTCCAAAAGTAATATAAAAAAAGAACCGCTGCCCCATCAAAGCAGCGGTTCCGGCTATTGATCTTAACCAATAACCCACCCATCTAACAACACTAGTAGAAAAACAAAACAGAATCTATAGAGAAACAGGTGTTATCTTTGGTCTAAAAAAGGAATTTCACTCCGACCTGAAGGCTTCCTAAAGTCCTATCCCCAACAGAATTCATTGGGTTTGCGTTAAACCCGAATTTCGTCGTTTTGTCGCCTGTGTCGGGCGTCTTGGTTGACATTCCCACATTTAGGATTGTGAAAGAGGTTTCAACGGTCATCCATTTGTTGATTACGTAGTCAAAACCGGGAGCCAGCTCGAGCGCTATGGAAGTTGTCTTTGAATCAGCCACCTTGTCTTTTCCGAACATCACAGGCAAAGCAGTCTGGCCGTAAAAAAACAAGCCCCCAGCTACATTCCAGTATTTCCTTACCAACGGTTTGATTACAAATGTATTCTCCTCAGAGGTAACAGCAACACCATTGTCATCCTTTGAATTTATTGTTCCAATTCCGACACCCACCGTGACTGACGGCGTTATGAATTTTCCAACGATGGGCAGAATCATATCCGATGTCTTTTTAGCATCCCCTGTTTTCTCAGAAGCATAGGAAACTTGTCCTGCCACCCACCAAATTCCTTTTAGACCTTCACTTTTTTCTTGTGCCTGCGCTGCAAAAGTCAGGAAAACCATTGCAGCTGCTAATAAAACTTTTTTCATCTTTATTTTGTTGTTTAAGATTATACGACAAAAGTACAGCCAACACTTTAGCATAAAAATGACTGATATCATGTGCCGGAAAGTTTTTTTTTGTGAATCCAGGTACAGGATAGCAGAATTACCCGATTGTTGCTATCTTTGCAACCCATGCAAAAAACGGTCAACATACTTAATAAACGCGCCCGTTTCGATTACGAAATTATCGAAACCTTCACAGCAGGCATCGTACTTACAGGAACAGAAATCAAATCGATACGCCTGGGAAAAGCGAACATTACAGAAAGCTTTTGCGAGTTCAACAATCAGGAACTTTTCGCGATTAACACTTATATTGAAGAATATACCTTTGGAAATCAATTCAATCACAAAGCCAGAAGTGAACGCAAACTACTATTGAACAAAAGGGAGTTAAAAAGCCTGGGCAGAAGTGTTCAGGCAAAGGGATTGACCATTGTCCCGCTGAAACTTTTTACCAACGAAAAAGGCATTGCCAAACTGGATATTGGTTTATGCAGGGGTAAAAAGACCTATGACAAACGGGAATCACTAAAGGAAAACGATACCAAACGTGATTTGGATCGAATCAAGAAAGCTTTTAATAACTAGAGCCTTTTCTTAGTTTTTATTTTCGAGCAAAGGCACAAAACGGAATTCCCCGAATTCATGCTTCTCAAACTGGGTTTCGTTTTTGCGGATTAACAACGTCATGATCTGATGGTCTTCTCCCAGCGGAATCACAAGCCTTCCCCCTATCTTTAATTGCGCCATTAGCGGTTTAGGGATGGTTGGCGCTCCGGCAGTAACAATGATGCTGTCAAAGGGAGCGTGGTTGGGTAGGCCTTTGTAACCATCGCCAAATGACAAATGCTTCGGACGGATTCCTAATTTAGGCAGCAAAACCGTTGTCTGCTTGAAAAGTTCGTTCTGTCTTTCAACACTATATACTTTCGCACCTAAGGCACACAGCACCGCAGTCTGATAACCCGATCCTGTACCAATTTCCAACACTTTATGATCGCGCCTCACTTCCAGCAACTGGCTTTGGAATGCTACGGTATAGGGCTGCGAAATGGTCTGGCCCGCGCCTATCGGAAACGCCTTGTCCTGATAGGCATAGTCCTCAAAACTGGAATTCAGGAACAGGTGTCTCGGAATTTTCTTAATCGCATCAAGCACGTTCTTATCGGTGATGCCCTTCTGTTCCAATACGGCGGCAAGCTGGTTCCGTAATCCTTGATGTTTGGCTGTATCTTTCAAAATTCGGGGAAGTATTATTTGGTAAAAATAAGAAAGTAAATGAATTCTGAAGGCAATGAAACTTTAAAGTTTAAACCTTAAAATTTACACAAATAGTCTTATTTTTGTTCACTCACGGCTGCGAAGCCTAACTGTTACAAATAAAAACACTCTTATATGCTTAAAGTAGGCGTTTTAGGCGCAGGCCACCTCGGAAAAATTCATTTGCGTTTATTGCAACAATCTGAAAAATATGAACTCGTCGGATTTTACGACGAAAACCATGAAAACGGCGAGAAGATAGCAAAAGAATTTGGTTACAAACAATTTCATACCATTGCGACATTACTTCATGCCGTAGACGTAATTGACATTGTAACGCCCACGCTTTCTCATTACAAATGCGCTAAAGTGGCCATAAAATCCGGCAAGCACGTGTTCATAGAGAAACCGATATCGAATAGTGTGGCTGAGGCAGAAGAAATTATCGCACTCTCGAAAGAATATAACATCAAAGGCCAGGTGGGTCATGTAGAGCGGTTTAATCCCGCTTTTCTGGCCACCAAAGACCTTGTCGAAAATCCAATGTTTATCGAAACGCACCGATTGGCTGAATTCAATCCCCGCGGTACAGATGTGCCCGTCGTGTTGGATCTGATGATTCACGATATTGATGTCATTCTGAGCGTGGTGAAATCAAAGGTGAAAACCGTCAATGCCAGCGGCGTTTCCATCCTAAGTGAAACCCCTGATATTGCGAACGCCCGAATCGAATTTGAAAATGGATGTGTTGCGAACCTGACGTCGAGCCGTATCTCGCTTAAGAACATGCGCAAGACAAGGTTCTTCCAAAAAGACGCCTATATTTCTGTCGATTTTCTGGAGAAAAAATGCGAAGTCGTAAAAATGAAAGACGCACCGGAAAATCCCGGTGATTTTGACATGATCCTGCAAAATGCGGAAGGCATCAGGAAACAAATTTATTTCGCCAATCCTGACGTCTCACAAAACAACGCAATCCTTGATGAACTCGAAACATTTGCCGACGCCATCAACAATGACACCACACCAGTTGTAACACTCGAAGACGGAACTGAAGCACTGCGTGTAGCATATCAGATCATCGAGAGCTCAAAAAAATAATTCCTGAAAAATCTAATTTCCCAATTGAAATGAAAAACATAGCCGTAATTGGAGCCGGAACCATGGGTAACGGTATCGCACACACATTTGCACAAAGCGGGTTTACCGTAAAATTAATCGACGTTTCTGAAAAGTCCATTGATCGGGGTATGGCGACCATCGCAGCCAATCTCGACAGAATGGTAGCAAAGGGTGTAATTTCTGAAGAAGACAAGCTCAAGACCATTGGCAACATCATTACTTACACCGACTTGAAAGATGGCGTGGCCGGGGCCGATCTAGTGGTTGAAGCCGCCACAGAAAATGTTGATCTAAAACTCAATATCTTCAGGCAGCTCAACGAATGCTGTGACCACAATACGATATTGGCAACGAATACCTCGTCCATTTCCATTACACAGATTGGTGCTGTAGTAAGCCATCCGGAGCGCGTCATCGGGATGCACTTTATGAATCCCGTTCCCATTATGAAATTGGTGGAAATCATCCGCGGTTACAATACCACGGATGAAGTGACCAAAATCATCATGGACCTTTCTGTAAAATTGGGAAAAGTACCGGTAGAAGTAAATGACTATCCAGGTTTTGTGGCCAACAGGATATTGATGCCCATGATCAACGAATCAATTGAAACCCTTTACAATGGTGTCGCCGGTGTGTATGAGATTGATACCGTCATGAAACTGGGAATGGCACACCCCATGGGACCATTGCAACTCGCCGATTTTATTGGGCTAGATGTTTGCCTTGCGATACTGCACGTGATGTACGACGGGTTTAAGAACCCCAAATATGCGCCATGCCCGTTGTTGGTAAATATGGTTCGCGCAGGGAAGTTAGGCGTGAAATCCGGAGAAGGATTTTATGATTACACCGAAAGTAAAAAGGCAGAGAAGGTCGCAAAACAATTTACTTAATCGGTTTATGGCCAAAATTATTCCCTTTCATGCAGTACGGCCTGCGGCAGACAAAGTAAGCCTGGTCACTTCGAGATCTTACGAAGAATACTCGGCAGCTGAACTCGCGTCGCAATTGGATTTCAATCCCTTTTCGTTTCTGCACGTCCTGAATCCGGCTTATGTGAACCTTCAAAAAGCCGGACTTGAGAAAAGGTTTAAGCTTGTTGCCCAAAAGTACAATGACTTTAAATCCGAAGAAATCCTGATCAAAGAGGAAAAACCCGTGATGTTTTTGTACAGGATCCATACCAAAGCAAGGGATTTCATCGGAATAATCGCAGCCACTTCGATACAGGATTATCAAAAAAACGTGATTAAAAAACACGAAGACACACTGCAGTATCGTGTCGAATTGTTTAAGGATTACCTTCACCAGACCGGATTTAATACTGAGCCCGTATTGGTAACTTATCCGGATAGTGAGGCATTAAATGGCTGGATCGTTTCCAAAACCCAACAACTGCCTTTATACGAATTTTCGACAACAAAAAAAGAGAAGCATACCATTTGGAAAATTGATACACCCGCGGAAATCGATTTTCTGAAAACCCAATTTGAACTGATTGGCAACTTATATATCGCTGACGGCCACCATCGATCCGCATCGGCAGAGTTGCTTTACGAGCAGGACAAGTCAACCGGCAATCAAAACCTGGATTATTTCATGAGTTTCCTGATTGCCGAAAGTAATGTAAAAATTTACGAATACAACCGCATCATCCGCGACCTGAATGGTTTGACGAAAGAGGCCTTCCTCGAAGCGCTTGCCACAAAATTCTGGGTAAAAAATAAAGCACAGGAACTCTGGAAACCAGAAAAGAAATTTCAATTCGGCATGTATCTCGATGGTGAATTTTATTGCCTGATTCTTAAGGACGAAAATAACTTCAATTCCGTATTGGAAAGACTTGACGCACAAATACTTTATAAAAACGTTCTGGAGCCGATTTTGGGCATTCATGACCTGAGAAACGACGAACGAATAGATTATATTCCCGGGAACCAATCCATCACCACGTTAAAGGAAGTAATTGACGAGGGAGATTTTGAAATTGGGTTTACACTTTTCCCGACCGATATTTCAGAAGTCAAAGAATTGGCAGACAACAGCCTGATCATGCCACCCAAAAGTACTTACATTGAACCCAAATTCCGAAGCGGCCTGGTCGTCTACGAACTGTAATTTGAAAAACTACAAAACATGTCGATTGCCGAAAATCTAATAGCTATTACATCAGAATTACCCCAGCATGTTACGCTTGTTGCCGTGTCGAAAACCTGGCCGGTCGATGACATTATGCAGGCTTACGGCACAGGCCATCGTGTTTTTGGTGAAAACAAAATCCAGGAAATGTCCGAAAAGCAGGACGCGATGCCGAAAGACACCCAATGGCATATGATCGGCCACGTGCAGACCAATAAAGTCAAATTAATGGCTTCCTACGTCACTTTGATTCATGGCGTCGACAGCCTTAAATTACTGGAAGAAATCGACAAACAGGCTAAAAAAAACAGTAGGACAATCGACTGCCTGCTTCAGATGCATATTGCAGCAGAGGATACTAAGTTTGGGTTGGATGAATCCGAACTTGAGGCATTGGTTAATAACAATGCCTTTAAGAACTTAAAAAACGTAAAAGTCACCGGATTGATGGGAATGGCCACTTTTACCAACGATGAAAACCAAATCCGCAAAGAATTTACGCAGCTGAAGTCCATTTATGATCGCTTTCAAGTGGTATCCACGGAAAACTGTGCCTTCAAAATATTATCCATGGGAATGTCCGGCGATTACAAAATCGCAATTGAATGCGGCAGTACAATGGTTAGGATAGGAAGTAGTATCTTTGGGCGGAGATAATTGGCAGTCTGATATCGCGGTTGGCTTTTATCAATAAAAATAAACTTATAAAGTAGGCAGATGCAAGCAAGACATGATGTTTACTAACCCTGCAAACCGTTATGTACGCAATATTAGACATAGAAACTACTGGTGGCCAATTTAACGAAGAAGGCATTACTGAAATCGCTATTTATCGGTTTGACGGGCACGAAGTCGTCGATCAGTTTATCAGCCTGGTGAATCCTGAAATTCCGATTCAGCCCTTTGTCGTAAAACTCACAGGCATTAACAACGCGATGCTACGCTCCGCCCCTAAATTTTTTGAAGTCGCCAAGCGCATCATCGAAATCACACAGGATTGTATTATTGTTGCCCACAACGCCTTATTTGACTACCGGATTTTGCGGACTGAATTCAGGCGGCTCGGCTACACGTTCGAGGCACAAACGTTGTGTACAGTAGAATTGGCGCAGAAACTAATCCCCGAACAACCATCTTACAGCCTTGGCAAACTGGTTCGTGCCCTCGGAATTCCCATGGCGGACCGACACCGGGCCAGCGGAGATGCATTAGCCACAGTCAAACTTTTCAAGATGCTGCTCGACAAGGACGTTGAAAAAACGATCCTCACAGAACTGGTGAAAAGTGAAGTGGTGAAAGGCATTGCTCCCCGGCTAAATGATATCGTCGAAAGCCTTCCTTCAAAAACCGGAATTTACTACATCCACCGGGAAGACGGAAAAATCATATACATCGGTAAAAGCAATAACATCCGGAAACGTGTCAACCAACACTTCACCGGACAAACAGCCAAGTGTAAAAAAATACAGCACGAAGCCTTTACGGTCACATTCGAGCTTACAGGGAGTGAGCTGATCGCTTTATTGAAAGAAACGGAAGAAATAAAGGTCAATAAACCCATTTACAACCGAGCGCAGAAAAAAACCATATTGCCGTGGGCACTTTACAATGAGACGAACGCTTCCGGCTATGAATGCCTGAAGCTCCAAAAAGCAGATGGCCGTAAAAAAGAAATTACCTCATACGCATCACTGCAGGAAGGTAGAAACGCTTTTTTCAGGATCAGTTCAGAATACGGGCTTTGCCAAAAACTGAACGGCCTTTACGAGAGCGACCAGGAGTGCTTTCAATACAAGATAAAGGAATGTGACGGGGCGTGCGTTGGAAAAGTTCCCGTTTCAGAATACAATTTACGCGTTCAGTCGTTTATCGACAAACACCTATTTGACCATAAAAGCATGATGATGCTTATCGACCGTGGTCGAAATATTAACGAGCGCAGCGCCGTGCTTATCGAAAACGGTATTTACAAAGGCTATGCGTTTTATGATTTAAATTACCAAATCCATAACATCAATATTCTTAAAAACATATTGGTCTCCATGCCGAACAACCGCGACGCGAGACATATTATACAGCGGTACATCCAAAAAAGCAGAACGCTGAAAATTGTAAATTTTTGACTTTATGCCAAAGTTCCTGATTACGGTAATCGGCCCGACAGCGATTGGCAAAACTGCCCTGGGAATTGAACTCGCGAAACACTTCAGCTGCGAGATCATTTCCTGTGATTCCAGGCAGTTCTTCAAAGAAATGACGATTGGAACAGCAGTCCCCTCAGCAGAAGAGCTCGATCAGGTTGTCCATCATTTCATTCACAACAAATCCATTTTTGAGGAATATACGGTTGGCGATTTCGAAAAAGAAGCATTGGCAACACTGGACAAACTGTATGTTGACAATGACTTCGTGGTAATGGTTGGCGGTTCGGGATTGTATGCCGACGCAGTGTTGAAAGGTTTGGACGATTTCCCGGAAATTAATCCGGAAATCCGCACCACATTGACCTCAAAATACAATGAGGTGGGAATTTCGTATTTGCAGGAACAATTGAACGCACTTGATCCTGCGTATTTTTCAGAAGTCGACCAAGAAAATCCGCAACGGCTGATGCGCGCACTGGAAGTCTGTATCGGGACAGGACGGCCTTTTTCTTCGTTCCGTGGGCAGAAAACAAACCAACGGAATTTCACGAGTATCGTTATCGGATTGGATGCCGACAGGGAATTGATCTATGACAGGATTAATCAGCGCGTTGACCTCATGATAAACGCAGGGCTTTTGGCTGAAGCGCAGAAACTCTACGATCATAAGGAACGAAATGCTTTACAAACGGTTGGTTATCGGGAACTATTCGATTATTTCGATGGGAAGTACCCGCTGGACTTTGCCATTCAGGAAATAAAAAAGAATACGCGCCGCTTCGCAAAAAGACAACTTACCTGGTTTAAGCGGAACGAACAGGCAAAATGGTTTGGCTACACCACAAATCCGCAGCACATAATTTCGTATATTGAATCCATTATAAAGTAAACTTTCTCCCTTCATGCCGATATCAGCCGATTTTACCTCAATATATAACCGGGATTGGGAAATCGATTTCACCCAATGTGCGCCAAATGGAATGATGAAGTATACCGACCTATGCAACATCATTCAGTTGACGGCTGGCTACCACGCAGAGCTGGGCGGCATCAGTTTCACAGAGATGCAGCAGTTTTCACAGGCGTGGGTCCTAAGCCGAATGCGCGTCGAGATTAACCGCCTGCCGAAATGGAAAGAAACAGTTACCGTACGGACGTGGATTGTTTCACTGGAAAATTCAAGATCCGTAAGAGCACTGGAAGTATATGCTAACGGAGAGAAAATCGTCGGGTGCGAAACCTACTGGGCGGTTTTTAATACGGATATCCGGCGGCCTGAGGCGTTGGCGTTACCGCATGAGCACTATGTTAAATATGCGGAACAGTTCTCGACAGCAGAGCGTGTCCGGAAAATCATGCTTTTTGAAACCGTGAAAACCGTTAAAAAGCATAAGGTGGTCGTGTCCGATCTGGATATTGTAAACCACGTGAATAATGTGAAATATCTTGAATGGTGTCTCGATACCATAGATTCCCAAATATTGCTGCACAGCCGAATTGAAGCCTTTGAAATGAATTTTATGAAAGAGCTTACTTTAGGCGAAGAAGTGTTGATTGAAGAAATGAAAACCGACAACAATCCAGTGTTTTCTATTTCCCGGGATGGTAAATCATGTTTTGCACTGGAACTTCAATTGAAGGCGTAAGCTGATTTCGGTGGTCCGTTTGGGATGTCACCCCTAATAAAATCATGTATAAAAATAAAAAAGCTCCGGTTTCCCGAAGCTTTTGGTATTTATTCTGCCTGCGAAGCGGCCTGAGAAATTGGCTTGTTCTTAACCACCAGCCTGAATCCTTCCCCGTGGATGTTCAGGATTTCAACATTATCATCCGGTTTCAGGTACTTCCTCAGCTTTGCGATGTAAACGTCCATACTGCGGGAGGTAAAGTAATTGTCATCTCTCCAGATTTTAGTCAGCGCAAGCTCTCTTGGCATCAGGTCATTTTCATAAACGGCGAGCATTTTCAGCAATTCATTCTCCTTAGGAGATAATTTCACCGGCTCTTCGTTTTTCAACGTAAGGAACCGGAGTTTCGAATTGAGGTGGAAGTTTCCAATTTCAAATTCAAACCTAGTTGCGTCTGCCTTTACGTCGTTGGCTTTCCTTTGCAGGATCGCTTTAATTTTCATCAGCAGTACTTCCGAATCGAATGGTTTGTTCAGGTAATCGTCAGCACCCACTTTGTAACCCTTCAACACATCTTCCTTCATCGACTTTGCTGTCAGGAAAATAATTGGAATATCCTTATTCTTTTCACGGATTTCCTTGGCAAGTGTATAACCGTCCTTGTATGGCATCATCACGTCGAGAATACAAAGCGCGAAAGAATCTTTCTTGAATTTCTCAAACCCTTCCATCCCATTCTTAGCAAGCGTGACGTCAAATTCGTTCAAAATTAAATAATCTTTTAGTATCGACCCGAAATTTGGATCGTCTTCAACCAAAAGGATCTTTTTGTTTTCTGTTTCCATATTTTAATTTATTAATGGTAATTTTATAATGAAGGTACTACCTTTTCCTTTTTCACTTTCTACAGCAATCTGACCATCATGGTCTTCTATAATCTTTTTAACGTAAGCAAGCCCTAATCCATGTCCTTTCACGTTATGAATGTCACCGGTATGCTCCCGGTAAAATTTCTCAAAAATTCGTTTCTGTGCAGTCTTGCTCATTCCTGAACCCTTGTCTTTGATTTTAATTATAACGAAATCTTTTACGTTTTCAGTATGCACGTTGATAATCGGTGCATCCGGCGAGTATTTAATCGCATTGTCAAGAATGTTCACGATGACATTCGTGAAATGGACGTCGTTCAGCAGCACAGTAGTCCTTTTAGCCTGAAGGTCCATATTGATAATCCCTCCGCGGTCTTCAATAATCAGGTTTACGTGTTCTGCAGCATCCTCAATGATCTCATTAATATCATAAGATTCCTTATTGATTTCAAGTTCCCGCTTCTCGAGTTTTGAAATACGCAAAACATTTTCAACCTGCGCATGCATTCGTTTATTTTCATCACGGATCATCTGATGGTACCGATGCATTTTTTCATAATCTCCCTGCACTTTTGGATTTTTAATGGCATCCAACGCGAGGTTGATTGTGGCAATTGGCGTCTTAAACTCGTGCGTCATATTGTTAATGAAATCTGTCTTTATTTCTGAGATCTGTCGTTGCTTTATCAATTGACTCAGGGCACTGCTGTAGGCGATGATAATTACCAAAGTAAAAACGATGGATAAAATCGTAATGTTTATCAGTTCTGAAAAAAGAAATTTCTTCTTTTCCGGAAAACTGACAAGCAATTTATAGCGGCTGTTTCCCTGGTTGTCCTTAAAAATCGGGGTCATGAATGTGGCATTCTTGTTGACTTTGAACTTGTCTGACTTGATTTTTGTCGCGAGTCCATTTTCATACACCGCAAACTGGAATGGCGTGATCACATCAGCCTGTTTTAACTCATGTTCTAACAGCTTATTCAAAGTTTCAGCAGATACCCGGTCTTTGATGGCCTTGGTTTCAGCAATATCTTTAAAGAATATTTCGAATTGTGCTTTATCCAGCAATTCGATACTTCCGCTTTTCTGGATGGTGATGTCTGGCGTGACATTGTGCTGCATCGTGGACTTATCAATGGCGTCACCTGAAAATATCTCTGTCTTGCTTTTCGAAATAAAATTCTTTGCCCTGACAGAATCTCTTTTTTTATCAAAGAACGTAAGTCCGTAATCATCCGCGATGATACTGTTTGAATAAATGACGGTTTGGTTGGTTACCCTGTTTTTTTGTACCAATATAAAATCAAGCATTTCACTTTGCTTGGGATCTTTACCGATACTGTCTTTTAACTTATTGTACTCGTTCAGGAAACTGTAAGTCTCCTGCTGCTCGAGATGGTCCGAAACGTTTGCAATGACCTGCTTTACATGGTACTTGAATTGTTCCTCATTGTTTTTTAATGAAGTATTGATCAGGTAAAGCTGAACTAAAATTATCCCTATCAGGGACAAGCTCATTAAAAAAACAAGTAACCGAAATAATGTCTTATTCATTAATTACAAAATTAACATTTTAACAAATGTTCGAATAATATATTAACCAAAGATTAACATCTTACCGGGCTTTTATAATTTAGACAATGAATCGAAGAGTTTATCCACCTGATTCTTAGTGTCCTCCATGTTGACATTGACTATGATGTAGTCGCTTCGCAGATTGCGTTCCTCATCGGTAAGTTGGTTACTGATGCGTTGTTGTACCGCTTCCTTCAACATATTGTCACGTTGCATCACCCGTTCAATGCGGGTCTCAACCGGAGCCGAAACCGAGATGATTTTGTCGCAATCGAGATAACTGCCACTTTCAAAAAGAATGGCCGCCTCCCGGACAACAAAAGGAGCATGCTTATTTTTTGCCAGCCATTGCTCAAAATCAATCTTCACCAGTGGATGGATGATCTTATTAAGCGCCGCCAATGCCTCGGGATCATTAAATACAATATTCGCAATCTTGCGCCTGTCCGGTGTTCCATCGGTAAAAGCCTCATCGCCAAACTCCCGCCTCAATAACGACATTGCTACTGGGGTGTATAGAATTTTTTTGGCTTCATCGTCTGCAAAATATACCGGGACACCTTTAGACATCAGCATTTGAGCGACTGTCGATTTGCCGCTTCCTATGCCACCGGTAAGCCCTATAAGTTTTGTCATGCCTTAAAGAATAACTCCGGGAAAACTTTCTTCGGATCTTTACCGAGCCATTGTACCAGCAGGAATGATTTCAAAAAACCAATACCATAACCATAAAACTGGATGCAAACCGCGACAACCGACAGTAGACCAATTTTCAGGCTTTTATTTCCGAATGTGGCAACAGTCAGCAGCAGCAGAAAATACAATCCATAACATGCCACGAAAAAATAAATTCCGAACACAGCCATACCCACCGAAAAGACCATCCCAAGCAGGAACAATGAAGGAAAGAAAAATGTGGGCTTTGCATATTCAGGATACCAGGAATTTAAAATGGGTCTCGCTTTCCCGAATTTGTTCACCTGTTTGTAAAACTTAGCCCAGTCAATCCGTCGCTTGTGGTATACATACGCGTTGGGAAAAAGCCTCGTTGTGAAACCGGACTTCCACAGCCGAATGGAAAGATCGGGATCTTCGCCGGGATGTATATCCCCAAAGCCCCCGGAACTGAGGAATGCTTTTTTCGATAAACCCATATTAAAACTTCTGGGTTGAAATTTATTCACCTTTTCAGATCCGCCACGTATTCCACCCGTAGTTAAAAAGGACGTCATTCCAAAGTTGATCGCCTTTTGCACGTCTGAAAAAGAATCAAGTGCCTGATCCGGACCACCAAAACAATCTACATAATTTTCATGGAGCGCTTTGGCGACTTCGTCGAGATATTGGGTGGGAATAATACAATCTGAATCAAAAATCAGGAAATAGTCCCCCTTTGCATTTTGCATCCCAAAATTACGCGAATCACCAGGACCGGAGTTTAGTTTAAAGTAGTAACTGATATCCAATTTACCGCGATAGGCTTCTATAATGTGCTCACACGGGATGGAAGAGCCATCTTCTACAACAACCACTTCGAATGGATTTTGAAAGCTGGCAGCCGAAAGGCTGGCGAGCAATTCGTCAATTTCATCTGGGCGATTATAAACCGGAATGATTAGGGAAAACAACATCTTTAAATTTTAACAAAGATACATTTTATAAAAAACAAAAGCCACCGGAGCGGTGGCTTTTGAAAATGAAGCAAAAACTTCTTTTATTATTGTTTGATCACCTTGATGGTTTTCACTTCGTTGTCTGCAGTTACTTTTACGATATAAGAACCCGCAGCCAGTGCCGACATGTCAACCTGTGCAGCTGCAGCATCAAGCTTTTTGCTGATCACCTGCTGTCCAACGATATTGAACACCGCCACGTTGGTCATATTTTTAGTGTATGACAAGTTCAGTACACTCTGAACCGGGTTCGGATACACCGTGAATGAATTGTTGTCCAATACAGGTGCTGCTAAAGGAGCATCATACGCGGCAAGGTTGAAACCTCCCTGGGTACCGTTATACCCATAAACCCTGAAAGTTACCGTATCGCCTGGTGTAAGACCCGTCAAAGGAAGCAATGAGAATAGCCCATCACCTGAATCGGTATTACATCCAACTTGTGTCAAAGCACCACAGCTTCCTGTAAATGCCTCAAGACCAGTATCAGTAAGGGTAGCATTAGCGGTCCTTGTCTCAAGCGTAATGTTTCCGGAACCTGGTACGGTTACCGTAAACCAAACATCTTTACCGGTTGTAGCAAAGTTCAGCCCGTCACACGTAGGGATTGGATCCGCTGCGTTTCTTGTTGCACCAAGATTCTCGTACGGCATTACTCCGCCGTTGAAATCAGAAGCAACAGTCACCGGAATAGCGTTAGCACATTCGTCATTAGCAGGAGGACATGCAGCCTGGCTTACCGATGCGCTTGTGATAGAACAAAGGGAGTTTTGGTCATTGTCCACGTTATAAACTACCGATGTGCCATTTGGATAAGGTCCGAAAGTGAGTACGCCAGTACCTGAAGCCGTTTGTGGCGCACTTCCCTGGTCGTCCGAAACGCTCAGCGTTGCAGCAGAACCCATATCGGTAACGTCTACATTCACAAAAAACTGTGGTGCATTGTCGCAATCAGAAACTACCGTGTAAGTAGCTGCCGGGTTTACACAGTCGATATAGTATCCACAGATACTGAATGTCCCGATGCCGTCATTTCCATAATCCCAAACCCTTAAATAGTAAACTTCTCCGGGAATAAGGTCCGTATAAGTCTTAGTAGCTCCATTACCACAAACTCCTGTTTCAGTAAGGTTACCAGGCGTACCTGAATATACGGCACTGGATACTGTGATGATGGTTCCTGTAATATCAGAGATGTTGATCGTAACGGTTGGGTTTGGTGCTGTAAAGTAGAACCATAAATCACCATTACCCTGTGACGGATTGTATTGGTCCATACATGTTGGATCAACCTCTGGCGAACCTGAAGTCTGGTCGTTTGAAATACCGGTAATCTTATTTGGTCCGCAAGCCGTTCCCAGGTCAAGCACCAATTCAACAGCGCCTGTAGCGTCATCGTTAACAGGTGGTGGTGGTGGTGTTCCAACACAAAGGTCAAATGTAGTATCCGAGAAAGTAGTTCCTGAGGTGAATACCCTGATATAATAAGTTTGTCCCACGACTAGGTTAGCCACAGCACTGGTATTAGGGTCGCTAACCAACAAACTGGTAAACCCGCCTCCGCAGTTGCCTTCCAACACTTCGTGAACCAAATCGGTAGCCGAACCAACAATGTTCGATAACCTGATTGTCTGAACTGGATTGGTAGCAACAAATGTATACCAAACATCATCATCAGGTGTACCTACGCCGTTGTCACCTTCGCCGGAATCCGTTGCAGATTGCAATGTTCCAGAGGTTACAGAAGCACAATTAATGTCTGGGTTCACTGTTACTTCAACCGCAGCAGCGCATTCATCGTTTGCCGCTGGTGGTGGCGGTGTCCCTACGCAAATATTAAATACCGTTGTTGAGTTGCTTCCGCCGGCAGCGTAACTGAAAACCCTTACGTAGTAGGTATTTCCGGGTACAAGGTTTGAAACAGTGCTGGTGTTCGGGTCACTTATTGATAAACTCGTAAAACTACCACAACTTCCGTCTAGGACTTCGTGCACAAGGTCTGTTGGCGTTCCGGTTACATTTGATAAAACAATCCTGTGTGAGGTTGATGTGGCAACGAAGGTAAACCAAACGTCGTCATCAGGAGTTCCTGCACCATTGTCCGTCTCACCTGAGTCCGTAGCACCCAGCAGCGTAGCCGAAGTAACGGTACCACAAGCAAAGTCAGGATTCACTGTCAACTCAATCGCATTCGCACAATCATCATTGGCAGCAGGATCCGGAGCAGTCGTAAATGAAACTGTCGTCCAGGTACTGAATCCACCGCCACAATTTGTCCTAACATGGAAATAATACATAGTCAATTGTGAAAGCCCATCCAGCGAAACGGCATTAGAAGGAACTGGAGTTCCTGCACCTGCAGGATCTGAAGCGGACTGATCCACAACGTATTCGTAAGCCACATTGAGGTTGCTCCAGGATACGTCGGCTGCATTAGCCGTTACATTCTGAAACACGATCGCTGATGGTGCACCGCAGGAAGCTGAAGTGATTACTGGTGAATCAAAGCAGAAACCATAGTTCCAGTCTGCTGCACCAATCTTATCATCGTAAGCAATACGGTACCTGAAATTAGCCAATTGGTTTGGCGTAAATGCCGAGATGCTTAACGCACCACTAGACAACGTCGTCTTGGGTATGGTACAATAGTTATCATTCACAGTAGTACTGTTACCAGGGATCGCAACACCCCAGTCAGCCCATACACCTGCATCTGCATCCCAGTACTGAAATATCAATACGTCTTCCGCGAGGTAATGATAGCCATACTGTACAGTAACATTAAGGTACTTCTCACCCCCTGCAAAAGCAGCGGAAAGGTCAATTACTGGTGACTCTGCCGCAATGTTGTCTTCGTGACCGCTTGCAGCGTCATCGTCGTCATACGCAAAATTAGCACTAACGGTAGGATCAGCCTCCAACACAGTCGCTGTGCTAAGATAACTCCCCGTCAGTGTCCAGGCACTGTTGGGCCAGTTTGCAGATTGGTTCAGAATCTGTGCGTTCACCTGAACACACAAGAAGAAAACCAATAACAATAGGTAATTCTTTTTCATTATAAATATTAAAAAGGGTTAATAAGCCGACGAAATTATAAAAAAAAACACAAATGCAAAGGCGTGGCTGGTTAAAATGGAGTTTTTAACACCCAATTAACGAGCATTATGGATTACCTAAAATATTGGTAAGAAATGGTGTGTGAAAATCAGGTCTTCAATTTCTTTTTTCGTGCCGCAGGGAACAGCACATTATTCAATATCAACCGATACCCGGGAGAATTTGGATGCAAATCAAGTACGGTAGGCGGATCACCCACCTGGTGTTTGTAATCTTCCGGGTCATGGCCACCATAAAACGTAAACATTCCTTTGCCTTTTTCGCCATGAATGTAACGTGCCTCTCCATTGAGCTGGCATTCGCCCATCACCAATATATTCGATTTGATCAGGTCACTTTCGAAGGCGGTGCTTTGGCCCATAAATCCCTTGACGAGCATCGTGTGGTTCTGGCAAAGCATGCTGGGGATCGGATCCCATTTGGCAGAGAAGTCCATCAAGGTGAAATAGTCTTTTTCCATGGGAACATTGGCCCGTTTGTTGGTCATGTCGATGTCGGAGAACTCATACATGTTTGGATTCCTCTCCAATTTAAAATCTTTAAAAGCAAAGGTTTTACTGTAGTCAATTTTCGCCTGGTAATTGGCTTCACTGGGATCGCCGTCAAACATCGATTCACAGATGTCTATGCCGTCCGCAGACAGGGCGATATCAAAACTATCTGCGGCAGAGCACATCGCAAACATGAACCCGCCCCCGATCACAAAGTCGCGGATCTTTTTGGCTACGGCCAATTTCTCCTCTGAAACTTTCGCGTAGCCTAACTTCGCCGCCAATGCCTCTGCATCCCGTTTCTGTTCAATATACCAGGGAGCGTTTTTATAGCTGGAATAAAATTTACCATACTGCCCCGTGAAATCCTCATGGTGCAGGTGCAGCCAATCGTAAAGCACCAATTGATCGGAAAGCACTTCTTCGTCATATATCGGCGTAAAAGGAATTTCAGCATAGGTCAAAACCAGAGTTACCGCATCGTCCCAGGGCTGCTTGCCTTTTGGGGTATACACCGCAATTTTGGGTGCCTTTTCGAGTACCACCGTTTCCATGTTTTGCGAAGGGCTGGAGATGTCCAATAGGATCGAATTGGCCTCATCGTCGGAAAGGATCTCAAAACTGACGCCCCGGATCTGGCATTCCTTGCGAATCTCCGGTGCATCGGGCAACAGGAATGACCCGCCACGATAGTTCAGCAGCCAACTCGCTTTGTACTGTTTGTCAAGACACCAATAGGTGATTCCATATGCTTTCAGGTGGTTCTGCTGCGTGGTTTCATCCATAGGCAGCAGAATAAATGAGGCCCTTGCAGCGAACGCTGTCAGGAGCAGTAAAACAACAAGATATGTAAATTTCAAGCTTTTCATAGACAATATAAACGGGCTGGAAAGATACTATAATTAGTGGTTACCGTCAAATACAAATTTTTGTTAATTGGCAATCGCGCCTGACATATCAATAGACCTGTCGACAAATGCTTTTCTGAAAGCACCATTACTGCGGTTTCGTTCGTGTTTCGTTGGGGTTTCATCAGGGTATAGGCTGATTTCTTCGACGAAAACTGATTTTCGTCGAACAAAAGCCCAACAATACCCCTCGAAAACCCGAACAAAACACGACGCAGTCCAACAACAATAAAACAATACTGAAAACCTGGCCTATCGGGTGGCGACTTAAAGCGGTAAATCCTGTAATAAAAGCACTATATTTTTTTGAAGAATTATCTTTAATCGTTTAAAATGAGTCCCGAATTTATAAGTTATCAACAATTTTGACCCCGATACTTAACAAATTATTAATAAGAAACACGCGGTATGTTGTTAAAAACACTTAATTTTGCTCCCTGTCAATTAAATAAAAAATGATGAAAACAATTCTACAAAGAAATTGGATTAGTTCTTTAATTACCGCTGTTGTGTTCTTAAGTAGCTTAATGGGGATAGCTCAGACCGATCCTGCTGCATTTGACCTCGCAGGGGCTAATTATTCTTTTACGGGCTTTGCAGCCGGTACAACCACAACATTCCCAACCAATATGGCTGGTCATAAGTTTGCGGCTGAACCGCTCAGCGCTGTTACGGGAGCTCCCAATGCAGATTTTGCATTGTCGGCGTCTACTGCAGCAATAGGAACCGGTTCAATAAGAAACGAAGTAGCTAACGGTGTCAGCATCCTGAATAGCGGGTCTAACAACTTAGGAGCCATTGTTGTTGCTGTAAAATCAACTGGACGTAATTCACTGAAAGTGTCTTTTACGGCAGAGCAACTGAATGGCCCCAATGCCGGGGGAACTGGACGTGCAAACACTTTGCGCTTACAATACAGGGTTGGAACTACGGGAGCCTTTATTGACATTGCTTCTACTGACTACGTGACAACAAATACATCGACATTAAACGCAGCTACAACTTTTAGCAATATTGCCATCCCTTCAGGAGCAGACAACCAGTCCGTAGTTCAGTTGCGTTGGATTTATTATACTTCAAGTGGCACCTCCGGAAGCAGGAATAGAATTCGCTTAGATGATATTACGGTATCTTCTACAGCCGCTGCAAGCAGTCCTACAATTACAGGTACTGCAACTGCTACTGCTTTTACTACAACATATGGTACTGCATCGGCTTCGCAGACTTTCCCGGTATCAGGAAGCAACCTTACCACAAATATTACGGCCACCGCGCCAACAGGTTTTGAAGTCGCCAGCGATGGAGTCACTTTTGGAAATACTGCTACAATAACACAAAGCGGTGGTACCGCAAGTGGCAATATCAGCGTACGCTTAAAAGCGAATGCTGTCGTAGGGGCTACTTATAATGCGCAGAATATCGCATTGACTAGCGGTACAGCGACTACTGTAAATATAACAACTGCAGCCAGCGGGAATGCTGTGAGTCCTCTTGGTGTCACTTTAAGCGGCGTGGTTGTAAACAACAAAACATATAATGGCAATACCACAGGCTCATTTGATCTTACAGGAGCTTCAGTTTCAGGAACACTTTTCTCAGATGTCGTAACGATTAATAGTACCGCAGCTACAGCCACTTTTGCTTCGGCTAATGCAGGTACGGGAATCAGCGTTACGGCGGCAGGTTTTGCACTGGCTGGCACTAACGCCGGAAATTATACACTTACTGCACAACCTTCTGGATTGACAGCTGATATTACCAAAGCGAACCAAACCATTACTTTTGGCGCATTGGCAGATAAAGCCGCTACTGATCCTGCGTTTAATCTTACCGGCACGGCAAGTTCCGGACTCACAGTTACCTATATTAGTTCAAACCCCGCTGTCGCTACCGTTTCAGGAAACACTGTAACGCTGGTAGGTGCCGGAGATACTACAATTACTGCTTCACAGGCAGGTGATTCCAATTACAATGCCGCTTCAGATGTGGCGCAGAATCTTCATGTTACTGCCATTGCAAAGATCGACCAAACCATAACTTTTAATGCTTTGGCTCCGAAATTAGTGAATGATACTCCTTTTAACCTTACGGCGACGGCTTCGTCGGGACTGACCGTGAGTTATTCGAGTTCGAATACTGCGGTGGCTACTGTTTCCGGCAACACGGTGACTATTGTGGGCGCAGGAAGCACCAACATCACTGCTTCCCAGGCTGGAGATACCACTTACAATGCAGCACCGGATGTGGTACAGGCATTGTCAGTATCCAAATTAAACCAAACGATTACATTCGGCACACTTGCTGCAGTCACTTATGGGGATGCCTCATTTGTGCTATCAGGATCATCGGATTCCGGATTGACGGTTTCTTACCTTAGTTCGAATCCTGCCGTTGCAACTGTTTCTGGAAATACAGTGACCATTGTAGCTCCCGGAACAACAAATATTACAGCATCGCAGGCAGGAAATGCGACATACAATGTTGCCACAGACGTTCCACAAGGCCTTACGGTAAATACAAAAACGTTAACCGTTACCGGAGCAGTTGCTTCCAATAAAGTATTCAATGGAAATACGGCCGCGACCATTACAGGTGCTACGCTTGTCGGCGTAGTCTCTCCAGATGTGGTCACCGTAAGCGGAGGCGGTACATTTAGCAGTGCGACAGTGGGAACAGCCAAACCTGTTACCGCAGCGCTTACCCTTGGAGGTGCTGATGCCGCTAAATATACATTGACACAGCCTACAGGACTTACCGCCGATATTACGCCACTTGTGGTAAACCGCTTGGTAATCAGCCAGGTTTACGGTGGTGGTGGTAACACCAGTGCCACATACCAAAATGATTTTGTGGAACTATTTAATCCGACCGGTGCTGTCATCAATTTAAATAACTATACCGTACAATATACTTCTGCTACGGGTACCGGAAACTGGTCTTCAACAGGAAACCTTGGAAATGTCAATGTTCAACCGGGAAAATACTTTTTAATTAAACTTGCAAGTGCTGCCGCGATCGGTGCAACATTTACATCCGACTTCACAAGTACAGGAATTAACATGTCTGCGACAGCGGGGAAAGTTGCCTTAACCAACACCACCACTTTATTGTCAGGAGGAAACCCTTCAAGTACCGCAATTGTTGATCTTTTTGGTTTTGGCGGAACTGCTACTGCTTTTGAAGGTTCACCTGCCACTGCGTTATCCGGTAATGTTAATTCTTACCAAAGAAACAGTTTTGGCTGTGTTGATACAAACAACAACAATAGTGACTTTACAAACAGCAATGTTGCAAGTGTAAGAAGCAGCGCAACTGCTGCCAACTACTGTAATCCAACAATTATCGGTACGGCTACTGCCACGGCATTTACAACAACTTACGGCACACCTTCTACAGCACAAACATTTGCTGTATCCGGCGGTGCTTTGACTGCAAACATTACCGCTACTGCCCCGACAGGATTTGAAGTAGCGAGCGATGGTGTGACTTATGGCCCAACAGCTACATTCACACAAACAGGAGGCAACGCAAGCGGTACATTGAGTGTACGCCTTGCTGCTAACGCTGCGGTTACAGGAACATATAATGCACAAAATATCGTGCTCAGCAGTACTGGTGCTACCTCAGTAAACGTAACAACGGCTGCGAGTGGAAACACCGTGACGGCGGCTGCGTTGACCATCACAGGATTGACAGGTTCTAACAAGACATACGACAGGCTTACCACAGCATCTTTCACAGGAACTGCTGCTTATGCCGGACTTCAAAATGGGGAAACGTTCTCTGTAACCGGAACACCAACGGCTAACTTTATCAATGCTGTTGCGGCTACTGGTAAAACGATTAACGTGACAGGCTATACTGCACCTTCTTCAAATTACACATTAACCCAACCAACCCTTACCGCTGATATCACACCAAAAGATGTTACAATAACTGGTGTCACAGCGAACAACAAACCTTACGACGGTAACAATACAGCTACCTTAAATACGGGAAGTGCTGCAGTATCGGGTGTAATCTTCCCAGACAATGTTGGTGTAAACAGCACCGGCGCTACAGCGACGTTTGCAACATCCAATGCTGGAACTGGCATTGCCGTTACTGCGGCCGGCTTTGTATTGAATGATACCGATGCAGGAAACTACAACCTGGTTTCACAGCCTTCAGGATTGACAGCAAACATTACAAAAGCAAGCCAGACGATTACTTTCGGTCCATTGGCTAATAAAAATGATAACGATGCCGCATTTGCTTTGACTGCTACTGCAAGTTCAGGGCTTACGGTTTCTTATAGCAGCTCTGACACGAATGTGGCTACCGTTGCAGGAAATACCGTTACGATTGTGGGCGCTGGCTCAACCATCATCACGGCTTCACAGGCGGGTGATTCGAATTATGATGCTGCTTCAGATGTAGCGCAGACACAATTGGTCAACACGACTACAAAATCAGATCAGGTCATCACCTTTAATGCGCTTTCAAATGCCACTTATGGCGATGCTAATTTTGCACTAACAGCGACTTCAGATTCCGGACTTACGGTAACGTATTTGAGTTCGAACCCAGCAGTAGCTACCGTTAGCGGCAATATCGTTACCGTTGTGGCGCCAGGTACGACAACAATCACAGCGCAACAGGCGGGCAACAGTGCTTTTAATCCTGCTGTTGATGTGTTACAATCATTAACCGTAAACACCAAAACATTAACGGTAACGGGTGCAGTAGCGGCTTCTAAGGAATACGACACCACCGATGCCGCTTCGATTTCAGGAGCTACTTTAGTAGGTATCGTCGGTTCAGACGATGTTACGGTAAGCGGAAATGGTACTTTCAACAACGCCAATGCAGGAACCAGCAAACCGGTTACCGCTGCACTTACTTTAGGCGGTGCTGATAATGCGAAATATACCTTATCCCAGCCTTCAGGATTGACTGCTGACATTACTGCAAAAGCCGTAACCGTTTCAGGCGTTGCTGCTTCAAATAAACAATACAATGGAAATACCACAGCTACCCTGACGGGAACTGCAGTATTAAGCGGTGTTTTCCCTGCTGATGCTTCAAATGTGTCTTTTGACTTCAGTTCAGGTACTGCTGCATTTGCAACTGCTGCTGTCGGAACTGGAATTACAGTAACTGCAACAGGATATGGCTTAACCGGAAGTGCTGCAGGAAATTACAGCCTGACACAACCGACAGGTCTTACAGCAAATATTACCGTAAAAACACTAACCCTGACGGGCTTTGCTTTCAACAACAAGACTTATGATGGAAATGATACTATCGCAATCACCGGAACACCAGCCTTAAGCGGCGTTATTGGAACGGAAGACGTAACCCTCACAGGTACCTTGACAGCTTCATTCCCTGCTGCGAATGCAGGTTCAAATTATAGCATTGCCATTACAGGTCTATCGATTACCGGAACGGATAGTGGTAATTACATTCTTGACACGACCGGATTCACCGCGTCAATCAATCCAGCGGTATTGACTTATGTTGCTGATGCAGCGACAAGGGTTTACAATACAGCTAACCCTGTGTTCTCAGGAAGCGTAACAGGATTTGTAAATTCAGAAAATATCGCGACTGCAACCACCGGAACGTTGGCATTTACTACGAGCGCGACTGCATTAAGCCCGGTTGCTGCTTACTCGCTAAACGGCTCAGGATTGTCTGCGACAAACTATACTTTTGTACAGGCTTCCGGCAATGCCACAGCCTTTACCATTACACAGGCTACACAAACGATTACTTTCGGTACGTTGGCAAACAAAACGACTGCTGACGCACCCTATGCACTTACCGGGACTGCATCGTCAGGACTTACAGTTTCTTACAGCAGTTCCAACCCTGCTGTAGCGACGGTATCAGGATCTACCGTTACCATCGTAGGTGCGGGAACGACTACAATCACAGCTTCACAAGCCGGTAATGTCAATTACAGCGCGGCGACCTCAGTACCACAAACACTGACTGTTACTGCCGCTGCGGTTTCTATTATCGCGTGGAATACCAGCACAGAAATAGGAGGCGCTAACTTCTTCGGAACAAGTCCTTTTGTGCCGACTACAAATGCAGCCAATGTAACCAACGGTTCCCTGATCAGGGGTACTGGCGTGGCCACATCGAATGTTCCAACTGCTACTGGTGCTGCCAGAGGATGGGGAGGAATCGGATGGGCCGCGAATAGTGCTGCCGCCATTTCAGGTGATAAAGTTTTGACTTTTACTACAAAAGCAAATACTGATTATAAATTGTCATTAACTTCTTTGAGCCCATTCAGCTACAGAAGATCTTCTACTGGACCGTCTTCAGCTGAACTTCAGTACAAAATTGATGCCGGGGCCTATACGACGATTACCACATTCTCATTGACCAGCACTGCCGGTACTGGAGCCACTATCAGCAATACGGATTTAACGGGTATTGCTGCTTTACAGAATGTACCTTCGACAAGTACGATTACATTCAGGATTGTTCCTTACGGCGCGAGCAGTACCACAGGTACGTTTTACATTTATGACGTTGCCGTTTCAACCGCGAGCGATCTGTCTGTAAATGGTGTGGTTACCTACTCCCCAACAAACCAGGCGCCTACTGCTACTGCAGTAGCTGTATCAGGAACGCCAACCATCGGACAAACATTGACAGGAAGCTATACTTATACCGATACGGAAGGTGACCTTGAATCCGGAAGCACGTACAGGTGGTTCCGTGCTGATGATATCTCAGGATCTAACGAAGGAGCGATTCTCAATGCTACAGGTATTTCGTACCAGCTTACATCGACTGACCTTAATAAATACGTACGTTTCGGTGTAACACCAAAAGCAGCCACAGGTACCGTTACCGGTTCGGAAGCCTACAGCAGTCCAAGGTTGCTGGTTAGCCCAGTGGGTGATGCCGTGTCGACGATCACTGCTGACCCTTCATTTACCGAAAGCCAGAACATCAACTATGCGGCTTATACCGGAACTGATGTTACCGCAAGCAGCCTTGAAATCGGAAGATTCCTTGTGAACGATATCATCGGTACACCAGGTGATGCGTTGACTACGAAACTGACTAATCTTACCCTGACATTATTAACAGCGTCGGATTACGAAAAAGTAGCTTTATACGATGACTTGAACAATGAGATTGCAGAAATTCCTGCAGCTTCATCACTGAACTTCCCTTCGCTTTCAATCGAGGCGGCTTCAGGTGCATCAAAATCATTCTCTGTAAGGGCTACTTATAAAACTACAGTAGTGGATAACAACCAATCGAAGTTGCTGGTTACTTCCGCAGTTTCTGATAGTGCCGGATCAATCTTTGCTACCTCGAATGCAGGCGGTGCTTCTACTTCTACTGCCGGAGATTCCAACAGGATTGAGGTAACAGCTACCGACCTGGCTTACGGACAAAATGCGTCAAACGCTTTTATTAACGTAGCAATGACACCAGCAGTAACTGTTAAAGCGGTTGATGCGAACAATAATACCGACCTGGATTACCTGGGCCAGATTAATGTTGTATCAACGGGTACAATGACACCAGCTTCGGCTACACCGGCTGCAGGAACAGGAACGGCTACATTTTCAACGCTTACGCATACTGCGTTTGGATCTGGCTTCCAGTTGACCGCTTCGTCAACCGGCCTGAATCCTAAAAACAGTGTTGTCTTTGATGTATTTAACCCAATATTCTATAACCTGATTGTAGATACCAACCCTAGTTTGGCCAACCCATACACGAACGGTCAGTTTGTCATCACAAATCTGACTGCCAGCGGCATCGGAAGAGGAACCGGGCTTACTGCTGCTTCGGCTGCCAACAGGTACAGTGCCACTGCGTGGAACACCACGGCACTGGATGCAAACGACTATTTTGAATGGACATTAACGCCACAGGGAACAAACGAGATCGATCTTGTAAACTTTATTTACACGGGCCAGACTTCTGCTCAGGGACCTGTGAACTTTATATTGCGATCAAGTGTTGACAACTATACTGCCGACATTAATACCAATACGGTTGTACCGGGCATTTTTGGTTCGCTGATCAGTCTTTCTACACCTGAATTCCAAAACATTACCACACCGATCACCTTCAGGCTTTACGGTTGGGGTGGTACCGGAGGAACATTCAGTGTGAATGACTTTAATTTTGACGGTGAGATTACACCAAGTTCTGCGACAAACCTAAACGTTTCGCTGACTGCATTGTCATCAATGGATTACATCGTTGGCAATGGTCCATCTGTTTCGAAATCATTTACAGTTACGGGTGGAAATCTTACGCCAGCTTCAGGGGACATCACGGTTTCAAGCGATTCCGCCGACTATGAATTGTCTACTGACAACGTATCCTTTAGTGCTGGTCCTTTATTGTTGCCTTACACTGGAAACAGCCTGGCAACCACTACGGTATACACAAGGCTTGTGGCAGGATTGTCTGCTGGTAATTATACTGGCGAATTGACAATTTCCGGTGGCAATGCTACCGATAAACTTGTGTCATTAAGCGGTACGGTCAGGACGCCACTTGATTTATCTTATGTAAACACCTTCCGTACCCAGGCTTTGCACAACGAAGCAGTGACTTTAGGATTTGGTTTTAACGGCGTGACATTTACAGCCAGCCCGCCATCAAGCGGATACGAGCAAATCGTTGGAAATAATTCTTCAGTGGAAACACCGGTGATCGATTTCAATGCTTCTGGTGTGATTCAGTTAACTTATACGGCTGCTACTTTTAACGGAAGTTCAGGACAGACCATCAGCGTAGAAGTATCTACAGATGGTGGTTTGACTTATAACCCAATATCAGGAACAACGTTAAGTCCAACCTCAACGACGTACCTTACCCTGACAAAAGATATAGATCTTGCGGCTTACAATACCAACAACGGTAGATTGAGATTCAAAATGACTGCGGGTACAAATCCAACGCATGGCATCCGATTCAGGGATCTGGCCTTAAGGACAATCACTACCTGGGATGGTGTTTCATGGACAAACGGAGCGCCGGATATCAATTCGATTGCTGCTATTGAAGGAAACTATACTACAGCAACGAACGGTGCTATTTCGGCAAAAACACTGCATGTGAATTTCGGTCAGGTAGTGGTTTCTCCAAATACATCAATCACACTTCAGGATGAATTGACCGTTGAACCAATCGACACGAATGTGACTTTTGAAAATAATGCAAACCTTATTCAGCAAAATGCCGTTACGCCAAATTCAGGTAACGTTACTGTAAAAAGAAGTGCTTCTATGAGACGTCAGGATTATGTTTACTGGTCTTCACCGGTGAGCGGACCTCAGACATTGAGACAATTCTCAACAGCGACATTGGCTACACGGTTCTATGAACTTAACGAAGCGGGTAACAATTTTGCAGCGCTGAATCCATTGACAACGACATTTGCTCCTGCTAAAGGATACATGATCAGGGCAGCCGATACGTTGACAAACAATGTCGTGACATGGACTGGTAAATTCAAAGGACAACCGAATAATGGAACACTTACCGTGCAAACGACACATGACGGACAAGGATATAATATGATTGGTAACCCTTACCCATCGCCTGTAAACGCTACAGCTTTCCTTACTGCTAACCCAACATTAGGTACACTGTACTTCTGGACACACAAAACGCAGGGCGCAGCATCAGGTGAAAACTATGCTACTTTCAACGGAACGGGATCTGCATCGCCATCAGGAAGTGAAGCGCCAAACGGTTTTATCCAGACAGGACAGGGATTTGTGGTTCAGGTAGCGACACCAACGGTAGTTACGTTCACTAACGCGTTGCGTGCAGACAACCACAGTAACCAATTTTTCAGGAATGCAAATAACGTTTCCGATTCGGAAAATGGCCGTATCTGGCTTAACCTGAAAAATGCAGAGGGCAACACACTTAACCAAATGCTTTTAGGATATGTGGCTGGTGCAACCAATGATGTTGATTTGGCATTTGATGGTAAAGCGATTGAAGCATCAAGTTCAGCCGTTTATAACCAACTTGATAATGCTGCTTACACCATCCAGGGTAAAGCGCTTCCATTTGTGAATACAGATGTGGTAGCATTAGGCTTCCGTGCTGTAACAGCAGGAACTTATACCATCAATCTGGATCATACGGACGGATTGTTCGCGGGTGAGCAGGATATCTTTATCAAGGACAACTTTAACGGTACCTACCACAATATTAAAAACGGTGACTACACTTTCACGGCAAGTGAAGGTACTTTCGCAAACCGTCTCGAGTTAGTTTACCAAAGTGCACCGCTTGGAGTAGGAACACCTGCATTCGATGACAACAGTGTTGTGATCTTTAAACAAAATGGAATGCTTAACATCAGCACTGGTGCGGCGACTATGGAAACTGTCAAAATATTTGACATCCGTGGAAGATTGTTGTTTGAGAAAAATAACATCAATGGTACTACTTTTGTAGTAAACCAGTTCAAAGCCGAGCAACAGGTACTTATTGTACAGATTACTTCAGACGACAATAAAACCGTAAGCAAAAAAGTAGCTTATTAATTTTAATATCGTTTCAATTTATGAAAGCCTCCTTCGGGAGGCTTTTTTTTAAGTAACAATCAGATAATAATTCGATAACCTGCCCATTTTTTTCAGCGTATACCTTTGGAAAAAAAACATGAGGCATTTCTACTGTAGCTTAATTATTGCGCTTTCATTGATTACAGCCTGTACTTCCGACAGGGACATTGCTGAACCGACCGTCATTACCAATCCGGAAGCAGTCTTGGTACATTATTGGAATTTCAATGCGCTGCCTTCCGGCACATTGATGGAAGCACTGCCTGACATGAGCCTTTTACCCGGACAGGCATCGATTTCCTACGAAGGCGACGGTACCGGTTATATGGACGACTTTGCGCCGGGATACACCACAAATGCCAGAAACTCAGACATCGACGGTGCCGGACTGCGAGCCAGAAACCCAAGCGACACGCGCTACCTGCTTATCTCGGTGCCGACAACAGGCTTTAAAAAAGCGGTTGTGAAGTTTGCCACAGCCCGAAGCGGATCAGGTGCCACCCAGCAAAGCTATACATACACCACCGATGGCGTAAATTTTACAGCCACAAACCTCGAAACAAACAGCTACAGCGCACCGGAAGACCCGGTTAATGATTTGGTAACACTTGATTTTTCCGGAATATCTGAAACAGACAACAACCCTAATTTTAAAATAAAGATTGCCTTCGGCGGTACCAACGCATCCGGAGCTACAGGGAATAACCGTTTTGACAACCTGACGCTGGAAGCAGAACCGCTGACCGCAGGTGTTGCGCCATCGGCTTTGCAATACAACAATAACAATTCCTTTACAGTCAATACTGAGATTACACCGCTTCATCCTACGGTGACCGGAAGTGTAATTTCCTACACCATTTCCCCTGCCCTTCCTGATGGATTGTCGATTGACAATGAGACCGGCATCATCAGTGGCACACCGGCGTCAGAAAGCCCGGCGACTACTTATACTGTCACAGCTTCCAATGCATTCGGGAACACCACAACAACACTCAGCATCACTGTTAATCCCATGCCTGTTGCGGCGCTGATTCATTATTGGAATTTCAACGCGCTGCCTACGGGAACCCTTACGACTGTTAATTCGGATGTAAGCCTGACTACCAGTGCCGGGACGATTACTTATCCGGGGACAGGTGCCGGTTATATGGACCAGGTTACACCCGGATCACTGATCAATGTACAGAACGGAGCCGTTGAGGGCTTGGGCTTGCGCGTAAGGAATCCAAGCAACACCAGAAACCTCGATATCAAAGCATCAACTGTTGGCTATACGAATATCGTCATTCGGTTTGCTACCGAAAGAACAGGTTCCGGTGCCACGGAACAACAATATTCTTATAGTATTGACGGTGTCAACTTCATTACCACTTCACTACCCATCACTACTTACAGTCCGGCCGCAGAGCCCAACTTTGAGCTCGTTGCCATTGATCTTACAGGCATAGCCGGCGTTTTGAATAATCCAAACTTCATTTTCAGGATCAATTTCTCTGGCGCGACAGCATCGGGCGCCAGCGGGAATAATCGCTTTGACAATATAACCATCCACGGAAACAACTTATGATCAACTTAAAACTTAGTGTGGCTGCATTGTTGCTTACAACGGTGGCCATACAAGCACAAAAACCAACGGCCATTAAGCCTGAAAAGCACATTTCACTTCAAATTCCGGAACCTTCGGACGTTTGCATTAGTGCAGACGGAACGAAAATGTACGTGGTCAGCGATAGCGGCTACTTATTCGAAACGGACCTCGAAGGAAGCATACTCCGTAAGGCAGATTACCTTGGCATTGATGACGAAGCGGTATACGCTGACGACAAATTTGTTTACGCGGTCGAAGAAACCACGCGGAAGGTAAAAATCTTTGATGCGGCTACGCTGAAACTCATCCGGACGGTTAACCTGAGTTATTCCGGCGGCAGGAATAAAGGTTATGAGGCGCTTACGTTTAACAAAGCCAAAAACAAATTTGTAATCCTAACCGAAAAAGACCCTGTTTATCTTTTTGAACTCGACACCGATCTGAAAGTAGAAAATGAAATCAACCTGTCCAAAATAGCGCGGGACATCTCCGCGGCAACTTATTATAATAACGCTTTGTGGCTGCTCAGCGATGAAGACAGGACCCTCTTCAGGCTGAATCCAAAAACGTATGAGGTAACCGCAAAGTGGACGCTTCCGTTAATCAATCCGGAAGGCCTTGCTTTCGACAAAGCTGGGAATTTGCTGGTAATCTCAGATGATATGAAAACGCTCTATTTCTTTAAAAACCCTGAAAAACAATAACATGAAAAATTTGTATTCTTATCTTGTTCTATTGTTTTCGGTTTCGGGCGCTTTTGCGCAACTCACCATTTCCAACGGAAACCACACGCTTGAAATTTCGGGCGGGGTATCCGCTTACTACAATTACAGGTTGCTTAAAACGGGCGAACTTGCAAAAGACAAAGACCGATTTAAGTTGCGTGACGCCGAATTACAACTGGAAGGCCGCATCGGGAATACCTGGGAATATGAACTTCAGGTGGATTTTGCCGATATGGCCGCAAACAACAACAACGCCCAGCCCGATCCGGAAAATCCAGGGCTTGCAGATGCCTACATTAAATACAAAGGCCTGAAATTCGTAGAGATCCAGGCGGGTTATGGCAAATTATTTTATTCCAGGAGTTCCATGGTTCCATTCACCTTTTCGACGTACTGGCAAAGAGCCGACTTGACAAGGGGTGATGTTTTCAGCCAAAGGGATGTGGGCGTTACGGTCATGAAAGATTTCTGGAATCAGCGTATTAACGCCTATGCCGGCATCTATACCGGACTGGGGGAACTTTCCTTAAACGGTGATAATGATGCCAGTGGCCAACCGGAATATGCTGCGCGGGTTGACTTCTCATATCCCTCGAGGTTCAGGTACAGAGAAATTGACGACCGGATTACGCCAATTCCGATGTTTACGGTGGGCATTAACGCACGTTATGCCAATAAAGCATTGCCTGATGGTGAAGTTTTCCCTGACAATGCTACCGGCGAATACGGATTGAAAGTCATCAACGGCAAAAGGTATGTGTATGGATTTGATGCTGCATTCCAATACATGGGCTTTTCAGCGCAATTTGAAATGCACCAGATTAAAGGCATGCCGCAATTGGCAAACGATCCGTTGCTGCATAACCTGACGGCAGCACAAACTGGGGGTTACTTCCTGGCTGGTGGTTATGTGGCGCAGGTGAATTATTTTGCAAAAAGCCTTAAAACGATTGTATCTGCCCGGTATGAACAACTGGACCTCAATGATCTTGTTCGGGGGAATTCCAGAAGATTTTCGCCGGCGATTGCTTATCAGATTGATGGTTTTGACGCTATGATAAAATTTCAGTACTTTAACATCCTGAAAGAAGAGACCATAGATCCATTCAAATGGCAGGAACAATATAGACTTGGGATTCAATTAAACTTTAAATAACACCATTATGATTAAAAAAATACTCTTTACATTTTTATTGCTCAGCGCAGTAAATTCAATTGCCCAAGTCGGCAGTTTTCCGGCATCCGAAACCTTTGACATGGCGTTTACAGAAGGTACCGATATCGAATTTATCCCGAACTGGACCGGGAATCTGGTGAATCCACCTGCCACGGCAACCCGGATTTTTCGCGATGAGACCGTGTATTTTTCGGCGCCAGCTGCATTAAGCATCATCCCCACCAGTTCGTTTACCGGTGATGTGCGCGTGAGTCTTGACATGACGTCTGCCACTTCGCTGGCTTTCAGCTTTAAGGCAAAATCGATGCTCAATGGTGATGGGACAGGAACCAGGAATGTCATCCTCATCATGGAAACCTCGCTCGATGCAGGCGTAACATGGATTGGCACCCAGCAAGTCGCATCCCTTCCAAATGCAGATCAGGTAGATTTCGCAGATTATAGCTATGCGTTGCCAGCGGCTGCAAACAACCAAAGCGGCGTTCTGGTCCGTTTTAAAGTGACCAGGGGTGATGGAAGCGGTACGGCAGGAAAATTAGTAATTGATAATGTGTCGATTGCACAATCTTCAGCACCACAACTTGCTGTTGATGAAACTGCGATGACTTTCACCCAGGTATTGGGGTCGCCGTCGCCAACCCATACAGTAAATGTATCGGGCAGTAACCTAACGGGCAACATCATCTTAAATATTACAGAAGGCTTTGAAATGTCAGAAACCCAAAACGGGACCTACGGAGCCGTTATTGCACTGGCTGCAACGGATGGAGTTGTTGCGGAAACCGTAATTTACGTTAGGATGAATGTATTGACAGCAGGCGATTACACCGGCACACTGACCATCAGCACGCCAGGCGTAGCGAACGCTGAAGTAGCGCTTTCGGGAACTGCATCCAGTATTAGTGTAACCAACCCGGAGCCGATCCAGATATATGAAGGTATGGCGCCCATTTTCACCGCTTGGGACCCTGCTTCAGCAATGAATACTTTCCCAGCGAATATGGCTTTTTGGACGCACGGAATTACAGATCCAGACCTTAACGTGCAGTTTACCGAAGACTGGCATTGTCTATATAACCTGACAAACAGGTCCAGATTTTTTGGCGAGGGAGACAATGGCGTTTCTTTTGTTAATACAGGTAATTCACAATATACAGGTGTTTGCGATGGTTCAGACCCAACGCAGGCAGCAGGAGCCGTAATTGACAATGGCCGTGCCGGAGCCGTAGTGCTTGCGATCAGCACACTGGGAACGATTGGCGGACTCGATATGCCTCTTGCCATATCGGCAGACCTTAACTGGACCGCGAGGACGATACTGAAAAACAATCGTGTTTATGGAATCAGGATGCAATACCGCATCGGGAATGGCAACGGAAATCCCAACACGGGATGGACAGAGTTCCCAACCGTTCAGGATTATATCAGCGGCGAGGACAATACCTTTCAAACTTTCGTCACGCCATTGCCTGCGGAATGTTTTTACCAGGAAGTCGTGCAAATCAGGTGGGTGTATTATTACATCAGCGGCACAGGCAGTCGCGCCCAGTTGGCAATAGACGATATTGGTTTCACGAATGTGCAGTTATCGACAGATGATATTCAGAAAACGAATCGCTTCAGTTTTTATCCAAATCCGGCAAACGGCAATACGATTCATTTTAATACAGCTTCAGATATTACGATTTCAGACCTCAGCGGAAAACAGGTGATGAAGGCAGATCAAGTTACCGATTTAAACATTAGTACGCTTTCGAAAGGCGTTTACTTCATTCGGAACGCCGATGGTGTGGTATTGAAAATGGTGCGTTAATTCTTACGCCTACTCAAGCAATACAAAGCTGCCCCTAACCGGGTAGCTTTTTTTGTTTACATTAAATTAAAAAACTACACCAATTTTTTAACCATATCGTAATAGCCGATTTTCGGGATACCCCTTAAATAAACCTAATTTTGTTGGGATTTTTTTAACAGGATTAAAATTTACAACTTGTCTTATGGAAAACAAATTACGCAACAACCATTACAGAAAAGCTAAAAATGCTGTGTCTTTAAAACAGGCCTGCCTTCTTTTAGCTGTTTTACTGTTTGGCCTCAATCAGGCGAGCGCCCAATTATGGTCAAGTACCGGCGGATCTGCCTGGCTTACCGGATCCAACTGGACTGGAGGTTCTACTCCAACATCTACAGGAACCGCGCAGTTTGGCGCGAACCCCACAAGTACTACTGTAGGCGTTGGAATCAATTCCAACACGAATAGCAACGTACAGGTTGGAGCCATCGAACTTACTTCGGCTAAAACCACGAACATGCCTCTCCTCGGGAACAGCAGTAGTGGCGCAAGCGGTACGCTGACACTAAACGGTGCGACGGTAAATGGCGTAAGCAATACCATTATCAGGAATGCGGGTGGAAACTTCACATTTCAAAATAACCAGGGCGGTTCATCAGGAACAACCTTAGGAATCGTTCTCGGGAATGCCACGACGAACAACGTCAACATAGACAATACTGGAAATGTCACCATTTCGAGCATAATATCTGGAGCAAATAGGCAACTGACCTATAACGGAACAAGTTCAGGAAACTTAATTCTTTCCGGAGCCAATACTTTCAGCGGCGGAATTATCGTAAACAGCACTACTGGAACGGGAAGGCTACGTATTGATGCCGTTGCAGCTTTACCGACTACCGGAACAATAAGGATTAACACCTCGGGGGTAATGCGATTTAATATCGCCGGAACTTTTGGTGGTGCTACACAAGCACTGGAATTCAATCCAAACCAAACTGCCTTACCTTCACTTGATTTGGGTTCCGGTATCACGACCACCTGGGCAGGAACAGTAAATTTTCTTGCAGATACCCGCATAGAGCCATCTTCAGGCGGGACTATTACATTTAGTGGTAACGCAACAGGCTCAGGAGCATTGTTCAAAGCGGCATCAGGAACACTGGTTTTTTCAGGTACAGGAAATAATTTAACTGGTGCAACCACCATTGGTAATGGTGCGCTTACCGTTAACAGCGGTTCCTCAATGGGAACAGGTGCTTTAACATTGGCACAAACCGGTACCAATGCCACTACGGTAAATCTTAACAATGCATCACAAAGCATCAGCAGTTTATCCAATACCTGGACGGCTGTTGCAGGCACTATCGCACAAACCGTGAACCTTGGTTCAGGACATACACTTACAATTAACCAATCAGGAAACACGACTTTTGGAACAGGAGCTGTAAATACTTTAACGTCGAGATTGGCCGGCAGTGGAAACATTGTAAAAAGCAATACCGGAACACTGACGCTAACCAGCGCAAACACCTACACCGGGACAACAACTGTTTCAGGCGGAAAACTGGATTTAGGAATCGCCAATGCTTTAGCGTCATCCACCAATGTAACCCTTAATGGTGGCACATTGGGTACAGCTACCGGCTTTAACCAGTCAGTAGGTACTTTAAACCTGAACACTACAGGCACAATCGCTTTAGGTGCTGCTTCCCATACCATTAATTTTGCCGCCAGCAACGCCGTTACATGGAATGGAACTGCTTTGACCGTTACAGGATGGACGGGAACTGCCGGCGCGTCTGGAACTGCCGGAAAAATCTTCGTTGGTTCTACAGCAACAGGTTTGACTTCAGCACAATTGGCTAAAATCAGTTTTACAGGATACACCGGACATGCTGCCATCTTAAGCAACGGAGAGATCGTTCCTGAAAACCTGGTTCCTACCATCAATACAACAGGGACTTTAAGCGCGCTGTCCACTACCTATGGAACGCCGTCTGCTACTACTTCTTATTCGCTTTCAGGTGATAACATGACCGCGGGCATTACGGTTACGCCAGCAGTTGGATTTGAAGTTTCTACAACTTCAGACTTTTCAGCGAATGTGGGTACTAACGCTTCACCAATCACTGTTGGTGCTGCGGGAACCATTTCTTCCACTACAATTTATGTCCGTTTATCAGGAACAGTTGCCGTTGGAGCCTATTCAGGAAATATTTCCAATTCCAGTGCCGGAGCTGTTGCCGTGAATGTGGCAACCGTTTCAAGCACCGTAAATCCGAAAGCGTTGACCATCACAGGTGCTGCTGCTCAGGACAAAACCTTTGACGGTACAACCGCAGCAGTCATTACAGGTACCTTATCCGGTATAGTTGGTGCTGACAATGTTACTTTAAACGGAACGGGCGTTTTTGATTCGGCTTCGGTTGGAACAGCGATCCCTGTAACATCAACAAGTACTTTATCGGGAACTGAAGCTGGTAACTATACTTTAACCCAGCCAACAGGGCTAACCGCTAATATTATCGCCGGTGCTTTAACACCACAAACCATTACATTCAATGCGCTTTCAGCGGTTACTTATGGTGATGCCAATTTCAACCTGACTGCTACTGCAAGTTCAGGATTGACTGTATCTTATGTAAGTTCCAACACAAATGTCGCGACCGTTTCAGGAAATACTGTTACGATTGTTGGTGTGGGCAATACAACGATCACTGCCTCTCAGGCTGGCAACAGTACCTACGACAGTGCAGTCCCTGTTGACCAGGTATTGACTGTAAATGCTAAGGCACTCACGATTTCAGGCGCTGTAGCTGCAGATAAGATTTATAACAACAATACGGATGCCGTTATCACAGGAACATTGACAGGCATCGTCAACGCAGACGATGTAAGTTTCACAGGGACCGGAACTTTTGCTACGGAAACGGTGGGGAATGCGATCAACGTCACCTCAACCGCTGTGTTAACTGGTACTGATGCATCAAACTATTCGTTGACCCAACCAACGGGATTAACTGCAGCCATCACACCAAAGGCGTTAACGCTTGACAGTGCGGTGGCGGCCAACAAAACTTATGACGGTACTACGACCGCAACAATCACGGGTACGCTTCAGGGTATCATCAGTGGTGATGTAGTTTCTTATGTTGGTGCAGGAAATTTTGCCAGCGCTGCCATTGGTACCGCAATCGCTGTCACGCCGGCTATTTCCCTTACAGGTGCTGATGCTGGCAATTACAGCATTACACAGCCCGCAAGTTTATCGGCAAATATCACCACCGCAACACTTACGATAACGGGAATTACCGCAAATAATAAAACATACGACCAAACTACTGCTGCTACCCTTAACGGTACGGCTGTCTTGAGCGGTGTAGTCGGTTCAGAAGATGTTTCCCTAACCGGAACGCCAACGGCCACATTTGACACGGCGAATGCCGGTACAGCAAAAACGGTAGTTGTGACCGGATACTCCATCACGGGAGCTGATGCCGGAAATTATACGTTAACACCGCTTAGCTTAACGGCTGATATTGCAAAAGCAAACCAAACGATCACTTTTGCTGCATTGCCTGCCAAAGCGACTACGGATGCACCATTTACAATCAGCGCGACGTCGGATTCGGGATTACCGGTTTCTTTTGCAAGTTCTGCTCCAGGCGTAGCGACAGTTACAGGTAACACTGTTACCATAACAGGATCAGGAACAACCAATATTACCGCTTCTCAGGCTGGTGATTCGAATTACAATGCAGCAGCGAACGTCATACAGCCACAGGTTGTAAATGCGCCTTTGCTTACCCAAAGTGGTTTTACGGGTGTCATTGTTCCGCAATATATGGCCTCAGGAACTTCCTCAAGGCTTCCTGTAATTTTCAGGGCCACTGTGAGCGGATTGACACCAAATACTTCTTACAGATATTTCATTAATGGAGCAACAAACGCTGCTACCGGAGGCGGAACGGTTGATTTTGGTACGACCAATGCCGGTGCCGGAAATCCACTATTGGTCAATAGTACAGGAACTTCATTTATCTACTCATCAAGCGCGAGCATCAGTACAGCCGGAAATTACGAAACATTTACTACCGACGCGAGCGGAAATTACACAGGCTGGTTCGGATTCGTAAATACGGGGAACGGAAGATTTACCGCCGGTAACCTTATTTATCCTACTATCGTAATCGGGAATGCTACCGGAACGCTGACTTACTACAGAAAAGCGCTTGACCAGAGTATCACAGTACTATCATTTGGTACGGCTGCGAACGCGACAAGCGGTACATTAATCAAAAGTACGTCCAGCGCTACAGCTAAAAACTTCGTACAGCTTTATGGAAATACGACCGGAACAGGCCGACCAATAGCTTCTACTGTAGTAGAAAGTATCGGATTGACCATCGGAAGCGTGGTAACAGGCTATGCTACCGCAGCCGGAAGCTGGAACACCATTGTTCCAAACGTAAACGCCAATGGTGTAAAAAGGATTGAGCAAAGAAATATTTCCAATACTTTAGTGGGTTGTGCTACAGATACTGACGGCACATGGACCTCGGTAAATACCGTAAACCCAACCGGTGGAACTACCGCTTTGGTGATCAGCAATGCCGACGCACCGCTTAACGTATGCCCTGCTCCACCAGTGATCAATAGTGCGCTTACTGCAAATGCTACCGTAGGTGTTGCGTTTACTTACACGATTACAGCGCTGAATACACCAACAAGCTATGATGCACTCTCTTTACCAAACGGACTGTCGGTAAATACTTCGACAGGAGAAATCACTGGAACACCAACGACCGCAGGCGACTTCAACGTAACGATTTCGGCGACTAACGGACTCGGAAGTGATTCAAAAACCCTGGTCATCAGCATTGCGAAAGGAACGCAGTCGATTGCCTTCAACGCATTGGCGCCGAAACAAACCGGTGATGCGGATTTTAATTTAACAGCTACCTCTGCAACTTCAGGAATCAACCCGATAACTTATGTGAGCTCGGATCCTTCGGTAGCCACCATCAGCGGATCTACCGTTACCATCGTTGGTGCCGGAACCACGATTATCACTGCTTCACAGGCTGGAAACAGCGATTATTTTGCTGCTGCAGATGTAGACCAAAACCTCATCGTTACAACTACCGCACTTACGAATCAAACCATTACTTTTAATGCTTTGACCAACAAAATTTACGGCGACGCTGATTTTAACCTTACTGCTACGGCGAGTTCAGGATTGACAGTAACTTATGCCAGTTCAAATACCGCTGTTGCCACTGTTTCAGGAAATACAGTAACTGTTGTAGGACCTGGTACCACAAACATCACCGCCTCACAGGCCGGTGGTTCAGGTTTTAATCCGGCTCCGGATGTGGTACAGTCTTTAACCATAAATACTAAAGAACTTACCGTTTCCAACGCAGTGGTCACCACTAAAACGTATGACGGTACAACCGCTGCAACAATCACCGGCGCAACCTTAACGGGAATTGTCGGAAGCGATGACGTTACGATCAGTGGCAATGGAGACTTTACCAACGCTAATGCAGGTACTGCCATTCCGGTGACCACAAGTTTCGTGCTGGGAGGCGCTGACAATGCGAAATATTTCCTTACCCAGCCTACAACGCTGACAGGCGATATTACCAAGGCCAACCAGACCATAACATTCGGGACACTGCCCACTAAAACTACCGTCGACGCACATTTCAACCTTACGGCAACGGCTTCATCAAATTTGTCAGTTTCTTACATTAGTTCCAATCCCGCTGTAGCAACCGTTGCAGGAAATACAGTAACCATTACAGGTATTGGAACTTCAATAATCACCGCTACCCAGGGTGGTAATGGCAACTTCAATATTGCAGCAGATGTCACGCAGACTTTAACGGTAACGTCGTCGTCATTTACGAATGGAAATATTGCGGTCCTTGTTACCAATGCATCAGGTGTCACTTCAAATACCACTGCATCGATCGTCGAACTAAACCCTACAACACCGGGCGTCGTTACCACCACCGCAATCGCAGGATCGGGTGCCAATGCACTTCGCTTTTCCGCCAGTGCTACCTCGACATGTTATATCGCAAACAGCAACGATGGTACACAATTGTATTTCACGGGTGCAAACAATACTGATACCTCTGCCAACGTAAATACGCTTAATCCAAGAGGTGTAGGATCGTTAAATAATGGGGGTACGTTTACAATGGCGACCACGTACACCGGAACTTCCGGCCAGCAAGCGCGTTGCGCCACCAGTTTAAACAATACCACCCTATTCATCGGTGACCAGGGCGGGTTTTATACCAATAATGCGACAACTCCAAGCCCAACGGGTAATTTCAGGGGCGTGAAGGCGTTTGGAGGAACCGTGTATGCACAAAACAGCACCATTGCTGTTGGAACCATAAACGCCGCAACAGGTGGTACGTTAACACTGCTGCCAGGACTTACCGCAAGCGTAACCAGCCTTCAGGACTTTTATCTGATTTCATCGGCTAATAATGGCACTTACGATGTGCTTTACGCCATGTATGCTACTTCAAATACTGCCGGTACGATTGCCAAGTATTCATTGGTAGCAGGATCGTGGACCGCTAACGGTACGTATACTACTGCATTCGGAGGATTCTCTATTGCCGCCAAAACACAGGCGGGTGGTGCTTACCTTTTCGTTTCAACCGGCCAGGGAGCACTTACCGCAAATAATGTGGTAAGGCTTAACGATACCGCCGGATACAACTCCCCGATTAACATCACTACAGCCAATAACGTGATTTTATACACAGCCCCGACAGGCGCTATTGCTAAAGGTGTTGCGTTTGCACCGACCTTGATTGCGCCTGTAGTAACAAATGCTGTACTGACCGCGAGCGGAACTGTTGGAACGGTTTTCAGCAACTACACCATTACTGCAGTTAACGCACCGGTAAGCTACAATGCGTCAGGATTGCCAAACGGACTGTCCATCAACAACACGAACGGACAAATTACTGGAACACCCACTCAGGCCGGAACCTTCAACGTAACGATATCTGCAACCAATGCTGCGGGTACAGGCAGTGCCACGTTGGCTGTAACCATTGCCAAGGGAACGCAGTCGATCGTGTTCGACCCGTTGCCAACAAAAGATGTTGCCGATCCTGATTTTGCATTAACAGCGAATTCAGACACCGCGGTGATCAACCAGATTACTTACAGCAGCTCCAATACAGCCGTAGCGGTTATCATTGGAGATACGGTTCATATTGTGGGTACAGGTGTCACAAACATCACCGCTTCCCAAGCCGGAAATGCTGATTATTTCGCCGCCGCAGATGTGATCCAGCCACTAAATGTCGTGAATTCGTCACTGACAGACCAAACGATTACGTTCAACCCGCTAGCCAATAAAGTATATGGTGATGCGCCTTTCCAATTGACTGCTACCGCTTCATCAGGACTGACTGTAAGCTATATCAGCTCCAATCCGGCCGTTGCTACTGTATCAGGTGATACCGTAACCATTGTTGGCGTAGGTACAACAATAATCACCGCTTCACAAAATGGTGGTTCAGGCTTCAACCCGGCGCCAAATGTGAATCAATCACTGACTGTAAGTACTAAAGGGCTTACCGTGATCAACGCCGTTGTGACAACCAAAGTTTATGACGGAACGACCACCGCAACCATTACCGGTGCTACACTATCCGGAATTGTTGGAATTGATGTGGTGACCGTGAGCGGCAATGGAACTTTTGAAGATGCGAACGCAGGAATCAATAAGAATGTCAATACGGCATTTGTATTGTCTGGTGCTGATGCTGCTAAATATACTTTGGCACAACCCGCGCTGACAGGAACCATTGACAAAGCCAGTCAGGTAATCACTTTCGGTGCGCTTCCTGTTAAAACAGATCTCGAGCCGAACTTTACGCTTACAGCGACTTCGCCAACGTCAGCCATTAATCCAATCACCTACTCCAGTTCAGACACAGCAGTGGCTACCGTTACATCAGGCGTTATTGATATCCTAAGCGCAGGAGTTACAAATATCACGGCATCACAGGCGGCAAGCCTTAACTATAACGCGGCCAATGATGTAATCCAGGTGTTAACAGTAAAAAGTGGCCTTTACCTGAATCAATTTACAGGTGCCTCCGCTTGTCCTACGAACGGAAATATTGCATTTGTTCCGTCAAACACCACGGGTGCTCCGTTAACGAGGAGTACGATTACCTGTAATTCGACAGGAAATGTATTTAATTCTACTACACTTAATGCTACTGCGAATGTGGTCAACACCTCCTATATTGAGTTCTCTGTAAGCGCAGCAGCAGGATATAAAGTAAACCTAAGGTCATTGTCGTTTTTCAGACAGGCCAGCAATACTGCGCCAAACCGCCTCGAAGTTCGTTACAGTACTAACGGATTTACGACTTCTACAGCATGGGGTGCGGCACCACTTACGCCTACCGTAGGTACTACAGCGACCTGGGACTTTGCAGATTTCGCTTCCGCAGATGGTGGAACGGTGACCTTCAGGATCTATCCATACGGAACTCAGCGTGCCGATTTGAATGCAGCCGCTGCCTCAGGAACCGGTACTTTCAGGCTTGATGATGTGACGATTTATGGAGAAGCAGTGCCGTCGACAGTGACCTGGGACGGTACCCAGTGGTCAAACATCACCGGACCAATTGCAGCGGTGGACGCCGTAATCGCAGGAGACTACAACTCGGGAATCGAGGGTGGATTCGAAGCTGGAAAACTAACTGTAAATGCAAATACCTTGCTTACAGTTAGCTCAGGCACCAACATTACATTACAAAATGAATTGGTTACTAGTGATGCCGTAATCGATTTGGGAACCAATGGAGATCAATATAATGTGACCAGCGGTGTTGTCGTTGAAAACAATGCCAACCTTATCCAGGTAAACGAATCGGTGAATTCCGGTAAGATTGTAGTAAAGCGTAATGCCACCATGATACGCCAGGATTATGTGTACTGGTCATCACCTGTATTTGGCCAAAACCTATTGGCTTTTTCTCCAGGCACGTTGCCAAACCGTTTTTACACGATGAGTGAAACGAACAATAACTTCGCTCCAATCGTTCCCGCTACCAACGATTTCGAAGTGGCCAAAGGATTTATGATTCGGGCGCCAAACACATTCCCAAATACACCTACCGTCTTTAACGGACGTTTCCGTGGTGTACCTAACAATGGCGCTAAATCAATCGCGGTGACCAATTTGAACCAAGGGTATAACATGATCGGAAACCCTTATCCGTCAACCATTGACGCTGATTTATTCTTAGATGCCAATACGTCTGTCAGTACCCTGTACTTTTGGGCACACGTGTTACAGGGATCGGCTTCGGGAGCAAACTATGCCTCTTACAATGCGACTGGAGCGGCTTCCGCCTCTAACACGTCGCCATTAAGCGCTACGCCAAACGGAACCATACAGGTAGGACAGGGATTTGTAATAAATACCAACGCTTCCACAACCATTAATTTCAGTAACAGCATGAGGGTTGCTAACAATGCGAACCAGTTCTTCCGGACGGCGAACAATGACAAAAACCGTATTTGGCTTAACTTGTCTAATGAAAGCGCTGTTCTAAATCAGGTGCTGGTGGGTTATCTTCCGGGAGCAACCAATAATGCCGACTTTAAATATGACGGAAAATTGATTGAAACCAACGCAGCGAAATTGTTTTCAATCGTTGACAACACCCCTTATGTAATTCAGGGAAGGGCGTTGCCGTTTGATATTAATGACACCGTTGCTTTAGGTTTTACCACTGAAAGTGCAGGTTCCTATACCATTTCGCTGGATCACACCGATGGTTTGTTTGCAGGAGATCAGCCTGTTTTCATCAAAGACAACTTCACCGGAATCTACCACGACATCAAAAATGGCGCTTATACTTTTGCATCAACAGCAGGCAATTTTACCAACCGTTTCGAGTTGGTATACCAAAATGCCCCACTGGGGACTGAGAATCCGACGCTATCCAACGAGGGTGTAATTGTTTACGCTCAAAACGGGACTTTGAATATCAACAGCGGTACAACGCCTATGAATGGTGTCAAAGTATTTGATATCCGCGGCAGGCTATTGTTTGAGCAGGGTAATGTGAACAGCACGACATTCACTACGAATGAACTGCGGGCAGAACAACAGGTACTGATCATTCAGGTGAGCGACAGCAAACAAAAAACCGTTACTAAAAAGTTGGTCTTTTAATTCAACGACCATTAGCATATTTAGAGCCTCCTTCGGGAGGCTCTTTTTTTGGATAAACTTTCCGACCATTTATAAAAAAACTCCCGTCGTAATCAACGGGAGTTTTTTTATAAATGGTTATGCAAGTTAAAACGGAACGTCGCTGTCGTCATCATGGTTAGCGCTACTTCCAAAAGCTTCGTTTGGTGTAGGCAGGTGTTTCACCGTAAACGGGTTGTCCTCATGGTTCATCTTAGAGGGCAGATCATCGTAACTGCCTCCGTAGTCCTCAAGATTATCAAATTTACCAAGGTTTCCGATAAACTTCAAACGTATATTCTCCAGGCTACCATTACGGTGCTTGGCGATGATAAATTCGGCCTGACCTTCCGTTGGTGTGTGCTCATCATCATCCCATTCATCAATCTTGTAATATTCCGGGCGATAAATAAACGAAACGATATCCGCATCCTGCTCAATCGCGCCCGATTCCCTAAGATCGGAAAGCAAAGGCCTCTTGCTCGATCCACGCGTTTCGACGGCACGCGACAGCTGAGACAATGCAATAACCGGAACCCCAAGCTCCTTGGCAAGCGCTTTTAAATTCCTGGAAATAGTAGAAATCTCCTGTTCGCGATTCCCGCCGCCTTTACCATTGCCTCCAGCAGTCATGAGCTGAAGGTAATCGACGATAATCATCTTGATGCCGTGCTGTGAGGAGAGCCTCCTGGCTTTTGCCCTTAAGTCAAAAATAGAGAGCGATGGGGTATCATCAATATATAACGGCGCTTTTTCAAGGTTTTTGACTTTCGTGGTTAATTGTTCCCACTCGTGTTTTTCCAGTTTCCCGGTCCTGAGTTTTTCTGACGAAAGGCCTGTTTCTGACGAAATCAGACGCGTGATTAATTGTACAGACGACATCTCCAGCGAAAACAGCGCTACGGGATGCCCAAAATCGATCGCGATATTTCTCGCCATCGACAATACGAAAGCGGTCTTACCCATACCTGGTCTTGCCGCGATAATAATCAAATCGCTGGGCTGCCAGCCTGAAGTGACCTTGTCCAGCTTTTCAAAGCCGGTAGCGATGCCGCTGAGGCCTTCTTTACCGGCAATTTCCTCAATCCTCTTCTTCGCCTGGATTACAAGGCTCTGGGCGGTTTCGGAACTGCGTTTAATGTTGCCCTGCGTGACTTCGTAAAGTCGGGATTCCGCCTTGTCCAGTAAATCGAAAACATCGGTAGTCTCGTCGTATGATTCTTCGATAATTTCCGACGAGATTTTAATGAGGCTTCGCTGGATAAATTTTTGCAAAATGATCCTTGAGTGGAATTCAATGTGCGCCGACGACGATATTTTCTGGGTAAGCTGGATTAGGTAAAAATCGCCGCCTGCCAAATCGAGCTTGGCGTTCTTTTTAAGCTGTGATGACACCGTAAGCAAGTCAATCGGCTGCGTATCGGTAAACAGCTGTACAATCGCCTCAAAAATGTGCTTGTGCGCTTCTTTGTAAAAAGCATCGGGCTGCAGGATATCAATGACTTCATCAACCCCTTTCTTATCAATCATCATCGCGCCCAATACTGCTTCCTCAAGGTCGAGCGCCTGTGGGGGCAGCTTGCCTTTTTCGAGGTTGATCAGTGTGGTTTTGTCGACTTTGATCGGGTTAATGCTCCGTAAATTTTCCATATTGCGAAAATAGATAAAAGACACACGATAACTCCGTGCAGTTGTAAGCATACTGCTGTTGATAACTCAGTATAACTTTTTTAATTTGTTCATATCAAAAAAAAATCCAAAACGCCGGGCTTTGGATTTCTTAAAAGACTTGTGTGCTAAGCCCTATTCTTTAAATTCGCCCATCTTGCTGTATTTATCCATTCTTTGGGAAACCAAATCGGCTGTTGATAAATCTTTAAGCTCATTAAAAGCCTTCAATATATATTCTTCGACGGTTTTCGAAGCAGTTTCCCTGTCGTAATGCGCTCCGCCTAAAGGTTCCGGAATCACCTCGTCCACAAGGTTCTGTTTTTTCATGTCGGTAGACGTCAGTTTCAATGCTTCAGCCGCCTGTTCCTTATAATCCCAGCTTTTCCAAAGGATCGACGAACAGGATTCCGGCGAAATCACCGAATACCAGGTATTTTCCATCATCAGCACCCGGTCTCCCACTCCAATTCCGAGTGCACCACCTGAGGCGCCTTCACCGACAATCACTGCGATAATCGGGGTTTTCAGCCTGATCATCTCCAGGATGTTCCTCGCAATCGCTTCACCTTGTCCGCGCTCTTCCGCTTCCAATCCAGGGTATGCCCCAGGCGTATCAATAAGCGTCAAAACCGGAATCCCAAATTTCTCCGCCATTTTCATCAGCCGCAATGCCTTGCGATACCCTTCAGGGTTTGCCATCCCGAAGTTGCGGTACTGGCGCGTCTTGGTATTGTAACCTTTCTGTTGTCCGACAATCATAAATGACTGTCCGCCAATCTTTCCTAATCCGCCAATCATCGCCTTGTCATCCTTAAAATTCCTGTCGCCGAAAAGTTCCAGCCAGGAATCGCCACAAAGGGCATGGACATGGTCCATCGTGTACGGGCGGTTCGGATGCCTGGACAATTGTACTCGCTGCCAGGCGGTTAAGTTTTTATATATCTTTTTCTTGGTTTCTTCTAGTTTTTTCTCAATCTGCTTGCAGGTATTGGTCACATCCACATCAGATTCCTGGCCGATGACCTGGCATTTGTCCAACTGGTCCTCCAGCTCTTTTATGGGAAGCTCAAAATCTAAATATTCCATAGGATTTGTGCGTTTTAATTAAAATTGGAACTACAAAGATAAAATTTAAAATGGGGAACAAAAGTACTTTTTTGCTTTAAGTTGTAAACATTTTTGGCGCGACCCTTGCTCCGCCGGGTCCGGCTGTCCGCTGTATCTTTTTTGCCTCGCTGCTTTTCCAACAATGCGGAGCCATTGGCAAAAAAGGATGCCGCTGCCATCCGTCGCGCGGTCCCTTAGCCAACTCACACGATGACCCTTAACTCCTGATCTTTACGTCGCCATCCTACCCAAAAACAGGAATGTTAAGCAAAATTTAAACTGATTTGCGATTGCTGTAATTCTTAATGACGCCATTCAAAATGACCGTAACAATAATCACGGAGGCACCCACATAAAAAGAAAGGCTCATGCGTTCCCCTTGCCCTATGATGAAATACGCAAGCACAATGCCGTAAACCGGTTCGAGATTCGTTGTCAGCATGACGGTATAAGGTGTCAGCTTCTTCATCACATTCACTGAAGCGGTGAAAGCATACGCAGTACACACCGACGACAGCAATAAGATCAGCATCCAATCGTGTAGCGACACTTTAAAAAACATGGGGGTAAATGCGCCTTCGTACAGCAGGTAAAGCGATACAAAAAAAGTACCTGCAAAAAATTCATAAAGCGTGATGACCGCAGGGTCGTGTTTTTGGATCAGCTTGCCATTAAAAAGCGTAAAAACGACGCCTACGAACACCGAAAATAACGCACACAGGGCGCCATCAATGTAACGTACTTCCACGTTCATAATCATGAAAAGTCCAGCGATGATGACCAGGCCAAAAAGTACTTCGTACCAAAGCATCTTCCGCTTATAAAACAGGGGCTCCAGCACAGAAGCCAGAAAGGCGCCGGCCGAAAACATGGCCAGCGTTACAGATACATTCGAGATATTGATCGCACGAAAGAAAAACACCCAGTGAATCGCGATGAGCAAACCGACAAATACGAGATTTGACGCCGCCCTCAACGGAAGCAAAATTTTCTTTCCTGAAAAAAGCAGGTAAAGGAGTAAAAAGATTCCGGCACTCAGCATGCGATACCAAACCAGCGAAGCATCTTTCACCTGAATCAGGGCGCCCAGCACGGCAGTAAACCCCCAGATAAAGACAATTAGGTGCAGGTTTAAGTATGCCTTAAATTTAGCGCTTGGCATTGCGTAACAGGTAAATGGCTAAAATACCAAACACGATATTGGGTATCCATACGGCAAGCAGTGGTGGAATACTCGATTTTTCAGCGAGCACACCGAAAATCTTATCAAAAAAGATGTAAATAAAAGCCAATGCAATTCCGATGGCAAGGTTCATCCCCATCCCGCCCCGGCGTTTCATCGAAGATACCGCCACAGCGATTATCGTCAGAATGAAGGCAGAAACCGGAATACTGTATTTCTTGTACAACACGACCAGATACGTATTGATACTTGAAGAGCCTCGCTGCCTTTCCCTGTCGATAAACTTATTGAGTTCCCCGAAACTCAATGTTTCGGCAACGTAAACGGTTGGGGCGAGATCCTCGAGATCAAAATTGAAAATCGTATCGCGCTTTGGACTTTTCTCAAGCTTGTCATTTAGCAATCCAAGGGTCCGCTTCCTATATTGAAACATCGTATAGTTTTTACTACTCGGATTATACTTGATCTTATCGGCATCAATCTTAAATACCATTTTGTTATTCTTGTCAAACTTTGCCAAAGTGAACTTAAAAGCGATACCGGCTTTGGAATTGAAATTTTGGACATAGATATATTCGTTGTCGCTGATTTGCCGAAACACATCACTGCTTTTCCGCATCTCATTGAGCCCGTTTCCACGAAGATAGGTATACCTGAAATTATTAAAACCCTCACTCGCGGACGGCACAAGGTAAAACCCCATCAACAATGAAAAAAGGGATACCGTTGTTGCGCCAATAATGTAGGGCCTTAAGAAACGGTTGAATGATATCCCGGAGCTTAATATCGCGATAATCTCGGTATTATTAGCCAGTTTAGACGTAAACCAGATTACCGATAAAAACAGGAAAATGGGGAACAACAGGTTCGCAAAGTAAATCGTAAAGTCGAAATAATAAATCGCAATGGCCTTAAATACCACTTTGTTCTGCAACATCCTGTTTACTTTCTCAGAAACGTCAATGACGATCCCAATGGGGATGAACATCAACAACATCACCACAAAAGTAGAGAGGTAGCGTTTCAGGATGTATTTGTCGATTATGCTCATTCGTCTAATGTCTAAAAGTCTGAAAATCTAAAGTCTGAAGTCTGAAAGTCGAACATCTAAAGTCTAAAGTCTTTGTCGTTGGAATTTCTTTCGACTTTAGACTTTCAGACTTTCGCCTTCGACCTTTGCCTGTTACAGGCGCTGGTCCATCTGTTTCACCATTTTTTCCTTCCACTCGCGGAAATCTCCCGCTAAGATATGTTTTCTGGCCTCGCGAACCAACCACATGTAAAATCCAAGATTATGGATGGTAGCAATCTGCTTTCCAAGGTATTCGTTAGCAGCAAATAGATGGCGCAGATAGGCTTTCGTATATTCTGTATCCACAAAAGTGTGTCCCATTTCGTCCAAAGGCGAAAAATCGGCTTCCCACTTTTTATTTTTGATGTTGATCGTACCATTTGAAGTAAACAGCATGCCGTTACGCGCGTTCCTGGTTGGCATGACGCAATCAAACATGTCAATGCCAAGCGCAATGTTTTCCAGAATATTAATCGGTGTACCTACCCCCATAAGATAACGCGGTTTGTCTTCCGGAAGGATTTCACAAACCACTTCGGTCATCGCGTACATCTCTTCAGCAGGTTCTCCTACCGACAATCCGCCTATGGCATTGCCCTGCTGTCCAGTGTTCGCAATATACTCCGCCGATTGACGTCGCAAATCCTTATAAGTACTGCCCTGTACAATGGGAAAGAACGTCTGTTCATATCCATACTTGAAAGGCAGGTTATCCAAATGGGCAATACAGCGGTCCAGCCAACGGTGTGTCATGTGCATCGAACGCTGGGCGTACCGGTAATCGCATGGGTATGGGGTACATTCATCAAACGCCATGATGATATCGGCGCCGATGGTGCGCTGGATTTCCATCACATTTTCCGGCGTAAAATAATGGTAGGATCCATCGATATGCGATTTGAATTTGACGCCTTCTTCTTTGATCTTTCGGTTTGCGGAAAGCGAATACACCTGGTATCCGCCGGAATCGGTGAGGATATTGCGGTCCCAGTTCATAAACTTATGCAGGCCTCCGGCTTTCTCAAGAATCTCCGTTTGCGGCCGAAGGTACAAATGGTAAGTGTTGCCGAGGATGATATCAGGATTTATATCGTCTTTCAGTTCCCGTTGGTGCACGCCCTTTACAGACGCCACGGTGCCCACAGGCATAAAAATCGGGGTTTCAATCACGCCGTGATCAGTAGTAATACTTCCTGCACGGGCTTTGGATTGCGGATCTTTTTGTAGTAATTCAAATTTCATATCAGGTTCCCGCTTTTCGGGATGGCAAAGATAGTTTAATTAAGGAATTTGAAAATCAGTTGGTTTGAATTTTTAGAAATGTTTAGGAGATTCGTCAAAAAAGTTTGTCCACTTTGTAACAAAAAACGATACTATCCGTCTTTAATTGAAATCACCGATCAAAAATTCTTATCATCAATCAGAATAATCCAGAAAATCCCGCAACGCTGTGTTACGGGATTTTTTTGCATTTTATGTGCTGCTATAACAGCACTTTAATTTTTTCTGATTTTCCACTTCGGCTCCGGTACGCCAGCCCTGATAGCAGCGTGTAGCTTTTATGGCTGGGGTTCAGCCATAAAACTACTGCGGATAGCAGGAAAATGCTCCTCAAAAAAAATACAAACCGCGACGCTATTCTTCTAAAACCATCATCTCATCATCTGTCGAGCTGGTTTTTTGCTATCTTCGTTAACGTTCAACGTTTACTTATGCCGGTTTACAATGGGCGAACAAATCACACCGAATATTAAAATGGACAGCCAGAAAATCTATTTCCCAAACCTTAACGGACTTCGATTTATCGCGGCATTGCTCGTCATTATTTTTCACATTGAACAGTTTAAGGTGCTGTTTGGACTTGAAAACTATTGGGATGATTCGCCGGCGATCCGCATCATTGGAAAGCTGGGCGTCGTATTGTTCTTTGTGCTAAGCGGTTTCCTGATCACGTTTTTAATGTTGTCAGAAGAAAAGTCCTTCCAATCATTCAGCATACTGAAATTTTACATCCGGCGCGCGTTGCGGATATGGCCGTTGTATTTTATGATCATGGTGTTGGCGTTTGCGGTGATTCCGCATGTCGATTTATTAACTTTGCCCGGGTATCCGGAAACAGTGGTATATCAGGACCTGGTGCCGAAAATTTTGCTGTTTGTATTTTTCCTGCCTAACCTTGCCTTGTCATTATACGGTCCGGTACCTTATGCCGCGCACCTCTGGTCTATCGGCACCGAAGAGCAGTTTTACCTGATCTGGCCCTGGTTTTTAAGGTGGCTGAAAAGATTCAGGATTTACGCGATGTTGTCGATCATGATTTTTTATCTGGTGGTGGCAAAATTTCTGGCTACCGGGCATTCGGACTTTATCCCTTATAAAAGTACGTTCGCGGCATTCTGGTCCAGCTTTAACATCGATTGTATGGCGATTGGTGGGGTGTATGCCATATTGCTTTTTAAAAATCACCCGTTGCTGCGGATATTGACCAACAAGTGGCTGTTCTGGGTTGTACTGCTGACGGTGGTGCTGTTGATGTGCTTCGGGGTGTATGTGCACTATGTACATTTCGAATTTTATTCGATGCTTTATGGAATCATTATCCTGAATCTAGCAGTTAATAAACAAATTCCGATGTTACTGGAAACCAAAATTTTACACCACCTTGGAAAAATTTCCTACGGCATTTACATGTATCATCCCATAGCGATTGTTTTGGTACTTCAGCTCGCAATTTATTACGGAACTACGTCTAATTTGATCATTTATCCTGTAAGCCTCTTCATAACGATCGTGTTGGCGGCAATTTCTTTTCACTTCTACGAAAAGATATTTCTAAAATTTAAGCCCCGATTTTCTAAAATCAAGGATGTGGATTAATGTTTGAATTGACGAAACACCGCGGTAAATAGCGAAAATATGTAAAATCGATGGGTTCTCGAAACGATATTTCCCTAAGATTCACTTAAAATGCTGTTAAGAATAAAAATTATCATTGTAAAAGACAGAACTTTAGTTAAATTTACACTACAAATAAATCCCCTAAAAAAATGTTTAGAATTTACCCGGACGAAGAATTCAGGGAAGTAGCAATTCCCTTTAATCTCAGAAAACGTTACGCTGTTTCGAACCGCGGCCGGATTATCAGTTTTACAGACGATATCCGGAATGGTGACCTGCTTAAGGGAGGCCTTTCCGATGGCTACAAAACGCTGCACTTCAAAACACGTATTGAAAACAAGGTTGTCAACAAGAATATTCTGATTTACAGAATTGTTGCGGAGCTTTTTATTCCGCAGCCGTCAGAAGAACACAAGTACATTTTGCACCTCGATCACGATCGCAGCAATGATGTGGTGAAAAATCTTGTTTGGGCCACTTATGAAGAAAAACTGGCACACCACAGGAAAAGCCCACATGTGATTAAAGCCAAAAAGAACCTGATTGAGTACAACCTCAAGGCCGATGGCAGGAAACTCACAGTGACTAAAGTCATTCACATCAAGAAGCTGTTACAGGATCCTAACCGTAAGACCCGCTTGAAAATGCTCGCGAAACAATTTGGTGTAAGCGAAATGCAAATTCGCAGGATTCAAAGCGGCGAAAACTGGAGCACTGTAGTCGTGTAGAAAAGAGTGAAAAAAAACGTAAGGCTGTAGAATTTTGTTTTACGGCCTTTCTGCATTTTCTTATCTTCGTAAAAAAACTGCGTTTACCATGGAACATCGAAGAACCGATTCGACAAATCCTGAGTTTATAAGCCTTGTAGCACTGCTTGATGCGGATTTGCGGATCCGCGACGGAGCCGATCATGCGTTTTATGCACAATTCAATAAAATCGATACTATTAAAAATGTGATTGTCGCTTACGAAGGGAATGAAGCCGTAGGTTGTGGCGCTTTCAAAGGCTTTTCTGATGATACTGTCGAGATTAAAAGGATGTTTGTGCCGGAATCATTGAGAGGACGGGGAATTGCTTCAGGCATATTGAAATCGCTTGAACACTGGGCAAAGGAACTGGGCTACCATAAAACAATTCTCGAAACGGGAAACCAGCAACCGGAGGCGATTGCACTATATCAGAAAAGCGGTTACAAAGTCATTCCAAATTTCGGACAGTATGCGGGCGTTGAAAACAGCATCTGCTTTGAAAAATCTCTTCCCGATGAAAGACTTTAGCAGCGTGGACGAGTTTATTGCATCATTTCCCGATGCTACGCAAAAGCTATTGTCACAGATGCGGGGCATTATAAAAGATGCCGCACCGGACGCAGAAGAAAGTATCAGTTACATGATGCCTGCTTATAAACTCCACGGCGCGCTGGTTTACTTTTCGGGGTATAAAAATCATATTGGTTTTTATCCGGGCGCTTCGGGTGTGGCGAACTTCAGCGAGGATATCGCATCCTATAAGACTGCAAAAGGCTCCATTCAGTTTCCGTTAAATGAACCTTTACCCGATGCTTTGATTTCGAAAATCGTCAGATTTCGTGTAGCTGAAAACATTGGTAAAGTGGCTGCGAGGAAGAAAAAGAAACATTAGGCCTAGCATCGCAAAAAAGGCGATATGTTACACGAACAACAAAAGATGCGATTACAAATCGTCCTGAAAGCGGTGACGAAATTCGTCTATCGTCTCTTCCACTAATTCATAGTCGGTTTCTTCAATATACAAATCTACGGTGAGTCCAGCCGAACCGAAACCTCCGAGGGTCGCCGATTGAATATGATCCCTGACAAGGACTGAAACGCCTTCGTTTTCCACTTCACTCCGCAGGCGCAACGCCATGATTTCGCTTCCCGAAAAGATGTTGATTAAGCCCATTATTCGTCGTCTGTTTCAAACCAAAAGGGTTCAATCATAATCTTGTCGGCCATTATTTCAATTTTTTCGGTGATGCCGGTTGTGAAAAAAATCCGCTGTGTCTTCTCGATACTCATGGATAGGCGTTGTACCACAGCATCCATCCTGCTTTTAAACAGTTTGTCTGCATCGTCAACCACGAATAACTTTACGGTGTTCAGGTTGAATCCCGCTGTTGAAAAAAGTAGGTTTATTTTATTAGGCGTACCAATCAGGATATCCAATCCATCAGAAATGTGGTTCTTATCAAAATCGATATCGCCTTTTTCATGTACGCCAAAAACACGCAAATCCGTATAATTTCCATATTTCCTAAACAGCGAAGCCATTTCAATGACCTTGTCTTTATTTTCAGCCAGGATCAGCGCACGTGTACTTTCTCCAACCGCCTTTTCAAGTTTCTGGATGACATTGATTACCAAAGTCGTCGTTTTTCCGGCCCCGGCTGCCGCCTGCACTACAACATCGGCCCCGCTTTTTATCGCTGAAAATGTTTCGGACTGAATTTCGTTGGCTTCCAACAGGCCATTTTCGGCAAGGGCGCGCTGTAGGTTTGGGTTTATTTTTTTAAGTTCCATTTAATATTTAAGCCATTTGAACAGTTCCTTATAAGTCGGCTTCTTACCATACATTAAAATTCCGACACGATAAATCTTAGCCGCAAACCAAACCACGAGTAAAAAAGTTGAAAATAGCAGTACCAAGGAGATGGCGAGCTGCCACCATGGCACTCCAAAAGGGATCCGCATCATCATGACGATGGGAGACGTCAATGGAATCATCGAAAACACCGTTGCCACTGTCCCATGGGGATCGTTGAGGACGCTGAAAAAACCAACGTATACACCGAGCATCAAGGGAAGGATAATGGGTAACAGAAATTGTTGCGAATCGGTTTCGCTGTCCACTGCGGCACCTATTGAAGCATAAATCGAGCTGTACAGGAAATATCCTCCTATAAAATAGACCAGGAAACAAACAACCAGCAATGTCAGTGGAAGGTCCAGGACCACGTCAAGATATGTTACGATATTGCTAATGAATCCAGGCTGGGCCACGCTCATCGCACCGGTATCAATTCCGAAAACATTGGAAACCGTAAAAATCAGGACGGCACCGATGGCTGCCCAAATCAGGAATTGCAGAACACCTGCCAACGAGGTCCCGATAATCTTGCCCATCATCAATGTAAAAGGCTTTACGGACGAGATAATGATTTCAATGATTCGGTTTGTTTTTTCCTCGATTACACTGCGCATGACCATATTTCCATAAATGATGATAAACATCATGATCAAATAGCCGAAAGCGCCTCCGACGCCAATTTTGAGTTCATTCACGCCCTTCACCGCTGCTTCACCGGACGATTTAACGAGGCTGATGTTTACTTTGGCTTCTGCATTCTTGATTTTGGTAATGTCAAGACCGAGTTTTTCATAGTTGGAGTTGGTCAGCCCAGCGGCAATGATATCCTGTATCTCCCCTACAAAACCAAGGCTGGGACTATCGTTTGAAATGTATTGGATCTTGGTTTGAAGTTCTGCATTGTCTGCCACTTTAGGGATGTATATAAGCCCTTCATAACTTTCCCTGATGATGCTGTCTTTGAGTATCTTTAGATCAACCTTAGAGAAATCAAGGTATTTGTATTCTGCTGAACTCTTGAAATCCTTCACAAACAGGCCGGTTTCATCGTGAATGGCGATCCGCTTCACATCGGATTTCATTGTCGCAAGAAAAGCCACGAACGAAATCAATCCCACAATCAGCAGCGGGCTCAGGAAAGTCATCACAATGAAGGACTTGTTCCTGACTTTGGCAATAAATTCTCTTTTTATAATTAACGCTAGGATGCTCATGGTGTTTTGGTTTTATTTTTGGCTGACAGTCTGAATGAATATATCGTTGACACTTGGAATTTTCTCCATAAAATGTGTGACTTGTCCGCGTTGCATCAACGTGTTTAGTAATTCGTTCGAAGTGGCACTTCCCAATTGGATTTCCAGCTTAAGTTCGTCATTCAATGACCGGAAATCAGCCTGTCCTACGGTAAACTTTTGCGTAAGGTCATACATAAGGCCTTCCACATTTGAGGTCATGATGCCCACTTCAAAGCTGTTGGTACGGAATTGCTTCTTGACATCGCTCAATCGTCCTTCAATCAGCTTATTTGACTGATGAATTAACGCAATATGGTCGCAAAGTTCTTCGACGCTTTCCATCCTGTGTGTCGAAAATATGATGGTTGAGCCTTGTTTCTGTAATTCGAGGATCTCGTCTTTGATCAGGTTGGCATTTACAGGATCAAATCCTGAAAATGGCTCATCAAAAATGAGCAGTTTCGGGCGGTGTAACACACAAACGACAAACTGGATTTTCTGTGCCATCCCTTTTGACAGTTCCTGGATTTTCTTATCCCACCAGCCCTGAATTTCGAGCCTGTCAAACCAATAGTCAAGTTGCTTTTTCGCCTCGGCTTTAGAAAGTCCTTTCATTTGGGCCAGGTAAAGGCATTGTTCCCCTACTTTCATTGTTTTGTAAAGGCCACGTTCTTCCGGAAGGTAGCCGATGTGTTGCACGTGTTTGGGCTGTAGTGGTTCTCCGTCAAGTGTTACCGTGCCACTGTCTGGCATGGTAATTTGATTGATGATTCTGATGAGGGAGGTTTTTCCGGCGCCATTGGGACCTAACAACCCGTAAATACTGCCTTTGGGTACAGAAAGCGACACTTTGTTGAGTGCAGTAAAATTGCCGTATTGCTTCACGACATCTTTTACTTCAAGTATATTACTCATGCTAAAAATTGATTTGCGTAAAAGTAGTCAATTCAGGCGAAATAGGCATGGAGGCATAAAAAAAACCCACCCTTATTTGCACAAGGATGGGAAAAATTGCTATGAAAAAGAAATTACTAGTTACCTAGTAAAGTCCAAATATAATATTTTTTTAAATATCATGAAAACATATCCTTAACTTTTTCAAAAAAAGATTTCTCTGACTTTTCGGGGTTGGGAATGAAATTTGGATCCGTAAGTGATTTCTCAAAAAACTGCTTTTGTTCCTTAGTCAGGCTCTTTGGTGTCCATACATTAATGTGTACCAAAAGGTCACCAGTACCATACCCATTGATGCTCGGAACCCCTTTATTTTTGAGTCGGAGAATCTTCCCTGACTGAATTCCCTCTTCCAGTTTTATCCTGACTTTTCCATTCACTGCCTCGATATCTTTAGACACACCAAGCGCTGCCTCCGCGATACTGATGTATAAATCCAGGTGGAGGTTCTCCCCTTCCCTTTTTAGTGTTTCGTGTTCCAATTCTTCAATCACAACGATTAAGTCGCCCGGAATTCCATTACCCGGCGCATCGTTTCCTTTGTTTGAAACCTTTAGTTGCATACCATCAGTTACACCTGCCGGGATTTTTATCGAAACGGTTTCTTCCTGTAGCAGCAATCCGTATGCATCAGCATTGTTTGGCTTACTTTCCACAATTTGCCCGGTTCCTCCACAGGTATTACAGGTTGATGCCGATTGCATCCTTCCTAAAATCGTGTTTGTGACACGCATCACCTGACCACTTCCGTTACAGGTTGGACAGGTTTTATATTTTACGCCGTCTGCCTGGACTTTGCGTTTTACTTTTATCTTCTTCTCAACGCCATTTGCGACCTCTTCGAGTGTGAGTTTTACTTTGATCCGAAGATTGCTCCCTTTCACCCTGCGTTGGCCGCCGCCGCTAAAACCGCCGAAAGCGCCACCACCGCCGAAAGCGCTTCCGAAAATATCCCCAAACTGGCTGAAAATATCATCCATATTCATACCGCCGCCGCCGTGGAAACCACCGGAACCATCAAATGCCTGGTGCCCGAATTGATCATACTTCGCTTTCTTCTGCGGATCGCTCAGGATTTCATAAGCTTCAGCTGCGGCCTTAAAATTCTCTTCAGCCTGCTTGTCGCCCGGGTTTTTATCAGGATGGTACTCAATAGCCTTCTTCCGATACGCCTTTTTGATTTCAGTAGCGTCTGCGCTTTTGGCAATCCCTAATATTTCGTAATAATCTTTTTTCATTTTGTTTTGCTCTTAATGGGAAATTATTGGCCAGTTACGACTTTTGGAAAACGGATGATTTTGTCTCCCAACTTATAACCTTTTTCAATGACATCAACGATTTTACCTTTCAAATTTGGCGCCGGTGCCGGAATTTGCGTGATGGCCTCAGCAATGTCTGCGTCAAAAATATCTCCTGCCTTGATCTGGACTTCTTCAAGCCCTTTTGAAACCAGTGTACCTTTCAATTTCTCGTGAATCAATTCCACACCACGCAACAGCACATCGTCATCCGACTTCCTGATCTCTGTCATGGCACGGTCAAAATCATCCAACACCGGCAAAAGCGACTGTAAAACATCCTGATTTGCTGTTTTGTACAACTCGATACGCTCGCGTGTTGTCCTTTTTTTATAATTTTCAAATTCAGCAAAAAGACGCAGAAATTTATCTTTCTCTGCGGCAAGGTCTTTGCCCAACTGTTCTTCCACTGTCAGTTCCTCTACAATAAGCTGCTCTGCATTTGCATTGTTATCGATTGTCGTTTCGTCCAGTTCCTGTTCGTTTGCTTTACTTTCCGTATTCATTTTTGCTTTATTTTTAAAAAACTTTTTCATTGGTTGCGAGTGTTGACAAAATTGTTGCCAAAGCGATCGTCAATGCCAAATTGTCATTGCAATTGACAGATTTGGATTTGCGCAAAAGTAGTGAAATGACATAAAAAAATCCGTTTTAGAAACGGATCATTTTGAGGGTAACAGGTTGTTGAGTGCCTTTTCGAGCTGTTCATATTCGAACTTAAATCCTTTGCCCTGTGCTTTGCGGGCACTCACATTCTGACTGGAAAACAAAAGTTGGTGCATTTCGCCGAGCACAAGCTGCATCAGAAATTCGGGAATATTGGGCATGAACAATGGTTTTTTCAATGCGTGCGCGATCGCCACAGTCAATTCCTTATTGGTAACGGGATTTGGGGCAACGGCGTTGAACGTCCCTTCCCAATTGTCTTCGATTGCCGCGCGGTACATTTCAACAAGGTCGTGAATATGAATCCATGACTGGTATTGCTTACCGTTTCCAAAAGGAGCACCAATTCCCCATTTTATTGGCTTCACCATTTCGGCCATTGCACCGCCTTTTTCAGATAAGACAAGCCCGGTGCGGAGTTTGCAAACTTTGATATTCAGCAATTTAAATTTATCGGCACTTTTCTCCCATTTTTCAACGACGTGGCCAAGAAATCCGTCGTCGATGCTTTTGTTTTCTTCCGTATATACTACTTTAAGACTGTCGGGATAAATACCGATTGCCGAAGCGGATACAAACTGTTTGACTTTATGGCTATGATTCTTCAGCGTATTGAAAATCAAATCTGCCGAAATGACGCGGCTTTCAATAACTTCCTGTTTGTATTTCTTCGTCCAGCGTTTGCTGATGCTGGCGCCGGCAAGGTGTACTATTGTTTCTACCCCAAAAAAAGCACTTTGATCAATTTCTCCCTTTTGCGGATTCCAATAAAAACCTTTGAGATGCCCTTCGTTATGAAGCTTATCCTTAGACGTGCTTAGATAATGAATATCATGCTTGTGATGATGCAATAGGGAAACCAATTCAGTCCCAACTAAACCAGTAGCGCCTGTAATTAATATCTTCATACCTTTTTTGTCAAAAATACGCCTACAAAGTCAGAAAGAAAAAGAATTAGGTTGCTTTTAACTTTGGTTTATGCTTTTAATTTAACCGTCCATTCAAAGTCCATTTCTGAAACGACCAGTCCTTCGCTGTTGGTACCGACAGACTTCAACCATACGGACTGTGCCTCACCGGACGCAATGGCCAATTGAATGGTTTCTTTTACTAACGCGCCCTCATTACATATAAAAGTAATCCTGCCTGTTGCCTTTTTTGAAAAACTGCTTTTGGAATGCAGCACAAGCATCGAAACATTTTTGCCGGACGATTTGATACACGCCATCACCAAGGCACCCGTAGACAATTCGGCAGCCATTTGCTGCACGGCAAAGTACATTGATCGGAATGGGTTTTGGTTAATCCACCGGTGCTTTACAGAAACTTTGCAAAAATCAGGCGTAATTTCCGTGGCGCGTACGCCGCACAAAAAAGCAGAAGGCAATTTTAACAAAAGAAATAAATTGATCTTAGCCGGTGTAAACCCCATATTTTACTGATATTTCGATAAAACTACGGATAAAATACCTGAATTGCAAATGTTAATATTATGTTAATATTCACTACTTTGTATTGCATAATACCTTTTTTTGGTTGTATCTTTGTATAAGAAATTAATAGTTTAAAAATAGTATTAAAGAAAACCGAGTTTCAATCATCATCAAAAAAATCAAAAAATCATGAACACAACTAATTACAACACGACTGCGAGCATCATGCACCTGAGTACATTCTCGCAGTATTTATTCCCTTTGGGAAATTTCGTGTTCCCTATAGTCATCTGGAGCTCCACGAAAGACAAATCAGCTTATGTTGATCAACAGGGAAAAGAGGTAATCAATTTTCAACTCAGTATTTTCATCTATCAGGTGCTGTTGGCTGCCGTTGCGATTCCTATCCTGGCGGTTACCATCCTAAAGAACTTAGAAATCAACACCGCCATTCATGACAACGAACTTTTCATCAGGAGTATCGAGGCTCAGGAAATCACCGGCGTAGTGATTGCCGCGATCATCGCCATTGTTTTTATCATCATGCTGCAGTTTTTTGAGTTCCTGATGACTATTTACGCCGCAGTGAAGACTTCAAACGGAGAAAATTTCAGTTACCCGTTGGCTATTAAATTCTTAAAATAAATCATCGTAGTTTCAATCATCATCAAATCAATCAATCATTAAATCAATCATTTTTAATCAAAATTCAATCATCATGTTAAAATTCACAACAACAATCATTTTATTCCTTATTGGAGTATTGACACAGGCACAAGTAACAGAAAACAGGACTATTGCAGCGTTTTCTAAAATTGAGGTTCAGAACGGCATTACGCTTGTTCACGCATTAGCCGCCAACCATTCGGCAAAAGTCATTATTAACGATAGCGAGTCACTCAGCAATATCGCTACGGAAACAAAAAACGGCGTACTTAAGATTTATACCGTAGACAACAATCCGGTAAAAGACGTCACGGTTTATGTAAACATCAACAATGTGACGGGCCTGACTGCCTCTGGAAAGTCACTGATCTCGCTTCCGCAGGCTGTGGAGACGCGCAACATGGACATCGTTCTTTCGTCAGGAAGCAAATTCACCGGGCTGTTAAGATCCAAAATGCGTACAACCTTAAAAGTATCTGACAATGCTGTTTTTGATGGACGCGTAGAAACGACGAGACTTTCTGCATATTTCACCGATAATGCAAAGGTAAATCTTTCCGGCACCGCTGATGACGCATACGTTTCTACAGCGAACAACGCGCTGCTGCTTGCCAGAAACCTTGAAACGAAATATGCTACCGTATTCTCGTCTGACTGGTCTGCCGTAACCATCTATTCAGGCCACAATATGATGATTAATGTCAGTGATCTCGCTAAAGTGACCTACACCGGCGAACCAAAAAATGTGCGCCTTAACGAAGAAGCACTGGCCACAGTCAGAAAAACAGATAGCCTGTTGGCTAACGAATAAGACATGCGAACCCCACGATAAATTAAATCAGCAAAGAAATTATGAATATAGAGAACACAAAAGCCCAGATGCGGAAAGGTGTTTTAGAATTCTGTATCCTATCAGTCCTTAGGGAAAAGGATGCTTACACTTCTGAAATTCTCGACACATTGAAAAACGCAAAGCTGCTTGTAGTGGAGGGCACCGTTTATCCACTGCTTACAAGGCTTAAAAACGACGGATTGCTCAACTACCGTTGGGAAGAATCAACATCGGGACCACCGCGTAAATATTACGGCCTTACCGAATTAGGACAAACCTTTTTAAAAGAATTAAATGGCACCTGGACCGAATTATCCGATGCGGTGTCGATAATAACTAACCAAAATAAATAGTCATGAATAAAACAGTAAATATTAACCTGGGAGGTATGTTCTTTCACATTGATGAAGAAGCTTACCAAAAGCTGTCCCGATATTTTGACGCTATAAAACGTTCTTTGTCAAATTCAACCGGACAGGATGAAATCATCCGCGACATTGAAATTCGTATTGCAGAATTGATTTCTGAAAAACACACGAACGACAAACAGGTGATCAGCCTGAAAGAACTTGACGAAGTGATTGCCGTAATGGGCCAGCCGGAAGATTACCGGATCGATAACGACGAGAATGACGGATCAACAAAAAACAACAATTCTTTCAACAGCCCAACGGGACCTGTCACGAAAAAACTCTACCGCGACCGCGAACATGGTATGGTGGGCGGTGTACTGGCTGGACTGGGACACTATTTTGGAGTCGATAAGGTGTGGCTTAGGGTGGCGCTTTTGGTTCTTGTCTTCTTTTATGGGACCGGGATACTGGCTTACATCATCCTCTGGATTGTGATGCCGGAAGCCGTAACAACGACTGAAAAACTGGAGATGCAAGGCGAACCGATTACCATCTCAAACATTGAGAAGAAAGTCCGAGAAGAGTTCGACAACGTAGCGGAACGCATTAAAAATACCGATTATGATAAACTGGGAAAACAGGCCAAACACAATGCAGGCAGGTTCAGTACGTCCATTGGTGACGTGATCGTAAACATCTTTAAGGTTTTTGCAAAAGTTTTCGGAGTGTTCCTGATCACCCTTTCGATTCCTGTCGTGATCAGCATGCTTATCGGGGTATTTACTTTGGGATCATTAGAGTTCATAGACTTTCCATGGCAGGGCTATATTGAAGCAGGCAACTTTTCTGAGTATCCGGCATGGATTTTCGGCCTGCTGATGTTCTTTGCTATTGGTATTCCATTTTTCTTCCTGGCATTGCTTGGGTTCAAACTGCTGATCAGCAACATGAGGTCAATTGGCAGCGCTGCGAAATATACGTTATTGGGATTGTGGCTGTTATCTGTCGGCATACTGATCACGTTAGGAATCAACCAGGCGGTAGAAATGTCGCAGGAAGGCCGCGTAACGCAGAAACAATCATTTACGCTGAATGCGAAAGACACTTTACAAGTTTCCTTCCGATATAGCGAATTCTATGCCAAAAACAAGTTTGACCATTATGGTTTCCGGGTTACCCAGGATTCTTCGGATGTAAACGTAATCTATTCAAATGCAGTCCGTTTTTACATCGAGAAGTCAACCGACAATGTACCGTTTATCAGCATTGAAAAACAAGCGCGTGGAAGTTCGGTATCTAACGCCAGGAAAACGGCAGAAAAAATCAAATACAGTTTCAGGGTACAGGGAAATAAATTAATTTTAGACAATTATTTTGTTACCGATTTCAAGAATAAATTCCGTGACCAGGATGTCGAAATACACCTTTACCTGCCACAAGGAACAAAATTCAAAGTGGATGAAAGTGTCCGGGATTATGACGAATCTGACAATAATTTCTTTAACCTGCATTTCAGTTCTGACCAGTATATTTACCAGGTGGAAAGCGGTCAGGTAAAATGCCTGAACTGTCCTGCGAGTGAAAACGAGTACAATGACACAAATGTTGAAGATGATGGGGTTGTTCGCGACACCACAGTGAGCACGGTTACTACGATAAAGGAAAACGGCGAAGTGATCATTGAAAATAAAACGCCATCAACAGGCAGCAAAGGACTTACGGTAGATAAAAACGGAATCATAATCAAAAAATAAACAACATGGCCAGGACCATCATTTTTGTAACCAAAATCGTTATCAGCACATTATTTCTACTGATGTTTTCCTCCTGCAGGTACAACATCAACGTAGGAGATGAAGAAGAAGGCAGCGGGAACATCGTCAGCGAAACCAGAAATATTAACGAGTCGTTTTCAGGCGTCAGGGTGGGTCAGGCAATCGAAGTGACCATTGAGCAGGGCAACAATGTGCAGGTGAAGCTTGAAGCCGATGACAACATATTGCCTCTTTTAACAACCAGTGTCGAAAATGGGGTTTTGGTGATCTCTTCTAACGGAAACTACTCTACTTCAGTGAACCCAAGGGTAACCATCACCATGCCGCAGATTGAAAGCCTTACGGCGGATTCCAGTGCATCAATCCGGAGCGAAGGAAAGATTGTCACAGACGATTTAAAAATCAGTGCGGAGAGCAGTGCGAGCATTACCGTAAATGTGGAAGCGGACCAACTGACCATTGATTGTGGCTCTGCCGCTGAAGTTGAAGTGAACGGTAAATCTTTGGAATTTGAAGCAAATGCCTCTTCGTCCGGATCAATCAACGCCACAGACCTGATGGCAAACAACATCAATGCTGACGTCGATTCCAGTGGTGATATCCACGTGTATCCCATCCTTAAACTGGAGGCTAATGCTTCCAGCGGTGGATCCATCGGCTATCATAAAATCCCGAAGACACTTTCGAAGTCAGAAGATTCGGGAGGTAGTGTCAGCGAAGAATAATTGCCCCTAAAAGTTAGTGCAAAGACACCCGTGATGAACGGGTGTTTTTTTTACCTTATCAGCTATGTACAAAAAATGAAACTGAACAATCGCTGAAATAGGGACATTTCGCGGTACTAAATGTAGTTGTATACGTTTTTGCCACTTCACAACTTTTGCTATATTTGTTAGACCCAATCATTAACAAATATGAAAAAAACTACATTGATGCTGATGGCCGTTCTGTGCGTCACCATCGGCTATGCCCAGGGAAAAGAGAAACTTAAGGGTTCGAAAATTGTTACCATCGAACAAAAACAGGTAGAGGATTTTGATGGTCTTGAGGTGCACGACAACATCGAGGTGTCGTTAATCAAAGGAGAAAAGAACGGAGTGGAACTGGAAGCGGACGATAACCTGCAACCTGCGTTGGGCATTACGATGAACGGTAGCACGATGATCCTCACAATGGCAAAGGAAATTACCGGCGAAAAGAAGTTCAGTGTGCGGGTTACGTATACTGACAGCTTTAAAACAGTAGTCGCGCGCAATGAAAGCAAAATTAATGCATTGGAAGAAATAAAACTTGATGACATTAATTTCCAGTCTTTTGACAGCGCAAAACTATACCTGAATATCGGCGCGAAGTCTTTTTCTATTACGGCAAATGACAAATCGAGGGCAGAAATAAATGCCAAATCAGAAAGCGGCACGTTGGTCCTCAGTAAAAGTGCAGAAATCAAGGCACTGATTTCCTCTACTGCCTTAAAATGTGATTTATATCAGAAAGCAACCGCCAATATTGAAGGCGATGTAATCGATATGACGTTGCGCATGGACAATAATTCCAATTTCACTGGTAAAAGGCTCACGGTTAAAAATATGGTTTTGGTCACTGAAGGCTATGTGAATTGCAGTGTTTATGCCGAAACCACATTAAGTGTTGAGGCGGCAGGAAATTCTGAAGTGGAGATTTTCGGAGATCCAAAAATTGATCTGAAGAAATTTGCAGACAGCGCAAAACTGGCAAAAAAACCGTCGAAATAGAACGCTACCGCTCTTTGTTTAGGCATAAATAAAACTCCCGCAGCTGCGGGAGTTTTTATTTTAAGTATGCAATTGCATTGTATGACAATCCTGCGACGTTTACTCTTTTGATGCGAGATAACGCTCAGCGTCCAATGCAGCCATACAGCCCGTTCCCGCTGCCGTAATAGCCTGACGGTAAACATGGTCTGCGGCATCTCCGGCTACAAAAACACCTTCGACATTTGTTTTTGAGGTTCCTGACACGTTGATGATATATCCCGTTTCATCAAGGTTCAGGTAATCTTTAAAAATATCGGTATTTGGTTTGTGACCGATGGCTACGAAGAAACCAGTAGCCGGAATGATCCGCTCTTCCTTCGCGGTCTTGTCGATCACTTTAACTTGGTTCACGACTTGTCCGTCTCCGCAAACTTCAAGCGTTTCAGTGTTGAACATGATTTCAATGTTCTCTGTTTTCATGACCCTTTCCGCCATAATCTTGGATGCTCTGAATTGCTCGCTACGCACCAGCATTGTCACTTTTTTACACAATTTAGAAAGGTAGTGCGCTTCCTCGCAGGCAGAATCCCCTGCCCCAACGATGACTACTTCCTGGTTTCTGTAGAAAAACCCGTCACAAACAGCACAGGCAGAAACGCCGCCCCCTGTATTCAGGTAATGCTGCTCTGAAGGCAGTCCGAGGTACTTGGCAGAAGCACCAGTCGAGATAATAATGGTCTCGGCGTGGATTTCGATAACGTCGTTTACCCAAACTTTGTGCAGCGGCCCCGTAAAGTCTACTCTGGTCACCCAGCCATCGCGTACGTCCGTCCCGAAGCGCTTCGCCTGTTCCTGCAGTTCGACCATCATTTCAGGTCCGGTGATGCCATTGGGATAGCCGGGGAAGTTTTCGACCTCATTTGTTGTTGTGAGCTGTCCGCCGGGCTGCATTCCCTGGTATAGTATTGGAAACATATTTGCCCTTGCGGCATAAATTGCGGCGGTATAGCCCGCTGGACCTGAGCCTATAATAAGGCATTTTACACTTTCGATTGTATCTGACATATTGTTTTAGCTTATTCTTTTTAGCGGCACAAAATTACGGCGAAATTGTTGATTTTCCCCCAATGCGTTATCAAGAATTATTATCAAGTTATAAAGAATGTAAGCGTTTGGTTTGTGGCTAAACTATATAAAAAAAATCGAACACGCACCTGGTTTTTTTGTCGGGTGGCAGGATTACTGCGTGATCCTCAAATGGGTGTCGTTACAACAAATCCTTTTCGGGTTTTCACAAAACCCTGGATGTTTTGTGGGTTGGCAGGATTACTGCGTGATCCTCAAATGGGTGTCGTTACAACAAATCCTTTCGGGTTTTTACAAAACCCTGGACTTTTTAGTTTATCGCAAGTCTTTGAGCAAGCTCAGACTTGCGATAAACTAAAAAATCCCCTTCCGTTACACGGAAGAGGATTTGTTGTCGGGGTGGCAGGATTCGAACCTGCGGCCTCCTGCTCCCAAAGCAGGCGCGATAACCGGGCTACGCTACACCCCGTAGCAGGGTGCAAATATATAATTAAATTCTGTTACACAAAACTTTTCAGAAAGTATTTGAACCTGTCCCGCTAATGGTTTCAAAAACAGGCTAAATGCGAATCCAGGGTTCGATAATTTTTCAAAAAAAAGTGCAAGCGGGTGTAACGCTATCGGCATTTTTCTGCCGACATACTTTCTTAGTTTTCCCGGAAACTACCTTCGTTGGTGCGGGCACCTGTCCAAACCCGTCCCGGGCTTCGGGAGAAGCGGCATCTTTTTACTTGGAGAAATTTCCTTTGGAAATCTGAACTGGTAAGGCAAAATAAGATACAGCGGACAGCCGGATCATGCTCCTATTCAGCATAAAAAAACCCTGTATGATACAGGGTTTTCAGGTATTGATATTATTTTTTAAGCAGTGCGCTATCAACGCTATACCTTCCTGGGCCGGTGAAGAAAAGCGCGAGGTAAATGACGAAGTAAATAAACGCGGACTGGAATTCGGTACCATTATCCCCCGCTTTGTATATTTCCATGTTGTCCATTACGGCGACGATGTATCCCATGCAGATTAGTAGCGGAATCAGGCTCAATCGTGTTAGTAATCCGACAATCAACAGCAGGCTGCAAAAGAACTCGGCAAAAATGGTTAACGCCAATGGAATTTTACCAGTCATCCCGAGGAAATTGATTTTGCCGAAGAATGCTGCCATCTGGTCAAAATGGATGAGCTTGTTGTAGCCGTAACAGGCCATCAGCACCCCCAGGATGATGCGTATTAAGAGTAAACCCAGGTCCATGTTGATGGGCAAAGAAGAGAGTAACTTTTTCATTGGTTTGGTTTTTAAATAGTTAAATTCAAATATAATAATTTTTCATACATGCCGAACGTAAAGGCTGCGAAGCAAAAAAAAACTGTTATTTTTAGACTGCTGCGGCAATAAAACGCGCGCCGCATGCGTTTCAGTTGCTGTTTGGCGCTATCCGAAAAAAGACAGTAGCTTTCAAAAACCAATCCGTGACCATGAAGAGAATCCTTGTTTTGTTTGTCCTTTTATCGATACCGTTTATATCCTGTACTGCTGACGACGACAGTGTTTCGTCCGGTGTCGTCACCTTGAAAATAAATGGGCAACGCCGTACCTTTGAAGCGCTTGACTATGAAAAGACACTACTGCCCAATGGCGATTATTCGCTGACTTTCTGGATGTTTGCGAGTGACGGGATTTCGGAAGATTCGGCCAGACTGGTCACCACATACAAAAGGACCGGTACCAATACTGTAGAAGGTTTTTACACTTCCTTACACCCTAATGGCGGATCGGCGAATGCCGTTAATGGCGATTTTAGCAGCACCGTTTCCGTGAACAGCAGTGTGCAATTTACTGCAGACTTCTCAGGAACACTCGGCAGCGGCAATAATACCATCTTACTCACCGATGGGCGCATCAACTACAAATACGATGCCCCTATTGGGGACTGATTGGCGTTGCCGACGGTATTCATGTTACATTTCTTTTAACTTTAGTTTGTGCCGGGTGTATGAACCCGTAAATGCGTTTTGTCCGTACATAACGTTATGAAACAAACGCTACATTATTTCATTTTGTTATTATCGGTGACGGTTGGGGCTCAGAAGATTGATACATCACCTGCGTTCCGTGATCAAAACAGTGACCATTACTTCCGATTTCATTATGACAACGACTACTTTGCGTCGTCAGACCACAATTACACGCAGGGTTTTGACCTCGAGTTTGTAGCAGCTTTTTTGAAATACAATCCGATGAATGTCATTTTGGTGAAACCGAGCGGCAGTAGGATCCGGTACGGGCTTTCGCTGGAACATATGGGATATGCGCCGGACAACATACGCAGTGCTGAAATTCAATTTGGCGACCGACCGTTTGCAGCGGCTGTGGTGCTGAAATCGTTTGTGGTGGCTATTGATACTTTGAGGCGATCGCGATTGCAGACCGGATTGAGTATTGGGGTGATTGGCCCCGCCGCGTTCGGACGACAGATGCAGGAAGGTATCCATAGTGCTACGGGAAACACCAAGCCGATGGGCTGGAAGAACCAGGTTCGAAATGATATTATAGTACAATATGAAACAGGGTATGAAAAGCAGTTCCTGCATTATGCAAGGCTGTTCTCACTCCAGGGCAACGCTACGGTACGCGCGGGAACCTTGTTTACAAATGCTTCGGTAGGGCTGAGCCTTATGGCGGGTATTGTGGATTCGCCGTTCATTAGGCATCGCAACGGATTCCGGCTTTATGCATACGTGCAACCGCTGGTAACGGCGGTGGGTTATGATGCGACGTTACAGGGCGGATTGATTAACCGTGACAGCCCATATACGATTTCCGATGGCGATCTGGAACGCGTTACAGCACAGCACACCTATGGTTTGGTATTGCAAACGAAAACCCTTTACTTTGAGTACACGCGAACGGCACTGACACGCGAGTTTAATGGTGGTGTACCCGCAAAATGGGGCGGCATCCGAATTGGGTTTACGTTTTAGGTGCGTTAGGCAGTTTCGGCCTGAATTTAACATTTAATAAAATGATGATGCGAAATAAGATCATGTTGTTGGCATGTACCCTGATGGTTGTGGTTAGCGGCTGTGCCACGAAGAAATATAAAAATGTGCCCTATTTGTCGGCTGCCGCTGCGACGGCTCCGAAACTCAATGTGTTTGCGAAACGCGGGCATCCTACACGGATGCCGGTATTGATTTTTGTCCATGGTGGGAACTGGAATACCGGCAACAAAAACCAATACGGCTTTTTTGGGCGGCATTTTGCACAACGCGGTGTGCTTTGTATTATTCCCGATTACACATTGAGCCCTGATGTCAATTACGATGTAATGGCGACACAGGTCGCGCAATCTATTTTGTGGGCGAAGGCCCATGCAGCGGAGTATGGTGGTGACCCGAATCAGATTTATATCACGGGGCATTCCGCAGGCGGACACCTTGCGGCCCTTGCGGTCGTGAATCCAAAGTATGGGATCAAGCCTGGGGTGGTCTCTGGGATTATCCTTAATGATGCGGCGGGCCTTGATATGCAGTCCTACCTCGAGCAACAACCACCGACAGAAGCTGCAGACTACCTCACAACCTGGACGAATGAGCCGGAACAGTGGCACAATGCCTCCCCTATCTACTTCCTCGACAAGGATAGTCCGCGGTTTATGATCTATGTGGGGAGCAAAACCTATCCCTCAATTGCTGAAGGGAACGACCGCTTCTTGAAAGCCTTACATGCGTTCCAGCCGAAGGTAGCGCCTGTCGTCCTGCAAAAGAAACACATCCCTATGATCCTGCAATATTTCTGGCCCTGGAGCCGGCGGTATGGAGAGGTAATTGCATTTATAAAACAATAATATTTAACAAAAAAATGCTGGCAAAAGTTGGAGTCTTTTGTGCCGGCATTTTTATTGATTCGATTTTATAACGAATCCCTATACGGCGCTACCAGGCGCAGATGGATCCATCGGAGATGGGGCTCCGGGATGCTCCAGCGGGTCAACAGTTCCCCAGTCGCCCTTTTCTTCCTCATTATCATCATCGTTATTCTCCTCTTCGTCATCATCATCGACGTCGTCACCCGCAAACGCCGCATTGAATCCGAAAGCATAATACGCCTCCTCATTCTCCAGCGCACGGAAGTCTTCTGCGGTTTCTTCATTGGCAGCGGCTTCGACCCAGTGATATTGTTCATGCTCATCCTGCCAGCCCATTTGGGGCATCTCTTCGTTTGGATTCCAGGTTTCCATAGTATTTAGGTTTTATCCCCATCGGGGCGTTGGTTGTAATCCAAAGATATTGAGGCATATGCCATTGATATTTATAGATTTTTGTAGAAAGTTTGTGGAATTTGACAGCTGGGAAATTCAACGAAAACGGCCGCCTGTTGGGAGATAATATTGCATATCCTTACATGCTGGTAAACGTGTTTGGATATTTTTTGGCATAATTGGTAATTATTAGACATATAAAGTCTAAAATTGACCGATAACATCTAAATTAGACAGTTAAAAAAAGATCCGCATTTTATTTTTGCGTGGAGTTAATGCAAACATCAACATCCGTTTCACCTACAAAACAACATCATGAAAAAGCCAGTGGTATTAATCGTAGAGGATGAACTCATAATTGCCTTAGACATAAAAGAGATTCTCGAGGAAGAAGGTTATGACGCTATCATCAATATTGTTACTGTAGACGACGCCATTCATGCTGTCGAAAATTTAAATCCCTCAATTGTTCTAATCGATATTAACCTGAAACAGGATAAGGACGGCATTGATTTGGGGACCTACTTACTGGAAAAAGACAAAACGCCCTTTATATACATCACCTCCTATTCTGATAAGACGACGTTAGAGCGCGTCAGTGAAACCCGACCTTATGGATATATCGTAAAGCCATTTAAATCGATTGACATTAAAACTACTGTTTCGATCGTGCTGAACAACTTCAAGCACCGAAATATTGATGTGGTACGGCAGGACAAGGAAATTGATACCGACATCCCCTTCATCCTGAAGAAAGCAGTGAATTACATTGCTGAAAACATCACTGAAAAAATTAAAATCTCTGATCTTGCGAAACAAACCCGTTGGGAATCACAGCATTTCAACCGGCTTTTTAAACAATATGTAGGCGTAACACCCTACCGTTATATTCTGGAAAAGAAAATAGAAAAAGCAAAAGTGCTGCTCACGGAAACAACGCTGCCGATAACACAAATTTCATTCGAGCTGGCGTTTAAAAGCCATAGTAATTTCTGTGCTGTCTTTAAGAAAGCCACCAAAAAAACTCCAGAAAACTTCCGTAAATGTTACCAGGCACAACATATTTACTTTGATTGACCTGAAATAGAAACAATTTGAAATCGTCTTGAAAACTACTTTAAGACGATTTTTTTTTTGCCAAACTCCCCAACAGGTGTTCATCCAAAATAGCTGTTCAAAAAAAAAACGTGCTGACGTGTGTTTACAACTACTGTCTTTCGCACCTTGTTTCCAGCACCAACTAATGTCTATTTAACGCGCATTGTAACTTTAACTAGCACATCTGTAAATGTCGCTGTCTCTAATTTTACATGCTGATTTTTTACGCTGTATTCTGAATTCCTTGATCTTGACTGCAGTATCGCATGGCATTGAATTATCTAAACCTATAAATATTAATGTTTTGAAAAAAAATTACCTTGAACCCGCGAAAAATGGGATGAAATTATCCAATTTTATCCTCATGGCCTTGCTGATGTTTGTAAACAAAGGCCTGTCTCAATGTCCAAATCCACCAGGCGATCCGTTAGCAAGCGGTAATAACTCCTGGATCGGATACGTTTATGCTGATACGAATGGCAGCAATCCGCCATCCGACGCCTTTACAACAACTTACAGGGGATTTGTCACAGAAAATGATCAGTTTGACGAAAGCCTCGGTACCAATCCGCTGACCGGCCCGAACCTATGCGGAAGCTACACCAATAATTTTGCAATCCGCTACAGGATGCAGAAGACATTTGCCGCTGGCTATTACATCTTTACTACAGGGGGAAGCGACGGATATAGGTTAAGCATCGATGGAGGACTTACCTATTTAATATCAAACTGGACCAACCATCCCTATCAAAGTACATCCGCCTCATATTACCTCAGTGGAACGATCAATTTGGTTTTGGAATACTACAACCAAAATAACGATACCAGAATTAACTTCTCTTATCAGTCGTGCGGTAGTCCGTCCACTGCACCAACACAGATTTCGTCGCTTTCGGAAATCTGCGGTGGCAGTTCGCTGACATTGACTGCAGAAGGCGGCGTTGCAGCAACAGGATCAGTGTATCAGTGGGGCACCGGCAACACAATCGGTTCTAATATTTTGGCCGATGAAACCGCTGCAACACTTGCTATTACACCTGAGGCAACGACAACGTACTGGGTGCGCCGATTAGACCCGGCTCCTTGTACATTGGCTACATCTGGAATCTCAAAAACGATAACCGTAACCAATGGTTCCATTGCGCCGGAATCCATTACCGGAAATGTTGTGGTTTGTTATGGTGACAATACTACCCTGACAGCAACCGGATATTCCGGCAATGTACAATGGCAAAGTTCAAATGACGGTGAAACATTTAATGATATCCTCGGCGAAAATGGACCGGTTTATGCTGCAGAAAACCTCACTAATAGTATTTTTCTGAGAGTAATGGTAAAGAATGGCAGTTGCCAGGAGGTCTATTCAGAGCGAGTCCAGATTACAATTAATACACCTTCCGTTGCTGGGACAATTTCGGGCGCTCAAACCGTATGTGCTTCAGAGAATACAACCACGTTGAATCTGGAAGGATACTTAGGAAGCATTCAATGGCAGTCTAGCACAGACAACATTAACTTTACAGATGTGGATGGCGAAACAACTGCGTCGTTAACTGCATTAAACTTAAATACCACTACGTATTACAGAACAAGAATCACCAGTGGACTTTGTGAAGCAGTATTTTCAAATCCTGTAAGCATTATTGTAAACCCCGCCCCTTTTGCAGGAACGGTGTCTGCCAGCAATGAGGCACTTTGCGCGGATATCAGTTCAACAACATTAAATTTGTCGGGATATGTTGGATCGATTCAATGGGAACAATCTGATGACAACATCAATTTCTCTCCGATACTAAACGCTACCACGCAAACAATTAATCTGACAAACCTCGCTGAAAATACTTACTATCGGGCGGCAGTCTCTACTTCTTCCTGTTTATCAGTATATTCAGACACTTTGCTTATTACCGTTAACTCCGTACCGGTTGCAGGATCAATATCGGGCGCCTCGATTGTGTGTTCCGGTGCCAACAGCACGGAATTGACCGCAAACGGATACTTAGGCGCTATAAAATGGCAGTCTTCAACTGACAATATCAATTTCAATGATATTGAGGGAGCCAATGGTCCTACTTATGTTGCTACGGACCTCGGTTCAACAACCTTTTTTCGCATTAAAGTTGGAAGCGAAAATTGTGCTGTGGTGTACTCATCCAGCATAAGCATTGTGGTAAAAGACTCTCCAGTTGGCGGAAGTTTGACAGGCGACACTACAGTATGTACATTAATAAATGCTTCCACACTTACGCTGTCAGGGTACACCGGTAATATCCAGTGGCAATCATCACTGGATGGCAACATTTTTACCGATATTTTAGATGCTACCAGTCCATCATATACTGCAACAAATATCGCAGCAACAACTTTTTACAGGGCGCAAGTTACTATAGGTGATTGCCCTGCAGATTTCAGTAATACGGCTACATTGGCTTTTTCAGCACCTATTGCAGGCACTATTTCAGGGGCAGGAACGATTTGCCTTGGCTCTACACCAACATTAACCTTAAACGGCTATAATGGAGACATTCAGTGGCAGTGTTCAACAGACAATGTAACCTTTACCAATATTCCGGGTGCCAACTCGGCTAATTACATTGCGACAGGGTACACGGTGTCGACGTATTTCAGGGTTCTTGTTACAGGTGGGGATTGCGGCAGCAATATTAGCCCTTCCGTTTTAGTCCTGGTGACCAATAACAGTATTTCAGGAGGTATTGTAGGAAGCCCAGGCTCTGCCTTTACACCTATCCTTACCAGCTCTAATGTCGTTTCTGGGTTTAATAATATTGTATTGACAGCCTCAGGTTATACCGCAGGCTCAACGCTGCAGTGGCAATCCTCAACGGATAACGTTAATTTTCTGAATATTGCAAATGCAAGCGCAGTATCTTATACCGTCTCCAATGTGACCACGAATACCTATTACAGGGTGGCAGTAACATCAGGAACATGCACGGCTTACAGCGCTATTTATTCGGTAACAATTTGCACACCGACGGGAAATCAAGCTACTTATGGATCAGGGACCAACTGGCGCATCTACTATTATTCTCAGCATGATGGGACGAATCCACCCTCGGATGCTTTTTCTGCGACTTATAGGGGATTTACCACCAGCAACGGTGTTGAAACCTACGATTATGTCTTTGGTGCGAGTATCGGTGGGAATGTGTGCGGCAGCAATTGGAACAATACCAATGGCGCCTTCCGCTACAGGTTAACCAGGAACTTCCCGGCTGGAGATTATATTTTTAGAGTGGGGTCTAACGGGGGTTACCGTATGAGTGTGGACGGCGGCGCTACATGGCTGATCGATCACTGGACTTCAACGGGAACGTATAACACTATGCTTTCACCGAGTGTCAGTTTAAGCGGGAACGTAAATCTTGTGATAGAGTACTTCAATTTGGCTACCTATAACCCTAGGCATACATTCAATTATTGCGAGACCAATTCAGGTGCGCCTGCTCCTACAGTAATTAAAGGCAGCAGCTCCATGTGCCTCGGGACAAATACCACACTATCTGTACCTTATTCCTACAGTTCCACTTGCCAATGGGGTACCGGAACGGTGGTAGGTGAGAATATCATTAGTAATAACAACGGTGGTGCAATATTTATTTCTCCGCTCGTCACCACAACCTATTGGGTCAGGAGATACAACAGCATTTGCAACACCTACAGTGCGGCTGCTTTTAAAACCGTTACTGTAAATCCACTTGCTCCACAAACACCGGCCGGGAATACTAGTGATTATGGCAACGGGCAGTGGATCGGGTATGTATATGCTTCAAAAACTGGTACATGGCCATCAACGCCCGCGATCGCCTTTAACAACCCGTATGTATATGCCGGCTACCTTACCACGCCCTCTGACACCTTTTCATTTGGCGCCTGGGTTGGCTCCACCACCCCTGCTCAATTTACAGCAGCGACGATGTGCGGATATTTTGAACAGTACTTTTCTGTTCGATACAAAATGACCAAGAACTTTGCCCCCGGTTATTATACTTTTACAATTTCGGCGGACGATGGAGCCAGACTGAGTATTGATGGCGGTGTGACATGGGTAATAAACAAATGGACAGCAAGCCAGACCACCTATTCTGCGTTCCTGAACGGCCCAACCAATCTGGTGCTCGAATACGCGCAGGGAAGTGGCGATTACAGTCTTAACTTCAACTACACCTCGTGCACAAATTATTCAACGGCACCTACTACCATCGCAGGAACCACGACGATCTGTAATGGCAGCAGTACTACTTTAACAGCTTCTGGAGGATATGCTGCTCCGGGAAGTACTTTCCAATGGGGAATTGGAGACGTCATTGGTGCTAATATCCTTGCGAATACCGGAGAGACAATAGTGGTATCTCCTTCCGTACCGACCACCTACTGGGTAAGGCGTAAAAACGGTAGTAACTGCAACGAAACAGCAGGCGGCGTCACTACAGGCGCATTTACATCAGGAATCACCACAGCAGTAAACGTTGCCGGAACCAACGCAGTTGCCGGGTCTATTTCGGGTGGCGGAAATTCCGTTTGTTCGGGGTCAAACAGTACATTGCTGTCGTTAGTGGGAAGCGTTGGATCAATCCAATGGCAATCTTCAGAAGACAATACAAACTGGACCGATATCCCCAATGAGAACGGCACTACTTACTCGGCAACCGATTTAACCGCGACCACCTATTATCGCGTGGTACTCACTAGCGGCGACTGTGCCCCTGCGACCACAAACTCCATAAACATAATCGTGAACCCATTGGTAACAGTTGCTGGATCAATCGGTGGTGCCGGAAGCGTTTGTGCCAATACCAACAGTTCTGCATTGGTTTTATCAGGGTACAACGGAACCTTGCAATGGCAGGTATCTGCAGACAACGTCAACTTTAACAATATCGCAGGTGCGACATCACCAGTATTAAATGTATTCAACATTTCTGTGATCACCTATTACAGGGTTGTCGTGTCAAATGGTGCTTGTTCGTCCGCAACTAGTGAATCTGTTGCAATCGTTGTTACACCAACATCAATATCGGGAACTGTTTCAGGCAGTGCGACAGTCTGCTCGGGTGCCAATAATTCTGCCCTTACGTTGAACGGATACTTGGGATCAATACAGTGGCAAGCATCAGATAACAACATTAATTTTACTTCGATTGAAGGGGCAACTTCGCCTATATACAATGCGATCGACCTGACGTCTACGAAATACTATCGCGCGTTGGTCACTAACAATACCTGTTCATCAGCCGTTTCAAACACTGTTAGGGTATTCGTTAACCAATCACCAGATACAGGCACCATTAACGGTGCAGCTACGGTTTGTTATGGCACAAACAGTGCAACGCTTTCCTTAACAGGCAGTAATGGTGCTATCCAATGGCAGTCTTCTACAAACAACATCAATTTCACCAATATCCCATTGGCTACCACTTCCTCACTGACTGTCTACAACCTAACACAAACCACTTATTATAGGGTGACGCTTTCAAATGGCTTATGCACCAGCACCTATCCCGGTAGCGTAGCAGTAAATGTTAACCCAATTTCCGTAGCCGGAATCATTTCAGGGGCTACTACGGTATGTTCGGGTACCAATGCCGTCCTAACGCTGAACAACTATACTGGCAACGTCCAATGGCAATCTTCAACGGATAACACTAATTTTGTAGATATTGCAGGCGCGACGGATGCGATACTTACCACTGATAATCTAACGGCTACGACCTATTTCAAAGCCGTAGTGACCAGCGGAGTCTGTAATTCCGTTTCAACGACTACTGTTACCGTTTATGTAAGGCCAGCCAGTTTTGCAGGTACAGCTTTTGGCGGTGATGTCTTGTGTTCTGGTATAAATACCACAGGCATCACATTGACAGGATATGTTGGCAGTATCCAATGGCAGTCCTCTATAGACAATATCAATTTCACCAATATATTCGGAGCAACCAGCAGCAACTACACCGCAATAAACCTGACGGAAACGAAATTCTTCAGGGCCGTAGTGACAACAAACCTATGCTCCTCCTCTATTTCGAATGTGATCGAGGTTACGGTATTACCGTATGCGACTGCAGGGACAATTACAATTCCCGGTACAAGTTTACCAACGACTACTGTGTGCGCTGTAACGAATGCCACGCCACTGACATTATTGGGATCGGCCGGGATACCCCAGTGGCAATCTTCTACAGATAATTTAAATTTTACTGATATTGTCGGCGCCAACGTGAATACCTATACGGCCTCTGGCTTGACCGTAACGACCTGGTTCAGGGCAGTTTTGACCAGTGGTTCCTGCGGTGACACACAAACCACCACACCGGTTTTGATTAATGTTCCTGCAGCCGTTACCTATGATGGCGCCTGGTCGGGAGTACCAAATGCTTACACCACAATTGTCGTTTCAGGTGACCTGACGCTTTCGGGGAATATAAACGTTTGTTCCTGCCAGCTTACCGGCGCGTCTCATTTAACTGTCCCTGGTGGTGTTACGATGTTGGTACAAAAAAATATTGTTGTTGATCCGTCGGCTTCGCTGGTTGTAGAGAACAATGGCAGTATAGTACAGGTTGATAACAGCGCTGTCAATTCTGGTAGTATCACGTTTAAACGAGACACCTCACCTTTACTTCAGTCCGATTTCATTTACTTTGCAACTCCGGTTGCAGGGCAGACACTGGGCCTTTTGGCTTCACCTTCCGCCTATTCTTCCTACGATCCGTCTGTAAACAATTGGGTCTCTGAAAGTGAATCGACAACAATGGCACCGGCAGCGGGATATATAGTTCAGGCGCCAAGCAATTTGGACTACTCGACACCGCAGACATACAATGCTGTATTTCACGGTATCCCTAATAATGGTATTATTTCCTTCCCAATTACGAAAGGGTCAGGAAGTACTTTCAATCTCATTGGTAACCCATATCCTTCTGCTATTGATATTGACCAGTTTATTTCAGATGCGGGTAACAGTGACGTCGTGAATGGAACCATATATCTTTGGTCCCACAATAAGGCCAAATCGAACACGCTCGCGAATCCTGAATTGTATACAAATGCCAGCGATGGTTACGCTAAATACAACCTCACGGGAGGCGTAAACTCTGCAGACCCAGCCATTACAGGAGGAACGCTGCCAAATGGCAAAATTGCAGCAGGACAGGGATTCTTTATAGAAGCAAATGATGGGTTAGCCGATGGAACATACACTGCAGCATTCACAAACAATATGCGCGTTACTGGACAGAACAGCCAATTTTACAGAAGCACACCAATTGTAAATCCAGTTTTCAATACGCTTGAAAAGCACAGGATTTGGTTGAACATTGTAGGGAGTAATGGCGCCTATGATCAGGCACTTCTTGGTTATGTTGAAACCGCAACCAATGGGTTTGACAGTAAGTTTGATGGCAGGGTACTGCCAACCGGGAATACCGTTTCCATCTACACTGTGGCCGGGACCGAAAACCTTTCCATACAAGGACGGGTGCTGCCTTTTGATGATACTGATGTTATTCCGCTGGGATATACTTCACAAAACGGAGGCGATTTTTCCATCGGCCTGGAGATCTTTGATGGATTATTCCAGAATCAGGAGGTATATCTATTGGATAAAACTGCAAATATCTCTCATAATCTGAAGGTTTCTCCTTACACTTTTTCCACTGACAACGGAACTTTTAATGATCGTTTCGAGATTCATTTTATAGATCCGCTGCTTGGCACCGACGGCTATGAAATTATGACAATTGGCATTCTTCAGCAAGGTGCGCACCTCTTAATTGATGCAGGGCAAGAAACTATTAATAGCGTGCAGGTATATGATATTCTGGGCAAAACAATACTTGCTGAGGACCATATATCACGATCTGTTTATACTTCTGCAGATTTAAATGTTGCACCCCAGCTTTTAATCGTACGGGTTGTTCTTACCGATGGCACAATGCAACACAAAAAAATACTGAAAAGATAAGGTTTACAAAACTATAGATAAAAAAACAAAAGGCAGCTGACACTGCCTTTTGTTGCTTTTCATCAGGCAATACTGCTTAAGCCTGCAGCATCGTATTTTCAATTAATGTCCAATTAAAACATTTCGTGACTTTATTAAGCATATTGATGCCTGTAGCTGTAATTAGCTTTGTGTAATTGAATCGTTACAATTACACGTGACAATCCGTTTCTTCCCGTGGCAAATCCTGTTGCGCTGTCTTATCTACAGCGCATTATGGAAAATTACTAAACCCTAAAAACTAAAATTTTGAAAAGTATACACATCAAAACAGCAAAGAGCAGGTTGGCATTTTTCAATTTTATCCTATTGGTAATGCTCTTTCTTACCAACAGAAGTATGGCCCAATGCCCTACTCCGCCGGGCGATCAGGTTGTAGGCGGAAATGGCTCGTGGATAGGGTATGTTTATGCGGATACAGACGGAAATAATCCTCCAGCCAATGCATTTACGACCACATACCGGGGGTTTATCACAGAAAACGAACAGTTCGATAATAATCTTGGTGCTGACCTACTTAGTGGAACTGATTTGTGCGGGAGCTACAATAACAATTTTGCTTTGCGTTACAAAATGCAAAAGACGTTTACTGCAGGATACTACACTTTTACCGTAGGTGGTAATGACGGGTATAGGCTGAGCCTCGATGGCGGATTGACCTTTGCTTTATCAAACTGGTCAAATCATTCCTACCAATCTTCCTCGGGCTCCTATTATCTAAACGGAAACGTTGATTTAGTCCTGGAATATTACAACCAGAATAACAATACCCGGGTCAATTTTTCCTATGTATCCTGCAACACCTTTTCGACGGCACCGTCTCAGATCTCCTCAGTCAACGAGGTTTGTAACGGAACACCGCTGACGCTTACCGCCAATGGAGGATACGAAGCCCCTGGAGCATTATACCAATGGGGTACTGGAAACAATATCGGTTCCAATATTCTGGTCGGTGAAACCACTGCAACATTGACCGTTACGCCTGCCACAACCACAACATACTGGGTGCGTCGCAACGACCCTGCTCCCTGTTCGCTGACCACTTCCGGGATTACAAAAACAATAACAGTAACAAATGGCTCTGTAGCCCCAACATCAGTTACCGGAAACACGATGGTTTGTTACGGAAGCAACACGACACTAACCGCAAATGGCTACTCCGGAAACATCCAATGGCAGAACGCTGCTGACGGTATAACATTCACCGATATTGATGGTGAGAATGGCCCAAACTACACGATGGAAAACGTAGTAATCAGTTCGTTCCTCAGGGTTCGGGTAAAAAATGGAAGCTGCCCGGAAGTGTACTCCGATATTATTCCCATTACAGCCAGTGCAGCTTCCTTCGCAGGAGTTGTTTCGGGGGGACAGATCGTGTGCGCGTCGGGCAACACTACCATATTGAATTTGACGGGAAACGTAGGCACGATACAATGGCAATCGACGCCAGAAAACATTAATTTCACAGATATAAATGGCGCAACTTCTGCCTCGTTGACAGTTATCGACCTGAACACTACCACTTTTTACAGGGCTAAAGTGACCAGTGGCGGCTGCCAGGAAGTATACACGAACCCAGTAAGCATCATCGTTAAGCCAACGCCGGTTGCAGGTACCGCATCAGCCACCAGCGATACACTTTGCGCTGACGTGGGGGCTGCCACCTTAACTTTAAATGGATTTCAGGGTACCATCCAGTGGGAGGAGTCCACTGACAACATCTTATTTTCGCCCGTTCCAAGCGCAACTACTTCGAGTTATACAGTTACCAATCTTGCCGGCAGCAAATATTACAGGGCCGCGGTGTCAAATCCTGGCTGCCTGCCTGGGTATTCGAACGTACTGCTTATCAATGCCAGTCCGGTGCCGTTGGCAGGAACCATTTCAGGTGCTTCAGTAATTTGTTCCGGCGCGAACAGTACGACATTAACCGCTACAGGAACTGTAGGAGCGATACAATGGCAGTCGTCAACTAACAACATCAATTTTGTAGATATCAGCGGTGCAACCTCCGCGACATTTACCATCACAAACCTCACCTCAACTACGTTTTATCGCATGATGGTGGGTGGCGGTGCGTGCACTCCCGTATTTTCACCGAGTGTCAATATGGTGGTAGGGCCTTCACCTATCGGCGGGACGACTTCCGGTGGAACAACAATTTGTAGTGTTATAAACAATACGACGTTGACACTAACCGGGTACAACGGCAGTATACAATGGCAATCATCATTGGATAATGTTACATTCAACGATATCACGGGTGCTACCGGTACGACCTATACGGCCTTAAATATAGCCTCGACCACGTATTACCGCGCTAAGATTACCAATATCTTTTGCCCGCCCGCCTATAGTACGGTTTCCACATTAACCTTTTCTGCACCGATAGCAGGAACGATTTCCGGACCGGCCACGATATGTTTGGGCACCAGCGCGACGCTTACGTTAAGTGGACATAATGGCACGATTCAATGGCAGTCTTCACTCGACAATATAACCTTTTCAAATATCTCAGGTGCCACCTCACCTACTTTTGTGGCAAACAATTATACCGCTTCAACCTATTTTAGGGCACGTGTGACAGGAGGCACTTGTGGATCCGTTAATTCCGCTTCATTTTTAGTTTCTATTGTGAATAATACTGCTTCCGGAGGTACAGTTGGCATTACTGGAGTGACTGGAACCAGTTCCGGGGTTGTTTCAGGTTTTAATAACCTTACGCTGACCTTAACAGGAAATTCAGGAACGTCTAGACAATGGCAGTCTTCTACAGACAACGTTAATTTCACCGATATACCCAATGCAACGGCGGCTACTTATAACGTCAATAATGTGCTCGTGAGTACCTATTACCGTGTTGCCTCGACAATGGGTTCCTGTACGGCCTACAGTACGGTATATTCGGTACTAATCTGTACGCCACCCGGAAATCCGACCGTATATGGTACCGGCACGAACTGGAGGATTTATTATTACGCCCAGCATGATGGGGCGAATCCACCATCGGATGCGTTTACTACTACTTATCGGGGATTTAACACCAGTATCGGTGTTGAAACCTACGACTACACTTTCAGCGGCAATATGGGTACCAATGTTTGTGGAACCAATTGGAACAATACCAATGGTGCTTACCGTTACCGTTTGACCCGTAATTTTCCATCAGGCACTTATGTCTTTAGGGTGGGATCCAATGGCGGTTACCGCATGAGTGTAGATGGCGGTACGACATGGCTTATTAATAAGTGGGTGTCAACCGGTGCCTACAATATTACCACTTCAACCAGTGTGCCCCTTAGTGGCAATGTTAACCTCGTCGTAGAATATTTTAACCTGTCAACCTATAATCCGAGGCATACCTTCAACTATTGCGAGACGGGCTCAGGAGCACCTGCGCCCACTTCAATCACAGGTAGCAGTACCATGTGTTTGGGTACCAATACCACTTTGTCTGTTCCTTACTCTTACAGTTCTACTTGCCAATGGGGTACCGGAACGGTGGTGGGCCAGAATATCATTAGTAATAACAACAGTGGTTCAATATTTATTTCTCCGCTCGTCACCACAACCTATTGGGTCAGGAGATACAACAGCATTTGCAACACCTACAGTGCGGCTGCCTTTAAAACAGTTACGGTAATTACGGCGAGTCCACAAACGCCAGCCGGCAATACTACCGACTATGGTAATGGCAAGTGGATCGGGTATGTATATGCTTCAAAAACGGGCACATGGCCATCAACGCCCGCGATCGCCTTTAACAACCCGTATCTATATGCCGGCTACCTCACCACACCTTCTGACACCTTTTCATTTTTTGGCTGGGTTGGCTCCACCACCCCTGCTCAATTTACGGCAGCGACCATGTGCGGATATTTTGAACAGTACTTTTCTGTGCGATACAAAATGACGAAGAACTTTACCCCCGGTTATTATACTTTCACAATTTCGTCAGACGATGGGGCCCGATTGAGTATTGATGGCGGCGTGACATGGGTCATCAATAAATGGACGGCGACCCAGACTACCTATTCTGCCTTCCTGAGCGGTCCAACCAACCTGGTACTTGAATATGCCCAGGGAAATGGTGATTATAGCCTAAATTTCAACTATACTGCCTGTACGAACCTATCCACCGCTCCAACTGCCATTACGGGTACAACAACCATCTGTGGAGGTAACAGCACCACGCTTACGGCTACCGGGGGCACACACGTCGCAGGGAGTACCTACGAATGGGGAACCGGAAGTGTCGTTGGGGCTAACATCATCGCCAACCCTGGCGCCTCGATGACTGTTTCACCATCCTCAACCACCACTTATTGGGTCAGGCGGAAAAATGGGCCTACCTGTGTAGAAACTTCAGGCGGCACTGCTTTACCGATATATACAACCGGTGTTACTGTTACCGTAAATGTTTCCGGCGCCAATGCAGTCGCAGGATTCATCACCGGTGGTGGAAATTCGGTTTGCGCCAATCTAAACAGCACGGAATTGACGTTAAACGGAAGCAGCGGTTCAATACAATGGCAGTCTTCGCCTAACAACGCTTCATGGAGTATTATTCCGGGTGCGAATGCAACCACCTATACTGCCACCAACCTGGCGACTACAACTTATTTCAGGGCGCTTCTAACAAGCCCCGGCTGCGCTGCCGCGGTCACAACATCCGTGAATATTATAGTGGTACCGCTCGTAGCAGTCGCAGGCACTATCAGTGGCGCCGGTAGCGCTTGCGGCACTGCCAATAGTTTTTCTCTAAACGTTTCCGGTTTTGCAGGTGTACTGCAGTGGCAGGCGTCCCCGGACAACATCAATTTCAATAACATCAGCGGTGCTACGTCAATCTCTTTAAATATCATCAACCTTCCAGTAACCACCTATTACCGGGTGGTCGTGACCAATGGCCCGTGCTCGTCGGCAACAACAACTTCAGTAGCAATTGTTGTCAACCCGATATCGTCTTCCGGCACGGCAACAGGGAATACCACCGTTTGCTCGGGAGTTAATAGTTCAACAATTACATTAACCGGTGCTGTTGGCGCTGTGCAATGGCAGGTATCTTCGGATAACGTAACCTTTACTGACGTTCCCGGAGCCACTTCTGCTACCTATACCGCGGAAAACCTGACGACAACACAATATTATCGGGCAATAGTGAGTAATTTATGTTCGACGTCAACATCCAATGCAGTCACCATTTTTGTTAATCCTTCTCCTGTAGCTGGAACCATCACTGGTGGTACCTCATTGTGTTTTGGCGCCAACAGCGCAGTACTCGAACTATCAGGTAGCAGTGGTGCCATCCAATGGCAGTCGTCGGTGGATGACATCAATTTTACAGACATTCCGCTGGCCACCGCAACTACTTTAGCCATTTATAATTTGGCAGAGACAACATATTACAGGGCGTTTACCTCCAACTGGCTGTGCACCAGCGCCTACCCCGGGAGTGTAGCCATTACTGTCAATCCCATTCCGGTTGCGGGAACGATATCCGGAACGACGACGGTTTGTTCAGGCATTAATAGTACCGATCTGACGATCAGCGGGTATATTGGTGATGTCCAATGGCAGTCGTCCGTTGACAATGTTACCTTTACAGACATCCCAGGCGCCACTTCTACAGTATATTCAGCCGCCAATTTAAACGCTACGACTTATTACAAGGTAATAGTAAGCAGTGGTATTTGCAACGCTGTGTCTACGACTACTGCTATAATGTATGTCAGGCCAGCAAGTTTTTCAGGTATTGCATCCGGTGACGCTACAGTGTGTACGGGTATAAATACCACTGAAATCCAGTTAACCGGTTTCGTCGGGAATATCCAATGGCAATCCTCTCCCGACAATATTAATTTCACAAATATATCTGGAGCTACAAGCAGTACTTATTCGGCCATTAACCTTACCGAAAAGCAATATTATAGGGCAGTTGTAACCACAAATTTGTGTTCATCATCTATTTCAAATTCGGTTGAAGTGATTGTCCTTCCATATGCTGCTTCCGGAAATATTTCGATATCGGGCACCACGCTATCTGCTGTCAATGTTTGTTCCATAACCAACTCGACGTTGTTCACACTGGCGGGCTCTGCGGGCACCCCACAGTGGCAGTCATCAACCGATAACATCACTTATGAGGATATTGTGGGAGCAAACGATACCACTTACTTAGCTTCCGGCTTAACCGTCACGACCTGGCTGCGGGCCGTGTTGACCAGCGGCTCATGTGGAGATCCGCAAACCACTTCCCCTTTTTTAATCAATGTCCCGCCGGCCATTACCTACAATGGAGTGTGGTCAGGTGTACCCAACGCCGGAACAACGGTTGTCGTTGCCGATAACTTAAATCTTGGCGGCAACATTACCGCCTGCTCCTGCCAGGTTACGGGAACATCACAACTCACCATTCCAAATGGGGTAACGATGCTGGTACAGAAAAACATTGTCGTAGAACCAAATGCATCATTAGTTGTCGAAAACAATGGCAGTATTGTACAGGTCGACAATAGTGTTGTTAATTCCGGGAATATTATTTTCAAAAGAAATACGTCGCCGCTAAAGCAGGATGACTACACCTACTTTTCTTCTCCCGTTGCCAACCAGACTTTAGGTGCATTGGCAACAAACACTTATTACCATTCCTACAACCCAAATGTAAATTGGGTTCCTGAAAGTCCGTTGACGATCATGACGCCTGGGGTGGGATATATCGTCAGGGCGCCCGATAATCTGGATTATACGCTGCCGCAAATTTACACAGCAACTTTTGGTGGTGTTCCGAATAATGGAATCATTGAAGCTCCAATTTTGCGGGTTGCAGGGTTAAGTTGCAATTTAATTGGGAATCCGTATCCTTCCGCATTGGATATAGACAAATTCATTTTGGATCCGGCAAATACGAATGTAGTGAATGGAACCATTTATCTTTGGACACACAACACGGCCATCTCAAATGCGATTCCAGGGCCTGAAACCAACAATTACACCACCGATGACTACGCAAAATATAATTTAACTGGTGGCGTCGGTGCCGGTTCCGCTGCACTTACCGGCGGCAGCGTTCCCACCGGAAAAGTCGCTGCCGGGCAAAGTTTCTTCATTGAAGCGAATGATGCGTTGGCACCGGGTACCTATGCTGCAACATTCAGGAATGAAATGCGGGTTACAGGGCAAAACAGCCAATTTTACAGAAGCAGTACCAACACAAGCCAAACCGCTTTGGGCACCATTGAAAAGCATCGGTTTTGGCTGAATATATCGGACACCGAAGGTTCCTACAATCAAACACTCATTGGGTATATCCAAGGGGCTACAAACGGCTTCGACAGTAAATTTGATGGGAGGACATTACCAGCCGGAAATGCGGTATCGCTTTACACTATTTTGGGCTCAGAAATATTGGCCATCCAGGGGCGCAGCATTCCGTTTGATGTGAGCGATGTAATTGCGCTGGGATACGTGTCCATGAACGGAGGCAATTTCTCTATAAATCTCGAAAATTTCGATGGGCTATTCCAGGATCAGGACATCTTTTTAGTGGACAAGGCTACGAATACCTATCAAAATCTGAAACAAAATGGTTATTATTTCACCACGGCAAGCGGCACATTTAATGACCGCTTTGAAATCCGCTTTACATCTTCCTTATTGGGCCTTGATGAAAATAGTATGGATGGTTTCAGTGTAATCCAACGAGACGGTTACCTGATTATCGATGCGGGCATACAGACAATCAGCAGTGTCAAAATTTATGATATTCCAGGTAAGACCATTTTCTCTAAAAATGATCTATCGGAATCAATATACTCGACACCTGCGCTGCATGCTCCATCTCAGCTGCTGCTGGTCAGGATAACATTAAACGATGGCACCATACGGTATAAAAAAATACTGGGCAGGTAACTTGATTGAATCTAATGGGATTCATTGCCTGCCCGGCAAATACAACAAGCGGTAAAAGACAAACAAAAACAGTAATAGTCTTACAAAATTATTACCTTAGGGCAAACTACAGAAATGAAACGTCTCTACGCCTTACTGTTGATTTGCGCTGTTCAGTTAGGAATAGCTCAGCCTGCTGCACATCAATATACGACCAAATGGGTAAATTCTGAAAACGGGCTAAAGCAATTGATTGTCCGATCGTGTATCCCCGATGACGACGGATTTGTATGGATTGGCACAGAATTAGGAATATACCGCTACGATGGCGCAAATCTCACCCAGGTTAAGGATACCAAATATCCTGCGTTAAGCAAACAACGAATTATCAGGATGGGTAAGGACATGCATACCGGCAAGATCTATTTTGTAACCAATCCTGAATGTAAACTATACGCGATTAATCACAATGTCATTGAACAAGTAACTGTTGAAAAACTCGCAAAGGCTATTTTTACCTCCAATGAAATCTGTTTCACGGAGTCTGATTCATTAATGAAAAAAGTGTTCAGCGCTGAACGCATTCAAAAACAAATTCTCGATTATACCTCTGTCACATTCCAGACTGCCTCCCTTACCCAAAACTTCTTCTACCTTCCGCAATATGATCACCTCATTGCTTACAACAAAAATGGCGAAATCAGAAATTTTGACTTAAAATGTTCCTCAGGAATGGTGCTGCTCCAGTTTGGAGAAGACATATTGGTCGCAGATCAAGGTAAAATTACGCCCATTTCTGAAGGTAAAATAATAAACAAGAAGATTTCAGTAGATGAGAAAATCCAGTCGTACCTGCGCCGCTCATTGACGAACCTATCTGACCTGGAAATTCTGGGTTCAAAAGACCGCTATTACCTCAAATACAAAGGTGGTATATATCAAATTGTATACCAAAACAACCACCTGCGTACAGAATTCCTTTTTAAGGCGCCCGCCGCCGACATTACCTCAATTACTAAATTAGAGGACGAGGGCATATACCTGATTGGCACAAAGACAGAGGGAATGGCGATTGTCAAACCCATCCTTTTTAATACCGTCCTGTTTGATGAAAACAAATTAAATAAGTCCATCAACTATTGTTACGCGGTCGCGGCGGTTTCGAAAAACAAATGGTACAGTGCATCTGGCTGGAGTTTCAATCCTGAAACCCGTAAGGCAACACCAGACCAGTTTCTGGCAGATTTCAGGAACACAAGGTTTTTACTTCCCGTTAAGAACAAATTGTATTTCCATGCAAAAAATAATTTATGGAACGTCAACACCAGGAAAAACGACTACGACTTCACCTATCCAGACTTAATTCAACCCATCTATTCCGGGTTTTCGGGGTATGCCTATTATAAAAACCGTTTGTATATTACCCACCTTTATATGGTTTATCAATCTGTAGATGGCCAATTTAAAAGAACAAATGGATTAAACAGCAAACTGGCAGAACGGTTAATCAATGGCATTTATGCCGTCGACAACGGATTGCTAATTCCCACCGAAAAAGGGTTGTTCTTTCATTCACCGGAACAAGGGACGACTTCCCTTGTCAAAGGACTTGAGCACGTCAATGCAAGATACATTAAACCAGTTGGCAAAGGGGTGTACTGGGTGGGGTGCTACGGCGATGGGCTTTTTTTAATGCATCATGGGACAGTGTATAAAGTGACCGACAAAAATATCGATATGGATGCGGTGCATGCGATTGAGGAAGATTCAGAAGGAAACTTGTGGATCAGTACCAACTACGGACTTTTGAAAACTGAAAAAAAGTCGGCACTTATTCACATCCTGAGGCGGCTGCCGCTGGCTTGCTACAAGTTTTCAAAAGAAGACGGGCTGCTGACTAATGAGTTTAATGGCGGCGGTACACATCCTTCGCTACAAACTGAGTCGGGCATATTGGGTTTTACGTCAATGAAAGGCTTTGTATGGTTTAAGCCAACCGATGTCCGGCAGCATCGGTTTATTGGAAAAATCCTGCTGAACAATCTCGTGGTCAATAACACAGACACGATTATCCGGCAAAACAACAAATATCAAATCCCAAGTAGTGCTGACGTGCTCTCCTTCAATTTCAGCTATGGGTATTACTATAACCGGGAGAACCTCACCATTGCTTATCGCTTTGAGGACCAAGATCATTGGACGGAAATCAAGGGCAACTCGTTCCAGATGGCACGTTACCGAAATGGTGCGCATACATTACAATTGAGAATCTCCACCCATAGCTTTTCCAATGATCCCGGCATCACGCAGACATTTAGGCTGGATTTTGAAGCCCGTTTTTATGAAACATTCTGGTTCTGGGGGCTAAGCTTTCTGCTGTTTGCGTCATTTATCTATATTTCATATCAGGTGGGCGCGATGTTACGCCGGAAAAACGAAATACAATTGAAGGCCCGTATTAATGAAAAAACAGCGGAACTACGTGAAACCGTCTACGAACTGGAACATTCGCGAAGTACCGTGGCACAGTCGCTGCGGGAAAAAGAGGTGTTGCTGAAAGAGGTGCACCACAGGGTAAAAAACAACCTGCAACTCATTATTAGCATGCTCAATATTCAGGCCAGGCGAAAAAACTACATCGACATTGAGGAGTTTCTGCAAAAGAGTGAAACGAGAATTACGACTATGGCTTTAATCCATAGAACCCTATATCAAAGCGAGGACTCACTCGATAAGATTAATTTTCAGTTATATCTGGAGGGCCTTGCCCAATCGATTAGCGACACCTTTGAAAATAACGATGGAAGAATACATATTGATATACAGACCCAAAACACGATCCTGAACCTTTCAACAGCGATACCGCTTGGCCTGATCATCAATGAGCTCATGACCAATTCGCTGAAGCATGCGTTTCCGAACAACCGACAGGGTGTGATTTCCATTCATCTGCAGCGCATCGCGTCCGACAGGTTTGAGCTGATTATGGGCGACAACGGCATTGGCTTTCGTAACGAGAAACGACGAAGTAAGTCTTTCGGTTTAGAATTGATAAGCCTGCTGGCACAACAACTAAAGGCGGAGGTGAGAATGCCAGACGCTGACCATCGGAATTACGTAATTCTTTTCGACGAAATTGATATTCGAAATGACTTCACGATCCTGTAGCCCCCTACCCTTTAACCTCAAGGACGCTCCGAAGCAGACCAAAAGATAATATCAATATCTAACACCTATTGTTGCTTTTAAGCCATATCAAGCCCGATATGTGGCGTATTTTCGTGCTTTGATGTTAACAACGTGTTCAGATATTATAATCAACCAACTAACTAAACGCAGTTCCCCATCAGGCAAACTTATTGTGACTTGTACCTTGTGTACTGTTGCGGTTTTTTCATGGATTTTAGATAATTAATAACGTTTGCCTGATTTTTTTTACTGAACAAATTGAATGCAATACAACAAAGCCCTGGCTTCAGGTAGTATCAAATGACAACAAATGGCGAACCGAAAAAAAATGATTAAGGAACTTAAAGTTCATGTTATCCCGGTATTATACGAAATGAATTTCACCGGACGATTTCCACACTTCAGGCGAATCACGCCAAACAGGATTAACCTACTCAGCTTTCACTTCTCGTCCACAAACAGCGGTTTTAGTATTGACCTGGCTAATTCATCGCCCGATGGCCTAACCACCGCATCCGGATACAATGTCAAACCTACGAAACTGACCGCGCATGATTTTAAAAACATGCAGCCGATTATTGTACACCCATATCTTGACGGCGCAGAAAGAAGCCTTTTCCGTTACCGTAAAGCCCACCTATTTGATTTTAATGTGACGAAAAAAGTCTGCCAGCATGTTATTAAAAGCCTGCATACCGCCAATGAATTCTGGACGAAGGGCACGCTGGATCACCACACCAAATAAAATCGAAGTATTTAGCATACGTTATCTTTTTTAAGCCACGTAATGCGTGTTAATTCCTTTATTTTTACTTCAGTTTTGATGAAAGGTATTTGATTGCGTGCCCCTTTTGCGGAAGACTGGTTCCGGGTGCTCTAGAATTTGCCTTGCCAAATGTCTCTTTGCAGCACTGTTCCCTGATTGGGTTAAAAATGTTTGGGTATTTACAGTGATGCGGACAATAACAAACTGGGCACCAATCAAAACCAATCAGGCAAACAAACTTCAAGGCCATTATCTGGCCACAATGATTCCACATTGTAAATTTTAAGTACTGAAGTGTTTGCCTGGTTTTATTTATAACCCCTAGGGCGAATTACGTTACCCGCGTTCCCATTTCCTACAGCTCCAGCAACTCCGGACACTTCCACTTTGATTGTGCAAAACAACAGTGAATCTAAGATGTATGCATTGCGCAGGCTCGCAAAAGTGTTTAGGTTTTGGTTATTTTCCCGATTACAGCTGTTTTTCCATGTGTGGTACGCTCATTTGAGGATGTTTTCGATACTGTATGGAAGACTTCAAATTGATGTCGTATTCTGACACATACTGTTGTTTATAAGCAATATCATGCGGTTTAAAACGAATATTTTTGGGTATTGCTATTACAGGTGAAGGACAATCCTTAATTGACAGGTTCCACTCCGTTCGTAATTCATTTTATTTTTTTTAAGTTCACAACAGTAGTACCCAATTGTTTTTTCTCATTCGGTTGGAATATTTTTTGGTGTTGGGTTAACACCGGAAAAAAGGTGTGTACTTCCCTGTAGCAATGAATACTAATCAGGCAAACTAGTTTTTGGTTAACAATTGTAGAGGTTGTTTTCAGATTTATAGATTTGGGGTCTTAGTTCAGTTTGCCTGATTTTTTAATAATCTTTAATTATTAAAATCATGAAAAAAAAGAAATTGTATCTCATTGGACAGGTTCCTTCCTTTATCGATGCCTTTTGCGAGGCAAAATTCCGAAAGACACAAAAGCAATTGACCAAATCCGGGTTTATCATCTGCAATCCGATACTCCGCTTAACCAATGACTCGCTGGAACGTGACGAGGCTGTAAAGCTGAACCTCCAGGATTTAATGTTTTCAGACGCAGTGTACATTATGCCCTGTGTATCGTTGATTGAATGGCGGAAAAATATTGAATTAAAGTGGGCCCTAGACCTAAAACTCACGATGATCAATGGCATGTTTGATGCAACGGCAGAAGCTCCTGAACCAATTATCACTAAAAAATACCGACTGCAGACACGTGTAAGCAAATAGGCAACGCCTTTCGCGGGGATTGTCTATTTATTGTGTTATACCTGACTTTAAGCATACAGCATTATGAATATCAATATTGTTCTTTACGTTGAAAACGAAATTATAAAGGCTGGATTCACTTCCATCATCCACGATGGCATATTGGCCAGCAAGATTACAGCGGCAGACAGATCGATGGCTCTTGATCGTACCGTATGGGATTCTTTTGACATCGCCATCATTGAGATCAGGGGAGCGCATGATTCGCGGCTTGAACTGATTCAACAGCTTGCGGGCCGTACAAGGCCGATAAAGATTTTTGCTTTTGCTTACCACCAGCCAGATGCGGCGACCGCTGCCTTCCTGAAGGCGCATGAGGTCGAGATGATCCTGGAGAACCAATCCCCTCAGGAAATCCTAAAGTTACTCACGTTCCATTTGCGTTACCGCAAGGTCGGGAAACGCTTCAGGCGCAATAAAAACTGCAAGCTCAAAAGCCTTGGGACGTTATTGTCAGATCGGGAGATTGAGATTGGGATGATGCTTGTGCGCGGTGAAACCATTGCGACGATCTCCCAAAAGAAAAACCTTGCCGCTTCTACGGTGAGTACCTACAAGAAACGCATCTTTGAGAAAACGAACGTCAAAAACGTGATTGAGATGTCGCGTTTGTTCGTCAAGGCACGCCCACAGCTTACAAGGGCTATGGTCGGGGGATAGCTGCCTATACTGGGCTTCCCTAAGCTTGCCTTCCCATTTAAGTGTTTATATGATTTAGTTAAAGGTGGCTGGAGTCTTCTATGACCTCCGTTTCAGTGACTGCATGCCACTGTTCCCCCCGCAACTCCCCTACCCCTGATCTCCATTACACTGGCTCCCCGGCCTTCGTCCACCACTCTGGAAGCAGGAAACGCTTGACAGGGCTTGGTTTTCGTATGGTACGCGTTATCTTTGCATCCTTATCCGGAAACGTATGACAGATGCGATTGCAGAAATTGGTATCGACGACATGGGCAGGCTCTTTGTGCGGCCTGCACAGCAAACTTTTCCTCACATCTACCGTACCGCGAGTGAAGTGCATTGGGACGCGGCACGTGGCTACCTGTATGCGCCTGCGGCCTTAAAAGGGTGGACACGGCAGCAATGGTACAGCCACATTATCGATGTGGTGCGGCTCGAGGCTTATTGCATGCTGGAAGTGACTGCGGCGACGCGGTTTATCAACCTCGAGGAAGGCTTTGGGAGCTAGGATTGCCTGACACTGCGGGCTATTTGGAGCGCTCCTGAGTGCCTGGCATTTATTCCTGAATCATACCCATTGGATTATTCTGACTGCCCTCCCGATCTTTGCCTTCCCCGCACGTGCTGGCGTCCGGAAACATACCCAGTGGCCGGGTAGATCCAATTAATTCAAACCCGCAGCTGTACAATTCCGTTTTGACTCAACAAAGCCATCGATGGGATGCTATTGTTTCAAATAATACCTTTTTGCAGATGAGATAACCCATTTTGCATATTAGGTTTGCTGCCGCAAAAGCAAACGCAGACTTTTACCTCAGTTATTAATCATTAAATTTGTTTCTTATGAAAAAGTCGTTCGTTTTTGTCATCCATTTAGGGTTCTGGGTTGCCTACTTTTTTTTATTATTTGTTATCCTTGCCGCCGCAACGATGGGGTTTTCTTCTGGTATCAGTCCCGGGTACCTTGCCAAAGTAGGATTTTCATTTGCGGTATTGCCTCCTTTTATCACGTTTTATCTTTGTTATTGCCAACTGTTTCCTAAGTACATCCAAACCAATAAAACAGGACTTTCATTGGTTTATGGTGTGTTGTATGCTGTGGGTGCTGCGCTGGTTGGCGGATTGTCATTGAGCTTGTTTTTCGGTTCAGGGGTCATGTTTAAAGACGGTTCAGTGTCTTTTCTTTCAGAAATTGCCTGTATGTCGCTTATTGGATTGGCCGCAGGTATTATGGGCATCATTCTTAAAGGATTTATCAACTGGTATGATGAGATCAAATTAAAGGAAGCGCTTCTTGAGAAAAACACCGAGATTGAGCTTGCTTTGGTAAAAGCACAACTAGACCCGCATTTTTTATTCAATACGATTAACAATATTGATGCGTTGATACTCAGGGATCCCAAAGTGGCCTCAGAGTACTTGAACAAATTGTCGGAAATTCTTCGGTTTATGCTTTTTGAGACCAAAACGGAAGCGATTGCATTGTCTAAGGAAATTGAATACATAGAAAAGTACATTGCTTTGCAAAAGACCAGGACTTTGAACGACAATTTTGTGCGCTTTACCTTAAGCGGAAGCATTGCCCATCAAATGATTTCGCCAATGGTCTTGATTCCGTTTATCGAAAATGCGTTTAAACACACGGGCAACAAAAAAGCGGCAGATGCCATCACCATTTCGTTGGCTGTAACAGACAAAAAGATTGTTTTTGAGTGCCAGAATAAATACAGTGATAACAACAAGTCTCAAATAGCGGATCACGGTATCGGTAATGATCTGATCAGAAAGAGGATTGCGCTTTTGTATCCCGGAAAGCACGACTTATCGATCACCAACGTAAACCAATGTTACAAAGTAACATTAACTTTGACCCATGATTAAATATTCCTGTATCATCATTGAAGACGAACCTTTGGCTTTGGAAAAGACCAAAGGTTTCGTTTTGAAAACACCTTTTTTGAATTTGCTTGGGACATTTGACAATGCCCTTGAAGGCCTTGCCTTTTTGAAGTTGAACAAGGTGGACATCCTTTTTTTAGACATTAACATGGACGAGCTTTCGGGTATTGAACTGCTTGAAAGCTCCCGTTTAGATTGCCAGGTCATTATTACGACGGCCTACTCAGAATATGCGCTGAAAGGGTATGAGCTTGATGTTACCGATTATTTGCTCAAACCTTTTTCGTTTGAACGCTTTTTACAGGCCGTAACGCGGATCCAGGACAAGAGCGGCGCGGTACCTTCACAGGCATTGGCGCGGCAATGCATCTTCGTAAAGACCGAAAACCGATTGGAAAAAGTCAATCTCGATGAGATCCTGTTTATTGAAGGGATGCGGGATTACCGGAGAATCCATACGGTGAACAAGCGCATTATGACGCTTCAGAATTTTTCGGAGTTTGAGCAGCTTATCCCGGCCAACGTGATCTGCCGTGTGCATAAGTCGTATATGGTTGCGATCGGTAAAATTGATGCGATTGAACGCAGCCGGATCAAGATCTCAAACCAGATTATCCCTATTTCTGAAACATACCGGGCCCATTTCTTTTCTCAAATCCACGGATAAGTGACTGGAGTTCTCTTGTTTTGCGGGTCATATGTTTGCACCAGCCCTTTTTAGCGTGAATGGTGTTCTGCTGCTTTTGTTCGGAGTCCATGTAACGCCGGGTGGAGTGACGCGGTTCTCGATACGTCGTGCCCCTCTGCTGGCGCACGGTCCACGACACTCGAACTGACGGGAGGATCTACCGTAGGTGTTTAAATAAGCGCAAAACGGGAAGTGTCTGCGCAGCATGGGTTCTCGATACGTCGTGCCCCTTTGCTGGCGCACGGTCCACGACACGCGAACTGACGGGAGGATTTACCGTAGCTGTTTAAAT
>NZ_NKJE01000046.1 GCF_002256285.1 Flavobacterium sp. BFFFF1 | reverse complement strand
ATATGATCCTTATAAATCACCAAAACCGAGCGGGAACGTTTTATTTTTTCGCTGTTTTTGTCGAATGCATTCGCGACCGCCTGATTGAGTTTTTTGTAATCGATGTTGTTGAAAACCGTGTCTTTAGGCTCGTTATTGCCATAAGGAAAGGGGAGGGTATTTTTCGCGAAATGCCGTTTTGGAACGTCGTAAGGCTTGGTCGCGTCAAAATCGTCATTGATCAGTGTCACACCAAGGCCTTCACGATAAATCGCTTTGCGTTTCTTTAGTCCGTAGAACGATGCCGTGGCAAAATTTCCCTGCTCATCAATTTCGTTTTTGGCAAGCCGTACCATGTCAATATCATTGTCACCACTTTCAATAAGCTGCTGCTGCCGGCCGTCGAGAAAATGCCCCGAAGCGATGCTCTTGGCAGAAAAACCTGAAATGAGGTCCAGTTTTGGGTAATTGACGGCAAAAATAATGATCACTGCTGCCAATAACGCTAAGGCGAAATATTTGACGAATTTTTTCATAGGAAACGATTTACAGACACGTAAAAATAGTGGAATTATTAACAACTGTGCATTCCGATTGACATTGCATTTTTTATTACTTTTGTATTTAGATTTTTTCTAAATAAACATGCTCGACATCAATAAAATCCGCTCGGATTTCCCCATACTTTCCAGACAGATCAACGGCAAGCCGCTTGTCTATTTTGACAATGGCGCTACTTCCCAAAAGCCAACAGTAGTCATTGAAGCGATTGCAAAATATTACGAAGAGATCAATGCAAACATACATCGTGGCGTGCACAGGCTCAGCCAGCTGGCTACTGATGCATATGAGCAATCCCGCGAGAAAATCCGCGCGCACCTCAATGCCGCATTGGCACACGAGGTATTGTTCACTTCAGGAACTACTTTCGGGATTAATCTTGTGTCGAATGGTTTTGCGTCGATTTTAAAACCGGGCGATGAAGTTCTCGTGTCAGCGTTAGAGCATCACAGCAATATTGTGCCGTGGCAAATGCTTTGCGAGCGGACAGGAGCGGTTTTGAAAGTGATTCCGATGAATACACACGGTGAACTGATCATCAGCGAGTACGAAAAACTGCTTGCAGGAAATGTGAAACTGGTTGCGGTAAACCATATTTCGAATGCGTTGGGTACAGTGAATCCAATCAAGGAAATGATTGCAAAGGCACATGCCGCCGGCGCCGCTATCCTGATTGATGGCGCCCAGGCCGTTCCGCATTTGAAACCCGATGTACAGGAACTGGACTGCGATTTTTATGTGTTTTCAGGACATAAGATCTGCGGACCCACCGGAACAGGAATTTTATATGGAAAAGAAGCCTGGCTGAATAAACTGCCGCCGTACCAGGGTGGCGGCGAAATGATCAAAGAAGTCTCCTTTGAAAAGACTACTTACGCCGAACTCCCCCATAAATTTGAAGCTGGAACACCAAACATTGCAGGCGGAATCGTTTTGGGTACCGCGGTGGACTACATGAATGCTGTCGGTTTTGAAAATATACAGCAACAAGAGTCGGAGTTGCTGACCTATGGTACCCAAAAATTGCTCGAAATAGAAGGGCTCACGATTTTCGGTACAGCGAAAGAAAAAACTTCCGTAATTTCGTTTAATATTAATGGCATTCATCCCTATGATATCGGTGCCATCCTGGACAAAATGGGAATTGCAGTGAGGACAGGCCACCATTGTGCACAACCCATCATGCAATTTTTCGGAATTCCGGGAACCGTAAGGGCTTCATTTGCGTTTTACAATACCAAAGAAGAAATAGATATGCTTGTAACGGCAGTAAAAAAGGCAAAAATGATGCTTTCCTAAATAGCAAAAAATGAAACTAGTTGTAACCATATTTCTTTCCGTAATCCTGGCAAAAAGCTGCAATACACAGCAACATGATGAAATGAAAAAGGCAAATATAGAATACCAGGCGGTTTCCAGGGGTTATTATCTGGCCATCAACATTCAGAACGATTTGCTGACCATTGCAAACAAAAGGGATGCTGCGCCAAAGGAATACAAACTGTCTGACAGCGAACGGGATGCACTTTCTAAATTATTTCTCGATTTGAAATTGGACGCGCTTTCAACCTATGAAGGACCGACGCAAAAGCGATTTTACGATGGTGCTCCGATAGCAAACATGCGGGTGGTCTATGAGGGCAAAACTTATGAGACACAAAGTTTTGACCATGGGTATCCGCCGAAGGAAATCGAAGCCTTCGTAAACAAAATCGTATCATTTTCAAACCCTGCTGCAGAATGAAGATTCAGGAAATACAACGTGAAATTATCGACGAGTTTTCGATGTTTGACGAGGAGAACTGGGATGAACGTTACCAGTATTTGATTGATTTGGGGAAAACGCTTCCGCTGATTGAGGAACAATATAAAACCGATGAGAACCTGATTAAGGGATGCCAGTCGAAAGTATGGCTTCATGGCGCGGAAAATGAAGGAAAAATTACTTTTACCGCAGACAGTGATGCGATTTTAACCAAGGGGATCATCGCGATTTTAATCCGCACATTTTCAAACCAGGAACCGTCGGAAATCCTGAAAGCAGATACAAAATTCATTGATGAAATCGGTCTTAAGGAACATTTGTCACCAACAAGGGCGAACGGCCTCGTTTCGATGATCAAACAAATTAAAATGTACGCATTGGCATTCGACTCAAAAAACTAAGCAATACCACTATGGAAAACGAAATAGATACCAACCAACTTGGAGAACTTATTGTAAAAAAACTCAAATCCATTTATGACCCGGAAATACCGGTAGACATTTATGAATTGGGATTGATTTATGATGTTATGGTCAACACCGATTATGAGGTGAAGATATTAATGACGCTGACGTCTCCCAATTGCCCCGTGGCAGAATCGCTGCCAAAAGAAGTGGAGGACAAAATCAAAACGATTGAAAATGTAAAAGATGTGGAAGTCGAAATTACGTTCGATCCACCCTGGAGCAAGGACCTGATGAGCGAAGAAGCAAAATTGGAGTTAGGGATGTTGTAGTTCCTGAATTATGGAACAAATTATCAATAAAGTGGCCAACTCGGCCCTGGAAGTCTTCGACCTTGAAGATTATTACCCAAAAGGCGCCCGAAGGCAGGTTGACATTTCGCAATGGCTTTTTGAGGGTGTTGTGTTAAAGGAGAAAGACTTTAGGGAATCCCTTAAACAGCATGACTGGCAGCAATACCAGGATGCGTATGTCGCTGTTTCCGCACCCGAAGACGCCATTATCCCGTCGTGGGCTGCGATTTTGGTAACGGTGTACCTGACGCCTTATGCTAAAAAAATCATATCTGGCAAAATTGAAGACATTGATGTGTCGCTGTATCAGGAAATTCTTCAGGCACTGGATTACACGGCGTATCAGGACAAGCCTGTTATCGTAAAGGGATGCTCGAAGAAACCGGTGCCGATGAGCGCCTATATACTTGCGACGCAAAAACTACAGCCGTTTGCAAAAAGCATTATGTACGGGGAGGCGTGTTCCGCAGTTCCCTTATATAAAAGGAAATAATTTCGGCATGGATTATTATCTTTGCAGCTCAAATATTTTAACCATGAAAAAGATTGCTTATGCCCTGATATTTTTGATGTCTTTCATTGGCATTAAGGCGCAGGAAAAAGAAACTACCGTTGCGGACACCACAAAAGCGTGGACAAAAAAGGGAAATGCAACCCTTTTATTCAACCAGTCTACCTTCGATAACTGGCTTGCCGGTGGAGAGAATAACGTTTCTGGAAACATTGGGGTCAATTATGATTTCAATTATAAAAAAGGAGATTGGTCATGGGACAATAAAGTACAGGCGTCGTATGGTCTTGTAAAAACGAAAACAAGCGCGTTTGCCAAGAAAACGGACGACCGCTTCGAAATCAATTCGTTGTTGGGAAAGAAAGCAAAAGGGTATTGGTATTACTCCGCTTTCCTGAACTTCAAAACGCAGTTTACCAAAGGATATGTTTATGACAGAGATGCTAATGGCGCTGAGATTCGGAAAGAATATACTGCATTCCTGTCCCCTGGTTACCTGTATTTCGGCCCCGGTTTGCTATGGAAAAGGAATGACAACCTGAAGTTCAACCTTTCCCCAATGACCTCAAAATTCACGTTTGTCGATAAAAACAGGACATTGCCTGAAGAGGCATATTTTGGAGTAAAGGAAGGCGAAAGCATCCGCTATGAATTGGGTTTCAATGCTTCGGCATATTACAAAGTAGGGGTTATTGCGAATGTGATGTTTGAGAATATCCTGAACCTTTACAGCAATTACCTCGAGGATATTCAAAACGTTGACATTGATTACCAGTTAAATATTGTATTGAAGGTAAACCGCTATATTTCAACAAACATTTCTTTTCAGACGATTTATGATGACAACGCATTACAGGGATTCCAGGTAAGGCAGGTGTTTGGAGTGGGCGCTAATTATGGGTTCTAATTAATTCAGTGGTCAGAACCATCATGACTAGGAACCCGAATTAGAATAAAACAAGCCCTCAACCGAGGGCTTTTGTTATGCTATTCTTCTTTTTCGACTGCATCCTTATAATCCGGGTACAGGAACTTATTATAAGGAAAACGAGTAATATGAATTTCGCGGACCGCTTCATAAACCCTTTCGCGGAATTCCTCAAAATTTTCTTTATTTACCGCCGAAATAAACAGCGCATTCTTCGCACCCACGTTATTCATCCACGTATGTTTCCATTCTTCCAAAGTGTAGTGTTTCGTGGTTTTTTCGGTAATCAGATCGTCATGGTCAATCGTCAGGTGCTTGTAAGCATCGATTTTGTTGAAAACCATAATCGTTGGCTTGCCGTCGCTTTTAATATCCGCTAAAATCTGGTTCACCGATTCGATGTGGTCTTCAAAATCCGGATGGGAAATGTCAACCACGTGCAGCAAAAGATCCGCTTCACGCACTTCGTCCAACGTACTTTTGAAGGAGTCTACAAGCTGCGTCGGCAATTTCCGGATAAAACCTACCGTATCGGACAAAAGGAAAGGAAGGTTTTTTATTACTACTTTTCTAACCGTAGTATCCAGCGTTGCAAAAAGTTTATTCTCTACAAAAACTTCGCTCTTGCTGATGACGTTCATTAAGGTGGATTTCCCAACATTGGTATAACCTACTAAAGCGACACGAACCATTGCGCCACGGTTCCCACGTTGCACGGACATTTGTTTGTCGATTATTTTAATTTTGTCTTTCAAAAGCGAAATTCGGTCACGGACAATTCTACGGTCGGTTTCAATCTCCGTTTCGCCCGGACCACGCATCCCGATTCCGCCCTTTTGGCGTTCCAGGTGTGTCCACATTCCCGAAAGCCGCGGAAGGAGATACTGGCATTGTGCCAGTTCCACCTGGGTGCGCGCATACGAAGTCTCCGCGCGTTGCGCGAAAATATCCAGGATGAGGTTGGTTCGGTCCAGAACCTTGCAGTTAAGGATTTTGGTAATGTTCTTCTGCTGTGACGGCGAAAGTTCATCATCGAATATAACGGTGGCAATATTGTGCTCTATTATATAGGTGTGGATTTCCTCCATCTTACCAGTTCCTACAAAAGTTTTTGGGTTTGGTCGCTCCATCTTCTGTGAAAAACGCTTGATTACTTCGCCGCCGGCGGTGAAAGTGAGGAATTCGAGTTCGTCGAGGTATTCAGTTAGCTTTTCTTCGCTCTGGCTTTGCGTAATGATTCCTACGATAATGGTCCTTTCAAAATTGATATTTTCTTTTTCGAGCATAGTTTTTTTATGAAGTGCAAAATTAGACAATTTACACCGAGTAAGCTTCTAAAATGTATTGTTACACCACCATTGTTTTAGAAGTATTTCGTTAAATATTAAAATTTAGTTAGGATATTCTTAAAATTTTTTAAATTTGGAATTCTAAATTACGGAAATACTATTCTAAAACCCACTAAATCTTTTCATTTCATGAAAAAAATTATTTTATTATTAACCTTCCTTCTTTATTCTGTACTGGGTTTCAGCCAGGTAGAAACATTCGAAGGAGGCATCCCGACAAACTGGGCTGTAATCAATGGAACCAACGGCGTTGGGGCACTCCAACCCTGGATATTGAATACAACACCGTTCCCAGTCAATCCGTCGCCTTACCCTGCTCACAATGACACAACGCCTCCAACACAAAATGCGGCGTATGTAAACAATGAGCAGATTGGTATGGGAAACACTGAGGAAGACTGGTTGATCATGAACCAAAGGCTCATCCCAACAAATGGACAACTGCGCTTTTGGACAAGGCTGACTACAGTCGGTGATCAGGGAACCATTTATCAGATCAGGGTTTCTACAGGGGCTAACCAAACCAGTCAAGGCGGTTATACCATCCTTCAAACATGGGGTGAAGATGAAATTATCGATCCTACACAACCACTTGCAGATTATCAAGAGGTTACGGTGGATTTCCCGGCAGCATTGCAGGGACAAAACGTATATATCGCTTTCGTCAGGGTGTTTACACAGCCACTCGGTGCCAGAGCGGGAGACCGTTGGTTGATCGACGACGTAAATATTGTACAGAAATGTCTTGCGCCAACGAATCCTGGAATTGTTCCGGCATCCATTGCATCAACAAGTGTGACGCTGACGTGGCAGAATCCTGGGCTTTCGACGGATTTTGAAGTAGAGGTTATTCCTGCGTCACAGGATCCTACGGGAGTGGGAACGCCTATTAACGTGTCTCCTGCTGTTGCAAATGTGAATGTACCGTGCCCTATTGTTCTTTTGCCCGGTACAACATATAAATATTACGTTCGCGCGGTCTGCGGGCCGGGTAATACGAGTGAATGGGCAGGACCTGCCATCTTTCCGACACTTGTTCTGGGATCAGTATGTGCTGACCCTCTTGCGATTTCGGCCTTGCCATTTCAGGATACCGGGAATACGGCGACTTATGGTGATGAAGTGGATACACCTCAGGGGAATTCGTGCGGTGCTTTGCCGGTTGGAACGAACTACCTTTCAGGAAATGAAGTTTTTTACCAATATACACCTACTGAAAATGGTGTGATTAGCGTCACGATGACTCCTCTTGGAACGACTTCAACAAACTCTTCGGTTTTTGTATACCAGGATTGTAACATTGGAACCTGTCTTGGGGGATCTGCAAGCGCTAATACAAACGTAAGGTCATTTAACCTGAATGTTACGGCGGGAGTACATTATACCATTGTAATTTCTTCTGGGCCTGCCACACAATCGATTACGTACAACCTCCTGATCCAAAAAGAAGATTGTACGCCTAAGCCGACGGGACTTGCGGCAAATGGCATTACGATTAACAGTGCTGACCTTACATGGACTAGTCCGGCAACTTTTTCATCATGGGAAGTTGCGGTGCAGCCATTGGGTTCTTTAGTTCCTTCGGGAGCCGGAGTGCCGGTAGCAACAAATTCTTATACGCCCACCCTTACCTCAGGTACACAATACCAGTTTTGGGTCAGGGCAGAATGCGGTACCGGTTCAGGCGTATTTAGCGCATGGGCGGGCCCATTTCCTTTTAATACGCTGATTTGTAACCCTGCTGACAAATGTGATTATACCTTCAGGCTTGCAAATACTACTGCAAACGGATGGGGCGCTACAAGAATGCAGGTAAGGCAAAACGGCATTGTCGTTGCCGATCTTGGTGCTACGGCTGCAGGAACGGGTCCAACGGACGTTACCGTAGCGCTTTGTAACAATGTTCCTTTTGATTTGTTCTGGAATGTTGCTGGTACAGCGCCTCAACAGCGAATTGTAACGATCATAAACAAATTTGGGCAAACCATTTACACAAAGCCTGCTGGAACAGGTGCTGTAAATACAGTTTTGTATAATGATGTTGTCAATTGTGATATACCAAGATGCGATATCGCTCCGATAAATGTCACAATCTCTGACGTGACTACTACCGGCGGCACGATTCATTGGGTGGCACCAGCGACGACGTCTTGGGACGTATATGTTGTCCCTCAGGGAAGTCCTGCGCCAACTGCCACTACAACACCTACATACGATGATGTTACCGGAACTTCTCCTGCGACTTTTGTAACGACGCTGCCTCTATTGCCGGATCATTGTTACGATGTCTATGTCAGGGTGAACTGCTCACCGGATCCTTCATTGTGGTCTGCCCCAGGAACATTCTGTACAAATCCTACTTGTTTTAAACCAACAAACCCTGTTGTAGCCGGTCCAACGACACTTACGGGAACGACATTTACATGGGATCCGGGAAATGCCTCGAACACCCAATTTGAAATTTTAATCGTAGCGGGTCCAAACCCACCGTCACCATTGCCTGATAATGGGACGGTATCGAACTATCCAATCATAACAGTACCTGCTGGAGGGCCGTACACATTCACTGTAGATAACCTGTTGCCTGCGACAATTTACTATGCCTATGTAAGGTCGGTTTGTTCTCCAACAGATTCAAGTGTTTGGACACCATTCCCGGTATTTAATACTGTTACTTGCGCTGATTCTGATAAATGTAACTACAAGTTCATTCTAACCAGTGCGGTTGGGAACAATTGGAACAATGGAAGGATCCAGGTGCGTCAGAATGGTATCGTTGTGGCGACGTTAGGCGCTACGGGCGTTAACGCTGCCGCGGGAATTACTGTTCCAATCTGTAACGGTGTGCCATTCGATTTATATTGGAGTGCTGCCGGAACGACGCCGCAAAACATTGGAGTATCTGTTCAAAACCCATTTTTGGATGTGCTCTATACAAAAGCACCAGGAACAGGAACGCCATTAACAGTATTGTATGCATCTACTGGAAACTGTGTTCCTGCGGCTTGCTCGAAACCAATCAATATGGTCGTAACAAGTGTTGACGCTACCAGCGCTACCATTACCTGGGACGATATCTCTGTTCCCACCGCGCCAAACTATGACATCTATATTGTAGAAACTATCGGCGGTGTGGCGCCAACCAATGATCCTGCTTCGCCAGCGTCGATCGAGAATATCCATAGTCCATTTACAATAAATGCTGCAAATGGTTTCGCCTTGAACCCATCGACTTCGTATACTTTTTATCTTAAGTCGATTTGTTCTGACACCGAATCGAGCACCTGGACGGTATTGACGCCAATCATTTTTGTTACCACACCTGTAAACAATAAGTGTGTGAACGCGATCAACGTGCCAATTAACACCGGACAGACTTGTACGCTTCCACCGGTGCCCGGCAATACATACGGTGCGAATTCGGATTTGACAGATCCTCCAGGGGGTACTCCTGCATCTGGTTGCGGCTCTACAGACGACGATATTTGGTTTACATTTACCGCTGGAGCAACGTCACAGACGATTAACTTTAGTAATATTGTCGGGACCCCGGCTTCGGCTAAAATTAATCATAGTGTGTTTTCTGGCTCATGTGGTTCTTTAACCCAAATGTACTGTAGTACTAATGCGAGTAGTACCGCCACAGGATTGACTGTAGGCCAGACGTATTATATCAGGGTATACACTTCAGGTACAAATCTTGCGCAATTCGTTAAATTTAATTTATGTATCACCTCGCCACCTGCTAATGACGAGTGCGCTAACGCATTGAACGTTCAGGTGAACCCACTATGGGAATGTAACCCTGCCTTGAATACAGCCGGTAGTACGTTAGGAGCTACAACTTCAACCCCTGCCGTTACCGGTACGGGATGTGGAACGACAGATGACGATGTTTGGTTTAGCTTCACCGCTACAAATAATATCCATATTATCGACATTAATGATATTGTAGGGACGTCCACTGCTGTTGCATTGAACCATTCACTTTTCTCAGGGCCTTGCGATGCACTGGTTAAATTGTATTGCAGTACAGCTACAGAAAGTGTTGCCACTGGATTAACGCCAGGACAGGTTTATCACATTCGGGTTTATACAGCTGCAAATACTGCTGGACAGTCTGCGACCTTCAATGTGTGTGTGAGTACACCGCCTCCGCCAGCCACCAACGATGATTGCTCAGCTGCGATAAACGCGGTGGTTAATGCCACTTCAAAGTGTACCCTGACAACGGCCGGTAACATTATTGGTGCTACCGCCTCTTCTCAACCAAGCAGTTGTATCGGTGCGGAAGATGATGACGTGTGGTTTACGTTTACTGCGTTATCAACACAGCATATTATCTCCTTACTGAATCTGGAAGGAACCACTAGCAACCTTAACCACGCAGTTTACACCGGGAATTGTGGTGGACTGACTTTAAAATACTGTAGTGCCGCAAATTCATTGACGAGCACAGCAACTAATTTTGTCGTTGGCCAAACCTATTACATCCGTGTATGGTCGAATGAAAACACCAGCCAGGTAGTGATTTTTGACCTTTGTATTAAGTCTGTTTCTACATGCGAGAATGCAGAGCCATTCTGCGGATCTTCTGTAGACAATCCATATATCTACGAAAATACAACTGGAATTCCGAACGCAAGCCAAATTGCCTGTCTCGGGTCGATCCCGAATCCAACGTATTATACTTTGCACGTGGGGCAGACGGGTGACCTTGCATTTAACATATTGCAAAACACTTCATTTGATGCTGCTGGTAATCCTGTAGGAACTAATCTTGATGTTGATTTTGTAGCGTGGGGTCCTTTTGACAGCCCTGATAGTTGTAATGAGATTTCATTTACAGATTGTCCAACTTGTCCGAACAATACCAATGATCCTACTTTTTATCCTTTTGGAAATATTGTGGATTGTAGTTATGATGGAAGTTTTACAGAGACATTAACTATTCCAGGTGCTGTTTCGGGACAATTTTATATCATTTTGGTAACGAACTTCAATGGCGCTGCTGGGCTTATCAGGCTTGTGCAAACTAACTTTGGGGATGCAGATGCCGGAGAGACAGTTTGTTGTGATGTTGATTTAGGTCCGGATAAATCGCTTTGCGCTGAAAGTGTAGAATTAAATGCTTTAGCGGGAATACAGGATCTTGATAATGTTCCGAGTACATTCCAATGGTTCTTAAACGGATCGACAACGCCAATCGTTGATCAGGATGGCGTAATTGTTACTTCGGCCACGATAACAGTTACACAATCAGGAACTTATACCGTTAAAGGATCCTGCGGATTGAATCCTGTTGAAGACGACATAGTGGTAGTTTTAGGGCCGGTGATTTTAACAACTCCTCCGGATGATTATGAGGTTTGTGATGTGGCGCCGAATGATGGTCTCGCGGAGTTTGACCTGACCACACTGACACCTCAGGTTTTAGGATCATTGAATTCTGCTGATTATGTAGTCACTTATTATGTGGATGAGGGAGAAGCAAATGCTGATGCTGCAAATACGATTGATACTACCGTACTGTTCCCTAATACTGTTCCTTATTTACAGACAATTTATATCAGGGTCGAAAGTACTGCGCTTGCTACTTGTTATTCGGTTGTTCCGGTTAATTTAGTGGTGACGCCAAAGGCAGATGCTTCGTTTGCATATAGCCCTACACAATACTGCAGCGATGTGGAGACAATCACTCCTAGCTCGGTAGTTGATGCTGGTGTATTTACTGCTACAGGTGGGTTGACAATTAACGCTGCTACCGGTGTGATTACACTTAATGGAAATGAGGATGGAGTTTACACAATTACAAACACTGTTGCTGGTGATTGTGGAGACACTAAAACGGCTTCGATTACAATTAATCGTACTCCTGACTTTAATGTTTCTGGCGATATGGAAATATGTCCGCTTGCAACCACTACGATTACAGTGGATGCTGTCGCTGGAAGTTTTAATCCTGCGGCGGTTTCTTATCAATGGTTCTTTGGTGCAAACGAGATAATTGGCCAGGCAGGGCAATCATTGGTTATCAATCTTTCGAGTCCCGATTACGATTACGGAATGTATTCTGTAACAGTTAACAACGCAGGTTGTACAACCACAAAACAGTTCGAGATTACCGAGGCGGTAAATAACTACGCGGTTAGCTTTGAGAACACGCCTTATACGATCTGCCAGAACCAGTCGGTTACTTTATCGTTTGTTGGCACGAACTTCGACATCAACGATCCTACGGCAGTTAA
>NZ_NKJE01000045.1 GCF_002256285.1 Flavobacterium sp. BFFFF1 | reverse complement strand
CAAATCCCAAAACACCAATATCTATATGAACTTTCCTTTCCCCTTATCGGGACGGCAAAGGTAAAACTTATTTCCTTTCAGGCAAATATTTAAATGAATTTTTACAAACTTTTTTTAAACACAACCTTACAGTAAACTAGCAGAACGTCTTTGTCAATGCGGGTGCAAAAGTAACCCCCTTTTTCAGTTTCGCAAACTTTTCACAACCTTTTTTTGAAGAAAATTTAACATCACATCCTAAAACGCTGGACATCAGAAATGTTCGGAAAGTTCGTGAAGTTCAGAAGATCGTGATGTTCGGAAGATCGGAAGATCAGAAGTTCGAGAGGATGAGCAGGCTTAAGATCTTTACCAACTTACCAATGGGCTCAAACTGCGTGAGGGATCGCAGCGGAAATCCTTTCACCGCAGCGCAGCGAAGGCAAAAGATTATAGCGAAGAGCCCGACCGCGTTGCCGTGCGAGAGCTAAGGAAATGCGGAAACGCTATTAGAAAAATGCTAGTCCTGGCCTGGGGATTTCTTTCCCAGTTTATTCACCCAATAGTCAGAGATTTTCTGGTAATCAATGGCAAAAGGAGCATCCTGACGCGACAACCTACCGCTCTTGAAGGCGCGGACCAATATCGTCTCTATCAGATAATCCTCATTGACGACCATAGGTTCATACTTGGTCTTCAGATTGATGTCGAATAACTTCGCGGTACTGTTTGACCAAAACGCCTTCCAGCCACTTTTATATTCCTTAATAAGGTCAAAGGTACTACTTCCTGTCTGCCGGAAAATTAGCTTCACCAGGATCTGACCGTCTTTACGTGATAATTTCTTCAACTGGGGCTTGAACTGGTTGTCCAGATAGTCCTCGACAATCTTAAAATATTTCTTTTTATCACGATTGGATTTCAGCTTCGCCATGCCTGCATTCAATGCGGTAAGGTTTGCGGCAGTCGACTTTGCATAGGGATATACTTTATATACGCGGCGCTGGAGGATGGCAAACTGTTTGCGGCTCTCTGCGTCTTCCTTATATTTAGTCATGTCGATGACCACCTCCTCCAATCCCACAGTGGGCAATGTAATGGTGTCGGGTTCGTTCAGATAGTCGTCGCGCTTATCCGGTTTTTCCTCCTGTGCAGCAGCAACCGCTGTCATGAAAAGTGCAATCACAAGGAACCTGAGTACTTTCATATGTGGCAATTTTATTTCCAAAATTATACATTAATACGTATTAAACTCTAATATCAAATTTATATTTTAGCAAAAAATATTTTTTATGGCCAACGAAACAATACTGAATAAAAGTTCTCTGGATTTTCTTGAAAAATACCTCAACAATGCTTCTCCTACGGGTTATGAAGCTGCCGGACAAAAACTGTGGATGGATTACCTTCGACCTTATGTAGATACATTCATTACGGATACGTACGGGACTGCTGTTGGGGTAATCAATCCCGATGCCAAATATAAGGTGGTCATCGAAGGGCATGCTGACGAAATTTCGTGGTACGTAAATTATATCACCGATGACGGGCTGATTTATGTCATCCGGAACGGCGGATCCGACCACCAGATTGCACCCTCAAAACGCGTGAACATCCATACCAAAAACGGAATCGTAAAAGGGATTTTTGGCTGGCCGGCGATCCATACCCGGAACCGCGATAAAGAAGAGCATCCAAAAATTGACAATTTATTCATTGATATTGGATGTGACAAAAAGGAGGAAGTTGAAAAGATGGGCGTCCATGTCGGCTGCGTGATTACGTATCCGGATGAATTCATGGTGTTGAACGGGGACAAGTTCGTCTGCCGTGCCATCGACAACCGCATGGGCGGGTTTATGATTGCCGAAGTGGCACGAATGCTGCATGATAATAAGAGAATCCTGCCATTTGGACTGTATATCACGAACTCTGTGCAGGAGGAAGTGGGTTTGCGCGGTGCCGAAATGATTACCAATACCATCAAACCTAATGTTGCAATCGTGACTGACGTTTGCCACGACACCACCACCCCGATGATCAACAAGAAAATCGAGGGTGAAACCAAAATCGGTAAAGGTCCTGTGATTACTTATGCCCCTGCGGTTCAAAACAACCTGCGCGACCTTATTATCGAGGCTGCCGAGAAAAACAGCATTCCGTTTCAAAGGCTTGCGTCTTCACGCGTCACCGGAACAGATACAGACGCTTTTGCATACAGTAATGGGGGTGTTGCGTCGGCGTTAATTTCGTTGCCTTTGAGATACATGCACACAACCGTTGAAATGGTTCACCGTGAAGATGTTGAAAATGTAATCCGACTGATTTACGAGTCGTTGCTCCAAATCGAAAATGAGAATACATTTTCGTACTTTTAGTCACTTATAGAAACGAAAAAGCACCATACCTGTTCGCTCTTGATGGTGCTTTTTCTAACTAAACAAAATAATAAACCCTTTATTTTTTCGCAATCCCTTTAAGGTATTCAATGGCTTCAGTGGCTTTTGAATTCTCTGCGTGTTTCATGGCTGTGAAACCTTTAGCGTCTTTTGCTTTCACGTCCGCGCCATTTTCTACCAATAGCTTCATAATGGCGACCTGATTGTAACGTGCGGCAAACATTAACGGTGTCATTCCGTTTGAGGTTTCATTGACACTCGCGCCATATTCTATAAATTTCTTTACGACTTCTATGTCGCCTTTTGCAATAGCCAGGCATAACGGCGATCCTGTATATCCTGCCAATTCCGGCTTTGGTTTTACAACAGTGTTTTCTGCTGCGATAGCCACATTTGTCAATGACAATACAGCGATTCCTAAATAAATGATCGATTTTTTCATGATGATAATGATTAAAGTGTATGATTGAATGATTGTAGTGTACTAAAAAGATGCAGCTTAATTTACAAGCTGTTTTTTAAGGCTTACAGGGTTTTTCCTGGCTTTCTTTTTTGTGGATGGTGTTGATTTCTTAGGAGATACCCGTGCCTCAGTGATTTTGAGGTCGGAAGCGATGACGTCGTCGATTGTCCTGTTGTATTTCTTAAGATTCCCTAATTCCGAATTGATTAGGCTCGGATCAGCTGACGAAACGAATTTTGCATCAGCGTTTGAAAGGTCTGCAGCGAAGGCTGCGTGGATTGTAGTGCAAAACACTACGGCAAGCGTTGTGATTGATTTTTTCATGATGATTGATTTTGTCCTCCGCGCCGAACGTGTCGGTGATGCTTTGGGTGATGATTGATGATTTAATCTTGATTACCTGAATAGACGCTATCGGTATTAATATGTTACAAACCAATACAAAAAAAATGAAATTTTAACATTTATATTTATAATCTGTATAATTCATAAACGCCGAAAACCGCCTGATAGAGCGGTTTTGAGCGTACTTTTAGAATAAAATTATTTCTTTAGAAAATCAGAGACATTTTTTTCTATCCGTTCTGCGATGTCATGTATATTGGCTTTGACGAACGGCTCTCCGAGTATGTTTTCATACAATTCAATGTAACGCTCGGAGACGCTGTTGATGTACTCGGCTGTCATTTCTGGGATTTGCTGCCCTTCTTTTCCCTGGAAACCGTTGGCGATCAGCCATTGGCGAACGAATTCCTTAGACAATTGCTTCTGGTCTTCGCCGCTGTCCTGCCTTTGCTGGTATCCTTCTGCATAAAAATATCTTGAGGAATCCGGTGTATGGATTTCGTCGATTAGGACAATCTTCCCATCCTTGGTTTTCCCAAACTCATATTTGGTGTCTACGAGGATTAGTCCTCGTCCAGCCGCGATGTGCGCGCCCCGCTGGAAAAGTGCCTGTGTGTAATGTTCTAATACGAGATAATCTTCTTCCGAAACAATGCCACGTGACAGGATGGCTTCTCTGGAAATGTCCTCGTCGTGTTCGCCATTGTCTGCTTTGGTAGTGGGTGTGATGATGGGCTGCGGGAACTTATCATTTTCTTTCATGCCGTCAGGAAGTGCGACACCACAAAGCGTCCTTTTGCCTGCGTGATATTCCCTGGCCGCGTGTCCTGACAAATATCCCCTGATCACCATCTCTACTTTAAAAGGGGCACACAAATGGCCAATGGCAACATTAGGATCCGGCGTGGCGATAAGCCAGTTTGGGACAATGTCCTGTGTGAGCTCCATAAAACGCGTCGCGATCTGATTCAGCATCTGTCCTTTAAACGGAATGCCTTTTGGTAGTACCACGTCAAATGCGGAAAGCCTGTCTGTGGCTACCATGACGAGCAGTTCGTCGTTGATGTTATAGACGTCGCGGACTTTGCCATGATAAACGGCTTTTTGTCCCGGGAAATTAAAATCGGTGTGGGTGATCGTGTTGTTCATTGTGTTGTTGTTTAAGGGCGCAAATTTAAATCATTTCAGACAGAAACGTTTTATAAAAAAAGGTTTCTCAGTTAAAAATGTGCACGAGCATTTCGCGGAGCAGGTCACCATTGGAAAGCGCGTTGGCACCGACACCTTTACTTTTCACATCGATCTGACGCAATGTGGCGACAACGGCACTTACCTTTTTCATTGGGTAATTCCGTAGCGCGACATCGTAATCTTTCAGGAAGTAGGGATTCACCTTGAGTACTGACGCTACATTCTTTGGATTTTTATCCTTCAATCCGTGGTACTGCAACAGGCTTACAAAGAAGCTGAAAACCTGTGCGGTGGTGACGACCATCGGGTTGTCTTTCGGATTTTCGGCGAAGTAATGTGCAATCTGGTAGGCCTTTAGCTGGTTCTTGTCGCCAATGGCCTTGCGGAGTTCAAATACATTGTAATCTTTGCTGAAGCCGATATTGTCTTCGATGTGTTTTGCGTTGATTGTCGTGCCTTTGGGCAAAATGATCTGGAGTTTCTCGAGTTCGTTGTTGATTTTACTCAGGTCGGTGCCCAGGAATTCGACCAGCATCGCGTTCGCTTTGGGTTCGATGGCATATCCTTTGCCTTGCAGCACACGGCTGATCCACTGCCCTACCTGGTTCTCATACAACTTCTTGCTTTCATAAACGAGTCCGTGCTTGTCCAACAGTTTTGTCACTTTTTTTCGTTTGTCCAACGTTTTGTATTTGTAACAAAACACGAGCACCGTGGATGGCATCGGGTTATCGGCATAGCTCTCCAGCTTGTCGATGGTTTTGGTCAGGTCCTGCGCTTCTTTGACGATGACCACCTGCCGTTCGGCCATCATCGGGTAGCGTTTTGCCGTACCTATAATGTCTTCCATAGTGACATCACGGCCGTACAGTACGGTTTGGTTAAATCCTTTTTCGTCTTCCGAGAGTACATTTTGCTCGATGTAATCTGACAGTTTATCAATATAATAGGGCTCCTCGCCCATCAGGAAATAGATGGGTTTGATGTTTCCGCCTTTGATATCATTTACAATTTTTACTACTTCGTCCATCGTATCATTTATGTGGTGCCAGGTTCAGGGTGCACGCAAATGTATTTCTCATTACCTTTGCAGCATGCAGCCACTCAATTTTCCGCCTTATGCGTTTCGGTTCAAAAATAGCGAAAATAAAGTCGCCATCTTCGACCCCATCCGTAAAAAATTTGTGATCCTGACGCCTGAGGAATGGGTCCGCCAACATGTTGTACAGTTCTTATTGCTGGATAAAAAGTACCCGATCTCGCATGTCAATGTGGAAAAGCTGCTCAAGGTAAACGACTTAACGAAACGGTACGACGCGGTAGTATTTAATCCCGATGGTTCCATTAGGATCCTGGTAGAATGTAAGGCACCCGAAGTGAAAATCACGCAAACCACGTTTGACCAGATTGCGCGGTATAACCTGACAATGGGTGCTGAATATCTTGTGGTAACGAATGGGCATAATCACTATTTTTGCCGAATGGATTTTGAGAACCAATGTTATGTCTTCCTTCCTGAACTGCCTGCATTCGGGGTAAATCTATCGTTGATATGAAGATCGCCGTCGTTATCCTGAACTGGAACGGCCGGCAGCTGCTGGAGCAATTCCTGCCCGGTGTTGTCCGCAATTCTCCTGACGCTGTCGTGTATGTGGCTGACAATGCTTCTACCGATGACTCCATTGCATTTGTCGCGCGGGAATTTCCTTCAGTGAAAATTATCCGGAATGCCGGGAATTTTGGCTTTGCGAAGGGATACAACACGGCATTGCAGTTTGTGGATGAAGAAATTTACGCATTGGTGAATTCCGATATTGAAGTGACTGAAAACTGGTTGGACCCGATTGCGGATACTTTTGCAAATGAGCCCGATACGGCGATCATACAGCCGAAGATCCTCGATTTTAAAAATAAGGCGCTGTTTGAATATGCCGGTGCCGGCGGTGGCTTTATCGATCAATTTGGTTATCCGTTTTGCAGGGGGCGTGTCTTTGATACGGTGGAACAAGATGAAGGACAATACGACGACGCGATCGAGATTTTCTGGGCATCGGGGGCTTGTTTCTTTATCCGGAGGGATATTTACAGGATGCTTAACGGATTTGACGACAGCTTTTTTGCGCACCAGGAAGAGATTGACCTGTGCTGGCGGGCGTTTAACCACAATGTCAGGATTAAGTACATTCCGCAGTCGGTGGTGTACCACGTGGGCGGCGCGACACTGCAGCAGGGCAATCCGCGGAAAACGTACCTGAATTTCCGAAACTCGCTGTTGATGCTTACCAAGAATCTTCCCAAAGACAAACTTTATCTGATCCTGCTCCAACGGATGGTACTTGATGGGTTGGCCGGGATGCAGTTTGTCGCTAAAGGAAAATGGAAACACTTCTTCGCCATATTGCAGGCGCATGGCGCTTTCTATCGCCTTTTTTCGAGCGCTTACCGGAAAAGGGCATCTTTTCAGTCCAAAGAATACTACAAAATAAAAAGTATCGTTGTGGCTTATTACGTGCAGGGTAAAAAGACGTTCTTAAAACTGTTTTAACAATAGTTTAGGGTTCGGAATTTTAACATTTGCAATTAAAAGGCTTAATTTTGTACGTTGAAAAACTAAAACACACTTATTATGAGAAAAATCATTTTAGCGCTTTCGGTAATTGGCATGCTGACCGTTACCTCTTGCGGCACGAAGAAGAAAATCGCGGCTTTGGAAGCCAAGAATAAGGAAATCCAGGATTTACTTAACTCAACGACTGTTAAGCTAAACCTGTGCCTGACTGAGAAAGAGGCCATGGCAGCGCAGATGGAGTTCCTAAAAAAGAACAACACCGACCTGATCAACAATATGGGCAACATGACTACCCTGACTACGCAGGGGGCACAGAACATCGAGAAAGCACTTGAAACGATTAAGGAGAAAGACCTTAAGATTACGCGGATGCAGGATGCGCTGACGAAGAAAGACAGTGTGACACTGGCGCTGGTTACCAGCCTGAAACGTGAAGTGGGCATCTCTGACCCGGATATTGAAGTGAATGTCGAGAAAGGCGTTGTCTTCATCTCCATCGCCGATAAATTGCTGTTTAAAAGCGGCAGCTACGTTGTGAGCGACCGGGCGAAAGAAATCCTTGGCAAGGTAGCGAAGGTGATCAACAGCAAACCGGACTTCGAATGCATGGTGGAAGGCCATACGGATAACGTACCTTTTATCAGCAATGGCACGTTGCTTGACAACTGGGATTTAAGTGTGAAACGTGCGACGTCGATCGTCAGGGTGCTTACCAAAGACCTTAAAGTAAATCCTGCACAGCTGATTGCGGCGGGACGAAGCGAATATATTCCGTTAGTGGATAACAATAATGCAGAAAACAGGGCGGTGAACAGGAGAACGAGGATTATCGTCCTGCCAAAAATCGACCAGTTTTATGAAATGATTGAAAAAGAAATGAAGGGACAAAAGTAATTGCGATCTCTTTTTGATAAATCCCCGGGCGAACCCCGGGGATTTTTTTATTAGGGTAATTGCAGCCGAGCCTGTTATTAAATTTAACAATGATGTGGGTTTTTTTTAACACATTTAATCGAAATTGTTATTTAAATTCGCGCTCCAACAATTATTATCACTATAAATGACTTTTTCCTCTACAAAAAGATATTCGATATGGCATGTGGGATTGATTGCACTTTTGGCTGTCTGTCTCGCGCTTGCGACCGCCCACTTTTTTACCGGTGATAAGAGCAAGGATACCGTCAATAGCAATAACACCGCATCTGTCGCCTGCAATTTCAATGTGAAACGGCTTGCCGGATACCGTTATGTGCGGCCGTTGATGTTTGTGGATGGTGAATGCGAGTCGGAGAACCTGATGGCGACCAAATCAAAAGTAAATGGGATCATTGAAGCCTACAAAAGAGATAAAGGTGTTACGGGTGCTTCGATGTATCTGCGGTCAGGAACGGATTGGATCAATGTCAATGAAGGCGAACAGTTTGAGCCGGGATCGTTATTTAAAGTGCCGGTGATGATTGCCATCCTGAAGATGGATGAGGACAATCCCGGGTTCCTGAATAAGCGCGTGGCTTACTCGAAGGTGTACGACGTAAATAAAAAAGTCGCGTATGCCGCAAAATCTATTGTATTGGGGCAAACCTATACCATAAGGCAATTGCTGGAATACATGATCCGCTATTCTGATAACAATGCAACCGCGTTGCTTGAAACGTATATGAAGCCTGAAATCCTGCAAAAGTTATTTGCTGACCTTGGCCTGGAGGTACCGAATATCTACGCGGCCCATTACTTTTTTACTTCTTCTCAATATTCATTGTTTATACGCTCAATCTACAACGCCGGATATCTAAACATTGATAATTCGGAGTTTGCTGCAGAGCTGCTCAGCGAATGTGAATTCAAGGATGGCATCATGAAAGGACTTCCTGCCGGGACTAAAGTGGTTCATAAGTTTGGTGAAGCCGGCAATCCTGATGAATTGCAGCTGCATGAGTCGGGTATCGTGTACCTTGATGGGAAATCGTACCTGTTGACGGTCATGACCAAAGGAAAAGACAACAAAGTATTGTCAGATTTGATTGGTGATATCTCGAAAGCGGTGTATGACGACATGCAGGCCGCGCAGTAACTACAGGATATCGAGGCTCCCCTTCCCTTCCCTTACGACTACGGGCTCAAAACCTGACAGATCAATGATCGTGGACGCGTGGTTGTCGCCATAGCCGCCATCAATTACGATATCGACGAGGTTTTGCCACTTCTCAAAGATCAGTTCAGGATCGGTGGAATATTCCAGTACCTCATCGTCGTCATGGATCGACGTGGACACTATTGGATTGCCTAATTTTTCCACGAGACAACGCGCAATGTTATTGTCCGGGACACGGATGCCCACGGTGGTCTTCTTCTTAAACTCTTTTGGGAGGTTGTTGTTGCCGGGCAGGATAAAGGTGTAAGGTCCCGGAAGCGCGCGCTTCAATAATTTGAACGTGGCGGTATCAATTTGCCGTACATAATCCGATAGGTTGCTCAGGTCGTAGCATACGAACGAGAAATTGGCCTTTTCGAGCTTGATTCCTTTGATCTTGGCAATGCGCTCGAGTGCGCGGCTGTTCGTAATGTCGCAGCCAAGTCCATAAACGGTATCTGTCGGGTAAATGACGAGTCCGCCGTCGCGCAGTACATTGACTACTTTCATGATCGCGGCTTCGTTGGGCTTGTCGTTGTATATTTTTATGAATTGGGCCATGAGAATTAGGAATTGATAATTAATAATTAATAATTTATATTTAATAGTGGCGGGTTGGAAAACGCAGGACCATTAGGTAACAAGATTAGTGTTATTAATTGTTAATTGTTAATTGTTAATTAATGACGTCTAGTTTTGCGAAGCGCAGCAATAATTTCTTGATGCCGCCGACGTCAAAACGGATTTCGGCTTTCTTATCTGCGCCGGCGCCTTCGATGCTGACGACTTCGCCTTTGCCGAAACGTTCGTGCATGACGGTATTGCCGACTGCGAGGTTTGAGTCTGGGATACCGGCCGCCCTCTGCGTACTCACGGGTTTCAGGCGCCGGATTGGGCTGTCGGGCCGCGGTTCGTTGTCGGTGATGTATTTGGGCGGTGTGCTGTGTACGGGTTTGTTTTGGCGCAGCTTCGACTTGTCGACATCGCCGAAGATATCGGCATCAATCATCGGGCGGTAGCGGTAGTTGTTCTCTTCGGGGGTCAGGTATTCGAGGTATTCGCCGTTGATTTCCTCAATGAACCGCGAGGGTTCGCTGTCGGTGAGTTTTCCCCAACGGTAACGCGACTGTGCATAGGTCAGGTAGGCCTGGTGTTCGGCGCGGGTCAGCGCGACATAGAACAATCGGCGTTCTTCCTCGAGTTCGCTGCGGGTGCTCATGCTCATCGCGCTCGGGAACAGGTCTTCTTCCATCCCGACAACGAAGACATACGGGAATTCGAGGCCTTTGGCGAGGTGGATGGTCATCAGGGCCACACGGTCGTCATCGCCGGTGTCGTTGTCGAGGTCCGTAGCGAGTGCGACGTCCTCCATGAACTCGGATAATGCCCCGCGGGCGCCGTCAATCTCCTTTTGGCCTTCGATGAAATCCTTGATCCCGTTGAGCAGCTCTTCGATGTTCTCGATGCGCGCGATGCCTTCGGGTGTTGCGTCTTTCTTTAGCTCCTGTACCAGACCGGTTTTCTTCGTGATGTGGTCGGCCATGAAGAATGCGTCGTGGGTTTCGTTCAACACCTGGAAGCTTCGGATCATGGTTACGAAATCGGCGATCTTGTTCTTGGTACCGGCGTTGAGTTTCAGGTCGATCTTGTCGATGTTCTGCATCACTTCAAACATGGAGCGTTTGTAGTGGTTTGCGGCAATTGTAATCTTTTCTATGGTGGTGTTGCCGATCGCGCGTGCCGGATAATTGATCACGCGTACGAGCGCTTCTTCGTCTTTCGGGTTCAGGACGAGGCGCAGGTAGCACAATACGTCCTTGATTTCCTTGCGTTGGTAGAATGACAGTCCGCCATAGATGCGGTACGGGATGTCACGTTTGCGCAGGGCGTCTTCCATGGCGCGGGACTGGGCGTTTGTGCGGTATAGGATTGCGAAGTGGCCATTGTTCAATTGGTTTTGCATCTTCTGCTCGAAGATGGTGCTGGCCACGAAACGTCCTTCTTCGCCATCGGTCATGCTGCGGTGCACCTTGATGCGCGGGCCGTCGTCGTTTGCGGTCCATACGATCTTATCGAGCTTCACCTTGTTCTTGTCGATAATCGAATTTGCCGCTTCGACGATATTCTTCGTGGAACGGTAGTTTTGCTCGAGGCGGTAGGTCTTTACGCCTTCATAATCTTTCTGGAAGTTCAGGATGTTGTTGATGTTTGCACCGCGGAATGCATAGATGCTCTGTGCATCGTCGCCTACGACGCAGATGTTCTGGAAACGGTCTGAAAGTGCGCGGACAATCAGGTATTGGGAGTGGTTCGTATCCTGGTACTCATCGACGAGGATGTAGCGGAACCGGTTTTGGTATTTTGACAGCACATCGGGGAAGCGCGACAGCAGTTCGTTGGTCTTCAGCAACAGGTCGTCGAAGTCCATCGCGCCGGCTTTGAAGCAACGGTCGACATAGTTCTGGTAAATTTCCCCGATGCGCGGTTTTTTCGACATCGCATCGGCTTCCTGTAGTTCGGGATCGTTGAAATAGGCTTTGACGGTGATCAGGCTGTTCTTATACGAAGAGATCCTGCCGAATACCTGCTTTGGCTTATAAATATCCTTGTCGAGCTGCATTTCCTTGATGATTGCGGAGATCAGCCGGACGGAATCCTGGGTGTCATAAATCGTGAAATTTGACGGATAGCCGAGCTTGTCTGCCTCTGCGCGCAGGATCCTGGCGAATACGGAGTGGAATGTCCCCATCCAGAGGTTCTTGGCTTCGGTGGATCCGACGATATCGGAAATCCTTTTCTTCATTTCGCGTGCGGCCTTGTTTGTAAAGGTGAGAGCGAGGATGTTGAAGGCATCGACGCCCAGGCTCATCAGGTAGGCGATGCGGATGGTTAGAACGCGTGTTTTCCCTGATCCGGCGCCGGCAATGATGATCATGGGGCCGTCTTTGTGGAGTACCGGCTGCTGCTGGGCTTCGTTGAGTTGGCTGATATGGTGCTGCATGTTTCTTTTTCGTGTGACGCAAAGATAATTGAAAGTTCGTAAGATTGGAAGTTTGGGAGATCGGAAGTTGGGGAGAACGAGAGTG
>NZ_NKJE01000044.1 GCF_002256285.1 Flavobacterium sp. BFFFF1 | reverse complement strand
GCGGCTTCACGTCAGTTGCGGCATTTGGAACTGAGTACTCTCGGCTGGACAGAACGAAGTTATGGAAAAAAGAAGTTCGTTTTACACGGAAAGTAGCAATTGCGTGAAACCGCTGTTAGCAGCAGTTCATGTTTTTACTAATTTTCTTGATACAAGAATTAATGCAAAAATGTTTAAAGCTAAAAGATAATACCCATATCTTATTTGATTAAAATCGTCAATGAAGTCTCCTATTATGATTATTAATATTGAAGAAAAGAGTAGGATTAGATTAAATACAGAAATTCTAAAGATGAAGCGATAATTCTCTTTGAATGCTAAATATAATATTCCTAATGATAGAAATATTATAAATGCAAAAGACAGAGAAACATAAAAGAAGGAATCTTTAAAATATCTGAACTCAAATTCTTTGAAACCTGTGAAGCCAATTTGATAAGCATTTAAAGTAGAGTCTTTTCTCCCGTTTTCTAATTCTAACTTTCGATTCATTTGATTTGCAATTTTCAGAGAATCATTTATTCGTTTTAAAACTTCTGGGCTAGATGTTGAATCAACAATCCCTTCCGGCTGTTTCCTTAGAATTTGTGAATCTGAACAGGTTTGAAAAAATGGACAAAAGCAAATAACAAATGTCAGTAGCGCAAAAAGTCTAATCAAATTTCTCATGATATTGGTCGTTTCGTTGAGTTCGGCGAGCGAATTGCTGCTAACGTCCGGCGGCTTCACGTCAGTTGCGGCTTTCGAAGCTGAGTATTCTCGGCTGGACAGAACGAAGTTATGGAAAAAGTAATTACATTTTACAAGGAAAGTAGCAATTGCGTGAAACCGCTGTTAACTGCTGTCGCAATTGTATTAATGGATATCAGTGAAACGTCGAAAAATCAGATACCATTTGCCGTTTATGAGTTTGAATCTAATTTCACTTTCAAATCCAATTTCCTGATAAGATATTTTTTCAATCACTAATGAATCGCTTGCTGTAACATCTTGTTTGAATTGAGCGAAGAGTGGTTTTCCGACAGCCTTTTTAAGTAATTTCCAGTTACTAGCACTCCATTTCTCTAATTTAACCTTGGTTTTAAGTTCGCCTTCTATCGGAAACTTAATTCGCTGCATTTGAAAAATTGAATCTGAATGAAATCTAGAGTTAAATGCTGAGAAATTTTCTGAAGATTTATTTACTCCTTTGCGGCTGTATACAAATAAAATGGCAATTAAAATTAGGTACTTCATTGTTCGTTCATTAGGCGATTGCAGTTAACGTCCGGCGGCTTCACGTCAGTTGCGGCATTTGGAACTGAGTACTCTCGGCATGGACAAAACGAAGTTATGGAAAAAGGTCGTTCATTTTACAAAGGAAGCAGCAATTGCGTGAAACCGCTGTTACACGGCGTGCAGGTTTTCGACTTTGTTTTTTAAATGGTATGTATATCTTGTTATAATTTTCCAAGAATTCAGACGAGATTGACAAGAATTTTCCATTTCAAACTTTGAACAGAAGCGTAGAAACCATTAGAAATATTTCCACGAGTACTACGCTATGCTATTTTTTTAATTGATAGAAGTGTGACAAAAACAAGTTTTTTGCGAGTTTAAGTTTGTATTGAGATTGTCAACGAGAAGATTTAGAGCAAGTCTAAAGATAAATATGCTAATAAGGATATTGCAATTACAGTAGCAATTAATTTTAGATTTAAGGGTTTCTGAAAGGCGAACGTTGAAAGCGGAAAGATTTGCAATACAAAAAATAATTTTTTAAGAAATAATCTTATCCAGAACAGTATTCGAAATCTTGATTTTATCATAAGTTTTTCAGTTTTGGGTGCATGTCGTGTAACGTCCGGCGGCTTCACGTCAGTTGCGGCATTTGGAACTGAGTACTCTCGGCTGGACTGAACGAAGTTATGGAAAAAAGAAGTTCATTTTACAAGGAAAGTAGCAATTGCGTGAAACCGCTGTTAGGCGATGTTTTTGTGAATAGCTCCAAGAAGGAATTTTTTAAAGCTAGCATTTTTCGAGGAGACATTTATTCCCCGTCCTAGTATTTTTCCTGGATAACCATAAAATTTCGAAAAAAATGACTGAGTTAACTCTTTTCCAATTGAATACTCTCTGTTTTGAAGTTCAGTTTCCATCCAATCTCTTGTAGCTCCCATAATAATATCAGCAAGTTGTAAAAGATTGGAATGGTGGCAACGGGCATAATAAAGAGTTTGATCAAAATTCAATTGATTTAAAGAGCCACAGTAATATTCCTGACTATTACTATTAATTCCTTTATTATAAGCATAGAAATATTCTTTATCAAAGGGCTTCGAATCATTTCCTTCTGGCCAATCCAAAATTACCTGTATATAATCTAATGATTTTTCATCAGCGTAAAGTCCAACTCGCATTAGAGCATTTGAAAACATGAAGGATGACAAATTTTGTTTAATTTCTTTTTGGTCTTTTTTATCAGCTTGGAAATTTTCAATAACTGAGATGAAAATCTTGTAATCAAATTTCAGCGATTCTTCAATTATTCTTTTTCGCCATGCAACTGAATCCTTTTTTAAGTTTTCAAATTCAGCCTGCTTATCAAATCTCTGATATACTTCTTCAACGTCTTTAATGTTATATTTGAACGGCATGTGTTCACCGGTATATTCACTTTTGATTTTTTTCATAATATTACTTAGCGCGATTTCATCTTCTCTTGAAATCAAAATGCCACCGTAAAGAAAAACCGGTCTTTTTTCATCACCATGATTTTTTTTTAATGCGCTGTCGTCACAATACCATTTGTACATATAGTTTATTTTAGCAGTTGATATGAAGTTTCGTCAGTAAAATATCGCCTAACGTCCGGCGGCTTCACGTCAGTTGCGGCTTTTGGAACTGAGTATTCTCGGCGGGACAGAACGAAGTTATGGAAAAAAGAAGTTCATTGTACACGGTAAGTAGCAATTGCGTGAAACCGCTGTTATGCGACGGCTTATTAGGTCAATCAACTTTTACTTTTTTTCGACGCATCTTTCTTTGATTCACGCCATATTTGTCAAAACCAATGCCAATTGATATAAGATTGCCATTTCTTTTATACAAAACAGTATCTATTTTTATTTCCTTAATAAAATTTTCACCTAAGTCTGGATCAAGTGTATTAACGAAAGTTCCTTTAATTGAAACTGTGTCAGTTTTTAATTGAATAGAAAAATCACTATCGACTCCAAATATGCCCGTAACCAAATTTTTATCACTGAAATAAATAGAATCATTAATTGAAAGCGATGAAACTTTTACATTTTCATATGGTGATCCAAAATTAAGAAATATCAGTTTTTTGTCATCACGAAATTTTTTTGAGGAACAAGCAAGTAAGATTAGACTTATAAAGAAAAAACTAGATTTATTAATTAAGATTCGCATAATGATGTATTCTATTACGAGGATTTTTCACGTCGGCGGCAAGCTGTCGCATAACGTCCGGCGGCTTCACGTCAGTTGCGGCATTTGGAACTGAGTATTCTCGGCGTGGACAAAACGAAGTTATGGAAAAAGTGGTTACATTTTACAAGAAAAGTAGCAATTGCGTGAAACCGCTGTTAGCTGCCGTTTCTTATGGAATACGGACTTTTTTATTTGTAAGAAGATCAAAAATCCCTATAAATTTTTCCTCCATTATTGCATCTTCTTCAGGTGTTGACCTGCGACCATTTAAGCGACTATATAACAGTAATGTTTTGCAATCCTGAGCTACTGTAAGAAATTGTAACTTATGAAGCTTACTGATTTTTGACATAACCTTATTCAATGTTATAGAATCAGATTTTCTATTGAATTCCGGTAAAATGACGTCAGCTAATCCTCTTTTATTTTTATATGTTACAAAGTACTTATCAGCAATTTTATACCGATAAAATTTATTTTCCACTTTTATGGAATCAAATATTATTTCTGATTCGCAAACTATTTCAACTTTTGATTTCGACTGACCAAAAGCTTGAATGCAGAAAAATAACATTATAATCAATAAGGAAGGATGTTTTTTCATGACGCGGATTTTGAAATGGCAGCTAACGTCCGGCGGCTTCACGTTAGTTGCGGCTTTTGGAACTGAGTACTCTCGGCTAGACAAAACGAAGTTATGGAAAAAGATGGTTCATTTTACACGAAAAGCAGCAATTGCGTGAAACCGCTGTTAGCAACAGTTTTTATTTTTTCACTAAGGTCATCACCAGATTGCACAATTTTGCGTATTCTTCTCCGCCGTAATTTCCTGGGCTATTTCTGCTTACAACATGATATCTTCCATCAATTAAAATTTCCAAAATCCATTCTTCGCCATCCAATATCATATTTGGATCTTGAGTTTGAATGTTCCAAAAATTTGCAATTTTAATTTGGTTTAAAATTTGATTCCAATTTTCGTCAGGTAAAATTTTTTCCTTGTACTCAATTCTTTTTCCAGCATCGTAGCCACCAAGTCCATTTGTTTTCCCATAATAACCTCTAAGGCCTGATGGACTTTTCTCAATTCTGTAAAATCTTGGATTACTCCAAGTGCCTAAATGAGTAAACCGAACTGTTTCAGTAGAGTTTTGCGTTGAATTATAAATTATTGGTTCCTTCAAACTTTTCAGATGTTTAGAGTACCAAGTATTGACAAAGTCGTTCAAAGAATCGTTTGGTTCAGGAAAATCACATGGAAATCTTTTTTGTGAAATACAATCTTCTTGTTTTTTTACAAAGTCAGCACTTAGTTGTGGGAAATAGAATTCGCTTGAAGATTTCGGCATGAAAGATAAATCTACTTTTCTTGCAGAACAACTTATTAAAAGAATACAAACTGATATATACGATATTATTCTAGATTTCGTCATGCTAAAATTGTTGCTAACGTCCGGCGGCTTCACGTCAGTTGCGGCTTTTGGAACTGAGTATTCTCGGCTGGACAAGACGAAGTTATGGAAAAAAGAAGTTCATTTTACACGGAAAGCAGCAATTGCGTGAAACCGCTGTTACAGGCCGTCGCGACACAGTTGCAAAATCACACAAAGTAACTACAAAGAAATTCTGATTTAGTTTTAAATTTCTCAAAAGTTAAGTTGGCGCAATTCGACGCAACAGATTTTGGTTACACTTTCAACGCAAAGAAAATCGACAAAGAATATCTACAGCTATTGCGCCTGATTGCGTCTAGCAGAGAACTCTCGGCAACAAGAATCGTAAACAAAAGCGACAAATTTTCCGGCGACACTAACACAACGTAACCACAAAGTCGCTCCGTGAAAAATAGGGGAGAAGTTAAATTTACTCAAACACAAGCCGAACATTTCAGTTCAGGAAAATCGTTCCTCAGGAGCAGCGGAGCTATGGCCTGTAACGTCCGGCGGCTTCACGTCAGTTGCGGCTTTCGAAGCTGAGTATTCTCGGCTGGACAGAACGAAGTTATGGAAAAAGCGGTTACATTTTACACGAAAAGCAGCAATTGCGTGAAACCGCTGTTATGGGCAGTTTTAATTGGACTTAGTAAATTAAAAACCAATAGATGATTTTGGATTCATTTCGCATTATATAAATTCCACACGAAAAACTGTGCTCTGTTTTATTGCGTTTTTCATTATTGTACGTGTTTTTTAATCGACCTTTTTTAATTAAATAAATTTCTACGTCATTATTTTTTGGAGTTTTGGATGTTGTCACATCGCCTAATTCATGATCAAGTTCTGGAAGTTCAATGTTTTCATTATTAAGTTTATATACATGTCTAGAATCTTGGAAAATGAGTCTATCGTTGTCTAAACGCTTGTAATTTTTAATTTCATTGATGAGTTTTTCACTGGCTTTATCGTTAAGTTCATATACGATAACGGCACCCGAATTCCCGAATAATTCAAAGTAATTATAATAGCAAAAATTTACTAGAATATATTTTTCATCAGGCAAAGGTTGATTATCATAATATTCTTTAATGGCATCCTGACTAAGTTCATTTTCGAACATAATCAGGCGTTCACTTTTTGTTTGACTTTTACATGACAAAGCAAAAAGCATATAGAAAATCAATAATGATGTTACTTTCATTCGTTGTTTTGGTTTCGGCGCGGCAAAATTGCCCATAACGTCCGGCGGCTTCACGTCAGTTGCGGCATTTGGAACTGAGTATTCTCGGCGTGGACAAAACGAAGTTATGGAAAAAGGTGTTACATTTTACAAGAGTAGTAGCAATTGCGTGAAACCGCTGTTATGGGCAGTGGCAATTATCTTTGCCAACCCTCAATTATAAAATTTCTCTCGTATAACTTTCGCGTATTTTTATTGGTTGATTCATACCAAACCTCAAATCTAGCTGCATAAGGATATCCCCAGTCGCCTTCGTAAATTGTAAAATCATTTTCAAATTGAAAAACTGAATCACTTGGCTTGATTTCAATTAGACTTTTCGTTTTTAAACGTTCAAATGATAAAGGCTGATTTTTTGTGATTTCAAACGCTTTCAAAAATATTTTTCCGTCACTCAGATTTTTATCGACGTAAACATATCGATACATACCTGGTTGAAATGATTTATATAAATGCAAACCTGAAGGAATTTTCGTTGAATCCATTTCTTCTAAAGGTTGTGAAATAGAAATATTTTTCGGAATTACAAGTTGGTCGGTAAATTCGTCGTGACGTCCGTCGATTATCAAAGATAACAAAAATCCAAATTGGTAGGCCACAGCGAATAAAATTGTAGGTGGTATAACTAGTGCAATTGCAGTTTTCCAATTCTTGTTTATTAAATGAAAAACTACCGCACAAAAAATGCTTAAACAGGCAGTAAGTAGGACAAAAAATGAAATAGTTAAAAATAAATCTGGCAGAAAAAATAGGCTAAACAAGAACAAAACAATTGAAAAAATAAACAGCAAGATTTGCCACTTTAAACTCAAAAAGGTATTTAATTTCGTCATTATCTGCGGTGTTTTTTCAGCCATTGCCCATAACGTCCGGCGGCTTCACGTCAGTTGCGGCATTTGGAACTGAGTATTCTCGGCTGGACGAAACGAAGTTATGGAAAAAAGAAGTTCATTTTACAAGGGAAGCAGCAATTGCGTGAAACCGCTGTTACCTGCCGTTTTAAATTGTTAGCTCAAATGGTCTTATGTTCGAGTTTTTAATTTCCCCAATAATATCATTTCCACGATACCAAAAAGATTTTCCTTTAAATTTCTGAGTGAATAAATCTATGATTTCTTTTGAGTAACTATCACTAAGCCGAACATTATTTACATTTAATAAATATGAAAGTTCTTTATCTTGAGGCTTACTTTCAGCAATAGATATAGTGTCAATAGCCTGGTTTTGTGAAATAGGGATGTAGCTTACTAGGTTTCTGATTCCATCAAGATGAATATACTTCAAATTGGTCATTTTAGCAACAAAGTCAATTTTTGTTAGATGTTTCAAATTCTGCAGTTGCAAATATTGTATGCAGTTGTTGTTTGTAAATAATTTTTCGGAGGAGTCATTGTTTAAACCTCTAACTTGGTGAAGAGAAAGTTTTTTCAGGTTTTCAAGTTTTGATACACCTTCAAAATCATCAATGCTGCCCAGTGAAAGCCATAACTCTTGTACACGATCCAAGTAAGATAAAAAATCAAGATTTTTAGATTTTACCTCTCGTAGTGATAAGAATCTCAAGTTCTTTATACGCTGTAATGAATCTACGTCCTTAGATAAAGATGTAAAAAGTATTTCAAGGTTTTGTAAAGGCTCCAATATCTTAAGAGATACAGAAGATTTTACATTTTTATGAATACTCAACAACACAAGATTTGTCAATGAACTTATTGATTTTAAGCTTTTAGTTTCCCACAAATCAATTTGAAGTCTTTCCACAGAATGTAACATATCCCAATCAATTTTAGATTCTGGAAAATTTCCATAAAAGCGTAACGTTATGTGTGGGTTTTCGGCAATGATTTTTGCAACAACAGATAGGATTTTTGGATCTGGTTCTTGATTGAATTGAATTCTATATATTCGGTCAATATACTCAGGATTTTTTAAATCATCTAGATTCACATTAACTCCGTTTCCACCGGAAATAAAGGTAATATCATCAGTGATATTGCAAAGTATCTTTTGTGTCATGGTCGTTCGGTTTTCAAAAATGGCAGGTAACGTCCGGCGGCTTCACGTCAGTTGCGGCATTTGGAACTGAGTATTCTCGGCGTGGACAAGACGAAGTTATGGAAAAAGCGGTTACATTTTACAAGAAAAGTAGCAATTGCGTGAAACCGCTGTTATGCGATGCCAAATATTACCACATATAGTCTCGGTTTAATCTTTCTTAATTTTATTTGACTGTTGGGATATAACAAATAAAATAATGATTGCCCAGACGATATAATTTGATATTTCTCTTATAGTAATGATTTTTTCTCCATATCCAAGAGAATATACATAATAAATTATCCTTAAAACAATAGCAATCAGAAACAGAATTCCTAAAATAAGGCTCCATGGGTTTTTCATATTTACCATAATAAAATTTAGTTTTATATAAATGTGAGAGTAAACGATTTGAGTTTACTTTAAAGGCCTAGTTTTTATTAATATTTAAGTTTCATTTTTCGTCAATTTTTACACACGGCGCGCTTCGGTATCGCATAACGTCCGGCGGCTTCACGTCAGTTGCGGAATTTGGAACTGAGTACTCTCGGCGTGACAGAACGAAGTTATGGAAAAAAGAAGTTCATTTTACACGGAAAGTAGCAATTGCGTGAAACCGCTGTTAGCAGCAGGCAATCATGGATGGAGAGTTTTCCAAAGATTATTATAATCCTTGTTTGTGCCAAAATTTTTAGTATTTATTCGATTACCCAAAAAGTAAATTTGTTGGCATTCAAAACAAATTTTGACAATTCCTATGACGCTATCCGCTTTCTTTAAAATTAAAACGTCTCTATACATAGGCATACAAGCAGATGTATATAATAAATCATATTGCCTGTCAGTTAAAATCTTTTTTAATTTATTAACACGACTTTTATCTAAATTATTTAAGGTGTAATATTCAGAAAGTACAGTAAAGAATTTATCATCATTTAGTTTTTCAGGACTATGACCGCTGAAAATATTTCTTAAGTCACGATGACGTTGTATATCAGCTTCATTTTTATTTTCTTTTATCGATTGGCCATCAAACTCATTTTCTTTTAGTGGATTTAAACGCCAATGTTCAGCGTAGTCAAACTCGAAAAATGGTAAAGCTTGTTTGTGGTCAATTGTTTTAACTGTTTTATTTGATGCAGTTTTACTACAACTTAAAAAGATTGCCAACAAAAGAAATGGAATGCAGTTTTTCATCGATGCGTTTTTTTTTGCTTGCTGCTAACGTCCGGCGGCTTCACGTCAGTTGCGGCATTTGGAACTGAGTATTCTCGGCTGGACAAAACGAAGTTATGGAAAAAAGAAGTTCATTTTACAAGGAAAGTAGCAATTGCGTGAAACCGCTGTTATGCGATGCTCTAATCTTTACTTTCAATTTCTTGTAACGGTTTATTTTCTATGTTAGTTTTACTATTTAGAAAGTTAAATAGAGTAATTGCGACAGCGCACATTAAAAATATGTAATCGCTATAATTTGAGAAATCACTTTTCTTTTGGAATGCTATACTTTTTAACTTGAGGATTTCAAAGTCAGTAAGTTTATCGGCGCTAATTGTAGTTTTTAAGTTTGCGTCAATTTCGATATTATAAGAGTCGATAATTTTATAATTTATAATATATATCCCGCTTAAAAACACCACAAGTAGTATCACTTTGCTAAAAAATAAAATTGTCAATTTCGTAGGTTTTTTCATCGCTGGCAACAGAGTTTCGCATAACGTCCGGCGGCTTCACGTCAGTTGCGGCATTTGGAACTGAGTACTCTCGGCTGGACAGAACGAAGTTATGGAAAAAAGAAGTTCATTGTACACGAAAAGTAGCAATTGCGTGAAACCGCTGTTACCTGAAGCCTTTTTTGAAAACCATAATTCCAAATGAAACCTGAGAAGCAATAAATAACAAAATAGCTGCTATCGAAATAATGAGTGCTAAATTAGTTTTATGTTCTATTGGATCAATCAAATCTGTTATAAAGATTGCTGGCAAAATCAGAACAAGATGCAATAGAAACAGTTTTAGAGAAATATCAGTTTTTCTTTTACTAATGATGCAATAGCCAATGAAATTTATAAAGACGAAAAATGATACGATTATCCCTGCCACTAAATAAGGAGGAAATATTGTAGTATGCCAACCAGGAATTACTGAAGAAGCAATGTCAGAATTGTAAAAGATTAATTTTAAAGGAAAAGTAATTATGGTTAGAAGAGCAAAAGCTGCGATACCAATTTTGGGCGTAATCATGACGGCGATTTGTTAAGGTTTCAGGTAACGTCCGGCGGCTTCACGTCAGTTGCGGCATTTGGAACTGAGTATTCTCGGCTGGACAAAACGAAGTTATGGAAAAAAGAAGTTCATTTTACAAGGGAAGCAGCAATTGCGTGAAACCGCTGTTGTGCGATCGTTTTTATATTAGCCAATTATTGTATTTATCTTCAACATATTTTTTTAAGAAAGCATTAAAATTGAACAATAATTTTTCTGTGTCTGTTTTAAAATATTCTTCCGGTAATCCATCAGTAATGTGGATATTGGTTGTGGTTTTCTCTAAATTTAAAAGATATTGTTGCATTCCGGTACCGCTTATAAAGACAGTTTCATAGTCGTAATTACTTTTTAAAGATAAATAGTTTGAGTGAAGCAAATTTTCTAAATATTCCATAATTTTTTTTGGGAGTACCCCACTTTCCATAATTGTATCAGAATTATTCTTGGTCTTTTTTACATGATCGAAAGCTCTTAGTTCAAGTTTATAATTAAAGTCATAGTCGACAACAAGTTCAGCGCCTAATAATCTCTCAGTGAAACCATCCGTTGTGGTATAGGCAAAGAGATATTTGTCACTTAAAAGGATTTTATTTAACACATTATCAAGTTTACGAAATTGTTCCATAGTTTTTCAATTAGCTCTAATCGTGAGGTGGAGTTCAAAAATGTCGCACAACGTCCGGCGGCTTCACGTCCGTTGCGGCATTTGGAACTGAGTATTCTCGGCTGGACAAAACGAAGTTATGGAAAAAAGAAGTTCATTTTACACGGAAAGTAGCAATTGCGTGAAACCGCTGTTAGCTGATGTGCTTATTTATCGAATTTCCATAAATCAAGGCGAGTAATATTTTCTATTTCTCCTTCAAGATTTCCTCGAGAATTTATTCTAAAAGTCCCAGCAATTATGACATATTTTTGATTAAAATCACTCAGATTTTTATCGTTAAAAGTTGTTTTGGAAAAATTCACATGAACCGCATTGTGAGATAATGACTTTTTAAAATCTTCTTCGTGTAAATAAATAGCTTCACCTTCAAATTCTAAATTTAAATACCCTATTACTTGTACTCTTTTTCCATCATATTTTTCTGGTGTCGCAATCAATTTAATCAAAGAAATCGAGAATTCATTCCAAGGAGTAAATTCATCTTTTTTTTGCGTTGAATTTTCAGTCGTTTGACTTAAACAGTTCAATGGAAGAAAAAGTAGAATTAAGTAAAATTTTATAACCATATTATCAGTTTTATAAAGTTGCTGGGGCGCATATCAGCTAACGTCCGGCGGCTTCACGTCAGTTGCGGCATTTGGAACTGAGTACTCTCGGCTGGACAAAACGAAGTTATGGAAAAAAGAAGTTCATTTTACACGGAAAGTAGCAATTGCGTGAAACCGCTGTTACCTGAAGCCTTTTTTGAAAACCATAATTCCAAATGAAACCTGAGAGGCAATAAATAACAAAATAGCTGCTATCGAAATAATGAGTGCTAAATTAGTTTTATGTTCTATTGGCTCAATCAAATCTGTTATAAAGATTGCTGGCAAGATCAGAACAAGATGCAATAGAAACAGTTTTAGAGAAATATCAGTTTTTCTTTTACTAATGATGCAATAACCAATGAAATTTATAAAGACGAAAAATGATACGATCAACCCTGCCACAAAATAAGGAGGAAATATTGTAGTATGCCAACCAGGAATTACTGAAGAAGCAATGTCAGAATTGTAAAAGATTAATTTGAAAGGAAAAGTAATTATGGTTAGAAGAGCAAAAACTGCGATACCAATTTTGGGCGTAATCATGACGGCGATTTGTTAAGGTTTCAGGTAACGTCCGGCGGCTTCACGTCAGTTGCGGCATTTGGAACTGAGTATTCTCGGCTGGACAGAACGAAGT
>NZ_NKJE01000043.1 GCF_002256285.1 Flavobacterium sp. BFFFF1 | reverse complement strand
CAATTATGAAGAAAACGACATCTTCTGGTGTACGGCAGATATCGGCTGGATAACTGGGCACTCGTATATCTTATATGGCCCGTTGTTGAATGGTGCGACAACAGTGATGTTTGAAGGTGTTCCTTCGTATCCCGATTTCAGCAGGTTTTGGGAAGTTATTGAGAAACATAAGGTGACGCATTTCTATACGGCACCGACAGCGATCAGGGCCTTGGCCAAAGAGAATATCGACTACATCCAAAGTTTTCCTTTGTCGTCACTGAAAGTTATCGGATCAGTAGGTGAACCTATTAATGAAGAAGCATGGCACTGGTATAATGATCACGTAGGAGGAAAGCGATGCCCATTGGTCGATACTTGGTGGCAGACAGAGACAGGAGGCATCATGATATCGCCATTGGCATTCATAACACCTACAAAACCAACGTATGCCTCATTGCCATTACCAGGGATACAGCCGGTATTGATGGATGAAAAGCGCAACGAGATTGAAGGCAACCAGGTCACGGGCAGTTTGTGCATTAAGTTTCCCTGGCCGGCGATTGCAAGGACAATATGGGGTGATCACCAACGCTATAAGGACACTTATTTCTCAACATTCCCTGGGAAATATTTTACCGGCGACGGCGCATTACGCGATGAAGTGGGGTATTACCGGATTACGGGCCGTGTAGACGACGTGATTATCGTTTCCGGGCATAATCTGGGTACTGCACCCATAGAGGATGCCATCAACGAGCACCCTGCAGTAGCAGAAAGCGCGATTGTAGGATTTCCGCATGACGTGAAGGGCAATGCGTTATACGGATATATTATCCTAAAAGAAACAGGGGAGAGCCGCGACCGTAAAAACCTTGCAAATGAAATCAATGTGATGATTTCAAACCAGATTGGCCCAATTGCAAAGCTCGATAAAATTCAATTCGTCAGCGGATTGCCAAAGACCAGGAGCGGAAAAATCATGCGCCGTATCCTGAGGAAAATTGCGGAAGGTGATTTCACGAACTTTGGCGATACCACAACGTTATTGAATCCGGAAATAGTGGACGAGATAAAAGAAGGAAGAATTTGATAATTAACAATTGACAATTAATAATTAGAGAGCCGGGCGAAAGTCCGGTTTTTTTATTGGATACTGAAATTAGAATTTGACAATACCAATGCGTAATTTTATTTATGTTTGCGTAGACAATCCAAAAATTGCCGCTACCCCAATGAAATTAAATTCCTGTATCGCAACATTTACGTTATTTTTCTACTGCGTTGCCGCCACAGCTGCAATGAATTCCAGCAGGTGCTCGGCTTTATTTGACATTCATCGTGGATTTAATGCTTTTAAGAATATTACAGATTATTCGATTGGATTCCGCCCTGATCTTGCGTATGCCACAATTATTTACAATCAGTTTCCTAAGGGAAATGAATCCATGAAAGCCGCTTCCGCCTTTATGATGGATTATGCAGTCCAAACGAATCATCCTCCATTAGATACGATTATGGCTGCTGAAAGTAATGCGAATGGCCATTTCCTGTCTTATTTGAGTCTTTGTTCCCGTTTTATCGGGGATACAAAATACTGGCAATACAATGCAACATTACACAAAATACCCTCATACGAAAGTTTGTATTATGAAACTTTTATCTGGGAATATGCCATGCGTTGGGATTCCCGCAGTATTGCTGATGATTTTGAAACCAGTGCCGCCGATTTCATCAAGGCCTACGATAGCTTTCAACTGAAAAGTAAGCCCCTTACCGAAAGTGAATTAATGTTGTACGAATTGTTTAAGATGGAAATCGGTTTTGAAATCACAAATGACAAAGCAGCATTTTTATCCCAGCTTGAAAACCTTGTCGTAAAACACAGGGAACACTTCTCTATCCGGAATTATTATAAGTTCCTGAAGGAATATTTCCCAGAGTACAAAATAAAAGTCCAGCTGCCTGATACCGTAAATGACGGTTTTGAGACCAGTCGTGATGCCGTAAATCCACTTTTTGCAAATGTTAAGCAGGAATATGAAACGCTTGGGGAGACCGTAAAGGCATTACAGAATAACCCGTTTGATACCAGCCTTTTCCGCTATTCAAACGTTGAAAGAATGATTAAAGGGGAAACTTTCGAATCCATCTTAAGATATCTCGCGCAGCTTGAGGATATTGAAGCCTCCTGTCCTAAAGTCTGCAGTGTTCCAGCAAATATCTTTGATTTTGTAAAGCACATCCTCGATGCCGAAGACAAGCGGTTTACCCAGACACAACTGCTGGCGTTCAAAAGCCTCTTATTGAAGAAATGGGCCGACTTCCACATCGCTTGCCACATCACATTTGCATTTTACATCGACCAGATCATGATTGACTACTGGAATGAGCTGCCCGCCAAAGACCAGGCCAACCTGAATGCTTACTTTGAAAAGGAATTTGACCGCACGGACAACCACAGCTATCTGCTGCAGATGCAAAAAGCGCTGCCTTTAAAAAGATAATGGAAATGTTTCAACTGCGATAAGAAGTAACAATCACCAATCATTATATCCTTTAGGATGAAGCAAAAAAAGACAGCCGTGAAAGCTGTCTTTTTAAGTGTGTCCGTTAGCGGTGCGTATACGTTACCACCATTTCCATCACATATTGTAATCCTACTACAGGTGTTTCAGCGTTCAAAATACTGTCATAAAAATCAGGCTGTCGGCCATCGTAATAGAAGGTTTTGCTTTTGCGTTGTTCCTGTTTAATGAAAGTCGCATCGGAACGATATTCATTATAATAGCTGACGTCACTGCTTTCGTAAGCAGTATATGCCTTATATTGGTTTCCCGGCTGCACGCTGTAATAATTGATACTGACCCGCGGTTTGCCGTATTCATCCGGGTTGTCTGCATCCTTATTCATCGCTTTGCGTTCCGCCAATACTTTATTGGCCTCATTGAGCATCGCATTGTAGATTTTTTTAGGGTCTTTGCACAAGTAATCGACTTTGACGATATTGAAGATTTCAAATTCGGACGCTGTTTCAATAATCTTATCGAAAAGCGACATTTTTTCGAGCCTGAGAATGATATTTTTCTTCAATTCAAAGCCCTTTTGCTCTTGGGTGCTGGTGGTCTGGCTTCCCTGCGTTTTTATTTTATAATCATAAATCTTTGTCTGGGAAATAAAATCGACATAGATATCCGTTGCCTTTAAACCCAGCTTTTTCAATTCGCTCCTGAAACCTTCAATTCTTTGGTTGATTTTTTCATTGCATTCCTTCGGATTTAAACCTTCCTGGTTTAGTCCCAAAGTAACCAGATACGTGTCCGCTTCTACATGGTCCAGAATGTTAATATGGTAAACGAGGGTTTGACCATTATCCACAATCTTGTCTGCGGAAGCGTTATGGATAAGTTGGTTGTCGATCGCCCGGTTGTAGTCGTTGTTGCCATACAGTTCATTTCCGGCATGTTGCGCAAGGCATACATTGAGCATTAAAAACGCGGTAATTGCAAAAGTTGTTTTCATTTTTATATGTTTTAAAATTATGATGCAATTTTAAGGACAGGACCGAAAAACCCTTTGGTAAAAGCACTTTCGACTGACTGTAAAATATTTTGAAAGATTTACAGTACATTTACAGTGGCTTTATCCAAAGCAAAAATTACTTTTAACCGACCAATGACACAAACCGATCGATTTCAGGAACTGAAACAGGAAGTGCTCCTGGAATACCAGAGGCATTACCCATATTTTCAGGGCAACTGGAAGAACTTCGGCAGCCAGGATATTCAAAACCTGATCCACCTGATCGAGGAAAGCCTCAATGAAAGGATTAGTGAAAAATGGATTTACACGCACCTGAAGCCGGACGCTAATGAAAAACTGCCGCGCAAGGACATGCTAAACATCCTGAGTCGGTTTGTCGGATATTCCGGTTGGGATGAGTTTATACATAAGGACAAATCGGATGCTGAGCTAAAGTCGTTGCAGGCTTTGGGCCGGCGGAGGAAACGCAGGATTTTATTCGGTGTCATTGCGCTGTTGGCAGCCGTTGGTATTTTGGTTTATTTTTTTCCAAACGAAGAAAAAACACATGTAATCGAGTTAAAGAATGAGTTTACAAAGGAAAACCTGAAATCCGATGAAGTTAAGATTTACCAATTGGAAGACAATAAGAAGATTCCGTTGGAGATTAAAGACCAGAAAATCGAGGTAAAAGTTCATAAGGACAAAGCCACCAAAATCGTAATCGAAAGTCCGTATTACAAAAACAGGACTGTCGAAATACAGCAGCCGGAACAATCACAGACGGATGTGTTGATGAAACCCGATGATTATGCCATGATGTTGAAGGCGTTTATAGGTTCTGACATCAAAGATTGGCAAACCCGGAAATTACAGCTTGACAAAATATTGTCCGATGACCTGGAGGTGCTTTTAATGCTAAAAAATGACCTCGGCACGGAATATTTAAACAAAAAGGAATTTTCAGCAAAACTGATCATTCCGACCGATGCGGTGCGCCGGATGAGAATTGTTGAAGTCAACAGCGATAAGGACAACCGAATAAATTTTATCCGAATTATACAGGAATAATATGAAAAAGATATTGCTTTTGACGGTTTTTGTTTTCGCCGCAGCATGTTACGGGCAAAATGCGGAAAGCCGCAATAATGCCATAAAAGCGAATTTTTCCCAGGCGGCGCTGGGTGCGTGGCAGCAACATTCGCTGGATAAAGTGCGGGATTATTTTCAATACCTGGAATTACTCGCCAACGAAACATCATCCGAACCTTTGAAGGCACAGTTGAAGGAGAGCATTTACACACTATTTGAAGCCAGGAATACCATGGTGATTGATATTACCAGCGCCGATAAAACACCGATGACGCTGGAAAATCTATTGGAGAAAATGGATAAATTCAAGCGCCCACTGAAAATCAACATTAAGAAAAAACGCCTTTCGAGTTATTTTTCAGACAATTACTGGATGAACATTTACACCATCGAAATCACAGTGGATAACAATACGATGATTAACGACGTGTCACAGAAGATTTACTTTTTACCACAGATAAAGGATTTCGGCGGGAAATCTAAGGAAGTCTGGTCGCTGAAACTTGGCGAAATGGAATAAGACTGATGTTCGCTATCTTTATGGGATGAAAAAGGTTATTATTATCGGGGGCGGACTAGCCGGATTGACAGCTGCCATACACCTGTCCAAAGTTAAGGTTCCGGTTACGCTTATTGAAAAGAATACCTATCCTAAACATAAGGTTTGTGGCGAATATATTTCTAATGAAGTCCTGCCTTATCTGGATTGGCTTGGCGTCAACATCGGCCAATTACAAGCTACAGCGATTTCAAAGGTTCATTTTTCAACAAACAACGGGAAGAGCATTAAATGCGAGCTGCCGTTAGGCGGTTTTGGAATCAGCCGTTTTACCTTAGACCAATATTTGTATCAAAAAGCAAAAGACATGGGCTGCCTGATGCTTAACGCCTCGGTGGAAAATGTTTCCTTTGCCGATGAAAAGTTCGCCGTTACCCTTGATACCAGTGAAGTGCTTCATGCTGATATCGTGATCGGGGCGCATGGAAAACGGTCCTCACTGGACATGAAATTGGATCGCGGCTTTATCAATAGAAAATCCCCCTGGCTGGCGGTTAAGGCCCATTATGAACTCGATTTTCCTGATGATCTGGTGGGGCTTCACAACTTTCAGGGCGGCTACTGCGGGGTTTCAAAAGTCGAAGGCAATAAAATAAACATTTGTTACCTTTCAGACTACGAGTCGTTTAAGCGACATCGAAATACTGCGGAATTTGAACGAAATGTACTGTGCCAGAATCCGCACCTGAAGCAAATACTGGAACGCGCCACGCCCGTTTTTGAAAAGCCGATAACGATCAGCCAGGTGTCATTTGAATCAAAAAAATGTGTCGAAGACCATGTTCTAATGATTGGTGACAGTGCCGGGCTGATTCATCCATTGTGCGGCAACGGCATGGCCATGGCAATCCATGGTGCAAAGATTGCTTCGGAAGAAGTATTCAGATACGTTTCTGATCCTCAGTACTCAAGGAAATCCCTTGAACACAATTATGCGTACTATTGGCACGAAAATTTCAGCAAAAGGCTAAAAACGGGAAAAGGGTTAGCAAAAGTCCTGCAAAATCAGTACCTTTCAAATGTGTTGATGGAAATTGCCATCAGGTTCCCTTCAATACTTAGGTATATTATCCGCAGAACACATGGTAAGATTTTAACTATTGAAAACAATGCAACCTAATACAAAATACCGATCTGATGCTCCGGAAGTGATGGACGATTTCAACCTTGAGGGAGAAATACTGCGCGATGCGTTGGATAAGATTGCCGGAATCAACCAGTGGCTCGGCGGCAATAAAGTGATTCTCAACGGGATTGATAAGCTTATCGGGAATGTAGACACTACGAAAGAAATCCGAATTTGTGACATCGGTTGCGGGAACGGTGATATGTTGCGGAGCATTGCAGACTATGGCTTAATCAATAACCTGAAATTTAAGTTGACAGGTATTGACGCGAATAATTTTACAATCAATCACGCCAGAAAATTGTCCGTACATTACCCGAATGTCGATTATCGATGCGAAGATGTTTTCAAAAACGAGATGGCGTCGCAGGACATCATTATATGCACTTTGACGTTACACCATTTCAAGGACCACGAAATCCTGCAATTGATAAAAAAATTTTATGAAAAATGCCAAATTGGAATAATTATTAATGACCTCGAGCGGAGCGCTTTGGCATACAGACTGTTCCAAATCGTCTGTTTTGTATTCCGGTTGAATAAAATGTCCAAAGATGATGGTTTGGTTTCCATATTGCGCGGATTCAGGAAAAAAGAATTGGTCGGTTATTCAGAAAAATTAAATCTTCAAAATTACACCATCCGTTGGAAATGGGCATTTCGCTACCAATGGATAATTTCCAAAATATGAGCGTACGAATTAAGGCTGTTTCCAAACAGCTACCGAAATATTACAAAAATACCGAAGACATCATCCCATTTATTGATACCTGGTTAACGGGTAAGGAAGATCGTTTTATTAAAAAAGTCAAAAAGATATTTGAGGGCGCTGGTGTTGACCGCCGTTACTCCATTATGGAGCCGTCAGAAGTTTTTACGGCAACTTCCTTTGAAGATAAAAATGATATTTACACGCGGGAGGTGATTGAGTTAGGCGAAAAAGTGCTCACCAAAGCGCTCGAAAAGGCACAGTGGAAACCGGAACAATTGGACTACATCATTACCGTAAGCTGCACAGGCATCATGATACCATCGCTCGATGCATACCTCATTAATATGCTCAAACTCCGGCAGGATATTGTGCGCCTTCCTGTTACAGAAATGGGTTGTGCCGCGGGTATTTCCGGAATGATTTATGCTAAAAATTTCCTCGCGTCGAATCCTGGAAAACGCGCAGCGGTAATCGCAGTAGAAAGCCCAACGGCTACTTTCCAGCTTGATGATTTTTCAATGCCAAATGTGGTCAGTGCGGCGATTTTTGGGGATGGCGCGGCTTGTGTGCTGCTCTCATCCGATGATCGTGACGAAGGCCCGGAAATTATTGACGACCAGATGTACCATTTTTACAACAATGAACACATGATGGGATTTAAACTCACCAATTCAGGTTTGAAAATGATTCTTGACATCGAAGTGCCGGAAACGATCGCATCCCACTTTCCGGACATTATACATCCCTTTTTGGCCAAAAACAACATGAATATTGAGGATATTGACCATCTCATTTTTCACCCCGGCGGAAAGAAAATCGTCCAGACAGTCGAAGATTTGTTCTCGGGAATGGGCAAGAATATTGACAATACCAAAGAAGTGCTCAAACAATACGGAAACATGTCCAGCGCAACAGTGCTGTATGTTTTAGAAAAATGTATGGAGCAAAATCCCGAAAAAGGATCGACCGGTGTAATGCTCAGTTTCGGTCCCGGCTTCTCAGCGCAACGTATTTTATTGAAATGGTAACAATGCAGCACATCATTTCAAAATTGCCCTACACTAAGCCGTTCCTTTTCGTGGATCAATTGACCCGAATTGATGAAAATGGGGTAGAAGGGACCTATACATATACTGCAGATCACGATTTTTTTAAAGGACATTTTAAGGGGAATCCCATAGTTCCCGGTGTCATTTTAACTGAGACCATGGCGCAGATTGGTGTCGTGTGTCTGGGTATATTTTTATTAAATGATGAATTGAATAAAAATTTATTAATTGCCTTATCGTCAACACATATCGACTTTTTAAAACCCGTTTTTCCCGATGAAAGCGTTACGGTTATTTCACACAAAATTTACTTCCGGTTTGGCAAATTGAAATGCGATGTCAAAATGTTGAATGAATTGGGCGAAACCATTTGCGAAGGGACCATTGCAGGTATGATTGTAAATAGAAAAGAAACATGAAAAAAAGGGTTGTGATCACTGGCATGGGGATTGTGGCGCCAAATGGTATTGGACTGGCGCAATTTACTCAGGCGATAAAAGAGGGTGTTTCGGGAGTCAAGTTTGACGCCGAGCTCGATCGACTGCAATTTTCCTGTAAGATCTCAGCAAAACCAAACCTTGACACCCAAACCATTTCAGGGTATTTTAGCGAACTCGAACTGCGAAACTTCAATTCGACCGGAATTATGTACGGCGTCATTGCAGGAATGGACGCATGGCAGGACGCCGGTTTGCCCATTAGCGAGAATGCAAATCCCGATTGGGAAAGTGGTACTATTTTCGGAACAGGGACTTCCGGCATTGAAAAATTCAGGGAAAGTATCTATAAAATTGACGATTTACAGACACGTAAGTTAGGAAGTACCGCGGTCGCACAAACCATGAACAGTGGCGTGAGCGCATATCTCGGTGGGAAACTGGGATTGGGAAATCAGGTTACTACCAATTCATCGGCATGCACCACGGGCACTGAAAGTATTATGATGGCATATGAACGAATCATTTCCGGAAAAGTAAAGCGGATGCTGGCGGGCAGCACCAGCGATTCCGGACCTTACATTTGGGGCGGATTTGACGCAATGAAAGTTTGTACTTTTAAGCATAATGACGACCCGGAAAAGGGATCACGTCCAATGTCTGCCACTGCTTCTGGTTTTGTCCCCGGTAGCGGGGCCGGTGCGCTGCTGTTGGAAGATCTCGAAAGCGCTATAGCACGAAACGCGAGGATTTACGCAGAAGTGTTGGGCGGAAATATAAACTCAGGTGGACAACGTGGCGGCGGGACAATGACAGCGCCCAATGCTGAAGCGGTTAGGCGGTGTATCACAGACGCTTTACTTAACGCTGGAATTGATGCTTCAGAAATTGATGCCATTAACGGACACCTTACAGCGACTTCTAAAGACGGGCTTGAAATACAAAATTGGTGCGAGGCGTTAAACAGGAGCGGAAAGGGTTTTCCCTATATCAATTCATTGAAATCGATGGTCGGCCATTGCCTCTCGGGCGCGGGAAGTGTTGAATCAGTGGCGTCGGTATTGCAGTTGTATCATGGGTTCGTTTTTCCCAACATCAACTGCGACGACCTGCATCCTGAGATTTCAAGCCACATCGATGCCAGCAGAATCCCAACTAAATTAATTACCGAAGATCTCGAGGTGTTGGCAAAGGCCAGCTTTGGATTTGGCGACGTCAATGGATGTGTAATTTTCAAAAAATATAAACCGTAAATTTAATGCTATGAATAACGACGAAACCATTGCAAAACTTAAAGAAATCATCAGGCCGTATGTAAAAGAGCAGTCCGCATTGGATAATCTGACAGTAGACACCGACTTCATCACGGACTTGAAAATAAATTCTGCAAATCTTGTCGACATCGTACTCGACATCGAAGAAAAATTTAATATCGAGATCGACAACCAGTCGATGGAGAAAATGCTCAATGTCAAAGCGGCACTAGACATCATCAACGATAAACTGGCGTAAACCATGATTGGGAATGACATTGTTGATCTGTCGATAGCGCGACAGGAAAGCAACTGGAGGCGTGAGGGTTTTCTCTCCAAAATATATACAATTGATGAAGTAAACGCAATTACAACGACGCTGGATCCCGAAACAATGGTTTGGATTTTTTGGACCATGAAAGAATCCGCTTATAAGATTTGGCATCGGGACTATCGCAGACGATGCTACAATCCGAAATATTTTGAATGTAAGTTGCACGAAGTAACCGCCACATCCTGTACCGGAACAGTTTCATTTGGCGATAGCAAGTGCGATAGTCTTACAACAATCGACTCCGACTTTATACTTTCAATTTGTTCCACAAAAGATATGGCTTTAACTGCCCTCCACGTCAAGCAAACTGGTAGTAAACGGAACGTTGACGAAAGGAACGGAATTTTGCGGGACAACACAGGAATTCCCTACTTTGAAAGTCCGGAACTGGCCGGAGAATTGGTCTCAATCACGCACCACGGCAGGTTTTGTAGTTATTTATCTACAGTAAAACTGAGATAGTCAATTGTATTTTAAACTAAATTTGGGGCACCTAAAAAAATAAAATAAAATGCCTACGGATGACCTGTTTGGATTACTGCTGATATTGACCGGAATCGTGATGGTTGCAATATTCGTATACTTTTATTCCCGCAATAAGCCGAAGTAAAAGAACTACTTTATCCCCAATTTCGCTTTTAACTTTAAAAATATTAACGCGATAGCGTATGCATCTTCTGATGACGAATTCCGATCTGTAGCAGGCATCTTCAATAGTGTGTTTATCTCAGGCAGCGTAAAATGCTTGTCATCATTCAAATCTTTCCATTTTCGATACATCACTTCAATGTCGAGCGCTTCATTTTTAAGCCGGCCGCAATGAATCCGTTCCAGGGCTTCATTGATCATTTCAACATCAAAATTGATACGATGCCCAATTAATGTGGCGTTGCCGAGAAACTCGACAAACTTTTTGATGCCTTCCGGTTCTAATGATTTTGCCTGCTTGCTTTCGACTATAAACTCATTTGACAATTGATGATCATGGTTATAGACATATTGCAGCAACACGATTTCGTAGCTGTCACCAATCAGCACTTCATCATTGACTATTCCAAAGGCACTGATCGAAAGAATCACATCCTTCTTATAATCCAGGCCCGTAGTCGTTGTGCTTAACGCCACAAACCTTTGCGAACGCCGGTCAAATTTAGAAAGGTAGACTTTCCAGAAATCTGGATATTCTTTGTTGATATTTTTGAGCCAGTCAAGCATATATATTAGGAGAAAAAGGTAAGCTGGTATTTGTTTTTGATAATTTCCTCAAGATCTTTTAACGGTGGAAAGCAGTTCTTTAATTTTTCACGATCTGGCTTGGACAGTTCTTCAATTTGAATATATTGTCCGTTGGTTCCATTTTTTATACCGCTGATGGTTTTAAATTTCAGCAGCATCAGGAATGCTTCTGCGCAATTGCTGTAAATGTCCGCATATTTCGGTTCGTTAATGGCCAATTGCTTAAATCGTGAAAAAGTATTGTTTACGCCTTTAATGTGGCTGCTCAAGGTCAAGACGCGTGCGGCATCAACATAGGGCATTATGGCGCGATTCTTAATATCAAACAATTCCTTATGCTCTCCTTCTTCCTCCAGGTTAAATTGCTTGAAGAAACTCAGGGGCGGCGGTTTTCGAATGGCCTCATTGCCCAAAAACGCAAAGAACTTTTTATTCTTTTTGGCACTAAGGTTGCTAAAGATATTTTCAGTTAAGGCTTCTTCCAGCTGAATATCCCCAAAAGCAATTTCGAAATCAAAAAATATACTGTAGCTGTCTTCAGGCTTTGCGGCCGGATTGGTCATCCATTCATCGTATTGGCCGTACCAATCGCTCAGGGATTTACACCAAACCAAATTGCTCGCCATATGTCCGAACCTGCAATACGGATAGCCAATTGTTTCCAGTGTAGCAGTCACCTTCTTTGCGAGCTTCAGAAAATAATCTTTCACATCGCGGTATTTATCTGCGGCGACATCTTCAAAAACCAGAAAACTATCCTGGTCTGTTAACAGCAACTGCTCTTTTCTTCCCTGGCTGCCAATACTCAGCCAGGCAAATCGGGCAGGAGCGGAGCCAATCTCAAGGATTGCCAGGTCACCGGCACGTTTTATGATGGCCATGTTGACTTCGCCCGCAATGTTATTAATATGTGAAATCGGAATCTTATTGTCAATTGAGATCCGGATGAAATCAGAAAGTTTATCGCGAAGGTGTTTTAGTTCTTCGGCGTTCGGTGCCTTTTTGATCTCTTTAACCAAAATTCCCGGATTGTTTGATTGGGCGGCGATAATATCATGCTGTGAAATGATCCCTTTAATCGGGGTATTATCTGAACCGTCTACCGTAACGCACAAATAGGAAACATTGTGGCGGAGCATAAACAACTGGGCTTCCGCAAGCGACAGATTTTCAGGCACTGTAACCACTTCTAACGCCATAATGCTGTTAACCGATGCACTAATACTAAACCTACCGGTTGCAATTTTGGCGCGGATTTCGGCATCAGTGACCATTCCTACCGGGAGATTATTCTCCTGAACGATGACGCATCCCGAAAGGTTGTCAGTCATTAATTGCGCTACTTGTTGGACGATTGCGGTCGGCGAAACAGTCAATGGTTTTTTATTGTAATCTAGAGTCTGGAAGTACTGTATCTCGGTCTGGCTGTCAATATATTGTACCGTATCGTTAATAAGCTTGCTTTTGTTTTTGTCGACTGAACTTCTCGAAGTACTTGCAAAACTCTGCAACAGGAAATCAAGCACAGCAGTATTATTGGCTACGAATGGCCTGAACGTTGCAATCGGAATGGCGTATATGACGCTATCCTCACGCGCCTTCGCGGTCATCATGTAATTATTCTTGGCAAAAAATGGTCGTAAACCCATAATATCACCAGCTTCACAACGATTCAATAACGTTTCTTCTGCGTCTGAAATGATTGATAGATTGATTACCCCTGATGCAACAACATAAAAACTATCGTGCAGCGGATCGTCAATCTTGAACAATACTTTATTTTTATCAAGCGTAATCACCCTGATATCCATCGCCACCAAAACAAGCTCATCAAAAGTAAGATTGGTAAATGGGGGATAAGCGGAAAGGAAGTCTGCAATCCGTTCTGCAATACTGTTTTTCATATGCATTATAAAGTTGCCTAAAAATACTAATTTTTATCCGCTTAAAAACGGTTGTCAAATGAAAAATATCAAGAAATCATTAACAATTTCCTCACAAATAATGGCTCTTTGCGGCTTATAAAATTTGTATCTTTAGGCAAATTTAAACCCAATTAAAAATGATACCAGTTAAA
>NZ_NKJE01000012.1 GCF_002256285.1 Flavobacterium sp. BFFFF1 | reverse complement strand
GTTTAACCATTAAGATATTAGGGAAATAAGTTTCTATATTTTGTGATTTTTTGTTAGTGAGAAAATGATGTTTCTTTATGCTCTTAATACCTTAATGGTGAAAAATAGTAACAGTAAATATTGATAGAAGTAGGTTAACCATTAAGATAATAGGGAAATTAAGCGTTAAAGTTTTTGATTTTTTGGTAGTGAGAAAATGATGTTTCTTAATGCCTTAATCGTTCCAAAAGAAAATAATCGATTAAAAATAAACATGAACAGAGCACTACTTTTCGATGTAGCCGAAAACTGGTTCCAGAGCCAGGGCTGGAAGTCTTTCCCGTTCCAGAAGGAAACGTGGACGGCTTTCCTGCAGGGCAAACACGGACTGTTGAATGCGCCAACCGGGAGTGGAAAAACGTATGCATTGTGGATCCCGGTGGTGCTGCATTACATCAAAAATAACCCTGACTACCAAAACAAGCACAAACCAGGGCTGAAAGCGATCTGGATTACGCCACTACGCGCCCTTTCCGTAGAAATTAAGCAGGCTGCGGAAAGGGTAGTACAAGACCTCGATGCGAAAATGACCGTGGGCATCAGGACCGGAGATACGACTGCAGGCGAGCGTGCGAAGCAAAAAGACAAAATGCCTGACCTGCTGGTGACCACCCCCGAAAGCCTGCAGTTGCTGCTGGCCTCAAAAGGGTATGACAAGGTCTTCAAGGACTGCACTGCGATTGTGATAGACGAATGGCACGAGCTGCTGGGGACCAAACGCGGGGTTCAGGTGGAACTGGCATTGTCCAGGCTGAAATCCATTGCGCCGCAAATGCGCATCTGGGGCATCTCAGCAACCATTGGGAACCTGCAGCAGGCCCGGGAAGTACTGCTTGGTGTGGATTCAGAGGCACTGCGCAATTCGGTACTGATCCATGCGAACATCAACAAAAAGATCAAAGTGCTATCGATTATTCCCGACAAAATGGATGCCTATCCATGGCGCGGGCATATGGGGCTACACCTGATTGATGAGGTCGCGAAAATTGTACGGGAAAGTAAAACGACATTGATTTTTACCAATGTGCGCTCGGCATGCGAAATCTGGTTTCAGCGGCTTTTGGAGAAATACCCTGAGTTTGCCGGCGAGATGGCAATGCACCATGGCAGCATCAACCGCGAGACGCGGCTGTGGGTGGAACAGGCGATCCGCGATGAACAGTTGAAAGTGGTGGTGTGTACGTCGAGCCTGGATTTGGGCGTCGATTTTGCTCCCGTGGAAAGCATCATACAGGTGGGTGGGCCAAAAGGCGTGGCGCGTTTTATGCAGCGGGCAGGCCGCAGTGGGCACCAGCCCGGCAAGGAAAGTGTAATCCATTTCCTGGCGACGTATGCGATGGAATTGCTCGAAGCCTCTGCATTGAAAAAAGCGGTGGCTGCAACGGTGGTGGAAGACCGCATGCCGTATCTGAACAGCTGGGATGTGTTGGTACAGTACCTGAACACGCTTGCTGTATCAGACGGCTTTTTTCCTGACGACATTTACCGGGAAGTCAAAAGCACGTTTTGCTATCAGGCGATCAGCGGCGAACACTGGCAGTGGCTCTTAAATTTTATCACCAAAGGCAGCCAGAGCCTGCAGGCTTATGACGAATACGAGAAAGTCGAAATCATGGAAAGCGGCCTGTTTAAAATCAACAGCCGCAGGGTGGCGATGCACCATAGGATGCAAATTGGAACGATTGTAGGGGACGCCGTAATGAACGTGAAATACCTCAGCGGCGGCTACATCGGTACGATTGAGGAATGGTTTATTTCTAAATTAAAACCTGGCGATGTGTTTACATTTGCAGGCAGGAAACTCGAACTGTTCAAGGTTAAAAACATGCAGGTATTGGTGAAGCGCGCGGACCATGCCAAAAGTTCCAAGCTGGCCAGCTGGATGGGCGGCAGGCTGTCCTTTTCGGCGCAGATGAGCGAATTGCTGCGGCAGGAGCTGTACCTGGCCAACACGGATCAGCTGACGCCGGAACTCAAGGCAATGGCGCCTGTGTTTACACGGCAGCGCAAAGAGTCGATTGTACCCGGTGCGGATGAATTCCTGATTGAGATGTTTAAGACCCGGGAAGGCTATCATGCGATCTTTTACCCATTTGAGGGACGGTTTGTACACGAGGCACTGGCCAGTTTGCTGGCTTATAGGATTAGCCTGCTGTCGCCGATTTCGTTTTCATTGGCGTATAATGACTATGGGTTTGAACTGCTGTCGGACCAGGAAATCAATATGCAGGAGGTGCTGGATAACAATTTATTCAGTACGGAATATGTGCACCACGATTTGCAGAAGAGCCTGAATGCTACTGAAATGGCGCGCAGGAAATTTCGCGACATTGCGGTTATTTCCGGCTTGGTGTTTACGGGATATCCCGGACAACTGATTAAGACGAAACACCTGCAGAGCAGCGCGCAGCTATTGTTTGCGGTCTTCCGCGACTATGAACCCGATAATTTATTGCTGCAGCAGGCGTACCGGGAGACGTTTGAACACCAATTGGAAGAGGGCAGGGTGATATTGGCACTGGAACGGATCAGCGCACAGGCAGTTGTCGTGCGGAAATGCGCGAAGCCTACGCCATTCAGTTTCCCGATCATTACCGACAGGCTGCGCGAGAAACTCAGCAGCGAAACACTGGCAGACCGTATCGCAAAGATGACGGCGTCTTATATGAAAAACGAAAAATGACACAGACGATCACGATATCAGGCCATACGTTTATACTGCATCCGTCGGCGGCGGTATTTTGGGAAGAACGCAATACGCTGTTGATTTCCGATGTGCATTTGGGCAAGGTTTCGCATTTCCGCAAGCACGGTATGGCCATACCAGAAAGCGCTATTCGGAGTAATTTCGATCGGCTGGATGCGGTGGTGGCGTATTTTGCTCCGAAAACGGTCATTTTCATGGGTGATCTCTTCCACAGTAACAAAAATAGGGAATGGGGTTTGTTTGAGGACTGGGTACGATCTGCGGAAGCGAAAATGGTACTGATTGCAGGAAACCACGACATCATTTCGCAGGACCATTATGATGGCCTGGACATCGGAATCTATGAAGAGCTTATCGTGGACGGATTTTTACTGACGCACCATCCCGAGGAACGTGAGGGATTGTTTAATCTCTGCGGGCACATACACCCTGCGATTGAGCTGCGCGGCATGGGCAGGCAATTCCTGAAACTGCCGTGTTTTTTCCAAAAGCACCAACAGATGATTTTACCGGCGTTTGGTGAATTTACGGGAACATACGTAATGACGCCCGAAGCACACGATTGCGTGTACGCGATTGCAAAAGACAGGATTGTTTTGGTATGCTGATTAGTTCAGTGCGAATGGTGCGCTGAGGCGAAAGTTTGGGACAATCACACGGAAATTGCGAGTGGTCGTGAAATTGATCATGTTGAAGTAGCCTTTCATGGCGCCAAAAGGAGAAGAAAGCAGGCAGCCTGAACTGTAGGTATGCTTTTCGCCGGGTTTTAATACGGGCTTTTTGCCGATTACGCCTTCGCCGTCTACAATTTCCAATTCGTTCAGCGAATCGAAGATTTCCCAGTGGCGGGAGATCAACTGTACGGAATCCTTACTGGAATTTTCAATGGTAATCTCATAGCTGAAGGCAAAATGAATCTTATGGTTCTTGAAGTAAGTACCTTCGAAACTGGTGTGAACCGAAATTTTTATCCCTCTGGTGATCTGTGTAACCATTTGTACGGCAGAATTTAAAACATTCAAATTTACGAAAATTTGGATGGATTCAACGGCAGACGCGTTAATTTTTGATTAATTCGTAATGTCGACAGAACTCGTATTTCCTTTTCCAATGACTTTGTCGTAGCGCTGTCCGTTTTCACGATAGTAAACGACGGCAAAATAGTTGTTTTCTGTTTGGTAAAAATTGCCGTCGATGGCGTTCTCATGGTCAATTTTTCCTTTGGCGTCAGCGATGGTATATTGAAAGTTTGTAAAGCCCTGCTTCAACAGGATGGCTTTTTCATAAAGTCCCTTGTCCGCATTGTAATCCATTTTGTCTTCCGCATTTAAGGCATAATTATTGAACATTCCTGTAACATAGATGTCCTTTTTGCCAAAATAAGCCGGTGCGGACAGGCTGAAATAGACCCAGGCATAATCGGCCTCGATGTCGTCGTTCTCGGCATTGATGTTCTTCACGACAAAATTCCCGTTGATGTCAGGATAGTAGGTGTACGGGTTGGAACCACGGGCATTGTTCGGATAAAGATGGGCATTGTAAATGTCCTGTGCATCGATCCGGAGCACGTTGTTGGTTGCGCCGCGGATGTCCTTGTTCTCAAAAAAGAGGTATTCGTTGCCGCCCCAAAACTGCGTTTCAGTATCATATTTATAAATCAGGTCGTTGCCAATCGTGTATTGCGGTTTCACATTCACGATCCCGGAATTGATTTCGGCGTTCTTAAAAAGCAGCACCTTTACATTCTGTAGTGGGCTTTGGAACTGTATGGTTTTTGATTTAATCGCAAAATCAAGGTTTTGTTTGTATTCAATGACGTTGAGGTTTCTCGCTCTTTTGACCTGCATGGGAACCGAGACGAGGTCTTCGTACAAGATGAATTTTCTGGTGAAGACCACTTCCTTGTTTTCATTCAGGATTTTGAGCATGTAGTTGCCGGTGACCCTGAAGCGCGTAAACTTGTTGGGGAAGGCAAGCCTGTAATGCGAATACAGCTGTAGGGTATTGAATGAATTCAGGTAGTCCTGGATGCGCTGGTCGTCAAAGCCATCGATGTATTCGCTTTCCGAGAGGTCTGATTTCGTCCAGTCGTAATTGCAGTGAACCAGCTGGTAGTAATAATTGGCTTCATTGCCATACAAATCGTCAAACTGCAACTGGAAGGAGTCATTGATGTTGAAAACCGGGATGACATTAAGCCCGTTTTGCAGGAAGGAAACCGTCTTGATATTGAAAGGGGGTGGGATCTCTGTTTCAACCTGGGCTTTGATTTGTTGACCGAATAGGGACAGGAATGCAAAAAAATACAATGGTTTCATCGTGCAGTTACTTTACCGTAAATATAACAAATAAAAGGAAATTTTATGATGTAGATTGGGTGATGCGCCAAATTGTAAGAACCGTAGGGATAAAATAGTGTTAAATTATTGATAATAAATTTTATTCTTTCGCGTTATTTCTGCTATTTTATGCCATTAAATCACAAAACCACATGACACAACTTCACAAAACCTGGCTGCTTTTACTGGCTTTCCCACTATCAGTAGCCGCTCAGGATTTCAACGGAACGAGTAAAATTCCGTTCGATTCCAATGTCAAGACCGGAAAATTGCCAAACGGTCTTACGTATTTTATCCGCAAAAATGCCAAACCTGAAAACAAGGTCGACCTTCGCCTTGTGGTCAATGCGGGATCTATCCTCGAAGAAGATGACCAGCAGGGGTTGGCACACTTTATGGAACACATGAATTTTAACGGCACCAAGCGTTTTCCAAAAAACAAGCTGGTGGATTACCTGCAAAGCATTGGGGTAAAATTTGGGCAGCACTTGAATGCGTACACCAGCTTTGACGAGACGGCTTATTTTTTACCGATTCCGTCAGATGATCCCGATAAGCTTGAAAAAGGCTTCCAGATTATTGAAGACTGGGCGTTTAATGCCAACCTGACGCCGGACGAAATTGACAAGGAGCGTGGCGTGGTATTAGAAGAATACCGTCTGGGTTTGGGCGCCGGTAAAAGAATGTTGGGCCGGTACATGCCGAAGATGCTGTACCAATCCCACTATGCGGACCGGCTTCCCATCGGGAAGAAAGACATCCTTGAAAACTTCAAATACGACAAACTCGTCAGTTTTTATAAGGATTGGTACCGCCCGGACCTGATCAGTGTGATTGTCGTAGGGGACATCGACGTCGCTGAAATGGAAAAGAAAATCAAGGCGCATTTTTCAGCATATGAAAATCCAAAGAATGAAAAGCCGCGAAAAACTTTTGACGTTCCAAACCACAAAGAAACTTTTGTAGCCATTGAAAGCGACAAGGAAGCATCGAACAGTAATGTACAGTTGATGTATAAAGACTATGGGCTTCCTAAAGTGATGGTGACCGTCGATGATTACAAGAAAAGCCTTATGGAAGGACTTTTTACCTCGATGCTAAACAACCGTTTCGCTGAACTGACCAATTCGCCAACCCCTCCGTTTACTTATGGCTACTCGTACCACGGACGTACGTATGCCCGGACTAAGGAAGCCTTTCAGTCTGTCGCCATGCCGCAGGAAGACAAGCAGCTGTCCGCATTGAAGGTACTGGTTACAGAGAATGCACGGGCTAAGAAATTTGGCTTTACGCAAGGCGAACTTGATCGTGCGAAATCCCAGTTCCTTTCAGAATACGAGACATCGTATAACGACAGGGACAAAACAGAATCGCAGAATTTCGTCGGAGAGTACCAGTCGTATTTCCTTCAATCCAGGCCAGTACCCGGAATAGAATGGGAGTATAAGGCAGCACAAAAAATGATTCCTGAAATCACGCTGAACGATGTAACCAGCTTCCTGAAAGAGTATATCAAGGAAGATAACCGCGTGGTGATCATCACAGGGCCGGAAAAAGACGGATTGAAAAAAGTAACGGAACAGGAAGTTTTGGAGGCCATTAAAATCAATGACAGCGACATCACGCCGTATCAGGATACTGAAATGGCCACGGGATTGTTGCGAAAAGACGTTAAGCCGGGAAGTATCGTTAAGAAAGAAAGCGATGCGAAAATTGGTTCAACGACGCTTTACCTTTCCAATGGTGCGAAAGTCACTTACAAGAAAACCGATTTCAAAAACGACGAGATCCTGATGGAAGCAGTCAGCTGGGGCGGTACAAACCAATACAGCAACGAGGAAGCAAAGAAGACAAATTTTGCCAATGGTGCGTTGCCTGAAGCAGGATTTTCAGGATTGAAACTGAACGATATCAATAAGTTCATGACGGGCAAGATCGCGAGTGTTTACCCTTACATCAGTGATGTGACTGAGGGCATGAGCGGCAGTGCGACACCGAAAGACCTGGAGTACATGTTCCAAACCATGTATGCCTATTTTACCGATTTGAACATGGATCAGGAAGCGTTTGAAGGGTACAAGCAGAAGCAGTCCGCGTTTTATAAAAACCTGAGTTCACAGCCGGGCGTCTTCTTCCAGAAAGAACTTTATTCGTACCTGCTTAAAGACAATCCAAGATTCAACGGCATTTTCCCGGATGACGAGAGTTGGAAAACCACGGATTATGAACTGGCGTATAACAAGGCTAAAGAACGCTTTGCGAATGCGGGAGATTTTGAATTTTATTTCGTTGGGAATGTGGATGAAAAAGTGATTGAGGCGTTGTCTGCGAAGTATCTCGCCTCCCTGCCTGCCACTGACAGGAAGGACAAAGTAGTGGATTTGGGTTACCGGATGCCAAAAGGGGATTTAAAGAAAGTCGTGAACAAAGGGACCGATCCGAAAAGCAACGTGACGATCATGTATTATGGCGATGCCACGTATTCTGCCAAAGAAGCGTTAGCACTCGAAGCATTAGGCGAAGTCCTAACCATTAAGCTTATTGAGCAGCTCAGGGAGAATGAAAGCGGGGTATACGGAATCAGCGCGTATGGCAACATGAGTAAAGTGCCTTACGGCAGTTATTTCTTTACAATCGGCTTCCCATGCGGACCGGAGAATACAGATAAACTGGTGACTTCTGCGTTGAATGAACTGCAGAAAATTATCGATAAGGGACCTGAGGCAAAAGATGTCGAAAAATACAAAGAGGCGGAGCTTTTGGATTACAAGAAAAATATCAAGGAGAACAGCTATTGGATGGAAAACTTTACTGCTGCCTATACCAACAGTGTTAGTCCTGCAGAGATCCTGACAAAAGAGGCCAGGATTAAGGCCGTTACCGCCAAAGATATTCAGGACGTAGCCAAAAAATACCTTTCAAAAGACAAAGTAATTGGCATCCTGATGCCGGAGAAAATCTAAAAAAGTAAAAACCAGATGAATCTAACCTGCCTTTCAACGGGCAGGTTTTTTTGTTTCTTATTTGAAGCAGACGGGGATGATTTCGCCTGGTGCGAGGCAAAACCGGTTAACCAATTCAGGAGTGAGTTTTTTAGTGTAATCCTCTTCCACCACTTTAAAACCAATGCTTCTGAGCTTGTCAAAATAATCGCGTCCATACACGCGTACGTGATCGTATTGCCCAAAAATCTGAGCGCGTTCCTTAGGGTCGGTGATGGTGTCGTCAGAGAATGTTTTTTCACGGGACAGGTCCTGCGGAATCTGGAAAATGCCCATCCCTCCGGGTTTCAGGACGCGGTACAGTTCCTGCATGGCTTTGGTATCGTCGGGAATATGCTCAAGCACGTGGTTACAAAGGATAATGTCATAGGTGTTGTCTTCGAAAGGCAGGTCGCAGATGTCAGCTTTGACATCGGCTAAAGGCGAGAACAGGTCTGTTGTCGTATAATCGAGGTTTTTCTGGTTTCGGAACAACTTATAAAATGCCTGTTCAGGCGCAAAGTGCAGTACTTTTTTCGGTGCTGTGAAGAAATCCGTTTCGTTGTTGAGGTACAGCCAAAGCAGGCGGTGCCTTTCCAATGAAAGGGTGCTGGGTGAGAGGACATTGTTGCGCTGGGTGCCATAGCCATAAGGAAGAAACATCCTGAAGCTTTTGCCGTCAATAGGATCGGTAAATTTGTTCCCTTTCAAGGCCATTGCCAGGATGGGACGCGCAATATAGCTCAACCGGATAAGCAACGGTCTCGGAATGGTATTCAGGATAAATTTGAAGATTTTTTTCATCAGATTACCAGGGGTACTTTACGGAATTCATTTTCCTCATCAGAGTTGATGCCCAGCGCTTTATAGATATAGGCAAATGTAGACAGTAATTCCGGTTTGCCATTGACCAGGGCTACATCGTGCTCAAAATGGGCGCTTGGTTTTTTATCTGCCGTCACAATTGTCCAGCCGTCTTTTAACGTTTTGATGTTTCTGGTTCCCATATTGATCATCGGTTCAATGGCAATCACCATGCCTTCGACGAACAACTTTCCACGTCCGCGTTTGCCATAATTAGGCACTTCGGGATCCTCGTGCATTTTCTCGCCAAGACCGTGGCCTACAAGCTCGCGTACGACGCCGTAACCGTGTGACTCTGTATATTTCTGTATGGCATGCCCGATGTCTTCTACGCGGTTTCCGGCCTTAAACTCCCGGATTCCAATGTACAATGATTCTTTGGTAACCTGAAGCAGCTTTTTCGTTTTGGGATCTACCTCGCCGATTTCAAAGGTGTAGGCATGGTCGCCATAATAATTGTTCTTGAAAACGCCACAATCCACTGAGACGATGTCGCCTTCTTCGATAGGGCGGTTGGTCGGCAATCCGTGAACTACCTGTTCGTTGACGCTGGTAAGCAATGTGGAAGGGCAGCCATAAAGGCCTAAAAATCCCGGAACTGCCTGGTGGTCGCGGATGAACTGCTCCGCCATTTTATCCAGTTCTAACGTGGTTATTCCCGGTTTGATTTCGGTGGCGATCATGCCCAGTGTTTTGGAAACCAATAACGCGCTTTCGCGCATAATTTCAATTTCTTCCGATGTTTTCGGTATAATCATGAGGGTAAATTTCAGTTCGCAAAAGTACGATTTTTAAGAAAATCAAATGACAATTTTTACAGAAATAGCAAAGCCGCTCTGGGAACGGCCTTTGGTATTATCTTTTCAGCGTAAAATGTCCGAGAAATTCTTTTTGCTGTCCGCCGGCGGTGTAGTTGATGCGGAACCAATAGTCGTCGGAAGGCATGGGCTTTCCGTTATAAGTGCCATCCCATCCGGTCTCATTGGCCGCGATCTCTTTCACGAGTTTCCCGAAGCGGTCGAAGATAAATACATTGGAACGGTCAAGTGCAATCCTTCCGCCAATGTTCCAGGTGTCGTTGTAGCCATCGCCATTTGGTGTCAGGAACCTCGGGTAGTCAGCGACTGCAATCATCGTGCTGATTTCGCCGCAGCCGTATTTATTCCTGACGCGTAAGGTGTAAATGCCTTCCGGGATGTCGGTAAATACATTGCTGTCCTGCCATGGCGTGTTGTCAATCATGTATTCGAAGTCGTCTGATTCGGGCGTCACTATTGCAGTAACAGTATTTTCTGTTTCAAAAGCAATAAGTTCTGTCGGATTTCCCTGGATTGAAAATGGCACGAACGAATTTCGGGTGGTGAAGTTCGCTACGGTCTGGCATAATGCCAAATTGGTGACGTTTGTAATCCGCACGGAATATTCGCCTTCCGTGCCGGTGGTGAAGGTGTTTCCGTTGGCGCCATTAATTTCGTTTCCTGCTACGGCATCAAACCCATTGTACCAAATAAAATAGTAATCGCTGTTGGGCAGTCCTGCATCGACAACCGCCGGATTTACCACGCTGCTGTTGATGTCGACGCAAATTTTATAAGGATAATCAAACAGTTTGTTTTCAGGATAAGGGCGTGCGAAAATTTGCTGTTCCAGGATCCTGTAACACGCGATGCCTGTTTCGCTGTCAATTCGGTCGCTGCCGTTTAACCGTACGTAAATTATCTGCTCCAACGCGGTGGTGTTTGTGAACGCTTCAGGAGTTGAAATGGTATTTGCGTTGTTTTCGTCGGCATCATCCGGGTCGATGTAGTACCGGAATTCGATTTCGTTAAGGGGTGTATTTCCCGCCATTTCCTGTTCATTTTTGGTCAGGTCAAATTCGGCAAAACCGTCGCTGCTGCACACCTGAATCACTTCTGGATTGTTCGTGCTGCCCGGACTTTGAAAAACATTTAAAACCAGTGAAGTGGTTGACGCGCAGCTATTGTTGGTTGGGTCGACTGCTTTTATGAAAATGGTTTTTGGTGCCGATTCGTATGCGTCAGGCGTTGCGATGGCATTTCCGTTGGCAAGGTCCTGTGGTGTTTCGTAGAAGGTGACCTGGTAATTTGGATTCCCTGCTGTAATTTGAGGAATCCTGGAATTCAGGTTGAAGACTGCTGTAGCGTCTCCGCAAAGGGAAATGGCGCTGGGTTGTACCAGAATGGGATTGGCAAAGACCGAAATGTTAAAATCAACGATGGACAAACACTGCGAATTATTATCCGCCAGTCTTGCAAAGATCGCATTATCGCCGACAGGAAGGCTTACGGCACTGTTTTTCGGGATGACATTTACATTGTCTTTTGCCTCATCGAACGAGTGAAAGTACGAAACCTGTACGGCGTTATTTTGTCCGGCAAGCGCTGCTGCATCCTTTGAAGAAAGTACAATGGTTTCCGATGCGCAGATCGATTCGTCCGGAATTAAGGTCTGTACCGGCGGCGTGTAAATCTGGGTGCTGAACGTGCCCACTTCGAAGCAATTGTTCCCCATTTCGACCCGTGAATAGATTACAGCTGTGCCTATTGGCAATTGAGATGTATTGGTTAACGCATTTTGCTCTACTGACGCATCGTTTTCGTTGGCATAGAAATCAATACTAACGTTGTTTGTTGGGAAAAAGGTGTTTTTGATCACCTGTCTTTGGGCGTCAAAGTCCAAATAGCCGAAATTACTGTTTAGTTCGGGACAAACGGGCGCCATGTTAGTATACGACGCGACAGCTGTAGGATTCACAATGAGCGAAATGGTTGCCGTATTCGATGTACATCCCTGATTTTGATTCGGGATAATACCAGTGACATAAATGGTCTGATTTGGTGTGCTGTTCACAAATGCTGCGGGATTATCGACCGCTTGCGTCAATCCGGGATCAACGAAGTAACTCAGGACATACTGCGTATTATTGTTTGTCAGGGCATTGTAGGCCTGCGTAAGATTTGTCACTGCGACGCCGTCGTTGTTTGGGGCAATGTAGTCACATTGTTCCAGTGTCACCGGCGTAGGGTTGAGCTGGGGCCTTGCATTTACGGTTACCACAGCATTATTGGACAACGCGCTACACGATCCCTGTTCGGTAACCTGCACCTGATATTGTGCGGTGGTATTTGGAGTTTGATTGGCAGCTGAAACGACGAGATGGTTGGTGTCTACGCCGGGCATGAGTACACCATCTTTAAACCACTGGTATTGCACAGCAGTAAGGTCGCTTATGTTTGCCACATCGACGCCGATGTCGTAACTGTCGCCTTCGCAAATCGCAGATCCTGGATCGGCCTGGACGATCGGGGTAGCGTAGATCGCAATGGTGTTAGAATTTACAGGGGTACAAATGGAGTTTGAAACCTCGACAAAATATGCGCCGGGCATTGCTGGTGAAAACGAGCCGGCTGTTGCGCCCGGAATCGCGTTGTTGTTGCGAAACCATTGATAAGAATAGAGCTGGACATTTGCATTATTGTCTATAGCTTGTAATACAGGAGAATCCCCAAGGCAGGTTGCCGTAGATTGGAGGGTAATATCGGGTGCGTCTACAAATGTGAGGCTAATATCGTCAGAACTTACTTCGAGCGTGTTAGGGTCCACAGTGGTGTCCGTGCTGTCGTAAGCGGTCATATCGACACTGTAGACACCGGTCTGATTCACCGTAATCGTATTTGTGCTGGAAGTAGAATTGGTTACGGTACTAATGAGCACGGCATCTTTGTACCATTTGAAATTGTACCTGTAGTTGGCAAGATCACCGGTGAAATCGCTGGTGTCTGCCGTCGCTACCAACTCTTTAGTATCGGGTATACAGTAATTGGTATTGGTGATCTCATTTCCTAAGCTGTCAAGAATGTCTACAGCAGAGAGGAATCCGCAATCGGAGCTTCCATTTCCTCCCGTTTGGGTAATTGTAATTTGTCCGGGTACATTGGAGTAGTTGTCTATTAACAATACATACAACTGGCCAGCGACGCCGTTTGGCAAAGTTACCTGTTCGGTAGCTGCTGCTGACCAGCTGCAGTCAATTTCATTCGGAGTATTTAACTGGCCGCATACGCTGTTTAAATCGGCAAATGGCCCCCAAAGTACAAAATCAACGTCCGTTCCTGTTCCATTATTACTCACCTGGCTGATTTCCAGTTGAATCGTTCCGGATATTTTTACCTTGATAAAAAACCAGGTCGGCCCCTGAAAAGGTTCCTCAATACAGCTGGTGGTAAAGTTCTCCCCACTCGGATTGTTTGTGGAATTGGTAAATGGGATACTGGTGGCACAGGATTGGTATTGCTGAAAATCTGCTTGCAATGCTGCACAGGAAGAAGCACCACCCTGGCCAAAAGCTACAAATGACAGCAACAGGAAAATTGGCACTAAGGCCTTGTAAAATATATTCATTTCAAACAGGTGTCTTTTAAAACAGTACAGTTGTCGATAACCCTACTTAAAGCAATGAGTTTCGGGTCATGGACTGTGGTTTTTCAATTCCCATCAGGTCAAGGATTGTGGGTGCAATATCACCGAGAATCCCATTGTGGATGGTTTTCAATTCCGGATCCACTAAAATGATTGGAACCGGATTGGTAGTATGCGCTGTATTCGGGCTTCCGTCGGGGTTAATCATGGTTTCACAATTCCCGTGGTCAGCAATGACGATTGTGGTGTAGTGATTTTTCAACGCTGCCGTAATTACTTTTTCTACACATTTATCAACGGCTTCACAGGCCTTGATTGCGGCTTCCATGACGCCGGTGTGCCCTACCATGTCTCCATTGGCAAAGTTAAGACAGACAAAATCGACATCGCCTTTTTCGAGTTCAGGGACGAGTGCATTTGCCAGTTCGTTGGCGCTCATCTCAGGCTGCAGGTCATAAGTAGCCACTTTGGGCGAATTTCTCAAGATGCGTGTTTCTCCTTCAAATGGTTCTTCACGGCCTCCGGAAAAGAAAAAAGTCACATGGGGATACTTTTCAGTCTCTGCAATCCGGATCTGTTTTTTGTTGTTTTTTTCCAACACCTCACCTAAGGTTTCCGTAATATTGTCTTTGTCAAAAATACGGTAGATGTTGTTGAAGGTATCGTCATAATTGGTCATCGTGACGTAATACAAATTCATCTTGTGCATGTTTTCATCAGGGTGGTCCTTCTGCGAAAGCACCTCCGTCAACTGGCGCCCACGGTCTGTACGGAAGTTAAAGAAGATGACCACGTCGCCTTCCTTAATGGTCGCGAGTGGCTCATCTTTATCATTTACCATCACCATCGGCGGTGTGAACTCATCGGTGAGATTTTTTTCATAATTGGCCTTCAGGCTGGCCACGGCATCTGTAGTATGGGCTCCGCTACCATGTACCAACAGATCATACGCCTGCTTGACACGCTCCCAGCGTTTGTCGCGGTCCATCGCATAATAGCGGCCAATTACTGACGCCAGTTTTACCGAAGTGCCTTTAACATGGTTTACCATATCACCAATAAAACCAACTCCGGATTTCGGATCTACATCGCGGCCATCGGTAAACGCATGGATAAAGACTTTTTCGAGTCCGTAATCATGTGCGGCATCTACCAATCCCTTGAGGTGATTGATATGGGAATGTACGCCGCCGTCGGATACCAGTCCAAGAAAATGGACATCTTTATCATATTCCTTTGCATAATGGAATGCATCCGCAATCGCCTTTTCTTTGTTGAACGTCTTGTTCTCCACGGCAAGGTTGATTTTGGCAAGATCCTGGTAAATAATCCTCCCGGCACCAAGATTCATATGCCCAACCTCAGAATTCCCCATCTGACCTTCAGGAAGGCCGACGTTCAAACCGTCAGTACGCAGTTCCGCACTTGGATATTTTTGAAACAGGCTTTTTATGAATGGGATATTGGCATTGTCGGGGGCAGATACCTTTGGGTCCGGAGATTTCCCCCAGCCATCCAATATCATCAATATGACTTTCTTGTTCATCGGTGTTATTTTTCCGCAAAGATAACCGATTTATAAAACGGGCAGGTTAATTAAATCTAAAAATGGGAGGGATATGGGTTAAAACCAACGCTTTGCGCTATTGTAATCGATATAGTACCGGAAACTGATGGAAAAAATATTGTTCAGGTTGTCTGCAAACAGGTTTTTGAGGTTGTTGGTGAGGTTTCGTTCAATCACGTTCCTGTAATCTGAGGCATTGTTCCGGTAAAGAATAGAAATCTGGCTGGCCGGAGCAAACCACCAGGCATAAGACAGGTCAAAATTCCAGACGTTGAAGTTTTCGTCGACGTTTGAGCCAAATGCTGTTGGAGACAAATATCCGGTGTCTTCCAACGTAAAGAACGCGTGATTGTCAGAAAAAGACCAGTAATAACGAGTGGTTAGGTTGATGGTCATTTTATTGTTCAGCGCGAGTTTTCCCGAAAGTTCACTCGTGATGGTCTTAATATCCCGTTGCGCATAATAAATATCCGTTGCATCTGAAGCCACATAGCCACGGTCATTCATGGATCGAAAATAATTGAACCCATAAATCAAAAGGATTTTATCATTGATTCGGTAGCGCGGGCTGATGAAAAATCCGTAATCGATCCTGCCGGATTCGTCATACATTTTAACCGAGGGATTGATGTCCAGCGCCAACGTGTTGTTGTAGTTTGACGAAAAGACAAAGAGAGACGTGACACTGCGGGGGACATATGAAAACCGTCCGCTGGACCTGGGCTGGTAAAAGTCGAAGCTCTCCAGCGGATTGAGCTGTATCAGGAATTTATAATAGTCGTTTTGGCGCGAATTGCCTTCAGCCGAGACATTGATGAAGTTATCCTGTATCCGTCCCGTGGTATTTTCAAGTTCGAGGCTTGATTTCATGTCGGTACGAAATGTGTTGAATGTTTTGGTCGGGTTCAGGATCCTATAGCTGAAATCGGCGTAGATGTTGTGGTAGTCTGTCTGGAATCCGATCCCAAGGTCGTTGATGTCATAGTCTGCAGAAATGTATTTGCCGAAAATTGTATAACGGTATTTTCCGCTTGTTTTTTCAAAATTTACCGACGTCTTAAAGCCTTCGTAATTTTGGCCAGTATTAATGGCGCTGTATTTAAAATCGCCGGAAAGATTGTAGGCGTTCTCTTTTGTATTTAAATCAAAAATCAATCCTGCCACGTTGGCATCCCTGTAATTTCCTTCGCGGAAGGTACTGGCATTCACCAATGTGACCGATGAGTTTTGATTGAAACGCTGGTCCAGGACCAACAAATTGTAATTGGTCAATGGCTCCACAACCCCACGGCGCCTGGCTCCTGTAGCCGTGTTTTCTATTGTTGCATAGGTACGCTCAGTCACTGCATTGAGTACGCCGATACCAAGACCTTTCTTTGTGCGTCCGGATATTTTGACGGCATTAAGCAAATTGACCGTGTTGGGAATTTCGGTTACCGTTTCATTGGCGGTGTCGAGATCTTGTGGGGTGAATCTTGGCGCCCCTCCGATTCGTCTCGAATAAAGCAGCGCGCCTTTGTTGAACAAATCTGTGCCCTCAGTAAAGAAGGGTCTGTTTTCTGCGAATTCCTGCTCAAACGGGCTGAGGTTCAATATGACATTGTCAAAACGCGTCTGGCCGAAATCCGGGACCAGGATGGCATCTAAGGTAAACGAGTCGTTGATGCCGTATTTGATGTCCATACCGGCTTTAAATTTGGTAGCCGATCCCGATTCATTTTCTTCATAATAATACGAGGAATAAGGAATAAAAAACAGTCTGGTAGACGTTTTTACATTTTCGATGCCTTCGAGTATTCCGTTTTGATTGCGCGTAGAGCGAATTTCAGAATCAATAGGACTCCAGGTGTAGTGTTGCCTGTCGCGACGAATGCTCCGGTAAAAATTGAGTCCCCACGTTTGTACATTTTCCTTTGAAAAACGAAGCGCGGCGTATGGTATTTTCATTTCGACCGCCCAGCCAGACTCGGTGATTACGGTTTTACTATCCCAAATGGCATCCCATGAAAAATCCTGGCTAAAGTTATCAGGAGCGACGGCGCCGTCCTCAGTTGCCAGTCGGTCCATCTGTACGCCTGAAGCGCTCACAAAAAATTGAAAATCCTGTTGGCCATCGTTGAATCCGTTAATAAAAACCCCGAAAACATCAGCCGTGCCCACATTGTCACGCTGTGTAATTTCTTTCAGGATTTTTTTGGGTTGGTCATCGTTCATCACAGCGGCAATGTACACTGCTTCATTGTCATACAGGATGTGTACTTCCGTTCTTTTGGTGCTGTCGATGGGTTTGCCGTTGTCGGGCTGAAACATTACAAAATCTCCCGCAACAGGCGCGGCTTTCCAGGAAAGTTCGTTGAACTTTCCATCAATAATGATGTTGTCAGTTGTGGTTTTGGCTACCAGAATTTTCTTTTGTGCCCATGATTTTGAACCTGTCAATAGTATCAATAACAGGAAAAATTTTAAAATCTGGTTCATAGGGGTTTCGTTGTGAGGCAAATGTAAAAATTAAAGTAAAATATACCTAATGGGTATAATAATAATAAAATGACAGCGTTATGAACGTCCTACCTGATATCCTGTGAAAGTTAAAATTTGGTTATAAATTTGATTTACAGCCGTTAACGATTTACCTTCGCAATCCCGATCTGAATAGTAACTTAAATTATTTCAATGGTATACAGACTATCAGTGGTCATGATTTTTTTCCTGACCAGCTTTTCCCCAATCGAAAATAAAGTTGAGCGTAAATTAATTACTGCCAATACGATCACCAAAACTACTGGTTTTGAGGCAGAAGCCACCGCCGTATACAATCAGTTAAACGCAAACAGCTTTGCACTACCAGAAGTGTCCAGTTTCACTCAGGCACTGGAAGGTTTTTACGCTTTGAAAGCAAAAGGGGTGATCCAAAAGGACATTTTGACGTTAATCGATTTTAGCAAATCGTCGAATACCAAAAGGCTTTGGGTGATTGACATGGCGACCAATACTATTTTATTCAATTCCCTTGTGGCGCATGGCCGGAATACCGGTGAAGAATTTGCAAATTCGTTTTCCAATCAACCCCAGTCTTATAAAAGCAGCCTTGGGTTTTATGTCACGGGCGAAATTTACAATGGAAAACACGGCGCTTCCCTAAAACTTGATGGACTGGAAAAAGGTGTAAACGATACTGCGCGGGAAAGAGGCGTTGTGATGCATGCCGCCGATTATGTTTCAGAATCATTTATTAAAAACAATCACCGACTTGGCAGAAGCCAGGGTTGCCCGGCACTGCCTGCAGAACTGACCCAGGAAATCATCCAGAAAATTAAAAATAAATCGTGCCTTTTTATTTACCATCCTTCACGAGCCAAAGCAAGCCAGGTACTGGTTTTATAATCCCGACATGTCTTTATACATCAAATAATGCGGCCCGACGTTTTCGATCTCAAACGGTGGGCCGTTTTTTTTATAGCCCGCTTTTTCATAAAATCCTACTGCGGTAACGCGGGCATTAAACCATATCCGGTTTGCGTCCTGTCCCCAAGCGAAGTCTTCCGCGGCTTTTAAAAGCAACGCCCCAAATCCGCCGTTCTGACATTGTTCCAATACCGCCATGCCGCGAAGCTGGAATTGTTTTGCCGTAAAAAAATCAGGATGACTGTTTTCAAGCAGGGTCACAATGCCTGCCAGCTCTTGATTGTGGTATAATCCTAAATGAACTGTTGTCGGGAAATCGTCGCCATCAAACTGGCAGCTTTCGGGTGGCTTGCCTTTTCGGAGCACTTCCTGGCGTATCGGATGCGTTTCTAATGCCGTAATTTGCCTTATTTCTATCATCTTTTTAAAATTTATTTTGCTTTTTCCGGCTGTAACTTTTTAAAGATAAAATGGTTATGTGGCCTGCAAAAGCGATACTGTGCATTTTTCAAAAAAAAACTTGCAACTAAAAAAACTTATTACTTATATTTGCACCGTTAATGCGGAAGTAGCTCAGTTGGTAGAGCTCCAGCCTTCCAAGCTGGTTGTCGCGAGTTCGAGCCTCGTCTTCCGCTCCAAAATCCTAAACAAAGTTTAGGATTTTTTTTTATACGTCCAGCGAGAAGTTTATCCCGAGAGGGTTGCGATTCGGGGAGCCTCGTCTTCCGCTCCAAAATCCTAAACAAAGTTTAGGATTTTTTTTTATACGTCCGGCGAGAAGTTTATCCCGGGAGTGCAGCATTTCCAATTCATACGAGGCCCAGTGCCAAACAGACGGGAGGTAATCGCTCACCCAAAACCACTCACTTCACGAAGCTAAGGTCACTTCCCGGCTCAAGTTCCTCTGCTTCCTGTCCCTGACGGAATAAACGCGCCTTCAAATCGCCCTTCAGTATAATTGTTTCCCCTTTCACGTCCAGCCAGCTTCCTTCGCGAAGCCCTAATACCGGTACCGAATTGAATTGGTGGTATTCCCTAATCCGGGTTTCGCGCGTTTCGCCCATGTGTTTTGATTGCAGATCAGCATCCAGATAATGCGGATTCAGGTTAAACGGAATCATACCAAGCGTCTTAAAACTGGGAGGATAAATAATTGGCATGTCGTTCGTCGTTTGCATCGTCAATCCGGTAATGTTACTCCCGGCGCTGGAGCCAAGGTAAGGCGTGCCGTTTTTCAATGCCCCGGCCAATTGTTCCATCACCTGAAATTGATACAACTGCGACACCAATAAAAATGTGTTGCCGCCTCCTGTAAAAATGGCTTCAGCGTTTTGCACCGCCTTCACAGGATCGTCAAATTCGTGTAAGCCGATGACTTTTTTTCCCAATAAAGCAAAGGCTTCGGCGACTTTTCCGGTGTAGTCGTCGTGTGAAATGCCACCCGGTCTTGCATACGGGATGAAAGTGATGGTACCACAACCGGAGAAATGATCTTCAAGCGGCGGCATGAGGTATTCGAGATAGCTCCCACCATGTAATGTGGACGTACTCGCGATGATGAGGTTCTTCATGATTAGGATTTTCGATAAAGATAAAAATTCTTGTTTTGGAATTGAAATACTTCGGTTGGTACGTGATGACCTAATTAACAGAATTTTACGATTTCGTTGGCATTAATTTGGCAAAGCTTTTAGATATTTTTACCACTGTAAATTCCCATTACAACAATTCCCATGACAAAAAATATCTTCCTACTGCTGTCGCTACTTGCTTTACTGCCATCGGTTGCACAGGAAAACGCGTTGAAGAATATTAAAGGCAAAGTCTATTCCGACTTTTCAAACCTGTCAGATATCAATGTTATCAATCTGCGTTCAGAAAAATATGCTGTGACAAATCATGACGGTTATTTTACAATACAGGTAAAGGAGGGAGATACCCTGCTCTTTACCGCGGTAAATGTCCATCCAAGAAAGGCAGCGATTGGTTGTGAGGATTTTGAAAGTGAAAAAATGTATGTGAAGCTGCAATCCGTGGTGAATCAACTCAAAGAGGTCGTCATCGTGAATTACAAAAATATCAATGCTGTGGCTTTGGGAATTATTCCTGCCGACCAGAAGAAGTTTACGCCGGGTGAGCGTCGCCTGAATACAGCCACGCGACTGGATGCCCAAATTGGTTTGGACACAAAGTTCTCACTCGACCCGTTATTGAATGCCATTTCAGGACGCACCGCAATGCTCAAAAAGGCATTGGAAACCGAAGAGAAGGAAACCTGGCTGCACAGGGTGATCGATCTTTACAATGACGATTTCTTAATTAATACCCTTAAGATTCCAATTGATTATGTAAAAGGATTTCAGTATTTCATAATCGAAAACAAGTCGTTTTTGAATACTTTAGCATTAAACAATAAATCGATGTCTGATTTTCTTTTGGGACAATTGGCCACAAAATTCATTGAAAATATTGCGAATGAAAAAAAATAATACGTTACTGCTACTGTTTTTGTTGGTGTCATCGTGCGTTTTTTCGCAGCAGGAAAAATTACTATCAGGGACTGTTGTCGTCAAAGACGGTAATCCAAAAGGCATACATGTTCTAAATATCGTCAATGAAAAGGAAGCCACCACCGATGCCACCGGTAACTTTTCGATATTGGGAAAAACTGATGACGTGCTGGTGATCTCTTCTCCATCCGTTGAAATGAGGAGGAAGGAAATCGAGAAAACAGACTATGAATCCGGAAAAGTTACCATCGAAACGCTCGCTAGCGTCACCGAACTGGACGAGGTCGAGATTGTTAAATTTGATGCCGTAAGCCTTGGCATCCTTTCCAAGCCCGCAAAGGAATATACGCCGGCTGAGAGAAGGGTATATAGTGCAAACAGCACGGCAGTGGATGCGCTGCTGAACCTGATTTCTGGCCGAACCAAACAGTTGAAAGCCAATGTGAAAGTAGAGCAAAAAGAATTCCTGCTTGAAAAACTCGACGGTCTTTTTGAAGAGGCATACTATGAACAAAACCTAGGAATCTCAAAAGAGAGGATTAAAGGGTTCCATTATTACCTCGTGGAAAATCCTAAATTTGCAAATGCCCTGAATGCAAAAGACAAAACACTTGCCACTTTTTTAATGGTAGAACTTGCGAGGGAATATAATGGCCTAGCCAATGATAAAAAATAGTCTGATAGTTATTCTGCTGATCCTGTGGCATTGTGGTTTCGCACAGCAGGAGAAAATGTTGACGGGCAGGGTAATTGTAAAGGATGGAAGTGCCAAAGAAGTTCATGTTGTAAATGTCGCTAATGAGTCAGAATCCGTTAGTGATGATAGTGGAAATTTTAAGATTTCCGCTAAGGCCGATGATGTGTTGGTTTTTTCGTCGGCGAAACTCGATTTCCAGCGTTTGATTGTAGACCAGCAAATCTATGATTCGGGTGTTCTGGAAATCACCATGACTTCCAAAGCGACGAACCTGGACGAGGTAGAAGTCGTAAACTACAACAAATTCAACGCGGTCGATTTGCGGATACTATCAAACAAACCGAAGTCGTACACGCCGGCCGAACGTCGGTTGCGGACTGCAGGCGACTTTAAGCCGATCCAACTGCTTGGTATTATTGCCGGAGGAATGGAATTTGATCCGATTATTAATGCCATCAACGGAAAGACAAAAAGATTGAAGGTACTTGTGAAACAGGAGAAGAAGGAACTATTGCTTCTGAAAATCAGTGAGACCTATTCTGACGAATTTTTTGTCAACGAAATGAAAATCCCCGCCGATTATGTCAAAGGATTTAAATATTATCTCGCTGAAGATCCGGAGTTTACTGCCACATTTGTTCAAAACAATAGTGAAGCTGCCAAATTTGTAACGGCAAAGCTTTCCGTGCTGTTCAACCAATCCCTTTCTGATGAAAAGAAATAGTATCTTTGGGTAATGAAGAAATGGGCTTGTTACATCTCCGTGTTTATCCTGCTTTCCGGTTTTTCCGTAGCGCATAAGTTCTATGTCTCCATTTACCAGCTGCACTTCGCGCCTGAGAAAAAGATGTTGCAAATCACCACACGCATATTCATTGACGACCTGAACAATACGCTGGAAAAGCATTTTAAGGTCAAAGCACACCTTTGCGATAAAGCTGAAACGCCGCAGGATGTGGAGCGAATGAAAACGTATCTGGCAGAGAAATTTATCGTAAAGATAGCCGGAAGACAAAAGGAAATTACCTACCTCAGTAAGGAGGTTGAGGGCAATGTCCTGATCTGTTATTTCCGTATTACCGGCGTAACAAAACCAGATAAGATCGACATATACAATCCAGCGCTGATGGAACTCAATGATACACAACAAAATATTATCCAATATTCAGGCAGCGGTGAAAAGCAAAGCCTGCTGCTCACTATTGACAGTCCATCCGGTACATTAAAACCCTAAAGCGCAATTATTAAGCCCATTTGACATGACTAAAATTACCCTATCGTCACTGCTATTTTTTTTTACCATCCAACTGGTTGTAGGTCAGGACGCCCCAAAGCCGAAGGAATCAGGACACGAGGATGTGAATAAATTTCGCCAGATGTACGATTTGCTGGCCACCCCTAACATGTACAGGACCGCTTCCGGAGCACCGGGCCCGGAATATTACCAGCAACAGGCAGACTACAAAATCAATGTAGAGCTCGATGACAAAAACCAGAAATTATATGGCACAGAAACGGTGACGTACACCAACAACGCCAAAGAGTCGCTGGACTATCTGTGGGTACAGCTGGACCAAAACCAACATGCGCGTACCTCGAAGAGCCCACTGGCAGAAAGCCAGAATCCGGATGCGGTCATGGGTGTCAGCGGGTTTGCTAAGACATACCTTCAGGAGAAATTTGATGGCGGCTTTAAGATTGAATACGTAAATGACATTTCGGGAAAACCGCTGCCGTACACTATCAACGAAACCATGATGCGGGTGGACCTGCCCAAACCATTAAAGCATGGAGAAAAGGTTTCCTTTTCAGTGAAATGGTGGTACAACATCAACAATTACATGGTGGATGGCGGGCGTTCCGGCTATGAACACTTCCCGAAAGACGGCAATAACTTATATGTGTTGGCACAGTTTTATCCGCGCATGGCGGTGTATAACGATGTGGAAGGCTGGCAGAATATGCAGTTCTGGGGCGGTGGTGAGTTTGCGCTGCCGTTCGGGAATTTCGAAGTCAATGTTACTGTGCCAGCAGATCACATTATGGAAGCCACCGGCGTACTCCAGAACCGTGCAGAAGTGTTTACGCCCGAACAGCTAAAACGTTACGCATTAGCCGAAAAGTCTTTTGACAAGCCCGTCATCGTAGTTACCCAGGCCGAGGCGACTGCAAAGGAATCGGCTTTTGCAACCGATAAGAAAACCTGGAAGTTTAAGGCAGAAAATGTCCGCGACTTTGGGATTGCCACCTCCCGAAAGCTCATTTATGATGCCATGGCGGTGAAAATCGGGGATAAAAATATCATGGCGGTTTCCGTTTATCCGAAAGAAGGAAACCCACTTTGGGGACAGTATTCTACGAGGGCCGTTGCGCATACTTTGAAAAGCTATTCCAAATACACCTTTGATTTCCCGTATCCAAAGGCGGTTTCCGTGAATGCACAGGACCAGGGAATGGAATACCCAATGATTTGCTGGAATTTTGGACGCCCGGATGAAGACGGCTCCTATACTGATCGTGTCAAATACGGCATGCTCGGCGTAATCATACACGAGGTGGGGCATAATTTCTTTCCGATGATTGTCAACTCTGATGAAAGGCAATGGACCTGGATGGATGAAGGCCTGAATACTTTTATGGAATACCTCGCAGAGCAGACGTTCGATCCAAACTTTCCATCGCGCCGCGGCCCAGCGAAAACCATCGTACCCTACATGAGTGGCGACCAGTCAAACCTGGTGCCGATTATGACAAACTCTGAAAGCATCAAGCAATTTGGAAATAACGCCTATGGGAAGCCTGCAGTCGGGCTGAATATCCTCCGCGAGACCATCATGGGTCACGAGTTATTTGATTTTGCGTTTAAAACCTATGCGAATCGCTGGAAATTCAAGCACCCCACACCTGAGGATTTTTTCCGTACGATGGAAGACGCGTCTGCAGTCGATCTGGACTGGTTTTTCCGGGGATGGTTCTTTACGACAGACAATAACGACATCGGGATCAAGGACGTTAAAAGGTATTTTGTCAGTACGGAACAGCCTAAAAATTACAAAGAACCACAGCCGGAAGCAAGTCCCAGAAAACGCCGTGCACCTGCAGGCCCACAGGTATTTCTATACAGTAAAGACAGCGAAGACTACAAGCCCGAAATGGACAAGGCATTCAGTTACAGTGATGCGAAGCCATTGGCATCGTTTATCGATGCGAACTTTAACGCTGAAGAAAAGGCGAAACTCGCCGATCCAAAGTATTTCTATCACGTCACTTTCGAGAAACCGGGTGGATTGGTCATGCCGATCATCGTTGAACTGACCTTTGAAGACGGCAGCACCGAGATACGGACTTTTCCCGCCCAGATCTGGCGTATGAATGACAAACAGGTATCGCGGATGTTTGCAACGGCGAAACCGGTAAAGAAATTTATGGTCGACCCCAAAGAAGAAACGGCGGATGTGGATGTGACAAACAACTCCTGGCCTAAGGAAACAACCAAATCAAAGTTTGATTAATCATATCATAAAGTGTATCGCGGCGCATACATTCTTTTGTATTTTTGTAAAATAAATGTCTAAATAAATAGCTATGTTTGGAATGGGTGGCGGCGAGATGATCTTTATCATCTTTATTGCATTAATGTTGTTCGGGACAGATAAGCTTCCTGAAATCGCGCGCGGACTGGGAAAAGGCATCGCCCAGTTGAAGAATGCCACGAATGAAATCAAAAGCGAAATCAAGAAAAGCGCCGAAGACCATGGGTTTGATCATAAGTCAATCACCGGCGGAATCACGGAAGAGATTGACAATGTCAAGAAAGGGTTCAATAAAATGGTGACAGACCACACGCCGGAATCTCCGATCAATATGAACGATGTCACTTCGGATATTACCGCTGAAATCAATAAGGCCAAAGAAGGTATTGACGATATAGCCGGCTCGGTCAGAAGGCAGTCATAACCATGTTAGAGGAGCTGCTATCGCTTGACCGCCGTCTGTTTATATTCCTGAACGGTTTTGGTTCTGAAAAATGGGACTATCTCTTCCTTTTCCTAACAAACCAGCTCAATTGGACCCCGTTTTTTATTTTCCTTTTCTATCTCGTCTTTAAAAAGCTGGGTGTCAAAAACACGCTGTTGGTAATGGTGTTTGTTGCGTTTTTGATTCTTATCACAGACCAAACGACGAATTTCTTCAAATATGAGTTCAAGCGCCTTAGGCCGAGCAGCGACCCCGATCTGAATACGTTTATCTATTTCGTAAAAAGCAAGACCAGTAAGACTTTTAGCTTTTTCTCCGGGCACGCCGCAAATTCCATGGCAGCGGCGGTATTTCTTTACACCATTTTAAAACCCTACTACCGCATGATGTGGCTGATTTTTCTTTGGCCAATCGTGTTCGCGTACACGCGGATTTACCTCGGCCTGCATTATCCCATTGATATTTTATGCGGCTATCTTTGCGGATTTCTTACCAGTTCGCTCGTTCTCAAAGGGTATTTCTGGTCAAAGGAGAAGCACTTCTCACATTTCTAGTTTTGAAGTGTTGAGGCTGAGCCGTTTTGCACTTTTGGAGTATGGGTCCTGCTTTCTGCTATATCTTTTCTCCCGAAAAGATGGAGGAAAAGGATGCCGCTTCTCCCGAAGCTTCGGGACAGGGCTAGCGCACCCGGCTCACGGTCAAACCATCTCTTATAGGCAGCAGCACCGTCTCCACACGCGGATCGTCGCGCAGTAATTTATTGTATTCCAAAAGGACTTTTGTGCTGAGGTCATTCGGTTGCAATTCCTGTACTACCTTGCCGCTCCACAACACGTTATCTGAAAGGATGATGCCGCCTTTATTCATCTTTGGCAAAATCATCTCATAATAATTGAGGTAGTTTTCCTTGTCGGCATCGATGAAAACCAAATCAAATTTTTGGTCAATGCCGGGGATAATGCCCAACGCTTCTCCCAAATGCTGTACAATATGTGTGCCCCAGGGGGAAGCATCAAAATACTTTCGCTGGAAATCCACGAGTTCTTCCTTAATGTCAATCGTATGCACGACACCATGTTCCTGCAAACCCTCGCATAAACAAAGCGTGGCATATCCCGTATAGGTCCCGATTTCCAAAATCGCCGTCGGCCGGATCAATTTGGACAACATGCCCAACACCCGACCCTGGAAATGGCCGCTGAGCATCCTTGGCAATAGGATTTTCTGGTAGGTCTCTTTGTTGAGTCTGGCCAGCAATTCGGGCTCTTTTTCTGAATGTTGCTCGATATAATCTTCTAAATCGTCGGATAGGAAATGCATGGTTGGTATTTTTGTCAAAAATACTAAAAGTTTGGCGATCGAACGTTCGTGTCATACTGTCGTATTGTCTTCCGATCTTCCGAACTTTCGAACTCCAAACTAAAAATGTACCTTTGCACCATGGAAATGCAGAAGAAAGACATTCGTGCACTGAGCAAAGAGCAGCTTCGCGACTTTTTTGTGGCCAATGGTGACAAGGCTTTTCGCGGCAACCAGGTCTACGAATGGTTGTGGGGCAAAGGCGCCCACAGTTTTGAGGACATGAGCAACGTGTCGAAAGCCACCCGCGAGATGCTTGAAAGTAATTTTGTGATTAACCACATTAAGGTCGATCAGATGCAGCGCAGCGAAGACGGCACCGTAAAAAATGCGGTACGCCTTCATGATGGGCTTGTAGTAGAATCAGTGCTGATCCCTACTGAAACCAGAACGACGGCTTGCGTGTCGAGCCAGGTAGGGTGTAGTCTCGACTGTAATTTCTGCGCGACGGCAAGGTTAAAAAGGATGCGGAACCTCGCACCCGACGAAATCTACGACCAGGTGGTCGCGATCGACAAAGAGAGTCGGCTCTATTACAACCATCCGTTGTCGAATATTGTATTTATGGGCATGGGAGAACCGCTGATGAATTATAACAATGTGCTGAAAGCTATTGAAATGATTACGTCCCCGGAAGGCCTGGGCATGTCCCCGAAAAGAATTACGGTGTCTACCTCCGGTGTGCCGAAAATGATCAAAAAACTTGCAGACGACGAAGTCAAATTCAAGCTGGCCGTGTCACTGCATTCCGCCATCGATGATACGAGGTCGAGGATCATGCCTTTTAGTGCTAACTTTCCGCTGTCTGAACTGCGGGAGTCTCTTGAATACTGGTATGCGAAAACTAAAAGTCGCGTAACCTATGAATATGTTGTCTGGAAAGACATCAACGACGATAAGGCCTCCATCGATGCGCTGGTGCGTTTCTGCAAATATGTACCGTGTAAGGTCAACCTGATCGAATACAACCCTATCGATGACGGCGAATTCCAGCAGGCTTCCGATGAGAGCATCAATGCCTACATCAGAGCGCTTGAAGCACATGACATCGTTGCCAAGGTACGCCGTAGCCGCGGTAAGGATATTGATGCGGCTTGTGGGCAATTGGCGAACAAAAGCTGATTTTCCGCTTCAGTGTTTGGAGAGTTATTTTTTTGCCTCAGAAATTACCGTCCGATTCTTCTTTACTACCGTCCGTTGCGTCCGCGCCACAGTGTCTCGTCTCCGCGAAATTGTTCGGGATATCGAGGTTGTAGTCAAACTTTGCCGCCTACACAACGATTGGCCTCGCAAAGACCATAGACGGTATTATTATACTTGACTTATAGGTTTTTTGGCTCATTGGACTGGTATTTCTGAAAACTCAGGTGCTCGGAGCCCAATTTACTCATCGACTTTTTTCCTATCTTTGAACCAATGAAAATCACAGAGCAGATCAAAGAACCCATACTCCGGGAGATGGAACTTTTCGAAACAAAGTTTCACGACGCTATGGCGTCTAAAGTGGCGCTGCTCAACCGCATTACTTACTATATTGTCAACCGAAAAGGCAAGCAGATGCGCCCGATGTTCGTGTTCCTGTCTGCGAAGATGGTGTCAGGCGGCACAGTAAATGAACGTACGTATCGTGGCGCCTCGGTCATAGAATTGATTCACACGGCTACTTTAGTCCACGATGATGTGGTCGATGACAGCAACCGCCGCCGCGGATTCTTCTCTATTAATGCGCTTTGGAAAAACAAGATAGCCGTCCTGGTAGGGGATTACCTGCTTTCAAAAGGGCTGTTGCTTTCCATTGACAATGGTGATTTTGACTTGCTGCGCATCATATCGGTGGCTGTACGCGAAATGAGCGAAGGGGAGCTGCTCCAGATTGAAAAGGCACGCCGGCTTGACATCACCGAAGACGTGTATTATGATATCATCCGCCAGAAAACGGCTACCTTAATTGCCGCGTGTTGTGCACTTGGCGCGCAGTCGGTGATTGAAGACGCAGCGACGGTGGAGGACATGCGGTATTTCGGCGAGCTCATTGGGATGGCCTTCCAGATTAAGGACGATTTATTTGATTATACCGATGAAGCCATCGGGAAACCCACGGGTATAGACATCAAAGAACAAAAAATGACGCTGCCATTGATTCACGTGCTGAACAATTGCACGGCAAAGGAAAAATCCTGGCTGATCAACTCGATAAAAAACCACAACAAGGACAAAAAGCGCGTGAAGGAAGTGATTGCATTTGTCAAGGACCACCACGGGCTGTCTTATGCCGAGAATAAGATGGAAGAATTCCAGCAAAAGGCGCTCCGGATTCTCGACAAGTTTGACGATTCGACTTATAAGGAAGCATTGATCGTCATGGTAAATTACGTCATCGAAAGGAAAAAGTAAAAAATATCCCAACATTATTTTGGTTGCCAACGCTTGATTTTACTGGAGTTCATGATTTTTAATTCATAATTCTTAATTTTTTTTTACCACTCCATGCAACCATTTTTAAATCAATTCCGTCTATGCCAATAGAAGTCTGACTTCAGGAAACCTAACCAGGAATGAAAGTAATTAATTTACATCAGGAAGAAGAAGAGATCATCCGGCTGGCCGTTGAGAACAACCGCCATGCACAGCAGAGGATTTATTCTAAATACGCTTCAAAGATGTTGAGTGTCTGCCGGCAGTACATTAAGGACTTGCACCAGGCAGAGGACACGATGATTACCGGATTTATGAAAGTGTTTGCTAACCTTGGAAGATTTGAACACAAGGGAAGTTTTGAAGGTTGGATTCGGAGAATCATGGTGAATGAGTGTATTTCGTTTCTTCGGGCGCAAAAGAAAATAAGTTTCCTTGAAGATGTGTATTATAAGGAGGACGGCTTCAATAATATCGAAAGCAACTTTAGCGTCGAAGACATCCAGTCCCTGATTGACAGCCTTCCGGATGGTTACCGGATGATTTTTAACCTTTACGCGATAGAAGGATTTAAGCATAAGGAAATCGCAGAGCAATTAGGTATTAACGAGGGCACATCGAAATCGCAGTATTCACATGCAAAAAGGATGTTGCAGGAACAGATCAACAAATTAAAGAATTATCAAAATGGCACAGCATAAATTAGAGAACGACTTCAGGGATAAACTGAATCAAAGGGAGATTGAGCCATCGGCAAATGCATGGGACAGGTTGGACGCGATGCTTACCGTAGCTGAGAAACCTAAGAAGAACTATGGCTGGATGTATATTGCCGCATCAATATTGGGTTTTTTGTTCATTGGGATCGCATTCTTATCCCAAACCGACGAAATGACCGACGTAGGTAGGGGAGACAACACCGTAACAGTAAAAGAAGATAATCAGGCGACGGATACCATAAATGTAAAAGGGACGAACGAAACCAACAGCACTCCGGTAAAAACAGAAACTAGCGTTGCGGAACAGAATCAATCATCAATCAAAACCAATCATCAAAATCAACAATCACAATCATCATCAATCAAAAAACCAATAACAAACGAAGCGCTTCCTGTTATTGAAAAATCAATCAACGCCCAAGTCGCTGAAAGGCAAAAAGCACCGGAGCCTGTAATCAATCAAAGTCCTGCACCGGTAACCAAAAAAGGAGTTGAGGTCAATGTTGACGAACTATTGGCATCAGTTTCAATCAAAAAGCAAATGCCCACCAATGCTGCTGCGGTACAAGTGAATCCAAACAGCCTGCTTTCACAGGTCGATGGCGAAATCACGCTTACCTTCCGCGAACGCGTGATCAACAGTGTGAACAAAAACTACAGATCCGTAAAAGTGGCATTGACAAACCGAAACAAAGAATAATCATCAATTAATTTTTAAAACAAGCAATCATGAGAAATCTAATCATTTACTTAACAGGATTCCTATGCTTTTTTGTAAGCAGAATCAATGCACAGGAAACATTTGAAAACAAAGCGAAAAGCATCGCTTTAAAAATCGAGAACATCACCAAAGAAGAAAAGATGATGCTTCGCGACGAAGTGGAACAAGTCAACGAAGACCTTGATAAAGGAAAGCTAACGGCTGCGCAGGCTGACGAAAAAAAGTTGAAACTCGCGGAAGTGCGCGCCAAAAACATCGAAACCCGTGTGGCGGCAGCTGAAGCGGAATTAAAAGCGCTCGTTCAGGACCAGGTGGATGGGAAAATCAGTGAACGCGATACAACGCACGGTCGAAGTATCAGTGTGTCGTTCCATAACTTTAAAATCAAGGATAAAAGCAAACCGGCAAGGGTAGGGGAGCCTAGGACCACCTCACAATTTGTATTTGCATTTGGGGTGAACAACCTTGCCACTGACGGTAAAGTAAGTGGGTCTGACTATAGATACTGGGGTTCACATTTTTATGAATGGGGCCTTACCTACAATACCCGCCTTGCAAAAAACAGCAACCTGCTGCATGCCAAATACGGTTTGTCATTAATGTACAACAACCTGCGCCCAACAGACAACCGACTCTTTGTTGACAACGGTACTCAGACAAATCTGGAGATTAATCCTGTTAACATGAAAGATTCAAGATTCCGGAATGTCAATCTGGTCGTGCCGGTGCATTTGGAGTTTGATTTCACAAAACCGGAAATAAAAGACGGTAAAACCATCTTCAGGACGCATGAAAGTTTCCGGGTTGGCCTTGGAGGTTACGCGGGTGTAAACGTAAAGTCAAAACAAATCATCAAATATGATGTCGATGGCTATGATACCAAGGAAGTTACTAAAGGCAGCTTTAACACCAATGATTTTATTTATGGATTAAGTGCCTACATCGGATACGGAGAGACGAGCTTGTATGTAAAATACGACCTGAATCCGTTGTTTAAGGACAATCCGATCAAACAGAACAATGTATCACTGGGAGTCCGTTTTGATCTGAATTAATTTTGTTTAAGTTAGTTATACTGAGTTTTTAGCGCTTCGAAAGAGGCGCTTTTTTATTTGGTGATGTGCGAAGGGGTTTATGTCTTTAGAAAAATTAAGAATAAGTATGGGTTTTCCGTAAAATCATATTGGGGGAAATTGTATTTTACCTTCAGGGAAGGGGATGTTGCTATCCCTAATGAATAATAAAATATGTTCATTACGGTAAATTCTCATCTTTTGTTAATTTTTCAATTTTCCATTCTGGTGCGGAGTTGCTTCACAAGTTTTTAGGTACGCTTTTATTTGGAATATAGCTCTGGGGTTTTTAGAAAAAACTCATGCGCCCACGCACTCCGGTACTCCAGAACTTTGTAACTTTGGCACTTTCCGAAACCATGATTTCAAAAGCCACCATCGATACCGTTTTCGAAACCGCCCGTGTAGAGGAGGTGATTGGCGATTTCGTGCAGTTAAAACGTGCAGGAAGCAATTACAAAGGGTTAAGTCCATTTTCAGATGAGCGGTCGCCGTCGTTTATGGTGTCGCCGGTAAAGCAGATCTGGAAAGATTTTAGTTCCGGAAAAGGAGGGAATTCAGTAGCCTTCTTAATGGAACATGAGCATTTCACGTACCCGGAAGCAATCCGTTACCTGGCCAAAAAATACAACATCGAAATTGAGGAAACGGAGCAAACTTCCGAAGAGAAAGCGAATGCCGATGTTCGGGAGAGCATGTTTCTCGTGTCAGAATTTGCAAAGAACTATTTTCACGATGTGTTGTTGAATACCGATCAGGGCAAAGCAATCGGTTTCTCGTATTTTAAGGAGCGCGGTTTCTCATTAGATACGATTAAGAAATTCAGCCTCGGTTTTTCTCCGGACAACTGGGATTCCTTTACCAAAGAAGCCTTAGGAAAGGGTTACAAAATGGAGTTTCTTGAAAGTACCGGGTTGACGATTGCGAGGGAAGACAAACCATTTGATAGATTCAAAGGGCGCGTAATGTTTCCCATCCAAAGCATGTCTGGCCGCACGCTGGGTTTTGGCGGAAGGATTCTTACCAACGATAAAAAGGTGGCGAAATATGTCAACTCGCCTGAAAGTGAAATCTACCACAAAAGTAAGGTGCTGTATGGTATTAACCACGCCAAGCAGGCGATTGCAAAACTGAATAACTGTTTTCTTGTCGAGGGCTACACGGATGTCATTCAATTTCACCAAGCCGGAATTGAGAATGTGGTTGCCTCCTCCGGTACCGCGCTGACACCAGACCAGATCCGTCTGATCAACCGGCTCACAAAAAATATCACGGTGTTGTTTGACGGGGATGCGGCAGGGCTTCGGGCTTCCATCCGCGGGATCGACCTGATTCTTGAAGAAGGGATGAATGTTAAAGTATGTACATTTCCAGAGGGAGAGGATCCGGATAGTTTTGCAAGGAAAACGCCTTACGAGGCACTGGTAAAATATCTTGACGAAAATGCTAAAGATTTTATACAGTTCAAGGCTTCGTTGTTGATGAATGAAGCCAAGAATGATCCCATAAAGAAAGCAGAGTTGATACGGGATATGGTTTCGAGCATTTCCAAAATACCAGACCGGATACAACGGGAGATTTATATACAGGAATGCTCCCGCATCATGGACATTTCCGAGCAGGTCCTGGTCAGTACTTTGGCCCAGTTGATACAAAAAGACCTGGGAGATCAGGTAAAAAAGCAAAAGCAGGAACAAAAGGCATTTGAAGTCATTCGGGAGGAATATCCACAGGAAGTTCAAAAAATTGACATCCTGTACGGGTTGGAACGAAAAATTATTGAGATTCTCCTTTTATATGGTAACCTGAACGAGGAATTTGAAGATGTACTGCTAAAGACAAATGAAGAAGGGGAAGTTGAAACGGTTACAGAGAAACATGCCTATAAAGTATACGACCGAATTTTCCTCAGCCTGCAGGAGGATGAGGTAGAGCTGACCAATCCTTTATTCCGAGGGATATACAACGATTTGATCAGCTTTTTTCAACAAAATGAGACTTTTAATACCGAGCAATATTTGATGAAGCTGCCTGTTGAGTTTGCGCAGGAGGTAACGGATATCCTGATGGAAGACGAAAAAATGACACTTCACAATTGGGAAGCACAGAACATCATCGTCAAGCAAAAAAGCCATTCAATCTCCCAATACGTTTCGGAAACGATTTTAACACTGCGCTGGTACCTTGTCGACAAGATTATTGAGGATCTAAAAGCTGATATCTCGCAGGAAACCGACGCTGACAACACCGAAGTGCTTTCCATGGCCATGGACTACTACAAGCTTATCAATTTTTTCTCAACAAAATTGGGACGGGTAATGTCGCGCTATCATTAAACAATTTCCAGTTTCTTTGCCTTATTGACAAGGTCTACAAGATTGGTGACGTTTAATTTATTCAGTAATCTCAGCTTGTATGTGCTGATCGTTTTTTCATTAAGGTCGAGTAACTTTGCAATTTCGTTATTCTTTTTACCATCACTCAAATAACGAAGCACTTCTATTTCGCGGGAAGATAGTTTGCGATACAACCTCTCGCTTTTATTTTGTTTAGAAATGGCAAGCAGCTTCTTCCTTACATCATCGCTGAATATAACTTCTCCCTGGTTAACACGCAGGATCGCATCTTCGAGTTTTTCGAGTTGACTCGATTTGTGGATGTAAGATGCAATACCCGCTTTAATTGCGTTTGGAGTATACGTCTGTTCGGAAAGATTACTGTATATAACAATTCTGGTAAAAGGGAACTCTTTGACAAGTGACTTAACGTAATTCATACTGGCCAAACCCTCTAAATCAAGGTCCAGTACCAGAATATCCGGCTTATCATTTGCCAGCGCTTCCGGAATTTCATTGAAATTCCAATAGTGACCCACAATACTGATTTGTGGATGCCCCTTAAAAAACGAATCGATTCCAAAATGGACTACAGGCTGGTTATCAGCAATAGCAACTTTTATCATGATGTAGAATTTTAATAATAATCGTAATTCAGATTAAACGTTAAACTTCCTGCCTGTAGTCTCCTATCTCATCAGAAAATGGGTATTTTACAGACAGGTATTGGTTGCATTTTATGTTGGTTGTTCCGATTTAATCGCTTATAGATTCCGAAAACAACCTGTTCACGCCCCGAAAAATCGCCATCGGATTTTCCGTTTTCGTCTTGTACCATCGCCCACTCCAGTTCGTCATAAGAAGCGCCAATCTGCTCCTCGTCGGTCCTGTCATCTCCAAACAATCCGTCCGTTGGTGGTGCATTCAATATGGTTTCTGGCACCTGCAAATAACTTCCCAACGCGTATACCTCTGATTTCACCAAATCGGCAATCGGGCTCAAATCCACGCCGCCGTCGCCATATTTGGTATAAAACCCAACGCCGAAATCTTCAACTTTATTTCCGGTGCCGGCTACCAATAGATTACCGATGCCCGCATAATAGTACAAGGTTGTCATGCGAATCCTGGCTCTCGTGTTTGCCAACGACAGGTGCAAACGCGCTTCATCAGCGTCGGAAGCAATCTTTGTTTTAAACACTTCAAATACCTCCGAGAGGTCCGCAGCTGTGCTGTCAACGTTCGGGAAGCGTGCTTTCAATTGGGCGATATGCTCCTGCCCCCTGCTCACATGGCTGGGCGCCTGGTGGATTGGCATTTCCACGCACAGTACTTTTTTTCCCGTTTGCGCACACAATGTCGATGTTACGGCAGAGTCGATTCCGCCGGATATTCCAACAACAAAACCGTCCACCTTAGCGTTATCCGCATAGTCGTTGAGCCAGTTTACAATGAATTTATTTACCTTTGCCGCCGTATCAGCATTGATTTTTCGCATAGTATTTAGATAATTTAAAAAACTGAGATGTATATTTGCACGTCAAAAATCGAATTTATCCTTACACCGTTACGGCAGGATAAAATTCGTCTAAAATTAACAAAACAATTTATTCTTTAAGTCAGAAAAGTTGTAATATTTGAAGCTGAATCCCGCTGTTCGCTGCAATCTTTTTGTTTTTAAAGAACAAACAAAAAGGATTTCCGCTGCCATCGGGGCTAGGCATCCAGAATCCCCACTTACGTATGAAGCTAATTTTCAGGTTATTCGTTTTTTCAACTGCCTTTTTTTTCATTTCCTGCGATAAAACATCGAAAGTAGAGAAGGAAGTGGAGCAAATAAAGGTAAAGCCAATCCAGGTGACGCGTTTCGAGAAAGCTTTTTTTGAGACTAAGCCTGCGGATCTTCCAAAACTAAAGCAGGAATATCCTGATTTCTTTCCGCCCAATGTCAGCGACGCCGAATACATCGAAAAGATGACCAATCCCCAATGGCGGGAACTATACGCAGAAGTCGAGAAAAAGTACAGCGACTTTACCCCTGAAGCCCATGAAATAGAAGACGTCGTCCGACACATCAAGTTTTACTATCCCAAAGCCCGCACGCCGAAAGTCATTACGATGATTTATGAAATGGATTACAATACCAAAGTGTTGTATACGGATAGTATTGTGCTCGTGTCTTTGGAGATGTATTTGGGGAAAGACCATCGTTTCTATGACGGCATCGACAAATATATCAGACAGAATTTTGAGCGCCGCCAGATGATGCCGGACCTTGTGTCCTCCTTCGCCGCGACCAAAGTTCCGCCTCCGGCCGAAAAGACATTGCTTGCCAACATGATTTATTACGGCAAGCAATCATATATGCAGGACCTGTTAATCCCGGATTATACCGACGCCGAGAAGATCGGTTATACTGAGGAACAACTGAAATGGAGCGAAGCAAATGAAGCGATGATATGGAGTTACTTTATTGAACAGAGTTATCTTTACAGCACAGATAATAAGTTGTTGAGCCGATTTATAAATCTTGCGCCATTCTCCAAGTTCTACCTGGAAATCGACAACCAGTCGCCAGGACGTATCGGAAGGTGGATAGGATGGCAAATCGTTCGTTCCTTTATGAAAAACAATCCCGATGTGACCCTGCAGAAAATGCTTTTAATGGATGCCACGGAAATATTCAACAAATCAAAATACAAACCCGCACAGCATGAGTAATATTACCTCTGAAATAAAATTTTTAGTCGAGTTAGACGACAACCGTGTTCCTGAAAAATTGTCATGGACAGCACAGGACGGTGGGATAGATGCTGAAGAAGCAAAAGCCATGATGCTGTCAATATGGGACAGTAACGCGCAGGAAACGCTTAGAATAGATCTTTGGACGAAAGATATGCCCGTTGACGAAATGAAGATATTCTTCCATCAGACATTAGTGGCTATGGCAGACACCTTTATGCGCGCCACCAACGATGAAAAGATGACCGATACCATGAAGGATTTCTGCGATTATTTCGCTGAAAAGCTGGAGCTGAAGAAGTAGTGGTTAAAAGCCTTCGTTTTTGAAAATGCCCTGGTTCAAAGCATCAATATAATCCAACAGGGTTTCTTTGCCGGTCGCTTCCGATGCCGATGTTAAAAAATGCTGTGGCATTTCTTCCCAATTGTTTGCAAGCATCGACTTGCGGTAAGCGGCGATCGCCATTTCGGCCTTGACTTTCCCGATTTTGTCCGCTTTCGTGAACACAATACAGAACGGGATTTGCGAATCACCAAGGTATTCCATGAACTCCAGGTCAATAGATTGTGCTTCATGACGGATATCGATTAATACGAAAGCGCAAACAAGCTGTTCCCTTTTTTCAAAGTAATCAGTGATAAACCGCTGGAAAACCTCTTTTGTTTTTTTTGAAACCCTGGCATAACCATATCCGGGAAGGTCAACAAGGAACCAGTTTTTGTTAATGAGAAAATGGTTGATTAACTGTGTTTTTCCTGGCCTCCCTGAAGTTTTTGCGAGATTTTTATGATTGGTCAGCATGTTAATCAATGAAGACTTTCCTACATTAGAACGACCGATAAAGGCATACTCAGGAATCATATCCTTTGGGCATTTGGATACCTCGGAATTACTGACGACAAATTCTGCAGTGTTAATTTTCATAGTTTGCGGATCATAAAAATAAACCGCCATTTGGGCGGTTCGGTGGTTTCTAAAAGTGATGGGTTTTTAGCCAGTCGTGCATTAGGGTGTTAAATTCATCGGGATGCTCCATCATCGCAGCATGGCCGCATTTGTCTATCCAATATAATGATGAATTGGGCAACAGGCGGTCAAATTCCACCGCCACGTCCGGTGGTGTAACTTTGTCGTTTTTACCCCAGATGATACAGGTTGGAACGTGCATTTTTGGTAAGTCTTTTGCCATATTATGCCTGATGGCACTTTTAGCAATGGTCAGGGTTTTGATCAGTTTGATGCGGTCATTGGCCATCGCATAAACCTCCTCAATAATCTCCGGGGTGGCAATTTTAGGATCATAAAAGACTTCCTCAGCCTTTTTCTGTATGTAATCCCGATCACCGCGGCGTGGGTAACTGTCGCCCATAGCGCTTTCATAAAGTCCTGAGCTGCCTGTTATCACAAGCCCCATCATTTTTTCAGGGTACATCTTGGTGTGATACAACGCGATATGTCCGCCAAGCGAATTCCCAAGAAGGATTACCCGGTCAAAGCCTTTATAGGTGATGAAATCCTTTACGTATTTAGCGAATGCCTTGACGTTGGTTTTAAGGATGCTTTGGGTGTAAATCGGTAACTCCGGGATGACCACTTTATAACCGTGCTTAGGGAAATAGTCAGCGACTCCGTCAAAGTTGCTTAAACCACCCATAAGTCCATGTAATATAATAATTGGCGTGCCTTCTCCGGCTTCAAAATACTTGTATTTTCCTTCTTTTCTTAGGTCTTGGTCCATTACGGTCAGGCTTTTGGCGTTCACGCAAATATATGATATTATGGTAAAAAATGCCGCTTTATAAATTGAAAATGCTGTTTTACCTGGGTTGCGTGTAAAAGGCTAATATTCAACAGTGTCAAACGGATCATTGGTCTATTGGGAATAACATTTTTTTTGCGAATAGCTTTGTAAAACGCCAATAGTCGGTCTGAAAATTTCGGTTTATTCCACATTTTAATCATTTACGTTGTTTTTAATCGTAATTATTTTTTAGTGGTTCGTGGCGGGGTACGGTCAATTCATTGTGAAAAAGGGTAAAACTTATCAACAAAGTGGGGGATTTAGGTAAAAAGTGGGAAATATTTATTTATTTTTGCTTTCAATCGTGCAAAACCGTAACCCATTGAATACCATTATCGGGACATATGAATGCAAAGCCGATGGCAAAGGAAGACTCCTGTTGCCGGCGCCATTGAAGAAGCAGCTCGCTTCTTCATTGCAGGACGGCTTTGTTTTGAAACGATCGGTTTTTGATCCATGTTTGGAATTATGGCCGATGGCAGAATGGAATTTGATGATGTTGAAAATCAATAAGCTCAATCGGTTTAATAAAAAGAACAACGATTTTATCCGCAAGTTCATGGCGGGCGTTAAAATGGTTGACATTGATGATGTCGGCAGGCTGCTCGTAGCCAAAGACTTGATGGCGTACAGCAGTATTGCAAAAGACGTGGTGTTTTCTTCTAAAGTGAACATTGTTGAGATCTGGGATAAAAGCCTCTATGAGCAATCGATCTCGGGCGGCGACCAGGATTTCGCGGATCTTGCAGAAGAAGTTATGGGTGATGTAAATGATGACGACCATGGAATATCATAATCCTGTATTGCTTAAGGAAACCGTCGGTGGGCTTGATATCAAGCCTGATGGCGTGTATGTTGATGTCACTTTCGGGGGCGGTGGACATTCGGCGGAGATATTGCGGCAGCTGGGCCCCGATGGTAAGTTGTTTGCCTTTGATCAGGATGAAGATGCTTTGGCGAATGCGCCAGAGGATGACCGGTTTACGCTGATCAATGAGAATTTCAGGTTCCTTAAGCGGTACCTGAGGTTTTATAATGTCACCCAGGTCGATGGCATTCTGGCTGACCTTGGTGTTTCATCACACCAGTTCGATGTTGCGGAAAGGGGTTTTTCGACCCGTTTCGATGCAGAGTTGGATATGCGGATGAGTAAAAAAAATGACCTGAATGCATTTCGGGTGGTAAATGAATATGACGAGGCAAACCTCAAAAGGGTTTTTCTGGACTATGGTGAATTAAAAAACGCACCAGCTATAGCGCGGGTTATCATTGAAGCGCGGGAAAAAGAACCTATAAAGAATACCGAGCAATTGAAATTTGTGTTGGGAAGATTTCTTCCGCAGCACAAAAGCCACAAAATCCTGGCGCAAATGTACCAGGCGATTCGTATTGAGGTAAACCGCGAAATGGATGTTCTGAAAGAATTTTTGGTGCAATCACTTGAGATTCTAAAGCCGGAAGGAAGACTAAGTGTCATCGCCTACCATTCGCTTGAAGACCGGTTGGTGAAGAGATTTATGAGAAACGGGATGTTTGAAGGGGAGCCCGAACGCGATATGTTTGGGAATTTTTCAGTTCCATTTAAGTTAATCGGAAAATTGATTGTGCCGGACGAAGCGGAGATCAAAATGAATAATCGCGCCAGAAGTGCCAAATTGAGGATTGCTGAAAAGCGATAAACCAATGAAAAAGGGAGTTTACAGCATATTAAAAGCAAGATTTCTGGTCAATGAAGATGCCAATAAAAACTGGCGCTTTATTGTGTTTATCATTTTGATTGTGCTGGCGATGATTGGCAATACCAACCGCTATGAGCAGAAGATTTTCAGGATAACTGAGCTTACGAATGAAGTGAAAGAGCTGCGCTCAGAATTTGTAGACAGGCGTTCAGAACTCATGAAGTTGAGAATGGAATCCACTGTTTCAGAAAAAATGTCGTACCGCGGAATCCTTCCGGCATCGGTTCCGCCAGTCAAGATTAAAGTAAAGCAGGAAAAGAAAAAAGATTTTTGGGATAGTTTATGGCAATAGAAGAAAAAAATATTTCCTACCGCGTTTACATCGTTGGGTTTGCCATGTTCGTCATGGCAATCGCAATTGTTGTAAAGCTAACCAATATCCAATGGGTAGAAGGGAACTATTACCGTAAACTTGCCAAGGAACGCACCGTGAAAAATTTTGTCATTCCTGCTAACAAAGGGAATTTATACTCGGCGGACGGCAGCCTTCTCGCTACTTCAATTCCCAATTATAAGGTGCGCTTTGATGCAGTAGCCCCAAAGTCGGAAGATTTTAAAAAAAATGTGGTGGCGCTGGCAGATTCTCTGGGTGCGTTGTTGGGCAAACCTGCCTCATTTTATTTGTCCGGATTGCAGAGGGCGAGGAACAACAAAGACAGGTATTTCCTGGTAGCGAGGAATTTAAGTTACACCGAATATGTGAAAATCAAAGGATTCCCACTTTTTAAACTCGGCGCGTACAAAGGTGGAATTATCATAGAGCAACAAACTGTACGGGAACACCCTATAGGGCTGATTGCTGAACGTACCATTGGTTATGAAAGGGTGAATCCTGATGGCACGCCCGACGGAAAAGGAATTGAGTGGGCGTACCGGAAATATTTAAACGGCAAGGATGGTAAAATCCTGAAACAGAAAATCGCCAAAGGGCAATGGAAACCGTTGCGCGACAACAACGAGGTGGAGCCGCGCGATGGTTATGATGTCATTTCGACGATTGATGTCTACATCCAGGATATTGCGCACCACGCATTGTTGAAACAGCTCCAGGATTATGACGCGGATCACGGTTGCGTGGTGGTTATGGAGACAAAAACCGGGGAGATTAAAGCGATCGCAAACCTCGGAAAAGCCAATGACGGAACGTATTATGAAACGCAGAATTATGCCATTGCGGAATCCCATGAGCCCGGTTCAACATTTAAATTACTTGACCTGATTGCGCTATTGGATGATAAAAAAATTGACACCAGCGCTGTTTTTGATAAACATGACGGTTTGATAATGTACTGGGGTCACAGGGTTGAAGATTCCCACAGGACCTCTGGAAAGGTTTCGCTGGCCAAAGGCTTTGAAGTGTCTTCGAATACGGTCATGGTGCAGGCAGTATATAACAATTACAAAAACAATCCAGAGGAATTTGTAGATAGGATCAACAGTTATGGATTGAACAAACCGTTGGGACTCCCATTTCAGGGTGAAGGAAGGCCACGGATTCCGCAACCAGGTGACAAGACATGGTCGAAGTTGAGTCTTCCATGGATGGCGTTTGGTTATGGCGTATCCGTTACACCGCTGCAGACACTGTCGATATACAACGCGATTGCGAATGATGGCGAAATGGTGAAGCCGATTTTCGTCAGGGAAATTAAGGAATGGAACAAGACGATTAAAAAATATGACAAAGTGGTCATCAACCCGAAGATTTGTTCTGATGAGACGTTGGCAAAGGTCAGGGCAGTCCTGAAGAATGTCGTGAAACGGGGTACTGGTAAAAACCTGTACTCGAGAGATTTTTCTATGGCAGGAAAAACGGGTACGGCTCAGGTGGATTATGCGAAAAATGGCGGTGCCGATAAATATTATGCGTCTTCCTTCGTGGGTTATTTTCCGGCTGATGCGCCAAAATATTCCTGCATTGTCGTGGTTCATAAGCCGAGTACTGTAAACAACAATTACTATGGCGCAGATGTAGCCGGGCCGGTTTTCAAACGCATTGCCCAAAAGATCTTCACTGACTCACCGTCGATGAACGAAGTCAAAACTTTGAAAAAGAAGATCGTCGTTCAGGAAAAAAGCTACAACAATTATGATGCAAAGGCTCAGAATAACCTCACGCAAATCCCGGATGTAAAAGGAATGGCAGGGATGGACGCTGTGGCTTTGCTTGAAAATATGGGGCTGAAAGTCAAAGCAATAGGTATCGGAAAAGTGAAGAAACAGTCGTTGCCTGCTGGAGGTCGTTTAGTGAAATCAAAAACCATTATACTCGAATTATCGTGAACACTTTAAAAGACATATTGTACAGGGTTTCCATTGAAGCGGTGAAGGGCACCACTGATATTGAAATCAATATGGTTGATTTTGATTCGAGAAAGATTTCCGAAAACGACGTTTTTGTGGCCATTCGGGGTACAGCGTCAGATGGTCATGACTTTATAGAAAAGGCTATTAACCAAGGCGCTATTGCCGTGGTGTGCGACACATTTCCGGAAGTTATTGTAAGCGGAATCACCTATGTTAAAGTTAAAGATACCAATGCTGCCCTCGCTTTTATGGCAGATAATTTTTATGACAATCCTTCGAAAAACCTAAAACTGGTGGGGATTACCGGGACCAACGGCAAAACAACGGTAGCGTCTTTATTGTACCAGTTGTTTAAAAAAGCAGGTTATAAGGTAGGTTTGATTTCAACGGTGAGGATTTTGGTCGATGAAGTTCAATATAGCGCAACGCATACGACACCGGACCCATTGACAATCAACCGATACCTCAAAGCCATGAATGAAGTGGGTGTGGAGTTTTGCTTCATGGAAGTCAGCTCCCACGGTATTCATCAAAAGCGCACAGAGGGACTTCATTTCGCCGGAGGTGTCTTCACGAATCTGTCACACGACCATCTCGATTACCACAACACATTTGCAGAATACCGCGATGTGAAAAAGTCATTTTTCGACCATTTGGAGAAATCGGCGTTTGCCCTGTCCAATGTGGACGATAAAAACGGCCTGGTGATGTTGCAGAATTCAAATGCGAAAAAAGTCACTTATGCCCTAAAATCATACGCTGATTACAAAGCACAGATTCTTGAAAACCAATTGTCAGGACTGTTGCTTAAAATCAATGACAATGAAGTTTGGGTGCGTTTAATAGGAACTTTCAATGCTTACAACCTACTCGCGATCTATGGTACTGCGGTTGAACTTGGTCTGGATAGTTTTGAGGTTTTGCGCCTGCTTTCTGAATTGGAGAGTGTTTCTGGCCGATTCCAGTTTATCATCTCAGACCAGCAGATTACTGCAGTAGTCGACTATGCACACACACCGGATGCACTGGAAAATGTGCTGAAAACCATCAATGATATCCGTACAAAAAACGAACAATTAATTACGATAGTAGGTTGTGGTGGTGACCGGGATAAGACGAAAAGACCGTTAATGGCAGGTATAGCAGCCAGCCTGAGTGATAAAATAATCATCACTTCAGACAATCCGAGGACGGAAGATCCTGAAGCGATTATCGCTGAGATGGAGAAAGGTGTTGAACCGCAACATTTCAAGAAGACCATTTCAATTACCGACAGGAAACAAGCGATAAAAACGGCTTGTCAATTTGCCGGACCAAACGATATTATCCTGATTGCCGGAAAAGGACATGAGACCTATCAGGAAATCCAGGGCGTGAAGTATGATTTTGACGACATGAAGATTGTGAAAGAATTTTTGGAACAACTCAACAAATAGAACTATGCTGTACTACTTATTCGATTATTTGCACAGAGAAATGAATGTTCCGGGAGCCGGTGTTTTTCAATACATCACGTTCAGGTCGGCGTTGGCAATTATTATGTCACTTTCTATTTCAACGATTTTTGGAAAGAAAATTATCAATTTCCTGCGGAACCAACAGGTTGGCGAAACGGTAAGGGAATTGGGACTTGCTGGTCAGAATGAAAAAGCGGGTACCCCAACGATGGGCGGCTTGATCATCATTGTCGCGACGCTTATCCCGGTAATTCTTTTCACAAAATTGGATAATATCTATATCATACTGCTGGTTGTGACTACATTATGGATGGGAACCATAGGCTTCATCGATGATTACATTAAAATCTTTAAAAAAGATAAGCAAGGGCTCAAAGGAATATTCAAAGTTGTGGGCCAGGTTGGGCTTGGGCTGATTGTCGGAAGTGTGCTGTATTTTAATCCAAATGTTACGGTCAGAAATGATAAAACCGCTGAAAGCTATACTTACGAAAAATCTGAGAGTGTCATTACCACGTTGCCGTTAGAAGAGAAATCTACAGCAACGACTATACCTTTTTTCAAGAACAACGAGTTTGATTACGCAGAACTGTTAGCGTGGACGGGTGACAATTACAAAGACTGGGCCTGGTTGATATTTATCCCGATCGTCATTTTTATTATCACTGCAGTTTCAAACGGCGCCAACCTTACCGATGGTATCGATGGATTGGCTGCAGGAACATCGGCGATATCAGTAATCGCACTGGGTATTTTCACTTTCGTTTCCGGAAACGTTATTTTTTCCAGTTACCTGAACATTATGTACATCCCCAATTCAGGAGAGATGACGGTGTTTATTGCATCATTCGTTGGCGCATTGGTCGGTTTTCTGTGGTATAATTCTTATCCGGCATCGGTCTTTATGGGCGATACGGGTAGCTTGACCATCGGTGGAATTATTGCCGTATTGGCGATTTCGGTCAGAAAGGAATTGCTGGTGCCACTGTTGTGCGGAATTTTCCTGGTCGAAAATTTCTCAGTCGTTTTGCAGGTAAGCTATTTCAAATATACGCGCAGGCGTTTTGGCGAGGGCCGCAGGATTTTCCTGATGTCGCCATTGCATCACCATTACCAGAAGAAAGGATACCACGAAAGCAAGATCGTGACGCGGTTTTGGATTGTCGGAATTCTGTTGGCCATCGTGGCCATCGTGACACTAAAATTGAGGTAAATGAAAAGACTGGTGATTCTGGGTGGTGGCGAAAGCGGTGTGGGTACTGCGATTTTGGGAAAGAAGAAGGGATTCGATGTGTTTGTGTCGGATTTTGGGAAGATAAAGGAAAATTATAAAGAAGTTCTTACGATTAATGAAATTGCCTGGGAAGATGAAAAGCACACGGAAACACTCGTGCTGAGTGCCGATGTGGTCATGAAAAGTCCTGGAATTCCGGAAAAAGCGCCGATCGTCAAAAAGTTGGTCGAAAAAGGCATTCCTGTGATTTCTGAAATTGAATTTGCGTTTGGCTACACCGATGCGATTACCATCGGAATAACGGGAAGCAACGGAAAGACAACAACGACAATGCTGACATACCACTTGTTGAAATCAGCCGGATTGAATGTAGGATTGGGCGGAAACATCGGGAAAAGTTTTGCATGGCAGGTTGCAGAAAACCAGTTCGATGTCTATGTATTGGAGTTGAGCAGTTTTCAACTGGACGGAATCATTGACTACAAGCCGCACATTGCGATAATTACAAACATCAGCCCAGACCATCTCGACAGGTACAATTACAATTACAATGAATACATCGATTCGAAATTCAGGATTACGATGAACCAACAGGAAGAGGATTTCCTGATTTACGATGACGATGACGAGGCCATTTCATCCTGGCTTTCAAAAAATAAGATTAAAGCACAGAAAATACCATTTTCGATTACAAAACAACTTGAAGAAGGCGCATCAATAAACGACAGAACAATGAAAATTAATATCAAACAAGAAGAATTTACAATGGACACCAATTACCTAGCACTGGAAGGCAAACACAATCTCAAAAATGCCATGGCAGCTGCATCGGTAGCCCAACTGATGAAAATCCGCAAGGAAACCATCAGGGAAAGCCTGTCCAATTTTCAGGGTGTCGAACACCGCCTGGAGAAAGTACTTAAGATTCAGAATGTGCAATACATCAACGACTCTAAAGCGACTAATGTAAATGCTACGTTTTTTGCGCTGGAAAGCATGACCATGCCTACAGTCTGGATTGTCGGTGGTGTGGATAAGGGAAATGATTACGCCGAATTAATGCCGTTGGTGCGTGAAAAAGTCAAAGCGATTATCTGCCTGGGCGTGGATAACAAAAAGATAATTGATGCGTTCGGAAATGTGGTAGACATGATGGTCGAAGTACACTCAATGTCTGATGCGGTACGCACTGCTCAAAGGTTGACTGAGAAGGGCGATGCGGTTTTACTCTCACCAGCCTGCGCGAGTTTTGATCTTTTTGAAAATTATGAGGACAGGGGAAGACAATTTAAACAGGCGGTACAGAATCTTTAGTTGGGTAAGCTTCCAACTAATAGCAGTCAGCTCCTAAGTGATAACGAATAAGTAAATAAAACAAAGCTGAAAGCTATATGCCGACAGCTAAATGCTAAAAAAAATGTTCAAACTAATCAACAGTTTAAAAGGAGACAAAGGCATCTGGTCATTCGTGGCCCTGCTTGCTTTATTCTCTTTTATGCCGGTGTTTAGCGCGAGCAGCAACCTGGCCTATATGAACCACGGCTCAGGAAATACATTGGGGTACCTCCTCAAACATGCGATTCACATTCTTTTCGGTTTTTTTATTTTATACAACATACAAAAAGTCCCATACCACTATTTTCGCGGTATTTCCAGGATTCTCCTGCCATTTGTATGGGCGCTTTTGGCGTATACATTGTTTTTTGGGGTAGAGCAGGGAAGTGCCACGCGTTGGATACAGGTGCCTTTCGTGGGTATTTCGTTCCAGACATCCGCTTTGGCATTTATTGTGCTGATGATTTTCGTTGCGCGATATTTATCCAAAATGCAAACAGCCGAAATCACTTTCAAATCATCATTGATTGATTTATGGCTTCCTGTCGGATTTACCTTAGCGCTGATTCTGCCCAATAACTTTTCAACCGCAGCCTTGATTTTTGCTATGGTCCTGATGCTGACGTTTATTGGGAACTATCCCATAAAATACATCGCTTCTATTATCGGGATTGGCGTGGCGATGTTTGCGTTGTTTATTATTGTCGCCAAAGTAGTCGAAAAAACAAACCCGGACCACACCCCAAAAATCTTCGGGCGCGTCAAAACCTGGGAAAATCGTTTCGACAGTTTCTTTGATAAAAAAGATAAAAGCCAATCTGAAATCTCCGACGATGATTACCAAATCGAAAAGGCCAAGACAGCGATAGCGTCCGGCGGATTCTACGGTCTGGGTCCTGGGAAAAGTGTGCAGAAAAATTTCCTTCCACAATCTTCTTCCGATTTTATTTTTGCAATAATTGTGGAAGAATATGGATTGGTTGGTGGTCTTGGCGTGCTCACATTGTATCTGCTGCTGTTTTTTCGGTTCATTGTGGCGGCGCACAAAGCGAACTCGCCATTTGGAAAGTTTCTGGTAGTGGGATTGGGGTTTCCGATTATATTCCAGGCCTTAATTAACATGGGCGTTGCCGTGCAGCTTTTACCGGTAACGGGTCAAACGTTACCATTAGTCAGCAGCGGTGGAAGTTCCATCTGGATGACGTGCATCGCCATTGGGATCATCATCAGCGTAACCAAAAAAGAAGAGGAAATAGCCGAAGAGCTCGAAGAAAAAGAACGCAGGAACGAGGCGTTGCAGAAAATGATTGACAAACATTTGCAGGACGAAGAAGAGGAAACTGAAAATGAAGCGGCGTTCGGGGAAAACGAAAATTATTCCATCACCGATTCGGCAAATCCGATGAAAGCAGTGATGAACAAATAGTATACATGAAGAAACTTAAATTCATATTAAGCGGCGGCGGTACCGGTGGACATATCTACCCGGCAATCGCTATTGCCAATGAATTAAAGCAGCGGTTTCCAGATTGCGAAATCCTATTCGTCGGAGCAAAAGACAAGATGGAAATGCAGAAAGTGCCTCAGGCGGGTTACCCCATCAAAGGACTTTGGATTTCGGGAATACAGCGCAGGCTGACTTTCGACAATTCGCTTTTTCCAATGAAATTGATTGACAGTTTATTGAAATCAAGGACAATCATCCGCGAATTCAGGCCAGATGTCGTCATTGGAACCGGCGGTTTTGCAAGCGGTCCGTTGCTAAGAGTCGCTGGGATCGCAAAGATTCCGACTGTAATCCAGGAACAGAATTCTTTTCCCGGAATTACAAACCGCTGGCTAAGTGCCAAAGCCAATAAGATTTGTGTGGCGTATGAAAACCTCGAGCGGTTTTTCCCAAAAAACAAAATCGTGTTTACGGGAAATCCCGTGCGACAGGATTTGATTGGAATCGATAATAAAAGAAATGAGGCGTTTGCGCATTTCAATCTTTCAGAAGATAAAAAAGTGGTTTTGGTACTCGGCGGAAGCCTCGGATCCGGAAGAATTAACCAGCTTATTGCAAAGGAACTGCTCAATTTTGCTTCGCAGAATGTGCAGGTCATCTGGCAGTGTGGTAAGTTTTATTACGAACAGTACAAGCATTTCGGCGAAAATGAAAATGTACAGGTGATGGCTTTTATTGATAGGATGGATCTGGTATACGCTGCCGCAGATGTAGTCATCTCGCGTTCCGGAGCGTCTTCGGTTTCAGAGTTGTGCATCGTCGGGAAGCCGGTGATCTTCATCCCGTCGCCGAATGTTGCGGAAGACCATCAAACCAAAAATGCAAAATCAATTGTGGATAAGGATGCCGCATTGATGATCCGTGAAGCCGAATTGGATACGCAGTTCACGAATCTGTTTAATAATTTATTGTCCGATGAGAATCTGCAGCAAAAGTTATCCCAAAACATCAAAACATTGGCTAAAGTAAACGCCACAAAAGACATAGTAAACGAAATCATCAAATTAATCCCGAATCCGGGCGCATCAATATGAACCTGAACCAGATCAATAACGTGTATTTTATAGGCATCGGCGGCATCGGCATGAGTGCGCTGGCACGTTATTTCAAAACACTTGGGAAAGATGTTCAGGGTTATGACAAAACACCGTCAACATTAACGGGAGAACTTATTGAAAGTGGCATCCAAATTCATTTTGAAGACAATATCAGTCTAATCCCTGAGCATTTTTATGTTGAAAATACGCTGGTGATCATCACGCCGGCGGTTCCCGTGTCTCATTCGGAATGGAATTACTTCCTTGAAAGGAATTATCATGTTAAAAAGCGCGCGGAGGTCTTAGGAATCATTACAAAAGACACCTTCTGCTTTGCGGTAGCCGGCACACATGGAAAGACGACAACTTCAAGCATCCTTGGGCATATTTTGTTTGAAAGCGGCGCCGATGTGACGTCATTCCTCGGTGGGATTGTGGAGAATTATAACTCCAACTTAATCGGCAATGGTAAAACCGTAACGGTTGTCGAAGCAGACGAATTTGACCGTTCTTTCCTGCACCTGCATCCGGATTTGGCCTGCATCACCTCGATGGATGCCGATCATCTCGATATTTATGGTGACAGCGCCGCAATCGAAGCTTCGTTTGTGGAGTTTTCAGAGAAAATCGATACGCGGGAAAATTTATTTATTGCCAAAGGACTTCCATTGAAAGGAATGTCTGTCGGTATTGATGAAGAAGCCGATTACAAAGCATATAATATCAGGGTTGAAAACGGAAGCTACGTTTTCGACGTCAAAACGCCATCGGAGGTGATTGAAGACATTCGCTTCGGGCTTCCGGGAAGGCATAACCTCATGAACGCAGTAATGGCTTTGGCAATGGCCAGGAAATTCGGTACCCCAACCGTGACCATTGTTAAAGCATTACTGTCTTTCAGGGGTGTGAAAAGACGTTTTTCTTATCAGATTAAATCGGAAAAGCTGGTTTATATTGATGACTACGCGCACCACCCGACCGAGATTGAAGCGGTGCACCAGGCGGTTTCGGAATTGTATCCCGGAAAGAAGGTTTTGGCGATTTTTCAGCCGCATTTGTTCAGTAGGACAAGGGATTTTATTGACGGTTTTGCAACGAGCCTGTCGAAATTTGGTCAGGTGATCTTACTCGACATTTACCCGGCAAGAGAGCTCCCGATTGCAGGCGTGAATTCTGAATGGCTGTTGGGAAAAATAACAAATCCAAACAAGAAACTGGTTTCAAAAGAAGCTTTGATTCCAGAAATTTTAAATGCTGATGCCGATGTGATTGTTACAATCGGAGCAGGCGATATCGGAGAGATGGTGGAATCGATAAAAGAGGCATTGAATGAAAAAGCTTAATTGGAAAAGTGTCTGGATTAACGTCCGCCTGGTGCTCGTCTGCATCGGGCTGGTGTCGCTTTATTCTTTCACGCTAAAAAGAAATGAAGGAAGAAAACTTGCAAAATCGGTAGTCGAATTTACCGCCGATGACAACCAGTTCATCACCCGTGAAACGGTTAATAAATTGTTAATAGAAAATAAATCCGGCGCGCAAACCATACGTAAAGAAAATTTAGATTTGAATAAACTGGAAAATTCCATAAACGCCAATGATATGATAGAAACATCGGAGGTTTTTGTGAGTATTGATGGTGTTCTGAAGGCTGTTGTAAAACAAAAAACCCCCATAGCACGGGTGGTTGGCGAGACAAATTCTTTTTACCTTGACCGTGAAGGGAAAAAAATGCCGCTTTCCGCAATTCATGCTGCAAGGGTTCCGCTTGTTTCGGGTACGGTTGATGATAGCAACAGCAAAGATTTGTACAAAGTTTTTCGGATTATCCACGACGATGATTTTTTGAAAAAAAACATTATCGGTATCAAGGTTTTGCCTAACGGTGGCCTGATTATGTCGAATCGTAATTTTGGTTACGCTATTGATTTCGGGTTGCCGATAAACATAGAACGGAAGTTTGATAATTATAAGGCCTTCTTTCAGAAAGCGGTACAGGACAGTTTATTAAATAAATACAGGATCATAAACCTAAAGTTTACGCAACAGGTGGTGTGCACAAAATAATAAATTATGGAAAAAGAGAATATTGCTGTTGGTTTAGACATTGGAACAACAAAGATTGTTGCAATGATTGGCAGGAAGAATGAGTACGGGAAGCTTGAAATCCTTGGGGTTGGGAAATCCAAAAGCCTTGGGGTAGCACGCGGTGTGGTCAATAATATCACCCAAACCATCCAGTCGATACAACTTGCCGTTGCGGAAGCCGAAAACAATTCAGGCTACCGCATTAATGACGTTGTTGTCGGCATTGCCGGGCAGCATATCCGCAGCATACAGCACAGCGATTACATCAGCAGGAGCAATCCTGAGGAGGTTATCGGGGACAGGGATATTGATCTTTTAATTAATCAGGTGCATAAGCTGGCCATGTTGCCGGGAGAAGAAATCATCCACGTTTTGCCACAGGAATTCAAGATTGACGGACAGTCTGAAATCAAAGAACCTATCGGTATGTATGGCGGAAGGCTTGAATCCAGTTTTCATGTTGTTGTAGGCCAGGCATCATCAATCCGGAATGTCGGTCGTTGTATTCAAAGCTCCGGCATCGAATTGTCAGGTTTGACATTAGAGCCGCTCGCATCGGCCGATGCAGTTCTAAGCCAGGAAGAAAAAGAAGCTGGTGTCGCCTTGATTGATATTGGTGGTGGGACAACAGATTTGGCGATATTTAAAGATGGCATCATCCGTCACACGGCAGTGATTCCTTTCGGCGGAAATGTAATTACAGATGATATTAAAGAAGGCTGTTCGATCATTGAGAAACAGGCGGAATTGTTAAAAGTGAAATTCGGCTCTGCATGGCCAGGTGAAAATAAAGACAATGAGATTGTTTCGATTCCTGGTCTACGAGGAAGAGAGCCGAAAGAGATTTCTTTGAAAAATCTTTCTAAAATTATCCATGCCCGTGTGGTGGAAATCATCGAGCAGGTTTTTGCCGAAATTAAGGCTTACGGTCACGAAGACCCAAGAAAGAAACTAATCGCCGGAATCGTTTTGACCGGTGGTGGCGCACAATTACAGCACATTAAGCAACTAGTGGAATATATCACCGGAATGGACACGCGCATCGGGTATCCAAATGAGCATCTGGCCGGGAATTCTGATGAGGAAATTTCAAGCCCATTATATGCGACTGCTGTTGGTTTGGTGATGAACAGCATCCAGAACAATACCAGAAGCGCGGTGCCGATTGAAGTTGTTGTTGAAGTTGCGAAACCTGTAGTGCAAAGACAGCCTGAACCACAGCCCGTACAAAATGAAGTCGTGGCAGAGGAAGAAAAAGAGGTCGTTTATGCTGATATACAGCCTAAAAAAGAAAAAATCCAGGAGTCGACGGAGAACAAGATCCGTAAATCTTTTTTTGATAAGTATGTTGATAAAATCAGGGATTTCCTGGATAACGCTGAGTAAATTCAGTGTAATTTGAAATTTGTTACCGGGGGGAGAAACGCAAGAGAAAAGAACAGAGAATAATAAAACCAAAGAATATGACAAGCAACTCAGATTTTGGAAGTATTTCATTTGATTTGCCTAAGAATCAATCAAATGTGATTAAGGTAATTGGTGTAGGTGGTGGCGGTAGTAATGCCATCAACCACATGTTTAAGCAAGGGATAAAAGGCGTTGACTTTATCGTTTGCAACACCGATTCGCAGGCTTTGCAAAACAGCCCTGTGCCAAACAAAATCCAGTTAGGGGTGAACCTTACTGAAGGTCTTGGAGCCGGAGCTAACCCTGAAGTGGGTCAGCAATCGGCGATCGAGAGCATCTCCGATATTGAGAAAATGCTTGACAGCAATACTAAAATGGTATTCATCACTGCCGGAATGGGCGGTGGAACCGGAACAGGTGCTGCTCCAGTTATTGCCCAATTGGCAAAAGAAAGGGACATCCTGACCGTCGGAATTGTGACAATCCCATTCCAGTTTGAAGGAAAGGTACGTCAGGATCAGGCTTTAAACGGGGTCGAAAGGCTGCGCAAACAAGTGGATTCATTAATCGTAATCAACAACAACAAACTCCGTGAAGTGTACGGAAATCTTGGCTTCAAAGCCGGTTTCTCTAAAGCCGATGAAGTGTTGGCAACGGCATCTCGTGGAATCGCTGAAGTGATCACACACCACTATACACAAAATATCGATTTGAAAGATGCTAAAACAGTACTTTCAAACAGCGGTACCGCAATAATGGGATCCGCTTTAGCCAATGGTGAAAACAGGGCGAAAGATGCGATCGTATCTGCGTTGGATTCCCCGCTTTTAAATGACAATAAAATTACCGGTGCCAAAAACGTTTTGTTGCTGATTGTTTCCGGTACGAATGAAATCACTATTGACGAAATCGGAGAAATCAACGACCACATTCAATTGGAAGCCGGCTATAACGCAAACATCATTATGGGTGTCGGTGAAGACGAAAGCCTTGGGGATGCGATTGCGGTAACAATTATTGCGACAGGTTTCAACGTAGAACAGCAAAATGAAATTGTCAACACCGAACCAAAAAAGATCATCCATGCGCTTGAAGAAGAGCAGAAGATTGTGCACAACCTGACGCCAAAAGTCGTATCGTCATTCGAATTTACTGAAGTCGCTGCGCCTCAGAATGAAGAAAGGATTGTACACGACCTGATGGAAGAAATCGTGGAAGAGCCAGTATTTGAGGAGCCTGTATTTGAAGTTACTTTGGTGCCTACAACCGAATTCATTAAAAACCTTGAGGTTACTTTTGAAATCGTATCACCAGCGCCTAAGGCAACCGAGCCGGATTTTTTCTTCACGACGCCAGAAGTAAAGGAAATAGTCGTTAATGAACCAAAGCATCTTAAGGAAGAAGAACAAATCACATTTTCTTTTGACCTTCCATTAGAGAAAAAAGAGCCAGTTCCTGTCGCCAATAACAATATCTTTTTTGAACTTACAGAGGAAACGCGCGATATCAAGGTAAACCAACCCGTTCAGGTGGTACCGATGACCGAACTGAACGAAACAGGTGTAATCCGTTATTCATTGGAGGAATACATGGAAATTGAAAACACGCTGCTTGAGTCAAAACCGGTTGCAAAAGTAGCTGAGCCAGAAAACGAAGCGTTGCAATTCACTAAAAAAACGATAGAGCCTACTGCCGAATTCAGTAACTTCGAAAGTATTTCACCAACTGAAATGTCTCTCGAAGAAGCAAATAAACTAAGGGCTGACGAAAGAAGAAGAAAATTGAAAGAATTCAATTATAAATTTCATACCAATTCTTCAAGAATGGAAGAAATGGAAAGAGAGCCGGCATACAAACGTCTGGGTATCGATATCTCGGGTACGCCTGAGAGTAACAATAAATCCAGGACTTCTTTAGGAACGGATAGCAATGACGATATGCAATTGCGTTCAAACAATTCGTTCCTTCACGATAACGTGGATTAACTAACTCAAACCAAGTTTAAACCCGAAAGTCTGTGATTTTCGGGTTTTTTTTTGAAAAACCAAGCCAAATCATCTTTTGCAGTTAAAGTAATTTTGCCTAAGTTTGCACTGCATTATTTGGGGCCTGTTTCCGGCTATCCGCTGCAATCTTTTTTAGCCGGTTCGAATAGTTTTATAAGGGTACGTTTAGAAACGCTAAAAAAGGATTTACGCTATTATCCGGAGTCCGACACCGTAAAACAATCAAGATATGAGTTTATCAGTCAGGATCATGGACGAAATCAAAGACGCCATGAGAGCAAAAAATACAGTAGCCCTCGAAGCGTTGCGCTCCGTAAAATCGGAGTTGCTATTGGCACAGACCGCTACCGGATCTAAAGAAGAGATCTCAGAAGATGAAGAGATAAAGTTATTGCAACGCCTTGTAAAAACAAGGAAAGAAAGCGCTCGCATTTTTACGGAGCAAAACCGACCTGATCTTGCAGAGCCAGAATTAGCACAGATTGCAGTGATTGAAAAATTCCTTCCGGTACAGCTAAGCGAAGCTGAAGTGGAAGCGGTAATTTCAAAAATCATTGCTGAAACCGGCGCTTCAGGAATCGCCTCCATGGGCAAGGTGATGGGATTGGCGAGTGCACAGTTGGGCGGTACTGCTGAAGGCAAAACCATTTCGACTATCGTAAAAAAATTATTGACTTAAGTAAATAACGGCTGCGTAGTTCAACGGATAGAATGTCAGATTCCGGTTCTGATGATGGAGGTTCGAGTCCTCTCGCGGTCACAACATATTGTATGAAATGTCATGTAATGCCTATTAAAGCTCTAGTAAACACTAGGGCTTTCGTTTTTTAGTAGGTCATGGTATGCCAACATATGTCAGATTTGTTACCCCTATTGTAACCCCTCTTTTTATTTTCATATTTTTTCTTATCCGCAAACTCCTCGGAAATGTTAAACTTATTTTTTTTAAAACATTAAACTATTGAATACTATGTAGTTATCATTTTTTATAAGAAATAAGCTACTATTTTTGCTTTTGTAAATAGTGAGTGCCCGCTATTACATAAGTAAAATATAAATTATGATACAAAATTTTACTGTGAAGGCTATCTTGAGAAAAGATAAAATCCGTAAAGACGGTACATGCCCTATTAATTTCCGAGTAACTATAAACAAAAAATCTTTGAAGATATCCTCAGGAGAATTTATCAAAGAAGTGGAGTGGAATAATAAGGCTGGGCTTGTAAAAGGTTCTAAGTCCAGCCACCTAAACAGCGTACTCGAAAATGAGATTTCCCGAATTAAAGACTTTCTTAGGGAACAAAGGTCAATAGGTACTTACTTAAATCTTGAAATTGTAAAAGCATTTCTTAAAACGAATGATAGGGATGATTTTTACGAATATTACGATAACTTCTGTGAATTGAGATTTTTAGAAATTGAAGAAGGTACTCAAAGGCATTACAATCTGACAAGAAAAAGATTGAAGGAGTTCAAATCCAAAATAACCTTTCGAGAAATTAATATTGACTTCATTGAAAAATTCGACTACTTTTTACGCAAAAAATTAAATACTGGCATAGAAGGAGTGTTTAGCAGGCATAAAAATCTAAAGACTATTCTTTCGCAAGCTAAAAAAAGAAAGATCATTAAAGATAATCCCTATGAAGATTTCAAGTTAAAGCGAGGAGTGTCTAAGTATGGCTATTTGACCGATGAAGAATTAGAGACTATTCAAAATTTAGATTTCAGGGATGTGCCTAATGGCGCAGGGCTAGAACTTAGTAGGGATATGTTTTTATTTGCTTGTTACTGTGGGCTACGATGTTCTGATATTTCAAATCTCGCTAAGGAAAATATTCTTCAAGATAAAATTTCAATTATAATGAAAAAAACAAAGAGTTTGGTTGAAGTACCGCTTACAAAAAAGGCTGAGATACTTTTGAAAAAATACACTATTGCGTCAAGTGAAAAAATATTTCCATTTAGAACAAATCAATGCTTGAACAGAGATTTAAAAACAATAGCCGAAATGTGTAAGATTGATAAAGTTATAACCTTCCACATGGCCAGGCATAGTTTCGCAACCATCATGGCAAATTATGGAGTGAATGTATTTCTAATAATGAAGCTATTAGGTCATAAGGATATTCGTATGACACAGATTTACGTAAATCCTAATCATCAAATACTTGCTAGTAAGCTTGGTGAAATTAAAGCGTTTAACTAAAGTCCTTGAAGAATTCTTCGGGAGTTAAATTATGGATTGCTAGTATTTTGAAAAAGGTCTTTAGCGTAATGTTATGGCCTTTTTCTATTCTCCAGTATTGCACCCGATTAATGTCTTTATCATTGGCAAAAGTTTCATGGCTGCTATAACCCATGTTGATGCGCAGTTGCTTAATTTTATTTGCAACCTTGTCTAGATTATGCGATATTTCTTTTTCTTCTTCTGCCATTTACAGGCGCAAATTCTCATTTTATCTTAATATAATTTACCGCATTAATTAGGGAATATTTATATTTGCTCAAAATCAATAAATATGAGTTTTCATAATTTGCCTTTAGTTGTGCAGAATAAATTACTAACAATGAAGCCTTTGGAGGTTCAAGGGTTTTGGGAGCAATACAATAAAAAGAAGAAATCAATATTCACAGGCTATATCCTTCTTTTACTTTTAGGTTGGCATTATGCTTATGTGAACAAATGGGGTACACAATTTCTTTGTTGGATTTCACTATGGGGATTATTGCTCTGGTGGTTTGTAGATTGGTTTAGAATACCGAGCATCATTAATTCTTACAACAATGATTTAGCGATAAATGTACTGCGGGATTTTTCACTACTCAATTATTCCGCCCATCCAGCACCTGATGACAATAATACAGCGATGAGTGATTGGAAAAAACAAAACCCAACGGCAACTTTAAATGATTATTACAAACAATTACGTAAATGAGAAAAGGAATTATCATCGGCTTATTAGTCTGCATATGCGGTTGTAACAATCTTGTCGACAAAAGCAATTCGGACAATCAAACTCATCAACCCTCAAGTATGGATTTCAATAAAGAAGTTTTTTCTAATAGGGCTGAGGAATTGACTTACATTCGGGAATACTTGAAATATAAATTGCCGCAAATATTTGTAAAAAAATATCCCGAGCAAATGAAAAAAGTTCAATATTCATTAATCGTACAGGGTGAAAATCCAACGCTGGAAGATGCAGCAAGAAAGAGTATTATGTTTTCGAATCAATACCAAATGCTCATGTCCAGATATATTTCGGAAAATTCAACTTTTAAAACAGTAAAAGTGCAACTTGAAAATTTTGACCAATACAAAAAAGACTGGGCGAAGAAAGAAAGGGAAAGCGAGTTTGATAAAATCATTGATGTTTTTAAATCTTACACCATCAATCGAATCCACGATATTAATAAACACAACATAATCAAAGATAATCTCGAAGGTGGTTACACTGTTGCAGATTATTTTGAAAAGCAAAATCCAAAACGCAAAATCGAATACCAAAAATTAAAAACAAAGAACCCAAATGTCTTTAGGATTGTCATCGAAGTAAGTGAAAACGATACTCCTTTTTCGCTCAATATTTTCGAATATGACTTCGTTTCAAAGCAATTTACCCATATTGAAACCATCCAACAGCAGGATTTGATTAATGCCGATTAGGTTGCGATAAGGGCGCAATGTTATTAAATTGTTAAGTTTCTTGAAAAAAGCCCTTTTTCGCACTTTTTCATGTGAGTGCCTCAGTTTGCTAAATGATTAATAACAAATTTTTTTAATCATGGATGCAAAAATTAAAGCATTATTGCAAGAGATTGTTGAGGAGATAAGCTCAACAACAACAAATCAAATAAAAGAAGAATTGCGATGTGAAATGCAATCTTCTAAAGACGATTTTCAACCTCACGAGCTTCTTACATCAAAAGAAGTATGTGAATACTACAGAGTCAGTATTAGAACTCTTGACCGGAAAACTACGAAAGGTTTGAAGTTTCGTCAAAGCGCAACAAAAAGCAAAAGGCTTTTCAGGAAATCTGACTGTGATAACTTTTTTAAAACGAGAAATCATGGTAGATAACGGAACCCTTAACTTTAGTTTTGGTTGCAAAAACATAAAAGGTTTTTTGAAGCAATTAAGCAATCACGGAACTTGTAGAAAAATGAAAAGTGATGGTTCGTATTACATCGTAAAGCTTTTCAATGAACCAGACTTCACAGCTAATAATAATTTTAAAAACAACCCAAAATTACAGCTCAATATTTTTTGGGAAAATGGCATTGTGAAGATTAATGTACGTAACAGCCTAAGAAAATGGTATTATGGTTCATCAAGCATGCGGAATTTTAATAAAACTGATTTCATCAAGTGCTTACATTTAATTTCAAAAAAATTAGATGTCGATTATAACACATTAACAGCATCAAAAATAACTAAACTAGAAATCGGGCTAAATCTAAGATTTGAATTTTTCTTTCAAACTTTTCTCTCTACAATCATAGAACATGAGAGGCTTAAAAATGATTTTCATTTTAGCAGAGGTACTTCCGGTTTCGAGGGTGAAAATTTGAGTTTGATTTTTTATGACAAACTTCGTGAACTGTTTGACCATGGTAAAATCAACTCCAGAGTTTATCGAAAACTGTCAGAAAAATATTTTTTTCTTAGAGTAGAAGCAGGCTTTAAAAAAATAAGTGGGGTTCCATTTGCTAAGAAGAATTTAAGTAGTGTGAATGACCTGCTGACTAATTGGGAAGAAGTCTATGGTTATTTACTAGACCAGCTTCGAAAAGTCACATACATAGATTGGATCTCTCCAAGAATTGATGATGAATTAAAATTTTCAAGTTATTCTGAAATAAAAGAATATTTTATCTTTTTGCTTTCTGAGTTTATCGGAATGAAAAAGCTATTTCAACTTTTACAATATACTGACAGACCTTCAATTCACAAAAAGCAAATTATAGCCGCAGTAGAAAAATTTAGAAAGCTGAAAAATCCATCTTACAAAGAAGTATTTTTTCAAAATTTTCTTGACAATAAAAGCTACATTCTTTCCTAGTTGATTACGATATATATAATAAGAGTAATATCATACTAAAAAGAAGTATATAACATATAAGAGAATAACGCTATTAATCTAGATTAATAGCTCTTGAGGTGGAAGAGTACATAGTACTCTTCTACCTTGTTGTATTAACCCTATTGACATATAACCTAATCGCATATAATTGAAGTAAAAACCCATATGATGACAAGTTCAATAAATATATGGTCATTTGTCAAATAACATTTTCTGCAAACTCTTGCATTTATTAGAACGGTTCGCTGAATTCGAGTGCAATTCAAAATTTCCATAACATGTGATAAGTTCTTATTATATAATTATGAGACGTTTTTAAATTCCAGATTCATAGCTTCAGAAAAACTTTCAGATATGATATTTTATAAAGAACAAAGACGATTTTAGACTTGTAGCGAGATTAGAATAGTTTTTCGGCGCAAGTATATACATGAGAATAATTTCGTTAATTGTAGGCGTTATTTTAAGTCTTAAAAAATTAAATCATGTCAAGTTTTCTAAATATATCGCCGCAAAAATCAAAAGGAATACACGAAGCCATATACAAAAATGCTCGTAAGCTTAAACAGGATGCCACACTAATTGCTGAAGTAAATAAATCCTACAGCACCGCTACATCTTTGCTTATATTAAGTTCAGAAGAAATTGTAAAAGCTATTTTAGTTTTGTTACATTCGGAAGGGTTTGACACTTATAGAATGGAAAATGCCAAGCGGTTTTTTTCTGACCATAAGATTAGGCATCAGTTAGCTAAGTTACTTGAGTTGAGTGCTGGCCTATTTGAAGCATTTGAAAAATACGATACTCAAGAACCTGCAATGTTATTTAACACTAAATATGAATGGTTGAACGATACAATGAATTGTTTGATAGATTTTAAAAATGCTGCTGTCCCGTTTATAGAATCCGTAAATAGGACAAATGAGTTAGAATCCTTCAACGACCTTAAAAACCAAGGCTTTTATGTTGATTACAGAGATTCATTATTAATTCCAGAAATAGTAATCGGCGAATATTCCTATAACAAAACAAGGATGATTGTGGACAGGATTTTCAGAGTTTACAAATTTTTCAATATTTTGTTTCATCCGAGTTTGAAACGGCATTATAACTTGAATGAAATTGAAAATTTTAAAAATGATTTACAAGCGATTATGAAGCTTACAGTTGCGGAAATTTAATATTATTTAGAAAATAAAGATGATTACAAAAAAACCTTTTGTTTGGCAAATGATAAAAGAAGCTGTTGAGAATTTAAATGGAGTAGCTTCTTACAAGGAAATAAAAACATATATACTTTCGAAATGGGGAGAAATCAATTCTCAAACACTTACCGACCAAATGCAAGTTTTGTCAGTAAATCATAAGTCAAGAATAAATTATCCGCAAAATCAAAAACCAAGATTTACTGATTCTAATTCTGACTACGATTTGTTATTTACGACTGGAAGAGGAGAAGTCTCAAAGTACGATATAGAAGAGCATGGTATTTGGGAAATTTTCTTAAACTCATCAAAAAAATTCGAAATTAGAAAACACAAAAATCCAATTGTATCTAAGATTTTTACACCTTCTGACATAGTTTGGATTAAAAATGTTACAAATACAGAATCCGGAGAAGCATATTTAAATTTTGACGGTAATGAGTTTGTTTTAAACTTCCCCACCAAACATAGGACTAATCTATCAAGTCCTAAAATTGGAGATTTAATTTTGCTATATCAAAAGGTTAAAGGCATCCCTGTATTTAGCCATCTAGTTTCGCCGATAGATATTGATGAAGTAGATGAAAATGTTAGAGCAGATTACCGTTATGGAAGAAGGGTAAAAATTGTTGCTAAAACTAACCATATAAGCCTAATAGAAGTTTCAACAACATTATTGGGCAGGTTAAATTTTGCTGGATTCACACAAGGAAACGCTTGCAAACTTGAAAATATCAAAAATATTCAAAATATAGATTCCTTAAAATTTGATATTTGGAAAAAATTCGAACCATATTTTATTTCTGCAGAACAAGAATCTGTTATAAATACTTCTAATGCGATAAACGAATCCGAGGATTTAGGTTCTGATATTTCAGCAATTGAAGGAGGTTTGCGTTTAGTTTCTCATATCGTGAAAGAAAGAAATAGAAAAATTGTTTTTGAAAAAAAAGCTCAGGCAATTTTAAGCAATACTTTACATTGCGAGGTTTGTGAATTTTCATTTTCTAAAATTTATGAATCCAATTTTATTGAATGTCATCACTTATTACCAATTGGACAAATTGGTTCAAGAGTTACAAAGTTGCAAGACTTAGCATTAGTTTGCTCAAATTGTCATCGAATGTTGCATACAAAACTTGACAATGAATTTTTGACAATCCAGCAACTACGTGATAGAATTGCTAGGATTAGCAACAAATATTAATAATAAAAAAACTTTAAAAAAGGTTTATTTTTTACTAACTTCGTTCGCAATGAGCGAATGAAATATATCACAAAAAAGCCTGTTTTTATTTCTGTTTAAACAATATATCATAGATGAAAAAGTTTGATTTCCCAGTAATAAAAAAAATTAAAATTGAATATTTCAGTCTTTATAAAAAAGCAGATTTTCTTGATATAGATTTAACGAAAAATGTTTTCTGCCTTGCCGGAGCTAATGGATTGGGAAAGTCTACTTTTATAACAATAATAAATTATGCACTAACCGGAATAGTAAAAAACCCAAATCGTAAATTCACACAATATAACGAGATACCAAAATTTTATAATCAAAGCAAGGGTTTTGCTGCCACTTATTTTGATGGAAGGATTTCAGAAGATAATCTTGACCTCTCACAAGTTACAGTCGAATTCACGGTCGGTATTTACGATTATAGTATAACTCGAGGCTTTTTTGAACCTGACGAACTTAGAGGCTTTAAAAAAACTTCGCCCGATGGAGTGATTGAAGCGAATGAGAGTATGTCGCATTCGGAGATTAATGAGTTATATAAAGTTAATTTCACTAAAGATGTAAATCTCTCCCAATTTGATCAGTTTGTTTTTTTGCAATCCTATTTATTCACTTTTGACGAAACACATCAACTTTTATTTTGGGATGAAAGCCTAATGGAAAGAGTTTTGTATTTGTTTTTTGGTGTAGATGCAAATAAGGCGAAATCTGCAGATAGATTACGCAAAGAATTTAATAAGTCTGATTCGGATGCTCGTAATCTACAATGGCAAATAACAAAAACTAGGAGCGAATTAAATACTATAAAAAAGGAGATGCAATCTATTGATATAAATGATGCGTCAAATATTGAGCTTGCCGAAACACACAAATCTTTACTCGAAGAAACAGATGAATTAAATTTAGCGATAAATAGAGCTAGAGAAGAAATTAAAGAGTGTGATTTAGTTATTTCAGATTTATCTCTCCAGGCTTCATCATTGAGAAGTGAGTACGAAATAATTTTTAATAAATCATTAAAAGAAGATGTTCCGATTGAAAAAAACCCCGTCGTTATTAATATTTTAAATGAATTAAAGATTAGAATATATTCTTCAAAAGATTTTCAGGATTTAATTGACAAATTAGTCAATGAAATTAATCAGCAAAGACAACAATCAACGGAAGAAAAAAACAATCAACAGTATTTCGAGGAATTAAAAAACATCGATGAAAAATTGATGGAAATATCTAACAATATTAAAACTGCTCAAAGTAGAAAAGATCGTTTTATTGAAAACGAAAATGTTTCTGTTGACTCGTTGAAATCTGTTGGCTCTAGGATTGACGAAATTGAAAAAGATAATTTAGAGATAATTCAGAGTATAAACAGCCTAAGAGATAATGTACAGCTAAACGCTGTGATAAAAAGGTATGAAGATACAATCAGTGCATTTGTCAAACAAAAGGATGATGCTTATGAAAAAAGAAATAAGGCAAGAAAAGAGTTAGATATTCTCGAAATTGAATTAAACCAAGGATTCTCTGACGCTGAATCTAAATTTATCCCCACGTTTAATAACTATGCAAAAAGCTTTTTAGGACTTAATATTACTATTGGTCTTAGTAATGTGACTAAAGGGGCAAGTTTATTTTTAGATATTGAAGATTCGAAAAGAAAAGATTCATTTCAGTTATCAGAAAGCCAAAGATATTTTATAGATATAGCCCTGCGAATGGCGTTAATTGAATTAAGCGCTAATTCCGCGACATTTTTAATAGATACTCCAGAAGGCTCGTTGGATATTGCCTATGAAAGTCGTGCAGGTAAAATGTTTGCTGATTTTGCAAAATCTAACCATAAACTTATTATGACAGCCAACATTAATAGTTCACAATTATTGTTGGAATTGGCACATATCTGCAAAGATGAAAATATGAAGATAGAAAGAATGACTAACTGGACAACTTTATCTGATGTTCAACAGCAAGAAAGTTTACGGATTGAAGAAGCATATCAAAATATTGAAAATAAACTTAACGAATGAGTATGAAGTCTGAAGCAGTTTTCGATATGCTATACATTGGAAATAAATTACAGTTTAAAATAGAGGATTTTTCGTTATCAGAGATAAATTTTTTTTCCTATTTAAGTTGTTTACTTTCATTATACGATGGCAAAATGATTGATAATTGGGAATATGGATTCATAAAAAGTAGTTTAGGAAGCCCTATTTCAACCGATTTGGACAAGGCTTTAAATGCTTTATGTTCTAATGGCTCGTTATGTAAATCTGAAGGTGTTGATGGGTATTACAATTTATTGCCTAATGGAGAAAAAATGTTAGAATTGTATAGTACTTTATATAAATTTTCATGGCGTATACCATATTTGGAGGCTTCTTGTAAAAGTTTATCATTAATGCCTTTTGGCATTGTAAAAGATGCTATTAGTAATGAACCAGTTTTAAAATCTGCAAATAATACAGTGAATAGGCGAAGTTTACTTGAAGAAAGTAATCCGGCTACAAAATCTCTTCACAATCAATTTTCGTTGTTGAAGGTTGCGCTTGAAGATAAGTTTAGTGATTTATTGATTCCGGCAGTTGTTTGGATTGAATCATTAAATAAAGAAAATAGTGTTGTTAGGATATGATAAACGACCAAAGAGGGATAGAATATTTCAAAAAAATTGCCCAACTTCACTTTGCTGTAGTTGTGGTATCAGATTATGGTATTCAATTAACAGACGTTACGAAATTTACGGATACTATAAGTTTAATTTACAGATACCTTGCTTATAATACTTTTAAATCAGTAACAATTTATTCTGCCTTGACGGAAACTAATTATTTATCTGCTCTAATAGGCGCGAATCCAACTACATATAGTTCGTATGAAAACATTACACCTCTATCTGGTGATGACATCGTTATCGAAATCAAGTCGAATGGAGAATTAAATATATCGATAAATTATAAGATTGATATTGAGACTCTTAGGAAAGATTCTATTATTTATAATTTTGATAAACAGAAAGGTGTAGAATCTATATATAACAAAACTACCGTTAGCAGGCTTGAGCCGATTCCGGATTCCGACAGCTATTTTGCCATACAGTCTTATAAAAGCCTAGAGTTGGCTTTAGAAGATTATAAGACAAAAGTTGCCAAACATTCAGATTGCCCATATCTGCAACGAGTTTGGTTTGATAGTAATATGCTTTTTTTCAGAAAGGCGCCAGAGCACATATTACGGGATTCATTAACACATTTCTTGAAACTTAAACTAAGAAATGCTGAAATAAGACCCGAACAAATTGTAGACAAATCACACCCTGTTGACATAAAAGTTACTTGGGCATTAGCAAATAGACTGGCATTGATTGAGATTAAGTGGCTAGGAAAATCCCTGAAACATCGAAATAAACAATTCACAAAAAAGTTTTATCCAGCAAGAGCTTTGTCCGGTGCTAAGCAATTAGCTGATTATCTTGATGCAAATCTTATACAATCTCCAACTTATGCAACTATGGGTTATCTCGTAGTTTTTGATGCGAGGAGGGCGGGCTGCAATAAAGGGACTGTAGAAACATTAAATTCTACAGATGCATTGACTTTTTTAAATCAAGAAATCGTTTATAACCCTGAATATCATTCTATAAGGACGGATTTTGCAGTCCCGCAAAGATATTTTATGACACCAAAATACAGTTAAAATGAGTATAATAAATGATAATTTTGGTTTAAAAAATGGAGGTTATTCCAACTCTGAAAACACCGTTGATCTTGCAAGACATAGATGGTATTATTATAAAGAGGGTTTTTCTCCTTTGTTAGTAGAAAAGGCTATCGAAATTGCAGAAGTTGGCAAAGATGATATCGTATTAGATCCGTTCAATGGAGGAGGAACTACTACTTTAACAGCATCATCACTCGGCATAAATTCTTTTGGAATTGAAGTTAATCCATTTACTTCCTTCTTGTCATTAGCTAAAACTAGAAATGTAAAAGTCAAAGAGTTAGATAAATGGACAGATAAGATAGTTGATACTGATATGAGTTCTAGTTCTAAACTTATCGGATACTCAACCTTTAGTGAAAAGGCAAATTTAAAAAAATGGCTATTCAATACAGAGGTATTAAATTCTTTTGAAACTAGTTGGGATAAAGTAAACACTATAAAATCAAAAGAGCTAAAGGAAATTTATCGTCTTTCTTTAATTTCTGCTGCAATTCAAAATTGTAACGCAAGACGAGATGGTAAATGTTTCCGTTATAATAATGATTGGCAGAATAATGGATTAAATGATGAAAGTTTTAAAAAATCTCTACAGGCTAATCTTGATGCAATAAAAGAAGATATTCAAAGCCATATTATAACTACAAAGCCGACAATTCTAAATGGTGATTGTAGAAAAGTTTTAAAAGAGAATAAGGTTGAAAAGTTTAAATTATGTATTACCTCTCCACCATATTTAAATACATTTGATTATACGGATATTTATAGACCAGAGTTATTTCTAGGGAAATTTATTAATTCCAGCGAGCAACTTTATGATTTAAGATTAAAAACTGTTAGGTCTCACATACAAGCAAAGTGGGAGGAGCCTACATTGGCAAATTTTGGAGTACTCTATCAAAAATCTATTGAACATGTTAAATCTAATGCAGAGAATCTGATGCATAAAAATATTCCGATGATGATACAGGCATATTTTGAAGATATGTTTAGCATCTTGAAACTATTGAAAACTAAAGCGCAAAAAGATGCACAACTATGGTTTGTAGTATCAAATTCAGCCTATGCAGGAATGGAAATACCTGTAGATTTGATTGTAGGAGACATTGGGGCTCAGGCTGGTTGGTACTTAAAAGAAATAGGAGTTTTGCGTTATATAAATAAAAGAAAAACTAAACATAGCCCAGAAGTAAAATCGCTAAGAGAGAGTGTCATTATTTTCACAAACAGGAAATGATTTTAATGAAAAAATTGAAATAGTTACCCCCATTGTTACCCCCTCAATTTTTTAACCCTTGTAAACTCCCGCAAACAGAGCCGATTTCGAATTACGTTCGAACCCTCTCGCGTCACGAATAAATCAAAAGCCCTGAAAAAGAAAAGAAAGTTCGCTTTCAATTTTCTTTTTCAGGGCTTTTGATTTTCAGCGCGGAGCGCTGAGGAAGTCCGCGATAGCGGACAATCCTCCCGTGTTCAGAAAGTTCGCTTTCAATTTTCTTTTTCATGGCTTTTGATTTTCAGCGCGGAACGCTGAGGAATGCTACTTCATCAGCAATCGTTTGGCGTAAAAAAAAGCGCCAATAAGGCGCCTTTTTGTTCATAAACTAACGGTTTAAGCTAAATCAAATCTGTCCAGGTTCATCACCTTATCCCATGCCGCGATAAAGTCCTTAACAAATTTATGTTTTGCATCGTCACTTGCATAAACTTCTGCAATAGCCCTTAATTCGGAGTTTGATCCAAACACTAAATCCGCCCTGGTGGCTGTCCAACGTCTGGCATCTGTCTGGCGATCCCTGCCTTCATAAAGTTCGTTGTCATCAGAAATCGATTTCCATGTGGTATTCATGTCAAGCAGGTTCACAAAAAAGTCGTTGGTCAGCATACCCGGTCTTGAAGTGAACGCACCATGTTTTGAGCCGTCAAAATTGGCTTCCAATACACGGAGGCCGCCAATCAATACCGTTAATTCGGGTGCGGTAAGCGTGAGGAGCTGTGCTTTATCAATAAGCAAGGCTTCTGTCGAAACGGTTGATTTTGATTTTCTATAGTTCCGGAAACCATCTGCTGCCGGCTCGAGATAACCAAATGACTCTACATCGGTTTGTTCCTGTGAAGCATCCATTCGGCCCGGAGAGAATGGAATTGATACAATAAAACCGGCATCTTTCGCCGCTTTTTCAATTCCTCCGCAACCTGCAAGTACAATCAAATCTGCAATTGAGACCTTTTTGCCACTTGTTTGCGACGCGTTGAATTCGTTTTTTATGGTCTCTAATTTGTCAAGTACCCTTTGTAACCGCGACGGATTGTTCACGCTCCAGAATTTCTGCGGCGCCAGGCGGATACGTCCTCCATTGGCACCGCCGCGTTTGTCAGATCCTCTGAATGTTGAAGCCGACGCCCACGCCGTTGTTACCAGATCCGAGATATTCAGTCCAGAATCGAGAATTTTATTTTTTAATGTCGAAATGTCGCTTTCGTCAATCAAAACATGGTTGATTTGCGGAATTGGATCTTGCCAAAGTAATTCTTCTTTCGGGGCGTCTGGCCCTAAATACAAATCACGGGGCCCCATGTCACGATGGGTTAATTTGAACCATGCCCGGGCAAATGCGTCAGCGAATGCATCGGGGTTTTCTAAAAACCGCCGGGATATTTTCTCATATGCCGGATCAAATCGCAGTGAAAGATCTGTAGTCAGCATGGTTGGCAATTGCTTCTTATTGTTGTCAAAGGCATGCGGAATGACGTTCTCTGCGTTTTTAGCAACCCACTGGTGCGCGCCTGCAGGGCTTTTAGACAATTCCCATTCAAACCCAAAAAGATTTTCAAAAAAATTGTTGCTCCATTGCGTCGGTGTTTTTGTCCAGGTCACTTCCAATCCGCTCGTGATGGTGTCTGCGCCTTTGCCTGAGCCGAAACTATTTTTCCATCCTAATCCCTGCATTTCCAAATCCATTGCTTCAGGCTCTTTGCCTACATGGTCTGCAGAGGCAGCGCCATGCGTTTTCCCAAAGCTATGTCCGCCCGCAATCAGCGCGACGGTTTCTTCGTCATTCATGGCCATACGGCCAAACGTATCACGGATGTCTTTCGCGGCTGCGATGGGGTCAGGGTTGCCGTCGGGCCCTTCCGGATTCACGTAAATTAATCCCATCTGTACTGCTGCGAGCGGTTTCTCAAGGTTTCGGGAATGAATGTTGCCATCGGCGTCGTCGTCAGACACCAATATACCGTGGTGTTCTTTTACACCATCAGAACCATCGGCGTAACGAACATCCCCACCAAGCCATTCATTTTCAGAACCCCAATAAACGTCTTCCTGAGGTTCCCAAACATCGACGCGTCCCCCGGCAAATCCAAACGTCTTAAAGCCCATGGATTCTAAAGCCACGTTTCCGGTCAGGATCATTAAATCGGCCCACGATATTTTATTGCCGTATTTTTGTTTTATCGGCCAAAGCAGTCTTCGCGCTTTATCAAGGCTTACATTGTCGGGCCAACTGTTTAGCGGTGCAAAACGCTGCATTCCGGCTCCCGCGCCGCCACGTCCATCCGTAACCCGATACGTACCTGCGCTATGCCATGCCATGCGGATGAATAATGGGCCGTAGTGTCCGAAATCAGCAGGCCACCATTCCTGGGAGTCGGTCATCAAGGTGTGAAGGTCTTGTTTCAATGCCTCAATATCCAGGCTCTTAAATGCCTCCGCGTAATTAAAGTCCGAACCCATCGGGTTTGATAAAGGGGAATGTTGCCGAAGAATATTCAATTTTAATTGGTTAGGCCACCAATCTCTGTTTCTTGTGCCCTCACCGGCTACACTTTGCCTCATACTGCCGTTGTGAAACGGGCATTTACTGAGGTCTTTTGTTTCATTTTCCATTGTGGTTGGTATTACGGTTAAACGATAGTTAATTGCTAACGATAAATGTATGACATCAAGAACAATAATCAAAATTGATTGATTTTATATTTGAATAACTTTAAGCTATTAAAAAATCTGTTTTTGGTGTCGGCAGCAACCCAAACTTATTATTATATTGCGTTAAAACTATATCATGCAGTTTGGAAAAGTTGAAAACCCGGAAGATATCGATTTTACGCTGCCTCCAGATGCGCCTAAAACGCCGGAGCTACTGGGAGCACATAAAAGTGACGCTCCGTTCGAAGTGTACATCGGATGTGCGAAGTGGAACCGAACCGATTTAAAAGGCTTTTACCCCCGCGGGACTAAGGACGAACTTGCTTATTACGCTACGCAGTTCAATTCGATTGAACTTAACGCTACCTTTTACCGCATGCCGGAGTGGCAGCAGGTCGAAACCTGGAAGAAGAAAACACCGGACAGTTTTAGATTTTTTCCAAAAGTTACCGATGTCATAACCCATTACAGGCGACTCAATGACGTTAAGGAACTTATTGATAGTTTTGTTAACGCAATCAGTAACTTTGACGAAAAGCTTGGAATGGCATTTCTGCAATTGCCCGATAATTTTAAGCCGAAAGATTATGACCGCCTCGAAAAAGTACTCGGTGATTTTCCAAAAGGGGTTCCATTGGCCGTTGAAGTACGGAACGCAGAGTGGTTCCAGAAACCCATTATCGATACCTACACTGCTTTACTCGAGCGTTATAATATGGCAAATATCATCGTAGACACTGCCGGTCGGCGCGATATGCTGCACATGCGTCTCACAAGCCCTGTGGCGTTTGTGCGGTATGTCGGTGCAAATCATCCTTCCGATGTCACAAGGCTAAATGATTGGGTTCAACGGATTGCGACGTGGCGTGAACAGGGCTTACAGAAGCTTTATTTCTTCGTGCATCAAAACATTGAACTCGCATCACCATTGTTGGCAGAGCATTTTATAAAGGAAATGAACCATAGTTTAAATCTCAATATTCCGGTTCCTTTACGGCAACCGACACAGCAGTCTATTTTCGACAACCTTTAAAAATACCGAAAACGCTATTCTAATATCGACTTGAGGTTTTCAATCGTTTGGATCGGATTGTCAGAGCGGAACACGAAATTTCCAGCCACAAGCACATCGGCGCCTGCTTCCGCAAGTTGCTTGGCATTTTTATCCGTAACCCCACCATCAATTTCAATGAGCGTGGAAGCACCATTTCTAGTGATGAGCGCTTTCAATTTCCTGACCTTTGCATAGGTATTTTCAATAAATGACTGCCCGCCGAATCCCGGGTTTACGCTCATAAGGCATACTAAATCAATGTCGTTAATCACGTCTTCAAGTAAATCTATATTGGTATGCGGGTTGATGGCTACACCGGCTTTCATGCCTTCTGATTTGATCGCTTGTAAAGTACGGTGCAGGTGGGTGCATGCTTCATAATGGACGGTAAGGTTGTCAGCGCCTAAATCAGCGAAGGTTTTGATGTACCGGTCCGGATCGACAATCATCAGGTGTACATCAATGGTTTTTTTAGCGTGTTTATTAATCGCGTCCAGCACGGGCATTCCGAAGGATATGTTGGGAACAAAAACGCCGTCCATGATGTCAATATGAAACCAGTCGGCGGCACTGTCGTTGATCATTTCGATGTCGCGCTGTAAGTTTGCAAAATCAGCGGCAAGTACAGAAGGGGCAATAAGTGTTTTAGTCATGCTGTGTAGTTGTAGTTATCGTTCAAAATTCAGTATTGAGCGTTCGTTATTCAACACTCATTTTGAATTGCCTGCAAAGATAGGAAATCCGATTTTCTTTGGAGATTGAAAGCTGGATTTTGAACAACGAATATTGAATTAACCCAAGGAACGCGTTCGCTTACAATGATTCCGTTTGTTTTCCATGGCAGCGGATTAAAAATAGAAACTCTGTACCCGCGCCTGCAAGGCGAACAGAGCGGAGCTTAACCCGAGCAAAGCGAACAGACCGGTGTTTTTTTGAAAAATAAAAAACTCCGGTAATCAGCCGGAGTTTCAATCATCAATCAAAAAACGAACAGTTAATCAGACTGTTGTTGCGGTAAATATTGTTGTTGTGTTTTGTGGCTCGCAAAATACGAATTAAAAATTAAACACAAAATAATATGTTAAAAAATCATCAAATTAACCCAGGTAGGTTTTCAGGATTTTGCTTCGTGAAGTGTGTTTCAGCCTCCTGATCGCTTTTTCCTTAATCTGGCGTACACGCTCCCGTGTAAGATCAAATGTTTCACCGATTTCCTCTAAAGTCATCGGATGTTGGTCCCCTAATCCGAAGTACAAACGCACGACATCAGCTTCCCTTGGCGTCAATGTTTCCAACGAACGCTCAATTTCAGTACGCAATGATTCGTGAATCAATTCGCGGTCCGGATTTGGCGATTCGCCTGAACGCAATACATCGTAAAGGTTGGAGTCCTCACCTTCAACCAGCGGCGCATCCATAGAAAGATGGCGTCCAGAGTTTTTCATACTTTCTTTAACGTCATTTACAGTCATGTCCAGTTCTTTTGCAATTTCTTCAGCAGAAGGCGGACGTTCGTTAGACTGTTCCAGTAAAGCATACATTTTATTGATCTTATTGATTGAACCAATCTTATTCAGCGGCAGACGAACGATACGGGATTGTTCAGCCAATGCCTGCAAAATGGATTGACGGATCCACCATACGGCGTAAGAAATGAATTTAAAACCACGGGTTTCATCAAATCTTTGAGCAGCCTTAATCAATCCCAGATTTCCTTCATTAATTAAATCGGGAAGGGTTAATCCCTGATTTTGGTATTGTTTTGCTACAGAAACCACGAAACGGAGGTTTGCTTTAGTAAGTTTCTCCAACGCTCTCTGGTCTCCGGCCTTGATCTTTTGTGCTAATTCTACCTCTTCGTCAGCGGTAATGAGGTCTACTTTTCCAATTTCCTGTAAGTACTTGTCTAATGAAGCAGTTTCCCTGTTGGTTACCTGCTTTGTAATTTTGAGCTGTCTCATGTAAAATCCTCCTGTTTAATTAAGTGTACAATTCGTTATACGTATTTCATCCGCCAAAAGTTACAACAACGGATAAATTTCTTTTTTATGTGTCTGATATACGCAATTTAACAGCAGTTTAGTACAATGGATCAATCTCATACCCAAGACGCTCCGCGTAATAATCGATTTTCTTATACGCCCTGTTAAAGAATATTTTCCGGTCGCGGGTGCCGGATAAATTGAGCGATTTTGAGTTCTTGATCTGGTGAAGGAAGTATGCGCCGGCATTTTTGCAGGTATTCTGGTCTTCGGTGATGAAATAGCCTAACATCGTGTAAGGGATGAACAGCGACATTTTTTCCGTTTCTGAAACCAGTACATTGTTGTTTAGAATCAGGAGTTCATTATAATACAAGTGGAAATCGGGATTGTTTTCAGCTGATTTTTGCTCAATCGACGACATCAGCTGGCGCATTTCCTCATACAATTCCAATGCATTTTTCATAGACAAAAGCCCCGATTCTGAGAAATAAAGAATCTGCTGCAGCGTGCTATTGATCGTGGTGTCGTTCCAGATTTCACTCACTGCAACGGCATCGTATACCGTCTTCAACTGCGAACTATAGGACAATAATGATACGGGCAACACAAATTTCTCAAACGGCTCCTGCTGTTCTTTCCCGATAAGCAGGTTCATCCAGACATACAGCTTAAACTTCGACAGCAGTGTTCCGCCAATGGTATAAAACAGCGGAATATCTTTGGCAGAATAATACAGCGTCGCCCCCGGCTTGCCAATATATTGCTTCAGATAGCCCGAAGATTGCTCAAAATACAACTCCAGGTCCCCGAATGTGGCAATCTCTTTCGTCTTTTCGACCAAAACCTTGTTGTCGCCTTCAAATACATGGTCCATCGAAATCCTGAATTGGCGGCATAACATCACGGCTTCGTCAATTGAAAATTTACTTTTCCCGGAAACCCTGCGGTGGGCCGCATCATAGCTGATATTCAATACTGTTGCCACCACATCGTTGATCGAGTCTGACTTTCCAATTTGCTTCCGGATGGCCTTTAATAGTTTTTGCTGTTGATTCATAATTTGTGATAATCACAAATGTATAGCTTTTTATTATTTAAATTCACAAATGCATTTGCGTTTATCACATTAGGTTTGTATTGTAATATTAATCAAACCAACATGAAAAAAGAAACTTATGAACACCGTGGGCCAAGCAGCCAAACCCTTTTCGGGATTGTCAGGCGGATGGCGTATCTGGCACTGCTGGTCTCCATGATTTCCTGCAGCGTCCAGAATCAAATCGACAAAAGCGATTTTAAAAGGATGCCTGAGCATTTCTCGGTCAGCTTCTACGACAAACTGGACACGCTCGACTACCATTACAACAACCGGATCTATACCCGGAGTTTTGTAAAAGACTTCGTCGGGCTCGAGAACATCGATTTTTCAAAACCCATCCGGGCCACGATGAACGACAACGAATTGTTCCTTGATTTTGAAGACACCGACAAAAAGCAACATGTCCTGAAGTTCTATGGACAGCGTAGGCGCAACCGGTTTGTTTTTTACACGAGCTATGAAACGGTATCCTTCCCGGTGCTGTTCATCAAAAAGGACATGACCAAATTTACGGTGTACCTTCCCAATAATAATGAGATACTTTTTCAAAAGCATGAGGTGGGCGAAGGCATGTTCTTGTTTTTTGGAGGCGGAAGCGCGTCAAAATCAGATTATAAATTTAAACTTTTAAGAGATGAATAAACTATTGTTGCTGCTTCTGGTTGCCTTCAGGATGAATGCACAGGACACCATTGTATTCCCGAAAATCGACCTGTACAAACGGAACATTGTCGAAGTGAGCTATGGCATTCCGCTGGGCGCATTGTCAGACAAATACGAAAGCTCGGTCAACACCGGCTATTACATGCGGACGAAAATTGCGAAGCGCCAGTTCATCGATTTCGGGGCTGAGCTGGGCGGCATCATCAAAGGCCGCGCGGTCGAATACGAAGCAAACGGTGAAAAAATCCTTTTGACCGGCAGCAAGTCATCGTTCCTGCTCGGCTTGCGGTACACGAGGCTTTGGTACCTGTCCCCGAACCAGCATTTCCAGATCGAAACCAATTCCGGAATGGGCTGGAAGTACCTGCATTACAGCAAACCCGAAGGGGAAGTCTATGACAATATGGACCTTCGGCCTACGTTGAACACCATTGCGGTATCGCAGGGCATCAAAGTCATGTTTCATGGGTTTGGCGTGCTTTGCAACTACCATTATGCACCTTATGGATTGTTCGATTCCAGGGCAGAACGAAATTTTGGCGCGTCGTCAATTCAATTTGGGGTGTCCGGAAGCTGGAATTTTTAACCGGCGACCGAATTTGCGTTGATGTTTTTTATTGTGCCGACTGCATGGGATCTTTGTTTACTTTAGCGTGCAGCCTGTACGCAACCAAACTTTTAAAATTAATCTCTTAGCTGTAACATAAACACAACAACATGAAAACAAGCATCGCTTTCCTTTTTATCCTGGCCGGATTTGGATTCCTCGCCTCCTGCAGTTCCGATAACGGAAGTGCAGCTCCTCAAAACCTGGTCGGAAACTGGATATGGATGCAGTCCGTGGGTGGGATTGACGGCGGGACCGAAACGCCTTCGTCGACAGGAACCGTGCGAAGCCTCGCGATTTCTACCACAGCGGTAAAAACATATACCAACGGCGCCCTTACCGGTACCTTTCCATATACTATAGAAACGCATACCTCCATTTTTGGCGGGCAGAAGCCCATGCTGGTGTTTGCAGAAGCCCGAAAGCAGTCTTTCGAACTTACCAGCACCCAATTACGGCTTAACGATGAGTGTTATGACTGCTATTCGAGTCAATACGAGAAGGCGCTTGAAGAATAAGCCGGCATTCAGTCGAGCACTATTTTTCAATAAAAAAGCTCTAAACAGGTAAGTTTCGGGTTTTTTTGATTTAAATTGTTAAACCTGAATCCGTTTTTATATCTTAGGATCTTCCCGATTTTTTTAGGAGAAATGTATGAAAAAGTTAAAGGGGATGTTGCGAAGGTAGTGAAGACTCATCCATTAAAAATTGATTTGAAGTTGCGTATATTTGAGGGCGGGCTTTGAGCCTGAGCGGCATGGATACAAATAGAAATTAGAAAATGAACATTAAATTAGAAACGGAGCGATTAATCTTAAGAGAGGTTTTATCAACCGATGTGGATAAATTTTTTGAATTAGATAGTAACCCAAATGTTCACAAATATGTTGGAAATAAGCCTGTAAAAGACAAGAAAGAAATAGAAAAAATAATCCAGAACCTTCAACAGCAATATGCTGAAAACGGAATCGCAAGATGGGCAGTCATCGATAAAACTACCAACGAACTTATCGGTTGGTCAGGTATCAAATTAATTAGGGAACCCATGAATAATCATCACAATTTTTACGAATTGGGTTACCGGTTTATAGAACGCTTTTGGGGAAAGGGATTTGCTACAGAAACAACAATGGCACTTGTTGATTACGCATTTGAAAATCTGAGCACGGAAAATATTTATGCCATTTGTGATATAGAAAATATAGGTTCCAAAAATGTTTTGGAAAAGACGGGTTTAAAGCTTGTTGAAATATTTGATCACGAAGGAACAGCACACAACTGGTTTAAAATGACAAAATCAGATTGGTTACATAAAAAGGCGAAGCAAGCCACCTGACGTTGCCGGTCATTGTTACGGTAGAACTAACAATCAGGATTCTAATTTCAAAACATGAGAAAAGTAATAGCAGCCATCAACATGACGCTCGATGGGATTTGCGACCATACGGTGGGCATTCCGGATGAAGATTTACACCAGCACTACACGGAACTAATCGACCATTCGGGCGTTATCTTATATGGAAGGACCACGTACCAACTGATGCAGTTTTGGCAAACCCTGATCAAGGAACCCTCCGGTGAAAAGTACATGGACGACTTTGCCAAGGCAATAGACCGCATTCCAAAAATTGTCTTTTCGCATACGCTGCAAAGCACCGGATGGGAAAGTGCGACACTGGCTGCCCAGGACCTTGAAAAAGAAGTTGTAGCACTGAAACAGCAGTCGGGTAAAGATATCTTAGTGGGAAGCCGCAGTATCATCATTCAGCTCATCAACCTTAATCTGGTCGATGAGTTCCAGATTTGCATTCATCCCATGTTAGAGGGAAAGGGTCCGCAGTTGTTTGACAAAATAAAAGACCGGACAGTTTATCGGCTTTTAAAGACGAAAACATTTGGCTCAGGTTCCATTGTGCTCTATTATCAGCCAGTTCGAACCTAAACAATAGGAACAGTTGTGAACCGAAATCTTAAAAAACAGCGGTTCGTTGGTAAAATCCGCGCTCGCGCTTAATATCATAGGCGCACCACAATACTGCAGCCCACAATTTTCCTTCCGATCCTCCGTTAAAAACCAATCTAAACCACAAATATGAAAACCACTACGTTTATATTTTTGCTCTTTTCCTGCCTCAACGCGCTGGGGCAGCAATCCGGACGCGACTACGACCGATACAAAGTGCTACGATTGGGTTTAGGGTACAGCTATGTTGGGGCGCAGGATGGTGAGCAGGCGTATCATTTCATAGACTTGGGTGTGAATCGGGCGCGATATGGCGGCAGGCATGGCGGCGGGTTCCAGTACGGCATCGGTACCGAAATCGGGATCAATACCCATGGATTTATGGTTGGCCCCAAAGCAGAAGGAATGGTGTACTTCCAGTTTCTGGCCATTGGCGCTGCACTGGTCACTTTTACTGATTTTGAAGCTTTCTCACCACGGCTGGTTCCTGTCCTTGGCCTCGGGAACGAAAAGGTCAGGCTGACATTTAATCCGCACATTGTATTTGCGAATAGGGATTTGCTGCCGGTTCCGGGCTTTGTGAACCTTGCAGTGAATTTCACACTGGACCGGAAGAAATACGATAAGTAAGGCGTTGCGTTCGTTTACACGATAGTACATTTGCAATCCGGATCCGCAAAGTATCGCTTACGCGAAAAAATGATTCATCACAACAAAACAATTATGCAATATAAAAATATCATCTTCGACTTTGGGGGTGTTTTAGTAGACTGGAACCCAAGGCATTTATACAAAGACCATTTTACCAATCCGGAGGACATGGAATACTTCCTCAAAAACATCTGCACCGAAGCCTGGAATATTGAGCAGGACCGCGGGCGTCCGCTTGCTCAGGCCACTACGGAACTACAGCGGCGGTTCCCGGAGCACAGCGAATCTATAGCGCTTTTTTATGGAAAGTGGGAAGTGATGCTGAAAGGCGAAATCCCCGAAACTGTGGCACTGCTTTATAGGCTCAAGGAAAAAAATTATCCGCTGTATGGCCTGACGAACTGGTCTGCAGAGACAATTGACATTGCATACCGCAGGTTTCCGTTTTTTGCTGTGTTTGACGGCATCGTCGTATCGGGAACGGAGAAACTGATCAAGCCGGACAAACGCATTTATGAGTTGTTGCTGGACCGGTACCAGCTCAAAGCGGAGGAAAGCATTTTTATCGATGACAACATCCACAATGTTGAAGCGGCCCGAGAATTGGGATTTTATGCGATACATTTTGTTGGCGCAGCGCAAGTGGAGGCAGTACTTTCCGGAATGGTTTCATTTTAAGCTTGGTAGCGGTTGTTAAAGTGAGTCCAGACTTATAGATCCCGGGATTTTTAACATGTTCGTATACTTAAACCCGCTATATTTGAAGGGAGGCAAACAAGGTTTTGCCCCATATAAATCCGGAACAGATGAAAAAACTGATTATTGTTTTGCTTGGGATAGGCTTCCTCCAAGGTTGTGAGGAAGTGATAGATGATTTTGATAAGGGCTGCACCAGTGACTGTACCACGGTAAACGGCGTATTTGTAACCGCAGAAAATGTGCCACTCAAAGGCATTAAGATTGAAGTTGATTACAATACCCATGTCGATCATTCTTATTCAACTAGGAATATCAAAAAGGCGGTTACGGACGAGCAGGGATTTTATGACCTGACGTTTTTCGCTAAGGACACAGAATTGGGTAACGGCGGTCCCGGAACGTTCAGGCTCCAGGCTGATTTCTCGGTTTTGGACACCACCAAATACATGGTACCGGATCGGGTTTTCATGTATGGTAATTTCAACCTGAGCCGCCGTGATACGGTACTCAGCAAAGCGTTTTATGTCCCCAGGAAAGCGGTGATTAAAGTCAGCCTCCACAATTTTGTTCCCCAACAGCCAGGGGATAAAGTGGTTGTAAGTACCTTTTTTCCATCAGGAGGAAAAGTTGATGACGGATTCCTAGATACCGACTACAATACCGGTGCCCATACTGTTGCCGCCAAAAATGTCCTGAACCAGACCATGGATCTGTTTGCGGCCGCGGGGGAAACAAATATCGTTAGGGTTTATAGGGTTAAGAATGGTGTCTCTTCACAAGAGGAAATCCAGTTGTTTATTGGGCCGGGTAATCCGGTACAATTGGATTACGATTTTTAGCCGCCTACCGAATCGCGGAATGGCTATTGAATCAACAACTTGCCACGACTATTAAAGCCAAAAAACCCCGAAACATCACTGCTTCGGGGTTCTTTATGAATTAATAACTGTAAATTATTCTTGAGGCGTTTCGCTGTTATCAGCGCCGTTTTCGTCTCTTCTTTCAGGGCGTGGGCCTCTGTTGTCGCGACTTCTGTCGTCTCTCCTGTCATCCCTTCTTGGACCGCGGTCGTCACGTCTTTCAGGACGTGGACCCCTGTCTTCCCTAGGTGCATTTTCATCCCTTGGAGGTCTTGGCATCAAAGCTTTTCTCGACACTTTCTCTTTTCTTGTTTTTGGATCGATACCCAGATATTTCACCTGGAATACATCACCCATATTGACCACGTCGGTAACGTTTTCAGTACGTGCCCAATCCAATTCTGAGACGTGAAGCAACACTTCGTTGCCCGGAGCTTCCGTATATTCTACTACAGCACCAAAGTCAAGCAATTTGATGACTTTCACTTCGTAAGATTCGCCAACGGTTGGTTTGAAAATGATAGAATCAATTTTCGCCAATACTGCTGCAATTCCTGCTGGATCTGTACCAAGGATTTCAACCACACCTTCTTCGTTAACTTCGTTGATCACGATAGTCGTTCCAGTTGCTTTTTGAAGTTCTTGAATCACTTTTCCTCCAGGGCCGATCAGCGCACCGATGAATGCACCAGGAATGGTTCTCATGATGATTTTTGGAGCGTGGTCTTTTACACCTGCTCTAGGTGTGTCTAAGGTTTCGATCAGTTTTCCAAGGATGTGCAAACGGCCATCACGGGCTTGTGCCAAAGCCTGCTCCATGATTTCGTATTTCAATCCGTCGATCTTGATGTCCATCTGACAAGCTGTGATTCCTTCTGAAGTTCCTGTTACTTTAAAGTCCATATCGCCTAAGTGATCTTCATCACCTAAGATGTCAGACAATACTGCGAAACGATCCCCATCGGTAATCAATCCCATGGCAATTCCTGAAACCGGACGAATCATCTGAACACCTGCATCCATCAAAGCCAAAGTTCCGGCACAAACGGTTGCCATAGAAGACGAACCATTTGATTCCAATACTTCAGAAACAACCCTGATTGTGTAAGGATTCTCAGCTGGGATCATGTTTTTCAAGGCACGTTGTGCGAGGTTTCCGTGACCTACTTCACGACGTGAAGTACCTCTCAACGGACGTGCTTCACCGGTAGAAAACGGCGGGAAATTATAATGCAAGTAGAATTTTTCTTCCCCTTGTTCTGATGGCGAATCAATTTGGTTAGCCTCTCTCGAAGTTCCCAAAGTCGCTGTTGCCAATGCCTGCGTTTCTCCACGTGTAAACAATGCAGAACCGTGAACTGATGGTAGATAATCTACTTCACACCAGATGGGACGGATTTCTGTGGTTTTCCTTCCGTCAAGACGCGTGCCTAAATCTAAGGTTACGTTACGAACGGCTTCTTTGTTAACTTCTTTGAAGTACTTAGAAATCAGGTCGCCATTTTCAAGCAACTCTTCTTCCGTGAACAAAGCTTTCACTTCTTCTTTTACTGCTTCGAATGCAGCGGAACGCTCTTGTTTTGCAGAACCTTTGCTCGCGATAGCGTAAATTTTGTCGTAAGCCGCTTCCTTTACCTTTGCAAGGATCGTCTCATCTGATTTTTCCTGATCATACGTACGCACTTCTTTTTTACCAAAAGCGGCCTGCAAACGCTCTTGTGCAGCGATCTGGTTTTTGATGTGCTCATGGGCGAATTTGATGGCTTCCACCATGTCCGCTTCTGAAATTTCTTTCATTTCTCCTTCTACCATCGCGATAGAATCGGTTGAAGCACCAATCATCATGTCGATATCGGACAGTTCCAATTGTGCACGGCTTGGGTTGATGATGAATTGTCCATCGATACGGCCAACCCTTGCTTCAGAAATCAGGGTTTCAAACGGAATGTCAGACAAAGCCAACGCTGCTGATGCGGCCAAACCTGCCAATGCATCGGGCATCACATCTTCGTCATGCGACATCAACTGGATCATCACCTGGACTTCAGCGTGATAATCACTTGGGAAAAGTGGACGCAATACACGGTCAACCAATCTCATTGTCAATACTTCGTTGTCACTCGGGCGTGCTTCTCTTTTAAAGAAACCGCCTGGAAAACGACCTGCTGCTGCAAATTTCTCGCGGTAATCTACCGTTAACGGTAAAAAGTCGATGCCAGGACTTGCCTTTCTTGCGGAAACAACTGTACCTAAAATAACAGTTTTTCCAATTCTTACTACTACAGAACCGTCGGCTTGTTTGGCCAAACGTCCTGTCTCGATTGTGATGCTTCTTCCATCACCTAAATCGATGCTTTCTACAAATAATTGTGGAATCATAAAATTTAATTCTCTAAGTTAAACAATGGGTTCTTAGTTGTGTTGTTGTGTAGTTGTTTAAGAACCCAATGAAAAACTAAACTTTTTTATCTACCGAAGCCCGCGGCCTAAGGTATACTATATCAGGCAAGGCCTGTTTTATGAAAAAAAAAAGAGGCGCGTGAGCACCTCTTTTTTATCGAATTATTTTCTGATATTCAATTCTTTGATAATCTCACGGTATCTGTTGATGTCTGTTTTCTTCAGATAATCCAGAAGGCTTCTTCTTTTACCTACGAGTTTCACAAGAGAACGCTCTGTGTTAAAATCGTGACGGTTTTTTTTCAAGTGGCCTGTGAGGTGGTTGATCCTGAATGTGAACAAAGCGATTTGCCCTTCAGACGAACCTGTGTTTGCTGCTGTTCCTCCGTGTTTAGCGAAGATTTCTTCTTTAACTTCCTTAGTTAAGTACATGCTAATATTATTTTAAATGATTATTATGTATGTGTCCATCTTTTGGATACGGGTGCAAAAGTAATGCTTATTTTTGGAAATACAAGGGCGGGCAATTAATAATTGACAATTAACAATTGATAATTTGGAGTAATGGGATTACTTCTCCAGTAATTTAGCCACTTCCTGATTTACAAATTCCAGGAATCTTTCGTCAGCTTCCGAAAAAGCGTCAATATCTTCAGAGTCAATGTCAATCTGCCCTAGGTTTTCACCATTTACGAATAAAGGAACCACGATTTCAGATTTAACCGTCATCGAACAGGCAATATAGTTGTCCTGTGCGGTCACATCCGGTACCACAAAGTTCTGGTTGGATACTGCGACCTGTCCGCAAATGCCTTTTCCAAATGGGATAATGGTGTGGTCCGTAGGTTCTCCGGCATAGGGGCCTAATTTAAGCTCAGGCTTGTCGCCGTTTTTGAAGTAAAATCCAACCCAGTCATAGTAATCTATGTTGTCCCGAAGCAAATGGCATACCTGCATCAGTTTGTCTTCGAGCAGCACATTGGCGTGGTGGAGGATATCGGCCACTTTCGGTTTTAGTTCTTCAAAAGTCATCAGATTGTTTTTTACAAAAGTATTTAATCGGCACAACTTTAATTTTATAAATTTGTTAAAAAAAATTATGAAGTCGTATCTGCAACGGTACAAGCCATTTTTAATATTCCTGAGCAAATTTCTGCTGTCGTATTTACTGCTCACTTTTCTTTATCAGGAGTATCTGAATCAGTTTGATGCCGCTAAATGTGAACCCGATGGAGCGACAAAATTGGTGTCTGAAAATACCGTTTGGTTCCTTAAGCTGATAGGGCATAATGCCGAGATTTATCCGCATCCCAACGAAGCATCCTATAAGTTGTTTGTCGAAGGGCATGCCGTAGCCAGGATTGTCGAAGGCTGCAATGCGGTGAGTGTCATGATTTTATTTGTTGCTTTCATCGTCGCGTTCAGTTCCCGGTTTTTAAAAACGACACTTTTTATATTTTCAGGTGTTTTATTGATTCATGTGTTAAATGTAATTCGGGTGGGCTTGATCAGCGTAGCGATGCGTACGTATCCGGAATACAAGGATTTTCTTCATGACATTGTTTTTCCGCTTTTTATTTATGGCGTGGTTTTCGGGCTTTGGGTGTTGTGGATTAATAAATTTTCGTCATATGCTAAAAAAAATCCTGCAACATAAGCTGAGAACGGCCATTTTTGTGGTGTTAGTCTGCACGCTCGCAGTAGTCAGGCTGTTTGAAAAAAAGCTTTTTTATGATCCATTTTTGGCATTTTTTAAAAGTGAATTCACTGCAAAACCGCTCCCTGAATTTGATGGGTTACAGCTTGCTGCTGGGTTGTTTATGCGTTATTTTTTCAATTCCGTCATATCACTGGCGATGATTTATGTTGCATTCAAGCAAAAGGAATTGGTAAGGTTTTCCGCGGTTTTATATGGTTTGTTTTTCGTAATCCTGATAATTTCATTTTTTCTGGTGATTTATTTTTCAGGTCCCCATAACAATTTGGTGTTATTCTACGTGCGGCGTTTCCTCATTCAGCCGTTATTCGTGGTACTTTTCCTTCCCGCATTTTATTATCAGGAGCAGCTTGCTAAAAAATAACATTTTATTGTGCCTGAACCTTTGATTTTTAGATACTTTTGCAGCATGAATCCGAAGAAATGTACAAGCGTGTTTTTAGCCATGCTGATATTGGTTACCAATATCGGTCTCGCTTTTAACGTACATTATTGCGGCGGAAAGGTTGCATCCATTTCTTCCATTTTCCATTCCGGCAAAGTTTGCAGTATGGAGAAAAGGGTGGTTGAGAAAGCGTGCTGTGCTAAAAAAATAGCCGAGGAACATCAGAGATGTTGCAAAGACAAGAAAGTGACACTCAAAAACAGCGCTGACAATGGTGTTGTAAAAGTGTTTTCGTTCCAGCTTGACACTCGTATTGTATTGCACAATGAATCACCATCTTTCCCGGAAGCGCAGTCTGAGTCCATTCCTCAGGAAAAATCTACCCATTATTATTGCGACGCGCATTCCCCGCCGCTGTTCAAACTCTATTCCTGTTACCTGCTTTACGCCTGATTTTGATGTTCACCTGATCGATCAACATTGATTAAGAACATTAAAATTTTATTATGCAAAAACAACTCATATTGCTTTTGCTGCTGATTCCCATGATCACTTTCGGGCAGGAAACCCAGGACACCCTGCAGGAAGTGAAGATTGAAGTCGGTCGTAAAAGTCTCAAAAAGTCCTTGAAGCTTACAGCCAACACCGTGACCATGACAAGTAATGAATTGCTTAAGGCCGCCTGTTGCAACCTTGCTGAAAGTTTCGAAACCAATCCCTCCATCGATGTCAATTTTCCGGATGCATTGACCGGGACGAAGCAAATTAAGATGCTTGGGCTTACCAGTCCGTATTTAATGATTACCGAAGAGAACATCCCTTCTGTCCGTGGTGCTTCCCAGGCCTATGGTCTGTCATTTACGCCCGGCACCTGGGTGGAAAGCATCCAGGTTACCAAAGGTGCAGGATCCGTGGTGAATGGTTACGAAAGTATCTCCGGACAAATCAATACGGAACTGATTAAGCCTGTGGGTGACATTCCGTTTTTCCTGAATGTCTACGGCTCTACAGACAGCAGGTTTGAAACCAACCTCCATTTCAACCGAAAACTTTCAGACAAATGGTCGTCCAGCCTTTTCGTACATGGGAACACACGTATTGCTAAAAATGACATGAATGATGACGGATTTATGGATAATCCCCTGGGAAGACAAATCAATGTGATGAACAGGTGGCAATACAACAACGCACAGAAAGGGTGGGTGAGTTTCATCAGCGCCAGGTTTATGGATGACGAAAAGCAAACCGGCCAGGTTGGGTTTGACAAAGGCAGTGACCGGGGTACTACAAACGCCTGGGGTTCTGAAATCAATACGCGCCGTTTTGATCTGGCGACCAAGATCGGATACGTATTTCCGGAAATGCCATATCAAAGCATCGGATTCCAGAATGCTTTTAACAGCCATGATCAGCAATCCTATTTTGGCCTAAACCAATACAACATCAGGCAGAACAGTTATTATTCGAATCTGATTTTCAATTCGATTATCAGCAATACCATGCACAAGTTCGCAACAGGACTGAATTTTGCCTATGATCAATACGAGGAATACGTTCAGGTGCCCGGGATCGATAGGAGTTTTGATCGTATAGATAATTCGGTTGGTGCGTTTTTCGAGTATACTTATGACAATACGGATAACTTCAGCCTCGTTGCCGGAGCGCGTTTCGACAAGCACAATCGTCTGGGGGCTTTTTTTACGCCCAGGCTGCATGTGCGTTATAACCCATGGCAAAAAGGCGTGCTGCGGTTTTCAGCCGGAAGAGGCAAGCGCGCGGCCAACATCTTTGCGGAAAATCAGCAACTTTTTGCGAGTTCCAGAACATTCAATATCGTTGAGGCCAGTGGGCGGGTCTATGGTTTAGATCCTGAGATTGCCTGGAACTACGGTATCAGTTTTTCGCAGCAGTTCTTTCTTTTTGGGCATAGCGCCGATGCGGGTTTTGACGTCTTCCGTACTGATTTCAGTAATCAGGCGGTGGCAGACTTATACAGGAGTCCGCAACAGGTCGCTTTCTATGGCAGCAAGTCGATAGCGAACAGTTTGCAGGTGGAATTTAATTTTGGCATCATTGAAAATCTCCATGCGAGGACTGCCTATAAGTTTTATGATATTCGAACAGATTACCTATCAGGGTCAGCAGAGCGGCCGTTACAGGCAAAACATCGATTTTTTGGAAACCTGGCATACGAAACCAAATTGCAGGCTGATGGCAGTCAGTGGAAATTTGATTACACCTACAACTGGATGGGAAGACAGCGCCTGCCCTTTACATGCACTAATCCCGGGGAAGACCAGCTGCCGGATTATTCGTCGCCATTCTCGCTAATGAATGTTCAGGCTACTAAAGTTTTTTCACGTGTTTTCGAGATCTATGCCGGTGCCGAGAACCTGAGCAATTACAGGCAGGAAAAAGCAATAGTGGGCAGCAGCGATCCGTTTGGTCCAAATTTTGATACCTCAATTGTCTATGCACCGGTGTTTGGCAGAATGTTATACGCCGGTTTACGTTTTAAAATAAAATAATAAAAATAAATCTCATGAAAAATATTGTATTAATAATCGCTTTTATGATTGGTTTTAGCGCCAATGCACAGGAAAATAAAAACAAAAACGCAAAGTACACCATCGAAGTGAATGGCAACTGTGAACAATGTAAAAAGCGCATTGAAAAGGCCGCTTTTGGTGTGGCCGGTGTAAAATCGGCGGTTTGGAATGTGGAAAGCCACAAGTTAAGCCTGATCCTGAATGAAGAGAAAACTTCTATCGCTGCGGTCGAAACGGCAGTGGCGAAAGTAGGACACGATACTGAAACGCAGAAATCCACCGATGAGGCCTACGAAAAATTACATTCGTGCTGTAAATACGACCGAAAATGAACCACACGTATTGGATCAAAGGGATGACCTGTGAGGGATGCAGCACTAGTGTAAAGTCAAAATTAGGAAGTGTTCCCGGTGTGTTTTCGGTTGAGGTAAATCTTAATAAGGGTGAAGCGACCATTGACGTGCAACGGCACATACTACTTTCTGAGTTGCAGGCATCATTGCCGGAAAAGTATACCATATTAGAAAAAACGGAAGGAGTGCGCACTGTGGTGAAAGGCGATAATGATAAATCTGATTGGGAAAGGCTTTTTCCATTGTTCCTTATTTTAGGCTACATTAGCATCGCGTCGTTTTTAATGAATCGGGAGGTAGTTTTTGGTACAGGTTTCATGCTCGACTTTATGGGGCTTTTCTACATCGTATTCAGTTTTTTTAAGATGTTGGATTTGAAAGGATTTCCTGAATCTTTCAGGATGTACGATCCCGTTGCAAAAAATGTTCCGGGATATGCCGTTGTCTATCCGTTCCTGGAGACGGCTTTGGGATTGATGTTTTTGATGCGCTTCCAGATCCCAATCGCCCTGGTTATGACAATCGTCGTTCTTGGCATTACAACAATCGGTGTTGCAAAGGTATTGCTGGATCGGCAATCGATTCAATGCGCCTGCCTGGGTACCGTATTAAAACTACCAATGACCAAAGCTACCATTATAGAGAACACCATTATGATCGTCATGGCGATTGTGATGCTTTTGTCCAATCCTTAATCGTTAATTAAACCAAAAAAGAGCGCATTAGATTGCGCGTACGGCAAATTATCCGTAATTTCACGCTCAATTTTTTTACCACTAAAACTGCAAAGAATGACCAATTTTGACTGGAAGAATTTACTGGATCCGTTGTATTACATTCATTTTGATATCAACGGGATAAAAGTGGGGTTATTCATTGTTTTATTCATCGTATTTGCTGAAACTGGTTTGTTTGCCGGGTTTTTTCTCCCGGGTGACAGCCTTCTCTTTTTAGCTGGGATATACAATCGGGAGCTTGTCGAAAATATTTTTGTGATCGAAAGCAGTTTCCTGAATGTTCTGGTTTTGTCTGTTTTGGTAGGTATAGCGGGGATATTGGGAAATATCGTTGGGTATTGGTTTGGATCGAAAAGCGGCCATTTCCTATACACCCGGAAAGACACTTTTTTATTTAAAAAGAAGTACCTGATCCAATCAAAAGACTTTTTTGAGCGGCACGGCGGCAGGGCGATAATCCTTTCAAGATTCCTGCCGATTTTCAGGACATTTGCCCCTATCGTGGCGGGAATTGTAAACATGAATAAAAAGAAGTTCATGTTTTACAACGTTGTCAGCTCATTTCTTTGGTCGTTCCTGTTAATATTTGCAGGGAACTACCTTTATAAATATTTGCTTAAAAATTTCCAGATTGATTTAAAAGACCATATCGAATTGATCATCATCGGCCTTGTCGTGGTTACGATAATTCCCGTGATTTACAAATTTGGAAAAAAGAGTATCACAAATGTTGAGCATTAAATAAAGAAGCCCCGTAAAAGGGGCTTTTGTTATTTTCTGGGAATTATCTTAATTTCTGAAATCAAGTTGCCATCCGCTGAAATGCCTTCAATTAACAACTTTACGGTTTGCTGTGCCAACGGGGGTATTTGGAAAGTGGATGCTCCTGATTCGTCCGTAAGCAGGTTCGGAATCCAATGAATTAAACCGAAATCTTCGAAGCCTTTTCCGCTTTTGTTTAAATATGCCGCGTTAGAAAAAGGACGGATCATTTCATATCCCTCCATAGTAAAGTCTACAGCATTTGATGTCGCTTCTTTAGTTGCATACTGACTTGCTTTTTTCCGATAGATTTTTATGACTCCGATATTGTTGGTGACCGAGGGAACAATAGCATGTGCGTCCAGGTAAATCTCATCAATGTCGTCCATTCTCATGCCGTCGAGTTCATCAAATGACATCAGTCTAAATGCGTCAATAAACACTACCGGTTGGTTTCTTTGTCCATTGATTGTTGTTCGGGAACGCCCATATACAGCCACCTTTCCTTTGTTTTTTTCTACATCAAATCCGTGATTCCGGATAAAATTCAGCACGTCTAGTCCGTTGTTTTCAGGAACCACTTTATAGCCTTTTAGTAACGCGTTACCGTAATTCATTTGCCTCGTTAGTTTGTACTTGTATTCAACTTTCACTTCGTCAAGTTGTATCTCCTTTTTGTCTGTGGATGTTGGTAAATCGGATGCTACGGGCTCAAATTGAGCGATGCATTGGGATGCTTCAGGGTGGAACAAAAAGCGGTAACTTCTTTTCGCATTGATCACTTTTGCATTCATTTTAAGCGGTAGTGGTTTGGTGATTTCGGGAATTTTAATGAGAGAAATGGATACATGGGATGAGTCACGCACCACGAGATTCTTAAAGTAGAATTCATTTTTCTCATTAATTTTCGCATATTCGTCGATACCCGCAAACACAGAATACAGTTTAATCCGGTATTTTTCAGGGTCGGCTAATTTTTGGTTCAGTGATCCTTTTACGGTTAGTCCATAATCGAACTCGGAGACTTCTTTTGGTTTTTTCGATACAATATCGGTCCAACGGTATTTAGGTTGTTTCTGATTGAGCAGCAAAAGATCCAATTCGAAATCTTTAGCTTTTGAAGAGGCTTCAAAATAGTACCTCGCACCCGGAATTTTGGTGGATAGATAAGGGTTTAAATATGCTGATCCGAATATGTCATCACTACCATGGTCAGCAATAGATTGGTCGGGAAGTACCGAAATGCTCAGATTGGTCTTTGGATCTTCCGTCTGAACTGTAAAGGTATTAATCGCCTTCACTGATGGGCTGATTTCCAGGGAAGATTGTTGCGTAGGCTTTTTAAAAATCAGCCGTTGACAGACTTCGTTTAAATCCGCATCAATAACCCTGATTGTATTTATTCCATCTGCAAAATCAGCCTTTGAAATTATAATTTTCTGTTCATCCGTATTGTCGGACAAACTGATCTCGTAGATCGTGGACTTCTGATCCTGATGGACCAACACAAAAAACGTTTTGTTTTTAAGCGAACGGACATATTCTTTATTTGCTCTCAACAGGATTAGCGTTCTGTCTGCAAAGGCATGATTATTTACTTCAAGGGCTATACCAGTGCTACTGGCATAAGGCAACGGCGTTTCGACAAGGTTTCCATTTATATTAAAGACAGCTTTGTAAAGACCCGCGTTGGGAAGGAAGTCAAACTTGCCATATCCAAATTTATTTAGGAATACTTTTGTAACTGCGGTACCTTTTTCATCGATAATTTCTCCTTCTGTTACTGGAATTGGCCTGTCTTTGCAGTCCGATATTTGTATGCCGACCGTGTTTCTTACACCGAAAATAATGTTGTTTCCACCTTCAGGATAAACGTTTACGTTAATTCGGGAATAGTCAGGTTTTTGCGAAGGTAAAAATGGCTTTTCAGAATTAATTATCGCCAGTCGGTATATTGATGATTCGTCTTCACTGAAATTATTCATCCAATTGGTGTAAAACTGAAGGTAGTAATCTCCCGAAGGACATTTTTCAGTCAGTTTTATGGTTCCCGAAAACGAGCCGCTGTTTGCAAAGACAAGTTGTTCGGAAACTTTATTTCCGTCCGCGTCGAGTAGAATGGCAAATACATTTGTAGTTGAGGCGAAAAGTTTTTTGGTCTTCCGTTGAAGTACATATCCTTTAAACCAAATTTGCTCGTTGGAGAAAAAGATATTTTTGTCAAGCTGCACGTGAATTATTTCCCTATCAAGGGAAAAATAATCCTGGATGTAACCCACCAGTTTTTCTTTTACAGGATCATTCTGGGCGTAGATGAAAGCAGATAAAAACAAAGTGGTCAAAAAGCAAAGGCGGATAGTTTTTTTCATATGGATTGTAGTTGATTATATTTAGCGACATAAAATTAGAAGATTTTATGAATTTCGTGTCAAATTGTAAAAATAAAAAAAGGAGTACGATAAAGTACTCCTTTTAATTTTCAAATAGAAACTATTTTTACATCATTCCGGGCATTCCGCCTCCCATTGGCATTCCGCCTCCGGCATTCTCTTCTTTAATATCCACCAGGGCACATTCCGTGGTAAGGATCATTCCGGCCACCGATGCTGCATTTTCAAGAGCCACACGGGTCACTTTTTTCGGGTCAATGATTCCCGCTTTCAGCATGTCAACGTATTCGTCGGTTTTTGCATTATAGCCATAGTCATCTTTGCCTTCTGCAACTTTCGCAACCACTACAGATCCTTCAAGACCGGCATTTTCTACGATGGTACGCAAAGGCGATTCTATGGCACGCGAGATGATCTGGATTCCTGTAGCTTCGTCAGCGTTGTCAGCAGTTACATTTTTTAAGGATGCTTTTGCGCGCAATAATGCAACGCCACCCCCTGCAACAATGCCTTCCTCAACCGCAGCACGCGTCGCATGTAAAGCATCATCAACACGGTCTTTTTTCTCTTTCATTTCCACTTCAGAGGCCGCCCCAACGTATAGGACTGCTACGCCGCCGGCTAATTTTGCCAGACGTTCCTGTAGTTTTTCGCGATCATAATCCGATGTAGTCGTCTCCATCTGGATTTTGATTTGATTGACACGATTTTTAATCAATTCAGCATCTCCAGCGCCACTCACTATTGTGGTGTTGTCTTTGTCAATGCTTACTCTTTTTGCAGTTCCCAACATATCAAGCGTTGCACCTTCCAGTGTGTAGCCTTTTTCCTCTGAAATTACGGTACCGCCGGTCAGGATTGCGATATCATCAAGCATCGCTTTTCTTCTATCTCCAAAACCTGGTGCTTTAACTGCTGCAATTTTTAACGCTCCGCGAAGTTTGTTTACCACCAAAGTGGACAAAGCCTCTCCATCAACGTCTTCGGCAATGATCAACAACGGTTTCCCTGATTGCGCCACTGGTTCAAGAACCGGAAGCAGTTCTTTTAGTGAGGATACTTTTTTATCATACAAAAGGATGTAAGGATTTTCGAGTTCCGCTTCCATTTTTTCAGGGTTGGTCACGAAATAAGGAGAAAGATATCCTCTGTCAAACTGCATCCCTTCAACTACATCAACATAAGTATCGGTTCCTTTTGCTTCTTCAACGGTGATTACGCCTTCCTTGCCTACTTTAGCAAATGCTGTTGCGATCAATTCGCCGATAACTTCGTCATTGTTCGCAGAGATTGATGCAATTTGTTTGATTTTTTCTGAATCGCTGCCCACCACTTTTGCCTGCTTTGCAAGATCTGCAACGATGGCTTCTACGGCTTTGTCAATCCCTCTTTTCAAATCCATTGGATTTGCACCCGCAGCGACATTTTTGAGGCCTTCTTTCACGATCGCCTGTGCAAGAACTGTAGCGGTGGTAGTACCGTCACCGGCAAGGTCATTGGTTTTCGAAGCCACCTCTTTCACCATCTGTGCGCCCATATTTTCAAGTGGGTCTTTCAATTCGATTTCTTTTGCAACAGTAACACCGTCTTTGGTAACATTCGGCGCGCCAAATGATTTGCCAATAATCACATTTCGGCCTTTCGGTCCTAATGTTACTTTCACTGCGTTAGCCAATGCGTCAACGCCACGTTTTAATCCGTCGCGTGCTTCAATATCAAATTTTATATCTTTTGCCATGGTATTTTTTGTTTACTTTTTTAATTAAATGATTGCCAAAATGTCGTCTTCGCGCATGATCAGGTAATCTTTGCCTTCGAATTTCAATTCTGTTCCTGCATACTTACCATAAAGTACGGTATCGCCTACCTTTACGGTCATTGCATGCTCCAAAGTGCCGTTTCCTACAGCCACCACGGTGCCTTTTTGTGGTTTTTCTTTTGCGGTGTCCGGGATGAAGATGCCAGACGCAGTCTGGGTTTCCGCAGCTACGGGCTCAATTAGGACACGGTCCGAAAGAGGTTTGATGTTTAAAGCCATAATATTTTAAATTTTTAGATAATTTTTGTTGTGCAGCCTTTTTCATAAATCATGCCAGATTGATCCTTCTGACAAAATTTCAGCAAAAAAAATGCCAGCAGTGACGCTGGCATTTGATATCAGTATGTGATAAATTACTTTTTTGTGGTTGCAGGCGCCTCTACAGGAACTGAAACTGTTTTTCCTGGTGTAGTCGTTGCATCCGCAGGTTTGGCTGGAGTAGCGTCAGGCTTCGCTGGCGTTGCAGCAGGTCCCGCCGGTTTTGCCGCTTCGATAGGGGCAACTGCAGGCGCATCATCGCTGAAGTTCATTCCTGAGAAAAGGATCAGTAAAATCAGTACGGTAGCCAATGTCCAGGTACTTTTGTCAAGAAAATCAGTGGTTTTCTGTACGCCGCCCAATTGCTGTGACCCACCCAATGAAGAAGAAAGACCGCCGCCTTTAGGATTTTGAACCATAATCACAATGATCAAAAGAAAGCAAACTATCGCGATCAATGCTAAAAAAACTATAAACATATTTTCTGTATTTAATTGTTATTCTGTTGTAAAATTCTGATGTCCGAAATTCGGTCTGCAAATAAACTACTTTTTTCCGGATATTTCAAAATTAAAATTTCATATGCCTGAATGGCTTTACTATATTTTCTTTGTTCGAGGTATACTTTCGCTAAAGTTTCTGTCATCAAAGCGCTGGTGTCGCTGTTTTCAAATGTCGATACCGCCGGAGTGGGGACATGATCCTTTACAGGAGATATTTTTGGATTGGCTTCGATAAACCGGTCAATGATTTCAATTTTTTTCTTTTTCTCTTCTTCGAGTCCGGTTTCAGCAGGTTGGTTTTCACGCTCGATAGGTTTACAGGCCGCCAATTGCAGCCATTCTCCAAACGAGTGTTTTTCAGCTCCGGAGAATTCCAGCGGCTTCCCGATTTCGAGTTTTTGTGCGACAGCTTCCGCTTCCGAAGGCTTTTCTTCGTCCCCGGTCGTCGGAGAAGCTTCTTTAATCGAATCGAGTATAGACTGTTCGAGTGTGTCGATTTTTATTTCAGGGACAGCAGCGTAGGGAACGACTTCCATTTCGTTCACCATGATTTCATTGATTGCCGCTTCTTTCTCGTCGAAGAATTGTTGTTGCAGCGCCTTGAAGTTTCCTGAAGTGATGAAGTCAAAAAGCACACTCCTGTCAGTGGTGTAGGCAGCGGTTACCTTTAATTGTTGGTTGTACCGGAAACTGTCCTGGTTGTAAAGTCCTTTGAGGTGTAGTGCACGGGCGCTTTGAAAATAGGGAAACTCGTGAACAATCCGTTCCAATACCATGGTTTGCCGGTCGCTTACCGCATCGGGCTTGTTTAATATATAGGTATAGTCGGATACGTTCATTTGTATTGTTTTACCATTTTGCCAATGACGCATTGAAAATATCCTGGGTAATGCGGTCGAAAATAAAATTCACTGTCTCGGTAAGCTGGGCGCCGGTAAGCTGGTCAGATCCGGGATAATCGCGGAAAAAAGAAAAAGATTTTTCAAAATTATCCTCCTCTTTGAGTTTGTTGGTAAACCGCACATTGATGACGATCGTCAGCCGGTTTTGGGCCGCGCGTTGGTCTGCTGTGGCCTGCATCGGTGTAATCCTGTAATCGGTTATTTCTCCTTCATACACAAGTTCGCCACCGGTGTTGGTAAGGTTTAGGTTTGTCTGGTTTTGGATCAACTCCTGCAATTGCTGCGTAAACGTACGCTCGATTCCAGGTTGTACGAGATCCGCATTGTTCTGGAAATAATTTACCTGGAATGTTTTTGCCGCGATGGGGGCGGTACCCGTAAAATTATAGGCGCCACAGCTGTTTAGGCAAAAGGCAAGCAGGCTAAAGAATGAAATCAGGAGATATTTTTTCATTTTATTTATAAAATCCAAAGATAAGATTTTGAGTGTAAAGGGAAACTATAAATCAAACTGTTTGATTTTTCGGTACAGGGTTCTTTCGGAAATACCCAGCTCGTCGGCCGCTGCTTTTCGCTTTCCCTTGTTTTTCTCTAAGGATTTTTTAATCATCTCGATTTCTTTTTGCTCGAGTTTCAGCGTCTCTTCCTCTTCAACAGTTTCTGCAAATAGGTATTTATCGTCGCGGCTGTCATTGATAAAATGGTCCTGCTTGGCGTTTGAAATGGCTGGCAGCATTGATGCGCGCGCGTTATCCGGCTGGTCGTCAAAGTCAAAATCCGATTCATCGGTATTGTCGCCATAGATTTTCTGGATCAGGCTGGGGTTTGTTTCCTGTACTTTGCTGCTCCCGTTTTTCATGAGTTCCAGCGTCAGTTTTTTCAGGTCGTTCAGGTCACTTTTCATATCAAACAATACCTTGTATAGGATTTCCCTTTCGGTACTGAAATCGCTTTCACTTTTCCCGGTCTTAATCACCGAAGGAAGATTCGATCCTTCGCTTGGCAGGTACGACTGCAGCGTGTTAAAGGTGATGTCGCGGTTGGTTTCCAATACCGAAATCTGCTCGGCGACATTTCGCAATTGCCGGATGTTTCCGCTCCAGCGAAATTTCTGCAGCAACTGTACCGCACTGTCATCCAGTTTTAATGGCGGCATTTTGTATTTGTGCGCAAAGTCTGAAGCAAACTTCCGAAATAACAAATGGATGTCGTCCTTTCTTTCGCGCAGCGCCGGCAGCATGATGTCGACGGTACTTAGCCTATAATACAGGTCTTCCCGGAATTTTCCCTTTTCGATCGCGTCGAACAGGTTTACGTTTGTGGCCGCTACAATGCGGACATTCGTTTTCTGTACCTGTGAGGAGCCGACTTTGATAAACTCCCCGTTTTCCAGCACCCGAAGCAAACGGACCTGCGTGGTTAGAGGCAGTTCGCCTACTTCATCCAGGAATATCGTCCCGCCGTTAGCCACCTCGAAATAGCCTTCGCGGGTACCTGTTGCGCCTGTAAACGATCCTTTTTCGTGTCCGAAGAGCTCACTGTCAATCGTGCCTTCGGGAATAGCACCGCAGTTTACGGCGATGTATTTCCCATGTTTCCGGTGCGACAGCGAATGGATGATCTTTGGAATGCTTTCTTTACCGACGCCGCTTTCCCCAATCACCAATACAGTGATATCGGTGGGAGCCACCTGGATGGCCTTTTCAATGGCGCGGTTTAGTTTCGGGTCATTCCCGATAATTTCAAATCTTTGTTTTATGGCCTGTACGGATTCCATATTCTTTATTTTATTGTTTGCAATGTAGCAGAATCCGATAAAGGAATTCTTACACTTAAATTGCAAAAACTTACATCATTAGGTTTTTAGTTCATGTCGCTCAGGCCAACGGCTTTCCCAATCAGGGTTCCGCTGGTGCAATCGGTGATGGTTACGTTTACGAAATCGCCCATTTTGTAGTTCTCTTTTGGGAAAACCACCATGATGCTTTGGGAATTTCGTCCGGACCAGTCGTTGTCTGATCGTTTTGATTCTTTTTCAATCAGTACTTCCACTGTTTTGCCAACAAACTCATTTGTCCTGATGGCACTATGGGTCCTTTGGAGGTCTACGATTTCCTGCAGTCGGCGCAGTTTCACTTCTTCCGGCACATCGTCTTCCATTTTTCTTCCGGCCAGTGTTCCGGGCCTTTCGGAATAAGCATACATATAACCAAATCCGTATTTTACGTGTTCCATCAGGCTTAAGGTATCCTGGTGGTCCTGTTCGGTTTCGGTCGGGAAGCCTGCGATCATGTCCTGCGTGATGCTGCATTCGGGAATGATCCTGCGGATGTTTTCGATCAGGGTGATGTATTCGGCACGCGTGTGCAGCCTGTTCATTTCTTTCAATATCCGGTCGCTTCCGGACTGTATGGGAAGGTGGATGTGTTTGCAGACGTTCGGGTATTTGGCGATCACATGCAAAACACTTTCATGCATATCCTGCGGATTCGACGTAGAAAAACGGATGCGCATTTTTGGGAATGCTTCGGCCACCATGGAAAGCAGTTGGTCAAAAGACACTGCCGTGGCCTGTTGCATGGGTGATGCTTTGTCGAAATCCTTCTTCAGCCCGCCGCCGTACCACAAATAGCTGTCTACGTTTTGACCCAGAAGCGTTATTTCCTTGAAGCCCTTTTGCCACAGGTCGGCGATTTCCGCCATGATGCTCTGGGGTTCCCGGCTCCGTTCGCGACCACGGGTGAACGGAACGACGCAGAAGGTGCACATGTTGTCGCAGCCGCGCGTAATCGATACGAAAGCGGTGATGCCGTTAGACAAGAGCCGTACCGGTGACACATCGCCATAGGTTTCCTCTTTTGAAAGAATGACATTAATGGCGTCGTTGCCCGCTTCGACTTCTTTCAATAAATTAGGTAAATCCTTGTAGGCATCCGGACCGACGACGAGGTCGACAATCTTCTCCTCATCGAGGAACTGGCTTTTGAGCCTTTCCGCCATACAGCCGAGCACACCCACTTTCATTTTCGGGTTTTGGCGTCTTTTGACGGCATTGTATTTCTCGAGGCGTTTGCGTACGGTTTGTTCCGCTTTGTCGCGGATGGAACAGGTATTCACGAGAACCAGGTCGGCCTCTTCCAGAATTTGCGTGGTATTGAAGCCGTTTTCCAAAAGGATGGAGGCGACGACTTCACTGTCGGAAAAATTCATTGCACAGCCGTAGCTCTCAATAAAAAGTTTCTTGGTGTTTCCTGATTTATGTCCTAAAACGAGGCTTTCGCCCTGTTTGCTTTCTTCAATGACCTTTTCCATAAATGATGCGTGTCCTCTAAATTCTGAGGGCTTCAAAGATACAGGAATTCTGTCGAATATGACAAGTTGGCAGACGGAGTTTAACAAATCTTTTAAAAATGGGTAATATCAATTGGCTTCAGGTTTCTTTGATGATCCGATCTGATTAGGGCAAACCGTTTTTTGCTCCCGTGGAACGGCTTATTGGTCCGGGTGTTTGCGGTTTTCCTCCTGATGTACGTCAGGCCGCTCCGTTTATCACTTGCGTTGTTCCGGGCATCTGTTGCTTCACTCCGGGCATCTGTTGCTTCACTCCGAGCGTCCATCGCTTCACTCCGGGCGTTCATTGCTTTACTCCGGGTGTCCGTTGCTTCACTCCGGGCGTCCATCGCTTCACTCCGGAAGCCTGTCGGGGACATTTTTTTAAGAAATTGGGGCGGATTTTACCGGATAAGGTAAGATTCTTTTTGACCACGTTGCCGGTTGTTTTTAATAAGGTAAATTTTGTAATAACATTAACATATTTTGTATTAAAAAGCTAAATTTATGCTAATTATGATTGTTTTAACTTTTAATTTTTGGGTTTTAATAATTTTGAATCACAAATTTTTATTAACCCTTAAACAATTAAAATTATGCCAAAGAAAGAAATGATTGTGCCCGATTTCAATTTTTCATACGGGTACCTGAAACAACTTGCAGACAGCACTTTGCTGTTGATTGACCGCGATACTGTGGAGTTTACGGACCGTGGCTTTACCCCGGCAAAGCGCACGCAGATCGTTACCGCATTGACCAATTTCTCCAATTTTCCTACAGATGAACAAATCAATGGCCTCAAGATTACGGCCACTGCTACGAAAGATGCCGCCCGTGCCGCCGTTGAAAAACAGATGCGCACATTTTTGCTGGCGGCGAAGGCGGTGTTCGGTACCAATACGGGAAGTTATAGGGAATTTGGAAACGCAGACCTCACCAGGCAAACTGATGCCGAATTGGTGCGAAATGCCAAAGTGGTGGTGGTCACTGCAACGAAATACCTGTCCAACCTGGCAGGGGAGGGCATCACTGCTGCGAAAATTACGGCACTTGATAATGCCCGGATTGTGTTTGATACCGCCATTGACCAGCAGACCCAGGCTGTGAATAATCGCGACAGCAGTACAGAGCAGCGCGCCATCCTGGCCAATGCGCTTTATGCATTGCTGGTCAAGTACAGCGATACCGGGAAGGACATCTGGGCGGAAGCCAGTGAAGCCAAATACAACGATTATATTATTTACAATACGGTTACCGGCGGTCCGGAAGAGGCGTCTGGCACTGCGGAGTAAAGTAGTTTAGGTTAATTGGAAAGGAGGGGCAGGCGCCTCTCTTTTTTTATGGTAGAAAGTGATGTAGGTGTTTTCTTTTAGCGTTGCCCTAAAAATTGGACCAAAGCAGCCATTTTTATGGATCTTTATTTCAATAAAAGAAAGGGGTTTTGGTGGTTGTGTTTTAGATAATACCCTAACTATGGTTGTAGCATCGGATCCTTGGAAAATTTTAGAAAAAGTATGGCTTTTCCGTAAAATTTGTTTTGGGGAAGTTGTATTTTACCTTCAGGGAAGGGGAGGTTGTGGTCCCTACGAAACGGCTAGAATTTTCATTACGATAGATTCGGAAATTTTGTTAATGTTTTGAGGGGTTGTTGGAGTCGGTGTGTTGGGATTTAAATAGCAGTGCCGTGCGAATAGAAAAAGAGAAGCAATGGCCTCTCTTTTTTTGGGAAACAGTTTCTTTTCAAACTTTGTCTGCTAGCTTTTTTTATGTAAATAGGTATTTTGCTGTATACACCAGGGAAAATAAGATTAATACCAGTATTAAAAAATTCATCTTCTCTTTGTAAAGCCTTGTCTTGTTTATCCTGTCCTGTTTTCTGAGGTAAATTAATTCCAGTACAGCCGCCGCGAATACTACCCCCAAAACCGTAAATCGCAAATAAGATTTATTGAGGTGTGTATCAATTGGAATCGCCGTAATAAGCAAATAGGCGGTCACAACCAGTGTAAGTACTATTTTCAATATTCGTCTTGTCATGTCAAAGGTTATTTGAATATATAACAGTGTCGTGATTTCTTTTTTAATACTTCCGGGGCATTTCGCAAAAAGAGTTTAAGAAGGCAGGGGATAAATAATCTCCATTAGGATAAACATCAAAATCAAAATCACAGACATCACAATCGCGACCATCACCCAGCGGTTGAAAATAAGGGATTTGGAATGCTCATCTTTTGCCTTTTGTACAGATTCATATATGACATAAGGAACCGCCAATATAATATATGCCATAAAAATATAAAATTCATCATAATGTTTAGGCAGAAAAAAACTTCTGCAAATGAATAGCATTGTAAGGATAAAGAAAGCGATTTTTAAATATTTTCTCATGTAAGGCAAGGCATTTATGACATTCTTAATCCGCATGATGATAGCACGTTTCCGCAATGCGTGAAATTGCTCCTTCATGAAAATCTGTTGTTGTTTGTAAAAGAGTCCAAACTACAAAATAAACGGGAAGAAATTGCAAACACCTAAAATATGTTTTGACTTTCACTGGTGGGTTTTCTGAAAATAGGGAAGGGCCTGCGTAAGATTTTCGAGTGGAGACCGTCGCCGGAAAAGAGCTCACAAAACGATAATATTAAGGTAAAGCCAGAATGCCGAAATCAGCGGAAAAAAATAAAAAAATTGGAATTTAAAAAAAACATATACTTTTGCCAACAACAAAAAAAGGATTATGGCAAAGAATTTAGTGATCGTGGAGTCGCCTGCAAAGGCTAAGACAATTGAGAAATTCCTTGGTCCGGACTTTCAGGTGGAATCCAGTTACGGGCATATTGCAGACCTTCCGTCGAAGGAGATTGGTGTGGACGTGGAGAATGGATTTAAGCCAAGGTATGAAGTCTCTCCAGACAAAAAGGCACTGGTCAGCAAGCTGAAAACGCTTTCAAAAAATGCAGAAATGGTTTGGCTGGCTTCCGATGAGGACCGTGAGGGAGAGGCGATTTCGTGGCACCTTGCTGAGGAATTGAAACTGGATAAAAACAAGACCAAACGAATTGTTTTTCACGAGATTACAAAATCGGCAATCCTAAAGGCGATTGATAATCCAAGGGAGATTGATTACAACCTCGTAAATGCCCAACAGGCACGGAGGGTACTAGACAGGCTCGTAGGATATGAGCTTTCACCGGTGTTGTGGCGGAAGGTAAAAGGCGGGCTGTCAGCTGGTCGTGTCCAATCGGTGGCCGTAAGGCTGATTGTCGAAAGGGAACGCGAAATTCAGGATTTTAAAGCGACGGCCTCTTTTTCAGTCACGGCAGAATTCGTAAATGAAGCCGGAAAGTCATTCAAGGCAAGGCTTCCGAAGAATTTTAGCACAAAGAAAGAAGCAGAGGATTTTCTGCAAAAAAATATTGGTTCTATATATAAGGTATCGGATTTGGAAACCAAGCCGACGCGCAAGTCGCCTGCTGCACCGTTTACGACGTCTACTTTACAGCAGGAAGCTGCACGGAAACTGTATCTCCCGGTTGGAATTACGATGCAGTTGGCACAGCGTTTATATGAGGCGGGATTGATTACATACATGAGAACCGACAGCGTAAACCTGTCGCAGGAAGCAATGGGCGCCGCGAAAGCTGAAATCATTTCTTCGTATGGAGAACAGTTTTCCAAACCACGGACTTTTGCCAATAAGAGCAAAGGTGCACAGGAGGCCCACGAAGCGATCCGTCCGACAGACATGTCAAGGCATACGGTAAATATTGATCGAGACCAGGCAAGGCTGTATGAGCTGATCTGGAAGCGGACTTTAGCTTCGCAGATGAGTGATGCGGAACTGGAACGGACGAATGTGAAAATTGAAGCGAGTAATCACGGCGAGTATTTTAACGCCACCGGTGAAGTGCTGTTGTTCGAAGGGTTTTTGAAGGTGTATCTCGAAGGCCATGATGAGGATGAGGAAGAACAGGAAGGCATGCTGCCCGCTTTACGGATCAATGAGAAATTGCTCGGCAATTACATTACTGCAACCGAAAGGTATACCAGGCCGGCTGCAAGATATACGGAAGCGTCTTTGGTAAAGAAACTGGAAGAGCTTGGGATTGGAAGGCCGTCGACTTATGCGCCTACCATTTCGACAATCATCAATAGGAATTATGTTGAAAAAGGCAATCTGGAAGGGCAGGAGCGCAATTATGTGCAGATGACTCTGGCTTCCGGGAAGATTGCGGAAAAACAACTTAAAGAAAATACAGGTTCTGACAAAGGGAAATTGGTACCGACGGATATTGGAACAATCGTCACAGACTTCCTCGTCAAGAATTTTGAAAACATCCTGGATTATAATTTTACGGCAAAGGTTGAACAGGATTTTGATGAGATCGCGGAAGGCAATGTGAACTGGGCGAAAATGATGCAGGAATTCTATAGCCATTTTCATCCAAATGTTAAGGAAGTCGAAGCCAATGCGGAGCGTGAAAGCGGTGAACGTATTTTAGGGAAAGACCCGAAAACCGGCAGGCAGGTAAGCGTGAGGCTCGGGAAATTCGGGCCTATGGCACAAATCGGGGAGCCCGAAGATGATGATAAATTGTTTGCGAGCCTAAGGGCGGATCAGAATATTGGGAACATCACTTTGGAAGATGCCCTGAATTTATTTTTGCTGCCAAAGAATCTTGGTATATATAAAGGTGAAGAAGTTGAAGTGAATAATGGACGCTTCGGTCCTTACGTGCGGTTTGGAAAGATGTTCATTTCGCTTCCAAAAGGAGAAGACCCGCTTGATGTCGCTATGGAGCGTGCGCAGGAGCTGATTGACGAAAAGTCGAAGGCGGATGCCCCGATTGCGCATTACAAAAATGAAGCCGTGCAGAAAGGTGTGGGACGTTTTGGTCCGTTTATCAAATGGAACGGGATGTTTATCAATGTGAATAAAAAATACAATTTCGATAACCTTTCGCAGTCAGATATCGTCGAACTCATCGAGGACAAGCTGCAGAAGGAAATTGATAAAGTCATCCATAGCTGGCCGGAAGAAGGCATTTTGGTAGAAAAGGCCCGATGGGGGAGATCTGTCATCACCAAAGGCAAGATCAAAATTGAACTCAACAAGGACGTGGATGCCGCAGGGCTGACTCTGGCACAGGTTCAGGAGATGATTGAAAAGAAATCACCTGCCAAGAAGGTGGCTGCAAAGAAAGCACCTGCTAAAAAGACTGCTGCTAAAAAAACCGCTGTTAAAAAGAAATAGAAATGGAACTGGATTTTCTTAAGCCTGTAAGTGCTGACATTATTTCGTATACGGAAGCGCTGTCTTCGCAGCATTTTGGAAGTAAAGTGATGATGCATTCTGGGACAGACTTTCCTGACCTGAGCAGTGTTAGGATTGCTGTTGTAGGGGTATTGGAAAATAGAGGTAAACATCTCGGGTATGAGGAAGTTGATCTCGACAGTATCAGAAAGCAATTGTACGAGCTTTTCCCTGGTAATTGGGACGCTGCAGTTGCGGACTTAGGGGACATCGCTCCGGGGAATTCCTTGTCAGACACCTACTTTGCTGTTCAGGGAGTAGTTTCAAACCTGATTAAGAGAAAAATCATACCTATTATAATAGGTGGCACACAAGATCTTACGTATGCACTCTACCGGGCTTATGATAATCTGGAACAAATGGTTAATCTGGTGTCGATTGACAGCCGATTTGATTTTGGGAAGCATGAGGGTGAAATCAGTGCGGATTCGTACCTTACGAAGATGCTCATGGACGAGCCGACAAACCTGTTTAATTACAGCAATATTGGATTTCAGACCTATTACAATTCTCAGGAAGAAATTGATTTGATTGAAAAGTTGTTTTTTGATGCTTACCGACTCGGAGAAGTTTGTGCCAATATATCGATTTCGGAACATGTTTTTCGAGATGCAGACCTTGTGAGTTTAGATTTAACATCCGTAAAGTCTTCTGATTCAGGTAATTTTGTTACTTTTACGCCTAACGGCTTCAATGGAAAAGAAGTGTGTGCGTTGGCGCGCTATGCGGGAATCAGTGATCGAGTTTCTTTATTTGGCATATTCAATCACGGAAACTCGGCGCAGGAATCGGTGCTAATCGCCCAGATCATCTGGTATTTTATAGAGGGAATTAATTACCGTTCGAATGAATATCCTTTTGGTAGCCGTGAGAATTATTTAAAGTACACTGTTCCGATTGATGATGATCAATTGGTGTTTTATAAAAGCAATAAAACAGACCGTTGGTGGATTGAAATTCCGTATGTTTCAACCGGAAATAATAAATTAAAAAGAAACACGTTATTACCGTGTTCCTATAAAGATTACGAAGAAGCCTGCAACCAGGAGTTGCCTGGAAGGTGGTGGAAAGCACAGCGAAAGAATATGCTGTAAATCAGTTACATTGATGCGTAAAGTTTTGTATTTACTGCTGATTTCACACATTTTTAAGTTTTTGTTAGTAAAAAAATTGTTTTTTAAAAAAATAATAGATAGGTTTACGCCCTTAAAAATATGAATACATTTTAACCCAAATTTATATGAAGAAGTTCATTGCATTTGCAGCATTATCATCATTATTGTTCAGCTGTGGTTCAAGCGATAAAGGGGAACTCGTTGGTGTGAAAGGAAAAAAATGGCATCCTGAGAAACCTTATGGAATGTCATTAGTTCCAGGCGGCGCTTTTATCATGGGTAAATCAGATGATGATTTGGCTAACATAGGTGATGCTCCTACAAAGACAGTTACCGTTCGCTCATTCTATATGGATGAGACCGAGATCACCAATAGTGAATACCGTCAGTTTGTGGAGTGGGTAAAAGACTCGACAATCCGTGTTCGCCTTGCTATCCTTGCGGATGAAGTTGGTGGGGGGGCTCAGGCAGGTACTTCTGCGCCTACCAAAGCTAAAGGTAAATCCGGAGGAAGTATCAATGATTATGCTTTCAACGATGCTGATCCTGCAAAGATGACGCCTTATGACAAGTATATGTATGAGAATTACTATAGTGTTGGAGATGGTGATGACATGTATGCGGGTAGAAAACTGAATAAGAAAGTTAAATTGCAAACCAGTACTGCTAAATATCCTGATGAGTATTACGTTGAGGTAATGGATTCGATGTATATTCCTGTTGCTGAGTCATATAACGGCTTAAGAACAATTGATGTTTCTAAGTTGAAGTTCCGTTATTCCTGGATGGATATTCAGGCCGCTGCCAAGGCTAAAAAAGGCAAAAGAAAGGAATTTATCAAGACAGAACAGGTTGGAATTTATCCGGACACTACTGCGTGGATTAAAGACTTTGCATATTCATACAATGAGCCTATGCATAATGATTATTTCTGGCATCAGGCATATAGCGAATATCCTGTAGTGGGCGTTACCTGGAAGCAGGCTAAAGCGTTCTGCGCGTGGAGAACGTTGAATAAAAATACTTACGTAAAGTCGAAGAAGAAACACCAGGATTTAGTGAATTCTTTCCGTCTTCCAACTGAAGCTGAATGGGAGTATGCTGCAAGAGGAGGTCTTCAGTCTGCTACTTACCCATGGGGAGGTCCTTATGCGAAGAGCGACAGGGGTTGTTTCCTCGCTAACTTTAAACCAAATAGAGGGGATTATGCAGCGGACGGTGCATTGTATACTGTAGAAGCAAAGTCATATGACCCGAATGGTTACAATTTGTATAACATGGCTGGTAACGTTTCTGAGTGGACTGATTCGTCTTATGATCCGGGGGCTTACGAGTATGTTTCTACGATGAACCCGAACGTGCCTGATACGAAGAACCAACGTAAAGTGGTTCGTGGAGGATCGTGGAAAGATGTTTCTTATTACCTACAGGTAAGTACACGTGATTTCGAATACGCTGACACGGCAAGGAGCTACATCGGATTCAGGACTGTACAGGATTACATGGGGGTTCAGACCACAGGTAATGCGCCAAAAAATTAAATTAACCAACTTTATTATAAACTATTCTAATTAACAAAAAAAATTATTTATTATGGCACTTTTAAGTAAAAAAGCAATGAATTTCGCTTACGGTATGGGAGCGGCGGTTGTAATCATAGGGGCACTTTTCAAAATTCAGCATTATCCTGGAGCGGGTCCTTTGTTGATTATTGGTCTGGTTACTGAGGCGTTAATCTTTGGCTTGTCTGCATTTGATCCAGTTGATAATGAGTTGGATTGGTCATTGGTGTATCCTGAATTGGCAGGTGGCGATCCTAAAGACAAAAAGAAAAAAGAAGAGCCAAAAGATGCTCAGGGAATGTTGTCTCAGAAATTGGATGCGATGTTGAAAGAAGCTAAAGTTGACGGTGAGTTGATGGCTAGTTTGGGTAATAGTATCAAGAATTTTGAGTCAGCGGCGAAAGGTATTTCTCCTGCGGCAGATGGAATTGCTGCTACTAAGAAATACAGTGAAGAGCTTTCTATGGCAGCGGCGCAGATGGAATCACTGAACAGTTTGTACAAAGTGCAATTGGAGAGTGCGTCTAGAAATGCTGAGGCAAACAAAGAGATTGCTGATAACGCTAACAAACTGAAAGAACAAATGCAGTCGATGACCGCAAACATTGCTTCGTTGAACAATGTTTATGGAGGTATGCTTTCTGCAATGAGCAACAAAGGATAATTAGTTTAAACACTAAGACTTATTAACTAAAAGTAAACTAAACTAATTAAACGAAAATGGCAGGAGGAAAATTAACCCCTAGACAGAAGATGATTAACCTGATGTATCTGGTTTTCATTGCAATGTTGGCACTAAATATGTCCAAAGAAGTATTATCGGCTTTTGGATTGATGAATGAAAAGTTTGAGTCTGCGAATAAAGCTTCTGTTGAAAATAACAAGCAGTTGTTAGCCTCAATTGATCAAAAAGGAACGGACAACCCCACTCAGTTCGGCGAGGCAAAGGTCGTTTCTAAGAAGATTTCGGCTATTTCTAAGGAGTTTTTCGATTTTGTGGAGAATTTGAAAAAAGACGCTACCAACGGAATTGAAATCGATAAGGAGAGCGGAAAGCTTCCGTATGAAGCTATGGATAAGGGTCCGCATATTGATGAAACTTGGTTTGCAGGTGACAATTATTCGGCCAAAGGAACTTCTATCGTTAATGCGATAAATAAGTATGTTTCTGAAATGAAGGCGGCCGCTGGCTCTAATCCTAAATTGATTCCAGTAGTTAAGGAGTTGGAGCAAAAATTTAATACTGCAGATGTTAAAGATAGGGAAGGAGTTAAAAAAAGATATTTGAATTATCATTTTGAACATTTCCCTGCGATTGCATCACTCGCTAAGTTATCTGCATGGCAGAATGACATTCAGAAAGCGGAGTATGATAGTTATAACAACTTACTTGGTAAAGCGGCTCTTGAAATTTCGTCTATGAAAAACTATACTGCTTTGGTTGTTCTTGATAAAAATGCTTACTTCCAAGGGGAGAAAGTAACTGGTAAAGTCGTATTGGGTCGTTATGACGACAGCACTGTGCCAACGTCATTCAACGGTCCTGGTAAAATTGAAAACGGTCAGGCGGTTATTGATATGACCGCGGGTGGCGTCGGGGAGCAAAACATTAAAGGAAGTTTTACTTTTATGGAAGACAACAAGCCGGTGGCGTTACCTTTTGAAGGAAAATACGTTGTTGTGCCACGTCCAAATTCTGCTACAATAGCTGCTGATAAGATGAATGTTGTATATCGAGGTGTTGTTAACCCGATGACTATATCTTTCGCTGGAGTATCTGAAAATAATGTTTCTGCCAGTGCGCCTGGGTTGACCCCTGCAGGTGGTAAGGGAAAGTATAATATGTCTCCTGGAAACGGAACTGAGGTTAAGATTAATGTAAACGCTAAGTTGCCTGATGGTAAAAGTGTTACCGATGCAAAGGTTTTTAGGATTAAGAACATCCCAAATCCTGAAGGTACTATCGGAGGTATGGCAGGCGTTGTTAAGGGTCAGAAATCCCGGCTTGAAGCATCTACAATTGGTGCCTCTTTGCCAGACTTTGATTTTGAAGTTCAGCTTAATGTAGTTCAATTCAGCATGAAAGTTACTGGACAGCCTACGGTTGTTGTTAACGGTAATAAGTTGAATTCCCAAGCTAAAGCTGCATTAGCGAGAACTTCACGTGGTGATCAGGTTACATTCTCGGAGATTAAGACAAAGCTTGTAGGTTCGCAAATAGAACTTAGAAAAACTGCGATAGTTATATACGAAATACAATAATAAATTTAGTTTGGCGTTTTTGTCAAACACATTGAATACTTCAACTATGAATTGTAAAAGCGTTTTATCAATAGCGATATTGTTCGCTGGGAGTGTCACCTCGTTCGCGCAATCAAATCTTTTGAATGCAAAGACACCGGATGAGATAGGTAAAAAAACCGAAGCTCAACTGAATTCTGATAATGACAAGCCGCTTCCATATGGATATGTGCATGACAGGGATGTGATGATGGGAAAGACCGTTATGGAAACTATTGATCTTGATGAGAGAATCAATTTTCCGATGTATTTCCCGATTGACACTAATAATATTGGTAAAGACAGAAGGTCATTGTTCGATGTTATTATCAAAGGCATTAAATCAGGAAAAATTACTGAGGTGTACGCGGATCCTTACTTTAACACAAAACGTCCGTTGGGGGATTTGGAAAATACTTTTAAATTTCGTGATACGACAGATGCTGGGAAAGATTTGATAAATCAGGATCCTGATGCATATAGGGGTAGACATGTTGAGGCGCAGCCTGAGAAACGGAATAAAAAAGGTAAGGTAATTTCACCGGCTACACCGGCTCAGGATCTTCCTGCGTCTAAGGTATTGTCGGCTGAATTTATAGACGAAAGATTTTTGACTTCTCAGGATATCTCCGCATACAAAATCAAGGGTTACTGGTATTTTGATAAAAGACAGGGTGAGATGAAATACAGGTTGTTAGGAATCTGTCCTGTAGCTCCTGAAGCGAAAGAAGTTGGTAAAGATGATCCAGATGTTATTGAGTTGTTTTGGGTCTACTTTCCCGCGTCGAGAGATGTTTTACACGCATCCAATGCGTTTAACGACAAAAATTCGGCTATGCCGATTACATTTGATCATTTGTTAAATTCGCGGCGTTTTAATTCTGTTATCTACGATGAGGAAAATGTATATGGTGATAGATTAATCGCTGATTACATGAAAGACAATGCCCAAATGCAGTTGCTCGAATCTGAAAGGATTAAGGAAAAGATCAGGAACTTCGAGCAGGATATGTGGAATTATTAATTCATTTTGTTTTTGAACATACAGAAACTCTTATCTTCGGGTAAGAGTTTTTTTTATTATTATCATGGTTGATTATTTGGTTGTAGGATCTGGTTTAGCCGGGATTGCTTTTGCCGAAACCGCGCTAGCGAATGGCAAGACCATTCTTGTTTTTGATGATGACTCGCAAAATTCTACTAAAGTGGCTGGTGGACTTTTTAATCCGGTAATATTGAAGCGGTTCAGTAAGTTGCAGGATGGGGCAGCTCAGATTGACTACCTTCAGCGCTTTTATGCAGACCTTGAATTTAAGTTGAAATTAGAACAACGACTATTGTTCAACGTACCGATGTTAAGAAAGTTCTTTTCAGTCGAAGAACAGAATAATTGGTTTATTGCTTCGGATAAGCCAGGATTATCTGAGTTCCTTTCAGTTGATTTAGTAACTAAGGAATATTCCGGAATTAGCTCGCCTTACGGATTTGGTGAAGTTTTGCGTACTGGTTACGTTGATACAGCGCTGCTCAGAAGCGCTTATATACGGTATTTGGATGAAATCGGAATGTTGTTAAATCAGTCGGTTGATTATCGTGCTATCGCTTTTGATGCCGCCGGGATTCATTATAATGAGATTCAGGCAAAGCACATTGTGTTCGCAGAAGGCTTCGGTGTTCATGCTAACCCCTTTTTTAATTACCTTCCTTTAGACGGTACGAAGGGAGAGTTGTTTATAGTAAACGCTCCTGAGTTGAATCTCGATGTCATCTTAAACACAAACGTGTTTATCCTCCCTCTTGGAAATAGTCGTTTCAAAGTTGGTGCTACCTACAATTGGCAAGATAAAACCGCACTTCCTACCGAGTCTGGTAAATTGGAACTCGTTGCCCGTCTTAAAGAGATCCTCAATTGTGATTTCGAAATAGAGGAGCATCTTGCAGGTGTAAGACCAACGGTTAAAGACAGGAAGCCACTGTTAGGAACACACCCGGAGTATCAAAATTTGCACATTCTAAATGGACTAGGGACGCGCGGTGTCATGCTTGGGCCTTACATGGCTAACTTGTTGTTCGAAAACATTGAAAACAATGTCCCGCTTAACCCTTCAATAGATATTAAGAGGTTTTGGAATAAAGACTAATTGCCCGCAGCGTCCTTATCGTAAGAAACAAACATATTGATGTAAATATTCCGCGACCAGCGCAATACAAAGGGCATCGACACCACCAACGTGGCTATGATAGTGATAAATGTAAATGTAACCTGGGTTTTTAAGATGAAAAAGCAGAACAGGAAAGCTGCAATTCCAATAGCGACATTCAATCCGTAGCTGACATACATTGCGCCGTAAAAGAATGATGGCTCAATCATGTATTTTAATCCGCAGTGACTACAGTGGTCGTTCATTTTTAGAACTTTGGGCAGGTTGAGAGGGTTTGCTTCCTCATACATGCTTTCAGACTGGCATCTTGGACAACTTCCTGTTAAAATGCTATTTAGTTTGGATCCTTTTTTTAACATTTGCAAAAAATTTAAATGTTTGATTTTGTGGGCTTTTTTTAGCACTGCAAAGTTACGAATACATTCACAGATAAAAGCGAAAAATGCTCAATATACACAACCTCTCAGTTTCGTTTGGCGGAACCTATTTATTTGAAGAAGTAACCTTCCGGCTCGGTTCGGGCGATAGGGTAGGGCTTGTCGGGAAAAATGGTGCCGGAAAGTCGACAATGCTGAAAATACTCGCACGAGATTTTACGCCCGACTCAGGAAGTATCGCAACAGAGAAGGAAGTAAAGATCGGCTTCCTTCGGCAGGATATCGACTTTGAACAGGGGCGGACTGTGCTCGAAGAGGCATACCAGGCATTTACTGAAATCAAGGCGGTAGAAAAGAAGCTCGAATCCATCAACCACCAGTTGGTTACCAGAACGGATTATGAAAGCGATGAATACTCCCAGATTATCGAGGACCTTTCCGATTTCACGCACCGTTTTGAACTTTTAGGCGGTTATAATTACGTGGGCGATACTGAGAAAATCCTGCTGGGACTTGGTTTTAAGCGCGAAGATTTTAATAACCTTACAGAGACTTTTTCCGGAGGATGGCGTATGCGTATCGAATTGGCGAAACTGCTGCTGCAATCAAATGATATTCTATTACTCGATGAGCCCACAAACCACCTCGATATCGAAAGTATTATCTGGCTCGAAAACTTCCTGCGCAATTTCCCAGGAGTGGTAGTAATCGTATCACACGATAAGATGTTTCTGGACAACGTCACCAATCGAACCATCGAAATTTCGCTTGGAAAGGCTTATGATTTCAACAAGCCGTACTCGCAATACCTGGAACTCCGCCACGAAATCCGGGAGAAGCAATTGGCTACACAGAAAAACCAGCAGAAGAAAATTGAGGAGACTGAAAAGCTGATTGAGAAATTCCGCGCCAAGGCTTCTAAAGCTTCCATGGCACAATCGCTGATCAAGAAACTCGATAAAGTAGAGCGTATTGAGGTTGATGAAGACGATAACGCGGTGATGAACATATCGTTCCCGATATCAAAAGTGCCCGGCAGGGTTGTGGTAGAAGCGGAACATGTTACCAAAGCCTACGGCGATAAAACCATCCTGAAAGATATTTCACTATTGGTGGAACGGGGCAGCAAAATTGCATTCGTTGGTCAAAACGGGCAAGGAAAATCCACATTTATCAAAGCCATCGTTCACGAATTTCCGTTCGAAGGAACAATAAAGCTTGGGCACAATGTCCAGGTGGGTTATTTTGCACAAAACCAGGCCGAGTATCTGGATGGCGAAATTACGTTGTTGCAAACAATGGAAGACGCCGCTACAGACACAAATCGGTCGAAAGTACGCGATATGCTGGGGTCATTCCTGTTTCGCGGCGATGACGTGGAAAAAAAGGTAAAAGTACTCTCCGGAGGGGAGCGCAACCGTCTCGCGCTTTGTAAACTGTTGTTACAGCCAATCAATGTGTTAGTAATGGATGAGCCGACGAACCACCTCGACATCAAATCCAAGAACGTCCTCAAAGCGGCATTGCAGAAATTCGAAGGCACATTGCTACTCGTATCCCACGACCGTGATTTCCTTCAGGGTATGTCGAATATCGTGTACGAATTTAAGGACCAGAAAATACGGGAATACCTCGGTGACATCAATTTCTTCCTCGAGCAAAGGAACATGGAGAACATGCGCGAAGTAGAGAAGAAAGACGTTGCAAAAAAGGAATCTCCAAAGGAAAGCACGAAAATCTCATACGAAGACCAAAAGAAAAACAAATCGTTGCAAAATCGCCTCAGTAAAATTGAAAGCCAGATAAAACAATTGGAAACCGATATCCAGCGCGACGATAAAGCTTTGGCATCCAATTACGACAAGCACATCGAAGACGCAAATTTCTTTAAAGCATACAACCAAAAGAAATCAGATCTGGACCAATTGCTCGAAGAATGGGCCGTGGTTCAGGACGAGATTGACAATGCGTAATGTTTAATTGGTGCTTCGTCCGCTAAGTTTGATGTTTTGGAGCTGTTTCCCGCTCTCCGCTTTATCTTTTGCGGCTCCGCTGCGCTGCGCCGCAAAAGGATGCCGCTGCGATCGGGGCTAACGGCGCCTTGTCAACTGATCAACCCAATCTTTCGGGAATGTTCTATCGCTTCTGAGCTTTCGCGGAAATAACACGCCGCGACATTCAGGCTTTCGAGGTTTTTCATCACCGCAATCGCCTTTTCCTTTTTCGCGCTCCCAGTCTGCCGGATGTAAACTGCCTGAACAGTCACGGGGAATATTTTGCAGATTTGCTCATATAAGAAGGGGTCGTGCTGCGAGTCATCGCCGAGAAGCGTATATTTTAAATTGGGATAAAACTCCAGAATATGTTTGATTTTCTCAAATTTGTGGTTGTGGTCACCGCGTCCGGTGATGAAGAAGTCCATCAGGCTGGTTTTGATGTCTTTTAACAAAAGGACACCCCTTGGCAACTGGTGTAACTCAGTAAACTGCACAATAAAACGGTACAAATTCCATTCGCTGCTGGAAACATAAAAGAAGGCATTCTGTTCATTTTTATTGTTCCTTCCGGAGGTACTTAAGGCTTGGTAATGTGCCACAACATTATCGAAAATCTTTCGGTCGTTCACATTTCTGAAAAGTAAAATGTAAAGCTTCTTAAACATATTCCGGGTATGCGAGATCAGGAAGGTGTCGTCGATATCGGAAATAAACCCAAGATTTCCTTCATACGGCCTGATAAAACTACCCTTGGCCCTAATCTCTTCACCATTGAAATGGATGGAGACAAAATAGTCAATCCAGCCATAGCCACTTTCTTTGTTCAACGGAATACAAAACTTAAAATAACCGTCATCCAGCGTTTTCGTATGAATCCTGGTGCCGTTAAGCTCTAAATAAACATCGGCGTTTTTTTGTGTCTTGATACGGAACATCCTGATTACGGACTTGGCATTCTGAAATTTTTTCTTTTGAAAATCATAGTCTTCGCGTGTAGTGGGTTTAAAAACGTGTCCCATAACGATGAGTTCCTGTTCGTTTGCGTAGCCACGGTATAATTTTAGAACTGGTTTCACCTTTTAAGATTTTATTATAAGTTAAATTACCTATTTTTAAGCAATAAAAGAAACAAAGCCTTGAAAAAGAAAGTCATTTTTGTAGTAAATCCAATTGCGGGAGGCAATGATAAGGCTGAATTGGTTTCGGCGGTACAGGCTTATGCTGAAAGTGAGGACATAGCGGTCGTTTTATATGAGACGAATGGAGAAGACGATATTGCTAAAATCAAGGCGCTGTACGCTGCTCATCGGCCAGACCGGATACTGGTGGCCGGAGGTGATGGCACGATCAAAATGGTCGCCGAAGCCGTGGAAAAGCACGACGTCATTTTGGGAATTCTTCCTGCCGGCTCTGCAAACGGACTGTCCGTCGATTTGAATTTGCCCTCTTCCATTCCGGAAAACCTTGAAATCGCTTTTCACGGCAGCCATATCGATATGGACATGATTTCGATTAACGGGATCCGAAGCATGCATCTCAGTGATTTGGGACTCAATGCGCAATTGGTTAAAAACTATGAAAAAGGGAATACCCGCGGCATGATCGGTTATGCACTGAATGCTTTTCAAACCTTAAGCGAGCAGGAAGGGCCTTTTGAGGTGAAAATTGCCGCCAATGGAACAACAATTGAAACGACTGCAAGAATGGTGGTCATCGCGAACACCCAGAAATACGGGACTGGGGTTACGATCAACCCATCTGGTATTATGGATGACGGAAAATTTGAGATCGTAATCCTTAAAAATCTTGATTTACTGGTCTTTGGAAAAATAATCACTGGAAATATGCCGCTGGATACTGGTGATGTGGAAATCATCTCTACCGATAAAGCCGTAATCCACACCGAAACAGAAGTCAGTTTCCAGATTGACGGGGAATATTGCGGTATGTTGCGCAAGCTGGATATTCACATCCTGCCCGGTCAAATGAAAGTTGCAGTTCCCTCTGCCCCTCCGGAAAACTGATCTTATTTAAATGGGTTGCGTTCCTGCCAGGTTGTTACAGGTTCCAGGTAATTAAAAATCCAATGCATGTTCTTGTTGATCAGCTTGTTCCCGTGTTGCAGAAAACCGTACATTTTCATTGGTTCAGCACCCACTGAACTTTTTATTTCCAAGGCGGTTCTGCCAAATACAATTTCAGAAAACCCTTTGTTGATCGAGTAGGCGATCATGTCGTACAACATGTTCAGGTAGAGCATTTTTTCGCGCTGCAGGGTTTCGTCATATCCGAGGAAATAGGTATCCATCGACTTGCCATTTTTAACTAATGTATTGAAGCCTATCAATCTATCGCCCAGGAAATATCCGTAAAACAGAAATTTATCCTTCAGTTTTTCCTTAAACGTTCTGAAATGATTTCTACTTAGGAAAAAAGTGTTGAAGGGCGCGTTTTTAGCCACATGAAAGTAAAGGTCATAGATGGTGTTTTCATATTGTATGATTTCCTCAAGGTTCAGTTTTTTCTTTTGAATGCCTTCTGACTTTTTCCGCGCGCGTTTGTATTGATCGCGATATTTTTTAGAAAGCGAATGGATGTAATCTTCTTCCGCGCGCCAATCGGGACGTATTGTGAAAATCATGTTTGGTTGGGTAGAGAATTCAAGGTGGTCGTCAAAGCCGGCTTTTGTAAAATCGGATGCGTCTTTTTCATCGAAATCCTTAAATGTCGTGAGGTGAATTTTTTTCCCTCTTTTTGCATAGTCGCTTTTTATAGCATTTACCGCAAGCCTTAAAGTAGGCAATACCGTGAAAAGCGCGATGCCTGGCGTAAAAGCGAATGCATTTTGTCCAGTGAGCATATTATTGCCGATGAACAATACATGCGATGAAAAGTTTTTAAAAATTATTTTTCTTGCTGTGGACCGTAAACAGCGGTCGCGCTCTCCAAATGATTCCAGCCGGTTTACGTCAAGAAATTGAGACAAAGCAATTCCAATAGGTTTATTATCATCGAATATGAAAATGTACTTGCACTCCATGTTTTCCGGTGCGGAAAGCTGCAACACCTCCAGGTATCCACGTGAAAGGAAAATATTCTCTGACGCCAATTGATCCCAGGATTCGGGAAGCAGGTTTGGGTTGTCAAAAAGGGTGAAAGTAAAAGCCATCAGGCGCTTGTAGTATTTCGGATAAAAATAGGAAAATTCCGGGGCATAAAAAAACCGCCTGACAACAGGCGGCTTCTATAACTTCAGCTTCTGATTAAAGAAACTACGTCAAATGAAATCCATCGGGTGACCAGCCACATACGATGCCGCCCATCAGCATACAGACTATGACCCAGTAAAATCCGGTTACAAGGATGTATTTCCAGCTTCTTTTTTCAAAAAGAGAGTTAATAGCAACCATTGGTAACACAAACAGCAAACCCGTCATAAACCCGTGAAGCGCCCCATGTTTAAATGTCCTGAACGCTGTTCCGTAATCGCTAATAAACTGTCCATAAGATGGTTCGGCTTTGTCTATGAATTCAGGTCCGCCGATCATGCCCAACGCGCCCATTTGATGGACGGTGATAAAGCACATAATGAATGCAATAAAAACGCTGTAAATGTATACCAATGAGAAGATTAGCGCCATTTTTGGTTTTTTGCCATCGTCCATTGTCATTCCGGTTTCCCGCATCCAGACTGTGCCAAAAACTTTAGGATGATACCAGATAAAGCCTATTAATAGTGATACGGCTGCGGCCAAAAACAGCACGGGGAAGTTGATGAATTTTTCCATAATGTTAATAGTTAAAGGTTGGTTGTAGTCAAAAGTAATAATTTTTAGTAAAATGGAATGTGTTATGTTTAAAATTTAAATATTGCCTAAAGTTTAGCTTAATAAAGTGATGATTTTTGATTTTTGCAATCGCGTCTAAATTCCTGTAACCCGCTATTTTTTTAATTATATTCAGCATTTACCTGTTAAAATTATTAATTCACCGCAATTTTGTCTGGTTTGGTCTAAAATTTTCAAAAAATATTTTTGCGGTTGGCTTTTTTTTATACTTTTAACCGCTTTAAAAAAAATCAACTATTTCTATGTTTAAAAACTACAATTCCCCTGCAAAAAATCTGCATGTTTTGTTTAGTAATGCTTTCAAAAAGAACTTCATCCTCGGGATGTTGTTTTTTTTGTTTACTGCGTTTACTATGCAGGCCCAGATTTCGGTAACGGTTACCAACCCAGGTAACACGACTCCAGCTCTGGCTTCAAGTTACACCAGCCTTGCCAGCGCATTGACCGATTTAAATGCTGTTACGGCAATGTCCGGACCAATTGTGCTTACGTGTGCATCCGGTACTTCTGAAACGGCTCCCGTGAAAGGAATGTCGCTTGGAAGCGCTTCCCTGAACGCGGTGCTCAGCGCAACAAACACAATTACAATCAACAAGTCATCGTCAGGTGCGGTAACAATTAACGCGGGAGTAGGAACGTCCAATGGACCCTCTGCTTCACCGGATGGAATGTTATACCTTGATGGAGCCGATTTTGTTACCATCGATGGGTTAACTTTTACAGATGGGAATACTGCTTCTGCTACAGTTGCTATGGAGTATGGAATTGCCTTTTTCAAGAGGTCTGCGGGCGATGGTTGTAATAGTAATACAATCCAAAATTGTGTTTTCAATATGCAGCGTATCAATAATGCCGTTGCGAGTGGGCCGTTATTTGATGGTTCCTGGGCAATATCCGTATTGAATTCAACCGCTGCTGCTGCTGCGACGGCGCTTACTCCTACTAATGGAGGTACGCTTGCTACAAATGGAACAAATTCAAACAACAAATTTTATTCCAACACGATCAACGGTGGTAATGGCGGTATCGCTTTGAGTGGATTTGCCGCAACTGCAGGTGTTGGGCCTACGCCCACAGCGACAACGTTCCTTGGCGACTTAGGGAATGATATTGGGGGTGTTGGGTCAGTTTCAGCGACAACCGGAAATACGGTATTAAATTTTGGAGGCGGCGCTGCAACAAATGCTGCTGCAGGTATCCGTGCCAACAATCAATGGAGTGTCAATATATCAAACAACGTTGTCAACAACAACAATGGATCGGGTGTTAACCACGGTACGACGCTCAGAGGGATTTACGCCCAGGCAGGTACGAGTGCCAACGCGACCATTACTTACAATACGTTGACGATAAAATCGTCAGGTACCACTGCAAGCGTTTATGGAATCGACAATGGTATCGGAACCACTGCTGCGTCAAATACGATAAATATAAATAACAATACGATTACGAATTCTACGTATGCTACTGCTACGACAGGTAGTTTTTTTGGAATAAATACTTCCTCTAGTGCTGCAAACGTAAATACTAATTTTAATCAGATTACCAATAACAGTATTGGAACGTCTGGCACCGCATCTACTTGTTTATTCTATGGCGTGTATAATGCAGGCGCTTCGACGAACTATACTGCAAATTCAAACACGATATCTGGAATTACGCTAAACAATAGTTTTAACACGTTTTACGGGATCCGGGGTTCAACTTCTGTAATCACGGTGGATGGAAATACCGTTTCCAGCATTTCGATGCCAAACATGGCCGGAGCTACTACCTGCGTATTATACGGTTATTACGATGTGTCATCTCCTGTGACTGAGACGGTGACAAACAACAATTTCATGAACTTCAGCATGAATGGAAGCAGTACGGCCACCTTGAATGCGATTTATGGCATTTACAACCTGACGGCGGCCGGCACTAAAAATTTCAGCGGAAATAATATTAACAACCTGACATTTAACAGCTCAAGTACAGGGTCTGCTTCAGTTGCAGGGATTAGGAATGCTTACAATACTGTAGCGACTATTTCTAAGAATGTCATCCACGGTTTGAGTTCTTCAGGAACTACCCCAACTGTTGCGGGTATTTATCTGGGAAGTACCACTGCAACGACTTTTAACGTTTCAAATAACCTTATCGGAAACCTTAGTACGCCGCAAAGTACCGGTCATAATCTTTATGGTATTTTTTGCGGAACTGTAGGTACAAACATGAATCTGTACTACAATACAATTTACCTGAACGCAACGAGTTCCGGTACAGGTTTTGGTAGTTCTGCCGTATTCCAGTCATCGACTGTACCGTCCGTTCTGATGAATAACAATATCCTTGTTAATTTGTCTACGCCAACAGGGACAGGAATCAGTTCCTGCTTCAGACGAACAAGCACAACATTGACTCAGTATGCGTCAGCTTCAAACAACAACTTATTCTACGCGGGTACGCCTTCGGCAGCAAAATTGTTGTTTTATGATGGTACAAATCTTGTACAAGCGATGTCCGCTTATAAAACATTGGTTTCACCAAGAGAGTCATTGTCTTTCTCTGAAGCGGTTTCAGCTACTCCTGGAACCTTCTTTCAAAGTTTAACAGGACCAGCTTCGGGGACATCTTCAACGTTTCTTCACCTTGTGAATGGATTGTCCACACAGGCTGAAGGTGGTGGTATTGCCATTTCAGGTTATGCTGATGATTATGATGGAAACACTAGAAACGTGTCGACACCTGACGTGGGCGCCGATGAGTTTTCTGGAGTGAGTCCGGCGCCTTCCGTTGTTTTAACGTCAGTATCACCGGCCGCTGCACCGCAATGTAGTGCTGTAAGCCGCGCGGTAGATGTAAACGTTACGACAAATAGTGGGACAATTTCCGGCGTGACATTAAATTATAGCTTCAACGGTGTCGCACAAACTCCTATTGCGATGGCCAGTGGTGCCGGGAATTCGTACACCGGAACCATTCCTGCGGCTACGCCAACGAATGCAGTTGTAACATGGTCTGTCACTGCGACAAACTCCTTGTCGTTAAGCGCAACTTATTCAGGAACGGCTTACGGTGACGATCCGCTTAATGGATACGCGCAAACGGCAACAGCAACCGTATCGACGGTATGTGCTGGCGCGCCAACGGTTTTGAAAGCGAGCGCTGTCAAAACAAATTCTAATGTTACTCTTGGTACTGGCCTGACCACTATAGGGACAACTTCCACCAGCGAAGCATTATCTCCTTTGTCACAGTACTACGAGTCGCAGCATACGCAATACCTATTGTTGGCATCGGATCTTCAGGCTACTGGACTTGCTGCGGGTAACTTAACAGCATTAAGGTTTAATGTTACGACCAAAAACAGTACAAAGCCATTTACGAGTTACACGATTAAGTTGTCTACAACCGCGTTGACTACTTTGACCAGTGGAAACAATACCGGTTCGTTTACTACGGTGTATGCTTCGTCATCTACTGTCGGTGCGGGCGTAAGTACAACTGCTGGAATTAACACTTTTGCTTTTGGTACAGGCGGTACGGCTTCCTCGTTTAATTGGGACGGATCTTCAAACCTCCTGGTCGATATCTGTTTCGCTAACGATCCGTCAAATACCGGAACTTTTTACTCGAATACAGACATTGTTGCTGCCACAACAAAATCGTATGTTGCCACGTATGGTTACAATCTGGATAATGCTAATTTATGCGGTACCACTGGGGCCAATATAACAAGCAGCTCAAAATTGCCGGACATGACTTTTACAGGAACGGTTGGTATTCCGTTAACGGGTATTACCTGGTCTGATGGCGTGTCTTCTGTCGGTTCAGGAAACAATCTTTCTGTAGCACCTACGACAACTACCACCTATACTTTTACTGCAAATTATGCCGGCTGTCCGGTAACAGCAAATACTTCGGTTACAGTAAATCCGTTGCCAACTGCTCCGACCGCTACGAACTCATCTCAATGTGGATTAGATGTACCGACTGCGTCAGTTGCTGATCCAAATGGCTTTACTACGCCGACGTTTAAATGGTATGCCGATAATGTAACCACTACCGCGTTGCAGGCAACTACATCGAATACATATGCAACCGCAATTTCAACAACGACAACTTTTTATGTGTCTGTTGTTAACCCGACAACAGGATGTGAGAGTTCGAGAACGCCTGTTACAGTGAATGTAACTTCTCCTGCTGCAATTGTGGTAACACCGGGAGCCACAACATCTGTGTGTCTTGGTGCAACCATTTCGCTTGGCGCAAGCAGTGCTAATCCTTATTCCTATTCATGGACGGTTAGTCCTTTAGCTGGAAGCGGAATGAGCGGTACATTAACTGGTCCTACACAAAGCGTCCAGCCTACTGTTCCCGGAACTTATGTTTACACGGTTTTCGGAGATGATACCGTATGTGCGACAACCAATACAGTAATAGTAACAGTAAATCCGTTGCCAGCCATAACTTCTGCTGCGGCATCTTTATCAACGGTATGTGCTGGAACACCGGTAACTTTGACTGCTTTGAGTACGACGTTGACGAACGTAAATGCGACAATTGGTACACAAACGACTACCATTGGCGGAGATAACGGTAACCCTTACCGTTCAGGAAATGGTTCAGGAAACCAAATCAAGACCCAATTGCTTTATAAAGCTTCTGAATTGACTGCTGCCGGATTTTCGGCCGGGACGATTTCAGGCTTAGGCTTTACAGTTACATCAACTACGGGAACGTTGTCGAATTTTACCATCAATATGGCACATTCGAATGCGACTGCGCTTACCACAACATATGAAACCCCATCGTTTACTACAGTATTCACACAGGCTTCATTCACGCCTGCAGTAGGGGTCAATATGCACACGTTCAGTACACCTTTCAATTGGGACGGTGTTTCAAACGTGATTGTTCAGATCTGTCAGACGAATTCGGCCGTACAAGGAACTACTACAGTCGCCTGTTCTACTCCGGCGTTTGCAGGGAATACGCATAGTGCAACTTCAACAACGGCATGCAGCCTGACTTCAGGTACAGCCGTAGCCGCACGTCCTATTATAACTTTCGCAGGACAAACCGGTACGGATTTAACTTCGAATTTTAACTGGGTATGGAATCCGGGCAACTTAAGCGGAAACAGCGTTACAGTCAATCCAGTATCGAATACTGTCTATACCGTTACCGCGACGAATCCAACAACTTTATGTTCTATCGATACTACAGTTTCGGTAACTGTTAATGCAAAACCATTATCGGTTACTTCTACAGGTTCCAGCCAATGCGGTGTTGGTGTGCCAACGGCCGCTGTTGTTGATCCAAACGGGTTTACAAGCCCAACGATCAAATGGTATGCCGATAATGTGACCACAACGGCACTCCAGTCAGGAACATCGACAACCTATCTTACTTCAATTGCCGCTACTACTACTTTCTATGTGTCGGTAACCAATCCGGTTACAGGCTGTGAAAGTGACCGAACTGCAGTCATCGTAAATGTCATTACTCCAGACCCACTAACGCTTAGTATTCCTTCGGGTAACAAGTGCGCGGACAGTGCTTTCAGCCTTACCACAAGCTATACGCCGACCACTAATTTATTCGCTACGTTCACACTGACTGCAAGTCCATCGGTAGGAAGCGGTGTTAGTGGCAGTGTCGCGCTGGTTGCTAATGCATCTGGTGCTAATCCATACGCCATTACGCCAACGGCTGCAGGAACTTACACCTATACGGTGTCTGCATACGACCCTGACACACAATGTACATCCGTTAAAACAGTTACGGTTACCGTTGATCCATTACCGGTGCTGACACTTTCTGCAACGCCATCCACAATTTGCGCGGGGAATGCTACTACGATCCTTGCAACAACTCCTGCAATTGCGCCGGGTACAACTGCGTTAGGTACTGCGGTAACTACTACTGCAGTTGCTGGAATTACACCTTATACTTCCAATTGGGAAGGGCAACGTATTCAGTATATTGTAAAAGCAAGCGAATTAACTGCTGCCGGACTTTATGCTGGAAACATTACCAGCCTTGGTTTCAAGGTAACCGCATCGGGAGCAGGGACAAACCCTCAGAGTGGTTTCTCCATTAAGATAGCGAACACAGCCGACATTGCTTTCGCCGGAGCTTACGCTACACCTTCCGGAAGTTTCACGACTGTTTATGGACCGGTTTCTAAGGCTGCTCCGGGTATCGGAACAGACACCATGGTATTTACTACGCCGTTCAACTGGGATGGAATCTCTAACATCGTTATTGATATTTGCCATGATAATGATACGGTAGCGGATACGTGTGCATCTTGCTTTAGCTCTAATTCGACAGTAGAATATACCGCCACGACATTCAATTCGGTTTTTGGAAGATATGCGGATAATAATTCCCTTTGTGGAACTGTAAATGGAACCACGATTTCTACATTCACGAACAGGCCAAACATGATTTTTGGCGGGCAGATTAACGGACAAGGTGCGGGTAATTTAACCTATTCCTGGAGCGATGGTACTGCTACGGTCAGTTCTTCGAATACGTTTAGCGCTTCACCAACAACTACAACAGTGTATACTGTTACGGCTACGAACCCTGGTACATCTTGCTCCAGCACGCAAAGTGTTACGGTAACCGTTAACCCAGCTCCGACCGCGCCAGTGGCGACAAACGGCGGACGTTGCGGCGCGGGTATTGTAACAAACGCAACAGTTGCTGATTCAAACGGGTTTGTTAACCCAACATTCAAATGGTACAGTGCCTCTTCAGGCGGAACTGCTTTACAGAGTTCCACTTCAACAAATTATTTGGCTCCGTTGTCGACAACCACTACGTTTTACGTAAGTGTTGTTAATCCAACAACTTCTTGTGAGAGCCCACGGGCCATGATTGTTCTGACAATTGACTCAACGCCCTCGGCAAACATTAATTACAGTGCCAGCCCTTACTGTAATACGCTCACAAGCGTTTCGGTAACAATGTCAGGCACCACAGGAGGATCGTATATTGCTGATAGTGGACTGAGTTTAAATCCTACAACTGGGGAAGTTAATCCTTCAGCAAGTATTCCAGGAACTTATCAGGTTACCTATACCATGGATGGAGGATATTGCGGTATTCAAACGGCCACCGCATCTATTACAATCAGTGCCAATCCAAGTTCCGCTTTCAATTATCCTTTAGCAGTTTACTGTTCAAGCTCAAATACCGCCAACCCAACAATTTCCGGAAGTGCGGGAACATTTACTGCTGTCCCTTCAGGTTTGGCAATTAATGCGTCTACTGGTGTAATTGACTTGACGTCGAGTGCAGAAGGAACGTATACAGTGACAAACACCGTAGTTGTTGCAGGATGTGCTACCAGCACTACCGATGTGACGGTAACGGTTAATAAGGCTGTCGTTATTACAGGCCAGCCTCAGGGCGTTTCAATACTTCCTGCAGACAATACTTCGTTCACGGTTGCTGCAACTGGAACAGGTATTTCAGCATACGTATGGGAAATGAGTACGGATAACGGTGGTAGTTGGACTACAGTATCAAATGGCGGTGTATATTCAGGCGCCACGACCGATACATTGACTTTGACCAATGTGACGTCCGGCATGAATCAGTACCAGTATCGTGTTACGGTTTCAGGTACTTCACCGTGCTCTTCTGCAACCAGTAACGCGGCAATACTTACGGTGAGTACCATTTCAATCAATTTGCAGCCGCAGTCGCAAACAATTTGCAGCAATTCGGGTGTGACATTTTCAATTGGTACAGCTGGAGGAACGCCTTCGTCTTACCAATGGCAATACAGGGTAAACAGTTCAGGTACCTTTGCGGATATTCCTGGTGCTAATTCCTCTTCGTATACCATATCTTCCGGATTGACTTCGGCGAATACAGGAAACCAGTACCAATGTATTGTTAATGGAGGTTTTTTAACTTCAAACATTGCGACCCTAACTGTAAACGATGTTGTTGCGATAACTGTAAATCCCAACACCCAATCCGTATGTTCCAACACATCTTCAGTGACATTTAATGTAGCGGCGAGCGGCACGGGCCTTACTTACCAGTGGGAATCGAGTACGGACGATGGCGCAAACTGGTCTGCGATATCTGGTGAAACAAGCAATGCTTACGTTATCAACTCGCCTTCAGTTTCACTTAGTGGGCGACAGTTCCGTGCGGTGGTTTCAGGTACCGCTCCTTGTGTTTCCATGACGTCTTCACCGGCAACTTTAACAGTTACCCAAGCCGTCGCGATTACAGGACAGCCTTCGAGTCAGGCCATTTGTGCCTCTGCAACTGCAAGCTTCAGTGTGGCTGCCACAGGTGCAGGATTAACTTACCAATGGATTGCCAATAATGGTAGTGATATTATACTTTCTGACGGAGCGCTATCTGGCGCTACAATCAGTGGTGCGACTTCAAGTTCACTTTCGATCGCTTCAGCATCAGCGTTGTCCGGATACACCTTCCGAGTACAGGTTTCGGGAATCGCTCCTTGCGGTCCTGTTACTTCAAACACCGTTAACTTATTCGTTTTGAGTGGCGGAACAATTGCTATTGGACCCGGTGGAGTATACAACAACCTTACTTCTGCCATCGCGGCATTGGCGACTTGTGGTATCACACAACCTACAACTTTGGAGCTTAATGCAGGTTATGACGCATCAACGGAGACTTACCCGATCGTGTTACCAAATATTTCTGGATCAAGTGTGGCAAATACGCTTACAATTCGTGAGGCGGGTGGCGTTACCGGAAAAGTTATTACTTCGTCCAATGCGGTAGCAACATTCTCACTTAACGGTGCCAATTATTGGACAATCGATGGACGTTCGGGAGGTGTTGGAACTACAAGGGATTTACAAGTCAGCAACTCAAACGTGGCTGGTAATGCAATCTTGTTTATCAACGATGCGTCTAATAATGCTATCCGATACGTTGATGTAAGGGGTGTAAACACATCGGTTTCTTCAGGTGTTGTGTTGTTTTCTACAACAACTGGAGCATCTGGTAACGACAACAACACCATAGCAAATTGTGACATTCATGAGGGGGCGTCTACACCTACAAATGGCGTTTATTCGTCAGGAACTGCTTCAAAAACGAATGATAATAATACACTTTCAAATAATAATATCTATAACTACTTCAGTGCTACTTTAGCTACGAAAGGTATTGCGATTGCATCCAACAGTGATGCCTGGACGATATCAGGCAATAGATTATATCAGACAGCGACAAGGCTTTATACTGCTGCGCAAACGCACAACGGTATCAACGTGGCGGCGGGGTCAGGCTATACCATTACTGGTAACGTGATCGGGTTTGCTAATGCCAGTGGAACAGGCTCTACCAATCTTGTTGGTAATAGCGTTGCGCTTACTGGTACTTTCCCGTCCGCTTACACTACAACAGGGACAGCCAATGCAACAAGATTCATCGGTTTAAACCTTGGGTTTACGGCCGCGGGCACCGTGTCATCAATCCAGAACAATACCGTTGCTGGAATTGCATTATACACGTCAAGCGGTGCTACGACTACTAATGGTGTCCTTTGTGGAATTAACATCACAAGTGGTAATGCCAATGTGGGAACCGTAACAGGGAATACAATTGGTGCAACTAGCGGTACAGGCTCGCTTTATGCAGCTGCATCAACGTCTGGTGCTGCGGTCGTTGGTATTTATACGACATCGACGAATACGGTTTCAATCCAGAACAATACGATTGGAGCGATTGATGCATCGGGAACTACTGCAGGAGCAATAACCGGATCGATTACCGGTATTGATGCGGCAGGAACCGGCGTATTAACAATCAGTAACAATACAGTGGGTCATAGCGGCGCGAATAACCTGAGGGCAGGTTCGTTCTTTAACGGAACCAATCTTACCAATTCGGGCGCAATTACTTTCGTTAATACTGCCGCTTCGAATATCGAAGGGATCAGGTCATCTTCTTCCGGTAGCAGTACGACCATCAGCAGCAACATCGTGAGAAATGCAACTGCTTACGGTACTGGAGGCTCCATTGTTAACGGAATTGATAACACAGGTGCTGCGACTTTGGTTACCGCAGCTTCGAATACGGTTTCTGATGTGGCAAATGCAGGAACGGGTGCGTTTACGGGGATGACCCTTGGATCTCCAACTACTGCTAACGTAACTGCCAACACAATCAATAATCTTAGTAGGACAGGTGCTGGTACTTTTTATGGTATCCAATATGGTTTGAATACGACCATTACAATTGATGGCAATACGATCTCCAACTTGTCCAGTAATGCGACAGGAAGTACTTCTGGTTTCTACGGAATTTATTCTGTATCATCTCCAGTAAACGAGTCTATTACTAACAATAGCATCTTTAACCTGACGACTACCGCCACAGGTGCCCAAAACATCGTGGGTTGGTATCAGCTCACTACAAATAGTGGGGTGAAGAACTGTACCGGAAATACGATTTATAACTTTACTGCTCCTGCAACCAGCTCCGTCGTAATGTATGGTATCCGTAGCGGTTATGGTCCAACAGTAACGTTAAGTAGGAATACGATCTACGGATTCTCTGGAGGTCTTACACAATTCGGTATCTTCTCGTCTACATCAGCTGCGGGTACTACGAGTATTTTCAGGAACAAGATTTATGATCTTTCTACTGCAAATACCGGCGCTGCGCAAATTATCGGACTGGCATTGGCTTCTACAACAGCTTCGGCGAACGTAAATGCTTACAATAACCTTATCGGTGATTTAAGGGCGACGGCGGCATCCAATTTAGATGCGATCCGCGGAATCTCGGTAACAGCTACCAGTACCACGGCAACAGTGGGTCTTTATAACAATACGGTTTACCTGAATGCCTCTTCTTCAGGAAGCGCTTTCGGAACTACCGGTATTTATCACACTGCGAACGCGACTGCTACCACAGCCAAGCTTGATTTGCTGAATAATATCGTAATCAATACTTCTACACCTGGAACTACTGGATTCGTAAGTGCGTTGAGAAGAAGTGCGGCGGCCACGTTAGGTAATTTTGCCACGACTTCAAACCGAAATATGTATTTCGCTGGTACTCCTGCAGCCAACAAGGTGATTATGTATGATGGTACAAATGCATACCAGGATTACACTGCCTATTTTGGTGTCGTCGGGACAACACGTGAGAGCAATTCGTTCGTGGACAATGCATTCTCTGCGGCTACGTTCTTCAACAGTGTTGTCGGAAGTTCTGCTACTTATCTAAAACCAAACGATGGTATTAACACCCTTGCTGAAAGTGGGGGATCAAACTTGTCTTCATTGTTTACCGTTGATTACAATGGTGTTGCAAGAGGAAGTCTTTACGATATGGGTGCCTGGGAGTTTGCAGGAAGCAGTCCGGCACCGACCATTGTATTGAATGCTGTGACGCCTGCGGCGGTCTCGCAATGTACTGCGACAGCAAGAGATATTTCTGTAGAAGTAACCACGCCATCAGGAACAATTACATCAGTAACGTTAACTTATAACAACGGTACTGCTACGGGGCCTGTTGCGATGACAAATACTGCGGGTAATACTTGGACCTATACTATTCCGGCTGCCTCTCCTGTAAACAGCGTTGTTACCTGGAGTGTTACAGCTGTTGGATCTAGTGGGTTGAGTACGGTTTACACTGGTGCTTCTTATCAGGATGCCTTGAATACAGGGTTGACAATGAGCGCAGTGGCAAGCGTTGCTACGGTGTGTTCTGGTAGTCCAACCGTCCTAAGTGCGGTTCCTGTGGGTACAACTACACCATTTACCAATGGCTTCGAAACAGCAATTACGTCGTTTACATCAGCAAATGCTGCGGGAACGGTTAGTCTTACGCAAAATACTACCTACGCAAGCGAAGGTACGAAGTCACTGTATTTGAATACTGCTTCGTTCAGTGCCGATGTGAGTGCTTCAATGACTAACAGTGTAAACCTTAGCAGTTTGCCGACTGCTTATTTGACCTTCTCGCACATTGCGGCACTCGAAGGACCAACCACATCATTTGATTATGGTTATGTGCAGTATTCTTCTGATGGAGGAACAACTTGGGTGAGCTTCCCAACGACAAGTTATATTGGTAGCGCGACCTTGTTTAATGGCGTGGTGAGCTTCTCTACCAAGAGTTATGCAAACTGGATCGGTGCATTTACGAGCACTACTTCAACGCCTACAAATGCGTTGTGGCAGAATGAGGTATTGGCGATTCCCGCAGCTGCTTTAACATCCCAGTTTAAGGTTCGTTTCCGATATACTACTGATACTACACAAAATTATTATGGATGGTTAATTGATAACGTGAAGATTTCAAATGCCTACACTACGGCAACGCCAACAGCTTATTCATGGTCAGATGGCAGTGCTGTGGTAGGTACGACAAACAATCTTACTGTCAATCCGAATGTTACTACAACGTATACATTGACAGCGACGCTTAATAACTGCGTAGTTGTTTCCAATCCTGTTACTGTTACAGTCAATTCACCTGCAGTGGCTGGAACAATTAGCGGCGCAACGTCTGTTTGTTCTGGAACGAACAGCACTACGCTTACATTAAACGGCAACACTGGAACCATTCAATGGCAGTCTTCTGCGGACAATAACACTTTCGCAAATATCAGCGGAGCGACTGGTACAACGTATAACGCGGTTAATCTTTCTGCTACAACTTATTATAGGGCTGTGGTAACAAGTGGCGTATGTACACCTGTAAATTCTCCAAGTGTAGCGATTACGATAACTCCTTCTGCCAACGGCGGAACAGTTAGCGGAACCCAGGTTGTATGTTCAGGCACTACACCGATGAACCTGACGCTTTCCGGCAATGTTGGATCAGTGGTAAGATGGGAGAAATCTTCTGACATCGGCTTTACAAGTCCGACGACGATCAACAACACGACCACGACACTTACCGGAGCTGAAGTTGGTGCTGTTACAGCAACGACTTACATCCGTGCGGTGGTACAAAGTGGAACTTGTGGAACGGCCAACTCTACTGTTGCTACAATCTCTACGGGTAACACTACCACGTGGACGGTAGCTGGAGGCTGGGATAACGGCGCGCCAACTTCTACAAGTGCTGCGATCATCAACGGTAACTATACCGCTGCTGCAGACCTTAACGCTTGTACTTTAACTGTACAGAGCGGAACGGTATTGGTGACAGGAGGATTTGAT
>NZ_NKJE01000011.1:53801-134589 GCF_002256285.1 Flavobacterium sp. BFFFF1 | reverse complement strand
GTAACAAAATGGACAAACAGGCAAGGGAAATTGACAATGCGATTCCAGGTGCCGATGTAGAACGTGTTGGGGAAGGGATCAAATTGACGTTGAATGAAAATGCAGTCCGTTTTGATACCGGAAAATCTACACTGACTGCTACTGCGGCGGCAAATCTTGACAAACTGGTAAAGGTTTTTAACGATTATCCGGATACCAATATCGTCATTTACGGTTACACAGACAGCACAGGATCTATGGAAATTAACCAAAAGCTTTCGGAACAAAGGGCAGCTTCAGTAAAAAGTTACCTTGCTTCCAAAGGAATTGCGGCTGGTCGCTTCACAACAACAGGCATGGGACCGGCTGATCCAATTGCGAGCAACGATACTCCGGAAGGAAGAAGCCAAAACAGGCGCGTAGAATTTGCAATTACAGCAAACCAGAAGATGATCCAGGAAGCTGAATCAGAAGCAAAAAAATAGGAAACCATCTATTTATATCTAAAACCGGTGCTGCAAAGTGCCGGTTTTTTTATGCCCCTCAGCATGCCAATTGTTCATTTTTTTTGAAAGATATTTAACAAATGTTTTTATGTTTCAGAAATAATTGAAACGTAAATTTACATCGTAATTTTAAATATAAATTTTTATGGCAACAGCAAAGAAAAGTACTGCAAAGAAGCAGCTGCCCGATGATAATCAAATCATTGCGTGGTACATGGAAGATGTACTGGGAAATGAAGGGCACGCTTTAAACGTCTACAGCTTTTGTAAACAGCATGATTTGGAAGAAGCCATATTCTATAGTTTTTTCGGATCAATCGACGCCATTCGTCAGGAAATCTGGGTGAAATTTTTCGAGAATGCGGTAGTCGCTATTGAAAAAGAACCGGGTTACAGCGCGTATTCAGATAAAAATAAATTGCTCACACTATATTTTACATTGTTTGAAATCCTGACACTCAACAGGAGCTATGTATTGTTTGCGCTTCAGGAGCAAAACGAGGGTATGCGAAGTCTGATGCAATTAAAGCAGTTTCGAAACCGATTCAAGGATTTCATCGTACATATCATCAAAGGGACTGACAATGAAATGGTGGCGAAAGTTAAGAAAGTTACTTCGCCCGCATTTTCGGAAGGTGCCTGGATTCAGTTCTTATTGATATTGAGATTTTGGATGAAAGACAATTCGAGAGGGTTTGAGAAAACGGACATTATCATTGAAAAATCGGTGAACACCGTGGTCGATTTATTGGATACAAAACCTTTGGAAAACCTGATCGACCTGGGTAAATTTCTTTGGAAAGAAAGGAAGTCATCTTTATGAAAACGATAGATAAAATTCCGACAGGAAAGATTGAACGCGCGGGACAACTCGTGCGCACAGGATTAAAGGTGGGTGGGAATTACATGGCCTATTATGGAGAAAAGATGGTCAATCCATCGTTGACCCGCGAAAAGCTAAATGAAAATAACGCCGATGACATTTATGACGGATTGAAAAACCTGAAAGGCAGCGCGCTGAAAGTGGCTCAAATGCTTAGTATGGACAAAAATATCATGCCAAAGGCGTATGTTGATAAATTCTCACTGGCGCAATTTTCGGTTCCGCCGCTGTCGGCACCTTTGGTTAGGAAGACATTCAAAACGTGGTATGGAAAATACCCTGAAGAAATATACGATTCGTTTACTCCGGATTCTGTAAATGCTGCGAGCATCGGACAGGTGCACAAGGCAACCAAAGATGGGAAGAAACTTGCTGTGAAAATCCAATATCCCGGAGTAGCGGAGAGTATTAGTTCTGATTTGGCATTGGTGAAGCCTTTCGCCATAAGGATGTTTAATTTACGTGGTAAAGATTCAGAAAGGTATTTTAAGGAAGTTGAGTATAAATTACTTGAGGAAACCGATTACGAGCTTGAACTGGCACAGGGCGTCGCAATGGCAAAATCCTGTGCACACATCGTAGGAATGAAATTTGCGGGATATTATCCTGAATTGTCTTCGAAGAAAACCATCACGATGGACTGGATGCAGGGTGAACACCTATCGGAATTCACTGCGCACAATGAGGACCGCAAAAAAGGGGACAGGTTGGGTCAGGCACTTTGGGATTTTTATATGTTTCAAATCCATGGTTTGCGGGAGATGCATGCCGATCCGCATCCGGGTAACTTCCTTGTAGACAAGGAATCAAACCTTATCGCTATTGATTTTGGATGCATAAAAAAGGTACCGGATGATTTTTATACGCCTTATTTCGAGTTAGCAAACCCTGAAGTTATCGAGAACGATATCTTGTTTAGAGAGAAACTATATGAGTTGGAAATCCTCAGGAAAGATGATACCCCGGAAGAAATTGATTATTTCGCGGAAATTTTCCAAAGATTGATGCGCTTCTTTACGAAACCACATCACGAACCATCATTTGATTTCTCAGACCCGAAGTTTTTTGATGAAATTGCCGCTTTGAGTGAGGAATTTTCAAACGATACCAAACTCAGGAAAATGAACGGCAACAGGGGCTCTCAACATTTCATATATGTAAATCGGACGTTTTTTGGATTGTATAGTTTGCTGCATGATTTAAAGGCGCGGGTTGATACCCAACAATATAAGAAATACTTAGATTAGATCGTTTTGGTTATTATTGGTTAGGTTGATAAGGGCGGGGCTCCACGTTTGAGTTTCCGCCCTTATTTTTTGTTAAACCAATATAATTTTGAACCGAATTAGCGCTTGAAACTTTACTTTTGCAGAATAAATATGCCATCACCATTATGCTTCAGGTACAAAATATCTCTTTCGCCTACGATACTCAAAACGTGATCAACAACATTGATTTTACTTTAAAAAAAGGAGAAAATTTGTCGGTTATTGGTGAAAGCGGGTGTGGAAAAAGTACGTTGTTGAAGCTCATCTATGGGTTATACGACCTTAACGAAGGTAAAGTGTTCTGGAATGGAGCAGAGGTTCTCGGGCCTAAATTCCATTTGATTCCGGGCGCACCTGAAATGAAATATCTGGCGCAGGACTTTGATCTGATGCCCTATGTTACGGTTGCTGAAAACGTCGGGAAATTTCTTTCCAATATGTATCCAGAAGAAAAGGAAAGCCGTGTAATGGAACTGCTTGAGATGGTTGAAATGCAGTCGTTCGCGGATGTTAAAGCGAAGTACTTAAGCGGTGGCCAGCAGCAACGGGTTGCATTGGCACGGGTCCTGGCACTCGAACCGGAGTTGCTTTTGCTGGATGAGCCATTTAGCAATATTGACAGTTTTCGCAAGGGCGCTTTAAGGCGTAATTTGTTTGCGTACCTGAAGCATAAAGGCATCAGTTGCATTATTGCTTCACATGATAGTATTGATGCGCTTTCCTTCTCGGATAAGACGCTTGTCATGCGCCATGGAACCATCGTGCAGTTTAATGAATCGAAGTCCGTTTATCTAAAACCGGACACCAAATATACGGCCTCACTTTTTGGTGAAGTAAATGAGATACCATTACATCTGTTAATTCCGTTCGAAGACAAAGAAAAGCGAATGCTGCTGTATGCCCATGAACTTTATCTTGCAGAAGAATCGGATATTTCCGCTATCGTTAAGCAATGCTATTTTAAAGGCGGAAGTTATCTCGTGAAGGCGGTGCTTGATAAGAGGGTGATCTTTTTTGAAAACCCTTTTGAAATCCCGGCAAACCGTGAAGTCAGCCTGACTGCGGACATGGATGTCGTGCTCAGCAGATTGTAAAATAATCCCATGACACAAACGTACTAAATAAGTGTTTTTTAATAGAATAAGTGTATTTTTACTACAGATTTATTTACTCAAAAACATGAAAAAAATTTACCTTCTTTTGATTCTCGCCAGCTCCATTTCTTCGGCACAACTGGAGTGGACAGCATTTTCAAATGTCTATTCAAACGAAAATGACCAGCGATACGATGATGTATTTTTCCTGAATGAAAATATCGGCTGGGCGGCGAATGGTTATTATGCCAAAGTATACAAAACGGTCGACGGTGGTGAAAACTGGACATTGCAATTGGATTACACCAATCCTGCAGGCTCAGCTTATTTTAGGAATATTGAGTTCCTAAACGAGAATATTGGTTTTGTCGGAACTTTAAATAACCTGTTCCTGAAGACAGCTGATGGTGGTGCCTCCTGGGAACCTGTAACCAATTTGCCGGCAGGAGTTCCGGCACTTTGCGGGCTTTCTGCGGTGGGTACTTCCACGATTTATGGCTGTGGCGCCTACTTCTCCCCGGCATATATTATCAAGTCTACCGACAGCGGTACCAATTGGCAATTCATTGATATGAGTGCTTATGCGAATGCCTTGGTTGAAATTCTGTTTATTAACGAAAGTGTTGGCTACGCATCCGGTAAAAGCGATACCGGCGGTGTGATCCTCAAAACCGTTGATGGTGGGGCCAACTGGGCACCATTGTATGACACCGGTGTCCCGGGTGAATATGTATGGAAGTTACAGGATCTACATGCTGACGGGCAAATACTTTTCGGGGCGGTTGAATCCGTTACCCCATTGTTAGGGAAACTCGTAAAGTCATCAGATGGCGGTGCCAACTGGGTCAGCAAAGAGGTGCCGGATACGGATATTCAAGCGGTTGGCTTTGTGTCTGAAACGCACGGATGGATGGGAGGTCACGCTACGGGTTTGCTTGAAACGACCGATGGTGGCGATACCTGGACTGATACTGGGGTAGGGAGCAACATGAACCGCATTGTGGTCGTGAACGAGAATCTGGCTTACGCTTCGGGAACAACCATCTACAAACTGACGGATCAGAATCTGGGCGTGAATCCTTTTCCTGAAAGTCCAAGAAAGCCTTTGATGGCCACGTTGAGCCCCAATCCTGTAAAGGACAAACTCAATCTTTCTGTGGATTTCACAGCTGCCGATCATTTGGTTATCGAAGTGTATGATGCTGCGGGGAAACTGATTGCGCAGTTGAAACGCGATAATATCGACGGCGCGGTTGAAAAAAGCTACTCGTTTGATTTTCCATATGCCAGCGGAACCTATTTTTTAAACCTCCACAGCAATACGGGACGGCAGGCCATTAAGTTCGTGAAATCTGCAAGCTTCTAAAATTTAGAACCTTAAAATTGCGATTTCCGAAATTAGTCTTATATTGTTCGGTATAATTTTACCTGATTGATAATTTAGGTCAAACTAATATTTTTTCCCCTATGTACAATTCAAAGATTAGCGGCTTAGGCTTTTACGTTCCAGACAATGTGGTGACCAATGATGATTTGTCTAAGATTATCGAAACCAATGACGAATGGATTCAGGAGCGTACCGGTATAAAGGAACGCCGTCATATCGTTCGGGGTGAAGATAATACGACAGGTATGGGCGTCAAAGCTGCGAAAATTGCTATTGAACGCTCAGGTGTGGCTTATGAAGATATTGACTTCATTGTATTTGCGACTTTAAGCCCTGATTACTATTTTCCCGGGCCGGGTGTCACGGTTCAAAAAGAACTTGGGTTACGTACTGTCGGGGCGCTGGATATCAGGAACCAATGCTCTGGTTTTGTCTATGGCATATCGGTTGCGGATCAGTACATCAAGACCGGAATGTATAAAAATATCCTGGTGATTGGATCGGAAGTGCATTCTGTGGGATTGGATATGACTACGCGGGGACGAGGTGTTTCAGTGATTTTCGGCGATGGGGCAGGTGCGGCAGTTTTAAGCAGGGAAGAAGATCCGAATAAAGGAATCTTGTCTACACACCTGCATGCTGAAGGCGCTTATGCTGAAGAGCTGTTTCTCGATGCGCCTGGGATGGGATCGCGTTGGGTGACGGATATCCTTGCTGACAACGATCCGAACGACGAAAGTTACTATCCACACATGAACGGACAATTTGTGTTTAAGAATGCTGTGGTTCGCTTTACGGAGGTTATCAATGAAGGCCTGCTGAAGAATAACCTTTCCGTTTCGGATATTAATATGCTGATTCCGCATCAGGCGAACCTGAGGATATCACAGTTTATACAGCAAAAGTTTCAGCTTGGTGATGATCAGGTATACAACAACATACAACGTTACGGCAATACTACCGCTGCTTCAATCCCGATTGCACTGACAGAAGCATGGGAACTCGGTAAAATACAATCGGGAGACCTTGTTGTATTGGCGGCGTTTGGAAGTGGATTTACATGGGGAAGTGTGATTATAAGGTGGTAATCAGTTAAATCCAGATTGTGCCATCCCGGACAGCAGGTGCACGCTTTTCCCTGATTCTTTAGCCGCAGTTTTGGCAAGTCGTCTTCGCCTGTTTTAGCGGACAGCCTAAACAACTTCGAATGAGAACAAATAAAAAACCCCGAAACGTTATTTCGGGGTTTTTTATAATTTCAAAATGAAGATTAGAATAGTCCGCCGCCACCCTGTTTAGTATTGTCTTCCCTGTATTTGCGTTGTAATGCCCTATTTTTTCCGGCGCCGAACATGAAGTTAAAGTTTACATACAGCGACTGGCTTTCCCAGGTAAATTGTCCTGTTTGCGGGTAAGGATTGTCACCTTCAAAGGCAAACTTCATGGTATTGAACATATCGTTGAAACGCAGGCTCAACGATGCCTTGTTGTTTAGGAAACTGTAACGGGCGCCGGCGTCCACTTTATACATTTCCTTGCCATTAAATTGGATGCCATTTACGCCGCCGCGGTAGAAGCCGAAAATCAGGAAACTTAGCTTTTTCGTCGCCTTAAAATTGCTGTTCAGCCTTGCGTTGAAAGCATTGGCTGTAATTTCCGTCTGTACCGATTCAAAGTCGTTTATGGTCTGGTTGAAGATCGAGACAATTCCTTTTTGGGTGATGCTCGAGAAATCGATTGCTGGCTGCATATCCCACCATTTGTTGACTTTGTAATTTGAAGACAATTCAAAACCGTAAGAGGTATTGTTATCAAAATTATCAAAAAGCATAATTTGGTTCTGGTTGTTATCCGGGTCCGGAATCAGGATTCTGCTGATTTCGTCGTTGATGATACGGTAGAATACACCTGCCGAGATAGATCCTTTTTCGAGTACCCGGGTGTAGTTAAGTTCCATTGAATTGGTGAACTGCGGATCGAGTTCCGGATTTCCGACAGATTTAAACCTTACGGTGCTGAATTCCCGGATTGGTGAAGTCTGTTCGAGGCTTGGCCTGTCTACCCGTCGGCTGTAGCTTAACTGAAAGCTGTTTTTATCGCTGAGCTGGTACGTAAAATAGGCAGAAGGATATATTGTAAAATAGTCATCCTCATAAGCCTTGGCACCGTTATTTGTGGCTTGTACTTTGTAACTTTCAAGACGTGCGCCAAGTTGGTAGCTGATTTTTTTAAATCTTTGGCCAAACGTCGCATAGGCAGAAAACAGGTCTATATCGTAAAGAAATTTAATATAAGGTAGTTCTCCGGTTTGGTTGGTGAAGTAGTCGTTGTCGGTCCTGATCAGCCTGGCCTCTGTACCAAGTTCCAGTGTTGTCTTTTCATTTAATGGATTGACATAATCCACATTGATCGTAGAATTTTTACGTCTTTGGGTTCTTTGGTCATTGTAATCTGCGGAAGGGGTGTTTCCGGAACGGTCAAATGTACCCAGTTGTTTGTCCTTTGACCAGTTGTGATTCGCTTCGATATCTAAAGTATGCCCTTCTTTTTTAAACAAGTGTTTGTATGCGAGGTTGTACGCACTGTTATCGTTGTCGTTCCTATAATGGTCATCAGATTGGAAATCAGTGCCCGGAGTAGGGAATAGGTTGTCCGTATGGATGTATCCGTCTCCCATAAAGATGTTTTGGTTTGTATAAGCCGAAATGGTGTTCCGGTCATTGATATAGAAATCGATTCCAATTTTATACAAATGTGACTTATTGTCGTTTTTGATGTCAAAAACCTGGCTGGAGTTTTCATCCTCCCGTTTTACAAGTCCGTTGTTGAATTGGTATCCAAAGTTATTTCCGTATGTTCCGAAAAAATTGATTTTCCCGGTTCTGTAATTCATGTCGATGGAGCTATTGGATTTTGGAGTTGTAGCAAATGTAGCTCCGGTGTTTACGCTGGCATTGAAGCCATCATTTGCGTTTTTATGCAAAACGATGTTTATGATTCCAGACATTCCCTCAGGATTGTATTTCGCGCTTGGATTTGTAATCAACTCAATTTTTTTGATTGAAGTTGATGGTATTTGCTTTAGGAGTTGGGCGGCGTCGATGTTTGTAGGTCTACCGTCGACGAGTACGCGTACGTTTTGGTTTCCGCGAAGCGATATTTTTCCGTCCTGGTCAACATTTACAGAAGGAATATTACTCATGATGTCAGATGCGGTTGCGCCCGCAGTCGTGAGGTCACGTCCTACATTGATTACCTTACGGTCAATTTTTTGTTCTACGGTGGAACGTTCTGCTACCACGGTAACGCCTTCCAGTTGGGTGCTTTCTTCTTCCAGCTGGATTTTATTAAGGCTAATTGTTTTCTGTGTTGCTGAGAGTTCAATATCGGTTGTGTAAGTCTTATAGCCGATAAACTGGATGTCTACTTTGTATTTTCGTAATTCGAGGTTTTTGATTTCGAAGTTTCCATTGTCGTCCGTGATTCCTCCGGTTGTGACTTTATCGTCGGCCTTAATGACGATAGTGGCATAAGAAACGGGAGCGTTGGTGGTTTTGTCGGTGACCTTTCCGGTTACTGATCCTTGATTTTGGGCTTGCATTGAAAATAGGCCTGTAATGAAAAAAATAAGGGTAATTTTAAAATTCATTCTAGTTTGTTTTGATGATGACTATTGAAAACAGGGGGTTAGACATGTTAGGCAGGTTATTGTTACATAGGAAGGCCTTTTTTTATGCCTGTTTCTTTAAATAAAAAAAGCTTCCCCGAGAGGAAGCTTTTAAGTATTTGATAACAAATGTATTATCTGACTAGTGAGAAGTGAGATTTGTACTCTTTAGGAACTCCTAAAGAATCAACATATTTCAAACTAAACCAATAATCGGAAGCAGGAAGTGGTTGGCCGTTTAGTGTTCCATCCCATCCTGGGCCTTGGGATGTAAGTTGTACAATTAATTTTCCATAGCGGTCGTAAAGCTGAATTTCAGAAACAGAACCTGCAGGGATGTTTGCCATTCCACTGAGTTTCCAGATATCGTTAACTCCGTCACCGTTTGGCGTAAAGTATGGCGGGCTGCTAACCAATTCTACAGAGAATGGCGCTGGTGTTGCACCACAACCGTTGATGTCACTTACAACAATTTCGTGAACACCCGAAGGGACGTCTGTAAAAGTAGCTTCAGTTTGTGGGGTTTGTCCGTCCAGAGAATACCTGAAGTTTGATTTGTCGTTTCCGATATATGGAACGGCGTCTACGGTAATCGTCTGGCTTTCTGTAAACCATCCTATTGTCGTAACGGATACGCTGGCAGGTCTTGCAGACTGAATAATTACCACATTGATTGGGTCAGATTCACATGTATTGACACCATTCGCACGGATAACAAGCGTGTAGTTCCCTGCAACACCCGTTTGCAGGTTTGGCGTGGTCGCTACTGGATTTCCAGCATCGTCAGACCATAAGAAGCTGTAAGAACCTGGTCCGCTACCACCTGGATAGCCGCTCTCGATATAAGCGTCCGTTACTTCACCAGTATCAGGATCAATACAAACTGTTCCGGTTAAATCTGCATCAATATGTGGTTTTGGTACAACGTTGACAAGTATTTCTACCTCCGCATGGCATCCGGTTGCATTTTGGATACGTGCCCAAACTGGATTGATAGCGCTATCTACGCCGGTAGTACCATCTGTTGCGATTTGATTAGTTTCGTAATCCGCATCAATCGATGTTGGGTAATATTTCACTGTAAAATCCGCAGGATTTTGTGAGCCTAGCACTGTAGCAGTAAAAGCATCCAAATCAATTGGTGTTACGAAATCATCCGGGTTTGCATCGTTATCACAAACAGTTGTCAATGTTTGATCTGTAACAGGATTTGCAACAGCATCAGCAAGTTTGGTTACAGTGAACGAAGTCTGACTGGAACAGCTTCCTTGTGCTGAGGTACCATAAACGTAAATGATCTGTGTTGTCGTAATCGGTGTGCCTACCGGAAGTACCGTACCTGACCCATTTGACCCAGTATAATAATTTGCATTTGGAGCAGTAAGTGGTTGCAACACATACGGCGCACAGCCATTGTAGTCTGTAAACTGGTCCACTTTATAGATGCTGATTAATTTATCGTCACCAGCTGTACAGGTTCCGTTTGCTGCGTGTACGTAAATTAGTGCATTCGAAGTGTATACGGTACCTGCTGCAATTGGGGTTCCTGATCCGTTAGCACCGGTAAAATATCCGGCACCAGGTGTGTTCAGTGCAGGCAGTACGTACTGGTCGCAAGCGTAAACATCTGCAATGTCCGCAGGGTCAAGCACTGGTGTATTGGTTATTGTTACCTCAAAATCATCGGAATCAGAGCAGTTCGCATTGGTAGGGCTTTCTGCATATACATATACGGTCTGACTTGCTGTAAGTAGTGTATTGGTTATCAATGATGTATGACCGGGGTCATTATAATAATTCCCTACTGTAAGAACTGGCAATTGTACTTGGTCACATCCGCTAAGGTCGGTCACGGCTGCCAAAACAGGTGTTACAGAAATGTTCACGGTTAGTGTTTCAGAATCCGAACAAGTACCATTATGTGCTTCTACCGTAATTACATCAGAAGTCGTGATGGTCGCTCCAGGAAATACTTCCGTTCCTGACGAAAGGAAGAAACGATCTACAGCACCCGACGGTGTTGCAAAAATGGCATCGTTGTATTGCGGTATTGTGTATGAATCACATACGTCAACAACAGGTGTTGATATTGTCAACTGTGGAGAAGGTGTAACTGTAACGTCAAAACTAGCGGTAGCAGTACAGCTTGAATTTGCAGCACTTACTGCCTGAACATATACCGTTTGAGAACTGGTAAGTGTCAGGTTTGTAATTTGATTGGTGTAACCTGGGTCACTGTAATAGATACCGGTTGTCAAAGTGGGTAATACGACCTGGTCGCAACCGCTTAAATCGCTTACTGCAGGGTCGATTACGGGATTTGGTGTGATGTTAATGGACCACGGCTGCTCAATTGGACAAGCCTCAGTGTTTTCAGGAGTAATAATCGCAGCTGAAACATAAAGGGTTTGCGAAGCAGTTAACGTTGCACCAGGGAACAACTCAGGGCCTCCGCTATTTGGAGCACTATAATAGTGGTTTACAGCACCTGCCGGAACAGTCAAGAAATCACTGTATGGAGGCAGCACATAGGACTGGCAGGTAACAATTGGCGATGGTGCGTTAAATGTTGGCTGTACATATTGCGTTACGGTAAACGAAGTTTCGTCCCTACATGGTACAGGATTTCCATCATCAGCGTAAACGTAGAATGTAGTTGTCTGCGTCGTTCCGCTGTTGTTGATTACGTGTACCGGTGGCGTGAGCTTATTACCCGTTCCAGCAGGACCGAAAGGCGCATCATAATAATCCCCAGGGCCATCAATGGCAGGAAGTATATAATCAGTATCACAAACATAGATATTGTCTACATCGTTGACATTAACAATACTGAAGGTTACCTCAAACGAGCTTTCCGCGTCACAGGTTCCGGGTGTAGCACCAGCTTGAAATATGTAAATCGGACGAACACCTGATGTCAGTTGGGTAATAGTATTACCAGCAATTGGATCCACACCTCCGGGCTGATTGTAATAGGCACTTGGATTGCTCAATGGAGGCAGGGTAAAAGTAGTTGTATTACATTCCGCAGAGAAATCTCCAAAAGAATCTACAATTGGGGTATCATTAATCGTTACTGTAAAATTTTCAAAAACCGAACACTGGTTGTTGAAAAACTGAGCAAAATACATGTTGTGCACACCCGCTCCGGTAACTACATAATTGGTAGAGTTGGTTTGATCGGCTACTTTAACTCCGTTTGGAAACGTACCCTCATAATAGTCTCCGATATGAGTCTGCGTAGTTGGAAGCACGTAATAGTCGCATTGGGCAGGAACATCTGCAATTGGATCGATTGGCGCTAAAGTTATGTTTACCTGGATCGTGTTGTTGTAAGTACATGGCTGGCCAGGTACATAGAGATATAATGTCGATTGTCCAACCTGCGTGTAAGAAAAACCACTAGGCAACAATGTTCCGCCACCATTTGCAAAACTTGCAGTATGGTATTCAGCGACAGTCTGGGCAGGTAATTGCCAGACACTACATCTGTTTTGTGTCCCTGGAACAACAATATTGCTGTTTCCAATTAAAACCTGGAACGAAACATCATCATTAGTACAGGTACCAGATGCCTGGTGCACATAAATTGTCGTATTTGCATTAATCGGGTTTCCAAAAAACTTTTGAACTCCTGTCTGGTTTGGTCCTGTCCAATAAGTAAGCTGGGGATTAACAGGCATATTAGTACCTAATATATACGAAGTACAGTCGAATCGGTTTGGATAATCAGATTGCAATATTGGTACGAAAGGGGTAATGTTTATGGTAACAGGTTTCGACTCAGAACACGCAGGCGATAGCCCTTCCGAGTCTACCCAAACATATACTGTCGTGGTGGTCGTAATTGTTTGGCCTGTGATGTCAGGATTTGTGCTACTTGGAGGCGCATTATTGGCAACGAATACACCATAATCTAATGTTGGTAGCGTATAACTTGAACAAATAGGAGTGGTAGGAATGTCCTGGGTTAGCGTATTTAAATTGGCTTTAACAATGTCAAAAGAAGATTTGTTCGAACAAAATCCGCCACCCGGGTTATTGTAAACATAAATTGTCTTGGTTGTATTAATTAGCGTTTCTGCAGGTGTGTCCAATTGGTTACCCATACCGTTGTCCTGTGGGAAGTAACCAGCAGTAGCATCGGTTAAAGCAGGAAGTTGATAGCCGGTACTGGTGCTGCAAATAAGTACATCAGATGGTTCGTCGATGTGCGCCTTAGGAGTAACCACTACCGAAAATGTAGGGATATTTGTTGGAGTAACTGCAAAACAACTAGGGTTACCGTTAATTTCTACCCGCACAAAAAAGTCTCTTGACGCAGTATTGAAGTTTGCTGGATTGGTCACCAATCCAGTTGCTCCACCAGTTACTGCGTTCGCATATGAACTGTAAAACTTAAGTACATAAGCATTTGCCGGTGTTTGTGAGCCTAATATCGCATTGGTCATGCTAGTCAGGTTGAACACTGCTTTCGGAGGCAATACAGGATAGTTGATAGCGCACTTCGTATTGGCTGGATCTACAGCAGGAACATTAACTACAGGATCATTAACGTATTTTACAAGAAATGATTTTGTTTCATAACAAGGCGCTGTTGGAAGCTTAATCCTTGCAAAGACGGTAACGCCGGCGAGGGCTTGCGCGTGTGTAATCGTGTAAGGTATCGCCAACGGGTTGTTTCCCGAATTGGCCTCACCTTGCGATGCATGGTACGTAATAATAGCATCACTTGGCAAACTCGCCATCAGGAGCGTAGTGTTTTGCGACAAATCAAAACTGTGGGTCGTAGCACCAGTCTCACAAGACTTAAATAAATCCGCAGGCTGTGGCGCATTTAAAGGAGAATATACTTCCACGATAATATTATCGGAAATAGGGTCGCAATTCTGTCTTGTATATACAAGCGTATAGGTATGTGTTGAATTGTAGGCAAGCGCATTTAAATTCAATGTTGCTGTATGAACATTAATGTCCACACCATCCACAAACCATGAATAGGTTGGTGTGCCGGGAATAGGCGACACCGGTCCTAAAGTAGGCATTAAGCCACCTGGGCATATCGCATCTCTTGGTGTTGCAGCAGTAGCATTCGCCGGAACATAATCAATACCTAAAACCTCCGTTCCGATGTTAAAGGTATTTGCACCTAAAAACACCGCAGAGTCGTATAACGGGCTTGGGATGTTATTAGAATCTACACCATCCGCAATAACGAGTTTTATTTTGTAAACGTGGGTTACGTCAACTACTGCCGAGGCGGTCATCTTGATGGTTTGACCATTAAAGTTTATTGCCGGTCCAAATCCCGATCCGTTATATGCTCCAAAAAATCCAGGATTTACCGAAGGGCAGTTGTTGTTGTATAAAGCATCCCTGATTGTTGCTACCGAAATAGGCTGATTTCCTGCAACAACCGCAAGATTTGTGGTGGTGTTGTCAGTTAAATCGGTAAGGATAAATGCGAATGCATCAGAGAAGTTACATTGTAGTAATCCGTATTCCTCAGACGCAAAGACAAAGTCAAAACTGAAATTTGCAGAAATCGGAGTGAACTGGAATTCCAGTGAAGTTGCATTCGTTGAATTAAACGTGATTCCTGATTGTGAAAGCAGTATACTTTGGAGATCTGTATCTCCCGTCCATGCCGCGTTACCGTCGCTCAAAGTCGTGGTATTTGGTGTAGCTGGATTTACTCCCGGAATTTTGGTAACATCCCCTGTAGACAATACCACACCATTTGTAAATGGAAAATTGGGATTGCTGCTTACATTCTGGAAATACCCTATTCCATTGACTGAACCGAAATTAGTTCCAGTTGTTGCCACAACATTCTGACCGCTGGTACACGGAGAATTAATCAACACATCATTGACAAGTTGTGATGGAGTGTAAGTCGTTGTGTTGACTGTTATCGCTTGTGAAAACCCAGCAAACGATGCCAATAACATCATAAAAAATAAACTTTTTTTCATAACCACATTATAAATTTTAAGGAAACAAACATAACAATAATTTTATAAATAATTCTAAAAAATGCTAAAATCGTGTTAACGAAATCCGCGTCTCTGAAAATAATGCACATGATTGCACTATTTTTTAACATTCGCGGGCTTTCCGACGGTATTTTACCAACTTTTATGACGCGTTTTCGGAATTACATTTATCTTTGCGCTTTCAAATTTGAAACCCATGGATTTACAAAATATTTTAAGCCAAAAAATCAAGGAAGCTATTCACGTTTTATTTGATGCAAACATCGATAAAATCGAATTCCAGGCTACCAGGAAGGATTTCAGTGGCGACGTCACCATGGTTCTCTTTCCTCTGCTAAAACAATTGAAGAGTAGTTTACCCTACCTCGGGAATGAAATTGGTAATTATCTTGTCGCGAACACTGATCTAGTCAGGCAATTTAATGTGGTCTCGGGTTTTTTAAACATTGTGATTGATGATTCATATTATGTGGACTTCTTTAATGGCATGAAAGATGACGCGCGTTTTGGGTTCAAAAATCCCGAACAGCATGCCAAGGCGGTCATGGTTGAATATTCTTCACCAAATACCAATAAGCCTTTACACCTGGGGCACGTCCGCAACATCCTGTTAGGCTATGCGGTGGCTCAGATCATTGAAGCGTCAGGAAAGAAAGTCTACAAAACCCAGATCGTAAACGATCGCGGTATCCACATCTGTAAATCGATGGTGGCGTGGGAGAAATTTGGAAAATACCAGACGCCTGATTCATCAGGTTTGAAAGGAGATAAAGTCGTCGGTAATTTTTATGTGGCCTTTGACAAAGAATATAAAAATCAGGTTGCTGAATTGGTCGCGGATGGACTCAGCGAAGAAGAGGCAAAAAAGAAAGCACCAATTATGCTTGAGGCACAGCAGATGCTTCTCGCCTGGGAGGCCGGCGATGAGGCTGTCTTGCGCCTTTGGAATACCATGAACCAGTGGGTTTATGACGGCTTTGCTGAAACCTATCATAACCTTGGCGTTAGTTTCGATAAAAACTACTACGAAAGCGATACCTATTTATTAGGTAAGGAAGTGGTCCAGTTTGGTCTTGAAAAAGGGATTTTCGAAAAAGACCCAGATGGATCGGTATGGATTGACCTTACTGAGGAAGGCCTTGACCGAAAAATTGTCCTTCGTGCTGACGGGACCGCAGTATATATGACACAGGATATCGGGACAGCAATCCAGCGTGTTAAAGATTTTCCGGACGTAGGCGGTATGGTCTACACCGTCGGTAATGAACAGGATTATCACTTTAAAGTGCTGTTCCTGATCCTTAAAAAATTAGGTTTTGAATGGGCGGAATCGCTGTACCATTTGTCTTATGGTATGGTGGATTTGCCATCGGGTAAAATGAAAAGCCGTGAAGGGACCGTGGTCGATGCCGATGATCTTATGGCCGACATGGTGCACACTGCAGCAAAGATTTCAGAGGAACTTGGGAAACTCGAAGGCTACTCTGATGAAGAAAAACAAAAGCTATATAAGATAATTGGCCTGGGTGCGTTAAAGTACTATATCCTAAAGGTTGACCCTAAAAAACGCATCCTTTTTAATCCGGAAGAGTCAGTAGATTTTGCAGGAAACACCGGTCCATTCATCCAATATACTTATGCACGTATTCAATCGATTATCAGGAAAGCAGGTTTTGACTTCTCAGGACCCGTCGGTAATTATGCACTTGATCCGAAAGAAAAGGAGTTAATCAAATTGCTCGAACAGTATCCTGAAATCATCACAAGCGCCGCTGAAACAAACAGCCCGGCCCTGATTGCGAACTACACCTATGAATTGGTTAAAGAATACAACTCTTTTTATCAGGCTGTCCCGATATTGGGAACAGATGATATTACGCAAAAAACCTTCCGTGTCCAGCTTTCAAAAAAAGTTGCCGAAACCATTGCATCTGCATTTAGGTTGCTCGGGATTGAAGTTCCGGAACGTATGTAATTAAATTTATAACAATTTCTTTTTTGTGAGTGCTCCGAAATCGTATTTCTTTCGTTCTTTCCTGATCGTTTTGCTGTCAGCTGTGTTCTTTTTGGGCGTGAAACGTGTGCTGCCGAAGCGCATCTTTTCGGAAAAGGCCGGCGCGACTAAAAATGTGCTTATTGACAGCATGCTGATTGATGCGTTTGAGGCGGAAAAAGATTCCGCACAAGCGGGTATAGGTGACACCTTAGGCAACCAGCCGATAACCTATTACGCGACAAACGGCATAAAGTTCCCCGAAGAGCAATATGAAGATTACAAGGGAAACCAATACCTGATTTCATTTTACGAAAAGTTGTACCAGCTCGAAACCGCCCAAAACGGCAATGTGCGGATTGCCTACTTCGGCGACTCCATGACTGACGGCGATATGATTGTTCAGGATTTGCGGAACAATTTTCAGCATAAGTATGGCGGAAAAGGTGTAGGTTTTGTAGCGATAACGTCAGAGTCCGCGGCCTCACGCAGTTCAGTAATTCATGAGTTTTCTTCAAACTGGAAGATGCAGTCTTACCTGAATGTTAAAAATCCTGCACGGCCTTTCGGAATCAATGGACACGTATTTTTTGCCAATGATACCAACCACATCGCATGGGTGAAATACAAAAGCGGTAAATACACCACCCAGCTCGACAATCCGACATTATTCTACGGAAGTTCAGAAAATAAAAAAGGCGAAATCAGTTATGTTGTAGGGAAAGATACGCTTCGTAAAAAACTTGTTACCGACAATTTATTGAATACGCTCAACCTTTCGCAAAATGGCTTGAAATCGGTAAAGGTTGACTTTAAATCGGCAAGGTCAATTCCGGTTTATGGGTTTAATTTTGACGATGGTAAAGGGGTTCACATTGACAACTTTTCCCAACGCGGCAATTCAGGTATTCCCATTTCTAATTTCGATGTATCATTGATGAAGGCGTTTCAGAAGAAATTGAATTATGACCTTATCGTATTGCACTATGGAACCAATGTTCTGAACTATGGTACCAAAAATTACAATTGGTACGAGAAAAGCATGACCCGTACGGTAAATCGCCTTCGCGAGTGCTTTCCCGGGGTTTCCATCCTGATCATTTCCACGGCGGATAAGGCTACGAAATATGACACCGAAATGAAAACAGATTCGGCTGTCGTGCCACTGAGCAATGCCCAGAAGCATTATGCGCTTAAAACGGCTTCGGGATTTGTGAATCTGTATACTTTGATGGGCGGCGACGGGTCTATGGTCAAATGGGTTGAGGAAGAACCAGCGATGGCCAATAAGGACTATACCCATTTTAATTTTCGCGGTGCAAAAAAAGTGGCTGCGATGTTGTATAGCCAATTAAATGCAGGATATGAGCAATTCAAGCAGTTGAGGAAAAGCACAGAGGGAAAAGCTGAATCCGATGAGCATCCAATCGACAGCATCGCTCCTGATAACGCAAATCCTGACGATGAAGAATAAGCTGCTCTTGCTGGTATTTTTCCTGTTTGCGCTTCCGCAGATGAGGGGGCAGGTCGCTGACTCTACCCTGGTGGAAACCGATTCGGTGGAAGTCGACACCATTCCCATAATCATTCCCGAGAACGGCATTCAAAACCCGATGGCAATCGCGTCTTTTCTCGAGAAATTATACAAGCTCGATAAAAGCCACACCGGCAAGATCAATATCGTGCACATCGGCGATTCCCATATTCAGGCCGATTTAATCACCAATCGCGTGCGCGAATCACTTCAGGAGGCGTTTGGAAATGGAGGGCGTGGATTAATCTTTCCGCATTCGCTGGCGCGGACTAATGGTTCATGGGATGTTCGGTTTTCTTCTAACGAACGCTGGGAAAGTTACCGCATCGTTTCCCCTGTCAACGGCAGCAGGGTGGGGCTAAGCGGCATCGCACTGACTTCAAAAAGCGACGATTTTGCTGTTGAAATCAATGCGAAAGAAGAAAGTAATTTTTTCAATACGATTAAGATTATTACCCCAAATAATAGCAATAGCTTTAACATCGCAACTGCAAAGCGGACCATCACGCTCGAGTCGAACGTTCCGAAAAGCATCACGCACAAGATTAAAAATGGTGAGGCCCTGTCAATCATCGCTGATAAATACAATGTTTCAATTTCTCAACTGAAGCGGGCCAACGGACTTAGATCGGACCGCATACGCGCTGGAAAAACACTTAAAATCCCTACCGACGAAATGCAGAAGAAGCGGGTGGAGCGTTCCGAGTTTATTCCGCTCCCTTTGCTGGCAGACAATGATACCCATTTTTACATCACGCAGGAAAAGCTCGAAAAAATTTACCTGCTTCCAGGTAAAAATCAGGATTCTTATACGCTAAATGGGATTGTGCTGGAGAACAATGATCCCGGGATTGTCTATCACAATATCGGTGTGAATGGCGCCAAGCTTTCAGACTACAACAAATACCCTATGTTTTTTGAACAGTTGAAGGCATTACAGCCAGATCTGATTATTGTGGCATTGGGAACCAATGAATCTTTTGACAAGATGCGCTCTGAAGATTATATGAAACAGCTCGAACTGTTTATGCAAAATGTGCGCGCACAGGAAACTGGTGCGGACATATTGGTTGCTACCCCTTCACCCTCGATGTTCAAACGGAAAATCCCGAATGTCTATGTGGCAGACTATGCACAAAAAATCCTGAATGTTGCCACCGATGACAATTATGCGGTTTGGGATATGTATGCACAGTTGGGAGGGCTTTACGGCGTTAGCAGGAATTACAGACAGGGACTTATGGCAGGAGATCGCGTGCATTATTCTAAAGCGGGTTATGAAAAACAGGGTGACCTGCTAACGGAAGCGATTTTGGGAACTTTTTCGAATTATAAAAAAACTAAACAATAATTAGGCGTGGGAGAGATTCAGCACTGGATAACAACGATCTTTGGTGAGTTCACTATGGAACAGGTTCAAACCTGGTTCACGTATGATAAGAAACATCCAATTCTGTTTAATACGGCTTTGTTCCTTGGACTTTTCCTGGTCTTTTATCCCGTTTATATCCTGACAACCAAGGCAAAGACGCATGCGCTGCGGAATTTGTACGTATTTCTGTTTTCGCTGTTTTTTTATTACAAATCCAGCGGTGTGTATTTCGTATTGCTGCTGTTCTCAGGAGTGGTAGACTACAATCTGGCGAAGTTGCTTTATGACGAAGTCCTTGAAAGCTACCGCAAATTTTACCTCGTACTCAGTGTCGTACTCAATCTATGCTTTTTAGGGTATTTTAAATACACGAACTTCCTGATCGAAAACTATAACGGACTTTTTGACGGGCATTTGAAATTTCATGAGATCATTTTGCCGGTGGGTATTTCATTTTATACCTTCCAGTCGATGAGCTACATCATTGACATTTACCGACGTGAACTCAAACCAACGAAAAACATCCTTGACTATATGTTCTTCGTGTCATTTTTTCCACAACTGGTAGCAGGCCCTATCGTTCGTGCGTCTGAATTTATCCCTCAGATTTACGCTAAATTGCGGCTGTCCAGGGAAGACGTCAACAACGCATTGTTCCTAATCATCGGGGGCTTGATTAAGAAGACATTTATCTCAGATTACATTTCCCTGAATTTTGTCGACCGTGTTTTTGACGCACCGAAAAGCTACACTGCATTTGAAAATCTTATGGCTTCTTATGGCTATACTATTCAGATTTATTGTGATTTCTCAGGATACTCGGATATGGCCATCGGGATTGCGCTATTGATGGGATTTAAGTTGTCGGTGAACTTCAGAACGCCTTATAAATCGGCTTCCATCACCGAGTTCTGGAGAAGATGGCATATTTCGCTCTCCACCTGGCTGCGTGATTACCTTTACATCTCAGTAGGAGGAAACCGAAGGGGATCGTTCGGTGGGTTTTTGTTTCCCTGCCTGTTCTTTGGTGGCCTGATTACTTTCGGGGTGGTGTATAGCGCCACTAGCATGATTCCGCTGTATGTTTCATTGGCATCACTTTTTGTATTTATACTGACTTTTCTGCTGGCAAAAGACAAGAAGCGAACATTATTTACGAATGTCAACTTAATGACGACCATGTTACTGGGCGGTTTATGGCACGGACCAAGTTTCCGCTTTATCATCTGGGGTGCTTTACACGGAATGGCGTTGGCAGTGAATAAGATTTTCTCAGAATATTTTCCTTCAAAACGATCGGAAACAAAAACTTTCGGCAAAGGATTATGGACATTTGTCTCCGTGATTATCACTTTTCATTTTGTTGCGTTTTGCTGGATATTTTTCCGGGCAAGGGATTTCGCGACTGCATTTGACGTCATTGGCATGATCGGAAATCTTAATTTCCATCTGAATGAATGGGCAACAATCATTATGGGGTACAAGAATGTATTTCTGGTGATGCTGATCGGATACCTTTGGCATTTTCTCCCCGCGCCGGTTACCGGTTTGATGAAATCGTCATTTGACAGACTGCCGATCATCGGAAAAGCCTTCGTATTGGCGCTTGCCTTTTGGGTAGTATACGCCACATCGACCAGCGGAACGCAGCCCTTTATCTATTTCCAATTTTAGATCTGCAGCTTCAGGCTTAAGTTTGGCGTACGTCCCAAAGCGTAGGTATTGACGCTTTCCGCACTGTTGGTTTCAGTATTTACACGATAATATCGGTTGATGATATTGTGTTTGTTTAAAAGGTTTAGTACCGCAAAACTCGCTTCAAAATTTCCCTTTTTAAAAACTTTCCACTGGTAGGAAACCGATAGATTCACCTGAAAAAAGTTGCCAAGACGCTCATTGTTTGGGTTGTTGTAAATAATCCCAGGTTGGTTAGGAGTTAGTGTGGTACTGATTGGCGTAGTTTCGGCCCTGCCAGTGTACCATTTTGCACCGAGAGCCGTTTTGAACTGCCGCCAGTCATAGATTACCGCGCCTGAAACCATGTGGGCAATTTCATAATTGCTGGGGAATTTCGGCGGAATGTATTCCGGGAAGTTGTACTTGTTGTTGTTAATGCTATAGCTCATCCAACTGTAGACTTTGCCAAAGTTTCGCTGCACAAGCAGTTCAGTACCATAAACCCGATAACTTCCATTAAGTTTTACAAACTCCAGCTGGTTTTGGAAAGACTGGCCGCTGGTAGAAATACCATCCACTTTTTTTATGAAGTTATCGAACGTAACGAGCCATTTCTTATTTTTCCAGGTAAATCCAATTTCTGCCTGACGGCTGCGTTGAATAGGGATTTGGGAATTGTCGGCAATGACCCAGCGCCGTTTTTCCACTCCGAGGAAATCCTGCTGTAAATCCACGGCTTGGGATACGGTCTGGCTTTTTTGTTCGGCCGAAATCGTCATTCGAAAATGCCCGTCAAAACTATGGTAAAATTGTAGTCTGGGCTCCAGGATGAACTTATCGAATTCCTTGATGTAATTGCTCCTCAGACCCGTTTTTAGTCCCGTAAGGTTGTTTGGCGCTTTCCAGTCTGACTCCAGAATCAGTGCATGGGTTCTCACCACTTTTTTATTGAATCTCAAAAAGGCGGGATTGTTGATTTCCTCGTCATTCCGGACTCCGGTCTCTATGTATTGGTAGCCCGCATTCAGAGACCATAAATCCTGCAGCCGGTGCCGGTGTTCAACGCGCAGACCATTGTCGCTGACGCTGTTTTTCTGTTTCTGAATCTGGCTGTTGTTGATGTTTTCATATTGTGAGTCCAGATTGTAGTGTGATGCATAAAACGAAGCGATCGTCGTATTCCGGTCGTCCCAATTTGTTTTCCAGTAAAGGTTTATGCCGAAATTTTGCTGCCCTAATGTGCTGTTTTTTGAAACAAATCCGTTTTCTGTCGTGGTGCTTTCATTTAAATCCAATAAGTTCCTGATGGCAATGGTGGCGATGTCCAATTCATTTTTGGCACCAACCTGGTGGTGATACTGCGCCGTAAGGTCATAGAAATAAAAATCCTCATTGTTTTGATAGTCGACAGCCTGATTATTGTTCAGGTCTGTTACCACGGTATTCTGGAAAATCCTATTGTAATATTTCTTGTAAGTTGGAGAACGAAAAAAATCAGTCATGGATCGCCGTGCCGAGACTGTAAAAAACGCCTTATCAGACATGCGCAACTTTGTGTTAAAACCGGCCCAGATCAGGTTGGAGCTGATACAGGTCGTGCTGTCTGTTTTTGCAGCACCCGATGTAATGGCGACTACTCCGGAGACGCCCTCTCCATAGAACGCCGAGGTACCGTTCTTGAATATTTCAATCTTATCGTTCAGGTTTGGGTTAAAAGCAGAAATCAGGCCGAAAAAGTGCCCGGTCTGAAACATGCGGATCCCATTCCACAGAAAGAGGTTCTGATCGTGTGTCCCACCGCGGATGTTGATGTTGGTAACGGTTTCATCTGCACTGTAGATTCCGGGAATCTGCTGCATGGTCTGTAACACGTCGGTGTCGGTAAGGCCGGGAAGGATTCCGAGTTTTTTTGGTTTAATCAAATAGGCTCCGTCCGCCTTTTTAGAAATTCCAGTGGTGAGGTATTTTTCAACCGCCACTTCATCAAGCGATACCCTGACTTCCTTTTCCGGAGGTGGCACTTCCACTACCGGCTTTTTGGAAACGGTGATGTAGACGCCTGCAACAACTTCAAAGTGAAGATCGGTGCGATTTTCAAGGTAAAAAATTTTTTTTGCTAACGGTAACGCCGGGTTTGGTGGGAAAATCGACACATTGGCGACTTCTTCCTCTATGAAATTAAAGTGAACGCCATACGCTTTCTCAATATCGCCGAAAATCGTTTTCAAAGGCTGTTTTTGCTGGGCGAAAACTGATGCCCAACACATCAAAAAGAATGCGCATACCAACAGCCCTTTTTTTTTAATCATTCCTTTCCAGGATTATTTCTGATTTTCCGTTCTTTTTATAGTGAATCCCAAAAGTTTTGCTGATAATTTCCAGTGCGGTGTCCAACCTGTTGGATGGAATTAATCCGATGAACGTCTGATTTTGACTTACTCCTGGATCGATTTTTATTTTGATGTTGTACTGACGCTCCATTTCAGCCGCAATACCGTCGAGTTTTTCATATGCGAAAGCCATTTCTCCATCCATCCATTCCGGCCTTTCGGCAGTGTTCGCCGGAACTGCAACAGCATTTCCATCTTCAAAAGCAACTTTTTGTCCTTTGGTGATCAGGATGGTATTTGTGCCGCATTGTACGCGCACTTTTCCTTCAAAACAAGAAACCTCAAAACGATTTTCCCTGGACCGGACATTGAATTGTGTTCCTACGACAGTCACTGTTCCGGCAGTGGTAATCACGTCGAATTTCTTTCCTTTAGCTACTTTGAAAAATGCTTCGCCATTGAGATTCAGCTTGCGGTGGTCTGCCCAATCGTCGCCGTCAAAGTCGGCATTAGAACCTGCATTAAGTATCACTTCCGAGTGATCCGGAAGCTCAAAAGCCGTTTGTTTTCCAGCATCTGCGTAAAATTTCTCCGGTGTGGACTGACGCATGGCAAACCATATCCCAAGGCCAACAACCAGCACCGCTGCCACACGTAGGAATAAGTGACTTCTTTTTAGGGAAATTACTTTAGGCTTTTTCGCGGCAATGACGTTTTGATACATCATGTCCTGATCAAATCCAGGCGTTTCCAGCTGTTGCGAATAACGCGCGATTTTTTCATACGAACTGAACTCGGGCGTTTTCTCAAAAGCGATCCGTTCCTGTTCCGTCATTTCACCGGCCAGCCATTTGGCTAAATCGTGTTCCTGCTCCATAATCTAAATGTTATCTATTTCTTTTCTCAGCGATACCAATGCGCCGCTGATTCTTTTTTCTACAGCTTTTATGCCGATGCCGAGCATTTCGGCGATTTCGGAATATTTTTTTCCGTCAATCCGATTCAGCAGGAATGCTTCCCGTTGCGAATCGGTGAGGTTGGCAATGGCTTTCTTAAGCTTTTCACCAAATTCATCATGCTCCATCACATAGTCCGGACTTTCCTCAGAAATACCGCTTTTGCCCGCACTTTTGGAGTAATTAAGAACGACCTTCTGGTGTGCTACCAAATTAAGCGACGCATTATTAGCAATCGTGTAGACATAAGCCTTCGCTTTTTCAAAAGGCACGGACCTGCAATTTTCCCAAAGCTTTATAAAAGCATCCTGCGCGATGTCATTGGCGTGTTCTTCATTCCCGTATTTGTAAAACAGATAATTCCTGACTGCTTTGATATTTGACCGGAAGAAAGCGGAAAAAATCCGTTCCTCGCAAACACCGGCAGTTTTAGTTTCGTCCATTTAATAATTACTTTGAAAAGCAAAAATATGGTATATAACAGTTCAATTTTGATTTACCCTAATTTTCATTGCGTTTTTTTGAGCGTTCTGCGCTTGGGTTTTCCTTGTCGGAAAATTTTTCAATTTGGGAAGGCAGTAGCCCGGATGAAAGCGGCATCCTTTTTTTTCATTTTTTTTGAAAAAAAAGATATAGCATACAGCCGGAATAAGCTCCTGAAAAAAGAAAGCTGATAATCCCAAATATTTATGGTAGGGTTTTTTTGGGTAAAACTGTTTGGTGAATAATTAATGCGTACTAATGAAAAGGATTTTTGCGTGGATATTGTTTATTTCAACTTTTGCCGCAGTTTCGATCGCGTGCCAGGAGGATGAAAATGCAATGGTGCAAAACCCGCAGAACCTGAGCAGCAACTCGCAGCTGACGTCATTGTTGCGGCGTGTTGCAGAAGCTACTGCTGGGGATAACGTGATTGACAGTACTTCGTGCTTTTCCGTTAAAATGCCTTTTACAGTGAATATTGCTTCAGGGCAGGGACAAAATGTGGTCAATTATTTTGTCGACGTTACGGATGCGGCGTCATTGGGTGAATTAAAGGCAACAATCGCCGGATTTGAAGGTGAGGATCATTTCAGTTTGGTGTTTCCGGTCACGATTGTCTATAATGACGGGAGTCAGTTGGTTGTAAATGATGCCAATGAAATGCACCAGCGGAAAACAGAATGTGATGCAGGAAATCCAGCCAATCTCACCATTCCGTGCCTTTCGGTTGTGTATCCGGTAACCGTTTTTAGCTACGACAGTAATTTTCAGGTTGCTGACACTTTTACTTTTGACAACGACAGTATGCTGCTTGCTTTTCTCGACAGCCTGCAGGCGGATCATTATTATGCAATTGATTATCCGGTGCAGGTGACTGTTGGCGGAAATATAATAGAAATTGGGAATAATGCAGCGTTCCTATCAGCGATGCAGTCTGCGATAGAGACTTGCAATCCGGTGGAGACTCCCTGTGGTAATCCCGGCATACTGACCGATAGCCTAATCATATATATGCCAATTGCGGACGAGGCGAAGGATTTGATCAGCGGACAATACGCCTTGAGCAATGACAATTTTCCTGCTGTTTTTTCAGAGGATCGTGACGGAAATGCTCACGGGGCAGTGTCTTTTTCTGGTGCTCCTTTGGACTATTTAAAGTTAATGTCGACAACAGGGAATAATATTGAGCAGGGTCCGGTTTCGTTCAGTCTTTGGTTTAAGATGAACAACACGAACCCGTCCGATTTTGAGCATTTGCTTGAAAAATCAGATGGTACTTCCGCCGCTCAGAACGATTTTGGCCTCGCGGTTTATGACCTAAACAGGCCCTTGTTTTATACGAATCTGCAGCAGATTTATAATGTTTGGGATGGTTCCTGGAATGTCGATGCTGATAATGCCGGCTGGCATCATCTCGTGGCGACGGTAGAAACAGGCAGTGTTCAATCCAAGATAAAATTGTATCGTGATGGTAATTTCATAGGAGCATCGCAAACGCCGCAGGGTATGTTTGTCAATTCACAGGTGTTTGATTACTATTTTGGAAGGAACTTTAAAGGTTCGCTCGATGATATCAGGGTGTACAGCAGGCTGCTCAGTGCGGCTGAAGTCCAGATTTTGTTCGAACTCGAAGGCGACATCAATACGTGCGTTAATTAGTAGTTTATATTTTTTGGTTTGTTTTGAAAACCAGCCTCGGTTAAAGGCTGGTTTTTGTTTTTTATGACAATTTTCATAGCTGTTGTTTTTAAATCGATAAAAACGTGTGAAGCGGTTTTTTTTGTTGGTCATGCTGTTTTGAGGATCGACAGGATTACGCTATCTTTGCGCCTTTAATGATAAAATTATGTTTGATAATTTAAGCGAGAAACTCGATAAAGCTTTTCATATCCTGAAAGGACACGGAAAGATTACGGAAATTAACGTTGCAGATACCCTTAAAGAAGTACGTCGCGCCCTGATTGATGCGGATGTCAACTTTAAAATTGCCAAAGACTTTACCACTACAGTTAAAGAGAAAGCGATTGGCCAGGATGTATTGACAACGTTACAACCGGGACAGTTGCTCGTAAAACTTGTTAAGGACGAGCTGACCGAATTGATGGGAGGCGATGTTGCTGGAATTAACCTATCGGGCGCGCCAACAGTAATCCTGATGTCAGGACTACAAGGTTCAGGTAAAACGACCTTTTCAGGAAAATTAGCGAATTATCTTAAGACAAAAAAGAATAAAAAGCCGCTTTTGGTCGCGTGTGATGTGTATCGTCCGGCGGCAATCAACCAATTGCATGTGGTTGGAGACCAAATTGGGGTTGAAGTATATTCCGAGTTGGGCAACAACAACCCTGTAGAAATTGCTCAGAATGCAGTCAAGTATGCAAAGGAAAAAGGATACAATGTTGTGATTGTCGATACCGCAGGTCGTCTTGCTGTTGATGAGGAGATGATGACGGAGATTGCCAATGTGCACCGGGCTTTAAATCCGCAGGAAACTTTGTTTGTGGTGGATTCGATGACTGGACAGGATGCGGTGAACACTGCGAAAGCATTTAACGATCGATTGAATTTTGATGGCGTCATCCTTACTAAGCTTGACGGTGATACCAGAGGTGGGGCGGCATTGACCATTAAATCGGTAGTGAATAAACCAATCAAGTTTGTCGGTACCGGTGAAAAAATGGAAGCCATTGACGTGTTTTACCCCAGCCGTATGGCAGAGCGGATTCTCGGAATGGGTGACGTTGTGTCGTTGGTGGAAAGGGCACAGGAGCAGTTTAATGAAGAAGAAGCTAGAAAATTACAAAAGAAAATCGCGAAGAATGAATTTGGTTTTGACGATTTCCTTACCCAAATCCAGCAGGTAAAGAAAATGGGTAATATGAAAGACCTCGTGGGAATGATTCCCGGCGCTTCCAAGGCCATGAAAGATGTTGAAATTGAAGACGATGCTTTCAAGCATATTGAAGCCATAATTTACTCAATGACGCCGGTAGAAAGAAAGCGGCCAGCCATCATCGACATGAAGCGGAAAACAAGGATTGCAAAAGGATCCGGACGAAAGATTGAGGAGGTCAACCAGCTTATGAAACAGTTTGACCAGATGAGCAAAATGATGAAAATGATGCAGGGCCCGGGAGGTAAAAACCTCATGAAAATGATGGGCGGCATGAAAGGAATGAAATAACGAGTTAGGGTTTAAGGTTCAATGCGAACTTTAGGCCCTAAATCTTTTTACAAATAATCTGACCAAAGCAACCAACGAATACAAGATGATACTACTAGACGGCAAAAAAACTTCGGAAGAAATTAAGAAAGAAATTACATTGGAGGTAGATGGCATGAAAGCGCGCGGTGAAAAGGTGCCCCATCTGGCCGCCGTAATCGTTGGAAACGATGGCGCCAGCCTCACCTATGTCGGGAGCAAGGTAAAAGCCTGCGAACGCGTTGGATTTGAGTCGACCATGGTTCGCATGCCAAGCACAACCTCGGAAACGGAATTGTTGAAGAAAATCAAGGAACTCAATGAAAACGATGCTATCGATGGATTCATAGTGCAGTTGCCTTTGCCAGATCAGATTGATACACAAAAAGTATTGATGGCTATTGATCCCAGCAAAGATGTCGATGGCTTCCATCCCGAGAATTTCGGAAAAATGGCGCTGGACATGACGACTTTTATTCCGGCAACACCGTTTGGAATTTTGGAGTTATTGGAACGGTATAATGTTGAAACGAAAGGAAAACATACTGTTGTAATTGGCAGAAGCCATATCGTTGGGCGGCCAATGAGTATTTTGATGGGCAGGAAGGGATTTCCTGGTAATTCCACGGTTACACTAACACACAGCTATACCAAAAATATCGCTCAGATTACCACGCAGGCGGATATCATCATTACGGCATTAGGAGTGCCAAATTACCTTAAAGCTGAAATGGTGAAGGATGGTGCCGTAGTCATTGATGTGGGTATCACGCGGGTTGCCGATGAAACTGCGGAAAAGGGATATGTGATCACTGGTGACGTTGATTTTGAGAACGTCAGCAAAAAAGTGTCGCATATTACACCGGTTCCAGGTGGTGTAGGACCAATGACCATTGCGATGTTGTTAAAAAACACGCTTCTCGCCAGGGAACAGCGTCGCGCAAGATTCTAGTAATCGTCTTTCTTTTTATATCTCGGGTCGTCTTTCTTTATAAATTCGACTTTCGGTAGCGGTTTTTTCTGCGAAAATTTTGAATTTGAAACGGTCCGCTGATTATCATTTTGCGTGGTTTCCGTTTTTTTAATGATGATCGGTTTGCGTTCTGTAGGCGTTATCTTTTGGTTATTGTCTCTTGATTCTTTCTTCTCAAAGAACTTAGGTAAACTCGCTTCTTCAGTCTTGCTGGAAGGCTCAATCAATTGGTTCAGTTCTGTTATTTCCGCCTCAGAGAGGTCTCTGTAACGTCCTACGGGGACATCAAGTGTAATGTTGATGATCCGTATCCTTTTTAACGTGATGACTTCATAGTCGAGGTATTCGCACATGCGGCGGATCTGGCGGTTTAATCCTTGTGTCAGGATAATCCGGAACGTAAATTTATCGATTTTTTCGACGAGACATTTCCGGGTAACGGTGTCCAGAATGGGGATACCATTGCCCATACGCTGCACAAAACGTTCAGTAATAGGTTTGTTTACGGTAACGATATATTCTTTTTCGTGGTTGTTGCGTGCGCGCAGGATTTTATTGACGATATCGCCGTCATTGGTCATGAAAATCAGGCCTTCACTCGCTTTGTCGAGCCTTCCGATTGGAAATATGCGTGTAGGATAGTTGATGTAATCGACGATATTTTCGCGTACTTCGAGATTCGTCGTACACTCAATGCCAACGGGTTTGTTGAAGGCGAGGTAAATCGGTTTCTGGTTTTTCTCCCGGATTAGCTTTCCATCAATGCGGATTTCGTCGTCGTAAGATACTTTTGCACCCATTTCAGCGACCGCGCCATTAATGGTTACACGTTTTTCCTCAATCAGCTTGTCGGCCTCACGGCGCGAGCAAAATCCGGTTTCGCCGATGAATTTATTGATGCGTCTCAGGTTTTCTTCCATCCGACAAAGGTAGTAAAGGGATTTTAATTTGGAAACGGTTTGCGGATCGAACACAAAATCCTTAACGCGGTCCTGAAGGTTTGGGAGTGCGGCATCTTTTTTATGGACCACATGCAAATAAAAAGAAACAGTATTGTCCAATTGAAAGCGAAAGCTTTAAATGAAAGATACCGAGCTTGTCTCGTAAGGGATTATGTTTCCAAAAAATCAACAATCTTTTGGTATAATGCGTCATCGTGCAGGCTGTGTCCCAGTCCTTTAGTCTCAATCAGCTGCGCGTTTTTCCAGGAACCGGCGATTTTCTCTGCCTCGGAAAACGCGACGACAACATCTCCGGTATCGTGTACAATCAATCCGTCAATTTCAAGTGTTTTTGCGAATGTTGTTGCTGAGAATTCCGAAACAGACATGTTGAAATGGGCGATTAAGTGATTTTCAAGGAGCGATACAGACCGTTTGTTCAGGCTTAATAGGGTAATGTATTGATCGATGATGGTCTGTAAGTCTGATGGTGCACCAAGAATCACCAGTTTTTTAATCGAAGTGTTCTGAAATTTATACTGGTGATAGATCGTGGCAGCACCGCCGATGGAATGGCCGATAATGGCTTTCGGTTGGAATGCGCTGACGGCCTCACGAATGAACTCGGCGTATCGCGGGACATTAAATTCCTTTTCCTTGGTCATGCCATGTGCCGGCGCATCAATCGCAACCACCGTGCAGCCGGTTTTTTGAAGGAATTTCAGTAGTTTTTCCCAGCGCGCAGCGTTGCTTTCCCAGCCATGAACGAGCAGGATGGTGTTCTCATTGCCTTGCCACGAATAGCTTTGGAATGTGTATTTATCAAAACGAAATTCTCTTTTTCTGGCTTTTTTCAATACTTCCGGAAGATTTTCTGAGCTTAATTTTCCGGTACGCGGTTCACTGAAAAAGCGGTAGGCCAGTCGTTGTGCTTTTTTCGGATAGACGAGGCTTAAGAAGTTGATGTAGCCTCCGATAGACTTGGTGAGTAGAAAAAGTTTTAATTTTTTCATATAAAAAAACCCCCGTTTCCGGAGGTTTGAATTTTTATTGGAAATCGGCAAAAAGCTTTTCCATTTTTTCTTTTTCTTCGTCAGCGAGTGCACTGTCCACTAAGATTCTTCCGGAATGCTCATCGGTAATGATTTTTTTCCTTGAAGCAATTTCCACTTGTGTCTGTGGCGGGATTGTAAAGAACGAACCCGCTGATGCGCCTCTTTCAATAGAAACGACTGCAAGACCATTTCTTACGCTGCTGCGGATCCTGTTATAGGCAGTCAACAATCTTTCCTCGATTAAAGCAGTGTATTCAGCTGATTTTTGAGAAAGATAAGCTTCTTCTTTCGAAGTTTCAGCCATGATTGCATCAAGCTCTGACTTTTTATGGTCCAGGTGTGTTTGTTTTTCCTCGAGTTTCTCAGCAGATTGCGAAACGATCTGTTTTTTGTATTCGATAGACGCTTTCATTTCCTTAATTTGCTTTTCAGCCAATTGGATTTCAAGCTCCTGGAATTCCACTTCTTTGGTCAAAGAATTAAATTCCCTGTTGTTGCGGACACTTTCCTGTTGTTTTGTATACTTTTTGATGGCTTCTTTATGCTCATCGATGGCATTTTTCTTTGCTTTAATCTGGTCTTCGATGACATCAAGTTCAGATTTCAATTTTTCAGAACGAGATTTTAACCCGGCAACTTCATCTTCAAGATCTTCCACTTCTAAAGGAAGTTCCCCCCTTACATTCCTGATTTCGTCGATACGGGAGTCAATAAGCTGTAAATCGTAAATTGCCCTTAACTTGTCTTCAACACTCAATTCTTTTGTAGTCGCCATATATTATAAGTACTTAACTGGATTTGTATTTTCTTCTGATAAAATGAATGCAAAATTAGGCATTTTTTTGATAAGATAATCAACAATATAATTTTTTGTATAGCGCTCACTTTCGAAATGTCCGATATCGGCTAAAAGCAGCTTTCCTTCGGCTTCATAAAACTGATGGTATTTAAGGTCAGCGGTCAGGAATGCATCGGCGCCGGCGCGGATGGCATGCCCGATTGCAAAGCTTCCGGAGCCGCCAAGCACGGCCACTTTGTGTACATTTTTATGGCGGAAAGCACTGTGGCGAATGCCGTCGGCACCCATTTTATCCTTTACGAAATGCAGGAAATCCATCTCATTATAAGTTGTCTGCAATTCGCCAATCATACCTAAACCAATGTTTTGGTGGTGGTTTTCCAATGAATAGATTTCGTAAGCGACTTCTTCATAAACATGGTTTTCAAAAAGCGTCTTCAGGATTTTGGATTCCAGGTGTTTTTCAAAAATGACTTCGATTTTTATTTCGGGCGTACGCGTCGGTTCGCCTTTTTTGCCAATGACAGGATTGCTGTCTTCATTTCCCTGATAGGTGCCGATACCATCTGAGTTGAAGCTGCAATTTTCATAGTTTCCGATGCTTCCTGCGCCGGCAGCGAATAATGCATTGCGCACTTTGTCGGCGTTTTCAGCAACAGTATACGTGACGAGTTTTCCGATGAAATTTTGTTTTGGTACCAAAATCTTCGTGTTCACCAACCCTAAGGCGTCACAGAAGATTTTATTCACGCCCTGTTGGTGGTTGTCCAGCGCCGTATGTACTGCGTAGATGGCAATATCGTTTTTAATGGCCTTAATCACAGTGCGCTCAACGTAGTTTTTGCCTGTGATTTTCTTAAGCCCCGCAAATAGTATCGGATGGAAGCAAACGATGAGATTGCAATTTTTAGCAACGGCTTCATCAACCACGCTTTCGAGCGCATCGTGACAGATAAGTGCGCCTGTAGCTTCGTTTTCTGCGGCTCCTATGAGCAGCCCGACATTGTCAAAATCTTCGGCGTAGGCGAGTGGTGCCATTTCTTCCAGGACAGAAAGGATTTGTTTTATCTGCATAATTTTAAAACGTACTAAAGTATCCAAAGATAAAATATTCTACTTTCGTGAAATGGATTTGCTGCGAAAAATACTATTTCCGTTTGCCATACTTTATGGATGGATTACCGGCATCAGGAATTTTCTTTACGATATCGGGTTGCTGAAATCAGTTTCTTATGGCGTACCGGTAATTGCCGTCGGGAACCTTAGTGTGGGCGGCACGGGGAAAACACCACAGATTGAATACCTGATCCGCCTGCTTTCGGCACAATACAAAGTGGCAGTTTTAAGCAGGGGATATAAGCGGAAGTCAAAAGGTTTTGTGTTAGGCGATACAAATGCCAATGCAGAAATCCTTGGCGATGAACCATTCCAATACCATCAGAAATTCCCCGAAATCTATGTCGGTGTGGATGCGGATCGCAGAAATGGAATTGAACAATTGCTGAAATTAAATCCAAAACCGGATGTGATTTTGCTGGATGATGCGTATCAGCATCGAAAAGTAAAGGCAGGATTTTACATTCTCTTAACAGCTTATGGTGATTTATACGCTGATGATTATATGCTGCCAACGGGAAATCTTCGTGAGGGCAGGAGCGGAACAAAGCGTGCCGATGTCATCCTCGTGACGAAATGCCCGATTGGACTCTCTATTAAAGAGCAGGATGGTATTCGTGAACGCTTGCGTACTGACCATAACCAAAGCGTCTTCTTTACTTATATCGATTACGACGATAGGGTTTTTGGACAAGCCAAGGTACTTCCTGTGTCCGATCTGATTAAAAGGGATAAAACACTTGTCGCCGGAATTGCAAAGCCGCAACCATTTTTTAAGCACCTACAGCATGATAAAGATACCTTGTTGACGTTTCCTGACCACCACCATTTTTCGAGCGAGGACATCGATAAAATAAAAAAATCGGCAGGTGATAAACTGATTATCACTACAGAAAAGGATTATGTCCGATTAAAAGACAAGTTGCAAAGTGACCAGCTTTTTTATCTTCCGATTCAAACCGCGTTCTTTTCCGGTAGTGCGGACTTTGACTCCAAAATAAAAACGGCCATGAAATAATTCACAGCCGTTTTTTGCAAAAACTAACTAATTAACATTTACTTTATCATCAGTTTCCTTGTTATAAAGTTGTCGCCGATGTATATTTTTAAGATATAAAGTCCGCTCGAAAGATCTTCGATATGGATTGTATTATGGCCATTAAGAGATTTTGTTATCTTACTTCCCAATACGGAATAAAATTCGATTTTAGAAACAGGAAGTAACGAGGAATCGATATTTAAAATATTATCCGCAGGGTTAGGATACAAAGTTACGAAGGCGTCTAAAGCTGGATTTTCGACACTTAACGCACAAGTATCTCCAACTGTATAGCTGAAATATTTTGTTACTGCCAAGCCACCTGCGAATGCAAATTTAACGCCATAGCTGATGGTAGATCCCAATGCCTGACCCGTAATCGTTTTAGAGAACTGCAGTCCGCCGATATTGGTCATCGGGGTCTCCGAAAACGGGGTTTGGCGCCATAGATAGGCGATTACGCCCGATTTGTCCGTGTCGAGCATTTCGAAAGTGATCGTCACATCGGTGCCATTGGTTACAAAAGCATAGTGATAGCCGGTGGAAAAAGCGCCCTGCTGTGCGTCATCACTGGTGCCGGAACAGGCGGTGCTTGTATCCAATGCGGTTGTCGCTTGCAGGATTATGGAATTGTTTGCTGCGTTATTGCCTGATGCGTCGCTGGCATCAATACTGAACGTATAAAGTGTTGCTGGCGCAAGGTTCGTAATCATCAGTGATTTCTGGACACCGGAAAGGCTGTTTACTGAGGTTGAATTGGCACCATAGGATACATTGTAAGTAACACTTCCGGAATTGTCGGTTCCATTTAAAAGGAGCTCAATGGCAGACGCGGTAACAGTACCAATTGATGCCGTGAAATTCAACGGTGCCTGCGTGTCCGGACCGCCGGAACCGCAATCGCTGCCAACGACGTAGGTGAAATACTTTGTTACAGAAAGACCACCGGCAAATGCAAATTTACACGCATACGTTATGGTTTGTCCCAGCGTCTGGGCCGATAGTGTTTTTGAGAAAGTCAGGCCTGATGTATTGTCCATTGGTGTTTCAGTAAATGGGGATTGTTTCCACAAATAGGCAACCACGCCTGTTTTATCGGTGTCCAGCAATTTAAACGTGACCGTTACATTGTTTCCGACGGTTTCAAAAGTGGCGTCATAGCCTACGGAGAAGGACCCCTGCTGTGCGACGTTCGATGTTTCCATACAGGACATCAGTTCTGAAACCGTGACGCTGATGGACTGTGAGGTGCTTTGCGCCGTACCATTGTCTGTCGCTACGGCGGTAATGGTATGCGTTCCTACCGAAGCGTTTGTCCAGTCAAAACTGTACGGAGCAATCGAATCTTCTCCGAGCAGCGTCGCGCCGTCAAAGAAAGCAACAGCAGTAACATTGCCATCGAGATCGGCTGCAATGGCATTGATGGAAATCGGAGTGCCTTCAACGTATGTCGCATTGTTTAAAGGCGAAGTGATTGAAACCGTTGGTGCGGCATTTCCACTCGAGGAAACCAATATCAGTACTTCGTCGGAATCGGAATAAGTACCGTCACTAACAGTAAGTTGGCATTTATAGATCCCCTCGATTAAGTTCGAGATTACAGGTGACGCTATTGTATTGTTATCAAAGCTGATGACCGATGGACCATAAACCTGTTCCCAGTTAAAGGTGAGGGACTGGCCCTCCGGGTCATTGCTCAACGAACCATTTAATGATGCCGTTGTATTGGGTAAGACCACCACAACATTTTCCCCGGCATTTGCAACAGGTGGCACAAATGCTAATGGCGCAGCATAAGCAAAAGCCATTGCGCCAAGGTTGAACTCGCCATTGACGGCAGAGAATCTTAAAATGTGTTCGCCTTGTGTCAGCGGTATATTATTGATTAGTTTATTTGCCCAACTGTTCCAGTTTCCGGTTGCAGGCAGGCTGACATCGGCGGTAACAGCTACTCCATCGACTTCAAAATGAAACGGTCCGCCGCCATTTGAGTTTCCTGATGCATAACGAAGCGTGGCGTTATACAAGCCGGAAGTCTGTACATTTATGGAATATTCCATCCATTCCCCGGCAGTGATCCAGCCCACTGTGTTGCCTTCGTTCGTGTCTACCGTAGCGTCGACATATTCAGTGGCGCGATAACCCCCTTCATTATTCTGCGAAGAATCATTGTACGAAATGTTTTGCCCGATACCACCTTCAAATGCATCATAATTTCCTGGCTGGATGGTTCCCGGAATCGGGAACGGTGCGCCTAAAAACGGAACCTGTTCTCCAACCTGAACCTGGATGATGTTGGTAACATTAAATGAATCGCCCGAATAGACTTTAGCGTACATGCCGTGCATGCCCAACGTCAGGTTTGCAGCCTGCATTTCGTATGGTGCGGTAGTGTCTTCACCGATTAAATTTGCACCATCGAAGAAAGCCACTTTTGTTACTCCGGATCCCGTGGTTACCGCAGTAAGGTGGACGCTTCCATTCGGGTACGCCTGATAGAAATCGGAAGACAAAACGCCGTTCACATCAGTATCCCTGCTGGTTGCCATAGAATTGGCAGGAACATGTAATATATAGCCATCTGAAAAGCTAACGTCGATAGCAGAATCTCCATAATTATGTGCGACATAATTTGTAACGCCATTCGTTGTAAATGTTGCCGCTATGGGGTAGTTGGCTGTGATATTCACATTTACGGTGCCTAAAGCATTCATCGAGTGCAACCAGTGGTAGGTTTGTGCATCCGATATGCCAAATTTCAGTTCCCTATCAGGATAAGAGTCGTACAAATTGATTGCTGCCTGCGGATTGATGAAGGAAAGATATTCCCAGTACACATCATGCCAGAGGTTTGCGTTGGCTTCGTTGCTTAGAATTCCGGTGTTTGCTGAAATTTCATTCCAAAGCGATTGGACATAGGTTTGGTTTTGTCCCAAATACAGCGACCCACCGTGAATCGGGTACATTTCTATCCCGTATGCTGCTGCGATGTCTCCCGTCCAGAATGTCTGGTTGTCGTAGCCATTTCCCCAGACCCTCGAAGCAAGGCTGTATCCGTAACCAGGTTTAAAAGTCCGGTGGTTTACATCAAACCAATATTCTTCGATGGCGGTCTGTTCTGTGGTATAAATATAAATTCCCAAGTCCCTGATGGCTGTATTTTCTGTAATCGTGCCCCAATGAATCAGCGAGGAAGCGAACTGCATGCTTTCAGAAGTGGACTCCTGGTCGTTTCCGAAAGGAAAAGTGGCAAAACCGTTCGCCCAACTGTGGCCGGCATATGGGCTGAAGTTCCTCAAATAAGGAAACATCGAATCGTTCCTGTCGCTTGACGCGGCGTCCCGAACCAACATATTAATCATCGGGCCCCATTGCGCTGCCCAGCCAGGCTCAAATTGTTCCATAAACGCCGCAGCATGGATGAAATAGCCCCAATGGAAATGGTGGTCATTGATATTCGAATCCTGTCCGTGGCCGGCTGGGTATCCGATTATTGTCGACCAGGTGCTGTTGTAATAAAACAGGAACGCCACCTCACCCGATTGGGGTTTGAGCCAATCTTCGAGCCTTTCTTTGATTGTTGCTACGATTTTATTCCGTGCTTCGGTATCGCCCATTTCGTCGGCAACCCTGGCTGTTTGTATCAGGCGGTTCATCACTTGTCCTTCGTTATAGGAATCCGTCCAGGTGGCAAGGCCGTCGTTTTCAATCTGGGAAATTTTGGTGTCCAGCTTCGCTGGATTGAACCCAGGGCTGTAATTATCAAGATAAGGGAGTGTCGGCAAAATACCTTTAAATGTATTTTCGACAGTAAACGTATTGCCATCAAGGGTTTTTATTTCCCCCCTGATGGAACTGTAACTGTAACCACCTGGCTGTGCTGATGCTGATGCAAGATGGGCCCATTGGTGTGGGAGCAATCCCAGCAGCACATTCGTTTCAATACCTTCTTTGACGTCAGTCGTAACGTTGAAAGTAGTGGTCATTTTTGCCGTAGCCTGATCGTAATTCCAGGATGAGGTGGTGTTTGTTGGGAAAACGTAAGCATATTTTTTATATTGGTTTGCTACGGTAGTGATGTCACTCGCACTTGGCGGAATGTAAGCCATCGACCAATAGTTTTTGTTGTTTAGTGTTGAGGTGTACACATTTCCAGCCTGCGTCCAAACACTTCCGACTGGTGCATACACTGCAAAGTCAGCGCCCTGATGTGAATTCGTGATCACGAGCATTTCGTTGTTTATCGTGACGGTGCCTTCTGTAATGGTTAATTGGGCAACATCTGTTGTGTTTTTGGTAAAATAAATAAATGGCATCCCAATTGCTGCAGTGGCCTCGAACTTGTGTGTGCCGCCAGCCCAATTCATGGTGACGGTCCAATCTGAATAGTCCGCTACTTTTGTAATGGAAGAACTTAATCCGGTGACGCCTATTGTAATCGGTAATGCATCATCAAACGGCTGGCTGGCGCCATTCGGTGTTGATGTTGGTACAATGTAGCTTACGACAAGGCCTTCATTTACTGTGCGCATCGCCAACGGGTAATTAAAAAGATTCGCCGCGTGGTTCTCTTTCAGTAGTGCCGACCACCAGTCGTTTGTGGGAACAGGCTTCCCGATGGCGTTACCCGTAATTTGCGGAGAACCGGATGGGAAGGCATTTCTGCCGGCCGAGTCTGTTCCGGGGAATGTATTGGTGTATCCTCCGCTTCCGACGGTGGTGAATTGCGCATGCAGGGACACAGCCAGCATCAGACAAAAAGAGAGTATTATCGCTTTAATGTTTTTTTGGTAATTATTTAGCATAAGTTTTTTATTTCCTGCAATTTACGGTGGGATATTTAAGAAATATGGAATTGTGTACATATATAAACCATACAGCATGCGTTTTGGCGCTGCAATAAAGTATATATCAACTATACTTTACCCATACAAGAGACCAAAGGCCTATTTTTAATTACCGTAATTGATTCTAACAAAATTGTGGGTCAGATGAATAATATTTGTATAATTTTGGAAGCGTTAATAATTATGAAATCATGTGGGAAAAAGTACAGGAAACGGTAAACTATATCAACGAAAAGACCAATCAATTTACTCCGGAGTATGGAGTAATTCTAGGATCGGGACTTGGTAGCTTTACTGATGATATCGAAATTAAATATACAATTCCGTATACGGAAATTCCGAATTTTCCCGTGTCCACGGTACAGGGACATAAAGGCGCTTTGGTATTCGGTACAATAGGCGATAAAAAGGTTGTGGCGATGCAGGGCCGCTTTCATTATTATGAAGGCTATGATATGAAACAGGTAACATTTCCTGTGCGTGTGATGAAGTATATCGGAGTCGAAAAGCTTATCGTTTCCAATGCGTCCGGAGGCGTCAACCCAAACTACACTGTAGGTGCTGTTGTAATATTGCATGACCAGGTCAATTTGCTCCCGGAACATCCATTACGTGGTGTTAATGATGAACGTTTCGGACCTCGTTTTGTGAATATGAGTGAACCATTTTCGGTAAAGATGATTTCGAAAGCCAAAGAAATTGCGTCCGTACTGGGCATTAACGTTCATGATGGAATATATCTTGGGTTACAGGGTCCGACATTTGAAACGCTGGCGGAGTATAGGATGGTAAAGGCGCTGGGTGCGGATTGTGTGGGCATGTCCACTGTTCCGGAAGTGATTGTCGCCCGTCATATTGAATTGGAAACTTTTGGCATATCTGTTATTACGGATATGGGTGATGAAGAAAGTATTGGCACAATTACCCACAAAGAAGTCCTTGAAGCGGCCCAAAAAGCCGAACCTCTTGTCAGAAGCCTGATAAAAACACTTATTCTGGAGTATTAGACTGGATTTTCCTTTTGAATGTATTCCGCAATCGTTGCGAAGAATTTCTCTGGTTCAAAAGGTTTTGTGATCACTTCATTCATTCCGTAAGACAACAGCATTTCTCGGTTTTCAAGTAAGGAAATGGCAGTAAGGGCAATGATTGGCGTTGTGGGATCAAACTCGCGGATTTGCTGCGTGGCAATTGTTCCATTGATGCCCGGCAAATGTACGTCCATTAAAATCAGGTCATAACGGTTTTTTTGAGTGACCGATACGGCGTCTTCGCCTGTTTCAACAATATCGCACAGCATTTGTTTTTTTTCCAAAAGCCTCCTCGTAATCATTTGATTGATTTTATTGTCTTCAACCAGCAGGATTTTTTTTGCAATAAAATCACTGTCATTAAAATCGTAACATGGAGCAGGCTGTTTCATTCCTTCTTTAAAATCGAGTGTAAATGAGAAAATAGTGCCTTGTCCGATTTTGCTGGAGAGGTTAATGCTTCCGCCCAAAATGATAATCAGGCGCCTTACGATGGCGAGGCCTAGGCCTGTTCCACCATATTTCCGATTAATCTCAATTGATCCCTGCGAAAAGCTTTCGAATACGCTTTCCTGCTTGTCTTTCGGAATGCCGATTCCAGTATCAGAAACTTCAAAGAACACTGTGGCTTTGCGGTTTTCGGACTTCAATAATTTTATTAGGACGTGAACGGTGCCTTTTTCCGTAAATTTTATAGCGTTATTTACAAGGTTAATGATGATCTGTGAGAGTTTTGTTGGGTCGCCAATCAGGTTTTCCGGGATGTCCGGATCAACCTCAAGCACAAATTTATTGTTGTTATTTTGCGCCTGTTCCTTCATGGAATGGTGGATCCCGGTAACCAGTTCCTTGAGGTTAAAATCTATTTTTTCGACTTCAATATTCTTGGATTCGATGCGGTTGATTTCAAGAATCTCATTGATGTAATTCAGGAGGTAGTTCCCTGAAAATTTAAGGGAATTCAGGTAATCTATCTGTGAAGGCTTTGGTTCTTCCTCAATGAGCAGGTGCGTGATCCCGGTGATGGCATTCAATGGTGTCCGTAATTCGTGGCTTACAGTCGATAGAAATTCAGATCTTGCCGTTGAAGCACGTTCCGCTTTTTCTTTCGCGAGTAACAGTTCGCTGTTCTTTTCCTGCAAAAGGGCGTTAGTCTGTTTGCGGATAATGTTATTTCGATACAACGAAAGGCTTAACAAGGAAAGAATCGAGATTAATGCCAAACTTAAAATGCTGACCAGTTTCGAAAATTTACTACTCGATACGACATCCTGATTTTTAGAGACTTCTTCAGGTTTCAGGCTTTGGGGTGTAGTGATGGAAGGCGAAAAAGTATCCTTTTTTGCGGCTGTATTCTCGGCTAAAAGCAAATGGATCGAAGTATTTTCTTTCCGTTGGGTAGCGGCAGAAACATCCCAACTGCCACAAAAAATAAAAAGTAAGAAAATAGTTATTAACCTCATTGCATTGTCCCTTGTTAAAGGCAATAAATATAAATTATTTCTTAAACAAAATCCCAATTAAATCGATAATTCTTGAGGAATATCCGACTTCATTATCATACCATCCGACTACTTTAACCATTTTGTCAATTACGGACGTGAGCTGCGCGTCGAAAAGACAGGAATTGCGGTTGCCAATCACATCGACTGAGACGATGGGATCTTCGGTATAGGCAAGAATCCCTTTAAGTTCGGTATCGGACGCATTCCTGAAGGCGGCATTAATTTCTTCAATACTGACTTCCCGTTTTACGTAGCATGTAATGTCTGTCAGGGAGCCGTCAGGCACAGGCACCCTGATGCCGCTCCCGCCAATTTTACCATCATATTCCGGAAAAATTTTGGTCAATGCTTTTGCTGCGCCCGTTGTTGTGGGCACTATCGATTGTGAGGCGCCGCGTGCCCTGCGAAGGTCTTTGTGGGGTTGGTCATGCAGACTTTGGTCGGTTGTGTAGGAGTGAACGGTAGTGATGTAGGCTTGTTCAATACCACAAAGGGCGCTGATGACTTTAATCATGGGTGCCGCATTGTTCGTTGTACAGCTTGCATTTGAGATGATGGTTTCGCTGCCGTCGAGGATGTCTTCATTTACGCCAAGTACTACGGTTTTGATGTTGTCTACTTCAGATGGTGCTGAAAGGATGACTTTTTTAGCGCCGGCCACAATATGGGCGTTGATTTCGTCGAACGTCTTGTATTTTCCGGTGGATTCTACAACGACGTCGATATTCAACGATTTCCAGTGAATGTCTGCAATATTTTTTTCGTGGAAGAATACGTATTTTTCTGTGCCGACAAGAAGGTGTTTTTCGTCAAAGGAACAATCATATGGAAGGATGCCATGAATGCTGTCGTATTTGATCAGGTGCGCCATGGTCTTGTTGTCGGCGATGTCATTGATGGCGATGACTTCAATATCGGGATGGTTTAGTAAAAGGCGGAATAGATTTCTTCCGATGCGTCCAAATCCGTTGATTGCGATTCTTGTTTTGGTCATTTTATGGAATGTAAACTGTGGGAACAAAGGTACGAACTTAGCACAGATCCCGCGTTAAGGATTGTAGCGAAAATCTTTTATTTTCGAAGCGCAGCGGAGCAAATAAAAATTGCAGCGAAAAGCCTGGCCCGAAGGGAACGCCATAAAAATAAGTAAAACGGATGTGTTAAATTTTCTATTAAAGAATGTGCTTTTGAGCGTGATACGACGAACGCACCAACGCGCCGCTTTCGACATGGCGGAATCCCATTTCCTTACCGATTTCCTCGTATTTTTTAAATTGTTCCGGAGTGATAAATTCCTTTACGGGTAAGTGTTTTTTTGAAGGTTGCAGGTACTGACCGATGGTGACGATGTCCACATTGGCATCGCGCAGGTCGCGCATCGTCTGGATGACTTCTTCTTCCGTTTCTCCCAAGCCGAGCATAATACCTGACTTTGTCCGTTTGATGCCATTGTCTTTCAGGTATTTCAGAACGGCAAGGCTGCGGTCATATTTTGCCTGGATGCGCACTTCGCGCGTGAGGCGCCGAACGGTTTCCATGTTGTGCGATACGACCTCGGGATTGGCTTCTACGATGCGGTCTATATTTCGCTCTATTCCCTGAAAATCAGGAATCAAAGTTTCTAAAGTGGTTTGTGGATTCATCCGCCGGATGGCTTTTACCGTTTCGATCCAGATGATGGAACCGCCATCCTTGAGGTCATCACGATCGACACTGGTAACCACGGCATGCTTGATGTTCATGATCTTGATGGAGCGGGCTACTTTTTCCGGCTCATCCCAGTCTACGGTTTCCGGACGCCCAGTCTTCACACCGCAGAAGCCGCAGGAGCGGGTGCATATATTTCCCAGGATCATAAATGTTGCCGTGCCTTCGCCCCAACATTCTCCCATATTGGGACAACTCCCTGAAGTACAAATGGTATTGAGCTTGTATTTGTCTACAAGTCCGCGAAGTTCAGTATATTTTTGCCCGATGGGCAGTTTTACCTTAAGCCATTTTGGCTTACCTGTGGGGAGTGCGTGATCAAGTACGGTTTCCATAGCAGCATTTTTATCGGGTACAAAGATACGGAATTGTATTCAGTTTACAGTTCAGGATTCAGAAGTGAAATGGCACTAATTGGTGCTATGTTTTAGCTGATAGGTCCTGTTGAGGTCCGGGCGGAATAGCGTCATGACACCGTTTTCAATTGATGCGGTGAAGTAAAGCGTATTGTCACCGGCGCGCCTGCATTCAAACGTATTTGTTGCTGTTTCTGACCATACATATGTGTTTTCGGTTGTTAACGGACAGGGAACGTCAGCGCTTACTGAAGATTCATTGTAGAAGTAATCCACGCCGAATGCCAATCGCAGGGAATTTTCACAGCCTGTGAGTGCAACCGGATTGTTTCCTGCCGTGTTTCCGTCGTAGGCTTTGGTGTTTTTCCAAATGCCCAAAATAGAGTCGTCGGATTTTTCATTTTCGGTGCTGCACGCTAAAAACAGCAGGGCTAAAAATGGCAACTGGAATTTTATCCTCATGGTTTTTGCTTAAAGATTTTCGTTGGAGCATACTTAAAGATGGCATTTAAGATCCCCAGGATCAGCCCTGAAACTACGCCCACAAAAAAACTTTTTCCGAGCCATTTCCATATGGCGTTGGGTGAATCAAAATCCAGCTCAAACAGCCCGGTTACGAGGAAATAGGTGGTGCAGCCTGCTGCGAAACTAAAAAACGCATACTTAAAATAATATAGTCTGCTCATGATGTGAGGTTTTGGTCAAATTTAAAAAAAAATGTGGTTTTCTGATATAGGGACGAGCCAAATTGGTTTTGGAGTTGAAAAATCCCTATGAAGAAGTCGGCGATTTTTTTTAGTTTTACCGAAACGCAAATTATGTCATTGCTCAGGAAAATAAATGCAAAAGCCACCGCGGATGCCAACACCGGTTTTGGGACGAATCCGGGCAGTTACGGAGGTCGGTTTATCAATAAGGATGGTACTTCAAACATCAGCAAGCGCGGCATGCCGTTTTTTAACAGGATTAGTTGGTACCATACGATGATCAGTATGCCCCGATGGAAGTTTATGGCCATCCTGTTTTCGTTCTATATTCTGGTAAATTTTGTTTTCGCCTGTATTTATTACCTGATTGGTGTAGAATACCTTGACGGAATTGAAACGACAGGGAGTGAGCTTGTAAAATTTGGAAAGGCTTATTTTTTTAGTGCGCAGACCTTTACGACTGTGGGTTATGGCCATATCAGCCCCAATGGATTTCTCACCAGTTCGCTGGCCGCAGCAGAGGCGTTGGTCGGGTTGTTGAGTTTTGCGATTGCTACCGGCTTGTTCTTTGGGCGGTTCAGCAAGCCGATTGCACACCTTAGGTTTTCCCATCATGCGTTAATTGCCCCTTATCGCGGCGGAAAAGCATTGATGTTGCGGTTGACGCCGTTTAAAAATACGAATTTCTCTGAAGCCGTGGCCAAAATTACCCTTGGAATGAGCGTGGAGGAGAATGGTACGCCGACGAACAAGTTTTACTCGCTAAAATTAGAGTTGGACAAAATCAATGCGTTGACACTGAGTTGGACCTTAGTGCATCCGATTACGGAAGAGAGCCCTTTGTTCGGTTTCAGGAAAGAAGATTTCGATGCTACAGAAGGCGAATTGCTCGTGTACATCAAGACTTTTGACGACATGTTCAGCACCGACGTTGTCGCCCGGACATCCTATACTTTTAACGAAATTGTATATGGCGCAAAGTTTGACATGATGTACACCGAGAATGAGGCGAATACCAAAACCATCCTCCATCTTGATAGGCTAAATAGTTTTCAAAAAGTTGAAATTTAATATCAAAAGAAAAGCGCTCAACAGAGCGCTTTTTATTGTTTGAAAGTAGTATTACTTCACTGTGAATTCACATTTTACACTGACTTTATTCGACACTTTACTTTTTACTACCGAAGGAATCGCAATGGCGTAATCGTCTGCGTTGACGGTAAAATTAGAAACGATCTCAATTCCCGCATCTGTTTTTCGGATTTTAGCAGGAATGGTAATGTCCTTGGTTTTTCCATGGAGTTCCAGTTTGCCTTTGATGGTGTAATCTTTTGCTGTCGATGTCAGTTTTGATGCGTCAAAATTTTCGATTTTTCCTTTGAAAGTAGATTTCGGGTATTTGTCACTCTCGACGTAGTTTTCATTAAAATGTTCTTCCATTAAGGCTACTTTAAAACGAAATCCTTTCATTAACGCCAGGCTCGCAATCTCGCCTGTTTTTGGATTAAGTACGCAGGTCACGCCTTCGTTTTTGGCTTTGACTTCTTCAAATGCAGGAACAGAAGCTTCGAAAGTAATCTTACCGTTTTTGGTAATCATTTTGTCCTGTGCTGAAGAAAAAGCGGCGGAGAACAACAGTAAAAAGGTGATCATTTTTTTCATCGTAATTGGTTTTTATTGTTCAGGTAATCCATCGGTTGCCCATTGGTTGATGATATCGATATTTTGCTGGGGCATTCTGGGTCCGCCATTTGGCATCAGTCCATCTTCCCCGTTTTGCCTGGCGATACGATTTAAAAGGCCTCTGTTTAAAACCGCATTTTTCACATCCTCGTAAGTAGTTAACTGCATAGGGGCTCCATTAACAGGTGGCGCGGTATGACAACTGAGGCAGTTATTGGTAATGATGGATTTTACATTAGCTTCGTACGTTACGGTTTCCGGCAGCGGTATGTTGTCAATCAGGTCATCCGGGCTGTCATTATTGCACGAGGTAAGAAGTACCGTGGCAAATGTTAATTTAAATAGTGTTTTGATGGTCATGTGCATAGTTTTTTGTTCAAAAGTAAATAATAAAGTTAATCGAAAGTGAGATATAAAAAAATAATTAAGTTTGTAAGAAAAAAATATTTATGAAAAAGAAATTACTCATTGGACTTTTAATTTTAGGTGTTATCGCCTATGGAGGCTATCGTTACATGTATCATGGCCATCGGGACATCGCTTCAGAGGCGGCTGGGTTTTCAGTCTCGGTTGCGGAATTGCAGCAAGAATTCTCGAAGAACCCCGAATCCTCCAATAAGAAATATCTGGATAAGACTATAGAAGTATACGGTAATATCACTGAAGGGGATTTATCAGACCACACTTTAATTGTCGATGAGAAATTATCGGCCACTTTAATGGATTCGACACAAACCAACAGTTTAGAAGTTGGAAAGCAAATTAAAATTAAAGGACGCTTCCTCGGTTATGACGATCTTTTAGAAGAGTTCAAGCTGGATCAGGCCGCGATTTCCCAATAGCATTATTTTACATCAACTATCTAACATCAAATTTCTATGAAAAAATTACTACTAGCATTTTTATTTTTGCCCGTCCTCACGTTTGCGCAGGATGATTTGTTGTCCGGAGTGGATTCTGTGGCCACAAAGGAAACGGTACAGTCAGCATTTAAGGGACTTAAAATCGTCAATATTGAATCCACAAAACTGGCTGCAAAAGGCGATTTGTATTTTATTGTTGCGCACCGGTTTGGCTCCATTAAGGACGATTTTGAGGGATTTTATGGATTGGACAACGCGATGACCCAGCTAAAGTTTTTATACGGGCTTACCGAATGGCTTACCATAAGTGGTGCCAGAAGTGAGATGGCTTATGATTTTTCATTAAAGTATGGTTTGCAAAGCCAGATTAAAGACGGCTTTCCATTTGCTATTGCCGGTTTTAGCAGTCTCGCAATCAACAATACCCTAAAAGAAAGCAATTATCCGAAGTTAAAGTTTGATAATCGATTGATTTATGTACAACAATTGCTGATTTCAAGAAAATTCAACGACAAACTGTCACTGGAATTGGCGCCAACTGTTTTCCATGAAAATTTTGTGGACAACGACGACCAGAATAATACACAGTACGCCATCGGAATGGGAGGAAGGTACAAGCTTGGAAAAAGATGGTCGGTGAATGTAGACTATGCTGCTCATCTAAATAGGGCTTCCAATTCCATTTATAAAAATCCTTTGTCAGTGGGTGTGGATCTTGAAACTGGCGGGCATGTTTTCCAAATGCACTTCACCAGTTCACAGCAGATACACGAAGCGGGATTCCTTGGACAAACGACCGGGGACTGGGGGAAAGGGGATATTTTCTTTGGATTTAACCTGGCGCGGGTATTTTAACTTTCTAGACGACTACAAAAAAAAACCGCTCCGGATAAGGAGCGGTTTTTTTATTTCCCGTTTATGGTGAAAATTTATGATTTTACAAATTTTTGAGTGTATTGCCTACCGTTTACATCGAGAATTTTGATGATGTATGTTCCGTTTGACAAAGTGTTTACAGGAATGGTACTGTTAACTGATTCTTTTTTCAGGATCATTTTTCCGGCCATATCAAAAATTTCGGCTTTAATGATTGCCGCATTTGATCTTGATTTGATATTAAGGATATCACTTACAGGATTTGGAAATATGACGAATGCATCATTTTCTGCCTCTGTTATCGTCAGTGGGAAGGCACCTTCGTTTACAGTAACCATGCTGTCAATAGAGGGATTATTAATGACGTCAATGGTACCGCTTGGCCAGTTGATGACAATTTTATCAATTGTTGTGGCACTGCCGATCCCGAAATGTGCATTTATTGAGTTCATGTACCTGAAGCCGTCGCCACTTCGGATGTCCCGAATTTGTTTGCCCCATGCACCGTATATTTCAACCCTTGCTGCAATTCCGTTTTTGTTGCTTGTGGTTCCTTTAAGCCCTACTTTCAGCCAATGGTTTCCATTTGGCACAGCATACCGAATGGTAGCGCCACTTTGAAAATCAAGAAAACCGTCATTGTTCAAATCTCCTATGGGTCCGGGATTTAGATTGGTATAGACGGTGGGGAGGAATGTCATATCGCCTTGGTTGAACATTATTTTTCCCCCCGCGCCAAAGATATCGACCCATCCGTCGTTGTCAAAATCGTAGGCGACATAGTCCTGGTTGTTGCTGGTGTCTGATTCCCAGCCTGATCCCGCGGTAACATTAACAAACGGTTCTTCTACATTATTTGACGTATCAAGATCATTTCGGAAAAATTTACCACCGACTGATCCATTTTTACCAATCATGATGTCCATGTCGCCGTCATTGTCAAAGTCGGCAATGGCAGAGGACCAGGTCGTGATTGGTGTAACATTAATTCCTGCCAGCGCAGAAATGTCTGTGAAAACACCATTTCCATCATTTCTATGCAACTCACATGGAGGACCAGAGCATTTAGAGATAAACATATCGACGTCACCGTCATTATCATAATCTGTCCAGAGTGAAGCATAATTTCCACCGCTCGGTGTCACGCCAAGAGAATAAGCTCCAGGTGTGGTACCAGACTGGTAGTAGGTCATTGTGCCATCTCCGTTGTTAAGGTAATAGACATTCGGGTCAATATCATGACATGAAAAAGCATCCAGATTTCCATCATTATTGATGTCAACAAAATTGGTCCTTTGACAAAAAATGTACTCTCCAGGTGTTTCGCTGGTGTAGGCTGTTCCGGTTTCATTTGATTTCCAGAAAGTAAGTCCGTTACTGCTGCCCAATAGCAAATCATTGTATCCATCTTTATTTAGGTCACCGGCGGCCATACTCCAGCCGGGCATGTTGCTGTTTCCTGGTACTGTGAAACTCCCTACGGTAAAAATTCCATTGGTGTTCTGGTAGTGAATTTTCAGGGCGTTGGTGTTTACGCTGACAATATCGTCGAGTAAATCACCATTCATATCTGCAACACAGATATTATATCCGGTATTTGGAATGGTGGCAATTGTTTGTGAGGTGTAGTTTACCGGAACAATTATTTGATTTTCAGTTAACTCGAAATCAAATCCATCTGAGCTCCATTTATTATCCCATGCGATGTAGTACGTTGTTCCACCCACGACGTCAAACGTCTTTTTTGAGAGATTTGAAAAACTATTTCCTGAATCACAAGCGATATTCCCTGAGTTGTCATCGCTGGCAAAGCATGTCAGTGTTCCGGTACATGATCCAGTGTAAACATTAAAGTTTGTGTCCTTGCAAATATTTTGTGGCAGATCTGATGTAATGGTGACATGATAGTCCTGTGATGGCGTATACACATACCATTTTCCCTGTGTGGCGGTAGAGCAGGTTGTGCTCGCATTTGTGCCATTTACCACGTCTACGGTAATTGTTCCGGCAGTGATAGCGATTGCGCTGGCACACGGCGTAGGTGCCTCAGAAAGCTGAAAGTCAAAACCATCAGTTCCACCTCTACTATCCCAGGCAATGTAGTAAGTGGTTCCTCCAACTACATTAAACGACTTTTGTGATAGGTAAGAAAAGGTATTTCCAGAATCACACGCAATAACGCCGGAGTTGTCGTCGCTTGTAACGCACGTAAGGCCTCCCGAACAAGATCCGGTATACACGCTGAAAAAGGTATTTTTGCAAATATTTTGAGGCAGATCCGAGGTAATTGTAACAAAATAATCCTGTGTAGGCGTATAAGCATACCATTTTGCCAACGGCGCGGTCGAACAGGTAGTATTGACATTTGTTCCGTCGATGGCATTTATGGTCACTGTTCCGGCTGAAATTGAAGTAGCGTTATAACATGGGCTTGGGACAAATGGTGCCTCAATTATTTGAAAGTCAAAACCATTTGTATTCCATTTGCTGTCCCACGCAATATAGTACGTTACGCCTGCCAATGCATCAAAAGTCTTTTTTGAAAGATAGGTCTGGTTTGTATTTGGGGCAACGTTGCAGGCAATGGTACCCGAGTCATCATCTTTGGCGTAACAGCTTAAGGCACCGCAGCTCCCGGTATATACTGTAAAGTTAGTGTCACCACATATGTTCTGGATTAGATCTGATGTCACTGTGACGCTATAGTTTGCGGTGGGCGTATAGGCAAACCATTCCGCGAATGATGCGGTTGAACAGGTCGTACTAATATTAGTCCCGTCAATCTGTGCAACGGTGTAAGTGCCTGCAGTAACTGTCAGTGGCGCCGCACAGGAATTTTGTCCATAGGAGGAATGAAATCCAAAGCAGGCCATTAGTAAAAGCAAGAGTCCGAAATTACCCACGAAGGATAATTTCGATTTAGCGTAGTTTTCTAAATTCATATTACTATAGTTTTGATGGTTGATTAAATATGTTCGAAAAAAAAGCGGCTTGTATATTTCCAAGCCGCTTTTATCAAATTATGATTTTACAAATTTTTGAGTGTATTGATGGCCATTTACATCCAACACTTTCAACATATAGGTTCCATTTGAAAGGCTGTTTACCGGTATACTGCTGTTCACCGATTCTTTTTTGAGAATCAGTTTACCGGTCAGGTCATATATTTCCGCTTTAATTATCCCGGCATTTGATTTGGTTTTGATGTTAATCGTGTCGCCTGCTGGGTTTGGGTAAATTATAAATGATTCATTTTCGGCCTCAGTAATTGCAAGAGGGAAAGACGCTTCAGTTATTTTAAGCATGCTGTCAATCGCAGGATTGTTGATGACGTCAATTGTTCCACTTGGCCAGGTAATCACAACTTTATCGATTGCAGTTGCGCTACCGATACCAAAGTGAGCATTTAATGAACTCATGAATTCAAATCCCTCACCACTTCTGATGTCACGCATTTGTTTACCCCATGCACCATATATTTCAACCCTCGCAGCTATACCATTACTATTACTTTGAACGCCTTTAAGCGCCACTTTAATCCAGTGATTCCCATTTGGTACTGCATATTGAATTGTATTTCCAATCTGGATATCCAAAAAGCCGTCGTTATTGAGGTCTCCCACGCCACCAACGCTAATTGCAGGGTATTCGCTTGGAGCAAAAGTATTATCTCCCTGGTTAAACATTATTTTGCCTCCACTACCTAATACGTCGACGAATCCATTGTTGTCGAAATCATACGCAATGTAATCCCTGTTATTGGTACCATCTGTATCCCAACCTGAGCCTAAAGTAATATTGGTGAAAGCTTCTTCTGTGCTGTTAGAGGTGTCAAGGTCATTCCTGAAAAATTTGTGCCCAACCGCTCCGTTCGAGCCAATGATGATATCCATGTCACCATCGTTATCAAAGTCAGCAATTGCAGAAGACCATGACTGGATTGGGGTTACATTGATTCCGGCCAGCGCAGAAACATCGGTAAAAACACCATTCCCATCGTTGCGGTGTAACTCGCACGGAGGTCCTGAGCATTTAGATATAAACATATCGACATCACCGTCGTTGTCGTAATCTGTCCAAAGAGAAGCATAATTTCCGCCTCCTGGAGTAATTCCTAAAGAATAGGCCCCCGAGGTGACGCCAGATTGGTAGTATGTCATCCCTCCCGTTCCATTGTTAATATAATAGACATTTGGATTGATATCGTGGCAGGAGAATGCATCGAGATTTCCGTCATTGTTAATGTCAACAAAATTTGTTCTCTGGCAGAAAATGTACTGGCCCGGAGTAACGCTGGTGTATGCGGTACCCGTAGCATTTGATCTCCAAAATGTAAGGCCGTTACTGCTTCCAAGTAGCAGGTCATTGAATCCATCTTTATTGTAATCGCCGGCGGCAATACTCCAATCAGGTTGGAATCCCGTTCCCGGAACCGTGAAGTTTCCGACTGTAAACGTGCCGTTGGTATTTTGATAATGAATTTTGAGTGCATTGTTGCTTACGCCGACGATATCATCCAATGAATCACCGTTCATATCGACTACGCAATTGTTAAAGCCGCTATTAATGGTGCCGATGTTCTGAGCGGTATAGGTTACTGGATAAACGATAGGTGCTTCAATAAGTTCAAAATCGAAACCGTCCGCGGAATACTTGTCATCCCAAACAATATAATATATGGTACCCGCCGTAACATTGAAGGATTTCTTGGACAAGTTAGAAAGGTTGTTTCCGGAGTCACAAACTAAAATCCCTGAATCGTCATCGCCGGATACACAAGTAAGGCCTCCAGAACAAGATCCCGTGTATACACTAAAATTGGTGTTTTTGCAAAGGTTTACAGCCAAGTCCGATGACACCGTTACGTGGTAATCCTGAGACGGGCTGTAAGCGTACCATTTTGCTTGCGATGTTGAAGAGCAATTCGTATTGATGTTTGCTCCATCTATCGCAGCCACTGAAGTTATTCCCGCAGTAACTGCAGTCGCCGTAGAACAGGGACTCGGAACGAAAGCAGCTTCGGTAAGCTTAAATGCAAAACCGGTAGTGCTCCACTTGTTATCCCAAACAATATAGTAAGTTACGCCAGCCATCGCGTCAAAAGTCTTAGTTGACAGATAGGACTGGTTGTTATTTGTGCAAATAATATTACCCCCGTCATCATCCTCAGCGTAACAGGTCAAACCATTGCACGTTCCGGTATAAACGCTGAAATTAGTGTCTTTACAGCTGTTTTCAGGCAGATCCGAACTAACAGTTACACTATGGTTTACAAGAGGGGTATAACTGTACCATTCTCCAAGCGCCGCGGTAGAACACGTCGTGGAGATGTTTGACCCGTTTATCGCATCCACAGTATAGTTTCCCTGGGTGATTGGAATTGCGGTCGCGCAACTGTTTTGTGAATAGCCAAACTGTATGCCGGCAAAAGTTGTCAATATCAATAGCTTAAGACTACAGACCAGCGATATCTTTGTTGTTTTGTAATTTTTTAACTTCATTATTTTTAGTTTAGGTTGGTTCTTAAATTAATTACAGCGGTCCAGTGTGTTAATCCAGTCACGCATCAAGGCAACACCTTCTTCGTGGATTACCGTTCTTCCATGAAGCGGCATTCTGTAAGTTTCGTCTGTAGTGTTGATCCTGTAATACAACATCGACTCTTCAGGTCTTCCTCCGGTAATGATTTTACCCAAAGAGGGTGAAAATCCCTGCATGTCTTGGGTGTTGACGCAAACCCCCATATTCACCAGATTGTTCTTTGTTTCGGAAAAAGCAAATCGCATAGGCCTGTAATCGCAATGGCGATCCACACCGTGACAGTGCGCGCAGTTAATGTCTACATAGCTGCGGGCACGCAATTCCAAAGGTTTTGAGGTGTCATTGTAATCGATCGTAGTGTTTTCCGCGGTCGGAAATGTAAAATTGCTATCCAGATAACCTGCTTCAATCCATTTTGTCAACTGGTTCTTGGTTTCAGTTCCATAGTTGTAGTCGAAATTCAGGTTTTGTGGCTTAATCCCAATCGGTATAAACGTAACTACATCATTGATGTCTCGCGATTTATGACAGATGATGCACTGCGATTCGTTCGGAATTCTGTAATTGGCGGTTTTAACCACATTGTTTTCATCTTTCCATGTTATATCTGTAAAACTTCCATCAAGATCAAGCGTAGCTTCCGTTTGCTCGGCATTCCACTTGTAATCAGCAAAAATCCAGCCGGTTGATTTGCGAATCATAATCCGGGTTTCAATAATCCTTGTCCCGCCGGGTGTCGCAATGTTTTGCACGTTGTCATAATAGAAGTTCTTAATTAGCGCCGCGCCTACAGGAAGTTCCAAAATTGTTCCATCGCTGTTGAAAGTGGCTTTGGTGTTTTTTGGCATCCAGACAAAACGTTTTTTGTGGGCGTAATCCGAAAACAACGAACTTGCCGGTGCATAGGGAAGCACGTCCAACGATGGTTTCAGGTTTTTCAACGGACCATCAAAAAATTTATATTCTGATAGTGTGGCATAGGGTACCTGTGTCAAGTCCACGGTAACCGGCGAAACCGGAGTGGGTTCCACGTATTCATCGTCGTCATCATTTTTCGAACAGGCGATAAACGTTGTGATTAAAACTGCGGTGAGCAACAATAAATAAGGTAAAAGTTTGTAATTCTGTCTCATATGTTTTTTAAAAAGCTGACCAAAAATAATAAATTTTTGTTAACGCAGCCATAGTAAATGTGTTATATATGTAGTATTGTTGATAAGATATTGAAGATATCTAATCTATTGTCGCAAAATCTCGCAATCGTAAAAAAACAGTTGTCGGGCTCAAAACCCTACCTGCACATTGTAGTCCTTAAGTTTTTCCAGTGCTGATCGGGATTTGTAATCAAAAATTTCTTCGTGGCTGTCGCGTTCTCTTTTTTGTGAAATCTGTTTGATACAGCGGTAAAAACGACGCACATCTTCAAAGTCTGACAGTATCAACCCCGGAACTTTTGCGTTCGTGCCGTCTTTGTCCTTGGCGACCATTGTAAAATAGGAGGAATTGCAATGTTTGACCGTTCCTGTACGGATATTTTCCGATTCCACACGTATGCCGATGATCATCGAGCTGGTTCCAGTATAATTCACACTGGCTTTCATTGTAACCAATTCCCCGATTTCTATGGGGTTTAGGAAATCTACCGTATCCACTGAGGCAGTAACACAATAAAAACCTGAAAATTTTGATGCACAGGCAAAGGCAATTTGGTCAAGCAGTGACAAAATATATCCGCCATGGATTTTGCCGCTGAAATTTGAATGCGACGGCAGCATCAATTCCGAAATAGTGACGTGCGACGCCGAAACCGGTTTGTATATTTTTTCCATCAGGATTCGATTTGATCATTTTCATCGGCTTCGGCGCGCCGCAAAATATTCTCTGGAATCGCTTTCTTCGCCTTGGCGCCCATTTTCCGGAGTTTTTCGACGCTGGTAATCAGGTTTCCTTTGCCATCGATCAATTTGTTCATCGCGCCCTGGTACTCCGTTTTAGCTTCGTCCATCTTCTTTCCAATCTTCACCAGATCCGTGACAAATCCTTCAAATTTATCGTACAATGCGCCCGCCTGCCTAGCTATTTCGAGTGCGTTTTCCTGCTGCTTCTGATTTGTCCACATGCTGTCAATCGTACGAAGCGTCGCAAGCAGTGTAGACGGTGTCACGATGACGATATTCTTTTCAAAAGCGCGGTTGTAGAGCGTGGTATCTTCATTCAGCGCAGTGGCAAAAGCAGACTCAATGGGAATAAACAGCAGTACGAAATCCGGGCTTTCCATTTGGTACAGATCATGATAATTTTTATCGCCAAGCTGTTCCACATGCCTGCGTACTGAAAGCACATGGTCTTTCAGGTAGGTAGCTTTCAGGGCATCGTCTTCTTCATTTATATAACGTTCATAGGCTGTCAGCGTCACTTTCGAATCTACAATCATTTTTTTGCCGTCGGGCAGGTTGATGACCACATCGGGAAATACGCGGCTTCCGTCTTCATTACTATGGCTTTGCTGTACGAAATATTCCCTTCCTTTTTCCAAACCTGATTTTTCAAGTACGCGCTCGAGGATCAATTCGCCCCAATTGCCCTGCATCTTGCTGTCGCCTTTCAGGGCTTTGGTAAGGTTTAGTGTCTCTTTGCTCATTTGCTCATTCATTTCCCTAAGCCCGAGGATTTGCTGGCGCAGCGCCGCGTGGTAATCGATGCTTTCCTTGTGGGTGTCTTCTACTTTTTTCTCAAAAAGGTGTATTTTTTCATGCAGCGGTGACAATATATTTTTAAGGTTTTCACGGTTTTGCTCGGTAAATTTCACTGATTTTTCCTCGAGTATCTTATTGGCAAGATTTTCAAATTCTTTTGTAAATTTTTCCTGCAGTTTTTCGACTTCTGCCTTTTGTTCGGAGTGGCGCTCCAGCAGGTTGTCAAAATCCGTTTCCTTTTTTGAAAGTTGTATCGCGAATGCTTCTTTTTCTGTACGTATGTGTTCCCGCTCCTGAATTAGTAACTGCAATTGCTTTTCCATCGCCGCCTTTTCATTTTTCAATTGGGTGTCAATATAAGCGTATTGGGTATTCAGGGAGATTATCTTCTCCTCGAGGCTGGTTTTGTCTGCCTGAAATCGCGCAGAAAATAGGAGTTTCCCGATAAAGATTCCGACGGCGAGGGCAATAATAAAGACGATCAGCGTAGTGACAATTTCCATTTTGTGTGGCGTTTGTTGTGAAAAGTAAAAGTAACGAAACAAATTAAATGGACGGCTATCTGATTTTGATTAATCGTGGTTTTTGCAATTGGGGCGCCGCAGTAGCCCTGATCGTCCCGACGCTTCGGCAGGCATCCTTTTTCTTTTTTGTTTAAAAAGAAGAAAATACAGTGTAGAGCAGGAACAGCTCCCGGAAATAAAAAAGTTCCGCACCAAAAAAATGATGCGGAACCAGCAGTATATAGAGAATAGATAGACTTAGTGGATGCTGAATTGCTTATCAAATTCCTTGTTGGGAATGCGTTTGGCAGAATAGCTGTTGTAAATCAATGACCTCATTTTTCTTCTTTGGCGAATAATCATCGGAAGGTTGATCATGACACCGACGACGCAAATCAACATCAATATTACCAAAAGGCTCATATATATAAGGTAATTTAACTCGGCAGAATCCCTGAAATCATTTATAAAAAAGTAACCCGATACAACAAATACACCTATCGACAGCATTAAGGATAAAGTTTTCATAACGTTTGGTTTTATAGTTCCTAATCTTTTTACTAAATTACTTCAAACGTGTATCTGCAGGATTATAGTATTTTTACATTGTGTTATAATTTAACAGGAAATTAAGAAGAAGCATCGTTTCCGGTTTGTATCCTACACAAACACTTCTACTTATGTTTTTCTGAAAAGACTGTTTACCAGTAAGATACTATACTTTTACGGTTTTTCATTTTCGCTGACGAAATCGGATAACGCTGCTTACTGTCTAAGCATCGATTCCGTTTCCTTTTTATCGCATACCAGAAATCATTCGTTATCCATATTTCCGCGGTTGATGTGGTTTTCCGGGTGCGAATTAGGATAGCGGTTGGTTGCAATGTCTGAATTGCGGTCTTTGTTTTCAACCTGCGACCTCATGTCGCCGTCATACGATTTGGTTTCCTTACCGTCGCCGTTGCTTTCGTTTTCGGTCGTTGTGTCGGTATTCCTTGCGCGTTGGACATTGTGCTCGTTGCCTTTGTCGTCAGTTTCAGTTTCAGGTTGTAATTTGGATTTTGATGGGTTGTAATCTTTTGGAATATTCTCCCCACTGAATCCTTCATTGACTTCCTGTTCGTTGTTGATTTTTTTGTTTCCAAGGTCTTTATTGTGGTCCATGATGCAATATATTTAGCGTTTATAATTACTGAATTTACGCGTTTATCTGCGCAAATCCTTTCTGTTTAACATACATTTAAAGTAAAGCTGATTTATCTTTGCCATATATGGAGCACCATCATTACATTATCCACAAGCCATACGGTTATCTCAGCCAATTCATTTACGAGTTAAAACGGAAGAAAAAACTCTTGGGTGAATTATATCCTTTCGCAGCAGGCACGATGGCCATTGGCCGTCTCGATGAAGATTCAGAGGGATTGCTGCTGCTCACCACCGATGGCATGATGAGCGAGATCGTACGCGGAAAGAAAGTTGAAAAGGAATATTATGCACAGGTGGACGGAGTGATCACACAGGATGCGGTTGATAAATTGATGAATGGTGTAGAAATCGGCTTTAATGGAAAAAAATATACCACCCGTAAATGTAACGCGAGTTTGTTAGACGTACCTGACTTGCCGCCACGGGGGCAAAAAATCCGGGATGAGCGCCATGGCCCTACAAGCTGGGTATCCATCACTTTAAAGGAAGGAAAATTCCGGCAGGTTCGAAAGATGACAGCAGCTGTGGGATTTCCGACGCTGCGGCTGGTGCGCGTGAGGATCGGGAATGTGTATCTTAACCATTTGAAATCAGGAGACGTGCTTGAAGTGGCGTCATTTACACTCTGATAACGTTTTTTTCCGATTGTCTTATCATCAAAATTATATCATATGTTGAATATTGTCCTCGTTGAACCTGAAATCCCAAACAATACCGGAAATATTGGGCGTCTTTGTGTGGGTACTGAAAGCCGCCTGCACCTGATTCATCCTTTTGGATTCAAGATTACCGATACGAGTGTGAAGCGCGCCGGACTCGATTACTGGGTGCATCTCGATAAAACCGAATACCAGGACGTGGCGGAATGGATGGCTGCCGTACCGGACTTATCGCGGGTTTTCCTGTTTAGTTCGCATGCGCAGAAGAGTTACCTGGACAATGATTTCCGGGATGGCGATTGGCTGGTGTTCGGAAAGGAAAGTGTGGGATTGAGCAAAGAAGTATTGGCGCAATTTGAAAACCATTTGAAAATTCCCATTTCACCTTTGGTGCGGAGCTTCAATATCGCCAACGCGGTGGCATTCGTAGTCGGTGAAGCGAAAAGGCAAATCATGAAATAGCAAATTGTTTTTTCTTATATTTGGGATATCCAGCCAATATGTTATGATAGAAAAGAACGAACTCCGCAGCTCGATTTTCAAGCACCTCGACGGACTTGCTACCGCGCCCGTTGCAGTAGCACTGCAGAAAAAAGGCATCACTGACTACCTGCTTGAACACAAAACAGCTACTCTTTCTGACCTGGTTTCTCTGTTTAAAGCCAACGAGGGTTACCTCAATGTAGGTCTTCGTGTCCTGGCTTCGCAGGGATTTATTGACTATGATGTCGATAATGCTTCAGATGTTATTTCTTTCCGGACCAACGAAAAGAGCGAAACCGCATTTGGACTGTTTTATCTCTACGAAGATGTGGTGGAATTGCTTCATTTTTCATCAGATTTCCATCCAAGGATTTTTGAGGAGGAGCCTTTCAGGAAGCTTGATTTGATATTTGAAAAGTTTAAGTCTGGCTATGGCCTGGAAATGTCCGACGATTCCCTTAAAAATGAGATTCAGCGGCAGGTATTGAAACATATCGAGGGCTATCTTGTTGGCCCCACACTGGTGCGTTTGGGCATGAATGGGATGTTTCATAAATATTTCATGGAGATATCTTTTCGCCCCGAAGAATACCACCGTTCCCCTGACGAATTCAGGAAAATACTCGATTTTTTTGTGCATCTCGGATGGTTTATGGAGAAGAAAGGAAACTATCAATTTACCGACTCCGGATTGTTCTTTGCGAAAAGGGCTTCTGCTTATGGCGTGACGGTATCCTACCTGCCGACGTTTGCCAAAATCGAATCACTGATGTTTGGCAATCCGTCCATCTTGAGGATGCAGCCGGACGGCAGTGAAGAAATCCACGTGGACCGCGAGATGAATGTCTGGGGAAGCGGCGGTGCCCATGACACCTATTTTAAGGTGGTGGACGAAATCCTGATCCGCCTTTTTAACCTGCCCATTGAGCAGCAGCCAAAGGGAATACTGGATATGGGTTGCGGAAATGGCGCGTTTTTACAGCACATTTTTGAGGTGATAGACAGGCAGACACTGCGTGGTAAAATGCTTGATGACCATCCGCTGTTCCTGGTGGGTGTCGATTACAACCAGGCCGCCCTGAAAGTAACGCGTGCCAACCTTATCAAAGCTGACATCTGGGCAAAAGTGATCTGGGGTGATATTGGCCGTCCTGATATCCTTGCGGAGGACCTGATGGAAAACTATGCTATTGACTTAAAGGATTTGCTGAACGTGCGTACGTTTCTTGATCATAACCGCATTTGGGAAGACCCGAAACATATCAGCGAGGGCCGCATCAGCAGTTCGACAGGTGCCTTTGCACACCGCGGAAGGCGAATCAGCAACGCACTTGTAGAAGACAATTTGTACGAACATTTGCAGAAATGGTCGCCCTATGTTAGTAAATTCGGTTTGTTATTGATCGAGTTGCACACCATTGATCCAAAACTCACCGCAGCGAATTTAGGAAGGACAGCCGCTACCGCTTATGACGCCACACATGGTTTTTCAGACCAGTACATTGTAGAAATTGACGTGTTCAACAAGATCGCTTCTGAGGCGGGCCTGTATCCGGATCCGGAAATTTTTCGCCGCTTTCCGGATACTGATTTTGCAACAGTAAGCATCAACCTGTTAAAGGGAAGAAAACAGTCATAACTGGAATCTCTTTTAGATGCCCTTTTGCAATAGCTTTTTGATGATTACAACCTGGCCCAGGTGGTAGTAGCTGTGCTCAATCATACAATCAATATTGCGCAGGTAGCTCCCATATTGCTCGTAGACAAACGGCTCCGATAATTTTTCCGGCAGCATTTGTTCAACCGCTGACGCAAACTTTTCGGCGTCGCTCCAGAGTCTATCAAGAAAGTTATCCCATTGCTGCTGCGATTCCATTGGCGGGAAATCAAAACTGTATTTATCACTAATGCCCAGTGTACCGTGGCTAAAAACGGTATTCAATCCCGCGATGTAATAGTGGATATGCTGTGCTAAAACAGCGATGGTGTTCAGGTTTCCTACCTTTGCCGTTGCCATTTCCAGGCTCATCCCATACAATTGGTCTTTAAAATTGGTGTTCGCCACCCAGGTCCCGTCAAGAATTACTTCACGGAAACGTTTTGCAAGCTGGTGTGTGTCTTGTATCATTTTAGCTTGGTTTTTGATGTGATAGATGGCGTTGAAACTACTCTCTTGCAATGATAACGTTTATGGATAGTCCATATAGGTTATGGGAAAGACCTGTAACAATGCTCATCACAATATACACAGAATATAAGGTTCGCTGGTATAAAATTTCCCTATTCAGATGGTTCAAAAAGCTATTCATATTTTTTTATAATTGTAGCCGTTTTTAATAGGTTTCATTGGAATCGTTACTGCTTGTTTATCGCCTCCACAAAACTTCCAACAATGCGTTCCGCAGTATATTCCAGCGAGGGCTTCACGTCGTCGAAACCTTCCTTGAGTTGGCCTTCGTTAGTGAAGTATCCTGAAATCCCGGATTTGACTGCTGTGTCGTCTTTTCCGTAAATCTCTTTTACCGCAAACGACAACTTGTAGACCTTGGCTTCAAATACTATGGCGAGCGTATATTTTATCTTAAAAACGAATTTCTGTCCGCGGTTCATGTAATAGAAACCATTTTCTTTCACGGCATCGATTTTCAGCATGTTAGGCTTTTCATCGTAGACATCGTAACCATTTCTATTGTAATTAGAAGCCCAGCCTTTTGCGGTTTCGATAAGGTTTTCAAGTGGTACGTCCGGCATTGGGAATTCCATCGATGAAAAACCTGAGGCGGTGAGTTCCATTTTTGGCTGTGCGAATAGTAGGGTGCAGAAGCAGATCAGGGCTGCGGTGAATAGTTTTTTCATGAGGCGTTTTCTCTCAAAGATAAAACTTTATGCTTGGTTTTTAAAGCGAATCGAATGTAAATCGGCCCTTATCCGGATCAAATCGTATGCCGTCGGCGGCAAAAATCCGGTTTAGGGTGCCATTTATGATTAGCGCTTTTGGGGAATCCTGAATTATTTTTCCTTCCGACATCACGATCATTTCATCGCTTATTTCTGCAGCCAGATCGATATCATGTGTCGAGAAAAGTACGCATTTTCCTTTATCGGCGGCCAGTTTTTTTAATAAGGCAAATAATTTAAGTTTGTGTGGTAAGTCTAGGTGCGTGGTGGGTTCATCAAGGATGATGATGGGTGTGTCCTGGGCAAGTGCACGCGCAATCATTGCGTTCTGGAGCTGTCCGTCGCTGGCTTCATAGTGTTTTTTCGACAGCAGCTCCTGGACGCCCGTTAGCGTGATGGCCTCATTTACTTTATCCAGGTCTTCCGGTGACATTTTTCCGAGCCAGTTTGTATAGGGCTGTCGTCCCAGGGCGATGATTTCATAAATCGTCAGGTTTCCCGGCGGTAATTTTTCGGTCAGGACCACGCTGATCTGCTTCGCCAATGCCAATGGTTCAAACTGTGTCAAGGGCCTTCCGCTTAAGGTAATATTTCCTGAGAGTGGCTGCTGTATGCCTGTCAGCGTGCGGAGCAGTGTCGATTTTCCGATTCCATTGGCACCAACCAGCGCGGTCAGCGTCCCTTTATTCAAAGTAATATTTACCGCTGATGCGATCGCGACGGGCTGTTTTTTGTTGGTGTAACCAATGCAGAGGTCTTCGGTAACAATAAGGGACTGCTGTTCCATCATGCCATGAATTTTTGTTTTCGGACCAAAAGCCAGATTACGACCGGGGCCCCGATTATAGATGTGATGGCGTTGATCGGTAGCGTCAATTCGGTACCGGGAAACTGGCAGAGCATGTCACATACGAGCATAATGATCGCACCAAAAAAAAGGGTACTCCAGAACAATATCCAATGCTCGCTGGTCTGGAAAATCAATTTAGAAATGTGGGGGACGGCCAGGCCAACGAAAGCGATGGGCCCTGCGAACGCTGTGATGCTGCCGGCGAGCAGGGTAGTGGCGAAAATAATCACGAGGCGTGATTTCCTGAGGTCCAGCCCTAAGCTGTGTGCATAATTTTCGCCCAGCAGCATCGTGTTTAAGGGTTTGATGCTCAAAATGCTCAGCATAAGTCCTACTGTGACCGCAATGGCCAATATCACAATGGACGTCCAGGATAGATTTCCCAGATTTCCCAATGCCCAGAAGGTGAATTTCTGCAGTTGCTCTGCCGTACTGAAATACGTTAATACGCCTACGATGGCGCTGCTGAAGCTCCCGAACATCAAGCCGACAATCAATGTTGAAGTAGTGTCCCGGAGCTTTTGCGCGACAAATACCGCGAAACTGCCCAGGCAGGAAGCGAGGACTATGCCATACGATGATATCAGGAAACCCGCCGCAACTGGTGGGAGAAGTCCCGCGCCCATAATCACAAACGCAACACCGAGGCTCGATCCGGAGCTTAGTCCGAGTACATAAGGCCCTGCGAGGGGATTGCGGAATAAGGTTTGCATCAACAGCCCACTTATAGATAGACCAATCCCGGCAATGACAGCAGTGATGGCTTTTGGCAGGCGATAATTCAGGATGATAAATTCCCAGGTGGTTTTGGATGCATGTTGTCCGGTCAGGCTATTGAATACTTCGCTGACTGGAATTTTCAACGGGCCAAGGCTGAGGCTTAATACGAAAAGCAACGCGGTGGCGAAGGCCAACATGATGAATAGGGCAGTATGTCGCTTTTTATTTCGCACTATTGCAGTTGTTCAAAGAAATACAGTGTGTAATCCGGCAGCAGTTCCGGGTGCAGGATTTTCACCATGTCTTTTAAAACAAGGTCCGGGCGGTTTGGCGCTAGTTCATAGAAGATGACACCGCCGGTCTTTCCTTTTTTGGAGCTGAAAGAATAGATCCTGCGGTTCTTATATGAGTCAAATGCGGTGTAGTTGCCATTCGCAGCCGCCATTTCCTTTAAGGAGATGAACTGTCCTGGCCCAATCCAGTAGTCCGCTTTCTGGCCTTTTTCATACACGATTTCAAAAGGCAGCGACAAGCTTCCTGTACCGGGTGAGTTGCCCCACAGGTAATTTCCGCCCGCTTGTTTAATGAACTGCGCTCCCCAGCTGTTGCCTTCGGGCAGGTACCATTGGTTTTCATAGACTGCGCCCGCTAAAACGGTGGGTTTTAATGCGGCTTTGCGGACCAATTTTGTCGTTGCATTATAATCGTTTTCGATGACGGAGAATACCTGATTTGCTTTTGCATCCAGGCCGTATAGTGCGCCAAACAGCTTGATCCATTCGGCTTTTCCCAAGGGAGTCTGCTCATTCCAATCGCCATCCAGCAGGACTTTAAGTCCGCTTCGCTGCAGGTTGTCTAACGTGGGATTGTTGTTGTCGATGCCGTATCCGATGATGACATCCGGAGCCAAACCAATTAATACTTCTGTGTTGAGGTTTTGGTTTGAACCGAGTTCCTTAATCTTTCCGTCCTCGATACGCTTACGGATTTTTGGGGAAGATATGTAATCAAGGTTTGGGAATCCGGAAAGGGTGTTCTGTACTCCAAGGATTTCCAGGGAGGGTACATGGGTTGTCGAGGTCACGACGATAGATTTGATGGGGACCTGAATTTTGGAATATTGTTTCAGGCTGTCAGGTATCGTTGCGTTTTTGCTGTGCAGCACATAGGTGTATGCTTTGGTTGCTTTTGGCCAGGGATTTGATACCCGTACGACACTAAAACCATCATATTGATAAATGGCAAGGCCTTTCGCATAGCGGATTGTGTTTTTGGACTGTCCCGAAGGAATAGCATTTTGGTGCCGTTGGTTGTTGCAACCGGCCATCAGTAGCAGCAATGTTAAGGTTAAGCAACCCTTGACAAATGATTTCATGCATGTTCGTTTTCGAGAGCCAAAGGTAACACGATTATGATTTCAATGGGCAAAAAAAAACAGCCCGCTATTGATCTGCTTTTTGGCTTCGTGTAAAGCGTCGGATTTAGTGCTTTACAAATTTGCATGTAGCGGCTACGATTTAAAAAATAAAAAACAGATAATTTATGAATTGTTCTATCTTTGCCGCGAATTAAGGTTGTGATGGCACTGTTCCGCCATCGCATTAAAAGGGAATTAGGTTAAAAACCTAAGCTGTTCCCGCAACTGTAAGCTATCAAGCCTGATGTGACTACACCGCCACTGTGAAAACGGGAAGGCACACACCAGGACGCAAGCCAGGAGACCTGCCTTTTTTCTTAACGAATACCGTGCCTTCGGGAAGAAAGGCTGGAATGATGACTTTTAAGATACCGTTTTTATGCTGTTTTTTGCTTTTGTGCCAAATTGTTTGTGCGCAGGAATTGTCCGTTTCCCTGGATGAGGTTACGATTTCTGACAGCCAGTTAAAGCATTTCAGCGGAGCACAATCCGTATTGGTACTAAACGATTCCGTTATAGCGAAAAATCAGGTTTCTTTAACGGCATTGCTCAACCACACGACCGGAATTTATTTTAAGGAAAATGGCCTTGGCATGGTTTCTTCGCCGTCCTTCCGGGGTACAACATCGCAGCAGACCGCAGTGATATGGAACGGGATTAATGTCAATTCGCAGTTGAACGGGCAGACGGATTTTAATACGATTTCGGGTACCGAGTTTAATTCTGTTTCCGTTAGGGCAGGAGGAAGCAGTATTTTGTACGGCAGCAGCGGTATTGGCGGTGCAATCAGCCTGAACAACAGTGCCGTATTCGGTAAACGATTGGTGAATATAATCAAAAGCAGTTATGGCAGTTATCAAACGCTGTCGTTAAATTACCGGTTTCAGTACGGTACTGAAAAACTCAGTTCACAGGTTACCCTGTCCCGCAATAGTTCAGATAATGATTACAGTTACCCGCACGGCGGACTTAAAAATGAAAATGGGGAATACTACAATACCGGATTGAATGTGAATCTTGGATATCGGATTGATATTGCCAATTACCTGAAATTTTACAGCCGTGTTTACGACGGGGAAAGGCACTTTTCGCTGATTTCGCCATCGGATACGAAAACAAAATATAGGGATTTTAATGTTTGGAACCTCCTGGAATGGCAGCACTTTGCCGGACGTTTCGTTACGCGAACAAAGGTTGCGTTCCTGGCCGAGCAGTACCGATATTATGAGAATATTCAAAATGATTCCTACACCTTCGGGAAAGCCCAGACATGGATAGGGAAGTATGATTTTACTTTCCATATCACCAACCATATGGCGCTTAACAGCATTGTAGAATTGGTACAGAATAGCGGAAGAATTTCTACAACATCTACAGAAAAACGAGAGATTGCATCAGGGGCAGTGTTGTTTAGGCAACAACTTTCAGCACGATTTAATTATGAACTGGGGCTGAAGAAAGAAATCACTTCCAATTATCAGAGCCCTTTGCTTTTTTCTGCCGGCGTGGCATATGAAGTAGCTAAAAACCATAAGTTAAAAGCCAATTTCTCTAAAAACTTTCGGATCCCCACATTTAACGACTTGTATTGGGAAGGTTTAGGCAACGCAAACCTTAAACCCGAACAGTCTTTACAACAGGAATTGGGTAATGAGATTGCATTTAAGGACGTAACAGTTAATATCACAGGATATCATATTAAAATCCATGATATGATTCGATGGACACCTTCCAGCAATGGTATTTTTCGTCCTGAAAACACCAACAGCGTGGAAATATATGGTCTAGAAGCGGGATTGCAGTGGCGAAAGAAAATCGGTTTTCATCTTTTTGATGTTGGGGTAAACTATGCCTACAATCAATCCGAAAATACGGATACCGGAAAGCAGTTGATTTATGTTCCGTTTCACAAAGGAACTGCGTCGTTAGCTTATGATTTCAAGCGATGGTCTTTCACACTGCAGCATATTTTTACAGATAAAGTGTACACGCAGAGTGACAACAGTGCCGGAAAGATTGTCCCTTATTACAATGTCACTGATGCCGGCCTCGCTTGTCATTTAGGAAAAAAAGAGCACTATACGCTCGGCGGCGGACTGAAAAACCTCTGGAATGAACAATATCAAACGGTCGAAGGCAGGTTCATGCCAGGACGAAATTATTATATCCATCTAACCCTTAAATTTTAAACAATGAAATTCACAAAACTATTTTTTACTGCAGTCGCTGTTTCAATCGTATTGGCTTCCTGTGACGATACTGGAAATTCAACTCCTCTTGGCGCCTATGAAAATGGCGTATTGGTCGTCAATGAAGGCAACGGTACGGCAGGTTCCATAACGTATATCGGTAACGATAGGACGACCATCCAACAGGATGTTTATGGCGCTGAGAATGCAGGAGATGGTATCGGCGGGTATGTACAGTCGATTTTCTTCAATGGCGATGAGGCTTATATTATCTCAAATGGTTCCAATAAAATAACAATCGTCAACCGCTATACTTTTAAGGTCATTGACAAGATTGAAACCGGGCTATCCGTTCCGCGTTATGGCGTGGTCGCCGACGGTAAGGCATATGTTACCAACCTGGCCAGCTTTGGAAGCCTTACAGACGATTTTATTACGGTAATCAATACCAATACTCATGAAATTGAAAGTACTTTTCCGGTAAATGCTATCGCTGATAGGATTTTCTCGCAAAACGGCAAACTGTATGTTGGTAATGGAAACTACGGGGAAGGGCATTCTGTAACCGTGATGAACGCGGCCAATGGTGCCATCCTGCAAACGCTGGAGACAACGCTTTCGCCGACATCACTTGCTGAAAGTGACGGTATACTGTATGTACTTTGCTCAAATTATACTGACCCGAGTACGGTAGTAAAAATCGATCTGACAACAAACCAAATTGTGGGAACAATCAATCTGGCCAGCAGTATGGTGAATGCTCAAAACCTTGATATTGAAAATGGTAAATTATACTTCACGGTGAACTCAGCGGTATATGCTGCGCCATTATCGGCAGCAACAATCAGCGATGCACCATTGTTTACTGCAGACGCGCTGACATTATATGGATTTGCGGTAGAGAATGACAGGATTTATATTTCTGATGCTAAGGATTATGCGTCTGATGGGAAAGCACTGATCTACTCGCTGACAGGAACGCTCGAGAATCAATATACGGTTGGACTGATTCCCAATGGTTTTTATTTCAACTAGTTTCTGTAACTGAATAAAAAAAAAGGCTTTCGCGATGAAAGCCTTTTTTTTATTTCCGGATTATTCCGGTTGGGATATTTTCCAGGTACATGTCGGTCCCAAAACGCCGCATTGATTTCGAATCCTTGAGGTCCCGGTTAGCGTTTTCCGGATTCTGGTGAATCATCCTACCGCTGGCTGTAATCAGCCCGATGGCCGTACTCAGGAGCGGTTCGTTTACATCGCCGAGTTGCCCAAGATTATTTAAGTCTTCCATCAGCGGAACGTTAGGTGCAAGACCAGCACCATAATCTCCAAAACCATCTGCATTGGTCGTTTTGAAAACCAGCGGCTGCATTGCATATTTGTGTTTAGTAGAGATATTGTCTTTATTTACTAACGCAGGGGAATCATACAAAGTAATGGAGCCGACATTTTTTCCAGTCGTTTTGTCGCCAATCTGGACTACTTCTATGTAGGGTTTTAGTCCATTAATTACCAATTCGCTTGCTGATGCCGTGCCGATGGTGGTTAAAATATAAACCTTCGAGAGGTTCAGGCTATTGATACCAGCACTGCCAATACTATTTGTGAAATTATTGACTAAGGCCTGTGGATTTTGATCTTCGTAGGCCGCTTGTACTTGTGCATTCCACTGTTGCTTTGCGAATAGTTGGCCGTTAAACTGGCCTGTAATCATACTCGCAAGCCTTGTTGCGGTTCTTACGGATCCTCCCGAATTATAACGAAGGTCTAACACCAAATCGGTAGCGCCTTGTGCCTTAAACTGTCCAAATGCAGTATTTAACTGTTCATCAAAATTTGCTGTAAAGCCGTTATACGAAAGATAAGCGATTTTGTGGGTCCCTGCTGCAATGACACGGGCGTCGTAAACGGGATTTTCGGTAAGTTCTGTTTTCGTAAGTGACACCGACCGCCCATTTGGCGTAATGGCTCCACCGTTATAATCTGCGAGGCTTAAGGTGTAATTTTCAGCATTCAGCAACGCCAGATTATTGTCTGTCTGGCTATTGTAAAACAGCGGAACACCATTGACGGCATAAAATATATCGCCGCGCCGGATGTCCTTTGCAGCCGCATCGGAACCAGGGATAATGTAGCGCACCCAGCCAAAAGCTTCATTGGTACCTGTTTTTCGCTTCAATCCGTAGTCCACGCCGTTGTTTTTGGTAACACCTGCAAAAAGATTTTCAAGAACGGTGTAGTCGCTAACCATGACGCTGAAGCGGTCTATTGGATCAGTGGGGAATTTACTTACAGGCTTGTAAAGTAAATCCTGGAACAAGGCTTCCGGTGATGCAGCCGTGTCAAGGAAAGCATCCTTTTCTTCCGTACTTGCAAAACGATCATCAGCGAGATCGGGAACATCATCTTTCCACAGGTAATAAAGGTTAAGGCCTCGGTAGATAAAGCTTTCCACTTCAAGTCCGGAAGATACGTGGACGGTGTCGTCCATGTCTTCACATGATTGGAAAGCAAATAGACCTATGGACAGTAAAAACAGGTATTGATAAGTTTTTTTCATAGCAAGGGTACTTATTAAGTAAACGTAAATTTAATAACTTTAATATTATTTTCAATTCTTTGTAACAAAAAACGCCCGAAATCGTCTTGACTCTGAAGCCGATAATAAAATTGATGAACCCAAACGAATTTATAACACTTACGAATCCTATTCGGGATAAGGTTTTCAGGCTCGCGAAGCGCATGCTTGAGAGTCATGAAGAATCCGAGGATGCGTTACAGGAGGTTATGCTGAAGCTTTGGGCGATGAGGGATCGGCTGACCGCTTACAAAAGCATAGAAGCGCTTTCGATGACAGTAACAAAAAATTATTGTCTCGATCACTTGAGGTCCCGAAAATCGCCCTATTTTACTATCGTTTATGACGATTTTGCCCATCAGACACCAGTTTACCAAAAGGATAACGACGGCGAGGATAAGATGAAATTTGTAGGAAGAATCGTTGCCACTCAACTTAGCGAAAAGCAAAAACTGGTACTCCAGATGCGCGATGTGGAACAATATGAATTGGGGACGATTGCTGAAATTCTGGAAATGACGGAAGTGACCGTTAGGGTTACTTTAGCCAGAGCACGAAACATTATTAAAGAGAACATGATTAAATCGTATCATTATGGAGAAGCCTGATATAAAAATTTTGCTGGATAAATATTTTGAAGGAGAGACAACAATTGCAGAAGAAAATTATCTACGTGTACATTTCGCTTCGGCAGATGTGGCTCCGGAATTTGAAATGTACAAACCTGTTTTCGGTTTTTTTGAAGTTGAAAAAAGTATCGTGTCAACTGCCGTTGTTGAACTCCATAAGAAACAAAACCCTTGGCTTTCTATCGCTGTGGCTGCGGTGGTTTTCCTTTGCATAGGCAGCTTTGGATACCTGAACTTTTCAATCGCGAAGCAGCCGACAGATCTAGGCACATACGACAATCCGCAAAAAGCTTTCCAGGAAACTAAAAAGGCATTGGCATTGCTGTCTGTCCATGTAAACACCGGTGTAGAGAGTATGCAATACCTGCAAACTTACGAAAGCACCAAAAATATCGTGTTCAATTAACCAACAGCGTTGCCTGTTGCGCTTAAAACAGGAAAATCAACATTAATTAAAGAATAAAAAGTAATCATGAAAACACTAAAAAAATTAATCCTTTGTGCTGCGCTTATTATGCCTATGTTGTTCTTTGGCCAGAGCGCTTTTGACAAATTTGACGGTCGTGATGATATCACTGCAGTTATTGTGAATAAGAAAATGTTCCAGATGATGGGAAAAGTGGACAGTAAGGACAAAGAAACGCAACAGTATCTGAACCTGATACAGAAGTTGGACAACCTTAGGGTGTTTACCACAACCAATGACAAGACTACAGCCGAACTCAAGTCGGCAGCCGAAAAATACATTAAGACTTCCGGGTTGGAAGAGCTGATGCGTGTTAATGATAAAGGAAAAAATATCAGGATCATGATCAAATCAGGCGCAAAGGAAAGTCAGGTACGGGAATTGCTCATGTTTATTGAGGGTTCTGGTAAAGACGATACCGTATTAATGTCACTTACCGGCGATTTTGATCTTAATGAAATTTCAATTTTGACGGATAAGATGAATTTGCCAGGAGGCGACGTGTTGTCAAAAGGCACGAAAGGAAGAAAATAATGAGGCGGTTTTTGCTCCTCTTAAGTTACAGCCTGCTACTATTGGGCTGTAATGCTGAACCGTCGCTGCAGAAGTACTTTGTTAAGAAGTCAGAGCAGCAAAATTTTACGGTGCTTGACCTGTCTCCGGAAATATTTAAACTCGAAGGATCGAAGCTCAATCGCGATGAAAAAAGCGCCCTTAAATCATTTGATAAAGTAAATCTGCTTGTTTTTAGGGCAGACAGTACTGCGGGTAAATCATTTGATGTCGAGAGTAAAGCGCTGAAAAGTATATTAAAGGATAAAAAGTACGAGCTGCTGATGAAAGTAGGTTCAGGAAAAGACGGGGCATCGATAAGTTACATCGGCAAAGATGATGAACATATTGATGAATTTGTGATTTATGCGGCAAAAAAGGGAAATGGAATCGCTGTCGCCAGGGTTTTGGGAAAGAACATGAATCCTACCGGAGTAATGACCATCCTTTCGCTGCTCCGGAAGTCAAATATAGATACCAAACAACTTGAGCCGTTAAAAAACCTGATGAAAGGATAGCAGTATATCAGAATGGCTGAAAAAAAATAAGCACCTATTTAGGTGCTTATTTTTTGAAGTATTTAAAAGGCACGATTAGCATTCCAAAACACTCACCGTGTTCTTTTCCAATGTGCTTGTGATGCATTTTGTGGGCCCGTCGTACCGCCTTTGCGTATGGATTGTTTGCGTTTCGGAATAACTTGAACCGTTGGTGTATGAAAATATCGTGTACGATAAAGTACGTCAATCCATAAGCGAAAATGCCCAACCCGATGGCGAGTCCAATATCTAAGATATTATTTTGCCAAAGCAGGAAAAACCCAATGCTTACGGCGGCGTAGAATATGAAAAAAGCGTCATTGCGCTCGAACCAGGAATCATGGTCCTTCCTATGATGGTCCGCATGCAATGTCCATAAGAAGCCATGCATGATATACTTATGGCTGAACCATGCCATAAATTCCATGAAGAAAAACGTCACCAGGAAAACAAATATATACAACCACATATTAAATAAAATTTAATCGATAAGTTAAGTAACACTTCGCAAACAGACCGTATTTTTGATAATCCGGAACACGGATTCGTTTATTTTTAATTTCAGTGGAAGGGATTTTTTTCAATTTTGAAAGCAGGCTCCTGTAATAAACGTAGGCAGTATAAACCCCAAATTTTGCCTCCAAAGGCAGTGCGGAAATTCCTTCGTATCCCACTTTAAAATCAGCTTCTATTTCCGAAATAATTTTTTGCTTCGCGTCTTCATTCAGGTTGTTTAAGTCGGTGTCTGGGAAGTAGGTACGGTTCAGTATTTCATGATCCGTTTTAAGATCCCTCAGGAAATTTACTTTTTGGAAGGCAGAACCCAACTTCATTGCCGAATGTTCCAATGCGTTGTATTTTTGCGCATCCCCATTTACAAAGACTTTTAAACACATCAATCCCACGACGTCGGCCGACCCATAAATGTATTGCTCATAATCTTCTTTTGTTTCATATGTGGTCTTAAACAAATCAAGCCGCATACTTTTCATAAAAGAATCAATTAGCTGGCTGGGTATACTGTATTTATGCACCGTATGCTGGAATGCATTTAATATCGGATTCAGGCTGATTTTGTCTTTTATTGATGCCTTTAAATCTGTTTCAAACCGGTCTAAAAGCTCCGATTTGTTGAAATCGTGAAAGCTGTCAACGATTTCATCGGCAAAACGGACAAATCCGTATATATTGTATATATCCTGTCTTATTGATGGTGCGAGCATCCGCACAGCAGAGGAGAATGACGTGCTGTAAGCTTTCGTTACATCCCTACTGCAATTGAACGATATGGTGTCAAAAATTGATTTCATTACTGGTTACTTTTTTATATCGTTCCGTATCAGGTCTGCGGCCAGCTTTCCTGAAATTAACGCAGGCGGAACACCTGGACCCGGCACGGTCAATTGGCCCGTAAAATATAAGTTACGGATTTTTCTGCTTTTCAGTTTCGGCCTTAAGAATGCAGTCTGGAATAAGGTGTTTGCCAATCCGTAAGCATTCCCTTTATAGGAATTATAGTCGTTTACAAAATCATTTACGCAATAACTTTCTTTAAAAATAATGTTTTCTTCAATTGCTTCCCCAGTGACTTCGTGAAATCTTTTCATAATTTTTTTGAAGTATTCTTCACGTAGTTCGGGTGTGTCTTCAATGCCTGGAGCGATTGGGATCAGGAAAAAGGCGCTTTCCATCCCTTCCGGTGCGGTAGACGGATCTGTTTTGGAGGGGAAGTTTGCATAAAATAATGGGGCCTCAGGCCATTTAGGGGTGTCATAAATCTCCTGGGCATGCTTTTCGAAGTCGGTGTCAAAAAACAAAGCATGATGCGTTATGTTCTCAGTTTTCTTATTCAGTCCGACGTAAAACAACAACGCTGATGGCGCAAATGTCCGGTTTTCCCAGTATTTTTCAGAATATTGGCGGAAGGGTTTCTCGAGCAAAGTTTCTGTATGGTGGTAGTCAGCACCACTTAGTACGATGTCTGCAATGATGGTTTTGCCGTGGATAACAATTCCGGTAGCGCGGCCATCCTGTGTGAGAATCCGTTCTATGGGACTTTCCGTTTCAAATTTCACGCCAAGTCCTGTGGCCAGTGTATAAATGGCATCGACCACATCGAACATGCCAGTTTTGGGATGCCATGTACCCATGCCAAAATCAGCATAGTTCATGAAGCTGTAAAAAGAGGGGGTGTCCGATGGCTTTGCGCCAAGAAACAATACCGGAAATTCTAAAATACTGACCAGTCTGGGGTCGTTAAAACTTTTCCTGACATCAGCACTGATGTTGGTAAAAAACTGTCCCAGATTTTGTACCGTTTTTGAAGTGATTAATTCCAGCGGTGAATTTCCGGGGCGGTAGACTAAATCCGCCATGGCAATGGCGTAGTTGTTTTTGGCTTTGCCGATAAATTCGGAGAGCTTTTTACTGCTTCCGGCCTCGATCTTTTCGAAAGTATCACAAATTTGTGTGAGGTTATCCGCTATTTGGATGTTATTATTTTTACCAAAATAAACGGTATAGGCAGGTGACAGTTTTATGAGCTCGTAAAAGTCAGATGTTTTTTTACCAAAGTCGTTGAAGAACCGCTCAAATATATCGGGCATCCAGTACCAACTTGGTCCCATATCAAACGTAAAGCCTTCTTTTTTTAGCTGTCTTGCACGTCCACCAATGGATTTATTTTTTTCGTAGACAGTCACATGGTGGCCTTCTTTTGCGAGATAACAGGCAGCAGAAAGAGAAGCAAACCCTGAACCGATAATGGCAATATTCTTCCTCATAAATGTTTAACAAATATACTCAAAACAATGAACAAAATTCAATTGTTTCGAAATATTACAATCTTTTTATATAATCTGCAAAAGAGTGGATAATGGAGATACCTGAGTCGGGTTGTTTGTCAGAAGTGTACAATACTTTACATCCTGAAGCCCATAATGTTGCTCCGGTGCCTTCGAGTATTTCACGGCTGAATGCTGAAAAATATTCTTCGATGCTAAGGTCTTCGGGCAATAGCGTAAAATAGGTTACAAACGTGGCGTCTTTGTGGAATGCTAATGTATTTTTGAGGTCTTCAAGGGTAACATCGGCGCCGAGATACACGGTTTTATAACCATTCAGGATGGCTTCATAATGCATGTACAGCAATCCCATTTCATGGTTATCATTCGCGGGAAGATAAAAAATAAGCGTCCTGTCTCCGGTAATTAAAGTTTCAGACTGAATTTTATCAATATTGAGTATGAGTTTCTGGCGGATGAGGCTGCTTATGAAATGTTCATGTGCCGGTGTTATGGTCTGGGTTTGCCATAATACCCCAATTTCATTTAGCAATGGAATAAAGACATTGTTAAAAATTTCCCTGAAGGATCGTTGGGCGAGCATGCTGTCGTAAGTTTTCAGGAAGAGTTGCCGGTCAAATTGTAACATGGCCACCTTAAAACTGTTGATGGCATGGTTTTTTGAATTGTTTGGCGAAAAAATCTCCTTTACCAATGATGGAATTGTTTCTTCAGGATAGGTTGCAATCTTGGAAATTTTATATCCGTGATTGTGAAGTAACGTAATATTCAGGAGCTTTTGAAGGCTTTCCAGACTGTAAAGGCGAATGTTTGTTTCGGTTCTTGAAGGCTGAAGAATGTTATAGCGCTTCTCCCAGATACGGATGGTGTGTGCTTTAATGCCTGAAATATGCTCAAGATCTTTAATGTTAAAAGCACTCTTGGTATTGCTCATGTTGTCAATTTGTTTAATCAAAAATAGTAAAAATATAAACAAAAAAGCGAAAGGAAATGATCTTAAGATATAAATTAAAAATTTCCAAATATCGATTTTTATGAAAAGCCAGGGATTTGTTGTTTGAAATACAGTGTTTTACGTAAAATAATAAAGTATTTTTATCCTTTTCCCATCCCTTTTTTTAGGTCAATAATTTCTTTTTTTAATTCCAGAAACATTCCATTTACGCTTTCCCCACTCAGAGCTTCCGGCTTACTGTCGTTGCGACCGATATGTGCTACATATTCCCAGATTTCAAGGATATCTGACAGTTTGATTTCATATGGATTGTAAATGACATTGTCTGGTTCGACTAATAGAGACTCCGCACTTTTATCGTTCAATCTTTTATAGGTAATTCCTTCATTGAGTGTAATCAATATGTAAGTTTTGTTTTTTTTAATCTCTCCCAGGTTTTCAACATACCTGCCTACAATAAAAGAACTGTCTGTATGCGGTGGCATGGAATCTCCGCCCACAGGAAAGGCCCGGTGTTTTCCCGGTCCCAGAAAAGGCAGCGAGATCTGTTGCAGGCTTTCAATATATTCGGGATCAGCATAGCCAGTTAGATACCCGGCCCGTGCTTTATACGGTATGATTTCGATGAGATTCCGGCCGTTCCTGTCCACTTTTATAGGAAGTACAATGCGGTTATCATCGAGTTTTAATAATTCGTCAATCTTATATTTCCGGATATCGATGGACAACAACAGGTCAATACTAATACCGAAATGGCTTGAAATCTTTTTCAATATATCATAAGGAGGTTCCACCTTTCCACTTTCATAGGGCTCATACCTGGCACGCTTTATTTGCAGGCGTTCTGCCATTTCATGCTGGGTTTCTTTTCTGCCTTCACGCAGGTATCTGATGTTATCTGAAAAAAGCGACATTGTTAATGTTGTAAGTTACAACAACAAAAGTATGTAATTTTGCGGTATATAACAACATAAATATAAATTCTAAAAAAGTGCTGCCCAACATTGAAAAAAGAGAAATTGCAAAGCAACTCCAGGCAAAGATCAATGCCATGCAGGGTTTGGGAAAACCATTGGCTGGACTGTCGGAAACTGGCCTTTTTCCGTTTACGCGTGCTTTTCCCGGCAACATATTTCCGATGGGTGCCATTCATGAATTTGTGAGTTATGAACAGGCACACCGCGCTTCAACAAGCGGTTTCATATCAGCCCTGGCAGGAAAATTAATAAAAGATGAAGGTCTTTGCCTTTGGATTGGAAGTGATGGGGAAATTTTTCCTTCAGGGTTGAAATATTTCGGACTGGAGCCGGACCGCATCATTTTTATTAACACCTCCAAACCAAAGGACCTGCTGTGGGTAATGGAAGAAACACTAAAATGCGAAGCGATTGCCATTCTCATCGGCGAAATAAAAAATCTTGGTTTCACAGAATCCCGAAGGCTTCAGCTTGCGGTAGAGCGGAGTGGAGTCACGGGGTTTATACACCGATATCAGCCATTTCGGGAAAACGCCGTCGCCTGTACCACACGTTGGAAAGTAACACCTTTAGCCAGTGTAGCCATTGACGGCCTGCCTGGGGTGGGAAGGTGTTCCTGGGACATACAATTGCTTAAAGTCAAAAATGGCAGGCCGGATTCCTGGCAGGTAAGCTGGTCTGACGGAACATTTCTGTCATTATCTGATGTTCGCGACACCATACAATGGCACCCTGAACGCCACGCTGGATAATGACAAGGTATGCTTCCATATGGTTTCCTTATTTACTCACCGAGTATGCTGTCCGTAAAAGGCCTGCCCTTAGTGAAGTGCCGTTTGTAATGGCCTCTTCACAACGCGGACGCATGATTATTGAAGCGGCAAACAAACATGCGGCGCAAAAAGGGATTCATCCCGGAATGGTACTGGCAGATTGCAAGGCCATCCTTCCAGAATTACAAGTGCTTAAAACCGAACCCGGCAGGATGGAAAAGTTGTTGTATGCGTTGGCTGAATGGAGTATCCGGTACACGCCTTTTGCCGCTGTTGATTTACCTGATGGACTAATTTTGGATACCACAGGCTGCGCACATCTTTGGGGCGGAGAAAACGAATACCTGGAGTGTATTAGAATGAAATTAGCAGGCTATGGTTATACGATACAACTGGCTGTTGCCGATACTATTGGTGCTGCCTGGGCCGCGGCCCGATTTGGAACGCCTTTGACGGTGATACATTCCGGCCGGCAGCGTGAGGTTTTGCGACACTTTTCTCCAGCGGCATTGCGTTTGGATGTGGAAATTTTAAAACGGTTAAAAAAGTTAGGGCTGTGGCGCATTGATAGTTTTATGGACATGCCGCGCACCACTTTAAGGCGGCGCTTCGGACCTTCATTGGCTTTCCGGCTGGACCAGGCTTTAGGACATGAAATGGAATGGATCCTACCGGTAAAACCTATAGAACCTTATCAGGAAAGACTATGTACGCCAGAACTGATTGCCAGTGCCACAGGAATTGCAATCGCTTTGGAACAATTATTGGAGAAACTCTGCCGACGATTTAATGCAGAAGGCATGGGTTTAAGACAGGCTGTCTTTAAAGCGTACCGTGTTGATGATAATATTCAGCAAATCGAAATTGGAACAGGACATCCTTCGCAAAATCCAGTACACCTCTTTCGGCTTTTTGAGCACAAGATTGCTACTATGGCGCCTGCGCTGGGATTTGAATTGTTTATTCTGGAAGCACAAAAGGTAGAAACAGTTACTGAAGAACAGGGTGCGATATGGAATGTTTCGGGTCAGAATAACATCAAAGTGGCGGAATTACTGGATCGTGTCGCGTCAAGAACAGGCCAGAATGCTATTAAACGCTACATACCCGACGCCCATTATCTGCCGGAAAGGTCTGTAAAGCAGGCTATACCATTATGGGAAAAGCCTGCAAACGTATGGAGGACAGATTGGCCCCGCCCCATCCATTTATTGCACCATCCGGAAAGAATTGAGGTTACAGCGACCTTACCGGATTACCCGCCATTGTTGTTCCGTTATAAAGGAGTAGTATATACGGTAGCCAAATCCGATGGTCCTGAACGAATTGAGCAGGAATGGTGGCTGGCAGAGGGGCTTTATAGGGATTATTATTGTGTTGAAGATAACCTTGGTGCGCGATATTGGCTGTTCAGGGCTGGTCCTTATGATGCCGATATGCCCAAATGGTTTATTCACGGTTTTTTTGCATAATGTATACAGAATTACAAGTCACCACTAATTTCAGTTTTCTGCGCGGCGGCTCGCATCCCCATGAGATCGTGGAACAGGCTGCGTTACTGGGATATGGGCAAATAGCCATTGCAGATCATAATACGCTGGCCGGTGTAGTCCGTGCCCATGTCGCGGCAAAAAAGGCAGGAATACGCCTCATTATCGGGTGCCGGCTTGATTTAATCGATGGTCCTCCTTTACTCGCTTACCCCACGGATAAGGAAGCCTATGCCCGTTTATCAGGATTGCTTTCTATAGGGAATCTCAGGGCTGAAAAAGGCCAATGCGATCTTTATAAGGCAGATGTATTCTCTGCTGTGGAAGGAATGAAGTTCATTGTTGTTGCGCCCTTTTCACTTAATGAACAATTTGATTTTGATGAGGAATTCAAATCGTCACTCAAAGAATATCATGACATTATGGATGATGCGCTTTATCTGGGCATTACCCGTTCGTATCAGGCAAATGACAACAAGCGTATGCACCGCTTAGGCCAACTTTCCGTATCGCTCGGGATACCGCTCGCAGCGACCAATGAGGTGTATTATCACATTCCGGAACGCCGGCAGTTGCAGGATGTGCTGACCTGCATTCGCGAAAAATGTACAATCTATACGGCAGGTTATCGTTTGCACCAAAATGCAGAACGTTACCTCAAGCCGGTGGATGAAATGCAAAGGCTGTTTAAGCAATTTCCCGAGGCATTGTCGGGCGCATGTGACATCGCCAATGCCTGCCAATTCTCACTGGATACGCTTAAGTATATCTATCCTGAAGAGATCACATCAGAAGGCAGGACGCCTTACGAAGAACTTTTCAAGCTGACATGGGAGGGTGCCAGGGAACAATTCGGAGATCAAATCCCTGAAAAAATTGCCGCAGCGATCCAATATGAACTTGAGTTCATGGAGCGGAAAAATTATGCAGCTTACTTTTTGACTGTGCATGATTTCGTCCGATTTGCCCGAAGCCGTGGTATTTTATGCCAGGGACGGGGATCGGCAGCAAATTCAGTGGTTTGTTATTGTCTTGGGATTACATCGGTTGACCCGTCTAAATTTAAATTGCTTTTTGCGCGTTTTATGTCGGATGCGCGCGATGAGCCGCCGGATATCGATGTCGACTTTGAACATGAACGACGAGAGGAAGTGATACAATACATTTACGAAAAGTATGGCCGTGACCGTGCCGCCATTGTTGCTACCGTAACGCAGGTGCATTATAAAGGAGCCATCCGTGATGTCGCCAAAGCGATGGGAATGTCCGTTGATACCATTAACCGTCTTTCCGCTTCTGTATGGGAATTTCGTGACGGGCTTGATGGTGAGCGTATTACTTCCGAAGGATTTAACCTTGCTGATCCGCATTTGGCAAAAGTGCTCACGCTTACAAATGAATACTTAGGTTTTCCACGCCAACTGGGGCAGCACACGGGCGGTTTTATTATTACGCAGGACAGGCTTTCCGATTTGTGCCCCATCCTGAATGCCCGTATGGAAGATCGAACCAATATTGAGTGGAATAAGGATGATATTGAGGCGCTTGGTTTTCTTAAGGTGGATGTATTGGCACTCGGCATGTTAACCTGTATCAGGAAAGCATTCGATTTATGCAGGCAACATTATGGGGTTGAACTTACTTTGGCAGGGATTAATAAAGAGGACGATCCTGCGGTATATGACATGATCCAACATGCCGATACCCTTGGCGTATTCCAGATTGAAAGCCGCGCCCAGATGTCGATGCTTCCCCGGCTTAAACCGAAATGTTTTTATGACCTTATTATTGAAGTGGCTATTGTGCGTCCAGGGCCTATTCAGGGCGATATGGTTCATCCGTACCTGAGAAGGCGTAACGGACAGGACAAAATAGAGTACCCTTCTGAAGAGTTGGAAGATATTTTGAGCCGTACCCTCGGAGTACCCCTTTTTCAGGAACAGGCTATGGAAATTGCTATTGTTGCCGCCGGTTTTACACCTGCCGAAGCGGATGGCTTACGCCGCAGTATGGCTACCTTTAAAGCCAAGGGGAA
>NZ_NKJE01000011.1:46157-53721 GCF_002256285.1 Flavobacterium sp. BFFFF1 | reverse complement strand
GGAGAAAAAATTGGTAGAAGGCATGATGAAAAAAGGATATAAGGAAGAATTTGCGCGTCGGGTATTCCAGCAGCTGAAAGGCTTTGGATCTTATGGTTTTCCGGAAAGCCATGCCGCAAGTTTTGCATTATTGGTATATGTTTCCTCCTGGATCAAATGTTATTATCCTGATGCCTTTGCTGTGGCGTTGCTTAATAGTATGCCTATGGGCTTTTATCAGCCGGCGCAAATCGTTATTGATGCGAGAAATCATGGTGTTGAAGTACGGCCTGTAGACATCAACCATTCGGTTTGGGACAATACGCTTGAGGAAAAAGCGGGTGCCTACCGCGCAGTGCGTCTTGGTTTTCGGCAGGTAAAAGGATTACAGTCCGAAGAGATGCAGCGTTTGGTCTCAGCACGCTATCATGCGTTCCCTTATATCCATTCAGTGCTTGATGCCGGGGTTTCGATGGCGGCACTTGAAAAACTGGCTGACGCCGATGCTTTCCGCTCTATTGGATTGGACCGCAGGCAGGCGCTTTGGGAAGTGTCAGCATTATCAGACAGCCCGATTGGCATGTTTAAAGGACAACCTTCGGAGAGTAGGAGTGAAACCCAATTGGTGTTGCCTTTTTTAACCGATGCTGCTCATGTAGTGGAGGATTATGCTACCACAGGATTATCCCTGAAAGCCCATCCTGTTAGTTTTGTAAGACCACAGTTGGATAGCCTTCATGTGACCCCTACAGAGGCGCTTGGAAAGATGAAAAATGGCGATAAGATTAAAGTGGCTGGACTAATCACTGTGAGGCAGCGCCCTGGCACGGCAAAAGGGATAATGTTTATCACCATCGAAGATGAAAGCGGATTCGCCAATCTCGTGGTATGGGAAAAAGTATTCGAAACACACCGCAAGGAAATCATCCAGGCCCGTTTGTTGATGGTAGAAGGAAAATTGCAGATTGAAGGAGAGGTCATTCATGTCATTGCAAACCGGTGCTTCAATCTTTCCTCATTGTTAAAAGGAATGGCTGCCAATATTGATGCGGAATCCGCGGTCTCTACATTGTCCCGCTCCGATGAAAAGAATGGTACAGAAGAAGTTTTTTACAAAGGGCGAAATTTCAGATAATTTGCGTACGCTAACAACATGTATTAGGACAGAAAAAAGACAAAACCCAGTTGTATGCTGAGAAATAAAAAACCCTTGACTATTGCTTCCAATAATTCAAGGGTTACATTTCGTGACCTCGATGGGATTCGAACCCATACGCCCTTACGAGCACCACCCCCTCAAGATGGCAAGTCTACCAGTTTCTCCACGCGACTGAGCTATCGAGTCTTGCTTCAGGAAATTAAGTCATTTTGTGACCCGACTGGGGCTCGAACCCAGGACCCCAACATTAAAAGTGTTGTGCTCTACCAACTGAGCTATCGAGTCATTTTTTTCATTCCCTGAATGCGGGTGCAAATATAAGACCTTATTATTTATTTATCAAAGCAATTTTATTATAAATTTGGCTTTTTTTATCATTTGCTGTTAATGCCTTTATTTATAAGGTTTTATTCTATGAAAAAAATAGTTTTAGTAGGTTATATGGGTTCCGGGAAGACTACAGTTGGGAAGATCTTATCCCAAAAAACGGGTATTCCGAGTGATGACCTGGATGCGGTCATTGAACATAAACAACAGATGACTATTCGGGAGCTGTTTGAAAAAAAAGGCGAAATCTATTTCCGTAAATTAGAGCATCAGGCGCTGTCCGCCCTATTAAATGAGCCCCGGGAAATTATCCTGAGCCTGGGAGGCGGAACGCCGTGTTATGCAAATAATTATGAGTTCCTAAACAGGAATGATGTGGTTTCGTTTTACCTGAAAGCGTCCCCGGTAAAATTATTGGAAAGGTTAAATAACGAAAGCGATTCAAGGCCATTAATCGCCTCTGTTGCCGAATCAGAACGGGCTGATTATGTTGCGGCACATCTTTTCGAACGGAGTTTTTATTACAATCAGGCGCAATTTAAAATTGACACGGATTCCAAATCTCCGGAAGAAGTTGCCGGCGAAATACTGAAAATACTAGCTTAAGTACGCGGCACATTCTCCTTCCAGTACCACCTTAACATGCTCCATCAGTGAGGTCGAAAGTGAAATGCCTTTAAAGTCAGCTTTAACCGGATACTTCTTATGATTTCGGTCTACTAAAACTGCCGTCTTAAATTTCTTCAACGGTACATCAAGGAAATGCCGTACACCATAAATTAACGTAGTTCCGGAATTCAGTACATCATCCACAAGTACCAGGCACTTGTTGCTGTATTCTTCGGGTTTTAAGGAGGTCTGTATAGGATTGTTTGGATTTTGCTTGTCAATAGCGACCTGGCATAATATTACCTTAATGGTTGAAATGGCTTCCAGCACATTCTTGATCTTTTCCGCAAATACAATTCCGTTGTCGGCGATACCAGCGATAATTATAGTCTCTTCATCTGAAAATGTTTCGTATATCTGGTATGCAATCCTTCTGATTTTGTGCTCGATTTCCTGATGGTTTAAAATAATATTCATATGTACAGCTATTGGTCTTCGTTATCGTCATCTTTAAAATCCAGGCCATATTCTTCCAGCTCCCGGCGGTCTTTTTTCGTTGGTCGGCCATCACCGGTTTTTCGATAATGCTCTTTTGATAATCTGAGTAGTTCTAAATGTTCGAAGGATTCAGCCGGAGTTTCGTCCTTCCGATAGATGTCGACGAGCTTGGCGCCGATCCTGTTTTGAGGAATATCCAAAACCGTAATAATATAGGTAATTTGGTCTTTCCTGAACGTAATCCTGTCTGTAGGGAAAACTTCTTTTGAAGGCTTGGCAACATTGCCGTTGACGGTAACCTGATTTTTTTTACAGGCTTCCGTGACCATGTTCCTTGTCTTGTAATACCGGACGCACCAAAGGTATTTATCAATTCTCATATCCTTTTACAAAAACGGCGTTAAATTTTATCCAAAAATAAATCAATATTGTATCTTGCGCCCATCAAAATTCACTACAAGAATGAACAAATTTAAGTTTTATTTTATTGCATTTACTGCATCCCTGACTTTATTTTCCTGCCATAAGAATGATGATGGCGTAAGTATTGCGCCACCAAGAGATTCCGCAGAACAATATACGACAGACATCGATTCCATCGAAACTTACCTTAAAACACATTATCTGACCGTTACTGAAACAGACGGGCTTCAGGACATCAGTATCGATACACTCCTCGCAAGCAATCCCGATGGGCACGTGTCGATTTGGGACAATACGGAGTTTCCTTTGCAATTCAAGACCGTAAAAAATGATGTCCGTAAAACAAATCTTGTTGATGGCGCATCTGACGACGCTGTGGATTATAAATTGTATTACCTTATACTAAATCCGGGTGGTGGCGAAAACCGCCCAACCGCTGTCGATTCTACGTTTACAAGCTACCGTGGATGGAAGCTTGACAACGAGGAATTTGATCGCAATAAAAACGGTGTCTGGTCAAGTTTTCCCGTGTTGAGCAGCACAGAAGGTTCTTTTATTTCAGGCTATAGGCAATTCCTTTCCGAGTTGCGTCCGGCGGAAAGCGTGACGCCAAACGGTGATGGAACCTATACTTTTAACAATGCGGGAGTGGGAGTGGTGTTTATTCCTTCGGGCCTTGCTTATTTTAATTCTTCACGATCCGGAATCCCAGCCTATTCACCTTTGGCCTTTACCATTCGTCTTAACACGGTTAAATATCGTGATCATGAAGGCGACAAAGTGCTATCCATTTATGAAGATCTAAATCACAATGGAAATAATTTTGACGATGATTCAGATGGTGATAATGTACCCGATTTCCTTGATCTGGACGACGATGGCGACCTTTTTCTTACCAAAGATGAGGTTCGTAAACCAACAGGTACCCCAGGGCTTTCCGCATTTTATCCTTTTAACCCCGGGACTGACGAGCCATCCGGTATCCCAAGCTGCTCAGGCGATGTGACTACAACAACAAGGCTTAGAAAGCATCTTGACTCCAGTTGCCACTAATCGATGATGGCCTGTTAAAATACAGAAATCCCGTTCCAAATTTGGTGCGGGATTTTTTGTTGGCGGCATGATCAGGAGCTGTTTCCGGCTGTCCGCTGTATCTTTTCCTTTCTAAAGAAGAAAGGAAAAGGATGCCGCTTCCATCCGGGCTAGGGCACCTTACCGATTTAAAAATCATGGAAAATAGACAAAAACAAAAACCCCAAAATCCTAATGGAATCTGGGGTTGCTATTTTTAAACAGGTTAAGGTTTTATTTCCGCCTGATCACTTTTTCAGCAGCAGCTTCAATCGCCTGATGGTTTAGTTTGTATTTCTCCATCAATTGCTCTGGTGTGCCGCTCTCGCCAAAACTGTCCATTACCGCTACGAACTCCTGGGGTGCAGGGGCGTGCAACGACAATACCCTGGCAACGCTTTCGCCTAGTCCACCCAGAATGTTATGTTCTTCAGCCGTAACGATACATTTCGTTTTCTCCAATGATTTCAGGATTGCTGCTTCATCGAGCGGCTTGATGGTGTGAATGTTGATCACTTCCGCAGAAATGCCTTTGGCTTCCAAAGCTTCAGCAGCAAGTAACGCCTCCCAAACCAAGTGTCCGGTGGCTACGATTGTAACGTCCGTGCCTTCATGCATCAGGATCGCCTTTCCAATTTCAAACGGCTGATCTGCCGGCATAAAGTTTGGAACGACTGGCCTTCCAAAACGAAGGTAAACCGGTCCGTGGTGTGCCGCGATTGCAATTGTAGCTGCTTTCGTCTGGTTGTAATCACAAGTATTAATTACCGTCATGCCCGGAAGCATTTTCATCAATCCGATGTCTTCCAGGATTTGATGTGTGGCGCCATCTTCACCTAAAGTTAGCCCTGCGTGAGAGGCACATATTTTGACGTTCTTATCTGAGTACGCAACCGACTGGCGGATTTGGTCGTAAACCCTCCCTGTGGAGAAATTTGCAAATGTTCCGGTAAAAGGGATTTTCCCGCCAATAGTGAGTCCTGCCGCGATTCCGATCATATTCGCCTCAGCGATTCCGATCTGGAAGAAACGCTCCGGATGATTTTTTTTGAAATCGTCCATTTTGAGTGAACCAATTAAATCAGCACACAGTGCGACTACATTTTCATTGGTTTGTCCGAGTTCAGTAAGCCCCGCGCCAAATCCTGAACGGGTGTCTTTACTGCCTGTATTGGTATATTTTTTCATTGTAAAATTTAAAGATTGAGAAATTGAATTATCAATTACGAATTACGAATCATCAATTACGAATTGTCAATTATTAATTATCAATTATTAATTGCCATTAATAATCGCTTTCGCCTTCACTATAATTCTGGCTTAAAGCGGCTTCAAGTTGTGCGTCATTCGGGGCCTTACCATGCCATGCGTGGGTATGCATCATGAAATCCACGCCGTGGCCCATTTCAGTATGAAGTAAAACACAGACTGGTTTTCCTTTTCCTGTTTTAGCTTTTGCGTCTGTCATTCCAGCTATGATCGCTTCGATATTATTTCCTTCTTTTATTTCAAGTACTTCCCAGTCAAAGGCCTCGAATTTCGCCTTAATGCTTCCCATTGGAAGGACTTCGTCTGTCGAACCGTCAATTTGCTTTCCATTAAGGTCAATAGTAGCAATGATGTTGTCTACCTTTTTGGCAGAGGCATACATGATCGCTTCCCAATTTTGGCCTTCCTGCAATTCGCCATCTCCATGAAGGCTGTAAACGATATTGCTGTCATTATTGAGTTTTTTCGCCTGTGCAGCACCAATCGCTACTGACAATCCCTGTCCAAGGGATCCTGAGGCGATTCTTACGCCGGGAAGCCCTTCATGTGTGGTAGGATGGCCCTGCAAACGTGAATTGATGTGGCGGAACGTGGCGAGTTCTGCAACTGGGAAATACCCACTTCTTGCCAATACGCTGTAAAATACGGGAGAAATATGGCCGTTGGACAGGAAGAAAAGATCTTCACCAATACCGTTCATATCGAAGGTATCCTTGCGGTCCATCAGGTTTTGGTAAAGGGCTACAAAAAATTCGGTACAGCCAAGTGAACCGCCGGGATGTCCGGAGTTTACCGCGTGTACCATACGCAGGATGTCCCTACGCACCTGGATGCTAAGTCTGTTGAGTTGTTGTGTGTCAGGCTTCATTTATAATTGAAAAAGTTAAACTTGCGCAAAGATAGGCAGATAATTGGAATTCGGCAGAATTAGTTATCAAACGACTGTTGGTAACTGTAAATAAAAAACTCCTGCCAGCAGGAGTTTTTGATACTTCGAATTACCAGAAATAGGTGGCTACGGCGCCCGCATGGAGTTTTGCCTGCACTGATTTTCCTTTGTAACTTATATTGAATTGTTCCTCAGTATTTCCGCTGTTTAGGACAATCAGTACTTTGTGGCCATTCGGCGTAAGAAACGCTACATTTTGTAGGTTTCCTACGATATTAGAATGGATGCGGTGTGAACCCTGCGGGACATACGAAGAAGCATGTGCCATCGTGTAATAGGCAATGTTGCGCGTTACTGTTGAATTGTCGATGGTTATCGCGCCTAGACAGGACGTACAGCCACCGTCATCAGTGTGGGGATTGTATTGCGGATCTGCTGCAAGATTCCATTGTAAAACGACACGCGCCCAATTTCTGGTTGCACCAATGATCAGGTTGCCAATATTGCTTTTCAAATCTTCAGAAAATTTCTCAGGTCCCCCATTCCATTGTTCCGTAAAATACAGGTTTTTGTCGGGATGTGCCTCGTGAACAGCCGTCAATGCCATAATGTCTCCGCTGTAAAGGTGAAAGCCCGATCCGTCAACAAATGATTTTGCCTGTGGATCGTCAAGAATCGAGATGGGATACTCCGGCTTGTCACAATTGTGGTCATACAGGATAATTTTTGTTTTAATCCCGGCTTTGCGAAAGGCTGGGCCCAGATGGGTTTTAATAAATTCACCCTGGTCTTTTGCTTCCATATACATGCTTGGCGTGTTGCCGGGATGCAATGGTTCGTTTTGGATGGTGATGGCATCAATCGGAATACCTGCTTTTTTCATGCCTTCGATATACTTCATGAAGTAATTTGCGTATACGCCGTAAAACTCCGGTTTGAGGCTTCCTCCCTTTGCTTTGCTATTGGTCTTCATCCAAATTGGAGCCGACCACGGAGAAGCTAATATTTTAATGGTGGGATTTATTGCAAGGATTTGTTTCAACAGCGGAATCAAACCGGTCCGGTAATCGTTGTCAAGACTGAACTTTGTGAGCGCAGGGTCTGTCTCGCCCGTTGGAAGATCGTCATATGAAAACACACGGTCATCAAGATCTGAAGCGCCGATGCTGATACGGAGGTAGCTGATGCCGATGCTGTTTGCATCATCACCGAAAAGTTCGTGAAGCAGTGCGTCTTTAGCCTTTTGATCCATTTTGGTGATCAGCTGCGCGCTTCCGCCCGTCAGGCAATAACCGAATCCATCAATCTCCTGATATATCTTGTTATCATCTACAGCAATT
>NZ_NKJE01000011.1:0-46147 GCF_002256285.1 Flavobacterium sp. BFFFF1 | reverse complement strand
TATCTTGTTATCAGCTACAGCAATTGTCTGCAGCGTGTGCTTTGTGTTTTTAAATTTTAAGGCTGGCTGTGCGTGGAGCAGCGTATTTTTATCAGGGGTGGTGAGCCAGGAACTTACCACAGTTTCTTTCTTCTGGGCATTCCCACAAACGGCCATTAATACGGCAAAAACGGAAATTTTAAATAACTTCATAAATTGGGTTAAAGTGGTTGTCGATAGCAGGCAAATATACGGCTTCACTTTTTTTTCTGCCTAAAAATGTCGGTTTGTAAGTTTTTGATGTGGCACAAACGGCAGCGGTTTGTAGAGGTATTTTTTAAATTTAACAGAAAAACCCTTAGTTATTCAGTAAAATCCAAATCGCGGTTGTGCGTTTCTTCAATGCTCACGGTGGCGTAAATCCCGAGGGCAAAAACAATGATCCCCACTGCTGCGGCTGAAAAAATAACGCCCATAGAAGGCTTGAAATAATTGAATCCGATTAACATCACTGGCACAAGTCCGCGAACCATATTCGGAACGGTGGTCGTAGCGGTGCTTCTGATATTGGTTCCAAATTGCTCTGCAGCGACGGTGACGAACATGGCCCAATACCCGGTTCCAAGTCCAAGCCAGGCACAGAAAAAATAATATCCGCTTTCCGTCCGCGTGGCACCGCCAAGCATTAGTGAAACACCAATCAGCGTAAAAAGCATCATGTATAAAATGGCTTTTTTACGGGAGCGGAGCAGGTGCGAAATCATCCCGCTGGCGAAATCACCAACTGAGATTCCGATATACGCCCACATAATCGCCTTTCCAGGCTGTAAGTTCCGGATGCCCATTTCAGGCGCAAACTGGTTTGCCATCATGGCCAGGATTCCGACACAAAACCAGGTAGGCAGTCCAATTGCAATACAACGCAGGTATTTTTTCAGGCGTTTGGCATTGGTAAAGAACGAAAGGAAGTCGCCCTTTGCTACGGATGTTTTTGCAATATCCTTGTACAAGCCACTTTCAAAAACACCAACGCGAAGCAGCAACAACAACAGTCCCAGTCCACCCCCTATGAAGTAGGCGATAGTCCAGTTTCCTGCAAGTTCAACGGTCAGCTGTGCGACAACGGCGCCAAGGAGTCCAAAACCGGCAACGATGGATGTGCCAATGGCGCGAAGTTCTTTCGGCAGGCTTTCAGAAACCAATGTAATTCCGGCGCCAAGTTCCCCTGCAAGTCCAAGGCCCGCAATAAAACGAAGGAGTGCATAAATCGAGGCTTTATCACCGACGTTTATTTGTGGCAGGAAGCCACAGGCAATATTGGCCAATGAATATACCAGGATAGAACCGAAAAGTACTGAAAGACGCCCTTTTTTATCACCTATAATACCCCAAAGAATGCCTCCAAGCAAAAGTCCGCTCATTTGATAATTAATGATCGTTGTACCGACGGCATCGGCGTCGAGATGCATTGATTTCAGGCTGGGAACCCGAACAATACCAAACAGCAGCAAGTCATAGATGTCTACAAAGTATCCTAACGCGGCTACAATAACAGGAAAACTGAACAGGTGTGTGGCTTTTTCAGAAAACGTAAATTCGCGCATGAAGTTGTTTTTTTCAAATGTAATCAGAAGTTACAAAGTGGCAAAGTGGTTGTGCGTTGCTACGCTGAAATTTTAATAAATAGTTGTTCCGATGGCGCTGTAATTATGGAAGTTTGTAACTTTACCGCATCAAACCAAAAAAACAAAAATGGAAGTAAAAGACAGCAATGGAAACATCCTCAGCGACGGGGATTCAGTAACCGTGATTAAGGACCTTAAAGTGCGTGGCTCTTCAGATGTCATTAAAAGAGGTACGATGGTAAAGAATATCAGGCTTACAGATGATCCCGCAGAGATTGACTGCCGCGTTAACAAAACCGCTATGGTTTTGAGAACCGAATTTGTCAAGAAAGCATAAAAAAACCACAGGGAACTGTGGTTTTTTCGTTTGTCATTTTTTATTCGAGCGGTTTAACGGCAATCGGCAATTTATAAATCGTCCGTACTGGCTCACCTTTGATAAGGCCGGGCTCCCATTTTGCTTTCATCGACTTCAGTACGCGGATGGCTTCACGGTCCATTCCCAGTCCCGGATTTTCCAGTACTTTGATATCGCTGAGCGTCCCGTCTTTTTCTACGACGAAGGAGACCAGTACTTTAATCATGGTACTCGTGGTTTCCTCGGCGTCTGGTGCTTTAAAGTTATTGGCAACGTATTTGTAGAAGTTTTTCATGCCGCCCGGATATTCTGGTAATTTATCGAGCGCTGCCATATTGTGCACCCTGTCCGGACCGGCGGGGATGTCGCTGTTCCCTATTGGTCCTCCAGAAGTAGCAGGACCAGGATCACCGGAAACGGGACCAGTGTTGTGGCCGGCATTCGGATCAATGGTTGGTGCTGTATTGATCACAGGGTCCAGATTTGGGGTTGCTTTTACGGGCTCCACGATTGTGAGGTTCGTGTTCAATGAAGGCTTGTTTGGGATTTCGACGTCTACCGGTGGTGCGGCTTGTTTTGCCTTTGGTGCTTCTCGTTTTACTGGAGTTACTTCGACAGCAACGACATCATCGAAATGGTTTGGCAGGGTTTCCACAACTGTAGGCGCAGTGTCGAAAGAACTCAGGAAATAGGGGAGTGCGACCAGGCTTGCCATCATTGAAAAACCAATGAAAAGGGCTTTGAGGGTAGTTTTTGGATTCTCGCGGCGCAGTTGATATGCGCCGTATTCTTTGTTTTTTCCTTCAAAAACAATGTTGATCCACGCTTTTTCGTAAATACTTGATCCGGACATAATGATAATTATTAAGGTTAAGTATTTTCATGTCATGGTTCACATTATTTTAACAAATAACGCAAGTAAGAAAAAGTATATTGTGTAAAAGGGAAATATTTCGTTTCGACGATACAGAATATGTCTCCAGGCGTTATCATAGCCCGGATGGAAGCGGCATCCTTGCCGTAGCCTGCGCAGGCAAGATACAGCGGACAGCCGGAATAGCTCCTAAAAAAACGTTCGGAAAACTATCTTTTCTGGATGATTTCGGCGAGCAGTTTTTTAGCGCGAAGTAATTTGATTTTGACGTTGCTGAGCGGCTCCCCAATTTTATCGGAGATTTCCTGGTAGCTCATCTCCTGAAAGTAACGAAGTTGGATCACTTCCTGGTAATGGGGTTTAAGCTCTTTAATGAAACGCAATAACTGGGAGAGATTTTGCTCGGTAATGAGCTCGTCTTCTGCGGAAGGTGCCGTATCTGCCACGTTGTAGGCCTGTTGGTCTTCCTCGTCGGTGATTTCAATAAAAAGGGAGGACTTTTTTTTGCGCAGCATGTCAATGTGGACATTTTTTGCAATGGCAATCAGCCAGGTGTTGAATTGGAATTCAGGGTTGTAACTGGCAATTTTATCAAATGCCTTTGAAAACGTGTCTATCGTAATATCCTCTGCATCGGTCTCATTTTCAGTACGCTTTAGCATAAAACCATACACTTCATTCCAATAATGGTCGAGCAGAAACGTAAAAGCAACCTGGTCGCCATTTTTGGCCTTTTCGATATAGGGTCTTATTTCCAATGCACGGGTTTTGAGAAGAGATTCGTGATAAAGATATTCAATTGTGTGAATATAACCACGAGTTCGATTATCGGATACCAGATCATTACGTCTTTTTCTTTCAATTTTCCGGCAGCAAATCCCAGTACAAGCCAGGTGAATAAATAGCGAAAACCGATCATTGCGGTTACGGCAATCCATTGATACTGAAAAATGAGCAATATGACAGGCAGTACAAAGAATGACAATTGGGATGCATAGAACAATCCCAGCTGAAATTTGTCACTTGCCTTATAGTGGCTGGCCGTAGAAACGTGCCTGCGTTTTTGCCTGAACCATGCTGAAAAAGTTGTCTTTGGCCTGGAGTAGGTAAAGCTGTCCGGTGTATAACAAACTGTGGTATTTTTTTTGTATGCTACCTGGTTAATAAACAGATCATCATCTCCAGACCTGATTTTCAGGTGGTCGCGGTAACCGTCTACTTTAAAAAATTCCTCCCTTTTATATGCTAGGTTCCTGCCGACGCCCATGAATGGCTTCCCAATCCGCGCCCACGAAAAATACTGGGTCGCTGCAAGCAGTGTTTCAAAGCGTATGATTTTATTCAGGAATGAATTGGGTACTTTTTCATAGGCGCCATAGCCAAGCACTATGGTTTTCTGCATGGTGAAATTCGAACTCATTTCTGTAATCCAGTTTTTTGACGTCGGATAACAATCTGCATCTGTGAAAAGCAGGTATTCCTTTCTGGCAGCCTTGATTCCAAGCGTCAATGCAAATTTTTTATTGCCCCAGAACGCTTCGTTGTTGGCGACTTTTACGAGGCGGACGTTGTGGTATTGTTTTTCAAATTCCTCGAATATTTCCAACGTATTGTCAAAAGAGGCATCGTCAATTAGTACAATCTCAAAATCAGGGTAATTTTGTTCGGCCAGCAATGGGATATATTTGGCAACATTTTCCGCTTCATTTTTAGCACATACGATAACGGAAACCGGAATTTTCTTTGGATTACTTTGTTTCGGCTTTACAAAAGCAAGCTTGCCGAAAATGAGTACATAGTAAATGAACTGAATAGCGACAACAACAATAAATACGCAAAAAATCACTGGTAACATACTTTCCTGGCTGCTGTTAAATTTTTTGCAAAGGTACAACTACACGCTGAATATAAAAAGCTGTTTTTTTAAATAAATTTCCATTACGGGGACAATTTATACGACGTTTACTTCCGCTTCAATTTTTATGCCATATATATCGTATACCGACTGCTGGATCCTTCTTGAGAGGTCAAGGATTTCAGCGCCGGTAGCATTTCCGTAATTGACAAGCACGAGTGCCTGGTTCTTGTGCACCCCGGCATCGCCGAAACGTTTTCCTTTAAATCCGGCCTGTTCGATTAGCCATCCCGCCGGTACTTTTACCTCAGTTTCAGAAACAGGAAATGACTTGATGTGGGGAAATTTTTTGCTGACCTCTTCAAATTGTGTTTTGGAAATCACGGGATTTTTAAAGAAACTGCCGCTATTTCCAAGTTCAGCGGGGTCGGGGAGTTTGCTTCGCCGAATGGCAATTACAGCGTTACTGACATCCCTGAGGGTTGGATTAGTAATGTGCTGCTTTTCCAATTCGGCAAGAATATCGCCATAAGAGGTATTTATTTTATGGTTTCGTTTCGTAAGCCTGAACGTTACGGACGTAATAATGTACTGTCCTTTGACTTCATTTTTAAAGATGCTTTCGCGATACCCGAATTTGCATTGGTCATGATAAAAAGTAGTGATTTCAAAGGTGGCGGTGTCCATCGCGTCGCAGGAAACGAACGTATCCTTGATTTCGGTACCATAGGCGCCAATATTCTGAACCGGCGTAGTGCCTACATTTCCCGGGATAAGGGACATGTTTTCCAATCCACCAAAACCCTGATCAATCGTCCAAAGCACAAATTGGTGCCAATTTTCACCAGCGTTGCATTGGACTTCTGCAAAATCATCATTTTCACGAACGATTTTTTTTCCTTTGATGTCAATATGGACCACCAGTGCGTCCACATTTCCGGTCAGCAGCATATTACTACCCCCGCCGAGGACAAATATTTGATCCTGGGGGTTGTGTTGGAGCACCGCTTTGAGTTCCTCAATATTGTGGATGGCAACGAAGCGTCTGGCCGTCGCATCGATCCCAAAAGTGTTAAAATTCTTCAATGAAAAATGATCCAGGATTTCCATAAATGTGCTTTTAAATTGGTTTGCCAAAGTTAAGGCAATAATTTTGAAAGCACCCGTTTCGTCTTAAATTACCCGGAAACTTTCAACATAATATTTCACCCAGATGTGCAGCATAAACAGCGGCATAATGTACGAAACCATAGTCTTGTCGCCCTTTCTGAGATTAGCCACCAATCCAGCGATATCAATGTGTTCAAAATACGGCATTTTGAAAATTTCGCTGCTGGTAAATGCGTCCATTTCTTCACTGAAAGCCGGATTCCGGGTGATATAGTCTCCCCATGGGGCACTTAGGCCAATTTTACGAAAATTCAGAATTTCTTCCGGCAGCCTTTCTGCGACAGAGGACTTCAGGATGTATTTTCCTTTTTTGCCAGTAAAGAGCCATTTGTCTTCAAGCGATCCTAGTCCTTTTACCAAACGCTGATCCAGGAACGGCTCACGGCATTCGATGGAAGCTCCCATCGTGCAACGGTCATTTCGATCCAGCAAAGAACATAAATAAGTGTGTTGGTCGAAGTATAACATTTGTCTCCGCAGGTTTCCGGGATACAGGGATTTTGCTTCTTTAAATACCTGGCGGCGGTATTCATTTTCAGGTTCGGTATTGATCCCAAAAACCTGCCGGATATCATTTGGATAAATATTTGACCCGTTATAAAGTATCATTCCGGCATCATCCTTGATTTGGGCATAACGCGAGAGTTTTTCAAACCTGGCTTTTTTGGAAAACATGCCTAGGCCTGAAATTGTTCCAATAGACTGCAGTAATGAAGGAAACCGGAGCGGTTTGTAACGCACGTATCCGCCCATTAACTCATCGGCACCTTCGCCTGAAAGCAACACTTTTACAGAGGGTTTGGCCAATTGAGAAACTGCCAGCAAATGGGGTTCGCTCAGGTGCATTAAAGGTTCGTCATGATAGTATGCTGCGGCAATCATCTTATTAAAAAGGGTTTCGCCCTGCAATTCGATGGAATCAAATCCGTAATTGAATTTTTGTGCAAGCCTTTGTGCAAGATGTGATTCATTGTGCTCAGCCTCTGTAAATCCAATATTAAACGTATTGATGTGTTTATACTGCTGTTCGTGAAGCGACGCTAAGACAGATGACGAGTCGAGTCCGCCGCTGAGCAGTACGCCGACAGGGACGTCGCTGACCATTCGGAGCTTTACGGAAGCATCAAAGGTTTCATTGAACCATTCCTGTGGATTCTTTATAAGAGGCTGTTCCTGAATTTCTTTTTTTAAATCCCACCATTTTTTGAATTCCATTTGGCCATTTTCAAGTATGGTCAGGGTATGCCCGGGCAGTACTTTCTTAACCTTGTCAAACAGCGTATTTTCTCCCGCCACAAATCGGTTAAAAATATATTCTTCGAGTCCGGTTGGCGAAATTTTCAATGGAACGCCTGCCGCAAAAAACGCTTTTTGCTCTGAAGCAAAGTAAAAGGTATGGTCATGCTGGACGTAATATAATGGTTTAACCCCCATCCGATCGCGAACGAGCGTGAGCTTTCGTTCCGTCTTGTCCCAAATCGCAAAAGCGAACATTCCGTTTAGTCTGTTTAGCATTTTTGTGCCATACAGCTGAAATAACTGCAATAATACTTCTGTATCGGAATGGGTTTTTATGTTGAATCCGGCGGCCTTTAATTCGGGATAGAATACCTTAAAATTGTAGATTTCGCCGTTAAAAACCATTGCATAACGGTTGTCCTCAGATAAAAAGGGCTGGTGTCCGGCATGTGAAGTGTCGAGGATGGAAAGCCGGCGGTGGCCTAATCCGAGGTTGCCATCAATAAAAATACCTTTATCATCCGGACCGCGATGGGCAAGCGCATCACGCATTTTGGTTAAAATCCGCTCATCTGCATTTTGCTGCTGCAAATGAAATATACCGTTAATTCCGCACATTAGCTATCGCTTTTTAAAATTATGGATCAGTTCGTGATACCGGTCTGCAATGATTTTCATGTTTACATTGTAGTTGGCATTTTTTTCAACAAAATCTCGGTTATTTTTTACAGCGGTTTGAATGGTTTCATTGTTTTGGTTTGCCCACATTATTTCGTGGGCCAGCATTTTCGCATTGTCGACTTCGATCAACTGGCCGTTTTGACGGTGTTGTATCCAACTTTGGTTGCCCGGAATATCGGTAACCAATGGATAGCAACCCGCGGCCATAGCCTCAAACAGCGATGCCGAAACCCCCTCCGTAATCGGCATGCTGATGTAATAGTTGGATTGTTGTAATAATTCGGGCAACAGTCGGTTATCGATTCGTCCCAGGAAAATTACCTTTTGATCTATGTTTAATTTTTTGGCCAGGTTTTTTAAATTTTGCAGTTCTTTGCCGTCACCGACAATTCTAAGTACGAAATCTACGCCTTCCCGGTTTAATATTTCAAAAGCTTTTAATATGGTATCGTGCCGGTATTCCGGAAGCAATGAACGCGTAACGATCGCATTCATTGTCGTAACGGGATTTTTAGCAGCTACATGGAAAGAATTTAAGTTAATGCCTTTCGGCAAAACCATCACTTTCGTCATGTCCACATTCGCTTCCCGCATTGAAATGATCATTACCGGTCCCCACGCGTGTATGAGCGTCGCTTTCTTGAACGCATAGTTCTGAATGGCACGTTTTAAGGGCAGTAGTATCGAATTTTCGGGCCACAAATCCGTTCTTCCCTGCTGTGCAATTGCAAAAGGCTCTACACCGGAAAGCGCCGCCAGGAATCCATAACTGGTTGTACGCTCAGCGATCACCATGTCAGGATTGTGCTGTCGAATCAGTTTTCTGATATGCAACAAGGCAAGTTTAAATTCAAAAAGCCTTTTGATACGGTTAAGTCCGGAATTTGAAGATTTCAATTCCCAGGTGATGATTTCAAAATCGCCAAATTCCCTCAGTCCGTTCATCCAGGTGATGGCGTCAGCGCGGTAGGATTCTCCAAGGAAAAGGATTTTCTTTTTTTGGGTCATTCGTTAATCGTTTTGGGTAAGCCCTCTGCTGATAAAATCGTTCATAGGTTTAAGCAGGATTAGCTTTTTAGCCATATTGGTGACAAAATCTTTCTCCAGTGCTTCCTTAACATTAAAGTTGCTCGTTGCGGTGAAACTTTTAAGCTTCAGGAAATGGATTGCCGGATGGTCTTTTTCATACCCTTTTGGCATCGTTTTTAATGAATTGTTCTCATTGACATCCAGTCCCCCGAAAGCCTTTTTGAAATTTTTGTTTTTCACAACGGCATCCAGGTCTTCGTAAAAGAAAGCAATTTCCTTGCGGATTTTCTTTAACTCATCGGCCTCAGGCTGGTAAAATCCGCCGGCTATAAACGAGTTTTCCGGTGCGATGTGAACATAGTATCCCGGCCTGTTAGTGCCTTTGGTCCCGCCCGAAAACCACAATCCCATGTGGTCCTTATATGGTGATTTATCTTTTGAGAAGCGAATATCCCGGTTAACCCGGAATGTGCAGTTTTTTACCTCCAGGTGTTCCAGCGCCGGATCCAGGGGCTTGAGCACGTCCAGAAAATCACTTACGAGTTTGTGGTAATCGGCTTTGTAGCTTTCGTATCGTTTTTTATTGGCCAAAAACCATTCACGGTTGTTATTGGCTTTCAGGTCAGAAAGAAATTTAAGCGATTCTTTGGTAAGCATTTTACAGTTGTTTTTTTAAGTCTTCTTCGCTGATAAATCCTGAATGCTGCCATTTTACTTCTTTGTTTTCGTATAAGAAAAGCGCCGGCAATTCATCGATTTTCATTTCTGAAATAAGCGTCTTATTTTCATCCGCGTTCAATCGGATAATGACGACGTTGTCCTTTAATTCCGACTGCAGCCTTGTCATATACGGTGCCATTTGTTTGCATGGTGCGCACCATTCTGCATAAAAATTGACTAATACTTTTTTGTCAGTATTCAGTAGCTCTTTGTATTCCTGGCTGCACATGCCGATGATTCTGTCGTTTTTAGGCGCAAGGCCAGCCGCATTCCATTTTAGGATGCCACCCTGCAACTCATAGATGGTCGTAAATCCAAGCTCAGAAAGTTTTGCCGATGCCTGTTTGCTGCGTCCTCCGCTCATGCAATACACAAACACCGGTTTCGACTTGTCAAACGCAGCCGATTTTTCGGCAAAATTATCGCTGTTCCAGTTTACGTTTTTGGCATTGTCGATATGCTGGTCATTATATTCTTCGGGGGTGCGCACATCCAGAATCTGGGCGTCAGGTGTTGCCTTAATTTTTTCAGCGAAAGCCAATGGCGCGATTGTTTCGTATTTTTTAGCGGTCTGTGCCTGACAGCTTGCCAGAAAGCAGCAGATTAATAAGGGAAGTACAAGCCTGAATTTCATCTGAGAAGCGATTTAAAATGAGATTGCTAAAGTAAAGTATTTTTTGTTTTAAGAAAAAAATATAGGTAAAGCGTTGAAAAGATGCTAGAGATTAAAAATTCTGTAACTCTGGTGTGTCGACCTGACAATGTCTTCCGTGCGTTGCGGGTGGGTGTCTGAGATAAAAAGCTGGCCGAAACTGTCGTTGTTGACCATTTCGATGATTTTTCCGACGCGGCTTTCATCGAGTTTGTCAAAAATATCATCAAACAGCAAAATCGGGTTTTCACCACTTTGTTTCTTTACAAATTCAAACTGGGCTAATTTTAAAGCAATAAGGAACGATTTCTGCTGTCCTTGTGAACCAAATTTCCTGATGGAGTGGTGGTCGATTTCAAAAGCCAGGTCATCACGGTGGATTCCGGTGCTGGTATATTGCAACATACGGTCTTTGGCAATACTCTGCTCCAGCAAATCCCGTAAGTTGCCGTCATGCAATTGGCTTTCATAAACAAGTTGAACGGTCTCTTCTGAACCGGTAATCGCCTGGTGGTGTTTGTTGAAAATCGGAATAAATTCAGCGAGAAACGCTTTTCGTTTTTCATAAATCGTATGGCCGGCCTTATCGAGCTGATTGTTGTATATGTTTAAGGTATCCGTTTCAAAAACGTGGTTCAGTGCAAAATACTTTAACAAAGCGTTCCGCTGTGCAATCACTTTTTGGTATTGAATCAGCTGTTGCAGGTATTGGGAATCCAGTTGTGAAATGACGCTGTCGATAAATTTCCGTCTTGTTTCGCTGCCTTCAATGATCAGGTCGCGGTCAGCGGGAGAAATAATCACCAACGGAATGAAACCGATATGGTCTGAGAATTTTTCGTATGGCTTGCCATTTCGCTTCAGAATTTTCTTCTGGCCTTTTTTCAGGCTGCATACGATTTGTTCGTCGCGATCCTGTTTATGAAATTCGCCATCGATGACAAAAAACTCTTCTCCGTGGCGGATATTCTGGACTGCTAAGGGATTAAAATAACTTTTGCCATACGACAGATGGTAGATCGCATCAAGCACATTGGTTTTTCCTATTCCATTTTTGCCCACAAAACAATTGATTTTGTGGTCAAAATCGAAGTCGGCTTCCGAAAAATTCTTGTAATTGAAGAGTGAAATTTTTTTTAAATACATCCCGTAAATCGCCGTAAATGCTACATGCAGCACCGTATTAAAACAGAATGGCAAAGGCGCTTTTTCTGTAGCCCGCAAATTATTGAAAAATATCGACAAAACATCTTTTGAATTTGAATAAAAATTTTATTTTTGCACCTCACTAAACTAAGATAGATGGCAACGTATAACAAAAGAGGATATAAAGCACCAAAACCGAAAGAAGAGAAAATTGATAACGAGTTTGTCGATGACACAAATCTGAATGTTGATGAAAAAGACAGTACAACGGCGAGTGTATTTAACTCTCTTGACCAAACGGCTTCCAAAACGGAAGAATTTGTTGCAAGGAACCAGAAAGTGATCTTCGGTGCGGTATTTGTGATCGCTATTGTGGCGGTATCCTATTTATTATACCAGAAATTTGTTGTGGATGCCAATGAGCAGGAAGCAAACAAAGAAATGTTCCAGGCACAGAAGTATTTCCAACAGGCTACTGAAGGGGTGAACCCGGATTCGCTTTACACACTGGCATTGAAAGGAGGCGAAGGAAAATACGGTTTTGTAACCCTTGCCGATAAATATTCAGGGACTGACGCCGGAAATCTTGCTAATTATTATGCCGGTATGGCTTCTTTAAATACAGGTAAATTTGACGATGCCATTAAATACCTTGAAAAATTTAAGTCTAAAGAAGACTTCCTGAGTGCTTTGGCTACAGGTGCAATCGGTGATGCACATGCGGAGAAAAAGCAATACAAAGAAGCTTTGGATTTTTACGTTAAGGCGGCTGATGTTTCAAAAAGCGATGCCGTACGTCCACGTTTTCTGTTGAAGGCAGGAAAAGTATCTCTGGAGCTTGGAAACAAAGCAGATGCTTTAAAATATTTCAGTGAAATTAAAGATACTTACGACAACACCCAGTCAGCGCAGAATATTGACGCATTGATTGGATTGGCTCAATAAACTTAGCTTTTAGTATCGCGCGTATTGAGAGAGGGGCTGCGATGTTGGACTTGACGTCTCAATCCGCAATCAAAACCTTAAACTACTGAATATGGCTACAGCAAATAAAAATTTATCAGAATACGATAAAACTCTAATCCCAAGCGCGAAAGATTTTCGGTTTGGGATTGTTGTTTCTGAATGGAATGATCATATCACGGAAGGTCTTTTCAAAGGGGCGATCAACGCCTTGTTGGATTGTGGTGCCTTAGACCTCAATATCATCCGGTGGAATGTTCCCGGAAGTTTCGAATTGGTTTACGCGGCCAAAAAAATGATTGAAACACAAAAGCCGGACGTGGTGATTACCATTGGCAGTGTGATCCAGGGCGAGACCAAGCACTTTGATTTTGTGTGCGAAGGGGTGACACAGGGCATCAAGGATCTTAACATCCATACCGACGTGCCTGTTATTTTTTGTGTGCTTACCGATAACAACGAACAGCAGTCCATTGATCGCAGTGGCGGCAAGCATGGCAACAAGGGGACTGAAGCGGCAATCGCTGCGATAAAAATGGCATTCCTTCGGCAGCAAGCCAATATGGGTTATCATTTTCCCACGCAAAACCTTTTGGAGCAGGGTGCGATTCAAATTGAAGATAAACCACACCGCATAGAAAAGTAAAGCCTTAAATAAGACTGAAACCTGTTCAAAAAGAACGGGTTTTTTTATGGAAATGGGGAGATATTTCATCTTTCTGGTTGGGGGTTTCTGCAATATTTGTGTAACTTTGGAAGTCGTTCGTGGGCGAAAAACCTGCGGCGCTTTCCTAATCAAAAATGTGAAATGCCGAGTATAATTCAATTGCTTCCCGATCATGTCGCCAACCAGATTGCGGCCGGTGAAGTGGTGCAGCGTCCTGCTTCAGTCGTAAAGGAACTGCTTGAAAATGCAGTCGATGCGAAAGCTACCGATATCAAACTGATTGTAAAGGATGCAGGCAAATCGTTGGTGCAGGTCATCGACAATGGCGCCGGAATGAGTGTCACCGATGCAAGGCTTTGTTTTGAGCGCCATGCCACCTCAAAAATACGACAGGCCGAAGACTTGTTTTCATTGCATACCAAAGGTTTTCGTGGAGAAGCATTGGCGTCGATAGCTGCGATTGCCCATGTCGAGATGAAAACACGGCAGGATCAGGATGAATTGGGCACGCACATCATCATTGAAGGCAGTAAATTTGTTTCTCAGGATGTGGCGGTACTGCCAAAAGGAACCTCATTTGCCATAAAAAATCTTTTTTTTAATATTCCTGCCAGGCGCAATTTCCTGAAATCAGATGTTGTCGAACAGCGGCATATTATCGATGAATTCCTGCGGGTCGCGATGGCGCATCCTAATATTCACTTCACACTATACCATAATGGCAGCGAGATGTTCAACCTGCCGCAGTCAAACATACGGCAGCGGATTGTGAATATTTTCGCCGGAAAGACGAACGAAAAACTTGTGCCGGTAAAAGAATCGACAGACATTGTAAGCATTACGGGATTCGTGAGCAAGCCTGAATTCTCCAAAAAAGGCAGGGGAGAGCAGTTTTTCTTTGTCAACGACAGATTTATAAAAAGCGGATACCTACATCATGCGGTGATGGCTGCCTACGAAGGACTGCTTAAGGAGGGCTGCCAGCCGGGTTATTACATCTATCTTGATGTGCCGCCACATACGATAGATATCAATATTCATCCCACGAAGACAGAAATCAAATTTGATGACGAACACGCCTTGTATGCGATTTTACGGTCGACGATTAAACACAGCTTAGGACAATTTAATGTCGCGCCAGTGCTCGATTTTGAGCGCGATCCTAATCTGGATACGCCTTATGATTACAAAAATCAGGAAGCATCCGTTCCGACGGTTCAGGTGGACAGGTCCTTTAACCCTTTTGCAGAGGACCGGCAGCAACGCCAGACTTATAAGAAACCGGATACCAGCCATTGGGAAGGCCTGTATGTTGGGTTAAAACACGACACGGAAACCATTTCGCCGCCTGCTGAAATTCATTTTGAGCATGAAGAAGTTACCGCTTCCCTTTTTGACGAGGAGGAATCCAGGCATGAGGTCGCGAAAATGTTCCAGATCCATAAGAAGTACATTGTCAATCCCATCAAATCAGGGATGGTTATCGTTGACCAACAGCGTGCCCACCAGAGAATATTATATGAAAGTTTTTTGGTAAACATGACAGTCAGGCAGGCTGCAAGCCAGCAATTGCTTTTTCCATTAACGCTCTATTTCTCAAGAACAGAGATGGAGCTGATTGCAGAACTCGAGGAATCGTTGGTCAATACGGGCTTTGTATTTGAAACACACGGCGCAGATCATGCCGTAATTTCAGGATTGCCTGTCAATGTTTCCGAAAGTGAAGCCTCTATCGTATTGGAACAATTATTGGGGGACTTACAGGACGGTATACCGGAAAACAGTTTTAGCCAAAACGACAGCATTGCCAAGTCGATGGCGAAAAGTCTGGCCGTGAAAACCGGGACATTTTTAACAGAAAAGGAACAGGAGAATCTGGTTAATGGGCTTTTCGCCTGTAAAGAACCCAATGTGTCGCCTTTTCAAAAACCAACTTTCATCACCATGCGTGTGGAAGACCTCGACAAAAAATTTGCTTTATGATGAATGATATGACCCCGGTTGTCAAGCAGCTGCTGATAATCAACATTATTGTCTTTATTGGTTGTCAGCTGATGGGGACCCCTGCCGAGTCAAACGCTGCTTACCAGCAATTTTCTCTTTTTTATTTTGAGAATCCTCATTTCAAAGTTTGGCAGCCGTTGACCAGTATGTTTATGCATGCACCGTTGCCAAACATTATGCACATTGCTTTTAATATGATTGCGTTGGTATCTTTTGGATCCATGCTCGAACATTTCTGGGGCGCAAAGAAGTTCCTGTTTTTTTATCTTTCGTGCGGAGTCGGAGCATTTTTATTGCATACGGGTGTGAATTATTATTTCTTTCATCATGGACTTGATATACTTGTAAACAATGGGTTTCAGAAAGACGAAATTTTAAGCACTTTAAACGAAGGTAAATTTAATACAAGGTGGGAACAGCTATTGCCCGGTTCCGAGTTTCAGAATTTTACCGATGCGTATTTCGGAACTGCGGTTGGGGCTTCAGGAGCGATCTACGGATTATTGGTTGCGTTTGCCTTTATGTTTCCTTCGGCTGAGCTGGCCTTGTTTTTTATTCCACTACCGATTAAAGCCAAGTATGTGGTGCCGGGACTAATTGCAATTGATTTGTTTATGGGTATCAAAGGAAGCTCGCTTTTTGGCGACAATACCGGTGGCGGGATTGCTCACTTCGCTCATGTCGGCGGCGCATTGTTTGGTTTTATCATGATGTTGGTGTGGAAGAATCAGAAGTTTCATCACAATCGCTGGAGTTAATTTATGGGACTATTTGACGATTTAAAACTGGAATACAAGTTGGGGGGAGTGACCCAACAGTTGATTTTTTGGAACATTGGCATTTTTATAGTGTCGATTATTTTGTTTTATAATTTCAAGGGAGCCAGTTTTTCCTATCCCGATTGGCTTGCACTTTCCCCTGATCCATTGATTGTATTATCACATCCCTGGACGTTAGTTACTTATGCCTTTTTGCACAGTGGCTTTATGCACATTTTGTTTAACATGCTTATGCTGAATTTTTCCGGCATGTTGTTCCTCACGTACTTTAAGGAAAAGCAATTGTTGGGACTTTATTTCCTAAGCGCCATATTTGCCGGTCTCGTATTTTGCCTGTCCTTTTTTCTGCTTGGTTATCATTCCAGTATCGTTGGGGCTTCTGCAGCAATTATCTCCATCTTGATGGCGGCGACAACGTACAACCCGCGAATGCCAATCAGGCTGCTCTTGATTGGCAGGATTCAATTGTGGCATCTGACTGCAGTGTTACTTGTACTTGACCTGATGTATATCCTCGTTGAAAATACGGGCGGGCACATTTCACACCTGGCAGGCGCGTTCTTTGGTTTCATTTATATTGTATTGCTTCGCCGCGGGATTGACCTTAGTAAAGGCGTCACCGTAGTAACGGATTGGGTCATGGGGCTATTCAGGCCGGCAAAGAAGACGCCATTTAAAAAAGTACATCGCAATTCAAACCGGAGAATGGTACCTGAGACGCCAAAATCTTCCGGAAAGGACCCAAAACAGCAGCAAATCGACGAGATATTGGACAAGATCAGCAAGTCCGGTTATGACAGCCTCACGCAGCAGGAAAAGGATTTTTTGTTCAATGCCAGTAAATAATTTCATAAGTCGCTATTAGTTTGTAGATTAGTGCAGTTTTACCAACCAATACGCGTTAATGAAGAACCTTTCTTTATTCAATAAGATCATGTTTGTGTGCAATATAGTTCTGGCTGTGTGCACGTTCATCGCGTATATCCTCCCATTTCTTGCACCAAAACTGTTTCCTTTCTTGTCTGTATTCACCTTGGGCCTGCCCATGATGTTAATCCTGAATCTTATTTTTTTCGGGTATTGGGCCATCCAGTTTAAAAGGCAAATCCTGTTATCCGGAATCGTGCTGCTGATCGGGATTACATTCATCAATAAGTTTTACAAATTCGCTGCGCCAGACTATGTAAAGGAGGACAACGATTTTGCCGTGATGAGTTATAATGTAAGGCTTTTCAATAAATTTGGCTGGTCAGACAAGCAAACCGTTCCGATTGAGATTTCCGATTTTGTTAACGAGAAAGAGCCGTCAATACTGTGCATCCAGGAATTTTCGAATGCGGCTGATTTCAATGATTCAGCCTATAAATACCACTATATTTTTTCAAAAGGCAACAAGATAAAATCCGGTCAGGCTATCTTTTCGAAATTTAGGATTGTAAACTCAGGAAATATCGTTTTTCCCAATTCGAGCAACAACACCATTTTTGCGGATATCATACGCGGTAAGGATACCATTCGGGTCTACAGCATGCACCTGCAGTCGATAAAAATTAGTCCGGACGTGCACGATATTTCTGAAGACATCAACGAAATCGACCAAAAGAAATCCGAAATGATGTTTAAACGTATCGGTACCGCTTTTCGTAAACAGCAACAACAGGCTGAAATTATAATGAAGCACAAACAGGACTGTAAATTCCCAATAATCATTTGCGGCGATATGAATAACAGCGCATTTTCCTATGTATATCGAAATATCAAGGGCGATTTGAATGATTGTTTTGTGGAAGCCGGAAAAGGATTTGGAAAGACGTACGATTTCAATTATTATCCGGCGAGGATTGACTATATTTTTGCAGACAATAAATTCGATACAAAATTTTTCTGCAGTTATCCTGAAACAGTCGATTCCGATCATTTCCCTATAATGGCTGTCCTATCGGATCGGAAGAAATAAGAGATGTTATAAACGCTGTCTTTTTAAATAATCCAGCGCATGTCGCCCTTCGTTGAAAAGTAAATCCAGTACGCTGAGGTTATTCAGGAACCCATGCTTTTCCCCGAAAACCTGCGTATAAGGTTCCAGTTGTGCATTGTCTTTTTTACCATTTGCCAAATAACGGAAATCTTTAAGGCCACTCGCGTCCTTAAAATATTCGGTGGTGTTGGTATACTTTAAATCAAGTTTTAAGCAACGGCTGACGATGTCGATGGTTTCGAGATTAAGATCCATCAGGAACATATAGTTCTTTTCAAAAATGGGCATGATCGCATCCTCAAAATACTCGAAAAATGGGGAACTTCGGTAAGCTGCTTCCAAAGACTTAAAATGCTGTTTTTGCCAGTCAAAAGCGGTTTCCAGTTTAATATCGCGGGTTTTCTGGTGTGCATGTTCCCTTGAATGTTTTACCGGAATATTCAACAATTGAATACCGTTTGGGCTGTAAATATACATCCGGTTGCGGTTGGTTTGCTTCTGGAAGTTATCGTCCATTTCAAAAGTGATCGTCTCAGCCTGTGCCATCGCGGCAAATGTACTGATACTCGGAAAATAGGCTGGATGGATAAGGATCGACATCGTATTTACACTTTTCGCTCTTTTCGTTTGCCCATGTAGAAACTAAACCCAATATAAGCGGCAAGCGCAATCAGGAAAAATTTAAAGTAGGAGTAAGGCTCGTCATCACCACCGACCGTCGTAAACAACCTGTCCCAACGAATACTCCAGTTTTTAAATCCGTCATTGATGCCATCAATACTCATCCATATGAACACCGGCTTGCCTACAATGTGGTCTTCAGGGACAAAGCCCCAATAACGGCTATCCTCTGACTTGTTCCTGTTGTCACCCATCATCCAATAATAGTTCAATTGGAATGTGTAGCTTGTCGAAGGCTTGCCATTGATCAGGATTTGGCCGTTTCTCAACTCCAGTGTATTCTTCTCATAAACAGAAATGATTCTTTTGTACAAAGGCAGATTCTCAAAGGTAAGCTGCACAGTTGCACCACGTTTTGGAATGCTGATGGGGCCAAAATCGCTCTCAGACCATTTGCCGCTATGTGGGAAAACCTTCATGTCATGTGCCTCAGGCTTGAAGCGTACTACCGAATCAATCGCAGGATTTTTTCGCAAAATCTCAGCTTCTTTTAAAGTAAGGTCAACAAAGTTATCCGCCTTGTATTGTTCCTGCGCAAAGACGCCGGCTTTCTGCAGTACGGAATTTGGAAGTCCTCTCGGCCCGGTATATACAAAACTCTCATCACTGCCGGTAAGGTACGGCCTGATCATATTGAATTGCTCATTTGAGTTTAGCTGTACCTTATAAGCGCGTTGGTAATCATTAATGCCCATAGACTTCAGCATTTCAGTATTGACGCCTTCTTTTGCAGCATATATTTTGTGCATATATTGGACCTTCGCCCTACCGGACAAGATCAATTCTTTTCCGTCAATAAATACGACGCCATTTTTGATTTCAAGTTGGTCACCAGGCGTTCCGACACAGCGTTTTACGTAGTTTGATTTTTTATCCACCGGTTTATTGACGGCCTTACGCCCGCTTTTGTCAAAAAATACATGAACGGTATCGACAGGCCAGTTGAAAACCACAATATCATTTTTCTTGATGTCTTCAAATCCGGGAAATCTGTAGTATGGCAGTTGCGGCCAGTTCAGGTAGGATTTGGTTTTCACGACCGGTAAGGTATCGTGTACCATCGGCGCGGCGACAGTGGTCATCGGGGCACGTGCACCATAATTCACTTTTGATACGAAAAGGAAGTCGCCTACAAGCAGTGTTCTTTCGAGCGATGCGGTCGGGATCGTAAACGGCTGTATGAAATAAGTATGTACGATGGTGGCAACAACAATGGCAAACAACAGGGAACTGACGGTATCACCAATTTTTGTCGCTGCAACCAGACTCCTGCCTTCTAAATGTTTGAGGTCCTGCGTGTAATTTAGATAATACGTGTAAAAACCAAAGGTGAAAAGAACCAACAAAGTATCGACAGTTGAATTTTTACCGAAACTTCTGATGGTTTCTACCCAGACCACCGGAAACATGATCAGGTTGACGATAGGGATGAACAAAAGCACCGTCCACCATGTCGGTCGGTTGATGATTTTCATCAGGACGATCGCATTGTAAACCGGTACGGCCGCTTCCCAGGCCTTTCGTCCTGCTTTTGTGTAAAGACGCCATGTTCCGGCAAAATGTACAACTTGTATCAGTAAAAAGAAGACGAACCATTCAGATAAACTCATATTGTCAGGCTTTATTTATTAGCTATATTTTTATTCTTGTCTCTATTAAGTAGGTTTTCCTGATAAATGTTACAGTTCCAATACATCTTTCATCGTGTAAACCCCTTTTTTGCCCAGCAGCCATTCCGCCGCAATCACAGCACCAAAGGCAAATCCTTCACGGTTGTGCGCAGTGTGCTTAATCTCAATCGAATCAATTTCTGAGTCATAAACAACCGCGTGTGTCCCGGGTACATTCTCTACCCGAAGCGCTTCAATAGCAATGTCTGTTGTTTTTGGAGCTGCCAATGTCCAGTTTTCATAACTGGTATTCGCAATGATCCCATTGGCAAGTGAAATCGCCGTTCCACTGGGCTTGTCAAGCTTTTGTGTGTGGTGTACTTCCTGCATGGATACTTTGTATTGGCCGAATTTCGCCATCATTTTGGCCAAATGTGCATTCAACTCAAAAAACAGGTTGACGCCCAGGCTAAAGTTTGACCCATAAATGAAGGCACCATTGCTTTTTTGGCAAAGCGTTACCATGTCTTCATAATGCTGCAGCCATCCGGTGGTGCCGGAAACTACGGGAACATGGTATTGAAAACCGGCGGAAATGTTTGCTACCGCGGCTTCGGGGACACTAAAGTCAATAGCGACGTCGGCGCTTTCCAGTCCTTCAAACGAATCCCGGCTTCTTTTTCTCAACACAATTTCATGGCCGCGCTCCAAAGCGATTCTTTCAATCACCTTGCCCATTTTACCATATCCTAAAAGTGCTATCTTCATCGGGAAACTAAAATTGGTAATTCAGTGAAAGGCCAACATTGTGTTTGTAATTGATATCATTCTGGTAGTAATCCGGACGCAGCGATAGATTGTCATTTACATTGAATTGCAGCAAATGCGCATCGACATTGGCATCGACGATATTCAAAACGTATAGCCCAACGGTGATCAGGAATGAAAGATCCCTGTTGCGCTGGAAAACTTTCTGCGCGTTGATTAATGTGGCATCGCTGTATTGCCCGTCAAATTCATCTTTGCCCCCGGCAATCCTGATTTTGTACGCATCGCGGAAACGATGGTATTTCTTATTGTTGTCCATAAAGAAATAAACCCCGGTTCCCAGGGCACCGTAAACAATCGGGATTTTCCAATACCTTTTGTTATACGCCTGGCCGAGTCCGGGAAGTATCGCCGAATAAAACGCGGCTTTCGTCGGTGCCAACGGATTCAGTGGTTTCGCTTTTGTAGTGTCAATGACCAGCAACGGCTGTGGTTTTTTTGTTTGGGCACACAAAACCATGCTGAACAGCAACAAAAGCAATATGGAAGTTTTTTTTAACACTAAGGTTGCAGTAATTTTAGGATCCTGTTGAAGTCCTCTTCAGAATGAAACGGGATCGTGATTTTTCCCTTCCCGTTTCCGGCAAGCTTTATTTCGGCTTTGGTTCCAAAGTAATTGTTTATTGCCTTTTGCTGGTCCTCCTCAACATTAAAAGCGGCAGGCTTTGATTTCGCGGCAGGCTTTGGTTTCAGGCTTTCCTGGTAATTTTTTACCAATGCTTCCGTTTCCCGGACCGATAAATTCTGGCTGACGATTTTCTGGTAAATATCAGTCTGCGCATCGTGGTCTTCAATGTTGATGATCGCACGGCCATGGCCCATACTGATAAATCCGTCGCGAATCCCGGTTTGGATAATCGGGTCCAGTTTCAGCAGCCGCAGGTAATTGGTAATCGTAGAGCGTTTTTTTCCCACGCGTTCGCTCATTTGCTCCTGCGTTAATTGAATTTCATCAATCAACCGTTGGTAGGAAAGGGCAATCTCTATAGGATCAAGATCGTGCCGCTGTATGTTTTCAACCAGCGCCATGACCAATGATTCGTTGTCATTCGCAATCCTGATATACGCAGGGACAGAGGCCAGCCCTGCTAATTTTGAAGCGCGTAATCTTCGCTCTCCCGAAATCAGCTGGTATTTGTTAAAATCGAGTTTCCTGACGGTAATCGGCTGGATCACGCCCAGTTCCTTAATCGATTTGGCAAGTTCCTGAAGCGATTCTTCGTTAAAGTTACTTCTCGGCTGGAACGGATTGATTTCAATCGCATCCAGTTCGAGTTCAATGATATTGCCTACAACTTTGTCTGCATTTTTATCTTCAGCCGACTTGATGTCGTTGTCCGGGTCCTTTAGCAATGCCGATAATCCTCGTCCCAGGGCTTGTTTTTTTATCGCTTTGGTCATGATTAGCTGTTTTTCTTGATGATTTCCTGCGCCAGGTGCAGGTAATTTGTAGCACCTTTGCTCGTCGCGTCATAATTGATGATGCTCTCCCCAAAACTTGGTGCTTCGCTGAGTTTTACATTGCGTTGGATCACCGTTTTGAAAACCATATCGCTGAAGTGTTTTTGCACTTCTTCAACAACCTGATTGGACAGCCTTAAACGCGAGTCAAACATGGTCAGCAGCAGCCCTTCGATATCGAGTGACGGATTGTGGATTTTTTGTACGCTCTTGATGGTATTCAGTAATTTGCCGAGTCCTTCGAGTGCGAAATATTCGCATTGGATCGGAATGACTACGGAGTCCGCAGCGGTAAGTGCATTTAAGGTAAGCAAACCCAATGAGGGCGCACAGTCAATCAGGATGTAATCGTATTCCTCCTTGATTCCGGCGAGGGCCTCCTTCAGCATGTATTCGCGGTTTTCCTTGTCTACAAGCTCGATCTCAATGGCTACCAGGTCAATGTGGGCCGGGATGATGGAAACGTTCGGCGCACTGCAGGCAATAATGGCTTCCTGTGGTGTGTTGCTGTGTTCCAGTATCTGGTAGGTGCCGATGGAAATATTTTCAATATCAATGCCCAGTCCCGAACTCGCATTCGCTTGTGGGTCAGCATCAATCAACAATACTTTTTTTTCAAGAACCCCCAGTGAGGCAGCTAAATTTACAGAGGTTGTCGTTTTTCCGACGCCGCCTTTCTGGTTGGCAATGGCTATGATTTTACCCATTTAATTTTTAAAATTTGGAGCGGTAAAAATACAATTAATTATGGGAAAATGGATTTGAAAATTTGGAAATTTACAAATTAGAAAATGATTGGCAAAAGCGTTAAAAGCTGGCAGTTTATCTCAGGTTTTTTCAGGGCGCTGCCTCCGGCCGGGCTGTGCGCTGTATCTCTTTTAACCCTTCGGGATTAAAAAAGGATGCCGCTTCCATCCCTAGCGCAAATCCGGATCACCGGGACGACTCATTTTCAGATTTTTAAATTCCCTAAGTCGATTTTTTTGCTTTAATCATCGCTTCAAGCATATCCCACATCGGTTCCGGAATCGCCTCCAGGACATTGAATTGTCCGGCGCCTTTAAGCCATTCTCCGCCGTCAATGGTAATGACTTCGCCATTGACATACGCCGAAAAATCAGAAACAAGGTATGCCGCAAGATTGGCCAGTTCCTGATGGTCTCCCACACGCTGTAACGGCACTTTCTTCGCCATGTCAAATTTTTCTGCCAAATCACCCGGCAACAACCTGTCCCAGGCCCCTTTGGTAGGGAATGGCCCGGGCGCAATCGCATTAGAGCGGATGCCGTATTTTGCCCATTCTACCGCGAGGCTGCGCGTCATCGCAAGGACTCCTGCCTTTGCCGTGGCGCTTGGGACAACATAGGCAGAACCAGTCCATGCATACGTCGTTACAATGTTTAAAATGACATTATCCTTTTTCTTCGTGTCAATCCAGTGTTTCCCAAAAGCCAGTGTACAATTCTTTGTGCCTTTCAGGACAATATCGATAATGGTATCAAATGCGTTGGCTGAAAGCCGTTCCGTTGGGGAAATAAAATTACCGGCCGCATTGTTCAGCAGTACATCCACTTTTCCAAACGCAGCGATGACGGAATCAAGCATGTTTTCCACCTGCGCGTAATCGCGCACGTCACACTGCAAGGGCAGGCATTTAGCTCCGCTCCGTCGGGTTCCTCCGTTTTCGCTTTCGAGCTCGGCAGCGGTTTTCTCGAGCTTAGCAAGGTCGCGCGACGTGATCGCAACATTGGCTCCGAGTTCGAGGAAATACTTTGTCATGGCTTTGCCAAGTCCGCTGCCACCACCGGTAACAACGATTACTTTATTTTCGAGTGCGCCGTCGCGCAGCATTTTCTTTGTGAAATCCATTTGATTTGTTTTGGTTAAAGATAAGAATTTCGCTGAAAAGAAAAGCCTGGTCTCAAGCAATTGGATTTCAATAACTTTCGATATATTTGTTTGGCTTTTAAAATCAGATGCTATGAAAAAAATGTTACCCATAATAAGCGCCTTTGTGCTGTTGATGCTCTGTTCCTGTTCGTCAGATGATGATCGCGGAACAGCACTTTTTGCCGTCCCCATTGTAAAATCCCTGTCCGAAATCCGCAGCGAAATCACGATTTCTGCGGCAAGGCAAACGAATTCTGATGGAAAAATCTACGTTGCGGAACACTATTTGTTTTACATCGCAAAAGAGCACGGGATACACATTTTCAACAACGAAAACCCTGCGGCGCCGGTGAATATGGCATTCATTAATCTTGAAGGAGTGCACGATATTGCGGTAAAAGGGCATTACCTGTATGCAGACAATTTTGTCGATCTGGTTGTATTTGATATTTCAGACATTAATAACATCAGTTTGGTCAGGACGGTACCAAATTCGGTCGAGTTCAGTCCCGTTTTTCCAACTGAGGCCACGTATTATGACGTTTCTGTAGCTGTTGAAAGTGATCAGATCATCACAGGATACCGACTTGAAATGAAGGATATTCCAGATGAACAATACCAAACTGTCTACGAAGATGCTATGGCAGAAGCAGCATCGGGGGGTGTAAATGGAGTCGGTGCCGGAGGCTCGTATGCCAAGTTCCAAATCAATGATGATGCTTTGTACACGGTGGATAATTTTTCGCTGAACGTTTTCAATATTACGAATCCGGAACTCGCGGCTTTTGATAAAAAGATTTATATGCAGCAATGGTTTGGCGGCGGCATATTTGAAACATTATTCAAAAGGAAGGATTTCCTGTTCATTGGATCCACGAGCGGCATGTTTGTGGTAGACGCGAGTGACGAATTCAATCCTGTATTTATTTCCGGCTTCTCCCACGCAACAGCTTGCGATCCGGTGGTGGTAAACGAGAACCTGGCCTACATTACGGTGCGCGGAGGGACAACGTGTGGTGCTATCGAAGACCAGGTCAATGTGATCGACATTTCAGACATCAACAATCCTTCCCTGATTTCGACGACGCTGTTACACCAGCCATATGGATTGGGCATTAAGGGCCAAACCCTTTTTGTATGCTGTGGTAATGAGGGACTCAAAGTATTTGATGCCACAGACAGCAATGCTTTGTCGCTTCAAAATACGTATCCCGGAAATCTGACGGACGTGATTCCAATGGATTCCCACCTGATTGCTGTGGGTCCAAATAAAATCGTGCAATACGCTTACGGCGATGGTAACACGTTGGATGTGATCAGTACCGTAAATTTCTAAAAAAATCGCTAAAGAACGCCATCCGGAAAAAGAGGAGGCTTTTATTTTTAACGGTGGTTGGGAGTGCTGCTTTATTAAAGGTTGGAAGTTTAACGTCAATAGCAAATGGCTGTCAATTGACAGAATCTATTGTAATGGGTGCTTCAAAACAAGATCAAATATTTAAAGCGATCAATAACCCCTTAGGATTTTTTCCATCGCTTTGCCCTTCGCCAATTCGTCTACAAGTTTGTCCAGATAACGGATTTTCTGCATCAGCGGATCTTCAATATCTTCGACACGCCAACCGCAGATTACGCCGGTGATTTTTGAAACATTTGGGTTTAATTCTGGTGCTTCGCCGAAAAAAGTCTCGAAGTCAGTTTTTATATCAATTTGGCGTTGTAAATCGTCGAGACTGTATCCTGTCAGCCAGCAGATGATGGTGTCTACCTCGGCTTTTGTTCTGCCTTTTTTCGCTGCTTTTGCAATATAATGCGGGTAGACGCTGGCAAAAGCAGTGGTAAATATGCGGTGTTTTTCCATGAGCGAAATTCGTGGTTTTAATGCTTAAAGCGTTATTTTCATAAGTCCGACGGGTTTATCTGATGTGAACCGGGTCTTGTAACCCGGCCTGCTCGTGCTCCTTCAATGTAAGGCCGATTTCGGTAAAAACGAAATGGCATCGTCCAGCAAAGCCACTTCGATAATGATGCTAACCCTGCTTAACAAGTTACCTTTTGTTATGATGTCTAACTTAGTGGTTATTTTCCATACCTCACAGCCTGGTGACACGGATGCTCCCCTTACTTGCGTTGATGAGGACGTCATTAGTAACAATGAAGTTTTCTCTATGGCCATTTCCTTCGCCGAATGGCAGGGTTTTCAGAATCTTGCCAATGTTGTCTAATTGGACATATTTTAGCTGCTTAGATTCCACTTCTTCAACAATCAACCACGTGGTCACGCCGTCCGAAAAAGTATCAAACCTAACATCACTCCAACCCATGTCCTGATAATAAGTCGTTTTGGAAGTTATAGCGTTGGTATCCGTATTGACATAATAGTATCTCAGGTATTTTTGCAGATCGCCATACACTCCGGGAAATACGCATACAATCGTAAGCGTATTCCCTGCGAAATAACTGTCAAGGAAATACTCGGTTTTCTTTGCTTTCAATGATACTTCGGAAAGGCTTTTCCCCTTGAGGCAAACGAAGTTCTGCTGGTCGGGATGGATATAGATCCCCGATAGGTACGCGTCGCTTTGATGCAGCAGGAGCTTCTTAGCCCTGGGCTGGTAACCACTGCTTTCCAGCCCGTAGAACGTTTTGTTTTCCAAATTGTATTTGACGATTACGGACCGCACGTCTTGGCCGCCATAAGTTGTAGCCGTTTTAGTTTGGTATCCAAAAAACAGGTTGTCACCGTCACTTGTAAAATTCGATGGGTTCAGGACAGAAGCTCCAATACGCTGCCGTTGTTCAATTTCGCCGTTCAATGTTATGGTAAACAGGCTTAAATAAATATCCTCGGAATTTATTTGGATTGTTCCTTGTGTTACTAACGCATAAATCCTGTCCTTCATTTTAATGACGGCGTTAATCCTGTTACTGGGTTCGTCACTGACCTTTAGCGTCCACTGCGGCTTTAACATGTTTTTATCGTACTTCACAAGGTAGGCGTCAGATGCATTCCCATCATCAATGGTAGTGTCGAAGCTGTATCCTGAGCAATAAATCTCTTCGCCATACATTTTAAGATCATCTACATACTCGATATTATCAAAATAAGAACTAAGAATGTTTTCCTGGCTGAAGCAGCAGACGGTAATGCATAGGAGGAACGTAGTGTAAAATAACTTCATAAGTAATATTATCTTTTTCAGAAGATAAGCCGGTAGAAAAGTGTTTGACAGTCTTTAAAAAATGTCTGACACGAAGTTATGGAAAAATCGCGAACTACCATCTCCAGCTATGTTGGTTGATTCCAATTTCCTTAGTTCGAAACGTTTCGTTACGTGGTCGGAAGCATACCACAATCGAGAATACGGCTCTTTTGGCGTGGTATAATGAATTGATTAAAAAAGTATTTCATTATTTTTAGTACCATGAAAACCAAACAGCAATATTACGAGCGGCAATTGCAAAACCGTAACCTCATTGATAGGTTAACTGGCACCAGGCCTTTGATATATACTACTAAGGAACTGCAGGCTGAATACCGACACCGCACAAAACCCGATATTGCTACCGTACTCAAGCCGTCCTTGCGGAAACAACTTGTCGGCGGGCTGAATCTTTTATTCCCGCTTGGCCTGTTGATTTATTGCTTAAGCTTAATGTTAAGCGAAACAGATCATCCTATTGTTTATCCAGCCATGTTATTCATTGTTGCCACAGGTTGGAGCGGGTTGCAACAAACGTTTATTCCGGGAAAGTATGTCTTCACGATGACTTTGGATAAACATGGAATACGGGTAAACAATGAACAGATACGCTGGCAGGATGTGCATGAAACGCTGATGCAGCGCAAACGTGTAAGCAGGAATCTTGAATATATTTTTGTAGTATTGTCCAAAGACAAACGATATGAATACTGCCTAAACAACATTAGTATGCATGAAAATGAGTTTGCTGCGATTGTGGAGTACTATAAGAAATTGGGCGTGAATGACTCTTTGCCTTCAACATCAAATTCGGTTGAAAAAAATATTTCCCAAATTCAATAAATAAAATATATTTGCAAACCAACATCGGGATGTAGCGCAGCCTGGTAGCGTACTAGCATGGGGTGCTAGGGGTCGCTGGTTCGAATCCAGTCATCCCGACTGAAAACCAATCCTGAAAAGGGTTGGTTTTTTATTTTGGGATAAAGACCAGGAGACGATTTGACGATTAAAAAATAATAAAAAGGCAGGGCATGATAATGCTTTTCAGCAAATCGCTTTCCTGCTCTGAATCACAGTGTAAGTTTTTTATTTTTAGACAAAGACCAAAGCAACGTTTTGAGGATTTGAGCGACTTATGAGATGTTTGTATGCGGTGGAAATGATAAGCGTTGTCTAAAAATAGTTAAGTGTTTAACCAGCAACTGAAATATTAACAAATTTTACGGGTTTCACGTACTGAAATAATTACGGAATTTTGTAGGGAATACTTCCATTATCCCCTTCCCATAAAGGAAAAATATGAATTTCCCCAAACATTTTTTACGGAAAAACCATACTTTTTCTTAAAAAATTCATTTCACCGATTATTTCAGGACAACACTAAAAAGTAATACCGTTTTCACTCACTGATCAAAAGCAAAGCTATTTTACCGCGTAGCAACATAGGTGTGTATTCGTAATAGAAGCGACTTGTTTTTAGTGCGAAGATTTTCCAAAAACCTTCTTCACTACCGTCATCACCGCCACAGCAACCAATCCTGCAGCAATTCCCAGCAGCATTTCTGTTACCATCGAAGGCATTTGAGGAAGAAAATGATGGAAATAGTCGATATTGTGCATGAAAATTCCACCAGCAACCAAAATCAGTGCTACGGTGCCTACTACCGCCAATAATTTGATAATCATAGGCAAAAGCCAAACCAGAAATTGTCCAAGTTTCGACAACAATCCTTTATTATTAGTCCGATTAATCAGATGATAGCCTGCATCATCCATACGGACAATCAGCGCTACCAAACCGTAGACGCCAACCGTAGCGAGTATGGCTACAATCGTGACAGTAATAATCTGTGTCGTGAGGTCTTTTTCTAAAACGGTTCCCAACGCGATAATAACAATTTCGACAGACAGAATAAAATCCGTAGTGATTGCCGATTTTATTTTTGTTTTTTCATCGTCCACCGCATCTTCGATGTGCGCGGCAACGGTATCGGTTACCTGTTTCTTATGAAAAAGATATTCAATGATCTTTTCGACGCCTTCGTAAGCGAGGTAAACACCACCCGCAACCAATGCAAACTTGATCGCAACAGGGAAGAAGTAGTTCAAAAGGAATGCAATCGGCAGGATGATGAGCTTGTTCACGAAGGATCCCTTAGTAATTGCCCAAAGTACAGGAAGCTCCCGACTCGCGAGGAAACCCGTTGCCTTTTCTGCATTTACTGCAAGGTCATCTCCTAAGATGCCTGCCGTTTTTTGTGTAGCAATCTTACTGCTTACCGCAATATCGTCCATTAAAGCTGCGATGTCATCAAGAATCGCAAAAAAACCTCCTGCCATGTTGTTATTTTAAATGTTGATTTTAGACCGCTGCGCTCCAGGATTCAAGACCTGAGGTTGGAAGATCACTTCGTTACAGGAAATAGTTCCAATTTTGATTCTTTACTCTCTTTTACGCTCCAATCAATATCTCCAGAATCTGTATGGCGGCCTCACTGATTTTCGTGCCCGGCCCGAACACCGCAACAGCGCCAGCGTCAAATAAAAATTGATAATCCTGCGCCGGAATGACGCCGCCCACAATCACCATAATGTCCTCACGGCCATATTTTTTCAGTTCGGCAATCACCTGGGGTACGAGCGTTTTATGTCCGGCCGCCAGCGAAGAGACACCGAGGATATGGACATCGTTTTCAACCGCCTGTTTCGCCGCTTCCGCAGGAGTCTGGAACAATGGCCCGATGTCTACATCAAACCCAACATCGGCGTAGCCCGTCGCAACGACTTTTGCACCGCGGTCATGGCCGTCCTGTCCCATTTTCGCAATCATGATTCTTGGCCTGCGACCCTCTGTTTTAGCAAACGCATCGGCCAGTTGCTTCGCCTTGGCAAAGCTTTCGTCGTTCTTGATTTCTTTGCTGTACACGCCACTGAATGATTTAATTTGTGCTTTATACCTCCCAAAGACGGTTTCCAGCGCATCGCTGATTTCGCCTAAGGTTGCCCTGAAGCCTGCTGCTTCGACCGCGATTTCAAGTAAGTTTCCTTTACCGGTTTTCGCGGTTTCGATTAATTTTTCAAGCGTTTCGCGCACTTTGTCGTTGTCTCTTGAAGCCCTGATGTGCGCAAGCCGTTCGACCTGCTGCTTTCGCACCATTTCGTTATCGACATCAAGGATGTGCAACGGGTCTTCTTTTTTTAGCCTGTATTTGTTGACCCCGACGATAATGTCCTGCGCGCTGTCAATACGCGCCTGCTTTCTCGCGGCCGCTTCTTCGATTCGAAGTTTTGGAATTCCCGCCTCGATCGCCTTGGTCATTCCGCCCAGTTCTTCTACCTCCTCGATCAGCGCCCAGGCTTTTTCAGCGATTTCTGACGTAAGCGATTCTACGTAATAGCTGCCTGCCCAGGGATCGACGGTCTTCGTAATCTTCGTTTCTTCCTGTAAGTATATTTGGGTGTTGCGTGCAATCCTCGCGGAGAAATCCGTGGGCAGTGCAATGGCTTCATCCAGCGCATTGGTGTGCAACGACTGCGTTCCGCCGAATGCCGCGGCAGCGGCCTCAATACAAGTGCGTGCTACGTTATTGAATGGATCCTGCTCGGTTAAACTCCAACCTGACGTCTGGCAATGCGTCCTTAATGCAAGCGACTTCTCATCTTTTGGGCTGAATTGTTTCAGTAGTTTTGCCCAAAGCATCCGTGCGGCGCGCATTTTTGCAATCTCCATGAAATGGTTCATGCCAATGGCCCAGAAAAATGACAATCGTGGTGCAAACTCATCAATATTCATGCCTGCTGCAAGTCCGGTTCGGATGTATTCCAAACCATCAGCCAGCGTATAAGCGAGTTCAATATCGGCGGTTGCACCGGCTTCCTGCATGTGGTAGCCTGAAATCGAAATCGAATTGAACTTCGGCATGTTCTTACTCGTATAATCGAAGATGTCCGCAATGATTTTCATGGAAGGCGTAGGAGGGTAGATGTACGTATTGCGCACCATAAACTCCTTTAAGATATCGTTTTGGATGGTACCCGAAAGCTGTTCAGGCGACACGCCCTGTTCTTTTGCAGCGACAATATAAAAGGCCATGATGGGCAAAACCGCACCGTTCATCGTCATTGAAACAGACATTTCGTCAAGCGGAATCTGGTCGAATAACAATTTCATATCCTCTACCGAGTCAATTGCGACCCCCGCTTTTCCTACATCGCCGACGACGCGTTCATGATCGGAATCATAACCGCGGTGCGTTGCCAGATCAAATGCTACCGAAAGTCCTTTCTGCCCGGCAGCCAGGTTTCGTCGGTAGAACGCATTGCTTTCCTCAGCCGTGGAAAATCCGGCGTATTGCCTGATGGTCCAGGGGCGCCGTACATACATGGTCGCATAGGGTCCGCGTAAATTTGGTGCAAATCCAGCCCCGAAGTCAAGGTGTTCCAGATTTTGAATGTCGCTTTCACCATAAGAAGGCTTGATTGCAATGCCTTCTGCGGTTTGAAAGTGCTCAAAATCAGAACTTTTGACTTTTGAATTTCGGCTTTCGGCTAACGTAATATGTTGTAAATCTTTCCGCATTATTGCTCAATGATTTTAAATGTCCACTTGCGCAGGGTATAATTTGAATTCACTGCCTCCAGTACACCGGCCCCAATCGCTGTTCCAGAACCTGCAACAAAAACCAGAAACGCGGCGTTATTTCCTGCGGTCGCAATCGCGATAGAAGTGGCCACGGTGGCTAACCCGGCAATCAGCACGACAGTTTTTACTGTTCCCAATACCTTAGGCTGTTTTTTAATGCTTTGCAGGCTGTCAATTTTAATGACGTCGTTGCCGATCTTAAGCGTACCGTTGTCGGTAAAAGAAAGGTTGCCCACGTGTTTCTTGTAATCAAGCGTACGGGCTTTGACGCGTTCGTTTTCGGCAAATATTTTGGTTTTACCGTTTTCAATATTCGTGATTTCAATGGCGCGTTTCTGTGAGAGTGCCGCCAATGAAATAAAGCAGCATAGCAGCATTAGGATGGTTTTCATATCGTTTCAGTTTCAGTGTCGAGGCGTTCCTGTTCGAGTTTTTCGGCGAGACGCTTTTCGATGATTGGGGTGAGTAATGTTTTTCGTGGTTTTATTTTAACGAAAGGAAACAGCTCGAGCTCGTGTTTCATCCTATCGTTTTTGTTCGGGTATTTGTTGGTGCCCAAAAGCACTTCTTTGCCGGAATCAAACAATTCCTGTTCGCGCGCGGCACTTTCGTTAATTTTCTTTTGGATGGTGCCATCGGAAAGCTGTTTCAGGAATCCACCGGCGGCTTCCATTTCTTTAAATAAGGCCAATGCTTTTTCAGCAAGCTGCTGCGTAAGGCTTTCAATATAGTAACTGCCGTCCGCGGGGTTTTCCACCTTGTCGAAATAACTTTCGTGCTTTAGGATCAACAACTGGTTTCGGGAAATCCTGCCTCCAAATTCATTTCCTTTATGATACAGGGCATCATACGGCATATTTGAAACCGCATCAGCACCACCAGCCACTGCAGCCATACATTCTGCAGTCGTGCGCAGCATGTTCACATTGTAGTCATAGATGGTCTTGTTCCTTTTAGAGGGTATCGCAATGATATGGCAACCGTTTGCAATGCCGTATTCGTTTGCCACTGCATCAAACAGCAACCGCAACGCCCTGAGCTTCGCAATCTCAAAAAAGTAGTTGGATCCGATCGCTACCTGAAATACCAGCGGTTTTCCGATGGTTGAAATATGATTGATATATTCATTGGCATGGGAGAGGGCATAGGCGAGTTGCTGCACCATGTTTGCCCCGGCATTCTGGTACAACGTCGCATCAACGCTGATAAGGGACATATGGGCTTTTCCGGGCAGGCTGCCAAGTGCCTTAAAATTGTCAGTCCCGGGCGTCTCCATCCAGTTGCCCTCGCGTGCGAGATGTCCGACGGGATCAATCAGGCAATGGATTTCCGCATTTTTATCTTTGGCATAAGCCGAGATTTTTTCTGCAAAATCATTGGAAATGAAAGGCAAACTAAGATACACTCGGGTTTTCTCAAGTGGCAGTGCTGCTAACAGCTGCTGTATATCGGTATCCGCGGAGGGAATGTAAAAACGCAGGCTTTCTGCGCCACGGCTCAGGCAATCGAGCGCCCGCGCAATGGATTTCTGCAGCTCAAAAACATAGATGTCTTCACAAATTGAAAACCCCTCCGCGCTTTTGGGTTTCGGGAATGTTCCTGCCTCATCGCGATGGTAAAAAGGTTTTACCTTAATGCCTTCAGGGCTTTCCCAGACAAGGGTTTCGGTGTAATCAGCACCTTTGAGCTCAAACTGTATCTGCTGTTTCCATTGCTTTGAAGATACCGGCCCGAAGTCGTCAAAAAGGTTAGGTTGTGCCACGCAGTAATGTCGTTTTATTTCTTTAAAAAGAAGGGTTATTTAAGGAACGAAATTTAATTAAAAAAAACGAAACAGTCTAAGTTTCGGAATTGCATATTTTAACGAAAAATCAAGTGGCCTCAAAAACGGGAAATATATTTTTATATCTTCGAAAAAAAATAGACATGAAAAAATTTGCAGCTTTGTTATTCTTACTATTGCCTGTTATCAGTTTCGGACAGTGTGTGAAATGCCAGTCTTTTGAAGAAGCGGATAAGGATCCGGAAAAAGTACTGTCGATTAAAATTAACCCACACACGACTGATATTACCTTAGACGAAATTCCCACTGCCATTTCAAAATATACCAATCTTGAAACCTTGTATCTTTCTGATTATGGTTTCACTTCAGTACCAAAAGAAATCGGAAGCCTTTCAAAACTGAAAAGCCTGAGCCTTGCCGGAAACGAATTGGAAACTTTGCCTGAAGAGATTTTTAACCTGAAGGCATTACAGGAATTGATTCTTTTTTCCAATAATTTTTCAGACGCCTACAAGGCACAGCTGAAAAAGAAATTAAAGGAGAAACTCCCCAATGTCAAATTATTGATCGACTAAAAATTACTGTAACAGAAACTGTTTTCGAAACGCCATCGGCGTCAGTCCTTTCTTCTTCAGGAACACCCGATTGAAGTAGGTCAGGCTCTCAAAACCTGCCTGTATTGCAATTTCACGCACCGTTTTATCTGATTCCAGCAACAGTTGGCAGCTGTTCGCAATGCGTATCTCATTGATATAATCGGAAAAGTTGATTTTCACCATCCGTTTGAAGAGTTTACAGAAGGCACTTTTGGACAAGTGAACCAATCCCGCAACCTGTTCCAGGGTAATCTGTTCGTCAGCATGTTGCTGGATATAACCACAAATCTTGTTGATGCGGTTTTCATTCACCACATTGCCAACAGGCGCATAATGCAGGTTTGACAACGGAATTCCCATTTCTTCTGACAGTGTATGAAGGATTTCCAACAGCGCAATTACTTTCGCAATTCCTTCGCGCTCCGGAAGTGCTTCGATGTTACTTCTAAGTAGCGCCGGTGCATTTGGAAATGCAAACCCTTTTGCTGCATTTTCCAGCATTTTGCGAATGGCCCCACCTTCAGGCAGTGCCGTGAACTTTGAGATAAATGCCTCGGAAAACTGAATGACAACGGCACTATTCTTTTTATTCCGCTGTTGTTTTCCGGCCCAGGTGTGTGGTAACCCTGAGCCTAAAAGCACCAAATCGCCTGCTGCAAACCCCTCATGGCTGTCGCCGACAATGCGGTTTCCCTTGCCTTCAGTAATCAGCGTGAGCTCATACTCCGGATGATAGTGCCATCTGAATTCAAAAAAAGGCATCTCAAACGAATAGGCCACAAATGAATCGGAACCCTTACGCTGCGCAATATCTTCCAGGACCGCCTTCATAGTATCATATTGTTATTTTTAGAAAACAATTTAGCTAAAATAGGAAATATAGTGTTTGTTTTTTGATTTTTAGTGTCGGCTTTTAGCATGGCTTAAAAATATCTTTGTCAAAATACATTTAAGATGAGTGTACCACAAACCATATTGGATTTCCTTGCGCAACCTTATGTGCTCACCGAGGAGCAGATCGCCTTTTACCAAAGGAACCGTTACATCAAACTGAAGCAGGCACTTAATCCCGAAACACTTCACTTCTTTAGCATGGAAATTTCCGCGCAGGTGGCAGCGATGGACAAGGACACCCGTGACCTGAAGGAAAGGGACACTTACGGGAAAGCATTCCTTCAATTGTTCAACCTTTGGCGCGAGAGCGACATCGTGAAAGCCCTGATTTTCAGCGAGAGGCTGGCACAGATTGCGGCGTCACTGATGCAGACTGATGGGGCGAGGCTTTACCACGATCAGGCGTTGTTTAAGGAAGGCGGCGGCGGCATTACGCCCTGGCACGCTGATCAATACTATTGGCCACTGGAAACCGACAAGACCATTACTGCATGGATTCCACTACAGGAAGTGCCATTGGAGATGGGCCCACTTGAGTTCAGTGCCGGAAGTCATGTAATTGTCGATGGCCGTGAGCTCGCGATTGGCGACGAAAGCGAACAGCGCATCGAAAAGAAACTCCGTGTTACCGATTTTAAGCGCGTTATAGAACCGTTTGATGCGGGCGAAATCAGTTTTCATTCCGGCTGGGTCTTCCACAGGGCAGGCGCAAACCAAACCGATCAAATGCGTAAAGTGATGACCATCATTTATATGGACAGCAAGATGAAACTCAAGGAACCCGAAAATGAAAACCAGGTAAATGACTGGAATACCTGGTGTCCCGGCGCCGTCCCGGGTGAAATCATCAATTCGCCGATTAACCCCTTACTTTACGAAAGCAAATGAACATAAAGTACATTTGCCCTTATTGGGGTTACGAAGGTACAGCAGCCGGAAAGTTCCTCGAGGAGGTATTGCTTTCGGGCTATGACGGTATCGAAATCAACCTGCCTGACGATGCCATTTTTACGACCGAATTGTTGAATGGCATAAAAAGAATAAAGTCGCAGACCAATCCGGATTTTGTATTTATCGCGCAGCAGGTACTCCCAAGCGCGAGTGAGTCTGTTGCCGCGTATACCGAAAAGATGTGTAATAAACTGGAATATCTCTCCAGTCTGCGGCCGGATTTCATCAACGCGCATACCGGTAAGGATTATTTTGGCTTTGACGAAAATTGTAATATTATTCGTCGCGCGGAAGCAATCGCAACAAAAACAGGTATTCCTGTGTTGCATGAAATTCACCGCGGTAGGTTTACATTCCACGCGAAAACACTGTTGCCTTACCTCATGGTTTTCCCCGATTTGAAACTGACCGGCGATTTTTCGCATTGGTGCACCGTGTCTGAAAGTATGCTGCAGGATCAGCCGGCGATTTTGGAAGCCATATTTCCGCATGTCAAACACCTGCATGCGCGTATCGGTTTTGAACAGGGCCCACAGGTTAACGACCCGTTTGCGCCGGAATGGGAAAGCCACTGTGAAAAGTTCATCGTATGGTGGAAACAAGTCCTTGAAATACAAAAGACAGTTGGAAATCCGAAGATGACCATTACGCCGGAGTTCGGCCCCAAACCTTACATGCCGATGATGCCTTACACCTGCGAACCGTTGTGTGACCAGCATGTGACCAACCACAGAATGAAACAACTTTTAAAAACCAGATTGGCATACGATGAAAAACACTAAAATTAAGGCGGTGGCTTTTAAAGGGATATGCTTAATATTTTTTTTATTTCCAATGATGGGACAGGGACAGGACAGCGTATACATGAAGACGACACCGTTGAAAGAAAAGTTTGCGACATTTCGTTTGTTTGAAGTAAAACCTGCAGGCTGGATAAAAGAACAGCTTGAGCAAAATCTTAACGGTTTTACAGGCCATCTTGACAGCCTTGCGCCGGACCTGATTGTAGCCGATGATATCTATGGAAAGGACCGTCTCACAAAACACTCCAAAGCAAAAGAACTAGGTGCACTTGGCCTGGAAGGCGACTGGCAAATCCAATTGTACTGGTGGAATAGCGAAACCCAAAGCAATTGGTGGGACGGCTATATCCGAAGCGCGATGCTGACTGACGATGCCAAACACCTGGAACGCGTGCGCCAGTACATTGAACGTATTTTGGCTACACAGGATGCTGACGGTTATCTCGGAATTTATGATCCGGAACTGCGCTATAAATTCGAAAATGAAAACGGCGAACTTTGGGCAAAGACCACCTTACTGCGTGGATTGCTGGCATGGTTCGATTACGCTAAAGACGAGAAAGTACTGCTTGCCGTAAAAAGGGCTGTCGACAACACCATAAAGAATTTCCCTGCCGAAAGCGCGCATCCGTTTTATTCGAAAAACCCGGATGTGGGCGGATTGTCGCATGGGTTGACTTTTACCGATGTACTGGAGCAATTGTTTTACATCACCGGTGACCAAAGCTATCTGGATTATGCCCTGTTCCTGTATAAGGATTTTTCAAAGCAGGTGCTGAATGAAGACGGGCAATATGCCAAAATAACAGACGACAATTACAAGTTCAAAGGACACGGTGTACACACCTATGAACAGCTTCGCTCGCTGGCGGCGGCGTGGTACGCGTCGGGGAGCGGAGACCTGGGAAATGCGGTTATCGATTTTATGCGGCGCCTTAACTTGATCACCACAGCCACCGGCGGACCAATCGGTGACGAATGGATTGGTGGTCGATCCGCTGATGCAACAAACACCGGATACGAATACTGCTCACTACAGGAACTGCTGCACAGCTATGCCAGCTTGTATACAAAAACCGGCGAGTCGGAATACGGTGACCGGATTGAAAGACTCTTTTTCAATGCAGCGCAAGGCGCGCGAAACCCAGAGCACAGCTGTATCGCCTATCTCAAGACGGACAACTCCTATGCAATGACAGGTGGCTTAAACGGCGATGAATCCGACGCAAAGCAAACCCGTTACAGATACTCTCCAGTACACCGTGAAGCAGCCGTTTGCTGTGTGCCCAATGCCGGACGGATCGCGCCCTATTATGTACAACACATGTGGCTTAAGGACGGCAATGATATTGTAGCTTCGCTCTTGGGTCCTTCCGAATTGAATACGGTAATCAACGGCAAACAAATAAAAATTAGTGAACGGACGGAGTACCCTTATGAAAACCATGTTGTATTTGACGTTGTAGCCGCTGGCGCCGACTTTACCTTAAAAATCCGCATTCCGGACTGGGCTGAGAACTTTAAACTGAATACACCCTATGATTGCGACCGTGATTACATTTATATCAAAAAGAAATGGGGCAAACGCGAACAGATAAAACTCGAATTTGTAACACATCCGGATGAATACCGCGATTGGAATAAGGAGGTTTATTTTACTTATGGCGCGTTAATATTGGCACATCCGATCGAATCGACCGCAACACCCGTAAAGGATTATCATACTGCCGGTCTTGCTGACATCGAGTACACGCCAAAGTCAAACGACATTTACATGATTAAAAGTGTTGAGAAAATTGTGAAGACTGGCGACCTGACGTTTGAAACCATATTATTCAACACCCACACCAATAAAAACGAAAAAGTAACCTTGAAGCCGATCGGGAAAACCATCCTAAGGCAGGCTTCTTTTAAAAGACATTACGAATGAAATTTAAAGGAATGATCTTATTTGCTTTCCTATGCCTGCAAACGGCAGTCGCACAGGACGAAGTTATTTACCACGTATTCCAGCGCAGTTTCTTCGACGCTGACAACGATGGTAATGGCGATTTGAACGGCATCAACCAAAAACTGGATTACCTACAGGATTTGGGTGTAACGTCTATTCTGCTGACGCCCTTGTACGTTTCAGATTTTTACCATAATTATTTTGCACAGGATTTTGAAAAAATCGATCCGGAATACGGCACAATGAAAAACTATCTCGATTTGGTCAGGGAAGTCCACAAACGGAAGATGAAAATCTACCAGGATGTGGAAATGCAATATGTGGCAGGCACACATCCGTGGTTCAAGGATTCCTTTGGCAATCCAAAGTCGGTATTTTCTGAGTATCTGTTGTATGATGATGCGGAAAACAAAAAGCCGGTTTATTTTTACGGCGTTCCGGAGTTCACCCTATACGACAATAGCAAGCAGCAGATCGCCGTGGTCAACATGAAGTCTGAAAACGTAAAGGCATATACCGAAAAGGTATTGCAATATTGGATCGACCCGAACAACGACGGGAAATTTGACGACGGGGTTGATGGTTTCCGTCTGGATCACATGATGGACAACCTGGACAATATGAAGAGGCTGACGAATCTTTTTGCCGATTTCTGGACACCGGTCCTGACAGGATTAACGGCGGTGAACCCAGAAATTAAAATCATTGCGGAACAGGCAAACTGGGCTTCTTATGGACATGATTACCTCACGAACGGTTCGGTTGATGAGGTGTTTGCCTTCCGCCTCGCCTTTGCGATTCCAAAATTTGACAAAGCCGAAATCGAAAAAGCCGCAGACAGCACGTTCAATTACAATCCAAAAGGAAAAAACCAGCTCGTCTTCCTCGAAAACCACGACACAAACCGCTTTGCGTCACACGACGATATGACTTTGGCAAAAGCAAAAGTCGCCGCTGCGATACAGTTGTTAATAGGCGGAATTCCTTCCATTTATTATGGCCAGGAAATCGGGATGAAAGGAAAGCATGAACAGTTTGGCACGAATGATGGGAATGACATCCCCGTACGGGAGGCGTTCGACTGGTATGCTTCCGACGGGAAAGGAATGCCGCTTTGGTACAAAGACACCGGGGTTTGGTGGGACAAAAGAAATCAAATGCCAAACGACGGCATTTCGCTCGAAGAGCAAAAGAATGATCCGAAATCGCTTTGGAATTTTTATAAAGGAATATTGCGATGGCGTAGTTCAAATCTGGGTTTTACTGCGGGTTCGTATCGCAAGGTTATTAACGATAATCCGTACGTCCTGACTTTTTCCAGGGCAAATTACATCGTTGTGGTGAACCTTTCCGCGCAACCACAGCTTTTTGAAATTGGTGAAAACCATTTGGGAGAGGTGGTGTACGGCAAAAGCGATTTCCAAAACGAAAACGGAAAGAAAAAAATAAGTGCTTATGGGATTATGATCGTTAAATCCGAAGTCAAATCAACAAAGAAGTCAAATTTCACGGGAAGTCACAAAAAAGTAAAATAAGAGCGTTTAAAAATCCTTCTTCACCGTGTCACCTTCAAACTCGATGATGTAAATGTCCTCGCTGTCGCGTTTCATATAGTACTTCTCGCGGGCAAATTTCTCAATCTGATTCGAGTCTTTCAGGATTTTGATGTTTCGTACATCCTTCTTGATTTCGTCCTCGTAGTAATGCTTGTTATCCTCGAGTTCGTCAATGTCCTTGTCAAGCAGCCTGTGGTTTAGCCAGGAATAGTTATCCAAAAACAACATCCACACCGCAAAAAACAGCAAAACCAAAACATACCGGTTGCTCAGGAAGCGCAGCAACGGACGTTTTTCAAGGCTATTTTTTAGCGGGTTTTTCATTAATTGAGAATTTAGAATTGAGAATTTGGAGTCGACGACGTTTGAAATTCTCAATCCGCAATTCATATTTAAAGAATACGTTGGTTAATAACTGCCCGGACCACATCAATGGCCACGGTATTGTATTTGTCATTTGGGATAATAATATCTGCAAACGCCTTTGTTGGTTCGATAAACTGTTCGTGCATCGGTTTTAAAGTTGTTTGATAGCGGTTCAAGACCTCATGCATGTCGCGCCCACGTTCCGCGATGTCGCGTTTCAGGCGTCGAATCAGGCGTTCGTCTGAGTCGGCGTGTACATAAATCTTAATGTCAAACATTTCGCGCAGCTCTGGGTTGGCAAGGATCAGGATCCCTTCTACAATCATTACTTTGCGCGGATGTGTGGCGATGGTGTCGTCGGTTCGGTTGTGCGTAACGAACGAGTACACAGGCTGGTTTACGGTTTTACCGGCTTTCAGGTCTTTGAGCTGTGCGACAAGCAATTCAAAATCAATGGCGCGGGGATGGTCAAAGTTAATCAGCGCCCGCTCATCAAACGAAAGATTGTTGTTTTCGCGATAGTAAGAATCCTGGGAAATGATGCCGACTTCCGTTTGTGGCAATTCATTCATGATCTGATGTACTACGGTTGTTTTCCCGCTACCCGTTCCTCCGGCGATTCCTATAATCAGCATAATGGCAGTTTTTGTTTTGGCAAAAATAAAAAGATAATTGGAACGGCTAAGGAATAAGCCGCTAATAATTAATAATTGACAGTTAATAATTAATAATTGACAAAGGACGGTTGATAATGGATACTGAATACTACCCCGGTTGCCTGGCCTGCGAATTATTAATTGTTAATTATTCATTGTTAATTGGAAAAAAAATACCCTGTAGCGGGTATTTTTTATTGATTATCAACTGCTTATATTTGATGCAGACCAATTAAATAATGAAAATATGTTTTATGTGAGAATCAATAAAGTCAGTCTTAAAAAGAATGGCGAGCTGCTGGGGAAAGGTGAAGTCCAACTAATGAGTTTTATCAATTATTCAGAAGATGATTTTCCGTCATTGCAAAAATTCTTCGATACCAATGACGATGAACAAAAGGCAGCTGCTGTTCGTTCCGCAATCGAGAAAGTCGTGAATTCCAGGATTATGATGCCGATAGCGAAAGTACGCGACAACAGTGTCATTACTTTCGGCGACACTGGTTACATAGTTTATAAAAGTAAAATCATTCCGGAAGATTTCAGTTGGATGATTCTTGCGGTAGAAAGTGATAAGAAAACACGCGACACCGCTGCATTACTGCAAACGGTACTTACTGAAGACAATGTAAGCAGTCTTATAGGAACCATTGCAAAGCTCGCGGCTACGGCTGATCCGGTAACAGAATCCATTACCGCAATTTATAAGTTTGTCTCAAAGACTGCATTTGGACTATCGGCTAATGATAAGGACGATCAGGTGGGGTATTACCTGTGCTCATTTATCCGGGGACTTGACTATCCTCATGGGAATCGCGAAGTTATTGGCTCGAAAGACACAACCGGAAACATGACCATTGATTACTCGTTCTTCGGCTTCGAGTCTTATGCTGCGGAATCGGTAAGCTAAACCAACATTAAACCACCAAAACCAAATACGATGACACCACAACAAAAAGCAGACTACGAAAGTAAATTCAATACCTGCAAGTACAATCCTGTAAAACTCGTCGAAATTAATAAGGCAGTCGACAAGATTACTGCAAATAAGGCGCGTTACGAAGCGGTAGCCGGACCATTAAACATGCCATGGTACGTTATCGGCGTCTTACATAACATGGAAGTCGGCCTGAATTTCAATGGCCACCTGCACAACGGCGATCCACTGACAGCGAGGACGGTACATGTTCCCGCTGGGCAACCTGTTTCAGGCAATCCGCCATTTACCTGGGAATACAGCGCGACCGATGCGATGAAAGGAAAGAACTTTCATAAAGTTACAGATTGGAGCCTCGGGGAAATGCTGTACCGCATAGAAGCATACAATGGACTCGGATATTTTAAGAAAGGATTGCCGTCACCGTATCTGTGGAGTTACACTGACAAATATACCAAAGGCAAATATGCGAGCGATGGGAAATACGATCCGGAATTGGTTTCCAAACAATGTGGTGTTGTCGCATTACTCAAACGCTTGGTTGAGAATGGTACCATTGGCATCGGACCCGAAACGCCTAAACAGCAAATCATAAAAGCCGGAAAACTGGTAAAATACTATACCGGCACGGTGACTGTTGAAGCTAAAGTACTTCAGGAATTGCTAAATAAGAATGGTAGTGCATTGACTGCTGATGGAAAAGCAGGACAGAACACTTCTGATGCCTGGTTCAAATGGAGCGGCGAGTATTTGATAGGCGATCCGAGGAGGGTATAATACGACACAACACTTTTGTTTTATAATTTACGCGGGTAACACCCGGGAAAAAATCACGATATGAGATATATAATATTTTACTGTCTGGGACTGGCATTCTCATTTAACTCCTGTTCCTCATTTAAAGAAACCCATTATTTTAAGGATACCCTCGAACCCGTGGCGAATTACTATAAAGTGGAAGTCAGGGGTTATTCCTTCCTTTCGAGCTCAAGATATGTCTCCGGTTACTATGACCGAACTTCCATACAGGAGTATTTTGGAGAGTTGGGGCAGCCTGAAAAAGCAAGGTTTATGCCGGTTGGCGCTACAAATCCGGCAGATCAGAATAAGGAATTGGTTTTGCTATTGTCGAGTAATTCAGATGCCATTGCAAACGGTTTCAGCAATATCGTTAAAAATAAAACGACGATGAATTCTGTCGCATTATTGGCAAACAAAGACAAGATAGAGCAGTCAGCCGCAATAAAAGCGGAACGCTCTGAAGTTGACAATAAGATTGAAATGTTCAAAATGCGTGTCGAGGCAAACCTGCTGACTGACAGTGCCGGCTTAAATGAAGCACAGATAGAGGAACGATACATACAATTTGTAAAAAGCGAACTTTCCAAAATGTATCCCGGTGAAGACACTCCAAATACACTGGATTTATTATACAAATGGTTGCTCAAAAAACAAAGTTAATATGAAAACAATTATTGGGATATTGATAGTTGCCGTGTGCATCGGCTGTACCAGCCTTCGAGTAAATGTAAGTACGGCCAATCCTATAGCATTAAAGAAAATTCATGATGGGATCGATCAGTTTGAAAAGCTTGCGTTTCAATATAAAAGAGCATTGCAGCCCTTGACGGGAGCAAAAATAATTGCTGAAAAAGACAGGATTATCATGAAACACAATGAGATTACTGAAGAACGGATAAAAGCTGGAAGGTTGATTGCTAAAGATGCTCGTGAAAAGGATTCCAACTTCAAAAGAAACTACAATGCCGCAGTTGATACGATTTTTAGGAAATTGGATTCAGCAAATATCCATATGGTAGATAAGCGATATAAGAACGCTGTCGATATTTACCTGCTGATACCGGAGAGATTCCAGAAAATGATAACCATTCTTGATAAAAGTAATTTACTCACTGAGGCAGAAAAAGAGCCAGTTATCCGTGAAATCACAATACGACTTGCGGAAGTAAATGCTGTTTTTCATAATGGACGTGCCAATTTGTTAGGAGATAAAATGGTATCGTACATTTCGATGAAAGAGAATAGTCACATTTGGAAAAGCACTTATAACCGTACTGTCAGCAACACGTTTTTTGGCAATGCTGATATCGCGGTGGTACTGAACGAAATGCCCGACAGTTACAATAATAATTATTCGATTAAAGGTGTCCGGGTTGATGCCGCCAAACTGATTCAGGCGACTTTCGATGTAATGGTCCAGGTGGTAAATGTAGCAGCTTCCATAGCAGGAATGCCGTCAGGTGGTGTCGCCAATGCAGACTCTTTTTATCCTGATGAACTGACAGACGTAAAAGATTTGCCCCTAAAGACAAGTGAACTCGCAAACCGCAAGGAGTTATTCCGGGAATCACAACGCCAGTTGCTGCTGAAGATTCTTGGCGAGAATATTGATGGGAAAACCCTGGACCAACAGCAAACTTCAGTGGCTGATATCAAAGCGTTTTGGGAAATGTATAAGGCGAATCTTGATTAATAATGGAACACTAAAACTACAGCACCATGAAATTTAAAAAAGGAGATCGTGTCGAATTGACAGAGGAAAGAAACTATCCAGAAGGTGATAAACTTCCGAAGGGAAGCAAAGGTACAGTTACAGAAGTATATGAGTATGATGAATCATACGATATTGACTTTGATGATAGCTCTGAATCGCATGAGATTCTTGAAAAGTATCTGAAAAGGGCTTGAACGCATTACACACTTGTTTCGTATAAGTCCGTTAATCAACATTTATTATGCTCAACTCCCTCCGCCAATTATTCAAAACCAATGCCTATGCTATTGTCACTGCGCTAGTGCTTGCTACGGCCATCACTGGATATATATTGGTCATCATACCGATGCAGCAGGGCAGGGAAGATAATCGGAATGCAGCGGTTTTCCGCAATGTGCAGGAGCAATTGCTTGGCTATATCGATGACCAGGCACAGGCAGTAAAGGAAAGCCGGATTATAAACGACCCTGAAAAAGGCCTCATGCTTGCCAACTATCCTGAAAAAAAGAGAGAGGCAAAGCAGGTTCCGGCAAAAACGACTGCCAAAGCTGAAAATAAGGCGAAAGGAGTAAAGACCAATGCTAAGGAAACTAAGGCTCCTGTTAAATCTGAAAACCTGTTTATCGACGGTAAAAAACTCATTATTGAATCCGTTGGCATAAAGGCTATTGATGTTATCGACGGCGCTCCCGGTAAAGTAAAACTTACCCGTACCATTACATTCCGGATGGGTGCGGCCCGAAGGTCGTTTGATGATAAAAGAGTCATCGACATGGCGCCTTTCTTCAGCCAAATGTCACCGCTTAAGAAATTCGATGCATTTTATATCTGTAAAGTCGGGCCCGAAAGGCTGTGTATCAACCCGCCGCTGATTGAGGTGAATGTAGTCATTATGGGCCAGGATAGCCTGAATAAATACTGTAAGGCGGAAGGCGTACACCAATTCGAAAGATCCGCAAAACGTTATTATACGGCACAGTTTGCCGTGGCGCCAAACTTAAACCTGTATATGGCGGCCGGTCTTGACAATGCCCATTTCGATTCGGCGGTAAGGTCCATTAGTCCCGGATTGCTGATCTTCTCATTGATGGTCATCATCCTG
>NZ_NKJE01000010.1 GCF_002256285.1 Flavobacterium sp. BFFFF1 | reverse complement strand
TGAGGAACTGACAACTAATAATGAAGAATTAATAATTAATAATGAGGAGCTGACAACTAGTAATGAAGAATTAATAATTAATAATGAGGAGCTGACAACTAGTAATGAAGAATTAATAATTAATAATGAGGAATTAAGAATTAATAATGAGCTTGAAAATGCAGTAATAGAGATTGGGAAGATCAGGAACCAGTTTCCGTTGAAGCCGTTGTTGATTGTAGGAAATAAAGCTGATAAGCTTACTGAAGCACAAAAGCATGCCATTGCCGCCGGAATACCAGAGATGCTGTTCCTGTCGGCGAAGGAAGGTACGGGGGTCGAGGAACTGAAAGACAGGTTGCTGTCATTTGTCAATACGGGTGCGTTGCGCAACAACGAGACGATTGTGACGAACACCAGGCATTATGATTCTTTATTAAAAGCCCTGGAAGAGATACAGAAGGTAAACCACGGGCTGCAGATGAACCTGTCGTCAGACCTGATGGCAATTGATATCCGGGAGGCGTTGTACCATTTTGGGGAGATTACGGGGCAGGTTACGAATGACGAGCTGCTGGGGAATATCTTTGCGAACTTTTGTATTGGAAAGTAGGTCGTGCAAGTCTTAGTCACAGTGGGCCGTTTGGGCCCGTCTGCTACTGCCTGCTTCGTACCGCATCACAAGCCCCATGAAGGGGCAGTGATAAAAACCCTATTTTCTTTATATCGATTTACCACTTAATATACTGAATAGGCACCCTATACGGATGCATTCCGTTCTTTTATGATTTCCGACAGGATTTGGTATGAATGGATCCTGTCCTCATGCCCATGCAGGTTGGACACCACCATCAGTTCGTCTACGCCGGTGTCTTTCAGGAACTTGTCCAACTGCTTCGCTACGGCTTCCTTCCTACCCACAAACGAATATTTCAGCATATCGCGCACGGCAGGGTTGTGCTGGATCATCATCAGTTCATCGGTCATTTCCATGGGGGGCTGTAGTGGCTCCCTTTTACCCGTCAGTATCCCCAGGAACATGCGGATTACCGAGGTAAAGTTCCTTTCCGCTTCCTCATCCGTATCGGCGGCAATCACGTTCACACCGGCCATGGTGTAAGGCTTGTCTAGGTAGGCAGAGGGTTGGAACTCCTTTCGGTAAATATCCAGCGCTTCCAACAGCAGTCCCGTGGCAAAATGGCTTGCGAATGCATACGGCAGTCCCATTTTGGCAGCCAGGTGTGCGCTGTCGAGGCTCGATCCTAAAATGTACAGCGGTACGTCGACCCCTTCAGCAACGACGGCACGCACCTGTGCCCATTCGTTATCCTTTGAAAAGTATTGCTGTATTTGGGCGATCTCTCCCCCGAAATTGTGGACGGACTGCATTCTGTCTCTCCGTATCGCCTGTGCGGTCAGCTGGTCGGTACCCGGTGCCCTGCCCAACCCCAGATCGATGCGGTTTGGATACAACCTGCCTAAGGTACCGAACTGCTCTGCCACAATCAATGGCGCGTGGTTGGGCAGCATGATCCCACCAGACCCTACGCGGATCGTTTGGGTGTTGGCCGCGATCAGGCCGATGAGTATGGGTGTGGCCACGCTGGCTACGTGCGCCATGTTGTGGTGTTCTGCCAGCCATAGCCGGCGGTACCCCATGTCCTCTGCTTTTTGGGCCAGGCCGATGCTGTTCTTTAACGTCTGATCTATTGTGATGCCCTTTGCTACGATGGCGAGTTCCAGTATCGAGTAGGCGACTTTCTTTGTTGTTGTTTCCATGAGTTGTATTGGGCACCCCGGTTTGCATCTGCAGCGGCTTCGCGCGATCCCCCTCGGCAGCTTCGAAAAACCGCTTTGGGGTATGCCCTGTTCCGGGGTGTTTTTATATTCCTTATGCATCGTATAAAAAGTGTGCCAGACGGCCGGTAATGGGTTTAAACCGAAAAAACAGCCCTTTTGTCAGGCTCAGGAGGGTACTATAATGGCTATCAACAAAACATATTCAGTACTTATAATACGCTATAAACACGCTATATATACGCTATATATACGCTATAAATACACTTTAAAGTTATTATATTACGGAATTAGTGGTATATTGGTACCCTATTAATGTCCCGCGGGTACCGGTGTGGTGCAGCGTTGCGGGTAAACCAATGAAACTATGGCAAAGCAGGAAAGTGTCGTGAAATTGTCCGGAACGATTGGCGGATTCAATTTTTTTTACCGGAAGGGGAAGCCGTTTGTGCGGATCGCGGGTGGCGGATTTGACAGCAAGAAAATCAAGAACAGCCCGACGATGGTGCGGGTGCGGGAAAACGCTTCCGAGTTTGGGATGTGTTCGAAGGCGAAGAAAGCCTTGCGGCTTGCGCTGAACCCGTTTTTACACCACTACAAAGACGCGACGCTGCATGGCAGGATGATGACGCTGCTGCAGGAGATCAAGACGCACGACGGCGTTTCGGCACGGGGGCAGCGCAAAGTGGGCCTTGGGATGCAGACTGCTGCGGGCCAGCGGTTGCTGCGTGAATTTGCATTTTCCCCTAAATACAGTTTTGAGCAACTGCTGGGCACATCGGGCGCCTTTGATGCCGCGACATGTGCGTATGCGGTAGCGGATTTCTCTACTGATGTGGCGCGGTTCCCGGCAGGCGCCACGCATGTGGAAATCCATTATGGCGTGCTACGGTTTGATTTTGAGACGCTTGAGCACCAGATGGCGCTCTGCCCTCCCCTGCTCCTGCCGCGGGATGCCGGAAATACTTCGTTCCATTTTACTCCGGACATGCTGCCTGAAGGCAACGGCATGCTGCTGGGGATTGGCTGCGTGCGGTTTTACCAGGAACTCAATGGGAATTTGATGGGGTTGGGGGATTTTGGGTGTGGGGTGTTGGGGGTTGTGTAAAGCTGAAGGCTATTGCGCAGCATGCGGTAAACTTTGCGGAGCGGGGTTAGTCTGCTGCCTGCTTTAAAAAATACCCCGTAGCGGGTATTGTGTAGAACGGTTGTGGGTTGTACGTTTGGAAGGATACATTTATGGGTGGAATCCTTTTATATGCTTATGGGCATATAACGAAATTCAGCACTATCCATCGTGTGTATCGTTGCGAACATGGATTACAAATCTTGCCAGCTGGGTGTTTGTGATACCACGCGAAAGGATACGTGCTGTAGCGAAATGGAAATGAATTTTGTTAACTATTTTTATCAGAAGTTCAGGATCGATCTTTTTAATGTATATTTTTGAAAAGAAATGAATTGTAGTCATCAACCGTTCAGGCTTTTTTTATGTAGATAACCATAACCAGTAGCGTTTACACAAATTTGAATTTTTAACCCTTTATATAATTTTAGATCAGAAACGAATGAAGAAAATCATTACTATTTTACTATTGACGGTAAGTACGCCATTTTTCGCCCAATGCTGGCAGAAAGTCAGCGCAGGCAACGATTTTACGATTGCCATCCGTGACGACGGAACTTTATGGTCCTGGGGAAGAAACCCATACGGACAGTTAGGCGACGGATCCCCTACAACGTCAATTTCATATTGGCCAAAGCAAACCAGTGAGGATAATACGTGGGTCACGGTGTCAGCGGGTTGGAATCATGCTGCTGGAATAAAAAGTGATGGAACATTATGGACCTGGGGACAAAACTATTACGGCAACTTGGGCGATGGAACAAATACCGACAAGACAGTTCCCGTCCAGGTGGGCTCCGCAACGAATTGGGTCTATGTGTCTGCCAATTACGACAATACATTTGCTATAAAATCAGATGGTACCTTATGGGCCTGGGGACAAAATTCCTTCTATGAGCTCGGAGATGGTACCAATGTAAGCCAAAACATTCCCATACAAATCGGAACCGCAACAAACTGGAAAATGGTGACCGGAGGATTTGCGCATACCATCGGCGTAAAAACGAATGGTACCTTATGGGCGTGGGGTAGAAATAACCTAGGGCAATTGGGCGACGGTACTACAGTCGATAAAACAATTCCAACCCAAATTACGACGGCGACCAATTGGACTGAGGCAAACGCCGGCTACGAGCATTCTGCAGGGCTTAAATTGAACGGAACCGTATGGGGTTGGGGGCATAACCAGCACGGTGAAGTGGGCAACGGTACTCAAACATTATCAGTGCTTGTACCAACCCAGGCTGGTACGGATACAAACTGGAAATCGGTTAAAGCAGGAAGGGACCATAATATTGCAACAAAAACGAACGGGACACTATGGAGCTGGGGATCGAATGTCACCGGACAACAAGGAAACCTGAGTTTATCCACCTCAACGAGAACGTCTCCGGGCCAGGTAGATACTGCAACAGATTGGGAATCGTTTGATACGTCAGTAGATTTTAATTTTGCGCGCAAAACCAATGGTGCCATCTATGGCTGGGGATCCAATACGCATGCACAACTGGGCAATGGATACCAGGGTACAAACCCAGATCTTGGCGATGCAATCATTTGCGGCGCTTCAGGTTGCAATCCTCCAACAAATCTTAATACGAACAACATTACCGCCACCAGCGCAAAAATCCAATGGTATCAGACCGCGGGAGCAGGTTATCTATATCTCTACAATACCAGCAACGTCCTCGGTGGTACCGATGGCGCCATCAATGATGCGAATATACCTTCAGCGATTTTAACAGGTCTTTTGCCAGATACTACCTACTATTGGTGGGTTGCCAGTATCTGTTCCGGAGATCCAGTATGGATTCAGGGGGAAAGCTTTACGACGTTGGCACTTACCGCTCCTCTAACCGCCGCTCCGGATCCAACATTGCCGCAATCCAGCGTCATATCAATGTATAGTAACGTATACACCAATGTTCCGGTAGACACTTGGAAAACATCCTGGACACCTGCGCAGGTTGGGCTAACTGATCTTCAGATTGCCGGAAATGACACAAAGAAATATACAAACCTTAATTATGTTGGGATAGAAACGGTTACAAATCCACTGAATGTTAACGGGATGACACATCTTAACATGAATGTATGGTCGCATAACTTTACAGTTTTCAAGGTAAAACTCGTAGATCTTGGTGCAGATGGTACCTTCGGCGGCGGTGATAACGTTGAACATGAAATTACTTATACTACACCCGCTAGCGCGCAATGGATTACATACCATATCCCTCTTTCCGCATTTACTTCATTAGTGACCAAAGGGCATATTGCCCAATTGATTTTAGCGAGCAGTGATGCCAATGTATACATTGATAACGTGTACTTCAGTAATGAATCCGCAGAAAATCAGCCGGCATCAATTGCCATTGTAGGTGACGGTGTGGGCGGATGGCCAAGCGGAGTGCCGGGAGAAGTGGATGCCAGACAAATGAGTACTTCAGATCATGTACACTGGACTTACGATAATTTAGTAGTATCTGCCGGAAGAATAAAATTCAGGGGAAATAATTCCTGGACACTACCGTATAACTGGGGTGTAAACGGCCCGCAGAACTTTACTGCAGGTACAGCGACCGCTGACGGCGGCGACATCATCTCGAAAGTCGGCGTGTATGACGTCACTTTCAACAGTACCACAGGAGCCTATACCTTTTCGATTGACCAGACCGCGTTTCCCGTATTGGGGATGATTGGCTCGGCAACACCTGGTGGCGATACTGATGACACCGATATGTTTACCAATGACGGCGTAAATTACAGCTATGTTGGTGTTCAGTTGGTTCCGGGATTTTTTAAATTCCGACACGACCACATGTGGACAACTACGAACAACTGGGGCGGAAACACGTTTCCTGTAGGAGCAGCGCTTCTTGATTCAGATTACATCAATATTCCGACTGCGGGTAATTACGACGTATTTTTCTCAAAAGGTTCACCTCCATTTTATACTTTTTCATTTGCAGGCATATCGTTGGTTGGAGCTGCTACACCAGGCGGATGGCCGGCGGGAACACCTGAAGAGGTTGACCCTCACCAGTTGACAACAACAGATGGGATTCATTATACACTGAATGGCATTACTTTAACGGAAGGACCGGTAAAATTCCGTGCTGATAATGCCTGGGAGCGCCAATGGGGGGCGAGTACTTTTCCAATCGGCACAGCACAGATACAAATTGGAGGTGATATCGTTATTTCACCTGCAGGGACTTATGACGTAGCCTTCAACATTCTTACAGGAGCGTTCGAATTTACTTCGACGCTTTCAGTTGTTGACCTCGATACTGCGTCGTTGGTAGTGTATCCAAATCCTACAAATGATAGCTGGAACTTCAAAGTTGCTAACGAAAATATGAAATCCGTACAAATCATGGATATTACAGGGAAAGTAATTATGTCCAAGTCTGTTACAGGAAATGAATTGAAAGTTAACGCTTCCAAATTGAGCAGCGGTATTTATTTTGCGAAAGTAACTACTGATACAGCGTCAAAAACAGTCAAACTGTTGCGAAAGTAAGAAATTAAGTTCAGTTTTAAACTAATGATCTAACCCTCGATATACGGGGGTTATTTTTTTTTCTTTCATTTCGCCGTTACGCAAAGTCGGAAAATTTTGCGCAGCTATGCTTTAACCCAAGAGAACATAAAACTGAAAAGTTTCAGTATCCCTAAATCAATTCAATTAAAACCATTAAGAGATTAAGTTTCATTAAAGGACAAAATAGGGACATCGCTTAATTCTCTTAATCTCTTAATGGTTAAGAAATACATTCGTTTTAAGCTCGCACGTTTCACAAAGTATGACCAACGATTTACCTCATTAAAAATCCCCGATAACCATATTGTCATCGGGGATTGGATCAAAACGTATCTGGGGCAAAGGGTTACATCCTCAATTAGTTCAGATTAAAAACGGAAACCGTTTGTTCTTTATAAGACTGGTAGGCTGGCTGGCTGCTGTCTGCTTTATCAGAGCAAATCACGATTTGGGTGTCGTTGATGAAAGAAACCCCTTCCACATTTCCGTACAATTGCAGCGTACCGGCGCCAATGACACCCGAGGAATTTCCAAGTGGAAAAGTATATGCGGTACCGCCGGTAATCGTCCAGGAACTGCTGCTTAAGGTGCCTACCCACAGCTGCCCGTCTACCTGGGACGTAATGGCCACTTTTCCGGTAGCCGAAACAGCGAGGTCTGAATAGTCTGAAAAGGTAACCGATGACGGCAAAGTGATTTCAGTAACCAGTGCCCATTTTGAACCATCGTAAGCCAATACCGGGATTTTGCCTGTCCCCTCCACCAATCCAAGCAGGTAGTTTGTTCCCCCGCGGGATACCCATGCCAATCCTTCAAATGCTTTATTGGCGTTTCCTGAAGTAAAGTTGTAGTTTACCCAGTCCCTGTTGGTATAGTTCATGCCGGAATCCATTTTGCTGATCCGGGGCTGGTAGTTGCTTCCGTTTTGTGCCGATTCTTCCACGATATAAAAATGCGGGGTACCGTTCGCCTCATACGTAATTCCTTCATAGTTGGAGCTTCCAGAACCTGGTGCTCCGGTACTCAGCAACGTGTTTTGACTACTGTTTATGGGTAGGGTACTTTTAATTTTGGCAATCTTCTGCATATTGTCACTGGCCACATAGAAATAGCCGTTCAGGTACTGCACGCCACTTCCTTCGAACACATCAGCGCTGTTGTATCCCGGCAGCAGTTTGTAAATCTTTGCTTCGGATACGGGAGCACCCAATACGGTCGCTGAGGCCATTCTTTTTGTCGCACCCGAGCCGTTTAATTTTGCTGTAGCAACGGCATTTGTGCCTTCAGAGGCAGGCGTGTCATTGCTGCAGGCTCCTAAAAATGATGCCACAGCCATCGTGAAAGACGCCATAAGGGTTTTGTTTTTCATTGGTTGGTTTTTAAATGATTATTAATTGTTTGGATGCCCCTAAAATACTGCTCCCGGAAACAACGGGCGCTACCATAAGTTTACCATATCATTAGCAAATAACAACAATCGTAAAAGAGTAATAGTGGTGGAAGGGTGAAGGTTGCGTGCTGGGGTTGGTTTCGGGACTGCCGGTGTGGGCTGGCCTGTCGCCCGCCCTAAAAAATACCCTGTAGCGGGTATTGTGTGGAGCGGTTGGGGGATGTATGTTTGGAGACGTAGATACGGGGTGTTTAGTTGCGGTGGTTTTTGATATGCTTTGTGGGCACGATTGTGACGCTAGCGCTAGCGGGGGGGCACATTTCCTTTTTGGCAAAACAAACTACAAGCCCAAAAGCAAAAGGGCCACACTCCTTAACTTTATTCAACAAATTATATGAACCTTATAAAAACTATACACATGAAACGATTACTATTTGTTTTAATAATAAGCATCTTTTTTCACAACAACACACAGGCACAATGCAGATTAGATAAAACAAATTATCAACTTGTTTTTGAAGATAACTTTAATTATTCTACAATGGCAGCACTAAAAAATGTTTGGGATTTAGTCCCTCCACAACCCACTGCTGGTTATGGAGACTATAAAGACCCTGCTACAAACCAATATATTTCATGGGGTGAATATTATAATGAGTCTCAAGTGAGCTTACAGCCTGGGGGAATAGTACGTTTGACTGCTCAAAAATTATCTACGCCTTATACTTGTGTTTGGGCTGGCAGAACAAGAAATTGTTCCTATGTTTCTGGTTTACTTGTAACTAAAACAAATGTATCATATGATGACCAGATGCCAAATCAAGGCTGTCCATGGACAAAACCCTATTATACTGGTTATCTTTATGGTATGTTTGAAATAAGATGCAAACTTCCCAGTCAAATTAGCTTTCCCGCATTTTGGTTACATGGAGGGTATTCAGAAATTGACATTTTTGAATACAATGGAGGAGGTAGTTCTGATGAATTTTTCTCAACTCAACACTATGCAGGTTCATATAGTCCCGATTGTCCTCAGTATCCATCAGTTCCATCTTGCGGTCATACCTATAAAATTGAAAGTCCCAGGAAAATATCAGATGATTATCATACCTGGACTTGTGTTTGGACCCCTACTAAAGTTACAACTTTTTTCGACGGTAGGGAAATGAAAACTACAGATGCACGTTTAATACCTGCTTTTAATCAAACAAATTTTCTTATGGCAAATTTAGGTATGTGGTCTTGGGGTGGAGATCGTTGTGTTATGGATATAGACTACATAAAAGTTTACAAGCCTATTGGCGGGAATTATTCATTACCATATAAATCTTCAAATGATTTTATGAATAATTCCATTTTTAATAATTCAAGCAGTTTGAAAGTTAGCCCTGTTCAAGGTTCTATAGCATCAGACCCTGGTGGCAATAAAATATACCATGTAAATAGTGTTGATAACAGAATGTATGTTTCTGAAAAAATTAACGGGAGTTGGCAAAGCAATATCATTCAATACAATTATAATCCAAATTTACCTGCAATGCTGTGTAACGGTGATTTAACATATAATCCACAGTTTAATAAAATTTTGTATAAAGGAAAAGATAATAGAATTCAATTTTTTGAACCATATTCAAATAATGTTTATAGGCATTATTTCATTGATGATTATTGGGATACTTCAGCTTATAATATATCTGGTAATCCTGGCTCTATGAGTGTTACAAGTGATGGTAAAATTGCGTATAGAGGTACTGATGATAAAATTCATGTCTTTAAATGGAACCCTGCAATTTCAAGATGGGATCAATTAACTATTAATTATACCTATGGATTATGTGCTGGTATGTCTGACGCTGACTTTGTTGCTGGAGATGTTATTGTTGAACAAGGGTCAAATAACATCATTTACAGAGGAAGAGATGGTAGAATGCAATTGTTTTGGCAATCATCACCATTTGTTTATCAACACGGTTGGGTGGATAACAACTTTGGGACAAGCGCTTATTTGGTGAGTAATAAACCTGGCTCAATTATATCTACTCCAAAAGGCATTTTCTACAGAGGTGCAGATGACAAACTACATAGATTTTACTGGAATGGCACAACTATGGTTCATCAAATCTCAAATTATACTTATGGTTTATGTGCAGGTATGCCTGATGCTGATTTTGTAAAAGGAAATTTAAGTTATCATCCTTCATTAAATTTTGTATTATATGTAGGTCGAGACGGTAGAATTCAAAGATTTGAAATACCTTCTACAAACACTTCTACTTCATGGGGGCATTATTGGATAGATGATTATTGGAACACTTCTCTTTTTTCATCATTTGGGTCATCGTTGGCTAATAGTTTTGCCTCATTACATACAACTTCTGATGGTAAGATGGTTTATAATAATTCCGCTTTGCAAAATGGATTAGCATACTTTAACTTAGAACCATGTGAAAATCTTAATCCACCATGTGGCATCACTAAACCAATTAGATGAATGGTAAATCAAACTCCACATAAGTATCTTTTTGCAAACTCCACCATTACACCTTTCCCGCCAACACAAAAAAGGGCTGCCCCATTCGAAACAACCCTTTTTTAACTCTAAAGCGGTATTGGATTATATTTCCACAGCAAGCGGCCAATCGATTTCCAAACCGGTGATGTTGTGCAGGTAATTGCTGATGGTCTTGTCGCCGATGATGATGACAGCATCGATTAGATTGGCCTCGTTGTAACCAGCATTGAAAAATGCTTCTTTGGCCGCCTCAGTCGCCCTGCCCCTGTTCTCGACTACGGAAGCTGTGAATTGTACGAGCGCGTTTAATTTGGCATCAAATGACGCCGATCCTTTCCTGATCTCCAGAATCTGGTCTTCGGTGAGTCCGCTGAATTTTGCAAAAACGGAATGCGCGGATTGGCAGTAACGGCAGCCGTTGATTTGGCTGGTTACCAAATTGATAATCTCTCTTTCCTTGCCCGTCAGGCTGCTTTTGCGGTTTTGCAGCGCCAGATAATCTGCGAGTGCGGTTTCGCTGTGTGCGTAATAGGCATACAGGTTGGGCACAAAACCAATCATCTTGTGCAGGTTGTCAAAAATGGCCTGGTTGTTTTCTGAAACCTGGTCCCTGGTTGGCACGGTAAACGTTCCGTTGGCTGTTGTATTCATCTTTATACTGTTAAGGTTATTTGTCGTTATTGACATTACAAAGATGCGACAGGGAGCCAGCGTTTTCCAATCAACCAGATTAGGAAAACAGCTGAAACCAAATGAATAAAAAGAGTGAAACCAGATTAACTTTTCTTGTGAAGCCTTGCGTTTCTTAGCTTTGAAAGGTATTGTGTCGTCATGCCCAGAAATGAAGCCAAAGCATATTGCGGCACCCGGTTGGCAATTTGGGGGTATTGCTGTTCAAATTCGGTAAAGCGTTCTTCAGCCGTTTTGGTGAGGTTCCCAATTAGTCTTCGCTGCATTCCGGCAAACGAACGTTCGGCCATTATCCTAAAAAACGTCTCGAATTTGGGATTAGCGGCTTTTAGTTTTTGCTCGCTTTCGAAATCGATTTGCAGGATGGTGCTGTCTTCCATTGCCATGACAAACATCGAGGCGGGTTGCTGGTAGATGTAACTGCTATAATCCGAAATCCACCAATCTTCGACAGCAAACTGGATGGTGTGCTCTTCGCCTTCATCCGCGACAACATACGCACGAAATGCACCGTTCACGACATAGTTGCGGTATTTCGCAACAAAGTCAGGCTGGATGATAAACTGCCTTTTTTTGATTTTGGTCACCTTAAAACAAGCCATAAACTCCTGGATTTCTTCAGGTGTGAGGGACACTCTGTCGCGTATGTGGTCTATTAGCGGTTGGGTGGAAGTCATTCCAAATGGTTTGTGTTTTCAAATTTAATGATTTTATGTGCACAGTGCAAAGCCGTAAGCTATTGTGCTACCTATCGTAAGATCGGCGGCGTTTCTCCTGCTTCTTTCAGCCCAGCCCCCTCACTCACTTCATCTGTGCCTCCAGCTTTTTAAACATCGCTTCAAGGTCCGAATCCTTTTGGTTCATGACGATCAACCGGCTCCCGTCGTTTAGGAGTGTGTGGTAGGCAAATTCCTGCTCTGGGTTGTATTTCCAGTTTTTGAGTTCGTTAAAGGCCCGCTTTACCAGGTTTAATTTCTCCTTGCTGCTTTTTGAAATGATGATTACTTTGGTCAGCGTGGTGGTTTTCATTTTTGCTGTGCCGGCGTCGGTGATTTCCGTTTCGTAATCGGCGGTGGACCGGTAGCGGTATTTTCGGTCGATGATATCAAAGTCGGCGGCGTTTTCCGAGATTACATAACGGTACGTCATGATGTTGTCGAGTTCGTTGGTCCAGTTTGGGAAATGCGTTTCATATGCGCTGATGTAGGCATCGACAAAGTTTTTATCAATCGGCTTCTTCTTCGAAACGTAATCGGTGACCAGCGGATAGACTTGTTTCGCCATCAGGTTGATGTATTTCCGGTTGTACCAGTCTTCGGGATCCACTTTGCCGTCGAGTTTTTCATATACAAAACCGTTCGCCAAAGCGGTAGCTAAAGCTTCGTTCAACAGTTGGTACGCATAATTGGCTGATTTCGAAGGATTCTCCTTAAAGTTCTTGTCCAGTTCCGTCTTGACCTCCAATGATTGCTCGTTGTAGAGGATGTGGTAGATTTCGTGCAGCATCACACTAAACAGTCCCTTGTAATCTTCCAGATCCACCTGAACTGCACTGATGAAGTCGTTATAAAACGCCTGTGCGGTAAATCCTTCGGAGTTGGGCAACGGGTAAAAGGCGATTTTGAACGGAATGGCATTGTCCCAGCTCGAATTGTAAAACACCAGGCCGGTTTCAAAATATTCCTCTATCCGGTTTTCGTTTGCGTATTGAATCATGTCACGGACCTTATTTTCAAATGCCTGTTTGTTAGGGTTGTAAATCAGTTCGTTGTAGATTGGTGTAAACTGGCTCAGTATTCCTGTGAGTTCTTTCAGCGTTTTGTTGGTCAGTATTCCGACTGAACGCAATGTAAAGTCTTTTAGGTTTTCCGTTTCTATTAAGTTCTTCTTCAGGATGTCGCGCGTCTGCATTGGGATTTTCGACCCGTAGGGGAATCCGTCAAACTCGTAGCTAAAATCAATGGGCAATTTATCGAAATTTGATATCAAGTCTTTGAACTGCTGTGTATTGTATCTTGACTTTACAAATTCGGTTTTAAAAACGTTGTCGGGGTAGTTTTCGGATAAATTCTGGATGAAGACAAATACGGCCAATTGCTCTGAATACTTGATTTCAAACGTTGGTTTTTGAGCGAATGAGCAGACTGAAATCAGCAAAAATGTCAAACCTGCAATTTTGTTTTTCATTGGGTTTTGGTTCTGGTGATGCGGACGAAAGGTCAGGTGTGTCAGCTGCATTGCGGCCTTTTTCACCCGAGCGGACGAATATATAAAAAAAACACAGTCCGTTTATTACATTTCCGGGTGGTTTGGAAAAATAAATTGTTCGTCAATGTGTGATTATAGCCTTTATCCACGCCTCCGTAAAAACCACAATAGCCTCAATATGGCTCAAACCATTAAGAAATTCAGTTTCATTGAGGTGTAAAGCGACACTGCGTCATTTTCTTAACGGCTTGATGACTCAAAAATCATCGGCATCCCCAAGGGCAAAAAAAAAGCCTGCATAGCAGGCTTCTTATTTCAATACGGTTATTTTATGCTTCGTCTGTCGCATCAAAATTGATGCTGTTGTAGGCCGCGTCGGTCAGCATCATGTCTGCTTCCTTCTCTTCGGCCAGGGTTTGCATCAGCAGTTTTGCGGCGTCGTTCTCGCCGAGTGTCTTTGCAAACGCGGACAGCGTGCCATAGGTTGCGATCTCATAATGCTCAATCTTCTGCGACGCGGCGATGATACCCGCATCCCTGACAGGTCCGGGTTGGGTTTCTTCCAATATGCTGTCGCCTTCCTTTAGCAGCCCTGCCATGGCTTCGCACTTTTTCGCTTCTGCCTTTTCGCCAAGCAGGCCAAATACCTGCTCCAGCCTTGCGACCTGGTTTTGCGTGATGGTGTGGTGGTCCCTGATTGCCGTTGCCAATTGGGTGGAAGCCGCGTTTTCTGCCATCTTCGGCAACGCCTTTACCAGGGCGTTTTCCGCCCAATAGATGTCCTTGAGGCTGTCTATAAAGAAGGTGCGCAGGTCGGTCGCCGCATCCGGTGCAGGGGCGACGAATTTATTTGAACTGTCGGTGTTGTTTGTATTTTTCATGGGTGTATTTGTTAAAATAAATGGTTTAAATCTTCGGTTCGCGGTCCCAGATGCGGTGCTGGCCCATCGCGTCGATAAACGCCTGCCCGAAATTGTTATCTCCGTCCCGGTCCACGATCAGCCCGGCATCGTCGTTGTTTGCGGTTTTTGACGCAAAAGTGGTTGCTGCCAATACGTCTAAGCCTTCGGCCTGCGCCCCGATCACTTTGCAATGTTTGTAGGCGTCGTTGATGAATTCGAGCGCGTCAGGATCTTCCGCCAGCACTGAAGCGGCCTCGCCACCCGGAATGTATATGGCATCAAACAGCACCGAAGACGCGTTTAGGAAGCTGCCCTCTACGGCCACGGCACCGCCGGCATCGGTACTAACGAATCCCATGTGGGGTGCGATCACACATCCTTTTGCGCCCTGTACCAGCAGCAGTTTCTTTAGGTTGGCCAGCTGGGCCTCGTTTACGCCGTCGTTACACAGTATGGCGACTTTGCGGCTTTCGATGGTTTTGGTTATCGTGGGGTTCTTTATCATGCCCAACGCGTCAGAGGGTTGCTGCGGCTGCAACAGTATTTTGGATTCCTGCGTGCCATCAGCATCGGCCCCGACGCCATGGTTCATTGGGGTTTCAGGCTGTTTCGGTACCGGAAGCCCGAGCCCCTCGGCGACCTTTTCGGCGAGCGTGGCATCTACCTGCGACAGCAGTCCCAGCATCCTGACGCGGATTGCGGTGGTGGCGACCTTGCTCAATTCGAACCGCAGCGCTTTGATGATGTGCCCCTGCTCTACTTCGGTCTGGCTGTTGTAGAACAGTGTGGCCTGGCTGAAATGGTCTGAGAAACTTTCGCTGCGTGCGCGGACCTTATGGGCGTCAATGCGTTCGTTAAAGCTTGCAAATCCGCCTTCTGCGATCCTGGCCTGATACGGGCAGCCACCGCCGAGTGAATTCGGGTGGTAGCTCACCCTGCCCGTGTTGATCTCCTGGCGCATGTGTCCGTCGCGCTGGTTGTTGTGCGTTGGGGATATGCTGCGGTTGATGGGGATTTCGTGGAAATTCGGGCTGCCGAGCCTTGACAATTGCGTATCGGTATACGAAAACAGCCTGCCCTGCAATAACGGGTCGTTCGTGAAATCAATCCCCGGCACTACGTGTCCCGGGTGAAAAGCGATCTGCTCGGTTTCTGCAAAGAAGTTATCGGGATTGCGGTTTAATACCATCCTTCCGATGATGGTTACGGGAACGAGTTCCTCGGGCACCAGCTTGGTCGGATCGAGTAGGTCAAAATCATATTTGGACTCATCGGCTTCCGGAATCACCTGTACGCCGAGCTCCCATTCCGGGAAGTTGCCCGTATCGATGGCATCCCATAAATCCTGCCTGTGGAAATCAGGATTCTTCCCGGAGATTTTCTGGGCTTCATCCCAAACAACCGCATGGGTGCCGAGTTTGGGTTTCCAGTGGATCTTTACAAAGTGTGATTCGTCCTGCTCATTGATGAACCTGAAGGTGTGTACGCCGAAGCCTTCCATCATCCGGTAGCTTCGCGGGATGGCGCGGTCTGACATCGCCCACATGACCATGTGCATGGATTCCGGCATCAATGAAATAAAGTCCCAAAAGGTATCGTGTGCGGAAGCCGCCTGTGGAATTTCGTTATGGGGTTCTGGTTTCACTGCGTGAATCAGGTCCGGGAATTTGGATGCGTCCTGTATAAAAAATACGGGAATGTTGTTGCCGACGAAATCGTAGATTCCGGCCTCGGTATAGAACTTCACGCTGAAACCGCGGACGTCCCTGGCGAGGTCTGTGGAGCCTCTTGATCCCGCTACTGTTGAGAACCGCGCAAATACGGGCGTCTTCTGCCCTACTTGCTGCAGGAACGCCGCTTTGGTGAACTGCGGGATGGGATTGGTCACTTCAAAGAAGCCATGTGCCCCGGAGCCGCGGGCATGGACGATCCTCTCTGGAATCCGTTCATGGTCGAAATGCGTGATCTTTTCGCGCAGTATAAAATCCTCGAGCAGTGAGGGGCCGCGTTCTCCTGATTTTAGGGAGTTGTTGTCATCATTGATCTTTACGCCCTGGTTTGTGGTCAGGAACTTGTTGTTCGGATCAGACTTATTCACCGACAGGTCGGTTTGTTTTGCCTCCTGGTTTACCGGCTGGCTGGTATTGTGTTTTTTCATAAGATGGTTGTTTTATTGTTGTATATGGTAAAGGTCCGGGCCGTAAGAACCTGTAGTGCAAGCTGGTGCTGCCCGGCTGACCCAAAGTTAATTCAGTGGTGCAGCGGGAAATTATATGATTGCGGATTTATATTATACGATTTGGGGGATGGGCTGTTTGGGACGATTCAGGACGTAGGAATTGACACCATTAAGAAATTCAGTTTCATTAAGGCATCAAGCGATACTGCGTCATTTTCTTAATGGCTGGTGGGTAACAAATACATGGGTTTGATGGTCGGCGCAAGCGCAAACACGGCAGTCTGTGGCAGCCTGTGGCACACTTAGCGGAACGACATCTTTAGGCATATTGCTCTATGTTATGGTCTACTTACGTCCTACTCCCTCTTTCCAGTTCTCGCATTTCCAATACTTTTGATACTTTCATAAAGTAGGTTGGCATTGACCAGTATTCGGTCTATTTCCTGCTCAAAAAACTGCTCTGTATGGCTATTCCAAGTGATTGGCCTATACTGAAGCGCATCAAAGCTTTTTGACAACGTTTGGATATACTCTTTCTTTTGGGTTGCGTTTTCAATAAATATGGGCGGATACAGTGCAAACATCAATATCCAGTTTTTTGCTACCCTGGTGACGCGTCCATTTCCATCAGCAAACGGGTGAATCCGAATCAATTCATGATGAAGGTAGATTGCTTTTACAATAGGGTTTTCTATTTGTTCCATCCTGTAATAAAGTTCGGACACCAATTGAGGAATCAAAGCCGGCAACGGGCAGATGTATCCACCAATCTGTACCGTGGTCCTCCGATACCCGTTAGGGTGTATCGCGTTGGTTTCCGGGCTTACCAATCGCAGCAATTGAAATAGTTGTATTTCGCTGTCGAAATCGCGCTGTGTTGTAATTTCCTCCACTACGAAATGCAGTGTTTTCTGAAGGTTTTGAAGATATTCCTCTACCTCTTCAGCAGTCTGTGCTTCCATTTGTGCATTTTTGATGCTAACCATTTCCTGGAGATCATTCATTCCAGCAAGGTAAATATCCAGCAAATCATCATCAAGGTGATCGCGGCTATAAATGATAAGCCGGTAAATCGACTTAATGATTTTGTCAATCTCCTTTATCTTCCCGTAATTTACTTTAAGTATTCCGATTGGTAAAAGTTCCATAATTTTAATTTTATTCGGGACGCGTTGTCCGAAAATTAAGTTCCCAGGCGATTGCCCGTCATTCAGTTTGCGATTTTGGCTGCTATTAAACTTTCTATAAAGTTAATCATATCTTCGTTTTACAAACCAAATATCGGAAAAGTCAAAGTTCAGGGAAATCGTATGATAATATTCCTTTACCAGAATATTTGACACAACGCCCCTGCTGCTGTATGCGTAAGAGATGTTAAGATAGGATTGCTTCCGGTTGTCCAGTGATATTCCTAAACCAGCAGTAATTGCACTCGTCGCAATTTTCTTACCATTGACCCTTAAATTGCCATCATCGTAATTGTAACCGACCCTAAAGCGGAAATCCCGCTCCGCACGCCTGTCCGAAGCACTTCGTTTTTCGATGCCAAACCCTAACATATTGGCATCGGTGTATCTGCCGATGGCGTCGGACTGGTTCAGGGAATTGTAAAAACTTCTCTTATAATCACTTACAAAGTTAAAAGTACGGAAATTGTATTTTATTCCAATAGTTATTTCTGTTGGCATTTTGTAAGACTTCAGTCTCAGGTTTTTTTGTTGTTCAATGTCTTCCGGCGTTTGGTCTACAATTTTTTTGACCTGCCTGTCTTTGGTACCGTTGAGCCTTGACTCTATTTTCAGGACCGATGCAACACTCAGATGAGGGTTTAGCTGGTATTGCATTCCGGCGCCTATGTCAAATCCACTATAGTAACTTTTATCCTCCAGCGTTAAATAATCAAATTCCAGTTGGACCATTTCCATTTGTTTGATGGTACCAAAAAGATAATGTGTGGAAATCCCCAGATTCAGTTTTTTGTTCATTTTCCGACCATAGTTTACGCTGACGGCATTAATTCCCCCACTTCCATTAATCGTACTTTGATATGTTTCTGTGGAGCCTCCAATATTGTTAACAACTCCCGCGAATAAATACCCTACCTCTGAGTAGGGCATTAATGAAATACTGATACCGGATATTGAGTCTAAAGGCAGGCCGATGCTGATGTTTGAAAACCCAAAACTGGGGATCTTTGAAGACGAATTGCTATTGCCAAAGCTGTTGTATTCAGACTTCAAACCGAAGTCAAAAAAGAATTTATTCAGCGGAGTGGTCGCTAATGATGACGGATTCAGTCCGTTCAGTTCCGATTCTCCGGATAACGCAATACCCGCCCTTCCCAGCGAATTCGTAATCCCGATATTATACTCGTTAATTTTACCGAGCCCAAAAAGGGAGTAAGGCGAAGCGGTAAGGTTATTGAGCTGACAAATACCTGAGTTAAAAAATAACAGGGCAAAAAAAATATAAATGCTATTTGTCATAGGTAAGGTAAGTAAAATTCAATTTTGCCTTTTTGCTGGGATGGTTATTGTCGTTCAAAACGAGTCTTGTCGTAACGGACCCGGCATTCAAGGGTACCAATACCAAGCCGTAGTCCTTAAATTCATTTCTGATTAATGTGTTTTCAAGAAACAATTCTACCGGCACACTGATGTATTTTTCGTCAAATTCAGGGTCTTCGATTTTAACCACAGCCCGCTTACTCTCAGATAAAAATTCATTGTTCCTGCCTACGACATACACCCGTAGTGAATCCCCGGTAAAGAGTGTTTCAGAGAAATAATCGTTACTGAGCGGAATTTTTAAAGACGCCTTATAGATGTCACCATCCAGATTCAGCTCGTCCATAGTAGCTTTAAAATTTGGAAAAGTAAATTTTGTGACGATGCCTTCCCCGCCCTGGACAAACGCGAGATGTCCGGTGGTATTCGTCGCGACTTCCGTTTCCTGATTTAAGAAGTTCATGGGAAGTACAGTTCCTTCCCTATTGCACACCACTTTTGTAAAATGATTTCTGTTGGTGTTAAAATCCTTATACTTAAAATCGTATGTTTTGACTTCTGTCGGCTCGTCGGGTACCGAATAATAGAACCTAAAATAACTTTTGTCAACGGAAAAGCTGATAATTGATGCATTTTCATCATCGCCGGGCGAGATTTTTAAACCCTTAAAATAGTCTCCTAATTCTTCGGCATTATTGATGATGCCGTTTCTAATCTTCAGGAATAAATTGTTGCCAAACGAATCACTCAACTTTGTAGTGATGCTGTCCTTACTAATTCTGGGAAAGAAGGTGCGTTCCCCTATTAAATTTGCAGAGGGAAAGTCTGAGGTGTTATAAAAGTTAACCTGCCCATTCTGGTAATCCAGCTTTTTGCTTAGTTCATATATCCTAAGCCTTTTCTGGGATAAGGTGTCATTATAGAAATAACCGGCGTACCCTAAATTGATCACGAGGCTGTCAAACACGGCATCGTCAGGAAGGTCAAATTGATCTGGAACAAACGTAATAAAACCACTGCATTCCACATCGCCAAACTGCGCGTCGTGATACCTGCCCACCAGGATATTATCATAAATGTCAGTAACAATGCTATCCAACTTGAATGTAGCCATCTTGAATGAAAATGTATCGATGACCTGCAAACGGATATTGCTGTCGACAAACTCACTCGAGGGGCTGAAAAAAGAAATGCCGTCCTTAGAACACGACGTGAAGGCCAAACAGCCAAACAATACGTACAAAATAAAATTCTTCATTATTTTTTTTACGAAACTATACAGCGCATGTTTTGTAAAAAATTGTTTTATACAGATCCTTAACAAATCCCGATACTATCCCAAATTTCGTCGACAACAACGGCAACCGTCCAAAATTCTGGGTTGTCGTTGAAAAACAGGTAATCATCCGTTAAAATCGCCTTAGTATCTATTTTGTTTTCATGGATAAAACAGCCAAATTACTTTTGGCCGATATTTACTTGACTATGGGTCGTTACAGTGTGTTTTTATTTATTGTTTTCTTTTACAAATCGTATGCTCAGGATCGTGGTACGGCAACTTATACCAAAGGATATTATCAAAACAGGCACCTGTTCTCGTCAAGTACAGATTATTTTAAGGTCGCCTATCGGATTAACAAAAAAACCAATCTGTTTGGCAGCTACACATTTACACAAATCAATGGCCAGCCCGATGCGGCTTTATTCAATGACCTCAACTTCAATGCAACCAATGCCATCGATATCGGTATCGTTAGGGAATTTAGTTTCGCCGGCCACTGGACGTCCAAGGTCTTGATTAATCCCAGGCTTGGCATTAATAAAATTGAAAACGCGCTATTTGAAGACATTGTCTTTAACAGCCAGCTGCTCATCGGAAAGAAATTAAATAAAAATTACAGCATATCCTTCGGATTGGAATATGGGACCTTATTCGGCACGCCATCAGTCTATCCGCTGTTCCACTTTGAAAAAGCTTTCAGTGAGAAGTTTCGGTTAAACATAGGATTTCCGGAGTCCATTATCGAATACAAAATAAACAACAGCCACGCGATGGTCTTAAACGCGGAATATCGCTCAGATTTCAGCCGCCTGCATCAGCTTGTGTACCAACCTGTAAGCCAGCCGATGGCGCGCTACCGCTCTTTGAATATCACAAGGCTTGAAATCAGACTACAGTACAATTATTCTTTTTTTGATAAGAGCACCGTTAGCATTTCAGCAGGCAAAACATTCTTCAATACCTCCAGGATCGCATTTGATAATGGTGAAACTGTGAATAATGACTTTAACAACAGATTTATAATTGAAATGGGCTTTAAGTATAATTTAAACTTTAAATAACAATGATTTACAAAAGAAAAATGCTAAATATCACCATCGCATTGATGGCCTCAGTACTGTTGACAGGATGCCGTGGTAACGACGATGAGGATGAAGACGTAGGTAACTGGATGACGGGCGCGACGTTTGACGGCGTCTCGCGAAGCAGTGCGGCTGCTTTTGTAATCGGCAACAAGGGATACGTTGGTACAGGCTATGATGGCGACGATTACCTCAATGATTTTTGGGAGTTTGATTTTGATGGAGGCTATTGGGTACAAAAGGCAAACTTTCCGGGTTCTGGACGCAGTTCAGCGTCTGCGTTCAGTATTGGCAACCACGGTTATATGGGAATTGGATATGATGGTACAGATGAGACAAAAGATTTCTACCGTTATGACCCTGCCAGCAACGCCTGGATGCCCATAGCCGATTTTGGAGGTAATTTGCGCCGGGGTGCAGTTTCTTTTAGTTCTGATACAAAAGGTTATATCGGATGTGGCTACGATGGAACAAATGATAAAAAGGATTTTTGGCGGTATAATCCTGATTCAGATACCTGGATAGAGATATTCGGATTCGGAGGCAACAAGCGCAGGGATGGAATCACGTTTAAAATAAACGACAAAGTGTATCTGGGAACCGGGAAATCAAATGGTGTAAATTTAAAAGATTTTTGGAGTTTTGACCTTGGGTCCGAATCCTGGGTAAAGTTAAGGGACATTTCGGTAGATTCCGATGACAGTAAAACAGATGACTACGCCATACTCAGAAGCAATGCTGCGGCATTTGCATTGGGGAATTTTGGTTATGTGACTACCGGAACTACCAACACCAACACGTGGGAGTATAATCCGCTTACAGATTATTGGACTAGAAAAACAACTTTAGAGGGAATTTCCCGCCAGGATGCCATCGCGATATCCAACGGCCAGCGTGCCTTTGTGCTATTGGGAAGGTCAGGTAATCTGTATTTAGACGATATGTTTGAATTCAAGCCGTTCGATACACAAACAGACGATGATTAAAACCTGCAGCATAACAAAAGCCATTATATTTGTGGTTGTCTTTCAGATTTTTAATTCCTGTACAGAAAAAAAAGGTTCATTCCACGGAGAGGTGTATAAGACCGAAACAGGGATGTTTGGGTATCGTATATTCCACAATGGGAAGCTCTTTATCAAACAGGAAACGGTCCCGGCCCTTCGAGGCAACACGCGCTTTCCTGATAGCTTAACGACGTTGAGAACACTGGATCTCGTATTAGGTAAATTGAATAAAGGAATGGCGCCCGGACTATCACCCGAAGACATGGAAAAAATAAAAACACATGCTGACATTAAAAAATAAGGCTGGCTCCTACTTTGCACTCCATCCCACCCGAGCAAAAATTTTGTTGCATATTTTGGTTTGGCTGATGTTTTTTTCGATTCCATTCTACGTCGTTACCATAACGGGGAACGATTTGAAGAATTTCTTTTCTATTCTGGCAATCAATGTCGTACTGTTCTATTTCAATTTCCTATATGTGGTTCCGAAATACTTCATGAAGAAGCGGTGGAAGATGTATTCCGCTGCTTTCCTTGTGATTTTTTCTGTCTACATCTATCTATTTGTTTTTGTGATTTCAATGCCGCCCCCGGGATTTAAGGAGTTCGATCAATTGCCTTTAAAATTCAGGGAAGCGCTTGGTGACAACCCCAAATTTAACTTCTTTCCCGGATTCATATTTTTCACGCTGATGATCTCCGTCAGTTCATTCCTGAAATTTGTAGAGGTGTGGAATGAAAATTCCAAGAAGAATAGGGAAATAGAAAACGCGAATCGTACCATTGAGTTAAATTTTCTGAAGTCTCAATTAAAACCACATTTTTTCTTCAATTCGCTCAACACCATATATTCTCTTTCGATTGCCAAATCAGAAAAAACATCTGAAGCAATCTTGAATCTTTCCGAGCTCATGAGGTATATCGTAATGGATAAAAAAGACAGTTCCATAAACCGAAAAGTTAAACTGGAGGATGAGCTGAACTATATCAGCAACTACATTGAACTCCAAAAATTAAGGTTTACAAACAACAATTTTGTTGCCTTTTTAACCAGCGGGAAAGTAGATGATGTCGAAATTTACCCTTTGCTGTTTATATCGTTTATCGAAAATGCCTTTAAATACGGCGTGCATCCTACAGACCAGTCCATAATCAGTATTACCTTCTCAATTGAGCAAAAAAAACTTAAATTTGAAGTTACGAACGATATTCATTTTCAGCAAAATTCTTACGATTCGTTCGAATTGGGCAACGAGAATTCTATCAGGAGATTAAATCTTTATTATCCAAATAACCGACTTGAGATCACTTCAAAAGACAAATACACTGTTTCCATATTGATCGATTTAGATGAGAATTAATACCGTTATTATTGATGATGAGCCACTGGCTATTGAAGTTCTGAAAAAATTCTCAGAGACGACCCAGGGCATAGAAATAGTGGCCACATTTACGAACCCCGTGGCGGCAATTAAATATTTGTCCGAAAATAAGGTCGATCTGGTATTTCTCGACATTGAAATGCCGCTCATAAATGGTGTCGATCTTGTTGATGCCCTGAATCACAAACCCAACCTAATTTTTACTACGGCGTTCCCACAGTATGCGATCGAAGGGTTTAATCTTGACGCTGTTGACTACCTTTTAAAGCCTGTGTCGTATAAGCGCTTTTTAAAAGCAGTCAATAAGATTACTAAGACATTGCCTGAAGGCGATGGTCAGCAGCCGTTGAATTACCAAAAGAAATCAGCGTCAGAACATCGGTTTATCTTCGTTAAGTCTGACTACGAAAATCTTAAGGTAAATATTCATGAAATCACCTATATTGAAGGGCTGAAAGATTACTTGAAAATAAATCTATGCAACGGTAAATATGTTTTGACCTTATCGAATTTTTCATCACTCATCCAAAAAATTGACACTCCGGATTTTATCAGGACGCATAATTCTTTTATAGTTAATCTAAACTACGTCGTCTCCATTCAGAAAAACAAAGTCCTGGTAGGGGATAAACGAATCCCTATTAGTGAAACCTACAAAAAAGACTTTTTTGATAAAGTCAGGCTCACTTAAATAGCCTTATGCCGCAGTAACGATCTGTTAAAACACAATACCTGTAGACAGATACATTGTGGTTGTAGAACTTTTTTTTTAACCTTTTTTATCCGTTGTAACTTCGTCAGAAATCTACTGATGATGAATCCAATATACACACAATTTCTTTCCATCGTCTCTTTTTTCATGCTTCAGGCAAAAAGTGACCCACTCATCGGCACATGGAAATCTAAAGAAACTAAGCCTAAAACAATTTACTTCACTGAAAAGGACGGTTTCCTGCAAGGTAAAATTGTGATGAATGATAACGATTCTTCTGCCGGAGGTGAAATTAAACAGCTGATTTTTAATCCCAAACTCAAAGCGTACGAGGGTGAAATGTCACCTCCAGGCGAAGACAAGTCTCTAAAAATCAAGATCATGATAGTCCAAAAAAATGAATTAAAACTAATACTAGAAAAATTCTACCTGTCTAAAACAATCTATTTTACCCGAGTTCAATAAGTATGAAGAAAATTGTTACCGTGCTGCTTGCATTAACCGTAAACATTGTTGCTGCACAGATTAAGTTCAACAACTTTAATGACGTGTTGGTTCATGTAAGACAGAATAATACGACACTCGAAAAAGACCAGTTAAAAATCGAGCAGGCACATAAAGCAAAGATTGCAGCCGTAGTCAATGTCGTCAACCCATTAATAAACAACACCATGACATACGTTGACAACATCAAGCTTCCTGTATCGGTGTTCCCGTCTGAAATACTGGGTGGCACGCCCGGAACATATTCAGAAGTAGAAACAGGGATCAGGTATACGAATACGATCAACCAAAATGTAGAATTGAATTTGATAAATTTCCAGGCATGGGAGAATGTAAGGCTTACAAAATGGAATGAACTGGCGGTTGGCCTGGACAGCAGCCTTAATAAAAAGTCGCTTTTTGAAAATATAAATGCCAGCTACTACAATATCCTGACATTGCAACAACAGCTAAGAAGTACCATCACGAATCAGGTTGCGGCAGACAGCCTATTTAAAGTAGCCACAGAAAAATATATGCACGGATTGGTCCGCCAGCAAGATGTAAATGACTCCCGGGTAAACTATATAGCAACTCGGGAAAACGCCCGCCAAATTGCATTCCTTCTGGAAAACAATATTTTAGAGTTCAAGATACTATGTGATATCCGACCAGATGAAACGATAGATTTTAACGACCCTGTCGGGCAGGAACCCATATCAGAAATTAACGTAAATGAGAATGGTCTCGAATTGTCGAGGCAGTGGGCGTTGGAGCAGTATGCCTTAAGCAACCTGAATTACCAAAGGAAAGAAAGTCTTCCAACACTCTCGCTAATAGGATCTCAATCATGGCAACTGTTCAACAATGATTTTAAGGTTTTTGACGGCCGTTGGGTGAATTCAAGTTACATCGGCTTTAAATTGTCATTGCCACTGCCGACCTCCAAATCTGTTGGCAGTCTGGCAAAGGCAAAATACGAGTACCAGATTGCACAAAAAAATACTGAACAAGCCCGTATAAAATCCAAAAACCTTTCGATGCAGTTAAAAAACGATTTCGATAAAACAGTTTCTCAGTATCATACAGATGAGGAAATTTTTTATTTGAGAAAAGACACCTACAACAAGAACAAAAGCCTGTATGCTGAAGGATTAATTGGGATGGACCAAACATTAAACAGCTACAATGCCATGGTGAATGCGGAGTATAGCCTTACTGCGTCGAGACTGAATATCAAGAAACTCGCCACAAAAATTTCAATTAATAATGACATAAACCAATGAAAAAAAACATACACCTCACGATACTGATTACTTTTTGCCTGTTGTCATGCGGCAGGAAAACAGAGGAAGTCACCCCAATCAGGAAAGACGTAACGGAAGCGGTTTTTGCGTCTGGTATTCTCGAAGCTGACAACACCTATACCTTAAAAGCCCAGACTGATGGCTATCTAAAAGAGATCCATTTTGTAGAAGGAGATAGGATCACCATAGGATCCCTATTGGCAGTGATTGATAACAGGGAAAATGTAATCAATGACAAAAGTGCAGCAGCCCTCTATCAGATAGCCGAAAACAACATAAAAGTCGATGCTCCTGCACTCCTACAGGCCCAAAATAATATTGCTGTCAATAAACTGAAAGTCAGCCAGGACTCGCTACAGTTGGCGCGATACAAATCCTTGTGGCTGCAAAATAGTGTTTCAAGGGTAGATTATGAAAATGCATCATTGCAATACAACACGTCGCTGGCGAACTACGAGAACGCGCTTGAAAGTTTCAATATCCTGAAACAGCAGGCGAGACAGCAGTTAATCAGCAGTACGGCTTCAAAGAATGTGAATAAAAGTCTGTTTAACAATAATACGCTCAAGGCCATTGTTCCGGGAAAAATACTCAGGAAGTACAAACAAGCTGGCGATTATGTGTCGCGTGGTGAAGCGATTGCTCTGATTGGAGATTCGAATGCGTTATATGCCAAAGTAAATGTTGATGAAGGCAACATCGGCCGGGTTAAATTAGGGCAAAAGGCCTTGGTACAGCTTAATACTGACAAAGGTATTGTATATGACGGGGTGGTTTCGGAAATATATCCTTCTTTTGACGAAGCCAGCCAATCTTTCCTGTGCAAAATTAAATTTTCGAAAAAGCCCGGATTTGAAGTGGTCAATACACAACTTCAGGCCAACATTATTGTAGGCTTTACGAAAAATGCGATGCTCATTCCAAGAAACTATGTGGACTACTCCGGAAACGTGATGATAAAAGGAAGAAAAAACAGCACCCGAATTAAAACAAAGTTTATGAGTAGTGATTGGGTGCAGGTGATTAGTGGTATTCATGACTTTACCATTTTGAGTACTGAAAATATCGCCGAAAATAATGTACCTGTATCTGAACTAGGTTCTCAAATGCACTAGTACCATGGTAAAAGATGTAAATATAGAAATTGCGTTGACCCATGTAATCACGAGAAAAAAACAAACCATCGTCGCTGCCCTGGGTGTTACAATTGGCGTTGGAATTTATCTGTTCATGAATTCGTTGGGTTCGGGGTTTACCAGTTTTTCAAGAAATGAGATATTTAAGAACAATGCGCACATTAAAATATATAAGGACGACGAGTTAAGTGTACCCATTACTAAAAACACTACAAATACAGGTATTACATTGATTGTAAACCCGCAGATAACGACGCTGTCAAAAAAAATAATCAATCCGGAAGCGCTTTTACAACAGGTTAAAAAACAACCCTACGTTACGAATGCATTAGCCCAAGTCAATTTCGATGCGTTTTATAACAAAGGAAAGGCACAAATAAAAGGTACTGGAAATGGTGTCGTTATCGCAGATTATAACGCGATGTTTAACCTGGGAAAGTATATGGTTGCGGGAAGTATAAATTCATTGAATGGAAATAACAACGGCATCATTATCGGTAGCGGTATAGCCAAAAAATTATGTTTAGGCCTTAACAACAGTATCACGGTGTCCTCTTCGTTCAATGTAATCAAGGTGATGAAAATCGTCGGCATATTTACTACTGGAAATAGCATGAACGACCAGCAAAAATCATATGTTAATATCGCCACTGCACAGCAGTTCCTGAAAGAAGGTCCCTCCTATGTAAGTACCATTTTTATCAATACGCCAAATCCGGACAATACAGAAAGTTACGTAAAAAAACTCCAGCGTTTAACCCACTACACTGTAGAAGACTGGAAGACCACAAATGCCGACGTGTTGATGGGCGCCATATCTTTCTCTATCCTATTCGTGGCCGCTTTCGGGATTTATAACATTTTAAGTGCTACGATAACACAAAAAATAAATGATATCGCGATTTTGAAAGCAACTGGGTTTTCCAGTGGAGATGTCGTAAGGGTTTTTGTTCTGGAGGCATTGATAATGGGGTGTATAGGCACTTTTTTTGGTTTAATACTGGGTGCAATTCTGATAGCAATAATGTCAAAAATTTACATGGGGGGGCCAGTAGGATACTTCCCAATATCTTTTGAATTAAATCTGTTTGCCTACAGCCTGATGCTGGGAATATTTATAACCGTATGCGCCGGCTATTTTCCCGCGAGAAGGGCTGCCAGAATTGATCCGGTAGAAATATTCCGAAAATAGCCCAGGTATACGCAGGAATCATTTTCAAATTTTAACCTATGGAGAAAGAGATCGTTTTAAGCACGGAAAATATCAATAAGTTTTTTCACGAACCGGTAAAGTTTCAGGTTTTGAAGGATATTACTTTCGACGTTTTCAGTGGAGAATTCCTAACACTCGTAGGAAAAAGCGGTTCTGGGAAATCGACGCTGCTGTATTGTTTGAGCACTATGGACACTCAGTATGAAGGGAACCTGTACATCAAAGGCGAAAATCTGCAACATAAGTCGATTAATGAATTGGCTGCTATTAGGAATGAGAACATCGGATTCGTTTTTCAGTTTCATTACCTTCTTCCCGAATTTTCCTGTTTAAAAAACGTCATGCTGCCCGCCCAAAAACTGGGTAGACACTCCATACAGGAAATAGAAGAAATGGCCTATAATAAACTCGAATTGTTGGGTGTAAAGGATCAGGCCTTAAAACCCGCTTCAAAATTAAGTGGTGGCCAGCAACAAAGGGTTTCAATAGCGAGAGCGCTTATAAATAATCCTGCCATCATCATGGGCGATGAACCTACTGGTAACCTTGATTCGAAGAACGCACAAAACGTATTTGAAATTTTTAAGGAATTAGCACATGACTTTGGTCAAACCATTATTGCCGTCACGCATGACAAAGATTTTGCCGATAATAGTGACCGGATCATTGTTTTGGAAGATGGCAGGATCGTGTGATCTGAAGGCTTACGGAGAATATCCTTCTATGTAATTATATAATAGAACATCAAAATCTTATGCTTTGGAACCCCGAATTATTATAATTACTGACTGCGCTGATGGCAGCCGTCTGAGAGACTTCCTGATGGTAAATGATGTCAACGTGACCACTACTACCCACGTTGAGCGCGGTTTTAAAAAACTGGGAACAGCGTTTTTTGATGTGTGCATCATTTATACGCAAGCGGTTTATAGCGATCTCCTGGATGAAATTCGAAAAAACAGGGCGGACAACATCAGATTGCCAATATATATTATCGCGCAGCATTTTTCAAAAACTAACGTTCTCGATGCCTATGCCTCAGGAATAGACGATTTTTTTGATAGTGCCTTCGATGCAGAAATCTTATTAATAAAAATCTCAAATGTTATTCGGAGAAGATCACTACTGACTGCTGAAAGCCAAGGTATCGTCTTCGGCAAATACCATCTCAGGCATGAATTAAGGCAACTCGTCTATGATGGTGATACGGTCATCCATCTCACGATCAAGGAATTCGAGCTACTTTTTTTAATGGCATCAAATTTTGGTGAATTGGTTCCTAAAAATCAGGCCATGCGGACGGTTTGGAAAAGGAACGATTGCTTTACGAGTAAATGTCTCGATGTCTATATCTGGAAATTAAGAAAACACCTGGCAATGGATGTAAGCCTGTCAATAAAAAACGTAAGAAACAGTGGATTTTTACTTACCAACAAAAATTAGTATTCGCAATTGTCTATAAAAATCGGGCTGTCATGCGAACAAACAGCCTATCGGTATAATGGTTTTTTTTATCTGAAATTATACCTGGTATTTTGCCGCAGTGAACCACGCAATAATAGCAATTAAAATCCAGGCACCTGGAAACACCTCATATGACACATCTTACATTAATAGAAAAAACCGCTTTAGTTTTTCTTTTCTTCGTAAATGCAGCGCTTGCTCAAACGTTTACAATAAATGGGAAAGTTACCGACGCGTCTAATGGAGAGACGCTGCTGGGTTGTAATATTTTAGTTATCGGGGAAGGGAAATCCATTCGCGCATCTACGAATGAATATGGATTCTATTCCATAACCCTTGCGAAAGGAACGTATGAGTTAAGATTCAGCTACGTTGGATATATCGAATATGGAACCGATATTGCGCTAAACGGGAATACAGTATTGAATGTTGTCCTAACGGATAATAGTACACTCAGCGAGGTGGTAATAAGTACTAATAAAAATGATAAGACCAAGTCTACCTCCATTGGGTCCGAAAGGATAAACATCAAAGACATAGAAAATCTGCCGGTGATATTCGGTGAAAAAGATATCCTTAAGACCATACAGCTTTTGCCCGGCGTAAAATCAAATGGTGAAGCAGGAATTGGCTTTTCTGTACGTGGGGGCGGATTTGATCAAAATCTGATTTTACTTGACGAAGCGCCAGTTTACAATGCGTCACACCTACTGGGCTTTTTCAGTACTTTTAACAGTGATGCGTTAAAATCTGCTACATTAATCAAAGGAAATCCACCTGCACAATATGGTGGGAGACTTTCATCTGTTCTCGATGTCGTTATGAAAGATGGGGGGAATCAGGAAGCTACTTACAGTGGGGGACTTGGCTTGATCAGTAGCCGAATTAATATCGCTGCCCCTATCCAAAAAAATAAATCATCCTTTTTAATTTCTGCACGAAGGACTTATGCCGATCTGTTTTTAAAGGCATCAAAGGATTTTAAGGACAACCAAATTTACTTTTATGATCTGAATTTTAAGGCGAACTATGAAATTAACGCAAAAAACAAAGCCTACCTTTCCGCCTATTTTGGTCGGGATGTACTGGGTATAGGAACAGGGTTTGGCATCGATTGGGGAAATGCAACCGCAACATTTCGGCTGAACAGTATTCTGAGTCCAAAAGTCTTTGTAAACACATCACTGATTTACAGTAAATACTCCTACAACGTTTCCATCAATTCCGGAAGTGATGTCGACTTTGGCTCAACATTGGAAGACTATAATTTAAAACAGGACTATCAATGGTATTTCAATACCCGGAATAAGCTTCGATTCGGCTTTAACACCATATTTCACAACATTGACCCCACACGTGTTTCGGGCGACCAGATCAGTCAGGACGTCTCTGCAAAAACCATAAGGAAAAACATCGAAAATGCCTTATACCTATCGCATGAATATCAGGTCTTTGATTGGATGAAGACCGAATACGGCGTTCGATACAGCGCCTTCAGCATTATGGGTTCCGGGCTTTATAATTACTATTCCGCTGGCGTTAAAACAGGGTCTGTAGAACTAGAAAAAGGGGAAATCGGTAAAACTTACTCCAATCTTGAGCCGCGCCTTTCCGTTAACTTTAATTTGTCACAGCATTCGAGCATCAAATTAGCCTATGCGAAGAACACACAAAACCTGCACCTTTTAAGCAATTCTACTTCCGGACGCCCTTCGGATCAATGGATAGGAAGTACGTTCAACGTTAAACCTGAAATCAGCCATCAATTTTCAGCAGGATACTTTCGGTACTTCGGAAATGGAAACTATGAACTCAATACGGAGGCTTATTACAAAAAGCTTACGAACCAAATAGATTATAAAAATGGGGCCAATATTAATACCGCACCAGATTTGGAAAGCGAACTACTTTATGGGAAGGGAAGGGCGTATGGGTTTGAAATGCAAATAAAGAAAAACAAGGGGAAATTTACAGGCTGGCTCAGCTATACCCTATCAAAAACCGAAAAGCAAATTGATGGAATCAATAACGATCGGTGGTATAACGCAAGACAAGACCGCACCCACGACCTATCACTTGTCAGCACGTATGAGTTTAACGACAAGTGGACATTCTCCGCTTTATTCGTTTACAATACGGGGAATGCAGTAACATTTCCGAGCGGAAAATATGAGATTAATGGCTCGACCGTCTTCTATTACAACGGGCGAAATCAGGACAGAATGCCAGATTACCATCGCCTGGACTTAAGCGCTACATTAAAATTACGATCATCTAAAGAATACAATAGCAGTCTCAACTTCAGTCTTTACAATGCTTATGGCCGGGAAAACGCATACCTTATCGATTTTGAAGATGATCCAGATAATCCGGCGCAAACACGTGCAGTCCAAACAGCACTATTTAAGTTTATTCCAAGTGTGACCTACAATTTTAGCTTTTGATCTTATGAAAAAATATCTTTTACTAAGTGTGCTTTTTTGTTTGATATCCTGTGAGAAAGAAATTACATTATCACTGGATCCAATGCAAAGCCAGTATGTTATTGAAGGGGTTATTACAAATAGCGCAACGACACAAACGGTCCGTATCAGCAAATCTGTTGACTTTTATGATGCAGCACCCTATCCTGCAATATCCGGAGCCACCGTAACGGTTACAGATGGTGGCAACAGCCCTGTCGCATTTACTGAGACGAGCCCTGGCACCTATACTGCAGAAAATTTCCAGGGTATTCCAGGACACACCTATACCCTTTTAGTGACGATTAACAACATCGCATATTTTGCGACAAGCACCATGCCATTGGTTGTTCCATTAGACGGTTTAGCGTATGAGGAAAATAGCTTTAATCCCCCGGGAGAAGAGACCAACTATGTCGTAACGCCTAAATTCATCGACCCCGCTGATGAAAAAAATTTCTACAGGTTTGATTTGGTGGTCAACGGCATTAAAGATAAAGGCTTTTTTACACTTGACGACAACCTCATCAATGGCCAGATAAATACGTTCGGTATTTCAAGCACTGACGAAAACAATACCATAAAATCTGGTTCGACAGTAGATTTAGATTTGATCGGAATTGACAAAAATTGTTATGATTATTTTTATGTTTTAGAGCAAAATGCTGATAGCCAGAATACCCCTAACAACCCTAACTCGAATATATCCGGTAATATTCTTGGTTATTTTTCAGCACAGAATAGGCAAACTCAAAGCGTCACAATACCGTAATACTGGCCATGCTATTTGGCTTAAAGGCTATGGGTGTATTCACTCATCTGAATGAATCGACAGCGGCGGAAGGAAACACCCTATGGCGTAACCGAAAACCATGTATCGGCCGGATGTAAACGCTCGATTATCGCGCATTCAATTCCGGTGCTAATAACGCAGCGCACATGTTCACTCACGGTTGTAACCAAAAACTAAAATAACATGTAAAAAAACAGCCACAACGCACCGCAATAATACGGTACGCTGTGGCTGCTTATGAAAACCAACGAGACTTACACGACCATGGTGTCAATGACGTTTTGCAGGACTTTGTCGCCATCGGGCATTTTGAGGCCTTCGGCACGGAACGTCGTGATGTCGGTGAGGCCGATGAAACCAAGGGCCTTGCGCAGGTAAGGATCGGTGAAATCATAGGCTGACATCGCCCCTTCGGCATAGATACCGCCCGAGGCAATGGCCAGGTAGATCTTCTTGTCGCCGAGCAAACCGATTGGGCCGTTGGGACCGTAACTGAAGGTTACACCGGCCCGAAACACGTGGTCGATCCATGCTTTTACCGTGGATGGAATTCCGAAATTGTACATCGGGATGCCGATCACGACAAAATCGGCTTCGCTGAGTTCGGCGATGGCCGCATCGGATTTTGCGATGGCAGCCCGTTGTGCCTCGCTGTGGATGTCTGCCGGGGTAAACAATGCGGCAAGCAGCGTATCGTCTAAATGGGGCAAAGGGTTTTGGGACAGGTCGCGCACCGTCACTACGCTGCCGGGATTTTCGTCCTCAAGGCGCGCGGCAATGCTCATAGACAATTGGGTACTGGTGGATTCCGCACCTCTTGGGCTGGAAATAATAATCAATATTTTTTTCATGGTTTTAAATGTGATGCCGTTTCCGGCGTTATGCCGACAATTTTGCTTGTTTTGTCGATACAAAATTACATACCTTTGCTATACAAAAGGAAGTACTATACCGTTGTATAGTGCTATACTCTGATATAGTGATCCAAAAAACCTACAGCTATGATGGACAAACCTGAAAGAAACCGCACGGAATGCCAGTCTTTGATACGCCCGGTGCATGATGCGCTCGAAGTACTGCAGGGCAAGTGGAAGCTGCCGATTATTATTGCGCTGTCGTTTGGCAGCAAGCGGTTTTCAGAAATGGCCAGGGAGATCCCAAAGATCACGGACAGGATGTTGTCGAAGGAACTTCGGGATATGGAGGTCAACGGGCTGGTCAAACGTACGGTACATGACAGCATCCCGGTGGTGGTGGAATATTCGCTCACCGAATACGGGCAGTCGCTCGACCCGGTGATCATCGAACTGCGGAAATGGGGTATGGAACACCGCCGCCGTGCCGGTGTGGCAGCCGGACAAAGTGAATAGCTGGGGTAAACCAGTAATGCGCCTGCTTTCCGCTATCGTGGGTTGGTTATAGTTGAAGTGGGAACTGCAAAGCGGCTTCAGCGTGCCTCCTCACATTCACCGTAGGAAAAATGTTTGACTTATTTCAAAAAATCATCCAAACCAATAGCATCTTTCCTGACGTGTTCCTGCCAGGCTTTGCCATATTTTTTTGACAGGTATTTAAAGACCAGCCTATTGTATCGGCGTAAGTATTGTGGCTTATGGTCTGCATAGGGATTGTAGACAATTTTATAGGTTTGCTGAAAGGAAACGTCTACATCACTCAACGCTGGCGTCGCCGAAATGTATAATACGTAGACATTGGTTGTACTACTTCGCTTAAATTGATACCTTGGATTGTTGGCGTTGTTTAAGTCTTTCACACTGACTTTTGTATGTCTCAGCGCCACATCCGATTTCATTTTTTCACGCGCTCTGAATCCTAACCCACTGTCCTGCAATGCGGCATTGACCTCCACTTGATCGGCTTTTACGATTTTGCCTTTCATGCCTTCCAACCGGAACATCAGGGACTCGTCAGGTGCAGCCATGATGGTGTAATTGCCATCTGGATCCGTTTCTGCATACCGGGTCCGGTCGGTTAAAACAGAAACCCATACGTTCATCATCGGCAGTCCCGTTAGGCTATCAGTAACCACGCCGGAGACACGCCTTTTCTCTACATCATAAACCGTAACTTTTATCGAAAGCACAATGATCTTATCATCGATATTCGTCCCCACCATGACGGTCTGTCGGGTAGTACCCGCGAAATCTGTCGGCATTTTAAACAGCAGCACCCCTTCCCCATTTGGTGGGATGGGATCGAGCGGCCTGCTTATCGACGGTGCTCCCTGCCCCCGTGCGCTGGTGATGATCAATGGCTGGTCGCCGGTGTTCCTGAACGGGATATTTAGAGATGCCGGTGCGCCTTTCTTAACGGGTGCCATGGTATACTCGAGGGTGTCGAATGCGATTCTGGGCTGTGCTGATGCGCTGCCGATCAGGAGCAGGCTGAAAATAAGGATTTTGAGGATCCTGCGGATGCTTGTATTTGGGGTGGCACTTATCATTTGTGTAAATTAGTAATCATTCAAAGATTGGAATTGTGAGACATCTTGTAAAATTCATTGTCCTGCCAATTTCTGTATTTAAAAAATACTTCCTTCGGAATTTCGTACTTTTCCAAAGTATCGTCGTCTACAGCCAGGTATTTTATGACGTCCTGATTCCAGTAATAGGTTACCACCCAATATTTTCTTCCCTTAGCAATAACGGGATTGATGATGATGTACCGGGATTTGGAACCCTGGATAGCGACGGGCGGTTTTGGAAAGATCTCTTTCGCAATGTAGACGATGGCTTTAGTATCCTGTTTAAAATCATTGCAGCTGTGATCGACGGGATTTCCTTTCGCCGTACGGTCAATGGAAATAAAATCCAGGTAGTTTACCTCCAATGAGTCACTGATCACCGTGGAGCCCTGTAGCGTAAACTGCTTTAATTTCCCGTCCGGAAAATACTCTACATTCCCTTCGCAATCGATACGGTATTTGTCCTCGGTACCGGGAATCAAATCCCGGCCCCGAACATTCATGTTAACCCGGTAGGCCGTCTCCGATTTCGATGAAAAATAATAATACATCGTAGTATCCCCAATGCTTCTTTCGATCATGCGATCACCAGATCCTCCCCCATTTTCGGTGAATTCAGAACCCTCCTCATACTTTAAGTCCTTAAGCCTGGGCACATTTTTAAACCGTTTGTTCAGCTCCATATGCTTTAGCCAATCCAGGTCAAACGTTTCCCAGGGGTTGTCATCGGCTACAAAATCCGATTCTTTAATCGCCGGTGCCTTTTTCAAATATTGTGAAAACTGCGTGATGGCCTTTTTATTCGCATCGCTGCTGCCTTTGACGTAAGCATTGATCCGCTCCATGAATGTCCCGATTTTTAAATTCATATCATAGCCTCTCCGGTAAAGGATCAATCCTTGCACTGTCATGGCGGCAATTGTTTTCATATCTTCCTTATCAAGGTATCCCGGAGTAGCAAAAGCTGCGGCCACTGCGACGGCATGGTTTTCAATATACCGCGCCAGCCTGTAATACTGTTCCGTTCCGAAATAGTCTTTGCGTGTGGACGGCGCGCTTTTACAGATGTTGAGGAACGCCCGGAGGTTAAACTGTACACGCTCGACAGTTAAAGGCTCCAGGGTCACAGCAACCAGGGATTTCGCTTCGCGATACAATGGCTGAACATCATAGAAATCGTCGGCGGTCAGCTGATTCAGGTAGGCTTTTTTTGCCAGTGCGCTTATGGAGGAATCTGTAAGGAATGGGCTGGTATGAAGCGTTGTGTCTCCACTATTTCCATTTTGACATATGGCAAGCTGCGCAATAAGAACCGAAAAAAGTAATAGACATATCCTCATTGAAAAAATGTTTTGATTATGAACTTTGAGAGTGAGGGACGAACTTTAAACATATGATGCATTTATCGGCGTGATGGTTGTACATTCTTTAAAAAAAATGATGTTGTCCTAAAATAATGTGCAAAATAAATTTAAGAAAAAGTCTGGTTTTCCCGTAAGATTACATTCCGGAAAATTTGTATTTTTACCTTATGGGAAGGGGATAATGGAAGTATTCCCTACAAAATTCCCGAACCATTTCGATACGGAAATTCCATATATTTTGTTAATATTTTCATTGGTAATTACATCATATTACACTCCAATTTAGGACAATGCTTAAAAAAAAGGCGAAATCTTAAGGACTTCCATTTAAGACCTGCAATATATTCAGAAGCGGTGTGGCATATTACACAATCCCTTTATTCACACAACGGATAAAAATTGTAGGCCATACTACTGCCAAATACGCAATTGCCTTTGATTTGCAGGACCCGATGGTCATCATTGCACACTACTTCCTTCCCGTTTCTCTTGCTGGCAACGTTTCCCCGTAAATCTCAAAATCCTTTACCTGAAATTTTTGCTTTAACCAGGCAGTCAGCCTTTCTTTTTCGGCCTTATCAAGGTCTCTTCCTGTTTTATACAACATCACATAAACCGTTTTTGTGCTGTCGGTGCCTTCATTGAACAGGTGTTTCGCTATGGAAATATTTGTAATGCCGGGAAACAGGATTGTTACTTCAGGTAATACTTTGGAATTGTCGACCCCTGACAACGCCAATTGCTTCTGAAGATTGGCAATGGCTACGTCCTTCTGATTGAGCGTTTTTCGCTCTGCTCCGATTTCATTGAGGATATCCCTTTTTAAATCGGTGGTATCCTGCCGGATTCGCAGCACTGAATTTTCGATGCCATACGCCCGCATCCGGCTGGTGAGCTGTGCCACTTCGTCCTCACTGAATTTATGCGAAAGGAAGGCCAGTTCTATGGTATGTGGATTGGCGAGGTAGCGTGTTTTCCTATACAACACCGTATAACCCCTGGCATCAAATTCTTTTTCGATGAACTGGTCCACCTTTTGGTTGTATTTCTTTTCTTCATACAGGCGGAATGCAAACCAAATGCTGGGCAGCAGCATCACGGCAATCAGGAAGGTCATCACATATTTCACCTGACGCTGCCGGCGGGCGTCGAGCTGCTCCACTGGCGGGTACTTCAGATACTTGACTATCAGGAAGGTTGCGATGCAGATGAATACGCAATTGATCGAATAAAGGTATAAGGCTCCGAAAAAGAACTTAAAATTACCAATTGCCAAACCATATCCGGCGGTACAAAGCGGGGGCATTAACGCAGTGGCGATGGCTACCCCGGGTATAGGGTTTCCCTTTTCGACCCTGGTGATGGCGATGACACCGACCAACCCGCCGAAGAAGGCGATGAGGATGTCGTAAATATTCGGCGCGGTCCTTGCAAGCAATTCAGTTTGTGTTTCCTTAAACGGACTCAGGTAAAAGTAAATCGTTGAAACGGTCAGGCTCACCACGGTGGCGATCAGGAGATTTTTTAATGACTTGCGCAGCAGCGAAAAATCGTACATCCCCAGTCCGAAGCCTGCCCCGACGATGGGACCCATTAATGGGGAAATCAGCATCGCGCCGATAATCACTGCCGTGGAATTGACATTGAGGCCAATGGAAGCGACAACGATGGCGCAGGCCAACACCCAGAGGTTGGAGCCACGGAAGGAAATATTGGACACTACATTTTCCACGACCTTTTGACGGTCCTCTTCGCCGCGGTTTAGGTTTATAAATTGGAGTATTTTATTCATCTGTTTCTGCTATCTCTTTGTTAAGTATGAACTTCAGGGATACAAATCCCAGCAGCCCCGCCACAAGCGAGGAAAGCATGATAATACACTTTGCATTGCTGATGATGGCCTGATCGTCGAATGCCAGCAGCGTAATGAATATCGACATCGTAAATCCAATACCGCCTAAAAAACCGACGCCCAAAATAGATTTCCAATTCAAATCGTCCGGCAACTTGCATAAACCACAGGTTGCGGCAATATATGTGAGGATGAAAATACCCAAGGGCTTGCCGACAATAAGCCCTAACGCGATCCCAATGCTGTAATGGGCGGTCAGCACAGCACCAAAATCCGAACTCAGTACAATGGCTGTATTGGCCAGTGCAAACAGCGGAAGAATGATAAATGAAACAGGCTTATGAAGAAAATGCTGCAGGATGTATGAAGTTGACTTTTCGTCTCCGTTTCCGAATGGAATGGCGAACGCCAGCAACACGCCCGTGATGGTGGCATGCACTCCCGAATGCAGCATGAAAAACCACATGGCAACGCCGCCGATCAGGTACGGAATCAGGTTCCTGACTTTCAGCCTGTTCAACACCAGCAGGATGCCGAATATGCCTAACGAAATAAAAAGGTCTGTAAAGGCAATGGTCTTCGTATAGAAAAATGCGATGACGAGTATGGCCCCCAAGTCATCAATGACTGCGAGCGCCGTAAGGAAAATCTTTAACGATGTGGGAACGCGGTTCCCCAGCAAAGCCAGGATGGCCAAGGCGAACGCGATGTCTGTAGCCATTGGGATTCCTGCGCCGGATTGTGTGGCTGTCCCAAAATTGAACAGCAAGAATATTCCCGCTGGGACAAGCATGCCACCGGCCGCCCCGAAAATGGGCAGCATGGCATCTTTGATGTTTGAGAGTTCACCAAGGTAAATTTCGCGTTCCAGTTCGAGCCCAATCAACAGGAAGAAGATGGTCATCAGGCCATCATTAATCCAATACTCTATGGTCTGGTTCCCGAGTGCACTATGCCAGAAATGCTGGTATCCATCGGCTATTCCGCTGTTTGACAGCCCGAGCGATACGATTGTACAAAAAATCAGGACAAGTCCCGCGGTCTTTTCGTTTCTGAAAAAATCCTGAAAAAGGCGTGTAAGTTTCATTGGTTTGCCGCGTTTTTGTTTTATACTGTATTTTGGTGTCCCTTGAGTTACCATCGTTACGGACAGCATCGGCCAAATATGGTCGGCTATCCCTATTACAAAGAAAACAAAAAAGAAATGAACTGCTTTTATAAAAGCGGGAACTACTCTTGCAAAATTCACCCATTCGCTTATAAGATGGAAGCTTTACTTTCTTTTCCTCATTTTTCAACTGCACCTGTCCAAACCAGGCCACAAAAAAGCTATTGTATTTTACATGGAAATCCCCATGTTCAGGAACGGGATGTGTTCCTAATGGGCTTAATCAAATCGGCGTGTTCCATTATAAATAAAGCTTTTTCCGTTTCGTTTTTTCCATCATTCATTGAACCGGGCAGCATAATTAACCTATTTTTCAACTTTCCATTTTCATCTTCAAATCCAATTTCAAAATAGGCCCGGGTTCGTCCGGGTTTTGCCGAATGAAACGTCACACCTTTTATTTTATCACGCATAATAATAGGAGTTGCTGAATTATTGACGCTTTTGGTTATTCCATACACGATGTAGGATACGATAAAAAGGTACAACAGTGCAAATCCATTTTCTCCGCTTTTAAAACTGGTAAATGCGAAGTACAATGAAGACAAAGCGATCACGCCGTAGATGATCAGCATCCTAGATATTCCGTTCCCAACGACGATTTTGGAGACTTCACCCACCGTTCCGCTGCGGGTTAATATAATTTTGTCAGGCAAAATATGACAATATCCGGTTTTCGTTTTGAATTTGCTCTCGTTATGCATCGGATTGGGATTTCATTAAGGTTAATGCCCAAATATAAAGCTGTTGGCCAAAATATCGGTCGCCGTAAAGATACATAACAGTCTCGTTACATTTTCTTGACAATGAAGCCTTGATAATCAATATTCTCATCAATTTCTTTAACATTTCGTAAATTGATTTTAACATATATATAACAAAGTGACGGTAGTTTAGCAAAATTAAACTTACAAACATGAAATTTTGCTACGCGCTGCTGTTATTGCTATGTTCTCAGGTTATTTTCAGTCAATCCGCATCCCTATCGGGGACCGTTGTTGAAGAGGCAAACGGGCAGCCGCTCCCCGGTGTGACCGTTTCGATTAAAACGCTTAATAAGGAAACCATTTCTGATTTGAATGGTAAATTCCAATTCCGTAACGTTCCGTTTGGCAGTTACGAGGTGACCTTCCGTTACATTTCTTTTCAGACAAAAGTGATCCAGGATGTTACCATCACCAATGCAGAGGGCGTCGTTTTAGACGTCATGATGTCGGAAAATTCCAAATCACTCGATGAAATCGTGATTACGGCACCAAAACTGAAAACGGAATCGGTGAAGCTGTTGCTGCTGACCCAGAAAAACAGCGCCAGCGTATCCGATGGAATATCTGCTGAAACCATCAAAAAGACGCCGGATAAGAATGTTTCGGATGTTTTGAAACGGATCTCCGGAGCGAGCATCCAGGAAAATAAGTTTGTCATCATCCGCGGATTGAATGACCGCTACAATACTTCTTACCTAAACGGCGCGCCGCTGCCCAGTTCTGAACCAGACCGTAAGGCATTCTCATTCAATATTTTCCCAGCCAATATGATCGACAACCTGATCATCAACAAAACGGCAACACCGGACATGCCTGGCGAATTTGCCGGCGGAATCATTCAGATCAATACCAAAGGCATTCCGGAAAAAGACTTCCAGACGCTTTCCATCGGGAGCGGTTACAACACCTTTACGACGGGTAAAAAACAATTGTACTATAAAGGAGGCAATACAGACTGGATTGGCCTTGATGATGGTACAAGGGATTTGCCTTCCGGGTTTCCGGGCTATACCGCGTTTCAAAACCTCGACTATCTTGACCGCGCTGAACTGGCAAAATCATATAAAACAGATTGGAGTATTCGAAGCAAAAACTTTGCACCAAATCTTGCTTTTCAGTATTCAGCCGGATACCACCTGCAATTTGGGGGCAAAGAAATGGGTATCCTTACCGCAGTGACGTACAACAGGACCAACAACTATACGGAATCCATCAGCCGTGACTTTGAGGAACAGGGAGCAGGCCTGCGTCCGGTGATTTACAAAGATTACTTTGATAAAAACTATAATGTCCAGACACTTGCGGGAGGCATGGCCAATTTTTCGCTTAAATTCAACAACAACAATACGATTGCCTTTAAAAACCTATATTCGATTAATTCGGATGATCTGGTCGTTGAGCGTACTGGCATCCCTTTTGAAGCTACAGCGGTGAATCCGATACTGATCTATTCTACTGTCCGTTGGTTTACAAGCAATACCATTTATTCAGGGCAACTGGTGGGAGAACATTACCTGCCCAGGGATAAATTCAGGATTAACTGGGTGGTTTCGTATAACGATATCCAGCGGTCGATTCCAAACCTTCGAAGAAATATTTACACCCGCTTCAAGGATTATCAAGACCCTTCCAACCCAAATCCACTTGATATTACCAATACAGCCAATATTGCCAATGGAAATATTGGGCCTGATTACGGCGGCGGAATCTTCTTTTCTGAAAATACTGAGACCAGCTCCAGCGCAAAATTCGACCTGTCCCAGAAATTCAATTATGGCAGTGTATTGTGCGATTTTAAATTTGGGATTTTCCTACAGAACAGGAACAGGAATTTCTACGCAAGGCAATTGGGCTACAACCAGCTCGGCGGTGTAGGCGATTTGGTATTTGACCAAACTTTGCTCAACCTCGATGACGACCACATCTTCGACCAACAGAATATGGGGATCATTGCTCCCGGCGTCGGAGGGTTTACACTTTATGACGGAACAAAATACTTTGATGCTTATGATGCGTCCTCAAACCTGCGGGCAGCATTCATGATGATGGACAACACGTATAGGAAATTCCGTTTTGTGTATGGGATTCGAATTGAAAATTACCACCAGAAACTGAACACCAAACTTAGTGAAACAGAATTGCTCAAAATAGACGTGGAAAAAATGGATTTCCTGCCTTCAGCGAACATCATTTTTGCAGCGACTAAGGAACAAAACATCAGGCTGAGCTATTCAAAATCGCTAAATAGGCCGGAATTCAGGGAATTGGCACCATTTGCATTCTATGATTTTATGACACGGTTTGTTACTTCCGGAAATCCGAATCTTAAGCGGGCCATTATTGATAACGTGGACTTCCGTTATGAAATCTATCCCGGAAAAGGACAAATCCTGTCGCTATCAACCTTCTACAAAAAATTCAAGGATCCGATAGAAATAAAAGCAACTGTAAACAATAGGGAAATCACTTACGACAATGCCAACAGCGCTACGAATTATGGGTTCGAGCTGGAATTCAGGACATTACTGGGTTCGTTGATGCATAGCGAAAATAGTATCCTGAACAACCTGACCGCATTCTCTAACCTGGCGATCATCAAATCCAAAGTAGATGTGTCCAACCTAGCTGCCGTTTCAGACACGGAAAAAGAAAGACCGATGCAGGGCCAATCTCCTTATGTATTTAATGCCGGTTTACAATATATCACAACCGATAAAGACTGGTCTGTTTCCTTAAACGTGAACCGGGTGGGGAATCGGATCGCCATAGTCGGAAATACAGAAGTAGAGCCTACGCTTTGGGAGAAAAGCAGGACCTTCCTCGATTTCCAAATTTCCAAATCTTTCCTGAACAACAAGCTAGAGCTAAAACTAAACGGTCAGAACATCCTGGCCCAGGATTTGGTGTTTTACCACAACCGGGATTTGGGCGTATCGGAAGGCACCGGAGTAAAAGGCTTTTTTAATGCTGTTTTTACCGGTGACCGAGACAATAAAAATGGATACAACAGCAAAGAAGACGATTTAATCTGGTCTACGAAGTACGGCCGAACGTTCTCATTAACCGCAACCTACAACTTTTAACTTTACGTTGGCTGCCCATTATAAGTTTTTTATAATGAATAATTTAAATTGTTAACGTAAGGGTATTCTTAATATAAAAAAGTGTTAAGAATTAGTTAACATCACCGCGATACCTTTACCATTATAAACCAAAACTTTTATTTAAAATGAAAAAATTCTATTTATGGGCATTGCTCATTCTGGTGAGCAGTGTGTCAAAGGCACAGATCACGCCAACCAATTATCGCGGTGCGTTTGCGCCTGCACCAATTGCCATGTGGACCGATTCCTGGACCAATTATGATCCACAGAATACAGTGTATCCTACGACGGCAATTAATGTAAACACAAACATTACCACAAACACTACCTGGACCACAGGCAACACCTATAAGTTGCAGGGACAGATTTACGTTAAAAACAACGCAACACTGACGATCCAGCCTGGTGTTGTCGTATTGGGTGACCAGATTTCCAATGGGGCCGGTTTGTTTATTACAAAAGGAGCGAAACTAAACGCTGTGGGTACTGCAGCCAACCCAATTGTCTTTACCTCGGATAAACCAGCCGGACAAAGAAACAGAGGTGACTGGGGTGGTATTATCCTTCTGGGAAAAGCTTCCTTTAACATTAACGGAGGCGTAAACAACATCGAAGGTATTGCTCCAACTGCCGACACGCAATACGGCGGTGGTACAACGCCAAACGACAATGATTCTTCGGGTACGCTGAAATATGTTCGTATCGAGTACGCTGGCTATGTTTATGCGCCAAACAATGAGATCAATGGTCTTACTTTTGGTGCTGTTGGAAGAGGTACGGTTGTTGACTACGTACAGGTTTCGTTTTCCAATGATGACGCTTTCGAGTGGTTTGGTGGTTCAGTAGACTGTAAGCACCTTGTTTCTTACAGGAATCTTGACGATGACTTTGATACTGACAACGGTTACAACGGAAGGGTACAGTTTTGTCTTTCTGTAAGAGATCCTCAAATCGCAGATGCTCCATCTGTATCTACCTCTGAAGGATTTGAATCGGATAATAATGCTGCGGGTTCTGCAGTAAGTCCATATACCAGCGCCATCTTTTCGAATATGACCATGGTTGGGCCAACATTCCGTACCACATTGGCTAACGGTGGTTCATTGGCAGCAGGTTACAAACGTGCTGCCCGTATCAGAAGGAATTCACAGTTGAAAATATTCAACTCAATCTTTGTGGATTACCTTGAAGGATTGCATATTGACGGTATCGCCTGCGAAAACAATGTACTTGCCGGTACTTTGAAATTCAACAACAACATCCTTGCAGGAATTACCACTACTTCAAAAGTATTACAGGTAACTTCACCAGGAACCATTACTGCAGGAAACAATCCTTCTTTTAACATGACATCCTGGTATGCTGCAAGCAACAATACAACGGTAGCATCAAGTAACGGCTTACTAGCTGCTCCTTACAATACCTCAAATGCGTTAACGTATACGGGATTAGACTACAGACCCGCTTCGAATTCAATTGCTTTGTCAGGGGCGAACTTCACTGACAGTGCATTTGCCGGAATGCTGAGCGTAGGAGAGCCAATTGTAACTTCCTCTTTAAAATATTGCCAAAATCAGGTTGTGCCAGCATTGACCGCAACTTTAGTTAACGCTACCTCTTTAAAATGGTATACTGTACCTGCCCTTGGGTCGGCCAGTTTAACAGCACCAACACCATCAACTGCTATTGTTGGAACAAAATACTACTACGTTTCACAGGTAAGCAACGGTGTGGAAGGACCAAGAGCAGTAATTGAAGTTGTGGTGCTGCCACTCGCTACAAGACCTGCGATGATCACTGGACCTGATGCGGTTTGTAACTATGTTGGAACCACTACCCCGGTAACCTACTCTATTCCAGCTGTTGCTGATGCCGTTTCTTACCAATGGAGTGTTCCTACCGGAGTTACTTTAGTATCGACTGCAACAGATGGTTTAAGCATCATTGTACATTTCAATAACGTACCAGCAGGTGCAGGAAATGTTGGTAACATCAGCGTATCGGCTGTATCGGCTGCAGGTTGTAACAGTGCGTTGAGATCCATTGCACTAAGCAAAACACTGCCCTACAGACCAGGTTCGATTGCAGTAAAGAATGCTGCCGGTAGTTCGATCAATACAAGCCTTTTTGGTAACTATGTAGGAACTGCAATCCCGGTTACATTTAGCGTTGCCGCTGTACCATCAGCACAAACATACCAATGGGATATCCCTGCCGGAGCCCAGATTCTTTCAGGAGACGGAACCAACACCATCACGGTAAGTTTCCAAAACGCTTCAACTGAAGTTGGTGTGTTCGTCGTATCGGTTAAATCAGTGGCACAATGTGGTGTCTCTACACCTAGAAACGTAGGTTTAACAAAAGCGCTTCCATTGGCTCCTGCTGTAATTACCCCATCCCTTACTAACGTGTGTGCCGTAGTGGGTACAGGAACAGCTGTAACTTACAGTGTTGCTCCAAATCCTTTCTACAGCTTCATCTGGACGGTTCCTGCTGGTGCTTCGATAAGCGGTGCCTCAAACGGTTCGACAATCAGTGTGATCTACAGCAACGACTTTACTTCAACCGGCGTAGTTACAGTAAAAGCTGTAAACGGCGTTGGACCAAGCCTGCCAAAAACCATCACGGTAAGCAGAAACCTTCCTTCACTACCAGGTTTAATCTCTGGCCAGAATTATGCAGTTTGTTCAGGAACGCCTTACACGTACACATTCCCAGGGTCTGCTTATGCTTCGTATTGGATCATTACAGTTCCAACTGGTGCTGTCGTTAAAACCGCGAATCACCCATCCAATACTTCAAATGTATTGACTACAAACGAGACTTCATTCACTGTAGTTTACCCTGCAAATTATGTTTCCGGGTCAAGCATTTCGATCACTGCATACAACGGTTGTGGGTCTAACCCAATGCCAAGCACGATGAAAGTATACACTACTTTGGCTACGCCATTGAGTATTTCTGGTCCTGCTACCATCGAGTGTAGTATGATTGGCGTTCCTCAAACATACAGTACTCCAATTGATCCACAGGCTTCAGGTTACATTTGGACTGCCCCTGCAAATGCTACTATTGTTTCTGGTCAGGGTACCAATACAGTACAAGTTACTTTCTCAGAGGCATTGGTTTCAGGCACCATCCTTTCTGTGGCGAAAACAGGTACCGTTTGCGGTGCACCGACGCAAACTTCATCTAAGAAACTGACGCTGACAAAACCTTCATGTGGTCCTGCTCCACGTCCTGAAAACACAGTACAATCAAAAGAAGCCACTTATTCAGAATTGTATCCAAACCCAACCAATGGTAATTTCAATGTTGATGTCGTACTCGATAAAGCATCGAAAGTAAAACTGGTGGTGTATTCTTACAGTGGAAATGTCGTAAGCGAAAAAACGTATGACATTGCTGCAGGTAAAACTTCATTGAATACGGACATTTCTACACTTCCAGGTGGACTTTATTTCGTGAAGCTGATTGACTCAGCAACGGATTACGTTGTTACTAAAAAAGTATTGAAAAGGTAATACTTGTTTGTTTGTTATTTAACTATATTACCCAAGCTGCCCGAAAGGGCAGCTTTTTTTTGCTTTATTCCTTATCAAACAACCACAACACATTTTCCTGTGTCAACATGATCGGCCTATATTTGCTCGAAACGTGATTCTTTTAATCCCAGCCATCGGTTAATTGCAATGGAATCAAGTGGTGGAACGATTCTTAGTGTCTTCATCGCCTCTTATTCCATAAACTTCTATATCAAATTTCCACAAAGCAGGCATTGTATAAAAACATTTGTTATTTTTACCACCGTGAAAACGTTGAGCCTCATATTGTCCTGCCTTTTTGCCGTGCTGTCCTGCATACCCTGTGCAGATGGCGGCGATGATGCCGGTTGCTCCGATTCAAAGGCAACGACAGAAAAGGGATCCGCCGATAACGACCACAAGGGAAGCGACCTTTGCTCCCCATTCTGCATTTGCAGTTGCTGTGCTGCACACGCGATCAATTTTTCGACAGCACTCACTTTTGAACCCGTCATGATCTCTGAACTGATCTCAAGACAGGAAATCATATACAAATCTCCCCTCGCCTCCAGCTTTACAGGAAGCATCTGGCAACCGCCTCAATTGGTATAATGGTGCCCGTTTGATTACGGGTTAAAACGGCGTGCACTGGCACGAACATCAGGATAAATCCTGTGATTTCCATTTCTTATACCATACTGAAAATGTTAAACAAAATCATTGCGTTCTCTGTGCAGAACAAACTGGTGGTTGGTCTTATGGTTTTTGCGCTGATCCTTTGGGGCGTATACTCCGTCAGGCAGCTGCCCATCGATGCCGTTCCTGACATCACCAACAACCAGGTCCAGATTATAACAACTTCCCCAAGCAACGGCGCGGAGGATATCGAGCGTTTTGTAACGTTCCCCGTAGAACAGACCATGGCCACCATTACCGATATTGAAGAAGTGCGCTCGTTTAGCCGCTTCGGATTGTCGGTTGTAACCGTAGTTTTTAAAGAAGATGTTGATGTGTACTGGGCACGTCAGCAGGTCAGCGAAAGACTTGCTGCCGCCACTGAGCAGATTCCTCCCGGAATGGGCCGTCCTGAAATGGCTCCGGTTTCGACGGGATTGGGCGAAATCTACCAATATATTATCCATACCAAAAAAGGATATGAAAAGAAATATGACGCGACTGAACTGCGCACCATACAGGACTGGATTGTCCGCAGGCAGCTGCTTGGCGTTCCCGGTATCGCCGACGTCAGCAGTTTTGGTGGCTTCCTGAAACAATATGAAATCGCGCTAAACCCTGACAAATTGCGCAGTATGAACATCAGTATTCACGACGTTTTTACGGCTTTGGAAAAAAACAACCAGAATACGGGTGGCGCCTATATCGATAAAAAACCCAATGCTTATTTCATCCGCAGCGAAGGCTTAATTAAAAACATTGACGACATCGAAAATATCGTTGTCAAAACCAATGCCAACAGCATTCCGGTACTGATCCGGAATGTTGCCGACGTCACCATCGGGGCGGCAACAAGATACGGCGCGATGACCCGCAACAGTGAAGGTGAAGTGGTCGGTGGTATTGTACTGATGCTTAAAGGTGCCAATGCTTCAAAAGTCATTAACAATGTCAAAACACGGATGGCACAGATTGAAAAAACACTGCCAGCAGGTGTTACCATCGAGCCCTTTCTCGACCGTACGAAACTGGTGGACAACGCGATCGGTACCGTCACAAAAAATCTGGCCGAGGGCGCACTGATCGTGATCTTTGTATTGGTATTGCTGCTCGGTAACCTCAGGGCGGGATTGATCGTGGCATCCGTAATTCCGCTATCGATGCTGTTTGCGATTTGCCTGATGAACCTTTTTGGTGTAGACGGCAACCTGATGAGCCTCGGTGCGATAGACTTTGGACTGATTGTCGATGGCGCCGTGATCATCATTGAAGCCACGATGCACTATTTGTATGTGAAGCACAAGGGATCGCAGATTACACAAGACGAAATGGACTCCGGAGTCATCAGCAATGCCAGAAAAATGATGCGCTCTGCCGCTTTCGGGCAAATCGTCATCCTGATCGTCTATCTACCGATCCTTGCTTTGGTGGGCGTTGAGGGCAAAATGTTCCGGCCGATGGCACAAACAGTGTCTTTTGCGATCGTCGGTGCGTTTATTCTGTCGCTTACGTATGTACCGGTCATGAGCGCGTTGTTTCTAAATAAGAAAATTTCGGATAAGCCGAATATCTCTGACAAGATCATTAATCGCGTGCAGCGCTGGTATACGCCAATATTGCAATTTGCCTTAAGGGCGAAAGTAATGGTGGTAGGCATCGCCGCAGGTTTTTTGGTGTTGAGTTTTGTCGTATTCAGTTTTCTTGGTGCCGAATTTATCCCAACACTTGATGAAGGGGACTTTGCAGTGGAAATGCGCGTATTGACCGGAAGCAGTCTGTCACAAACGGTCGAAGCCGCACAGAAATCGGCTAAGGTTATTAAAGACAATTTCCCTGAAGTGAAGGAAGTGATTGGTAAAATCGGCTCTTCAGAAATCCCCACCGATCCCATGCCGGTTGAAGCCTGTGACCTGATGATTATCCTCAAAGATAAAAGCGAATGGACCAGTGCCGATAATTCGGAAGACCTCGCTGAAAAAATGCAGGCCACGCTGGAACAGCACATTGCCGGAACAACCTTTGGATTCCAGCAACCGATACAGATGCGTTTTAACGAATTGATCTCGGGTGTGAAACAGGATGTTGCGATAAAAATATATGGCGAAGACCTCAACAAACTCACAAAATATGCGAAACAGATAGGCAGTATCGCCAGAAAGATCGAAGGCGCTGAGGATATTTATATAGAGGAGGTTTCAGGCCTGCCGCAGGTGGTGATTGCTTTTCACCGCGACAAGATCGCCCAGTTTGGCTTAAATATTGAAGATGTCAACTCGGCTATACGCGCGGGATTTGCAGGCGAATCCGCCGGACTGGTCTTTGAGGGGGAAAAGCGGTTTGACCTGGTCGTTCGACTGGCGCACGACAACCGCCAGACGCTCGACGATGTGAAAAACCTTTTTGTTACTGCACCGAATGGCAATCAGGTTCCTCTAGAGCAGGTTGCCGATATTGATTATAAAGAAGGGCCAAACCAGATCCAGCGCGACGATGCCAAACGGCGTATTATTGTCGGCTTTAATGTACGGGGCCGTGACGTGGAGAGCATCGTTTCGGAGATACAGGAAAAAATAGCCGGACAGGTACAATTTGATTCCGGATATTACCCGACCTATGGTGGTACGTTTGAAAATTTGCAGGCCGCAAAAGACCGGCTTTCCATTGCCGTCCCGGTATCGCTGGCGTTAATATTCCTATTGCTGTTTTTAGCATTCCGGTCTGCGAAGCAGGCGTTGTTGATCTTTACAGCCATTCCATTGTCTGCGATTGGCGGAATTTTTGCGCTGTGGTTGCGTGGGATGCCGTTCAGCATTTCGGCTGGTGTGGGCTTTATCGCCTTGTTTGGCGTGGCGGTGTTGAATGGGATTGTATTGATCGCCGAATTCAATGCCTTGAAAAAAGAGGGCATGACAAATCTTCGTGACATCGTAATCCGCGGAACATCGGTACGCTTACGCCCTGTCATCATGACCGCGCTTGTTGCATCATTGGGTTTTCTTCCGATGGCCATTTCGCACGGCAGCGGTGGTGAAGTACAAAAACCGCTCGCTACGGTAGTGATCGGCGGGCTGTTTACGGCGACGCTGCTGACATTATTGATCCTGCCGATTTTATACATCTGGTTTGAAAATTTTAAACGAAAAACAATGAAAATACCTTCCGCAATAATCATTTTAATCCTGCTATTCAGCGCCAATATGTCCCAGGCACAGATGAAGCCAATTACCATGGCTGAAGCGATTGCGTTGGGACTGAAAAACAATAAGGACATAGCCGCTTCGCAGCTCGACGTGACCTATCAGGAACAGCTTAAAAAGGCAGCGATTGAAATTCCAAAAACGGAATTCTCAGGGCAGTTTGGGCAAATCAACAGTGCTGCTAAAAATGACAACTATTTCTCCGTTTCCCAGACTATCCCCTTCCCTACTGTCTTTTCTGCACATGCCGCTTTGGGCAATGCGATGGTCAAAAGCAGCACCCTTCGGGTAATAATTGCTCAAAACGAAGTCGCCTATCGGATCAAACAGGCCTACCTCAATCTGCAATATCTGTATGCAAGGCGCGCACTGCTCAAAAAACAGGACAGCATTTACAGCGGTTTCCTAAAATCAGCGGCATTGCGCTATAAAACGGGAGAAAGCACGCTGCTGGAACAAAGTACCGCTGAAACCCAGCTGAATGAAACGCGGAACATCCTGGGTCAGGATGAAGCCAATATCGAGATTTATCTTTCGCAATTGCAGGTGTTGCTGGGAAGCGATGAGAAGATCGACATTGCAGAAACTGGTTTCGATGCATATGAATTTGAGGCTTTCGGCGATCCGGCAGCCATCAGTAACAACCCTGCTTTGGCTTATTTCCAACAGCAGCTCGAAGTTGCCGATAAACAAAAACAACTGGAGCGGTCGAAAGCCCTTCCCGACCTGACCTTCGGGTATTTTAACCAATCCCTGATTGGAGCAACCATTGATGGATCCGGTTTAGCGATCGCCGATTCGGGCAACCGGTTCCAGGGATTCCAATTCGGCATTTCGGTACCAATATTCTTTGGCGCGTATAACGCCAGGGTAAAATCAGCTGCCATCAGCCGCGAGATTGCCGGCAAAAATCTCGAAAGCCAGCAAGTCAACCTGAAGGGCCAATATGAACAAGTGTTGCGCGAATTTGGGAAAAACCGGAAAAGCCTTGAATACTACAAATCATCAGGACTACCCAATGCGGACCTGTTGCTGTCAAAAAGCGAAAGTGCTTACCGCAACGGTGAGATCAGCTATTCGGAAAACCTGTTCAATTTACGCACGGCGAACAGCATCCGCGAAAATTACCTCAACGCGATATTGCAATACAACCTTAGCATCAGTCTGTTAGAATACCTTTCAGGAAAAAACAATTAAACAATAAGATGAAAAAAATATACACCATCACGGCACTGCTTATTGCATCCTTACTCCTGGTACACTGTAATGACAAACCAAAAGAAACACCAGCAGCCGCAGAGCCGGAAGTTCCCGCAAACATCGTGGAAATCAATCCGGAACAATTTAAATCTGCCGACATACAGTTTGGTATGGTCGAGCTGAAAGCGCTTAGTGGCACTACCAAAGTCAATGGCATGCTGGACGTTCCGCCACAAAACCTTGTTTCGATTTCTACGCCTTTCGGCGGCTTTGTAAAAAGTACGGCCATGCTGCAGGGCATGAAAGTGCGCAAAGGACAGGTGGTTGCGATGATGCAAAACCCTGATTATGTGCAGCCGCAACAGGATTATATCGACCTGAAGAGCCAGTTAAACTACCTGAAGCAGGATTATGAACGCCAGCAGGAATTGTCCAAAGAAAATGTAAATGCGCTGAAGACGCTGCAGAAATCAAAGGCTGAGTATGAAAGCATGCGTGCCCGCGTGGCCGGATTAAAAACGAAACTGCAGCTGATGAACATCAACATCAGCAGCCTTGAAAACGGTACCATACAAAGCACCATTCCACTCTACTCTCCTATTGACGGCTACGTGACGGAAGTGAATACGAATATCGGTGCGTATGCAAATGCTACGGACGTATTGTTTGAAATTGCCGATACCGGACACTTACATGCGGAACTCACCGTATTTGAAAAAGATGTCCCAAAACTGCAGATTGGCCAAAAGGTGCGGTTTACGCTCGCCAATGAAACCACCGAAAGAATGGCGACCGTATACCTCGTCGGGAAAGAAATCAGCGCCGAAAGGACTGTCCAGATCCATTGCCACCTTGACAAGGAAGACAAAAACCTGCTTCCCGGTATGTACCTTAAAGCTTTGGTAGAAAGCGGGACACAGCAGGTTCCGGCAGTGCCCTCAACGGCTGTTGTGGAATTCCAGGGAAGCAAATACATTTTCATCGAAAACAATGAGGGAAAAGCCGACAAAAAGACCATGCAGTATAAGCTGATGAATGTAAAAGTGGGTGTTACGGAGTTAAACTACACCGAATTGATCCTTGAAGAAAGTGCGGATTATACAAACTGGAAAATCGTGACCAATGGCGCGTATGAACTGCTTTCTAAAATGAAAAACAGTGAGGAAGAAGAATAGGCTATTTCCTAAAAACCAGCATGGGCGTTTTGGTCCCAAAACCCAACTCGGCAGTTTTGCTCGACAGGAATAACCGTTCGAACCAATTGCGGTCCTGCTTTGTAAACATTACAACCAATGATGGTTTGGACAAACGGATGTCCTTTTCCAAGTGACTTAGCAAGGGATATTCCGGAACAAGTTTTCTGAAATGGAACGAGACCGAGGGGGAACAGTGTGCAGCAGCTGCGGCATCCAGTTTGCCCATCACCCCATTGTCTTCCAGAAAATAATCATAATGAAAAACCTTGATGTCTGCCGCTAAGGGAAGTGAAAATTGGGAAACAACCTTGAGTTCTGCTGCAATGTTCTCCATGTCGGAGGCATATAAGATCGAGTCCAGCCACTTGCTGTGGTACGTTTGCGGTACCACAAATAATGGTATCGGTGATGTCGTAATCAATTTTGATACGTTGCTTCCCAGCAATTTGCGAACTGTGCCACCGCCACGGGTACCGATACAGATAAAATCTGCGTTGATCTTTTGGGCGTAAGCAATCATAGCCGAATCAGTATCCGCACTATTGTCAATCACACATTCCAGCTTCCCGCCCTGTTTTCGCGCTGTCCGGTATACTCCCGCAACAAATTTCCGCAGCTTTTCTTTTAGCTGCGCATTTTCGGCCGACTTAAAGTCGCTATAATTCAAGTCTGTCCATGCATTGATGGACGAAACCTCATTAACATTAAAGAAAACGAGCTCAAATGGTGCCTGTGATGCCAATTGTATGGCAAAGCGAATGCCTGCTTTAGAGTTGCCTGAGAAGTCGGTGGCGACAAGAATCTTTTTCATAGCCTATTTTTTTCGTTTAAACAGTCCTGCTTTTGGACCGGCTATTTCTCCTTTGGCAATCCCATCTCATTCAATTGCAGATCAAGCCGTTTCCATTTGGAATGGTCAATATTAGTCGTATCCACGTCCGCGACCCAATCCATAAATGGCGCAATCCGGTATACGCCAATGACCCGTTCCTTGTACCCGAAGGCAAACCGGTCGCCTCGCAGTTGGATGTTAATCGTCTTGTTTTTATCGGTGTTACTTTCATAAAGAACCGTCTGCGTTTTCCAGTCGCCACTCCATGTCAGGAAACCTCTTACGAAACACAATGCGGCGATGACAATACACGTTACGATCACAGAACGGCGGCTTTGCAGTTTTTTAAACAAACGCCCTGCAATGATGACAAAAGAACTCGCTGCAAAAAACAGGAAGAAAAAGTGCACACGATAATCGTTGATATAAAACGAGGTAAAGCGATTCAGTAGCACAATGGATGCGGTAATTACAAAAAGGAAATACAACAACAGGTCAGATTTTTTCATAATATTTTTCATTTACGGATGGATGCGTATTGCTGTTATTTTAAATGGGAACGTAGGAACCATGCCATTTTTTCATGCGTCTCCATCAGGCCGGTAATAAAATCACTGGTACCCGCATCATGGTACTTTTCAGAAAAAACAGCGACATTAGCGCGCAGGAATATGATGAGACTTTCATGATCGGCAAGCAATTCCCGAATGTGGCCCGCGCTATCGTTTCGTTCGCGTTTTTGTTCCGTAAAATGCGTCACACTGAGAAAGGCTTTCAGCATTGCATCAACATAATGCCCTAATGTCCGGATTCGCTCCGCCACACTGTCGATAATTGCATCGAGTTCTCCCGACTGTGCTTCAAAAAATTTATGCTTTTCATAAAAGTCCGGCCCCTCAACATTCCAATGCGCATTCTTGGTTTTCGTAAACAGTACATACTCATCGGCGAGAACTTTTGAAAGCTCATTTGCTACCGCTTCCCGCGCGTTTTCAGTCAATCCAATATTTGTTTTCATATAAGCCATTTTAATTTGTTTAGTTGTGCTATTCGTCGAATTCTACATAAAGGTCATTCTGTACCTGCACCACTCCCGGCGCGTTCCAGGCGATTCTTGCCGATTCGCATTTCTGGTACCAGGAATCGACGTGGCCAGTCAGCGTGACCACATTATTCAGTACATAAACGCCAATATTCTTACAGTCGATGGCACTGTTGCGCTGGATGGCCAGCTCAATGTCCTTTTTCTCCAGACTGTCTTTCGAACAGCTTATGATATTAATATTGTTCGTAATACCCTTGATACCAATCAAATTAGTAACGGCATTTTTAGCAGCTTCCTTCTGATAATTCCATTCCAGCTCTCCTGTCATGAATACCCATCCGTCTTCGACAGCAACATGCACGCGCTCCGTTGGAATGTCCCAGTGCCATTTAAATACATTCTCAATGGCCGCCTTAATTTCAACGTCGGTACGTTGGTCTTTTTCATTTGACACCACGCTGATGCCTGTTATTACTGACTTGACCCCGGCTAGGTTCTTGGCTACTAGTTCTGCTTCCGCTTTCTTGGCATAATGGTCAACAACGCCTGACAATGTCACCACGCCATTATTCGCCACAACCGTAATTCTTGCCTTTTGCAAAAGTGGCTCCCAATAGATTGCGTCCTGAACGCTCTTTTGCAGTTCTTCGTTGTTTTTCATCTCCAGACGGTTCGTTGTTGATTCCCTACAAAGGTGCGCGTTTCACATAATCGGTGAAATGACAGCGCGGGTGCAAAAATGTGATGGGCATTACTTTATCATTGATTCAGCAACATCTTTGGCGTTGCAGCCGTAACTTCATTCTCGCTCACAACACCCTGTTCGAAATGATCGAAGTTTTCTATCGTAATGTCGGCAATCGCGGTAAGGGCTTCAGTGGTAAAAAATGCCTGGTGCGGGGTAATCAGCACGTTGTTAAACGACATCAGCCTCTCAATCTGGTCGTCGTTGATGATGGTGTCTGATAAATCGCGGAAGAAAATATTTTCCTCCCCTTCATATACGTCGATGCCGAGGTAACCGATCTGCCCCAACTTAAGCGCCTTTATGGCATCCTTCGTATTGACGATCGCCCCGCGGCTTGTATTGATTAACATTAACCCCCGCCTGATTTTAGAAAAAGCCATCGCATCAAACAGGTATTTTGTCATTGGGGTTAGTGGACAATGGATTGAGATAATATCGCTCAGGGCCAAAAGCTTTTCAAACGAGACATATTTTACACCCTTTTCTATCAACGGCTCCGATTTCGTGATGTCACAGGCAACCACTTTACACCCGAAACCGAGCATGATGTTGCAAAAAGCGGTGCCAATCTTACCCGTTCCCACAACACCGACAGTTTTGCCGTGCAGGTTGAAACCCATAAGGCCCTGCAATGAAAAATTGTTTTCCCGGACACGGTTGTAGGCTTTGTGCGTTTTCCTGTCGAGTGTGAGAATCATCGCAGTCGCATGTTCCGCAATGGCTTCTGGTGAATAGGCCGGAACCCGCATGACCGCAATGCCAAAAGCGGTAGCCGCCTCAACATCAACATTATCATAACCCGCGCTGCGCAGGTCGATCAGTTTGACCTTCAATTCAGACAGCCGGGAAATCACCTTCGCGTTCACGCGATCTGTAATCTGGATCGATACTGCGTCAAATCCCCTGGCCATATCCATCGTCTGCTCCTGCAAGGGTACATCAAAGTAAGTAAGTTGGTGCTGGCCCGCTGCATTGGCGCGTTCCAGATATTCTCGTTCATAGTACTTTGTACTGAAAATAGCTACTTTCATATTGGTTGGTGTTACAGGGTTAAAAAAATAAATGGCTGTCTTATGATAGTCGTTTTTAAGCAGGAATCACTATTTCCGCGCGTTACGTTTGTTGATTTTCCTTGCGGTTCTACCAAAATGGTTCATCAGGAATGTTGCTGCTGCAGCACTCAAAAAAATGGCCGCAAATACTGTTTTCATCATTACATTGGATTTTAATTAAATAATATCTGGCTTTACAGCGTTTTAATTTCGAAACGTTTAAAATGATCCCGCACAAACGCGTGCTGCTGTTTGTCTGTCATTTTATCGGCGTTATGCAATTCGATCTTAATGTCGGCAAAACGATGGTCCTTTCTCAAAAAATTCAGTAATTCTGCTTTTGCCGAAGTTGGCCCGAACAGCAGCACTTCATTAAAATTCCTGATTTCGGCGGCTAGGTCTTTGTAATAGGAACCCTGTTTATGCTGTTGCTTGTTGTGCATTTCATTTTCGCTCCGCTGCAGCGTTTCTTCCATATCCCTGTTGTCAAAGTCTGCCGAAATGGTCCTCGTAGGTTTCACTTCGTCCGAAAATTCGATCAGGTTTGCATTGGAATGATCCATCCAGATGCCTAATTTTTTAAGGGTTTTCATGATATTTGGTTTTAATACGAATAAATACTTGTGTATATTTTAGTGGTTAACGGCTTATTATTCGTCAACAATGAGCTCATTATTCACATGGATGACGCCGGGCGCCTTCCACGCAATCCGGCCGGCCAGTTCCTTTTGGTACAATGAGTCGACACTGCCCGAAAGCGTCAGGTCATGTCCTGATACCGTTACGGCGATATGTTCAACGTCAACTTCTGCATGGCTTTTCAACGCCCTTTCAATGGTTTCCCGGTGAACCTCTACGTCATTTGCAGTGCGGATCGAAATATTATTTGTCACCCCTTTGACTCCAATTAAATTGCCCGCAGCCACCTTTGCCGCTTCTTTCTGGTAGTTCCATTCGAGTTCCCCGGAAAGTGTCACCCACCCATTTACAACGGTAGCCGCAATATTGTCATTCAAAGTATTCCAGTTCCACCGGAAGACGTTGATCAACTCGGCGGCAATCTCAATGTCTCTCTTTTCCTCCCACGGATTGGCAATCACATCGATCTCATTGACAACCGATGTTACACCTGCCATACTCCGCGCAATGGTCTCTGCTTCTGACTTATCAGCGCGCTCATTCACGTTACCCGTCAAAGTAATCCTGCCGTTAAAATCAGACACATTGATTTTGCTGGCTATATGCAACAACCTGCATTTCAGTTCGTCGATCACTTTTTCCTTTAAAATCGTATCCTCGCTCATCCTGTCTTTTTTAAAAAGCGGTTTGCAATCCTCGTCCGCCAGTAGTAAAGGTGCAATTAAATGGGCTATTTTATAATGAGGAATGTCAGGCTGATTAGTGATGTGCGTCATATTTTGGCCCTTGAGAGATGACCTGGCCGACGCGTAATTCCTGACCAAAGCACTGCAATGCGATCATTTTTAAACGTTATTAAAATCAAACTTCCCATTTTAAAAGCCTACATTTACCCTGAACCGATATTATTTGGCTCACCAATGTTCATGGAAAATGCCGCCCTGTTACATGCCCTCGTGCACAATGCGATAGATGGCATTATTACAATCGATGAACGCGGTACGATAGAAAGTATCAATCCGGCTGCCTGTAGGCTCTTTGCCTATGCGGAATACGAAGTACTCGGCAACAACATTTCCATGCTGATGCCGTCACCGGAGCGGGAAGACCATGATAAACACTTACAACATTACAACGAGACCGGGCAGGCACACATCATCGGCATCGGGCGCGAATTGACGGGCAGGACGAAAGAAGGATACCAATTCCCATTTAAGCTGGGCGTCAGCGAGGTGAAATACTCAGGCCGAAAGATCTATGCGGGATTTATCCATGATCTTACCCAGCAAAAAACCGATGAGGTACGGTTGAAAAACTATGCTTCGCACCTGGAGGAACTGGTAGAAGAGCGCACAAAGACCTTAAACAACACTATACGGGCGTTGGAAAAATCGAAGGGAAAGGTCAGCGCCGCACTCGAAAAAGAAAAAGAATTTGGCCTACTTAAAAACAGGTTCCTTTCGATGGCATCGCACGAATTCCGCACCCCTTTGAGCACCATCCAGCTATCTGCATCACTGATTGACAAATATGCTGAGACTTACGAAGATGTTAAGATTAATAAACATGTCGGAAAAATCGTGAATTCGGTAACAAACCTGAACATGGTGCTGAATGACTTCCTGTACATCGAGCAGCTGGAATTCGGCAAAATACAGTCAATCCCCATACCCTTTAACCTTTTCGAGTTCGCCGCTGATATTACCGAGGAGATGCAATTGCTCACCAAAAATGGCCAACGGATACAATTTACGCATCATGGTAACCTGATGATTTCACTAGATCAGAACCTGCTTAAAAACTGCATCATTAACCTGGTGACTAACGCCATTAAATATTCCGGTGACGACGGCATCATTTTACTTAATACCACCATCAATGAAAGCCACTGCATCATAAACGTGCTTGACCGGGGGATTGGCATTCCTGAAGAAGACCAGGAGCACCTTTTTCAACCCTTTTTCAGGGCGCATAATATCGGTAATATTCCCGGAACGGGACTTGGACTCAATATTGTCGCCCGATACATTAAACTCATGAACGGACACGTGGCATTCGTAAGCAATAAGGAAGAAGGTACTTTATTCACTTTAACTTTTCCGATATGAACTGTGCGCTGGACGTGGATACGATGCGTCCACTAGTAATCTAGTATGCGTTTTTTGTACATTAAAATCAATCCAAAACAGCTTGCAATGATTTAGTTTTTGCGCGTGCTTTCGTACCTTTGCTAAAAAAATTAGCTTATGAACTCCCACGTAACAAAAATCAACAACACCATTGCGCCGCTTCGGGACGCCATTGTGAACCACCAGGTGTACTCAGCCATTAAAGACGTTGAGGACCTGCAAACATTTATGAAATACCATATCTATGCGGTTTGGGATTTCATGTCTTTATTAAAATCCCTGCAACGCAATTTAACCTGTACATCGGTGCCCTGGTTTCCTGTGGGCGACGCTGATACCCGGTTCCTGATCAATGAAATCGTAGCCGGCGAGGAATCAGATATCGATCCCGAAGGGAACCGCAAAAGCCATTTTGAGTTGTACCTTGAAGCGATGCGCCAATGCGGTGCCGACCTGTCCCAAATCGAAACCTTTACTTCCGTATTGCAAGCCACGTCGGATTTTGAGCAGGCACACCGAACTTCGGAAACGCCTGCTGAAGCGAAAGCGTTTGTCGATTTTACGTTTGAAATCATCAACAGTGGCAAAAATCACCTGCAATCGGCGATATTCACGTTTGGCCGCGAAGACCTGATTCCGGGCATGTTTATTTCGCTTGTCAATGACATGCACCGGCAATTCCCTGACAGTGTATCGATTTTTAAATATTACCTCGAACGCCATATTGAAGTAGACGGCGACCACCACAGCCATCTGGCATTAGACATGACATCAAAACTTTGTGGGGACAATGAGGCGTTTTGGGACGAAGCACTGGAAGCGACTGTGACTTCGCTTCAAAAGAGGCTTGCGCTATGGGATGGTGCCTGCCGTGAGATCATGCTGCGGAAACACGCTGAAGTGTTGTAACAATACTTTCTAAAAATGAAAAAACCGGGACTAAATCAGTTCCGGTTTTTTCGTGTAATATTTGGCGGCCGTGCAATCTTACTGCCCGCTGGTTTTTTTCTTCTGGTCGATTGTGGAACCTACACCAGCTCCTAAAATGGCGCCAGCAGCACCACCGATGATTGCACCCTGACCTTTTTTATGTTTCGAAACAACAGCCCCGGTCACGGCACCAACTCCAGCACCAATTACGGCACCCTTGGCAGTATTGCTCCAGCCTTTTTTCTTGGTTGTCGTTGTGGTGGAACTGGAGGTTGAGGTGGATGAAGAAGCATTCCCAGCCACGGCCTGTTGTTGTAGACGCTGCGTTTCTGCTACCGCCTTCATCGAGTCTATCGTCCTTTGCTGTGCTTCTTCCGCTTCCTGTTTTGCGACTTCCATCCTAATGGAATCTATTGTTGCCTGTTTGGCCTGTTCCATTTCTGCCTGTTCTTTTGCAGCGTTCTTACATGACATGATGGCGAGGGCAGCGATCAATGTTATTGCTATTTTTTTCATGGCTATACTATTTTTGGTTTATATGTTGTAAAATTAGTATGCTGTCCACGAAAACCTCTTACGGGATTTACGCCATTTGTTGTAGAATTATCGTCATTAAGGCACTAGCTTATAGCCCAATTTCTTTTTTAAAGCGGCTAAAGACACTTCCTGTACTGATTTGCTGTCGTCATTTGGAAAGAGCAGGCACCACAGGATTTTCTGGGTTTTAGCATCAAGTACGATTTTATAACAGTAATCCGGAACGCCGATCTTGTTTTCGCCAATTGTTTTAGTGCCATAAATACCCCCGGTTACAATGAACAACTTTGTTTGCTGGGATTTATCACGGATCCTTTCCTCCCAGGTTTTCCAAATGCCGCGGTTAAGTGCGACAGTTTGCGGCAGGCAATTGTAATAACAAAATGTAGTTTCCTCTTTGGCACAGTCGAATGCAAAATCTTCTGCATTAACAAGATGTCCTTTGTCATAACTGGTTCCGGCATAGTCTTTATCTGCGCCCGACTTTATTCCGCATTTCTTAAAGCTGAAATGCTCTTTTCCGCGGTCACAATCACCGCCGCCTTTGTATAAAGTATAGGTGACGTACAATGGCTCTTTGACCTCGTAACAGAAATATGACTTGTACACGCCGGTGTTGATGATGGTGTCTGTCTTTAACTGTGGATATGCCTGCAGTGAAAAAAGCAGGGTGACGAGAAGCATTTTTTTGATGTTCATGTGATTATCGAATTAGGAAAGTATGCCTCAAATGTATACAAATGCATAGCACGAAAAAATACCCTTTAAAGGGCATTTTTAGGGATTGATTTAGATTCTGGTTTTTAACTTTGTATGGTTCTTTCGAATACAAAACTCCCGCCTGTTTCCAGAGCAGGAGTTCCCTCCCATCTTAGTATGGATCAATAGACTACTTTTTTTATGAATTTACGATTGTCATCTGAGATGATCTGTACCAATATGACCTGCTCTTCTGCCCTCAGGTCATCGAGCGTTACCTGCTGGGCATTGATATCATTTTTGGTGTAAATCAGCCTGCCCCGAGTGTCGAAAATCTTTACCTCATGCATCAGCAGTTTTCCACTGTTGACTTTTAGTATACGTTGTTCTTTGTACACCACAATAGCATTTTCTTCGTCTATAGAATGATCCGCAGACAACGGCGCATTCTGGTATAGTATTTCGAAACGGTTTGTAAAACTGCCGGCATCAGAGGCAAAGGTATAGCCAGTGTTTTTGATGCTTTGGATAGTTCCCAATAAATTATCCCTTAGATAAATTTCCTGTTCACCACTAAAAAGACCGTCGACATGGTCTACTGCAATGGAAAATGTTCCGGCTGTTGTTGCTTCAAAGCTTAGAGGCACAACATCGGCTGTTTCGAATGGCAATGGCCTTCCCTGAATTACATAATTTTGTCCGGAAATGGTACTCGAAATCATCGTCCCTGCTTCAATCTGCTTTCCATCGATCGCAATATCGTCGCCAATGGTAGCCCCATCCATGTAACCAACCAAAATCTGGTTTATCGGAGAAACACTACTATTGAGATTAAGCCAGATGCGGTGCTTCCCGTTGTCCGATCGGAAGAAAACAGCATCATTGCCAGTCCTCATGCTATTCTCGAAATGGGCATTCCCGGCCGCGGAAGTCTGTAAAATAAATCCCTGCCCAGACGCAATACTTCCATTTTGGGCATTACCCCCAGTTATTGCAGCGGTTCCGCCAAGGGTGTTATAACTGCAATAATTTGCGCCGGAAGCCGATCCCTGCGCCCTATGCGTCCAGAAATAAATTGTCCCGGGGTTCTGCGCAATGAACAGGTCTGCATTTAAGGATGATGGATATGGATTTCCAATAAGATTGTACCCAAGATTATCAACAGTTATTGGAATATCAACAGGTCCATTATTGGCAACTCCTTCAAAAGTACCAATGAAAAGCTGAGGGGAAGCCGGCGGATTTAAGAAATTGTTTGGGGCTCGGATCATGAATCCTTTCGCAGGTTCAAAATTATTAACGGCAGGGTTAATTGAAGCAAAATTGTTCCCGGCTTCGTTGAGTGTGTAAAAGCGGTTCAGCAATGTCTGGGGTGAAAAAGCCCTCAGGTTTTGGCCGACAACCGGTGCAGACCAGTACACATAATCCTGACGAACCATTTGTGTCTGTTTCTTCACAATGATATCGCCTGAATTGGCATCATCCAGACCCTGCAATAAACTGGATCCGTCTTCAATCGTCAACGTGGCTCCGGACACAACTGTAACCACACCCTGAATATTGAAATCATCATGATCATTGACAAGAACATCAGCATGGTTTACAACGGTCAGTGTACACGCAAACAGGTCGCCATCAGAAGTAAAGTTTCCTGAAATGATTGCAGCCGTATTGCTGTCCGGGGCACCATTACTCCATGCAGCACCATTCCAAACGGTCACAGCATTACAATAAGAAGGCAATGAATGCCCGAACACCCAATTGCTGGAATTCCCATTTAGGGTGAAATTGTGCAGCGTACCATCAAAGTCCGAGCCTCCATTCACAGCGGGAAGCGCAGTCAATCCGGCATTGTTGCCTCCAGGGGTTCCCACGTTAAAATCGTAACGTGCGACGATACCGGAACCCGGAACACCACTATTCATATCACTTTGTATTTCTGCATCTGATCGTACAGTATTATATATCCTCACATCATCGATATTCCCTTTAAAGAAGGTACTTTCAGTCTGGCTGTTGCCCAGGGAGAGGAAATGGTTGCCGTCCAATAACAAAATGTTAGCATTAACATCAATCTCACCCACAAGAGCACCGTTGACATAAAGCCTGTATTTTTCAGGAGTGACCACGCAGGCAATATGCATCCACGTGTCAGCAGCATAACCGTGATCGATATCTGCCGCGGTATTTTCCCAGTTGCCCCCGGTTCCCAGATCTGCATGAAAAATATGTCCATCGGTGATTTGCAGGTCAAATGACTGATCGCCACCGCCTCTTGTACTGAAAACATGCATCCTCTTTGTAGCTTCTTCGGGCTTAAACCAACCTTCAATCGTGAAATTAGCTGAAACGGTTACGGGTGAATTTGGCATATTCACATAATCATCGATTCCGTCAAAATGAAGGGAATTATCGGTAAATGTCGGCTGGTTCACTATTACCGTTACCGATTTGGTAAATTTACAGCCGGAAGCAGTTATTCCGGTAACCGTATAGGTTGTTGATGAAGACGGCGATGCAACGACGGTTTCTCCAAAGGCGGTATTTAGTCCCGTTGAAGGAGACCATGAATACGTTAGCGCCCCTGAAGCCTGAAGCGTTACGCTGTCATTATTGGCTATTACCGCACTTGACGGGCTTACATCCAATGTATACGGATTCACGGTAACTGTAATGTTTTCAATTGTGGTACATCCTCCATTATCAGCTGTAACAGTATAGGTTGTAGTCGATAATGGATTTGCAATAACCGTATCCCCTGTAGTCGTATTTAAACCTGTTGATGGGCTCCATACATAATTTACCGCGCCTGATGCAGTCAGTGTAACACCAGTTCCGCCTTCGCAGATGGTTTTGTCATCCGAAACGGTAATATGCGGCGCAGCGCCTACATTTACTGAAATCGTATTGGTTGTGGCGCAGCCGGAGTCAGCCGTGGTGGTTACAGTGTAAACCGTTGTAGCCGTTGGATCAGCATATACCGTATCAAGCAACTCTCCGTTGTATGGCGTGGTGGCGGAGGCGTCAGTGTATAAATCCGAAAGGGGCGACCACGATGAATATTTGGCTTTAGAACCCAACTTTATATTGTCCAATCGCCATACCTGAGTAGTAGCGCTTACATAGTTAAACCTGATGGTTACGGCAGGCCGGTTGACATAAGCCTGTAAATCAAATCTTGCGTGCATACCGCTTACAAATGAACCTTCGTAGTTTGCCAACTGATCCCATGTGGCGCCATTGTCGCCAGAAACTTCAACCGCTGCAATATTGTAATTGCCTGAACCAGAGAAATAGTCATAATCAAAGTCCAATGCCAAGGCTTCAAGTCCCATCGTATTTACAGTTGGGGAAATCAATTGCGAGTCCATATCTCCTGAATCCCGTTGCGCAATTGCTTCCCTGCCGGCGCCAAAATTTTGATAGCCCCATCCTGCGCCTGCTGTCGGTGCAGTAATGATGGTCCAGTCTGAAGGATTTCCGGAGAAATCCTGATCAATAAGCATCAATGGCGGATCAGGATCATTAACCGTAAGTGCTACAGGACCTGTAGCGCCACATTTTGCAATGCTGGGGTAAGGAACTGTCGCTGCAATCGGCGTGTGTGCCGTCACGGTAATTGTTTGCGTAGAAGAACAACCATCCTTAGTCCCGGTTACGGTATATGTTGTTGTCGACGAGGGATCGGCAATAACTGTGCTGCCGGTATCGGTATTCAACCCTATTGAAGGACTCCAGGAATAGGTGTCGGCACCCGTTGCAGAAAGTACCGTACCCTGTCCGATACAGGAATCTGTATTTCCGGAAATACTCAATGTCGGTGGCGTTGCGACCGTTACATTAATAGTATTTATTGTCCGGCAACCATTGGGCACCGTAGTGTCCGCTGTGTAGACCGTCGTTGATGCAGGTTGGGCAAATACCTTGTCTAATTTCTGCCCTGTATAAGGGATTACAGCAGCAGCATCGGTATATAATCCTGTTGTCGGTGACCAGATGGTGTTTGAAGCAAAGCCCTCAATTTGGACATTGTCGATATTCCATACATAACCGCCATTGGTACCATAGAAAAAACGGACTTTAACATCAGGCTGGTTCGTATAGGCATCCAGGTTGATGGTCATATTCTGGCGGCTGTGGCCATTGTCGGGGGCATTTCCGGTATAGTTTACAAGCGTGCTCCAGTTGGCTCCATTATCAACAGTAACCTGTACTCCAACAAACCAATCGCTATACCAACTGCCATAGAAGCTGTCAAATGTCAGTACACAGCTTGTCATGCCTGTTGTATTGAAAGAGGGGGTCGCCATATAGCTGTTTGCCGATGTAAAATAGGGTGATTGTGCCTGCCCTCCGGTTGGGCCATTGTAATTAAAAGTCCACCCTGCATTCTCCCAATCCGGTGCGGTATCTTCAAAATCTTCATTAATTAAAGTATAAGTTGACAGCGGGTCACTCACTTCCAAAGCCACAGCCGGCGCACCAACACAGGAGGTAACCGCATTGGTATTTACGGTTGCTGGCGTATAAGGAAGTACGGATATGGTTACTTCCTTCGTAGTGATGCAGCCATTGGCAGCTACTGCGGTAACGGTATAAGTCGTGGTGGCAGATGGACTCGCAACGACATCAGTTCCTGAAGCAGTATCTAATCCCGTAGTCGGGCTCCAGTCATAACTTATAGCGCCCGTACCGTTGACATGTAGTGCTGTCGAACTGCCCTGACAAACCGATGTATTTCCGGTAATAGTCATTGTCGGTGACGGATTTACATGCACCGCTATCGAATTTACGGAAGGCTGGCATCCTGAGGCTGTCGGTGTAGTGGCGGTATAAGTTGTTGTCGTATTTGGTTTGGCATACACATACCTGATTCCGTTGCCCGTGTATGGCGCGGTCGCTGCACTGTCGGTATATAATCCTGCTGTAGGAGACCAGGTGGTCTGGGACGGTAGGCCTCTAATCGTTACATTATCTACATACCAGTTTTGCCCGTTTTTACCTACCTGCCTGAACCTGATTTGCAGGTTTGGCGTATTGGAATAGTTTGCAAGGTCAATATCATAATAATCAAAAGTGGCGATATCATCATTGATGTAATCGTATAAAACATTCCAATGTGCTCCGGCATCGGTCGAGATTTCCACAGCAACAGCAGTGACATCAGCGGTCCCAGCATAGTATTGCTGGAATGTCAACTTACAGTCGCTATACCCCACGGTACTGAATACCGGAGAAACAATACGCACATCAACCGGGGTTTCCAACACGTTTTCGATATGGCTTTTTGCCAAAGTAGTCGTGTCGTAGAATTCGACAAGCCAATCCGCTTCTGTAGGCGATGAAGCACCGCGGTCTATAGACCAGCCTGTACCGCCGTTTTCAAAGTCTTCAGTGAAGAACGTGGTCTCTGAACCGACTTCAGGATCGTTTACGCTTAATTGCACCGGAGCATCTGACGAACACATGGTTGCGCTGTTAAAGGGAACAGTAGCCGGGGTATGCGGCGTTACGTTTACCGTAATTGTCGTTGTAGTACTGCACCCATTTGAGTTGCCTGTAACGGTGTAGGTTGTAGTATTGGAAGGGCTGGCAATCACTGTGTTTCCGTTGGTCGTATCCAATCCGGTAGACGGACTCCAGGAATAAGTAGTCGCACCGTTTGCAATCAGCGTCACACTATTGCCATTGCAGATTGTTGCGGACGCAAGATTTAACGATACTGTTGGTGGATTGTTTACGGTAACCGTAACCTGACGGGTGCTGGTACAACCTGCTGATGTAGTACACTGTGCCGTATAAGTTGTCGTTGTCGTTGGTGATGCCGTCACGGAAGCACCTGTCGTGGTATTCAATCCGGTCGATGGGCTCCAGCTGTAGCTGTTTCCTGCACCACCACCTGTAATCGATATCGGTTGACTGTTTCCAAAACATATAACAGGACTGGCTACATTAAAACTAAAAGAACCATTGGTATCTACTGTAACAGTTACCGTTTTGGTATTGGTACAACCGTTCGCATCGGTTCCTGTTACGGTATAAGTTGTGGTTGATGCCGGTGAAGCCACAACCGTAGCACCGGACGTCGTGTTTAAGCCTGTTGCAGGGCTCCAGGTATAAGAAGTAGCACCATTTGCAGTGAGGCTAACTGAATTCCCGGGACAAATCGTGGGTGCGGCCGGTGAAATATTTAACGTTGGTTTGTTATTTACAGTAACAACAACTGTTTTTGTATTAATACAGCCATTGCTGTCTGTTCCTGTAACGGTGTAAGTCCTGGTAGTGGTCGTAGAACAGATCACGGTATCACCGGTAGTGGTATTCAAACCTGTGGCGGGACTCCATACGTAAGTAGAAGCGCCATTTGCCGTTAATATTACGGAGCTTCCGGCACAAACACTCGCTGCTGATGGCGATATGTTTACTGTTGGTAAAGTGTTTACTGTTACTGTTACCGTATTTGTCGCTGTACAGCCATTGGAGCCCGTGCCGGTTACCGTATACGTAGTCGTAGATGTTGGCGAAGCGGTTACTGAAGCTCCTGTGGCAGCACTCAGTCCTGTCGCAGGGCTCCACGAATAGGAAACACTGCCTCCTGAAGCAGTCAATGTCCTTCCTGAACCGGGACATACCGCTCCTCCTCCACTTACATTGACTGTTGGAGGTGTTTTCAAGGTCACGGTGAAAGTGGTGGTATTGACACAGCCGTTGGCATCCGTGCCTGTAAGGGTGTAAGTTGTTGTCGATGTTGGACTCGCAATAACCGTATTTCCAGTTGTTGTGTTTAAGCCTGTTGCAGGACTCCAGGTATAGGAAACACCGCCGCTTGCGGTGAAGGTTTGGCTTTCACCATTGCAGATGGAACCTGAAGTTGGTGATACGCCGATTGCAGGTAAAGTACGGATGCTTACCGTAACGGTTCTTGTATTTACACAACCATTGCTGTCTGTTCCTGTAACGGTATAAGTGGTCGTGGCTGAAGGCCTTGCGATTACTGTTGCTCCCGTAGTTGTATTCAATCCTGTAGCCGGGCTCCAGATATAACTGATACCGCCCGACGCTGTCAGGGTGGCACTGCTTCCGGGACAAACCGAGGCAGATGCCGGCGTAACATCTATTGTAGGCAATTGGTTTACAGTCACCGTAACAGAATTGGTATTGGTACAGCCTCCTGCATTGGTGCCCGTTACAGTATAAGTCGTTGTTGCTGTTGGCGTTGCAGTGACTGATGCGCCGGTTGTCGCACTTAAACCTGTTGACGGACTCCAGGTATAACTTACACCGCCTGTAGCGGTAAGCGTCGTGCTGGTATTCCTGCAGACGGTTACCGGTGTTGAAACCCCTATCGTTGGCCTTTGTTTGACCGTAAGCGTTACCTGATTTGAGGTTACCGTTCCACAATTGCCGGCATCGGTGATCAATACATCATACAATGATCCGTTTTGTGAAAAGTCAGGGTTCGTAATCGTTAAAGTCGATGTTGTCACATTACTGAAAGGTGGCGTATTGGTCAATTGAATACCATTCCTTCTCCATTTGTATGTGCTTCCGCCGGCAGCGGTTACGCTGATGGTTGCTGATTCATAATTGGCGCAAACAGCGGCAGGCGTTGCAGGCTGGGATGTAATCACCGGCGCACTGTAAATTGTAAATGTACCTCCTGTGCCGGTTCCTGTAAATGCATCAACCGCTACTGCTCCTGAAGCTCCTGATGGTACGGTTACTGTAACGCTATTGGATGTGCTGCCTGTAATGGAACAATTTGTCGTACCAATCCTTACTGCGGTTACCTGATAGAAATTATTTCCTGTGATGGTCAATGAGGAGCCTACACAGCCTGAGCTGGTACTGAGGTTTGTAATTGCAGGCGTTGCGAATGCTGTGAAATTGCCTTCATCAGCGCCGATATCGGTAGCGCCGGAGCGTACCTCGTTGTCAATATCCTCTGCAGGACGATAAGATGTATCGTTATCCGCGTTGCCTTCCGCATAAGTTGGGATTGTGGTGCTCAGGTGTAAGTCGGGAGCAGTCGCATTTGCCGGATCGAGGTACTGCGGATTGGAGAAAAAACCACCGCCTTCATTATAACCGGGCCCTAAGTTGCTTCTGTAATCGGCAAACGTGGTACGATTGACACCATTTAGATTAGCAACCATAAATCCGGCTCCGTTTCCGAAATAGATGTTCCTGTCCATGTACATCAAGGTGCCCAATACGGAGAGGTTCATGCAATAATGTGTACCTGAAGCACCTGCGTTGGTCCTGTTATTGACCAATATGTTATTGAAGAATCTTCGGTAATTAATGTTGCTTATATTGATTACTTCTGAACTGGCTGTACCAGCAGTTTGTGTACCGCCTATGTAAAAGCTGTTGTTTGTAATTGTCACTTCGGTAGTACTGGTATTAAGGCCAGGGCCATAAACGCCACGTATGGTGGTGGCAGTTGGAACATTGATTCCCAATGATACCATATTATTGAAGACATCATAGTTTCCCCTGCCGGTCAATTTCACACCGCTCATAACTGCCCCTGCAGCAGTGGTATTGAAACTGTGGATGTAGTTTTTTTCAAACTTTATTACTGAGAATGCCTGTATGGAGGAACCTTCAACACCATTAATCGCCCCCGGGGTGTTGCTGGTGTTGGTCAGGTTGTAAATCTTGTTTCTGCTTACGGTAACGTCGGACGAATATTGATTGGTTGTAAATGCATAAATACCCGTTACGCGTCCGTTGGCATCCGGTGCTTTACCGGTGATATTCCGTACTGTATTGTCTGAAACTAAAGCAGATCTTTCAGTATAAATCCCGACTATGTCCGATCCTGCGGTGGTAGACAGGTTCGATATAGCATCTGGCGTAATGCCCCCTACCGTGTTTCCGACACAATACCGCACTGCGTCCTGGGATACCTCACTCGCAAGCTTGATCATCGACATTCTTAGTTGTCCATTAGAAATGGCAGTAATTCCGCTGATGTCGTTATATGAAATATCAAAATTACCCAAATTGGCTTTGTGAATACCATAAAATTCCATCGCTGATGTCGACGTGGAATTAAAATTGATACTGGAGCTGCCACTCAGGCTCCCGATGGTGTTGTGGTGTATCGTACAGCCTCCTATGTAGTCAACTATGGCAGTAAAAGGCGCGGCAAGGCCTTCACCCGAAAAATTTCCGGACATTGTAATACCTGCAATGGTGTTGTTGGCTATGGTTGTTGTACCGACCGTTGCTTCCGAATTCAACACTGCTATAGGCTTGAAATCTCCTGTTCCTGTAAGCGTATAGCTACCTGCCCCTGTTGCTGATGAATATCCGATGGTGTTGTTGTTGATGGTGGACAACTGGTTGTCTGCATAGGCATTGCCGATGAAAATTCCGTAGTGGCCGCCGCTTATGGTTTTCGGTGTGGTCTGGAAAAGTTTATTGCCGTTGATGGCCGCGTTGACGGTACCGTCCTGACCGTATACGCCCGCAATGCCATAGTCATAAATGTTATTTGAGGTGATATTCAACCCCCTGATCCTGTAGACGCTGTTTGATTCCCAATAGATTCCGTAGTTTGGGATATTTGCATCGAATGGCCCGATGGTACATTCGGTGATGGTGTTGTTTATAGTATGCGAACCAGCGTTCGTAAATTTGATGATCCCTGCTGCGCCGGAACCCAGTACAGTACATTTGCTGATGGTATTGTAGTTTGCATTGTTGTGTATCCAAATAGTCGAAAAGCCTGCATTGGCGTTTACAATTTTAAGGCTGTTTCCGTCGGTATTGAGACCGTCTATGGTGACATTCGACGCATTGCTCAGGAAGATACCGTTCCCACCGACATTGATGGTACGCTGTACGCCACCGACGGGTTTGATGGTGATTGATGAGTAGGATGCACTTCCGGTACCGCTTCCATTAAGCTGGGCGGTGTCTGGCTCATTTGTATCGCGTATGATCTGGATTGTAACATTTCCGGTATGTGTTCCAGCGTTGATTGCATCAAATGCCGATTTCAGGTTTTGGTAAAAAGTAGTCCCATTGACCAGTACCGAATAATAATCACGGTCTGTAGTCCAGTTTCCGATGTCGCTTTGGAGATAAAAGGCATTCATTGTCCCGTAGCGCGTACTATTTGCTTCATTTACGACAGTAGTCTGTCCCGGGTTGTTTCCATTGGCGGTGGTTGCTGCATTATTGAAGCTGTAGGAAAGCACTATACTTGGTATGCCGTACACTGGGCTGTTCATTTCCGCCGTCATTAATGCCTCAGAGGGATGACCTGAGGTACGATTAATCCGCACCTCGTCAATAGCACCACGGTAATACGTGCTGTAGTTCGGGTTCCTTCCAATCTGCAGCTGGTGATTGGTGTCAATCAGTACGTTATTTTCGGTGTAATCCAACGGTCCACTCGCGATAATCTTTCCATTAACATAAATGTAATATCCAAAGTAATCAACGGATAAGGCGACATGAAACCATACACCGGGTGTGTAGTTGTAGGTCGCGTCGGCGGAAACGGTTTTCCATGACGTCCCATTACCGATGTCGCAATGGATGGTATTCCCATTCAAAATCTGCATATCAAATCCGCATTCACTTGGAGATCGTGAATCGAAGATATGCATGTTTTTCGTGGCATGCTTTGGCTGCACCCATGCTGATATGGTCCAGCTTCCCACGACCGGCGTCGCGGATGAGGCAACAGTGACATAGTCATCATTCCCATCGAAATCAAGTGCCTTTCCTATTCCCTGACCCGACATGATGCCAATACCCGTGAAGAAAATTGCTATTAATTTGTAGAGATTTTTCATAGTAGGGAGATTTTATCTATGTAAAGGATTAATTTTTTCATGACATGCAAAAAAAAATGGTACGTATGCCCTTTAGGTTGTGACGAAATGCTTCCTTCCTGTGATATTATTTTTGAGCAGGTTAAAAAAAAAGTGAGGAACGCAACCTCAGTGTCATTTGGGTATCTTCCCTATGGCATGCGGCAAAAACACCAAAACCAAAAGCTTATGAAAAAAATTACCTTACTACTCCTTTCCTGCATTTCTGCCGGATACTCCCAAAATTTCCAATGGCTGCAAACTCCGGAGATCAATTTCAACCTCAATCCGGACGGAATCAGCTATCCGCTTGCAACGGATGGTTCAGGAAATGTTTACATGGCTGGGTACAAAGAAAATCCCGTCCCTTATAACGACGTCATGGGCACTGTTTTCTACAATAAATATGGCGAAAATGGAAATCTTATCTATACCAAAACACTCAGCGGTGAAGTAACAGTATACGAAATGGCAACTGACAATGCCGGAAACCTCCTGATGGCTGCCGGTTATACCAATTCGATTAATTTTGATAATATTTCAATTCTTACAATAAATCAGGGCGTTCAATTCCTGATGATCAAATTTGACCCCGATGGAAACCTGGTCTGGTACAAACCCATCGAAATCCAGGACAGTTTTGTGAACGATTTTAGAACCATAATTACTGATTCGCAGAACAATATCTACATCGCATATGATGACTACCAACATTCCTACATTTCAAAAATGAATGCCGCTGGTGAAGAACAAATGCTCATCACGCAGCAATATGCTAAAATGGTTTCTTCGATCAGCATTGACGATCAGGGCAATATTTATGCTGCCGGTGCCTGCGCGGAAAGTATCGCTACCTATGGCGGTGTTTCCGCACCGACCACATTTGGTTACAATACTTTCGCGGTAAAATACAGTCCGACAGGTGCATTTCAATGGATCAAATATGTAGAAGATGTAACCTGCCCATTTCCCCAAATAAAGGCTAGGACACCGGATGAGGTGTACTTTAGTTCCTACCTGTTTGGCAGTTATGCGTTTGGCCCAATAACTTCAGAAGGCCCAATTGATGGTGGTTTTAGTGACTTCTTCCTCGCAAAACTGAACCACGAAGGGGAATACCAATGGGTACGCGAAGTCGATGGTGGCGGAAAAGTGATTACTGGCAAGAAAAACTTCCTGGAGCTTGATTCTGAAGGAAATATCTACTTCGCAGGGGCGACACAGGGCACCGTAAACTGGGGCAATGGGATTACCACTACAGCCGATAGTTTCATGGATGATGCGGTCCTGGTAAAATATAATACTAATGGAACAGTACTCATGGCGGTTACCGCAGGCGGAAGTTCTTATGACCGTACCGATAGCGTACGTGTGGCCGCTGATGGTTCCGTATTCCTTAGTGGAATGGCAAACGGGAATGCGAATTTTGGAGACCTAAGCCACAATGCCGGCGAATTTCAGAATTACCCGTATCTTACAAGGATTACCAACGCTCCGCTGAATGTACCTCAAAATTCAGATATAGAATTTTCGATATATCCGAACCCCGCGTCCTCCGTACTTCATTTTTCAACCAGTACGATACTGAATGGTTCGATATTTAACATGGTAGGACAACGGATGAACGATTTCACGGTACAGCCGGGACAGTCCATAGACATCAGCGCGTTGGCACAGGGAAGCTATATTCTTAAGGCACATGGGAAAGTTCTTAAGTTCGTGAAGAACTAAAGTTTTGAAGTAAAATGCCATCCAAACAAACTTTCCACAGACGTCTGGGTTTTATGACAGCGTTTTCAAATCCCTGAACGACACCATAAACGAAGTTTGCTGTTCATCTGATTCGAACGAAAATTTACCGCGAAGCTGCCTGCTTAAGATGGACACCAACTTAAGTCCAAGTGATTTTGTAGCATTGATGTCAAAATTGGTTGGTAAAGGCCTGCCATCGTTGTCAATATGCAATTCATAGTCGTCGCCGACAGCCTTAATATTGATTCTGATCCTGCCGTTCTCCCTGTTCTCAAAGGCATACTTATAGGCGTTGGACACCAACTCGTTCACAATCAAGCCTAAAGGGATTGCCGTATCGATGTCAAACTGGATGCCATCGGTGCTGATCGCAGTTTCAATCTTTTTCGAATCGGTATTAAACATTTGTGACAAATACACCACCAGTTCCTTCAGGTAGTTTTCGATATCGACATTATTGACTTGTTCCGATTGGTATAAATTCTGGTGAATTAAGCTCATCGCCTGCACCCTGCTCTGTCCTTCCCGGATGGATGACAGGAGATTTTTATCTTCGATATTTTCTGATTGTATGTTCAGAAGGCTTGAAATAATCTGCAGGTTGTTCTTCACCCTGTGGTGGATTTCCCGCAACAGTGTTTCTTTTTCTGATAGTGACTGCTGGATTTTCTCGTTCTGGGCTTCAATGATTTTCTTCTGTTTTTTATTGCGCTGCAGGTTATGGTTAATCCAGAATGCAAAAAACGAAACGACAACCAACGCGATTACTGCCGCGTAAATCGCACTGCGCTGCTGCTGTGATTGCTGCGCCACGGCCGCATCCTTTTTCTGTTGCAGCGCCTTTTGTGCGTCTTGTTTTTTATTAAACTCGTAGGTCAACCGGAGCTCTGTAAGCTTTTTGTCTTTGTTTATACTAAATATGGAGTCGTGGGTATCCTTGAACAGCACCATGTTTTCATAAGCACTTTTGTAGTTTCCGCTTTTAGCATAGGCTTCAGCAAGTACTTCCGACGCCCTTTCTACTTCGCTCAGGCTGCCAGTTTCCTTCGATCCTTTTAAACCGCGTTCCAGATAAGGAATCGCTTTGGTATAATTTTGCATGTCGGTATAAATACGTCCGAATTCAATTTCAGAAGCGGCCATATCTGCTTTGGCATCAATACTTTTCCTGATTTCGTAGGCCTTTGTGTACTGGACTAATGCCTCTTTGTACTTTCCCTGCGCTTTCAACAAATTCCCAATACCGATGTATATGTTGGCCTCACCGTCTTTATTCCCGGATAATTTAGAACCTTGAAGGCTTTCAGTGAAATACTGCATTGCCTTTGCATATTGCTTTCTTTCCAGATATTCGCTCCCTATGTTGAATTGGGTGATTGGAATATTATAAATGTCCTTTAGTTCCTTAAACAATCGCAGCGCCTTAATATAACTGGCGAGCGCTTCATCCGGTTTGTCGATTGCTTTATAGATTACCGCCATATTATTATATCCTGAAGCTACTCCGTAACTGTTTTTTGCCTTTGCGGCCATTTCAGTTGCGTTAACGATATTATAAAGTGCTGCCGTATAATTGCCCTGCATGCTGTATACCGTCCCGATATTCATATACGTAAACGATAACGCTGCCGGGTCTTTCATCTGTTTGCGTACGACCAATGTATTTTCAAAACATGCTAATGCTTTAGGGAGATCACCTTGGTTTCCATAATACATTCCCATTACGTTGTACGCGTCGGCGATACCGTCTTTGAATTTCAATTGCTTTGCCAGCTTTAGCTCGGCGTTGATAAAACCCAGCGTTTCTTCTGAAAAGTTCTTTTGTGCCTCAAAAGCCAACGCATCGTAAAGGTGTACTTTCGCAGTATCCATCTGATGAATACCACTAATCCCTGCTTTCTTTTTGCGCGCCTCATATTTTACCAGCGCGGACTTCAGGCTGTCCAATGTGGATTGCTGGGCATGTAGCAGCATCGTTCCACATAAAAAGATAAAAACCACGGGGCTCGCGACTTTTGTTTTGCCCATAAAAATTAAACACGGTACTGCTAACTTCCGAAGAAAAAGTCCAAATTTCATTCCAATATCTTTTTTTGGCAAGGTAAGAAAAATCGTCAGCTATACCAACAACTGCAGTTTTGCCATCCATGTTAAACGATTGACCAGCTTATAAATGCTGCTGAACAGCGCGGATAATATCGGCTTTGGAAACCACTCCTGACTGCCGCCAAATCGTTTTTCCGTTCAGGAACAGCAACATCGTAGGGACGCCTTTCACCTGATACTGATGCGAAAGCGCCTGATTTTTATCAACATCAACCTTTATGATCGAGAGGGCATCACCAAGCTCGGCCTTGACTTCACTAAGTATTGGTGAAAGCGTTTTGCACGGGCCGCACCATGTAGCAAAAAAGTCCACAAGAACAGGTTTGCCTGTACGAATCAATTCCGAAAAGTGTGCCATAACGGTTGTGTTTTTTCTAAAATTACTAATAAGTCGGCTACCATTAACGAAACATGGAAATTCTATAACAATCGCAGCGGCAACTATAATCGATAAAACGGGCATTTACACCAAATTTGTAAGTAAATTGGCTCAAATTCCCGATGTAGATGGCATTAAATAAATACGTCAGAAAAACCCTGAAAATACTCGCGTGGACGATTGGCTCGCTCATCGGGCTTTTTTTATTGTTGGTTTTACTGATTCAGATTCCATACGTACAGCAAAGAATTAAAGATAAGGCAGTAAGCTATCTGGAAGGAAAGATCCACACGCCCGTCAGGATTGGACGAATTGAAATTGGGCTTCCAAAATACATCATCCTCGAAGATGTTTATCTGGAAAGCCAACAACGCGACACCCTGCTGTCCGGCAAAAAAATCAAAGTAGACATCAGCCTTTTCAAGTTATTAGACAACGAAGTGGAACTGAATACGGTAATTCTTGATGGCATCACTGCGAATGTCCGACGCGACAAAGATTCCGTTTTTAACTTTGACTATATTATAAAGGCGTTCGACACGGGAAAACCAAAAGACACTGCGGCAAAACCGATGGTATTCTCTGTAAAGGATATCAAACTGGACAAAATTCGGGTGCGGTTTGACGACGCCATCAGTAAAAATAAACTGGCGGTTAAATTGGACCATTTTGATACCAATATCGAGAAATTCGATTTGGATAAAATGGATTTTGACGTTCCACAGATCAATCTAAGCGGACTGCAATTGAATCTAGAACAGGGTGACTTGGTTCGAGAAATTGCGGTAAATACAGCACAAAAGACAGATTCAATTGTCAAAGCCAGGCCCGATCTTGACGTTAAGCTTGGGAAAATAAAGCTTTCTAAAATCAATGTGGTTTACGACAACAAAGGTACGAGGCTGAACAGCGGCGTTTCTATAGACAGGCTGGCATTGGATTTCCAAAAATCAGATCTGCCAAACCAGCGCATCATCGTGGATCATTTTGAGTTGGAAGGTGTTAAAGGCGGGCTTACTATCGGGAAGTACGATAGCACACCCGAAATAAAAACCGCTCCCGAAGCCGTCCGAAATGATTGGGTCGTCACTGTAAATAAAACCGTGTTTAATGACGTTAACTTCCGCTTTGATGATGAAAACGCAGTGCCGACTGCAAAAGGAATGGATTATAAGCACATGGACATCACCCGCTTTAATCTCAAAGCCAATCAGCTGAATTACAGTAAAAATGGCATTTCCGGAAGCCTGACCTCTTTTTCAGCAAAAGAAAAAAGCGGGATCAATATCGAGTCGCTCAAAACCGATTTTGCGTATAGCGACAACGGTGCCTCCTTAAAAAATCTGTACCTGAAAACACCCCGGACATTGATCCAGGATCAAATTGCTGTAGCCTATCCATCTTTAAATGCAATTAAAGAAAATCCAGCTTCCGTATCCGTAAATGCTTCACTAAAAAATACCACAGTTGCCGTTGAAGACATCCTGCTTTTTGTTCCTACACTGGAAAACACAGCGCCATTCAAAGGGAACACAAAAGCCGTTATAGCGATTGACGGGAAAGTCAATGGACAACTCGCTGATTTACATATTCCAAACCTCGAAATCAGCGGTATTGGGACCACCAGGCTCGCCGCCAGCGGAAATATAAAGGGACTACCGAATATTAAGACGGCTTATTTTGACCTGAAAATCAGGAATTTCAAAACGACTGCAAGGGACATTCAGTCTTTTATCCCAGCGAACACTTTGCCTGCCAATTTACAGCTTCCATCACAACTTTCGTTAAAAGGCCAATTCAAAGGCGCGGTGAACAACTTCAATACCGATGTCGCGCTGAATAGCAGCTTTGGCAACGCCAAAATCAGCGGCCGCTTTGACCAGCGTTTCAAAAATCGGGAGCAGTACGATGGCATCGTCGCTCTCGATAACTTCAATGTCGGGCGATTGTTAAAGAATGATTCGCTTGGAAAAATCAGCCTCAGGGCAAAGGTCAAAGGCATCGGCCTAAATCCCAAAACCGCCAATGCCACAGCCGACATCAACCTAATAAAGGCGCGATTTAACGGATATGATTACAAAAATCTTACAGTAAAAGGAAATATAAAAAAGGGCCGCTTTGACGCTGATGCCGCAATGAACGACCCTAATCTGGCTTTTGACCTCGTTTCGGAAGGTGATTTCAGCGGAAAATATCCCGCAGTAAAAATGCGGCTAAACCTTGACATCGCTGATTTAAGCAAACTCAACCTCCATGCCGGCGTGATGAAACTACGTGGTAAGGTCGATGCTGATATCGCTACCGCGGATGCTGACTTCCTAAACGGGAAAATTAGTGCTTACCATTTTGCCATTGCTAACGAAAAAGAACAATTCCAGCTGGATTCTGTCAATGTGGTCGCAGTTTCGACTGCAGCAAAAAATACGCTTCAGCTGCGCTCCCAATTCCTTAAAGCCGATATTGATGGGAAGTACCAATTGACAAAAATCGGGGCGGCACTTTCGAATTCCATCGCAAAATACTACGATACAAACCCCAGCGTCAGGAAAACCGTTACGGGTCCGCAGCAATTTTCTTTTAAGGTCAATGTAATCAACGACCCTGTAATCATGAAACTGGTACCGCAAATCACCAGAATTGAGCCGATCAGCATCACTGGCCGCTACAACAGCGTGAACGATACCATTGCGGTAAACGCTTCAATTCCGAGACTGGTGTATGGAGCCAATACCATTTCAAACGCTGTAATCGATATCAAAAAAGAGGACAACGCGCTCGTTTATAGTGCTATTATTGATGAAGTCCAAAGCGACCAATTGCGACTGCCCTACACAAACATCTCCGGAAGGATTGAAAACAACCTGTTGACGTACCGACTGCAGTTGAAGGATGCAAAAAACAAAGACCACTATATCGTAGCCGGAACGCTTAAAGCAATTGACGGTGATACAGAACTGCATTTGATTCCTGAGAATTTACTTTTAAACTACGATCCGTGGCTGATTGCCGACAACAATGTGGTGCGTTTTGGCAGCAAAGGAATTTATGCTGATCAGTTCGAACTGAGCCATGATGGCAGTGCTATAAAAATCCAATCACAGTCGAAAGCAGTCAATGCCCCAATCGACTTGAATTTTAAGGATTTTGATATCGAAACCTTATCGCGGATGGTGCAAAAAGACTCCCTTCTGTTGGGCGGACGGCTGAACGGCAACGCAACGCTACGGGACTTGATGAAAAAACCGTTGTTTACGTCAGACCTGAAAATCGGAAACCTGACGTTTAAAAAAGATACGATCGGCGACATCGCATTGCAGGTCGATAACAAACTGGCCAATACATACCGCGCAAAAATGCAGATTACCGGACAGGAAAATGCTGTAAACCTGGACGGAACTTACCGCTCAGACAACAGCAGTTTCAACATGGACCTGAACATTAGAAGGTTGAATATCGCAAGTATCCAGCCATTTACTGCCGGCAATATCGATAAAGGAAGTGGCTATGTCTCCGGGGATTTCAGGATTACGGGTACCATTGACGATCCCAATGTAATAGGAGGCCTTCAATTTCACGACGGCGCGTTCACCGTGGTGAAACTCAGTTCACCGTTTAACCTCATGAACGACCGCATTGACTTTACTGAAAACGGCATTGTCTTCACAAATTTCTCGCTGTCGGACGCTGAAAAAAATACACTTGCTGTCAAAGGAAAAATTGATACTCCCAATTATAGGGATTACGCTTTCGACTTAAATGTCAACGCCGATAATTTCAGGGCAATCAATTCTAAAGCGAAAGACAACGATCTGTATTATGGGAAATTGTTCCTGAATTCGCGTTTAAAGATTAAAGGCGACCTAAACAAACCCGTTATTGATGGCACGATTAAGGTAAATGAAGACACCAGGCTTACGATTGTACTGCCACAAGCCGATCCTTCGATTGCCGACCGCGAGGGCATAGTCGAATTCATCGATCAGGACAATCCACAACTGACAGAAAAATTAATTACCGATGGCGACCTTATCAACAAAACGCCATTTAAGGGCATCGACGTTTCGGTAAATATAGAGATTGATAAAGACGCTGAGCTCACGTTAATCATCGATAAGGGCAACGGTGATTTCGTAAAAGTAAAAGGCGAAGGACGGCTTTCCGGCGGCATTGACGAGTCAGGCAAGACAACTTTAACAGGCCGCTATGAACTGTCTGAAGGCTCCTATGAAATGACATTTAATCTGATCAAACGGAAGTTTGACATCAGGGAAGGCAGTTACATTCTTTGGACTGGGGAACCAACATCAGCGGACATCAACATCACCGCCGTTTACGAAGCGAATGTCGCACCGATAGACCTGCTCGATGACCAGTTGGGCGCTGTAACACCAGCGGTAAGAAACACCTACAAGCAGCGGCTGCCATTCGAGACTTTGTTGCAATTGAAAGGCGAACTGCTAAAACCGGATATTACGTTCGATATCACGTTACCGGAGGGAAATTATGGCGTTTCTTCGGATGTGACGACAAACTCGAGGGCCAAGCTGGAACAACTGCGTCAGGAACCCGCCGAATTGAATAAACAGGTTTTCGCATTGCTTTTGCTAAACCGATTTGTAGGGGAAAATCCATTTTCCAGCGAATCCGGTACAAGTGCTGAAGGATTGGCGAGACAGAGTGTCAGTAAAATCCTTTCGCAGCAATTGAACAACCTGGCTTCAGATTTAATAAAAGGCGTTGATATCAATTTCGACCTTGAATCGACAGAAGATTACACTACGGGACAACGCCAGAATAAAACCGACTTAAATGTGGAAGTCTCCAAACGATTGCTCAACGACCGGCTTAAAGTAAGTGTGGGGAGTAATTTCGGCGTCGAAGGTACGCAACAGGCGAACGAACAGGCAAACAACATTGCAGGCGATCTTTCTGCCGACTACCAGCTGTCCAAAGACGGACGGTATGTGCTTCGCGCCTATCGCAAGAACGAATACCAGGTCGCATTACAGGGACAGGTGATTGAAACTGGTGTAGCCTTTATCATTACGATGGATTACGATAAATTCCGCGAGTTATTTCATCGGACAAAAGAGGAAAAACAACTCGAACGCCAGCGACGCAAAAAAGAACAGGAAATGCGCGACAAGGAAAACGCCCTGAAATCAGCGGAATTCAAAGAAGGACAAAAAGAAAAAAAAGTAGAGCAGTCAGATCCCGAAACCAAAAAACCATGAAAAAGCGGTTCCTAAAATATTTCCTTTGTTTATTGGTGTTCGTTGCCTATTCCTGCAGCAACACAAAATACCTTCCTGATGGAGACCTGCTGTATACCGGAGGAACAGTCAAAGTGAAGGACTCTTCTATCTCGCGCCGGGAACGTAAATCGCTCGAAAAGGAGTTAAAAACATTGTTGCGCCCAAAACCCAATTCGAAAATTCTGGGTTTACGCCCAAAATTACTCATTTACAATTTGGCCGGTGAGCCAAAAAAAGAAAAGGGATTCCGGCACTGGCTGCGAACAAAGGTAGGCGAACCGCCGGTTTTGTTCAGTCAGGTGGACCTAAATTTCAATGCCGATATCCTGCAAAATTATAGCGAAAACCGCGGTTATTTTAAAACCATCGTAACGGTCGATTCCACACGCCGCGGCAAACGCGTGACCGCCGATTATACTGTAATGCCCGGAAAACAATATAAAATAAAAAGTGTCACTTTCCCACAGGATTCCAGTGCCCTGGAACAGGCAATCACCCGTACAAGTGACAAAACACTTCTGAAGGCAGGAAACCCATATGACCTTGAAACCATCAAAATAGAACGTACCCGTATTGACGCCCGATTGAAAGAGGAGGGATTTTATTTCTTCAGCCCCGACTTCCTGAAAGTGCAGGTAGACAGTACCGTTGGAAGTTACCAGGTGGACTTGTTGGTAAAAGCCAAGGAAGAAATGCCTGCCCGCGGTTCAAGGGTCTTTACAATCAACAATATCTATGTTTATCCAAATTATTCGCTTCGGCGCCAGCAACGTGATAGCATAAAAGGCGACACGTCAGGAATTGTACTGTACAAGGATTATACAATTATCGACAAACAGAAGCTTTTTGACCCACGCATTTTCGACCGGACGTTGTACTTCCGTAAATATGATGTTTACAACAGAACCAATCATAATCTGTCGTTAAACCGGCTGGTTAATCTGGGTACGTTTAAGTTTGTGAAAAACCAGTTTAAGGTATCACCTGACAATGAAAGCGCACTCGACGCCTACTATTACCTGACGCCGTTACCGAAGAAGTCGATACGCGTAGAGGTACTGGGAAAAACGAATTCTGCCAATTACACGGGTACTGAACTCAATGTCAATTGGAGCAACCGGAACACTTTTAAGGGAGCGGAATTATTAAATGTGTCGGTTTTCGGCGGTTTAGAAGCGCAGATTTCCGGACAAAACAATGGGTATAATGTGTATCGGATAGGCTCTGAAGTAAGCCTCACATGGCCTAGGTTCATTTCCCCATTCAAACTACAATCGTCAAGTGGTTTTGTACCCAAGACAAAAACCACGTTGGGCTATGAATTTCAAAAAAGGGAACAATTGTATTCACTCAATTCATTCAAGGGATCGTTCGGTTACCTGTGGAAAGAAAACGTGCGTAAAGAACACCAATTAAACGTGACAGAGATCAATTATGTAGCACCATCATTGGTCACCGATCTTTACCAACAACAAGTCAACGAAAATGCTACATTGGGGAAAGTCATTGAAAAGCAGCTGATTTTTGGACCAACGTACGCGTTCACCTACACAAACACCATGTTGACTGCAAAAAAGCATACGTTCTATTTCAAAGGAACCCTCGATATAGCTGGCACTATTACCGGCCTTGCGCTTGGCGCCGATGTAAAAGCCGGGAAAGAAAAAGAAGTTCTTGGGGTCCCGTTCAGCCAGTTTATTAAAATGGAAAGTGATTTCAGGCACTATATGAAATTAGGGGGTGAAACAGTACTCGCAAGCAGACTTATCGTTGGTGTGGGATACGGTTACGGCAATTCGACAGCGCTGCCTTACATCAAACAATTTTTTATTGGTGGTACAAACAGCATCCGTGCATTCAGGGCAAGGTCTCTGGGTCCCGGAACCTATAATGGCGAAAATGAAAGCAGCGATTTCCTCCCGGACCAATCCGGAGACATTAAACTAGAATTCAATACCGAATACCGTGCAAAACTCTTCAGCATAGTGAAAGGAGCTGTTTTCATGGATGCAGGAAACATCTGGCTGATGCAAAAAGACCCTGAAAAAGCCGGTGCCGAATTCTCTAAGAAGTTCCTTAGCGAGATTGCTGTGGGTACCGGAGTGGGCCTACGATTTGACTTATCCTTTCTGGTCCTCCGAACCGATCTTGCGTTTCCACTGCGTAAACCTTATTTGCCGGCGGGCCAGCGATGGGTCATTGATGATATCAGTTTCGGAAGTGGATCATGGCGCAAGGAAAATTTGATCTTTAACCTGGCGATTGGATACCCGTTTTAAAATGCATCGGTTAGCGTGATTTTTGCTTCAATTCTTCATACGCTTGTGATTCGGGATAATTCCACGACAAGATATTTTTTGATTCCCACTTTTGAATAAACTCTTTTTTTCGGCGCTCCATTTTGTTATGGTAAATGGCTGGCGACATCAAGTCGGTATCAAAATGAAACTTTGTCTGCTGCAGCTTATCGATTTCTGACAGCTCGGTTTCGGGTTTATCCAACTGCGGAAGTACTTTATCAGAGAAATCAGAATTGTAGTCCAGGTCAACAAAGGATTCGCGGTAATTCCGGAAATTATAGTCGACGATGATCTGATCCCAATTAAATACCGAGGCGGAAATAAACAAAAGATACAGTACAAAAGCGTTGGCGCGTACGAGGTAAAATGCTGACTTCTTTTGCCTGACTTTCAAAGCAACGGTGTATAACCAATACAAAACGAATACTAAAAACACTGCCAGGGCAATTCGTTTATATGCGAGCGCAAAATAATGGATGTAATGCAGATTCCGGACGCCAACGGAAACCGCCAATACGGCATTCTGAAAAATCCAAATGAGGCAAAGCGTCTTAATGAATTGATTGCCTGAATAAAAATTGAGGTTGCCACGGAAGAAATACAAAACCACAAGGATCGAGCTCACAATCGACAACAGCAACAAATAAGTGCCTTCGTGAACAAATTGCTTGAGGACATTTCCATCCCAGGTAAAATTAAACCAAACCCAATACACATCTATACAATTCACGACTAACAACACTCCATTCAGTGCCAATAAAAGGAATATCCCCGCCCGCAACTCTGCCTTTAACCCGGTCGCAAGCCCACGCAAAGGACGACGCCTTTTGATGCGGATCACCTCGTCACGGGCATTGGTATCGTCTTTGATGGTTTGCTCGTTCGTATTTCTGATAAAGAAATAGTTGCAGACGGCCAAACCCAGCAGAAATGTAAACACCATCGTGAAATCAAGATTTAAGAAAATCAGATCAAAAAAATCACCCACCCTGAACAGTACTTTCGACACCAGTTTATCAAATACCGGATTCGAGCTTCTGTAAATGCCGATAAACACAGCAATCACTACCAGCGGAATGAGAAAAATGCGGGACTTCCACAATACGTTTACTACTTTACCACCTCCCATTTTGGCAGTAAAAAATGCGTCTATGAACCGGATTTGCGCGTAAAATATATTAAAAAACGACAGTTTTGCCGAAGTAATCAGGGATTTTGCGTTTGGGTAAATCAGGATGCCTGTGAACACAAATAGTGACAAGGCGTTCATCACTACGGCATAATCCGAGAAGACAAACACGACAGCGAGCGCCGTAATAAAAAAACCGCTTCCAAAAATAAGATGGTTGCGGTTCCTGAAATCGATCTGCTTGGTAAACGCCAGCCAAAGTAAGGCGGCAGATTCTATAACTAATAAGTTGAGGCCCAGGTATTGGTTATGGAAAAGCAGTGTGAATACGACTGCAAACAGTAAGGCCCCGTTGAATCCCTTTTTAATATCGGTCATGTTTTGTTGGTTTGGATTTTAACGCGGAAATCCACGCCGTATTATCTCTGGCAATCAATTTCTTTAAATGTTTACAAAAAAAACGAATCCAGTGCGTCACCCAGCAAATTCACAGCTACTTTTTCAATCGGATGTGCCATGTCTGGAAAAACGGTCAACGAGGCATTCGGCAATTGCCGGTATACTGCAATCGTTTCCTCCAAAGTGACCATCGCATCCCTGTCCCCGATTCCAATCCGGACGGGCACGTGGATTCCGCTGAAATCTGCCAGTGACAAAGGATTTTCACTACCCATTGCAACCATCATTTTCGCTGTCTCTGACAACACCTGTTTCCAGTCGTTTGGATAGTGCCTTTGTTCCAATGCTGCTGCGAAAGCCGGCACCTTGTCCGCAATCTTTGCTGCATCCAGCATTCGGGTTTCTTTCAACGCGATTTCCGGCGACCAATCGAACTTCGTCGCCAAAGTAAAAATCCTATTGACCAATTGCGGATGTTCTTTTGCGAGATACAGCGCAACATATCCGCCCATGCTGTAACCAAATATACCAACCGACTGGAGATTTATTGCTGAAAGATATTCGGCAACGTCTTGCGCAAATCCTTCAATAGAAAACGATTCGGGCATCACTGCGCCGCCATGTCCGCTGAAATTCATCGTATGTACTTTGAAACGGCCTTCAAGTTTCTGCACCAGATCGTTGAACTGGTCCTTTGCACCGATGGCGCCGTGGAGCAATAAAATCTCTCTCATGCGATCTAGGATTACATATTCCTCCGGTACTGCCCTCCTACCTCAAACAAAGCACTTGTAATCTGTCCGAGAGAACACACTTTCGTAGCTTCCATCAATTTTTCAAACATGTTTCTGTTCGTGATGGCCGCTTCCTGGATGGCATTTAACTGTTCTTCTTCCTTACCGGCATGTGTTTTGTGTAATTCCTCAAGCATCGTGATCTGGTACTGTTTCTCCTCTTCTGTCGCACGGATGACTTCCGCGGGAATCACCGTCGGTGACCCCTTCGAGCTCAGGAACGTATTTACTCCGATGATCGGGAAATCACCATTGTGTTTGAGCGTTTCGTAATACAGGCTTTCTTCCTGGATTTTCGAACGTTGGTACATGGTTTCCATCGCACCCAATACGCCGCCCCTTTCCGTGATGCGGTCAAACTCCTGCAGCACGGCGTCTTCCACAAGATCGGTCAGCTCTTCAATAATGAACGAACCTTGTATCGGGTTTTCGTTTTTGGCTAAACCAAGTTCCTTATTGATGATCAATTGTATTGCCATCGCCCGGCGTACCGATTCTTCAGTAGGGGTTGTAATGGCTTCATCATATGCATTGGTATGCAGTGAATTACAGTTGTCGTAAATGGCATATAAAGCCTGTAACGTCGTACGGATATCGTTGAAGTCGATTTCCTGGGCATGTAAAGAACGTCCTGAAGTCTGGATATGGTATTTCAGCATCTGGGCACGTTCATTGGCGCCGTATTTTATCTTCAAGGCTTTTGCCCAAATCTTCCTGGCAACACGACCGATGACAGCATATTCCGGATCAATCCCATTGGAGAAAAAGAAAGACAGGTTCGGACCGAAATCGTTGATGCTCATGCCACGGCTTAAATAGTATTCCACATACGTAAATCCGTTTGCCAATGTAAATGCCAATTGCGTAATTGGATTGGCGCCAGCTTCGGCAATATGGTACCCTGAAATGGATACCGAATAGAAATTCCGGACGTTATTCGTAATAAAATATTCCTGAACATCACCCATCAGTCTCAGCGCAAATTCGGTGGAAAAGATACAGGTATTCTGCGCCTGGTCTTCTTTTAGGATATCCGCCTGGACGGTCCCACGCACCTGTGCCAGCGTTCTTGTTTTAATCTCATGGTATACATCGGCAGGCAATACTTCGTCGCCGGTCACACCGAGCAGCATCAGGCCAAGCCCATTATTCCCTTCTGGCAGTTCGCCCTGGTATTGCGGACGCTGTGTCCCTTTTTTCTTATAAATCTCACTGATTTTTTCCTCAACCACCACTTGTAGGTTGTTGGCCTTAATGTACAACTCACACTGCTGGTCAATCGCCGCATTCATAAAGAACCCAAGCAGCATTGGTGCAGGGCCGTTGATGGTCATACTCACCGATGTCAGCGGATGTACCAGGTCAAAACCGGAATACAGCTTCTTTGCATCATCCAGGCAGCAGATGGAAACCCCGGCATTCCCAATTTTCCCGTAAATATCAGGGCGGATATGCGGGTCGTTACCGTATAAAGTCACGCTGTCAAAAGCGGTCGACAAACGCTTGGCAGGCAATCCTGCAGAAACGTAATGAAAACGCTTGTTCGTCCTTTCGGGACCACCTTCGCCTGCGAACATACGCGACGGATCCTCGCCCTCTCTTTTAAATGGATATAAACCGGAAGCAAATGGAAACTCGCCAGGTACGTTTTCCTGCAAACACCAACGCAGGATATCGCCCCAGGCTTCGTATTTTGGTAAAGCCACCTTGGCAATCTGCGTATGCGAAAGTGATTCGGTATGGGTCGCAATCTTGATTTCCTTATCGCGCACCTTGAACGAATACACCGGATTTTTGTATTTATTGACCTTATCATCCCAGGTTAGGATAATTTCCCAATTGTAAGGATCGAGGTCCATCTTGACTTTATCAAACTGGTTCAGCAGCAAATTCAGGAAGATGCGGTTTTCACTGCCTTCATCAATCGCGTTCAGCACAGAAGTGTCGTCGATACCCGCCTTGTTGATGGCGGGGATTTTGCCCGAAACCGATTCAATAGTTTTGTAAATTCCGTACAATTTCTGTGCTACTTTTTGTTGCGTCGTAGCGTCGTTGTCGTATTTGCGGTTGTTTTCAGCAATTTCGGAAAGATAACGCGTGCGGTGTGGCGGAATCACGAAAATCTTCTCGCTCATCTCCCGTGTGATGTGGAAATCAGATTCCAGCCCGGAATCCGTTTTCTCATGAATCTTATCCATGATGGACTTATACAACGTATTCATACCGGGATCGTTGAACTGCGATGCAATCGTACCAAAAACCGGAAGGGTATCCGGATCTGCATCCCAAAGCTGGTGATTCCGCTGGTACTGTTTCTTAACATCGCGCAGTGCGTCTAATGACCCGCGTTTATCAAATTTATTGATGGCCACCAGATCAGCAAAGTCAAGCATATCAATCTTCTCCAATTGGGTTGCCGCTCCGAACTCAGGCGTCATCACGTACAAAGCTACATCAGAGTGGTCCATGATTTCCGTATCCGATTGTCCAATCCCGGATGTTTCAAGGATAATCAGGTCGTATTTCGCCGCCTTTAATACCTCAATCGCTTCCGCAACGTATTTTGATAAGGCCAGGTTAGACTGCCTTGTCGCCAATGAACGCATATACACCCTCGGGTTGTTGATGGCGTTCATGCGGATGCGGTCTCCCAGCAGGGCGCCACCTGTTTTACGTTTTGAAGGATCGACAGAAATCAATCCGATGGTTTTCGTTGGAAAATCAATCAGGAACCTGCGTACGAGTTCATCTACAAGCGACGACTTGCCTGCGCCACCCGTACCTGTGATTCCGAGTACCGGGGTTTTAGAGTCTTTATTGATTTCGTGTATCTTATCCAGTGCGGCCTTTGCTACTTCAGGAAAGTTCTCTGCCGATGAAATCACGCGCGCAATAGCGGTTGGGTTCTTATCTTCAAGATGATCCACTTCACCATTCAGCGTATCCCCTACCGGGTAATCCGACCGCTGTACGAGGTCATTGATCATCCCCTGTAGCCCAAGAGAGCGCCCGTCATCTGGGGAATAAATGCGTTCAATACCGTATTCATGCAGCTCTGAAATCTCAGAAGGCAAAATCACACCGCCGCCACCGCCAAAAATCTTGATATGGCCCGCGCCTTTCTCCTTCAACAAGTCGAACATGTATTTGAAATACTCATTGTGCCCGCCCTGGTAAGACGTCATCGCAATCGCATTGGCATCTTCCTGAATGGCAGTATTGACTACTTCCTCCACACTGCGGTCGTGCCCAAGGTGTATTACTTCTACACCAGTCGACTGGATGATGCGGCGCATGATGTTAATTGCGGCATCGTGCCCGTCAAAAAGGGAGGCGGCAGTTACTATTCTTACTTTATTGACAGGAATATAAGGCTTTACTTGTTCCATTTGTATTTAGGTGACGTTTTTGTGTGCGCAATTTAAGGATTTTTCAAAAAATTTAATGCTCCACAGTGGAAAAGTTCGGAAGAAAGTCCGTGAGCCGTTTTCAACACACCCGATCCGCCTGAAGCCACCCTGCGATTCAACACCACCCGAAAATGCGATGGCTTAAATATCGGATAGCGAATGAAAATAAGTATCTGAACAAGTCATCCCGCGGCCATGCATCAACACCGTTCAGAAAATAAAACAGTATATTTGACTTCGTCATCAAACCTTTCACAAAACCGATAAATCAATCGCTATGGCAGCTGAAAACTTCAATACCGATCCCGACCTGGAAATTATAGCAAGCCGCATTATCAATGCATCCCAGTCGATGGTCTTTGAAGCCTGGGCCAACCCAAATCATTTAAAGCACTGGTGGGGACCTGCTGGCTTTACGAATACCTTTCACGAATTCGACCTTCGTGTCGGCGGCAAATGGGATTTTACCATGCACGGCCCTGACAAAGGCCACTACCACAACCTGGTCGAATTCACCAAGATTGAAAAGCCTGTGCGCATCGAATGGAGACGACACTCCAAACCCTTGTTCAATATTGCGGCGCGCTTCGACAAGATTACAGAAAACACAACAAGCGTCATCTTTCGGATGATTTTTGACACTGCAGAAGAATGCAGCAAGTTGCGACCCTACGTGGTCGATAAGAATGAAGAAAACCTCGACCGGCTGGAATCCGAACTCGCTAAAATGAAATAGTTTAGCCTGGATAAAGCTATTGATCAAAAGCATCGGCTTCAGCAAAAGCAATAAATGCCCCCTACAATTGACGCTAAAGCAAAATCAGCCGCGGGCTTTGGCTAATTTTAATATTTTTCTCTTGGTTTTATTGGTAAAGATCTTTACCCAGTAAGTTACGATGACATCGTAGCCGCCGGACGCTGCCCGCTCTGTCGGAGTCAGCAGCACTGCCGACGTAGCAATTTGGTGTCCCGACTGCTGTGCTGCGCGTATCAGTTTAAAGTACGCGGATTTTTCGCTTATTTCCTTTCCGCTGTTTCACGTTACGAAAATTGCCTTTTTATCCTTAAAGTCAATTCCATTGCGTTGCGCAGCGTTCAGGTAATCGTTTAAAAGTAAGGACTCCGCCACGGTGAGTTTCGGGTCGTTGTCGACAACGGGCTTTCCCATGTCCTGAGCGAAAAGAGGCAGGGATACCATTATGCCCAGCGTGATAAAAAAATGCTTCATTGTGTTTGCGGTGTTACATAATCTGTTGCGAACGAAACCTGAATGGCATCGCGATACGAATGACTAAGTAATGAAAAATATACCACTGTTCCAATACCATCAATTTCAATACGATAAATACCGCACACCAAAGCATTTTTGAAGCACAAATGTTAATGTTGTAAGTTACAACAGCCTCCTGGATTAATTTTACAATATGCAAAAAGGAAAACCAAAATCTGCCTATCTCATTTCAGGGGTGTGGCGCGACTACGGGCAGGTGACACACTATGCCGTACACGAACTTTACGACCCGGGCGTCTCCGGGATTCGAAAATTTTCCAAAGAAAAAACTATTGAATTGGTGATTTCCTCCGGACTGCCTTTTTACACCTGGGAGTGGAACTATGACAAAGGCCATTTTGAAATGGGAGAAGCCATCCATGCAGTCCATGATCATTATTTATGGACCACGTCTAAAAACGAAATGCGTAAGAGCCTGGGGCATTTGATCAGCTACTCTTGGCTGCCGGATGAATGAGGCACGATAGTACTTGTAATACCGTGCTTTGCCAACTGAATTATTTTTTATAAATTGGTAATGAGAAAGCCACTACCGGTTAAAATCGGCCTTAAATGGTAATACAATATGAAATATAAAGAAAAACTTCTCGACCTGATCCTGAACCACGATGACGACGCATTGATGGAATGGATTGGGACCCACCCCGAACTGGAGCAGGTCGATATCTTCAGGGAAATGACCGCGCTCGTCGAACAAATGGCTGCCGAAAATGGCGAGGACATCCATGATACTATTCCTAATTTTGATACCATTCCACACCTGATCGATGACTACGAAGACAAGATCCTCGACGAAAAACTAGCCGAAGTCCAATACAACATGGCGGTTGAAGCCGAAGAAAAGGCATTTGAAAAACTCGAAGAGGCCTATGAAGGTATTAGGGAATCAGTCATACAGGGTGTCCTTGAAAACCCCGGTAACGAAGACATGCTCGAGGTCGCCCGGAAAATCGTCGCCATCGAAAAAGACGCCGGCGCGTACGAACCCGAAAACTGGATCCGCATCGGATTGTAATAGCACACACTAAAATAGAAAAGCAGCCCGGAAGCTGCTTTTTTATATCTCAGTATCGTAATTAAATCGCTGCAACAATCGCTGCAAAATCGGCAGCCTTCAACGCTGCACCACCAATCAGTCCGCCGTCAACATCAGGTTTTCCAAAAATCTCCGCAGCATTCTCCGGCTTCACACTGCCACCATACAGGATGGAAACATCGTCAGCCACTGCACCGAAACGCGCCGCAAGTGTTTCACGGATAAAATGGTGCATCTCCTGCGCCTGCTCGGGAGTGGCCGTTTCACCGGTACCAATAGCCCAAACCGGCTCATATGCCAGGATGATGTTTTCCCAATCTTTCCCTTCAAGATGAAACAACGCGTCTTTCAACTGGTTTTCCACAATATTAAAATGGTTACCAGACTGCCTGTCCTTGAGCTCTTCGCCAAAGCAAAAAATAATTTCCAGATTGTGCTTCAAAGCCGTGTTAACCTTTTCTGCCAGCAGCGCATCAGTCTCATGAAAGTAAGCCCTTCTTTCAGAATGGCCCAGAATTACAGTATTTACGCCAATGCTCTTGAGCATATCAGCAGATATTTCTCCGGTAAACGCGCCGCTTTCTGCCTGATGCATGTTCTGCGCCGCCACACCGATATTCGTAAATTCAAGATGATCCACAGCCGAAGCCAGGTTTACAAATGTCGGCGCCACGATTACCCGCGCCTCTTTTCCGTCCGGAAGCTTGTCAATCAACTCATTCAACAGGTCCTCAGTCTCTTCAGCATTCTTATGCATCTTCCAGTTTCCGGCAACAATTTTTGTTCTCATTTATTGTAGTGTTTTTAAGGTTTGGTCCATAGCTTCAAAGTCGGTTTCAATAGCACGGTAAGTAACCACCTGTCCTTTGCTGTCGATAATGATGTAACGCGGAATCCAATCCAGGTCAATCGACGTTCCAAATGCGCCTTTCATCATCTTCTCATCGTTTGCCCAGTAATGGTCTCCGGCAAGCGCGTGCTTCGCTATACCTGCACGCCATTTGTCATCCGCCTTATCCATAGAGATGAAGACATAATCGGCTTCAGGATGTTGTTGTTGCAGGTTTTTAAGTTTCGGCATGGCCTTCGTACAATCGCCACACCAGGATGCCCATACTTCAATCACGGTGACCTTACCCTTGTGTTTCCTTAGGATTTCGCCAAAGGTTGGCGTACCGCCGTCAAATGCGGTCAGCTTCTGCGAAAGCGCACCGGCAGAGAACTTCTTTTGTGCATTGCAGGAAACCGAAGTAACCAAAACAAGCAACAGCAAAATTATTTTTTTCATGCGATAATCTAATTGGTTGACATTCAAATACATCTTTCCCATAGCATATTTTGTATATATTTGGGCAATACAAAAATACTGTTTTTACCGTTTCCCCCCGGATTTTAATAGCGATGTTTCCATGAAAAAAATGTATTCTCTTTTCCTGCTCATTGTTGCAACCTACCTTAATGCGCAGACTTTCAACGGCTCCACCGGCAGCATTTCTGACGACGGAACCGTCAATTACTATACTTCCGCTGTTTCAGGACTTTCGACAAACCTGAATGAGTCACAAGGCGTCGTGCAGGTTTGCCTCGACATTTCCCACACCTATGACTCGGATTTGAATGTGTTCCTGGAAGCACCGGACGGCACCACCATCAACCTGTTTTCCGGGATTGGCGGCGACGGACACAACTTCTCTGATACCTGCCTGAACCAGGATGCAGATACGGCAATAAATAGCGCGGCAGCTCCCTTTACAGGACTTTTTAAACCGATGGAAAGCATCGGGAATGTAAACAACAACCAAAATGGCAACGGCACCTGGAAGCTGAGAATCGTAGACACCTACCCTTTTGCAGATACTGGTACCGTAAACAGCTGGAGCATCTCCTTTGCCGCCAACGCCCCGACGCCGTTCGTTTTCACAGAATCCAATCTGCCCATCGTTCTGATTGATACCAATGGCGAAACCATCCCCGACGAACCCAAAATCCCTGGGCTGATGGCCATCATCGATAATGGACCGGGTCAATTAAACCATATCACAGACGTACCAAACAATTTCAACGGCAATATTGGCATCGAAATGCGCGGAAACTATTCGCAGGGCCTACCGCAAAAACCCTATAAATTTGAAACCCGTGACAGCGCCGCAGCAGAACTTAATGTTTCCCTACTCGGCATGCCGGAAGAACACGACTGGTGCCTGATCTCAAATTACAATGACAAGGTTTTCATGCGCAACACACTGGCTTACCAGTTGTTTACTGACATGGGGCACTACGCCCCACGCAGTCGGTACTGTGAAGTCGTCCTGAACGGCGTTTACCAGGGTGTATATATGCTGATGGAGTCAATTAAGCGCGACAACAACCGTGTCGACATCGCAAAGCTTGAAGTTACTGAGAATACAGGCCTGAACCTGACCGGCGGCTACATCATTAAGAACGATTATTGGAACGATACGAACAGTTGGCTGCTGAACTACCATCCGATTGACCATCCCGACTTTGACGTGCACCTTGTCTACGACTATCCGAAAGAAGAAGACATCACCGCACAACAGAAAACATACATACAGACATTCACCAACAACCTCGAAACGGCTTTGTACGGCCCTGATTTCGCCGATCCTGTAAATGGCTACGCCAAATTCCTCGATGTAGATTCGTTTATTGATTACTTTATCGTAAATGAGCTTGCCAGAAACAACGACGGCTTCAAGAAGAGCAGCTACTTTCACAAAGATAAGGACAGCAATACCACACTCGCCAAGCTCAAGGCAGGCCCCGTTTGGGATTTCGACTGGGCATGGAAAAACATTGACGAATGTGCCATCTTTGCTGCAACGGACGGCTCCGGCTGGGCGCACCAGATTAACGACTGCTATCCCGATGTAAATTCCCCTGGCTGGTTTGTGCGCCTGTTGCAGGATACGGCATTCCAAAACAAGCTGCGGTGTCGATGGGAGTATTTTCGGGCGACCATAATGAGTGATACCGCATTAGAAACCTACATTGACGATACTGCTGCCTACCTTAACAACGCACAGGCAAGACACTTTACCCGTTGGGAAAACCTGGGCGTCAGTACCGGGACACCGGAAGTGGATGCTGATCCGTCAACTTTTGATGGGCAAATTGCAAAATTTAAGAATTGGATTGCGTTAAGGCTCGCCTGGCTTGATGCCAACATGCCCGGCAATGCGGTAAACTGTAACCTTGGGCTCGTACAAAGTCAGGTGCAACAAAGAAAACTATACCCTAATCCGGTGAAGGACGTATTGCATATTTCAGCAAAGACCAATAATGCTCAAATTGAAATTTATGATATCACGGGCAAGCTGATGGTGAAAACTACTTCAGAATCAAACGACAGCAATATCAATCTGGCCGCGTTTTCAAATGGAATATACAATTGCCGAATTTCAGACGGAAACACTATCACGGTAGAAAAGGTAGTTGTGATGCATTGATTTAGGCGAGCCTGATTTTCGGGTCAAGCCACGCATACACCAGGTCAACGAGAATATTGATAATGACGAAAGTGGTTGCGATGACAATTACGGATCCCATGATGACCGGAAGATCAAGGTTATTTAATGCCTCCACAATTTCCTTTCCGAGGCCATTCCACCCAAAGATAAACTCAACGAAAACCGCGCCGGCTAACATCGACGCGAACCATCCTGAAATCGCCGTAACTACAGGATTCATCGAGTTTTTTAACGCGTGTGTACGGATTACCTGCCACTCGCTCAATCCTTTCGCGCGTGCCGTCCGGATATAATCCTGGCTGAATGTTTCCAGCAGGGAATTGCGCATCAGCTGAATCACCACACCGAGCGGACGTATTCCCAACACCACCGCGGGCAGGATTAGGTTTTTCCATTGGATGTAAGAGCCATTACCGAAATTATCCACTTCATAAAGACTTCCAGTCATGTTCAAATGGGTGTAGTCATGCAGTACGAAACCAAAAATCCATGCGAACAATATCGCACTGAAAAACGATGGAATGCTCATCCCCAGCGTACTGACCAAAGCGATAAGCCGGTCCAGCGCCGTATCCTTATAAACCGCTGAAATAATACCCAGAAATATCCCGAAAAATACTGCGATGATGATTGCCGCAAGCGCCAACAGGAACGTATTGGGCAAGGTATTCCCAATGATATCGGATACTTTCTTGCCGCTTTTCTGGAAACTCTCGCGAAGGTAAGGTGTCTTTAAAACCAATTCATTACCCCCTAAAGGGAAAAGTTTCACTGCGTTGTATTTGCCTTCACTCAGGAATGTGTAATTGCCCTGCGTCCTGCTGTGCAAAGAGACCGGCGAAAGGTCATTGAGATAGTAAAGATATTGTGTTGAAACGGGTTTGTCGAAACCATACTTCTTCCTGATTATAGCCAACTGTTCCGAATTCTCATTCTGGTCCAGCATCATCCTTGCAGGATCTCCCGGAAGTATGGTGAACAGGAAAAATATCACCGTAATGACGCCAAAGAGTGTCAGCAACGCATAACCGGCTTTATTGAGAAGGTATCTGATCATGTAGCGGCCAGCGTTTAAAAGTTATTTAATCTTTGGAAGCTCAGAAAATGGCTTGTTAATCAGTTGCACCATCTCTTCCGGATTGAATTTGTTGTCCGTGATTCCCCAATAGTATTTGTATACATTTCCGTTCCACATATACTTTACCCCCGGTGTATCCTTACCGCTTCCGAGCACATTCCAGAATGGGATAACATCAATGATTTTATAAGGATATTCGGCGCCGGCATACTTAAAGAATTCTGGGATCAAATCGATTTCCTCGTTCATAAAAATAATCCGTACCGGTGGGAAATTCTTGTCTTTTTTTCTCAATTCCGTAATCTCTTTTGCGGCATCACGGCAATGGTCGCAGCCCGGCACCAGGAAGCACAGTAGTTTTTTACCCTTATCGATATCCGCAAAATACGACTTGTATCCTGATTTGTGTGGCGCAGGTTCTGTTTGTTCCTTCGGAGCGGCAGCCGTTTTCACAGTATCCTTCACCGGGGTAAAGGCGGCAGGCGTATCGTCCACCACGACAGATTCCGGTGTTGCTAAGGTTTCCTGGACATTTTCAGTTTCAACTGCGGGCTCCGGCAGTTGCACCACTGGTGGCTGGATTGGCGCCAACATGAATATCCCTAAAATCGCAGCAAACAATACCGTCGTCAGCACCCAGAAGTTGCCTCCGTATTCTTTCTTAGGCAGTAAGAAAAATAACCATCCCAGCATCCCAATCGCCACAATATTCTTGATGATGGCCTGAATTGGAGTCATCGGGAGCAACTCGCCAAAGCAGCCGCAGTTTCCTGAATTTCCGCCGCTAAGGAACGTTACATATGTCAAATGCCCCACGAAGACCAACAGCATCAAAGTCGTTACCGGAATGATAAATCGTTTCAGGAAATTATTCTGCAGAATTAAAAATCCTAATGCCAATTCGATCCCTATTAATATCCTTGAGAAATACGGCGCAAAACCTTCTGAAAAACCCATCGGATACAATTGCTTGACTTCGAAAGTAGAAATGGCAAAATAAGGCGAATCCAGTAAATGTCCTTTTGACAATTTGGCTACCGCAGAAAGGATGAACAGGAAAGCAATGATGACGCGAAGTGTCCAGGCAATGTAATTCTTAGTATTGTTAGTCATAACTTTAAAAGTTTTTCCAAAAATAGTGGATACCGCAATTGCGGCTTGTTAATGAGTTGTTATTTGTGAAAATCCATCAGGATTAAAGCAAAAACGGCGTAGTTGATCATGTCCTGATAATTCGCGTCGATGCCTTCCGAAACCAGCGTTTTCCCTTTGTTGTCTTCAATTTGTTTCACGCGCAGGAGTTTCTGCAAAATCAGGTCGGTCAGTGAGCTGACACGCATTTCGCGCCATGCCTCGCCGTAATCGTGGTTCTTGGCTTCCATCAGCGCCTTTGTCATGCGAATTTTCTCATCGTACATCGCGGTGGCCCGTTCCACGTCCAGGTCAGGCTGGTCTGCAACACCCAGTTCCAGCTGAATTAAAGCCATCAACGCATAATTAATGATACCGATGAACTCGCCCGCTTCTCCTTCGTCTACCCTGCGTACCTCATTTTCCTGCAGGCTGCGGATGCGCTGTGCCTTAATAAAAATCTGGTCCGTCAGCGAAGGAAGCCTTAAAATACGCCAGGCGCTTCCATAATCTTTCATTTTGTTGATGTAAAGCTGACGGCAGATCGCAATCACCTGATCATATTCCTGGAGTGTATTACCCATTTCGGTGTATCTTTGTTTCGTAATTTTTTCAAAAGTATGGAAATTAGATTGAAGTACAAAGCCACTGCCACACTGAAAACCGAATCCCATGACGATTAACTGCAACGGAAAACTGATCGACCTGAATGTCCCCAAAGTGATGGGAATCCTGAATGCAACACCTGACTCCTTCTACGATGGCGGGCGTTATAATTCTGAACATGCCCTTTTGGCCCAAGCGGAGAAAATGCTCAGTGACGGTGCGGATTTTATCGATATTGGCGGGTATTCCAGCAAACCGGGAGCCGACTTCGTGTCCGAGCCTGAAGAGATTGACCGAATCATCCCCGTCATAAAATCGATATTAAAACAATTCCCTGAAACGATACTGTCTGTTGACACCTTCCGCAGTACTGTGGCGAAGGCCGCTGTCGAACACGGTGCCGCCATCGTAAACGATATTGCTGCAGGAAACCTTGATCCAAACATGATGAAAACTGTTGCTGGCCTTGGCGTTCCTTACATCATGATGCACATGAAAGGCAATCCAAAAACGATGCAGGAGCTCGCGCAATACGACAATATTGTCGCAGAGATGCTGTTTTATTTTTCTGAAAAAGTCAATGAAGCCAGGCGTTTTGGCATCAACGACCTGATTATCGATCCCGGGTTTGGATTCGCAAAAACACTGGAACAGAATTACGAAGTCATGCAAAAGGCGCAACTATTTCAAGTGCTGCAACTACCGATACTAATTGGTATTTCAAGAAAATCAATGATTTATAAGTTATTGGAAACCAGTAGCAAAGATTCGCTCAACGGAACCACGGTTTTAAACACCATTGCACTCACTAAAGGCGCAAATATCCTGCGGGTCCACGACGTCAAAGAAGCAGTAGAATGCGTGAAACTTTGTCAATTGATAATTGACAATGGCACAATTGATAATTAACAATTTAAGACGTGGTATGATAATTGTCAATTGTGCCATTGTCAATTATCAATTGTGGTGATAGGGTTCGTTCCGCAATATCGTAAACCCCCGATACAATTGCTCAATAAAAAACAGCCTGACCATCTGGTGGGAAAAAGTCATTAACGACAACGAGATTTTTCCATTGGCTTTGGCATACACTGCTTCCGAAAAACCGTAAGGGCCACCGATGACAAACACCAGCGTCTTTACACCCGAATTCATCTTCTTTTGCAATTCATCGGAAAAACCAACGCTGGAGTAACTTTTCCCATTTTCATCAAGCAAAATCAATTGATCGGTAGGTGTGATTTTTGAAAGAATCAATTCACCTTCCTTTTCCTTTTGCTGGCTTTCAGAAAGGTTTTTTACATTTTTGATATCGGGAATGATTTCAAGATCAAACTTGATATAAAACGACAACCTCTTCGTGTATTCGTCAATGAGCGCCTGCAAATGTTTGTTGTCTGTTTTCCCGATGGCGAGCAATCTGATGTTCATTTCGCAAAAATTGGTACCACAAAGGTGCAAAGTTATTTAGTATTTTTGGCAAAAATTATGCAGATGCCAGATTTTACAGACCAGCTCGGTCACCTGTTCCAGTTTGAAGAAACCCCGAAACGCATCGTTTCACTCGTGCCTTCTCAAACAGAATTACTCTATGACCTTGGGCTGGAGCAGGAAATCGTAGGCATTACGAAATTCTGTGTGCATCCGTTCCACCTTAAATCAACCAAAAAGATTGTCGGTGGTACGAAAAAAGTCCACATCGAGAAAATCCGCCTGCTACAGCCTGACATGATCATCTGCAATAAGGAAGAAAATACGCTTGAAATCGTGGAAGCGCTCCGTGACATTGCGCCGGTCTGGGTCACCAACATTGTTACGCTCGAAGACAACCTGGAAATGATCCGGCAATTTGGCGCATTGTTCAACCGCCGGACAGAAGCACGGAAGTGGATTGACAAAATCAACTTTGCGCAGCGCGAATTCCAACAATTCGTCATGGGCAGGCCAATTCGTAAAGTTGCCTATTTTATCTGGAAAGATCCCTGGATGGTAGCAGGAAACGATAACTTCATTGACGAAATGCTGCAATTAAATGGGTTTACAAACATCTATGCCAACAAAGGACGCTATCCTGAAGTACACATCCAGAAGCTCCGCATACAAGGCGATCCTGAAATCGTATTCCTATCGTCAGAGCCTTACCCGTTTAAAGAAGAAGACGCTTTTGAGGTGGGTCGGTTCACGCACCATGCCAAAGTCGTCTTTGTCGATGGGGAGATGTTTTCCTGGTATGGCAGCCGGGTATTAAAGTCGTTTGCGTATTTCAGGCAGCTCCAAAACCGAATCGGCGATTAGCAGGGGCAGGCCTCCGTATCTTCAAATACTGTTTCCGGAATGTTTAATTTATGGGAAGCGAAGTTTGTTTCTGCGGCAATCTTGTATTCGTAGCGAAGCTTTTCAACATCTGTTTTCTCTTGCAATAAGCCTTTCATAAGTAAATTTTCGGCAAAGGTACGCCAACAAAAAGGTATTAAATCATCAAATTTTGTTAAGAATTGGCCCGCTGGCGTTAAATCGCTGTGGTACAAATAAAAAGAGCCGGAAAAAATTCCGGCCCTTTAAAACTCTAACTAACCAAACCAATATGAGTGTATTTCTACGGTACAAATATCATACTTTTTTAAAAATCAATATGTTAACACTCTGTTATTTATTTGTTATGGCTTTTATAAAATTAATCCTGCAATGCAAAGACGCGTTTCAACAAATCACTGCTTCTGGCGCTTAGGTTCGTGCGGATATCCTTTTCTTCTACCGCGATCATTTTAAAAACACCCTTCATCGCCTCTTTGGTCACGTAATCCTTAAGATCTGGACTGACTTTATTCACCAGCGGTACTGCGTTGTATTTTGAAATAATATTTGCCCAGACCTTGTCGGCACCAACTTTTGCCAATGACGCCTTTACTACCGGACTGAACTTTGAATACAGCGCGCCTGACGTCGCGTTTTCAAGGTATAACGTAGCGGCGCTGTCATTTCCCAGGAGTATGTTTTTGGCATCCGTAAACGTGATGTTTTTTACAGCATCCACGAAAATTGGTGTAGCTTCTTTTACAGCACTTTCGGCGGCGCGGTTCAATACTTTAAGTCCCTCATCGGCCAAACTGGACAAACCTATGTTTCGCAGCGTTTTATCAACCTTTTGCAGTTCAGCGGGCAGCAAAATCTTCACTGCCTCGTTCTTAAAGAAACCATCCGTAGCGGTTAACTTGGTGACTTCTTTGGAAATGCCATTGTTCAGTGCTTCACGCAATCCGGCGGCGATATCGGGATTGGTCAGCACACCACCCAATTGCGGGTATTGGCTTGCTACCTGCTGCAATTCAGCACAGCCCGACAATGAAAACACGACAAGAACGGCTAGTATTTTTTTCATATTTATTTAGTTTTGGTCCTGCATGGCGAATACTTTCCTGAGCAGGTCGGACGTCCTTGATTCGAGATTGTTCCTGATGTTTTTTTCTTCCACGGTAATCATTGTAAAAACACCATCAAGCGCTTTGTTGGTGACATAATCGTTGATGTCGGGATTTACTTTTGTCACCAATGGAATCGCGTTGTATTTCTTGATGATGGATTCCCAAATGACATCGGCGCCCACCTTCCCAATCGATTGCTTCACGATGGGATTGAATTTCGCGTACAAGGGTGTGGTGGTCTGCCCCTGGAGGTATGTGGTTGCCGCATTGTCGCTGCCCATCAGGATGTTTTTGGCATCTTTGACAGTCATATTTTTAATCGCGTCGACAAATATCGGAGTGGCTTCTTTTACGGCGTCTTCAGCTGCGCGGTTCAGGGCTTTGATTCCATCATCGGCCAGTTTGCCCATACCCATTTTCCGCAATGCCTTATCCACTTTCTGGAGTTCTTCGGGCATTAATATCTTTACGGCTTCATTTTTATAGAATCCGTCAACGGCGGTCAATTTCGAGACCTGTTCGGAGACACCCTTGTTGAGCGCTTCCTTCAACCCGGCAGCAATATCTACCGTACCATTGTTTTTGGTTACCGCATTCACTTTTTCAGAGGCCTTCTTCACCAGCCCTTTCAACTGGGCGTTGCCTGCAATGGGTAACACCAGAAGCAACAGGAATAATTTTTTCATACTTTATTTTTTGCAAAACAAATATAAAGCCGTTTGCAGCAACTGAACCATTTAACCTGAAAATTTAAAAAAACATTATGAAATTTTATCGCAAAACGTTTATGATTATATTCGCTTAAAAAAGGAATGAAAGCTGTATATTGGGAGGTCACCGATGAACAGGTGGTGGGAAAAATGGGGAAAGTAAAATCCGAACGGGTTAGCATACCCGACGATTTTAATGTATCGGATAAAAAATCAAACGAAGTCGCAGCACACCTGCAACAGGAATATGACGTACAGAAATACTGGGCACAGCCTATAACTAGATGTTACCTAAAGCAGAAAATTTAATGGCTTAACCGCAATGAAACCCATCAAAAACATGTTCATCGTAATCGCTATAATTCTTTTCGTCATCGCCGGCTATTACTGCTGGCCCGAAACGGCTTTGCCGGAAGACACCAAAGTTGATTTGCTTGTGGTGTATAAATCAAAAAGGAAACTCCTCGCCTACGCCGATGGAAAACTAATCAAAACCTATACGATCTCACTTGGCTCCGATCCCATTGGCCACAAGGCTTATGAGGGTGACATGAAAACACCGGAAGGGATCTATACCATCAATGCCAAAAATGCGAACAGCGGCTACCACAAGAACCTAGGCGTATCCTATCCCAATGATGCAGACCGTGAGGCTGCAGCAGCAATCGGAAAAAAACCCGGTGGCGACATTAAGATCCACGGACTGCGCAACGGCCGCGACTGGATAGGGAAATTGCATCGTTGGACCGATTGGACCCATGGCTGTATGGCGGTGACGGATCGCGAGATGGACGAATTGTTTGACGCTGTCGCCATGGGTACACCTATTGAAATTAAGCCATGAAACAAATATTATTATTCTTACTTTACTGCGCAGCGGCCCTGGGGCAGAAAGCTGAAATTCAGGATATTCATCCAGGCCCATATACACAACTGGTGGAAAGCTTTCCTAAAATCATTATGGAAAAGTCATCTGTGATTGCACAGAAGATTAATGACACCCTGCAGTCTGAGCTATTTAAGGCGAAGCCTGGAACTGCTGAAGAACACTTGCTTGACGAAATCCGAACAGATGCCATGCCAATGCTGAGGGATGTCAGTTATAAAATAATATTGAATGACGATCGCATTCTATGTCTGGAATTCAATATGGAAGGCTGTGGTGCCTATTGTGAATCTTTTACCCGCTATTATACGTTCGACCTGAATAATGGGCAGAAAATAATGCCGAATGACTTATTTACCGAATCAGGACTCAAAAAACTTACAGCAAAGATCAACACTGATAAGGTGAATAAAATAAAAAGGCAACTTTTGGAAATCAATAAAAGCCTGAATACAAACAGCAAAGGACCAAACGGTGAAAACCGCAATACTTTAAACGAGATGCTTGTTATGTATAAGAATTGCCTTCAATATCAAGCCGAAGATGGGGAATTGTCAGATTACAAATTTGCCGTCAATCCAGGAAAACTATATTTCTATACCGAACGCTGTTCCGCCCATGTGAACAGGGCCATCGACGAATTGGACGAATTCGTCTATGAACTTGAAATTAAGTATTGGACATCCTATCTTACTCCGTACGGAAAATCTATTTTCGCCGTAAAATAAAAAAAACCGGCCTAAACCGGTTTTTTTGTCATATCCCTGCAATCGCTTTGATTTCATCAATAATACGCAGTGCCAGCGCATCAGCCCGTTGCTGCGAGGGCGCTTCCGTATAAATCCGGATAATCGGCTCCGTGTTTGATTTGCGCAGGTGTACCCACTCTTCCGCAAAATCAATCTTCACCCCGTCAATCGTGGAAATCTTCTCGTTTGCGTACTTCGTCGTCATGGCTTCCAGAATCGCATCTACGTCAATCTGTGGGGTAAGCTCAATCTTATTTTTGCTCATATAATATTCCGGATACGACGCACGCAGTTCGGAAACCTTCATTTTCTTATTGGCCAGGTGTGTCAGGAACAGTGCGACCCCTACCAGGCTGTCGCGGCCATAGTGCAGTTCAGGGTATATGATGCCGCCATTTCCTTCTCCGCCGATTACGGCGTTGTTCTTTTTCATCAGTTCGACTACGTTTACCTCGCCTACGGCACTGGCTTCATACGAGCCATTGTGTTTATTGGTCACATCACGCAAAGCACGCGACGAAGACATATTCGAAACCGTATTTCCGGGCGTTCTGCTCAACACATAATCCGCAACGGCAACCAGCGTATATTCTTCCCCAAACATCTCGCCATCCTCACTAATAAACGCGAGGCGGTCTACGTCTGGATCGACCACAATCCCCAAATCCGCTTTCTCTTTTACTACAAGCTCGCAAATATCCGTTAGGTGTTCTTTCAGCGGTTCAGGATTGTGCGGAAAATGGCCATTGGGCTCGCAGTACAATTTTACCACTTCGACCCCCATTTGCTCCAGGATCATCGGGATGATGACCCCTCCTGACGAGTTTACGCCATCAACCACCACTTTAAATTTCGCGGCTTTAACGGCTTCAACATCAACCAAAGGCAAATCGAGCACTTCATCAATATGGATGTCCATGTAGGAATCATTGGAAGTAATTTCGCCAAGGTGATCCACATCAGCAAAATCAAAGGCTTCCGCTTCCGCAATTTCAAGGATTTTGGCCCCATCGGCACCGCTTAGGAATTCGCCTTTGGCATTTAAGAGCTTCAATGCATTCCATTGTTTCGGATTGTGTGAGGCGGTAAGGATGATGCCGCCATCAGCCTGTTCCAATGGCACGGCTACTTCTACTGTAGGTGTGGTGGACAGCCCCAAGTCGATGACGTCGATTCCGAGTCCGATTAACGTATTCATCACGAGGTTATGAATCATGGGGCCTGAAATACGGGCATCGCGACCGATAACGACGGTCAGTTTTTCTTTGGCAATGTTGTTTTTTAAGAAAGTACCATAGGCCGATGCGAATTTTACCGCATCAACTGGTGTCAGGTTGTCGCCGGTTTTCCCGCCAATGGTTCCACGGATTCCGGAAATGGATTTAATAAGTGTCATAGTAGTTTGTTTCATGCAAATATAATAGTTGCTGGGTAACTGCGTGCGGGAGTGCATGAGTTTTTTGTAGTCAGCATCATGATCGCATCTTGTCCGAGTCTCATTCGGGTTTCGTTCGAAACTGCTCGGGGCTGAGGAAATATAACATTTACAGGATTCCTACAAAAATTATTGAAAGCGAAACACAATGATCTGCTTCAAATGAGTCCTTTTCGCAACCAGCTAAAAATGGCTTTTTGAAGTTCTCGAAGGTGAGTAGAACGAAACTCGAACGAAACTAGAACAAGACTATACGCAAATATCAGCCTAAAATTACATATAATTCTTACAATTATATGCTTTTTTGCCACATTTAAGCTGTTGAAGAATATCTTTTTGGCAATCGAAATTCCTACAAAAATTATTTTTTTGAAATCTGCTTCAAGGTAGTTTAATTGCTGTCCGATACTGCCGCTGTTCCTGACACGTGGTAACTGATAATCCACTCAACAATATTCCTTGGGCATCCTGTTTCCAATCGGTTTTACTATATTTACAAAACTAACTTAGCTACTCAGGCACTCAGCTACTCAGGCATTAAAAAAATGAACTTCCTTGCCCACATCTTCCTTTCCGGCGACAACGACCTGATCAAGATCGGGAATTTTATGGCGGATGGCATCCGCGGAAAACATTTTGACGGTTTTCCGGAAGCGGTGCGCAAAGGAATCCTGTTGCATCGGGAAATAGACACTTACACCGACGCCCATCCTGTCTGGCGTGCCAGTACCAGAAAACTACATGAGCGCTACCACCATTATGCCGGCGTCATTGTCGATGTGTATTACGATCATTTTCTTGCTAAAAACTGGAGCCAATATTCAGAAGACAAGCTAGAAGATTTTACAGAACGGTTCTACCGTTCCCTGCACCAACATTACGACATCCTGACGGAGAAGACCAAGGGCATGATGCCACACATGATCCAACGCAATTGGCTGTTAAGCTACCGCACGATTGAAGGCATGGAACGGATTTTTTCACAGATGGACAGCAGGACGGGCAACCAGTCGAACATGCGCTTTGCCACGGAAGAACTGCGGCAGTACTATGAGGATTTTGAGCAGGAATTCACCGCCTTCTTTACGGATTTACAGAATTTCTGTCTGCAAAAACGGGATGCACTATGAGACCAAAGCTTTTTGTTTGCCTGTTGCTTTTATTCCGATGCAGCGCCTTTGCCCAGACGCCTGTCGTCACGGCGAAAGCCATGGTTGTTTCGGCACGCGAAGAAGCGTCGCAGATTGGCAGCGACATCATGAAGCAGGGCGGCAACGCCTTTGATGCCATGGTCGCAACAGAACTGGCTTTAGCGGTGGCGTATCCCTATGCCGGGAACATTGGCGGCGGCGGATTCATGGTCTACCGAAAAGCCAATGGCGACAACGGCGCATTGGATTACAGGGAACGGGCGCCCCTCGCTGCCACAAAAGACATGTACCTGGGTAAAGACGGAAATGTCATTCCCAATTTAAGTACCGAAGGCGCGCTGGCGGTGGGTGTTCCGGGAACCATTGCGGGTGTGTTTGCCGTACACGAAAGATTTGGAAAACTCCCGATGTCCGAAATTATGAAACCCGTCATTGCACTGGCAAAACGGGGTGTCGTGGTGACCAGCGGGCAGGAAAAACAAATACGCAATAACGCAGCAGCAATCGTCCGAGCCAGTGGCAGGGAGGCGCTGTTTGCAAACGCTTACAAAACAGGCGATACCATCAAATATCCGGCACTGGCAGCCACATTGGAAAGGATACTCGCCAAGGGCCCATCCGAATTTTATGAAGGCGAAACAGCAAAGAAAATGGTCGCTTTCCTTCGTGATAAAGGCGGTATCCTTTCCATGGAAGACCTTAAGGGATACCAGGTGAAATGGCGCAAACCAATCGATTTCCGATACAAGGGATTGAAGATCATTTCCATGTCCCCACCTTCGAGCGGTGGCATTACCCTGGCCCAGATCATGAAAATGGTAGCGCCCTACCCTTTAGCAAAATATGGGCACAACAGTGCCGAAGCAATACAGGTCATCACGGAAGCGGAACGCCGGGCTTATGCAGACCGGAATTACTTCCTTGGCGATCCGGATTTTGTCAAAATTCCTACGAAGCGGCTTTTGGATAAAAAATACCTGAAGGAACGCATGGGTACATTCGATGTGAACAAGGCAACCCCTTCGTCTGAAGTGTCCCACGGCAGCATCACGATTTCCGAAAGCAATGAGACCACCCATTATTCCATCGTCGATCCTGACGGGAATGCCGTTGCAGTAACGACAACACTCAATGGCGCGTTTGGCGCTAAATTGTACTCCGATGAACTGGGGTTCTTTTTCAACAACGAGATGGACGATTTCAGCGTGAAGCCGGGCGTCCCTAACTCCTACGGCCTCATCGGGGCAGAAGCGAACAGCATCGCGCCGAAGAAAAGGATGTTGAGTTCGATGACGCCGACCATAGTCGAAAAGGAAGATAAATTATTCATGGTACTGGGTACACCGGGCGGTTCCACCATCATTACCTCGGTACTGCAAACCATTTTGAATGTCTGCGAATACAAGATGGACATACAGCAGGCCGTCAATGCGCCGCGCTTCCACCACCAATGGCTCCCGGATGAAATATGGTTTGAACCCGGTCAATTTCCAACGGAAATACTGAATGCACTGACGGCCAAAGGTTATCATGTGAACGAAAAAAGCGCGCCGGTGATTGGTAAAGTGGATGCGATATTAATCAATGCTGCGGGCCAGTGCGAAGGCGGTGCAGACCGTCGGGGTGACGACAAAGCGGTCGGATTTTAAACAAAGAAGCGTTAAACTATAAAGTCTTAACACCAAATAATCTTAAATTTGCGCACACAGAAAAAACAAATGCTCAGAAAGTACTTTTATCGGCTGGAAAACCTGTTGGTCTGGGCGCGCAACCAACTGACGGAAAAGCAGTTTATTTTCCTCTCGAGCGTACTCGTCGGGATCTCGGCGGCGCTTGCTGTGATCCTGCTGAAGACGTTTGCGCACTATGTGTTCTATTTTGCGACGTATATCAATGGGATATTGAAGCTCAGTTTCATTAACAGTATACTGCCCATTGTCGGGATTTTATTAACCGTTGTGGTCGTCAAGAAAATCCTCGGCGGAACAATTGAAAAGGGAACCTCACAAATCCTTTATGCCGTGGCCAAGAAGGCCGGTATTATTGATAAAAAACAGATGTATGCACAGATTGTCACCAGCTCGCTGACAGTAGGGCTTGGTGGATCGGCAGGACTGGAAAGCCCAATCGTCATCACTGGAGCCGCTTTTGGTTCCAATTACGCACAGCGCTACCGGTTAAGTTACAAAGACCGCACCCTTTTGATTGGATGTGGGGTTGCAGCCGGAATTGGTGCGGCATTTAATGCCCCGATTGCCGGTGTGCTTTTCGCTATTGAAGTCTTATTGGTCGATGTGAGTATCTCGGCATTTACCCCAATCATGATTGCCGCAGCAACTGGTGCCCTGGTGGCCGAGATTGCGCTGAATGAGGACATTTTACTCACGTTTAAACAACAGCAAACGTTTAACTACCACAACATTCCGTTTTACATTGTACTAGGGCTGTTTACAGGTTTCATTGCGGTGTATTATTCACGCAATTTCCAGCGCGTAGAGCATTTCTTTGGACGGTTAAAATTATCTCCCTACAGAAAAGCGTTGTTTGGCGCATCGATTTTAGCGGTGATCATCTTTATCTTCCCGACGCTTTTTGGTGAAGGGTATGAAAGCATCAAGACCCTGTCTGAGAGTGACCCGGGACAATTGCTGGAGAATACGTTGTTTGGTAGCTTGCGCGACAATAAGTTTGCGTTGATTGGTTTCGTTGGCTTAACAATGATGATGAAGGTATTTGCAACGGGAATCACGCTGGGCAGTGGTGGTAACGGCGGTAACTTTGCCCCTTCCCTATTCCTCGGTTCCTATTGCGGGTTTTTCTTTTCCTCATTGCTGAACATCACAGGATTGACAAAATTACCTGTCAGCAACTTTACGATGGTGGGCATGGCCGGAATCCTTAGCGGATTGTTTCATGCGCCGCTGACTGCGATATTCCTGATCGCGGAAATTACCGGCGGCTACAACCTCATGATCCCGCTAATGATCGTTTCTTCCATCAGTTATGCCGTATCCAAACGGTTCGAGAAACACTCCATGGACGTGAAGCACCTCGCTAAAAAAGGGCACGTTTTTACCAGCAATAAAGACACCAACATCCTGAACACGTTGGAGACCACGCAAATCATCCAAACCGACTACCTGACGGTCACAGAAGGAGAGAATCTGGAAAAACTGGTCGACCTGATCTCCCATTCCAACCAGGTCATCTTTGCCGTGGTGAACAAAGAAAATGAATTGCGGGGCATTGTGCACTTCAATGACATCCGGGAAATCATCTTCAGTAATTTTAAGGTGAAATATACCAAAGTGAGCGAAGTAATGACACAGCCGAAAGAACTGATTGCGCCTACGGACAGCATGGAAACCGTCATGAATAAATTTGAGGTCAGCAAAATGGCATTCCTGCCTGTAATCAAAGACGGAAAATATTTCGGATTCATTTCGAAAGCGCAGGCTTTGGAAGCATACCGGAGCAAACTGAAGTCAATGGTTTTCGAATAAAACCTCCTATCCCTTAAGCTTAATAATACCGTTCAACACCGTAAGGAGGACGCGATGCAACACCCTGAACAGACAATGTAAACAGCATCACTCATCTGATATAATTTTGTTATATTAGCCTCACCATCAAACTACAAACATTTTTATTATGAGCAAGGCGTACCGCGACGGAGTCAATAATATTCCTTACATGGGCGGTGGCAGCCTGTATGAATACAACAAGGGCCTGCAACAGGGAGGGCACCACATTCCTAACAATACTGGTAACGCCGGTGGTGACGGATGCTCGGGCATGATACTCATCGCAATCGCTGCAATTTTTGTGTTTGTCGTGACGCTTCCCATTACCGTGCCAGCGGCAATCAGCGCACTAATTTCAGCAGGGATTTTTCTAATGGCGAGGTCATTTTTCGTTCCGGAAGGTCATGCACCCGGCTATTGGCGGGTTTACCGGGCTACGCTGTACAGCTGTCTTTTCTATGTCCCAATTTCTTTCGTACTTGGCTACGCGATGGTGTTCCTGATGGCATTTTTTCCGGAGACTTTCTCTGAATCCACACTTTTCGATGGGAACAGTGATCCATACAAAATTGCCACAACGATGTACGGCGTCTACTTCGCGCTGCAGATTCCCTCGCTATTGATTACCACTTTGATTTTCAGACGTCTGCTTAGAGATTACGTGTACGCTCCAATGACTTATTTCAAGGGACTTTTATATTTCGTGATCGCCTGCCTGGTTTGGTTTGCGGTTGCCATGATTGCCCTTAAATTAATGGAATCGTACTTCCCGGAGGTGTTGGATAATTGGACAAAAATGCTCTCCAAAATGTAAAATTGCGTGCACTTTTCAATTGAAAATATTTTAATACTAAAAAAAGTAAAAATCAAATGCACCTAAAAACTGTTACAATGAAATGGATCTTATGGATTGTAATTTATGCAACGACCGGTGCCTTTTCACAACAGTTATTGTTACCCAATGAAAGCAGCGTATTTTCATTCAAAACAATGGATGGTAAAACCATGATGCTCGCGAAGGACAAAACAAACAAATACCTGATTTATCGTTTTGGGACACCGGATAAAATTGAACTCGAGTTCCCGCTGAAAAAAAAGGACAGTTGGAAGCAGTTCCGCTATAACTTTTATCTTCGCGGGGGTGGAAAACAAAATGCGGGTTTAGATGTTGACAACCTACGCTTTACAAATAAAAAAACAACCTATGTGGTCTATGCGGCGTATAGCGCCGGGGAACAAGGCGCCGAGGGTGAGCCGGATACCGAAGAATCTTACACTGTGGGAATCATCATACACCAGCCCGGCAAAGAAGACGTGGAGATTACCGGAAATCCAGAGACAGTCGTCGGGAGTTTAAAGGAATTCAGGACAAACGGCCAAGTCACTATTGACTGGGATGCGGCGCTGGAATTTTAGTCCCAATATTTCAAAGTGAATTAATAACGCAAAAAATAAATATGAAAGTACTTTTTACCGCCTGGGCATTAATTGTGGCGATAACCATGTCAGCACAGGAAAAGCTCAAATTTGAAAAGAGGTATGTCCAGAGTGAAGACCATTGGGTGGCGTTTCCGGCCGACAGTTTGGGGAACTACGACTTTGGGTTCATCTACATCGATCAGCAGGCGGGGCTTACACTTGATTATTCCGGGCACTTCCAGATCGATGGCAACGGAAAATACACCGTTACAAAAAAGGAATTGGACGGCTCAATGAAAGTCAGGCTGGAGCCCAATGAAAATCTGGTGGCATTTATCCCCGATTCAAAGCTCGCAGACCTGGAAGTGCCAAAAACCCCGAATTGGCTTCACTTTTACAAGGAAGGTGAAGATTCAATCAAAGCGCTGTACGACAAAGGCTATTTGTACAACGGCTGGAACGAATGTGAAAAAGCGCTGGATTTCCTTGAAAAGGCGATGAAAATAAATCCTGAGTATCCCGGCCTTCGGGTGGAAGTCGCTTTTGCATTCAACTGCCTGGAACAATACCAAAAAGCCATTGATGTGCTACAGAAAGCATTAGCCGCAAATCCTAAGGATGCATACCTCAATAAAGAACTGATTTATGCCCAGGCAAAGAATGGGCAATTGGACAAAGCCGAGTCAACCTGCCGGTTTGTATTCCGAAAAGTCGAGGACAAAACGTACAATGCTGAAAATGCCATTAATATTTTGCAAGGCTACTTTCTCAATAACGATGTTAAAAACTTCAACCGGTGGTACAAGGAGACTGCCGTGCAAATTGACTCCAATGCCCGTTTTAAGGATTTGGCGGCAAGAATGAAAGCCAAGTTGAATCCGTGATGATTTGCTGCATTACTATCTTTGTGACACAAATGCTAAAATACTGGCCTGACGACTACAATGGGAATAAACAATAATATGAACAGAACGCTATCGCCAGGGGATCAAACTGATTTACTGAATAAACTTCAAACGCGGTTCAAAAACAATATGTCGCGGCATCCCGGTATTGAATGGGATGCAGTGCACGACAGACTTGTCGCCCAACCCGATAAACTTTGGTCGCTAAACGAGATGGAACGCACCGACGGAGAGCCCGATGTCATCGCCTTTGATAAAAGCACAGGAGCATACCACTTTTGTGACTGCGCCACCGAAAGTCCGAAAGGCCGACGAAGCCTATGCTATGACCGCAAAGCACTGGATTCCCGAAAAGAAAATAAACCAAAGGATAATGTGGTTGATGTAGCCGCATCCATGGGAATCAAAATGCTCACCGAAGAACAGTATCGTGAACTACAGGCGATTGGTGCATTCGACCTTAAAACATCCAGTTGGATTCAAACGCCGAACGAAATCAGGTCGCTGGGTGGTGCCTTGTTCTGTGACAGGAGATACAACCACGTGTTTGTGTATCACAATGGTGCTGAATCCTACTATGCTTCAAGAGCTTTTCGCGGTATCCTGACGGTTTAAAGAATACCCTATTTTACCACAAGTTTTTTTACAGTCGTTTTACCACCCGATGTCACCTTCGCAAGGTACATGCCGCTGCTTAATGACAGCGGAATGGCTGTATTCTCTGTGAAACCCTTGTTGAAAAGTGTGACGCCAGTCATACTGTATACCACCACATTTCCTGAGGAAACACCGGAGATAAAGAGGCTGTCGTGTGCCGGATTCGGATATAGCCCGACTTTTACATCCAGATTATCGGCAACAGCCAAAGAAGCAAACCAGGTTTCCCCGGCATGACTTCCCCAGATATACTCCGCCAAAAGCGGGTAGTCGATAAATGGGTTTCGGTTCCTTTGCCAATTGTAAACTACATTGTTTCGGTTCATTTCATAATCGTCTGCCACGTCCGCCATATTCCATGTGAGCAGCGTGGCGAGGTCGCCAATATAACCGTCAGGGTTGTTGGGCGGGTTGCCATTGACGACATTTAATCCGTTGTAACGGACGCACATGTAAAAAATGGATCTTGCTACATCACCATGCCAGCTGCCAGCAGAGCCGGAAGGTCCGTTGTAGTCTACTCCGTAATTGCGTTCACTGCGCAACGAATTCTCCGGACTGTCCTCAGCGCGGATGTGGTGCCCGTCTGCATGCCCGGCCAGGATATCATCTGCATTTGTGGAATCCCATACATCAAATCCATCTGCATTGCTCGAAGTCCCGTTTGTAAATCCCCCGCGCGACTGTGCATAGATGTGCTCCCTGTTCCAAAAACCAGCCGCACCGCTTGTACCGGTTTGGTAGTCAATCTTCGAACGTGGCTGTTCTACGTACATCAGCCAAACCTGGCTTCCATTCAGCGGATTCTGGTCTGCCTCTTTGAGGATGTCAAAAATGTCTCCATAATTGTGTTTCCGAACGACAGCGGGGTTGGCGATAATGTCCTGGATAGCCTGTTTCAATGCTGTTCCTGATTTGCCTTCGAGTGTGCTGTAGTAGCCTGTTGGGGCAGTGCTCGTGGCAAGGCCGAATGTCGGATTTAGAGGTGTTCCCCATGGCTTTACCTCATAGTCGTTGTCGTGTATCCGAATCTCAACGTTGTCATTCAATTTAGAATAATTCGACGGTACAGCCCCCATGGAAACCTTCATGATTTCATCGCCTTCGTCTATCGCGTCGTCTGTGAGTTGGAAGGATTTGCTGGCCGTAGTAGCACCGGTTGGAATTACGACCGTAAGATTTCCGGTATAATCTGCGGTGTTAAAACTGCCATTGGCAATGGAAAATGAGAATCCAAGGTCGGCGGTTACCGGTGTTTGGGTTGTGAAAACCACATTGAAAATATTTCCTTCAATGATGTTTGACGGTGTCACCGAAATGGTAATGCCATTTGTCCCGACGCCGCTCCCATCGTTATTCGCTCCCGGAGTAGGTGCCTTGACCTCATAAGTCCCGTCATCTTTTCTTTGGATGGATTGGGTTGAGGCGTTGCTGTTTGCATTTTCGTTGGTGCTTACGGTCAGGTTCATTGCCGTCATAATTGCCGTTGGCAGAATGGTATTGCTGTTGGTATATGCCACGCCATCAATCAGGTTTGTGGAGGTAGCCACGGTATTGAATGGAAAATCAACGGCATTGCCCAAATAAATTCCGGCACCATCAGGACCATTCTGTATCGCGCCGTTGTTTACGGTAATAGACGGTGAGGGCGATACCTGTGAATTGCCAATAAGGAAAATACCGTTAACATCCGTAGTATATCCGTCCAGGTCAAGCGCCATATAGGCCGTTGCCGCATCACCGTTTGTAGTACCATTAAAAAGCACCAATACATAGCCGTCAAGTGCTAAATTCGGGGTTGCAGATTTTAATTCAATAAATTCCAAAACATCGGTTGATGGTGTATCCGCTTCTATTTCGTTGATCACAATCTGGGAGAATCCCATAAAGCTGCAAAGCAACAATGCTGCAGCGAGTATCATTTTTTTCATGCCACTGAAAATTAATTATCGGCTGTAAATGTATAGATAAAAAAGGTTTAAGTGCATGAATTTTAGTTAATATGCCTATTTTCCGCTTAAAGTGCAACCAGAACCAGCTGGACCAGACAGACGATTGCGACACCATTTAACATTGCGGGCCCGCCTCTAGCCCTGATGGTCCCTAAACTTCGGAAGGCATCTCCCGATTTAGAAAAACAAGGCGTTCAGCCGTAGTTTTTGTTAATCGGGAATACAACGCACAGCAGGATTAAACTCCTGAAAATTCCGATAAATTAACTTTAAGGCAGTTGCATTCAATCCATTAAAAGATGTACTTTTGCAAAAAATTTAAAAAAGGCAGTTGTGCCTGAAAAAAGAAGGATATGAAAAAAATTGCCGAGTACAGACAGCTGTTGAACGTTGATAAAACTGTAGAGTTGAAAGAGCTGAAGACCATTTACCGCAACTCGATGAAAGAATGCCATCCTGATAAATTCCAGGGTAATGATGCAGGACTTGCAGCCGCTGAAGAGCAAAGCAAAGGCGTTATTGAAGCATATCACTTTTTGGTCAGCATCCACCCTGACACCATAAAACAAGGACTTGAGGAATACAACAATACAATCGCTACGGCCACACTGGTAGATTTCAACTATGAAAACATCCGACTTAAAGCGGTGTTTTCAAACGGAAGCAGCTATGAGTACTTCAGTGTTCCTAAAGCGACATACATCAAGATGGTAAACGCCGATTCGCCGAACCGTTTTGCGAAAAGGCATATCTTCCAGGCTTTCCCATACCGGAAATTGACAAACCAGGAGTAAATAATTTTGAATTAGGAATTATGAATTACGACTGAATCAATGCGTAATTCATAATTCGCAATTCATAATTCGCTGTTTATAATTTCCCAATATAGCTTCCATACAAATCCTTGAACTGGTGCCCGCTGACTACACGGTCTTTGCTTAGTTTATTGTATTCTGCCAATCCCCATAGCAGAAATTCCTTCATGAAATAACGCTCTTCTTTTGGGAGGTCAGCATGGTATTTTTTTAACAGCGCTTCTAAAGGAGGAACGGCGTCGAGTAATTTGTGGTAGGCCTCGTCAGAACATTCATCGGGAATTTCAAAGCCCGATTCTGTAAAAAACCATTCCGCCAAATCGGAGTACGCGTTTTTCTCATTGCTTTTTTCCAGTTTTTCAATCTTAGGAAAATAGCCGGGAAAAAAGGTCTTGATGGCACTTCCGATCAGGTTTTCGGCCACCGCAGCAGCGCCTTCCTGTTCCCCTTCGTAAACCAATTCTACTTTTCCTGTTATGGAAGGCACAATTCCCATGAAATCGGACAACCGAACCGTAGTATTGGATTCGCCATTGCGCAAAGCCCTTCTTTCAGCAGTACTTAATAGGTTTTCATAAGCCGTGATGCTCATTCGCGCACTCACACCGCTTTTATGATCGATAAATTCGCTGTCACGTGCTTCAAAACTGATCTGTTCCAGCAAATCTTTGGCAAGCGATGGGACAAATACCGTATCCGCCTGCCGCGCGTCAAGCCTGGCTTCCTGCTCTGTAATGGTACGCGCGGTAGCAACCGTTTCAGGGTAATGTGTCAGGATCTGAGAGCCGATCCGGTCTTTTAGCGGGGTAACAATGCTACCGCGGTTCGTGTAATCTTCCGGATTTGCGGTAAAGATAAACTGCATGTCCAATACCAATCGGAGTTTGAACCCCCGAATCTGGATATCTCCTTCCTGCAGGATATTGAATAGCGCCACCTGGATTCTAGCCTGTAAATCCGGCAACTCGTTAATTACGAAAATACAGCGGTTGGCCCTTGGAATCATCCCAAAGTGGATGACACGATCGTCGGCATAGGAAAGCTTCAAATTCGCCGCCTTAATGGGGTCGATGTCACCAATCAGATCCGCCACAGTAACGTCAGGCGTGGCGAGTTTCTCAAAAAAGCGTTCGCTTCGGTGCAACCATGCGATTGGGGTCGCATTGCCTTCGATGGCGATCAGTTCTTTGGCAAATCTTGACACCGGACGCAACGGATCATCATTGATTTCTGAGCCTTTGACATACGGAATATACTCGTCCAGCAATTCGAGCATCAACCGTGCCAACCTGGTTTTTGCCTGGCCGCGAAGCCCAAGCAGGTTGATGTTGTGGCGCGAAAGTATCGCTCTTTCCAATTCGGGGATAACGGTGTTTTCATAGCCGTGAACCCCTTCAAAAGCAGGCTTTCCTGACTTTATTTTTTCCCGCAGGTTGTCGCGCAATTCGTCTTTGATGGATTTACTTTTGTAACCCGCGGCTTTAAGTTCGCCTAATGTATTAATTGTCTGTATATTCATTTTCTTATTTCGTAATTCTTAATTCTTAATTCTTAATTCTCAATTCTACTTAATCCTTTTCTTCCTATTGGTTTCATAATCTTCAAAAATCATTTCACCCAGTCCCTGAAGTCCAGTGTAGAATGCTTTGCCCTGGTTGGCTTCAGTAAAATGATCCACAAATTGCTGCAGGTAGGGATCACGCGCAATCATAAATGTTGTAATCGGAATGTGCAGTTTTCTGGCCTGCTGTGCCTGCGCATAACATTTATCGACAATGTATTCATCAAGGCCATTGCTGTTCATATAATAGGACCCGTCACGCTCTCGCACGCAGCTTGGCTTGCCATCCGTAATCATGAAAATTTGCTTGTTGGTATTGCGTTTGCGTCGCAAAATATCCATCGCAAGCTGCAGGCCCGCAACGGTGTTCGTATGGTAAGGCCCGACTTTCAAATAAGGCAAATCCTTAATCGGGATGGTCCAGGCATCATTTCCGAAAACGAGAATATCCAAAGTATCTTTCGGATAACGCGTTGTGATTAATTCGGCCAAAGCCATCGCCACTTTCTTAGCCGGTGTAATGCGGTCTTCGCCATACAAAATCATACTGTGGCTGATATCGATCATCAAAACCGTGCTCATTTGTGCTTTAAACTGCGTATCTTCGACAATAAGGTCGTTCTCAGTCAGCTGAAAATCGCCGGCACCGTGGTTAATTTGGGCATTCCTCAGGCTTTCCGTCATGGAAATCCGTTCGAGGTTGTCGCCAAAATGAAATTCTCTAAACTCGCCAGTATGCTCATCACCGTTTCCGGAATGTTTGGTTTTGTGGGTCCCGGCACCGCTGCGTTTTAAATTCCCGAAAATATGGTCCAATGCCTGTTGCCGGATGGCGCGTTCGGTTTTTGACGTGATGCCAAGTCCGGCTGTTCCGTCGTCCTTAAATTCTTCACGGATATATCCTTTCTTTTTCAGGTCTTCAATAAAATCGTCGATGGTATAATTTTCATCGGTGAGTTTGTATTCCTTATCGAGTTCGCGAAGCCAGTCAATGGCTTCATCAAAATCGCCTGACGTATAAGTAATCAGTTCTTTGAAAATTTCAAAAAGTTTGTCAAAAGGTGAAAGGAACGGAGCCTCGTAGGTGCGGAAGCGGAACCCCTTTTTTGTATCTTTTTCCATAGCTTATAAAATTACCAATATTTATTCCTCGCGGTTTGCAAACAGTTATTAATATTTCGTTAAAAACGAAATTGGCAGCCTCATTTCACCAAACCATTTGTTTTCTGCTTAATTTTGCATCTTTAAACCATTTTTTATGAAAATAGAACAAATATATACCGGATGCATTGCCCAGGCAGCGTATTACATTGAAAGCGATGGTGAAGCCGCAATATTCGACCCGTTGCGCGAGGTTCAGCCATATATAGACAAAGCGGCAGGAAATGATGCTAAGATAAAATACATTTTTGAAACGCATTTTCATGCCGACTTTGTGTCAGGGCATCTGGACCTCGCCCAAAAAACAGGTGCAAAAATTGTGTATGGTCCTACTGCCAGTCCAAAATTTGAAGCAATAATCGCTGAGGACAACCAGGAATTCAAGGTTGGGAATTGTACCATAAAAGTGATACACACGCCTGGCCACACGCTGGAGAGCAGCTGCTATTTGTTAAGCGATGCGTCGCAGACCCCACTTGGTCTCATTACCGGTGATACCCTATTCATAGGTGATGTAGGGCGCCCGGATCTGGCCCAGACCATCGTGGGTGAACTGACTCAGGAGAAATTGGCTTCGATCTTATTCGATTCGTTACGCAATAAAATCATGGTCCTGCCGGATGATATTACGGTCTATCCAAGTCATGGCGCGGGAAGTGCCTGCGGGAAAAACATGAGTAAGGAAACTACAGATACGCTTGGGAACCAGAAAAAAACCAATTACGCCCTACGTGCCGACATGACGCGCGAGGAGTTTGTAACAGAAGTGTTGGACGGGCTGGCCATCCCTCCTGCCTATTTTCCACAAAATGTCATGATGAACATCGAAGGGTACGAAAGCCTGGACAGCGTTATCATCAAAAGCATGAAGGCCCTCAGTCCAGAAGCATTCAGAAATACCGCCTCAGTTACAGATCCTGTGATTTTGGACGTACGAAACGAAAGTGAATTCGTAAAATCACACATTCCGGGATCGATATTCATAGGGATTGATGGGAATTTTGCACCATGGGTGGGCGCGATGATTATGGATGTAAACCAACCTTTGCTGATCATTACGCCGGCGGGTCGCGAGCAGGAAACGATTACAAGGCTTTCCAGGGTTGGGTTTGACAAAGTAGCGGGATATCTTGAGGGCGGAATAGAAGCCTGGAATCAGGCTGGATTTGAAACGGACCACATCGAATCGATCACCCCGGAAACATTTGCGGCACACTTTACTGATCAAAGTTTGGTTGTCGATGCGCGAAAACCCGGCGAATTCAACGCGGAGCACATTCCGGGAGCGCTGAGCATCCCATTGGATTTCATCAACAACCATCTCAATGAAATTCCTGAGTCCTCTTTTTTCCTACACTGCGCAGGTGGATACCGTTCTGTCATCATGGCTTCGATTTTAAAATCGCGCGGAATCCATCACTTTATCAATGTTGAAAATGGAATCAGTGGCATTCGAAAAACCGATATAAAACTGTCTAACTTTGTTTGTCCATCGGAAAGCCAATGATTTGCAATTGGTAAATCTTAAAAATTTGTTTAAAAAACACCCAATCCAGTTAAAAATAAATACTTTTGCACTCTAAAATAAAAATCGAAACAATGAAAAAAGTTCTTTTGGTATTGCTGGCTTCTATTGCTGTAGTATCATGTAAAAAAGTTGCCGACAACGAGTTCATCATCACCGGAAAAGCCGAAGGCGTCAAAGACGGTTCAGAAATCTACCTTAACAAGCAGGATTCTATGGGTGTTGTACATGTCGATACCGTCAAAGTAAAGGATGGTAAATTCCAAATGGAAGGCAAATTGAAAAATGGGCCGCTTTTGCACTTCATACAAATGAAAGATGTACAGGGTGGTTTCCCTTTTGTACTTGAATCTGGCGAAATCGAAATCAAGATCAACAAAGATACCCTGGGGAAAAGTAAAGTTTCCGGAACGTATAGTAATGACAAGTTGACCGAATATACCGAAGCGTATACGAAGATCGATAAAAAAATGCAGGCCTTCCAAAAAGCCAACATGAGTAAATGGCAGGAAGCTGTGGCAAAAAACGACACCGTAACCCGAAATGTCCTGATCAAAGAGAATAAAAAATTCCAGGAAGAGATCAAAGCGCTGTCTTTAAACCACATCGAGAAATACCCTAAGTCATTCATTTCAGTATATTTCCTTGAGCAGTTTTCCATGCAGCCAGACGCTGATATTGCTAAAATCAAAAAGTTATACGAAGCTTTGGATCCAGAGTTGAAAAAAGCAAAACCGGCTAAAAATGTCCTGAAAAACCTCAAATTGATTGAAGCGGAAAAGACGAAAGGTCCATCTGTTGGTGCCGCTGCTCCTGATTTCACAGCGCCTTCACCCGAAGGAAAGCCAGTATCATTAAAACAATCGCTTGGTAAATTGACATTGGTTGACTTTTGGGCATCATGGTGTGGTCCATGCCGAAAAGAAAGTCCGAACGTTGTAGCGCTTTACAATGAATTCCACCCAAAAGGATTGAACATTATTAGCGTATCATTGGACAAGGAAGCGGCAAAATGGAAGGAAGCCATCGTAGCAGATAAACTAGCCTGGACGCATGTTTCAAACTTAAAATACTGGCAGGATCCCATCGCGGCACAGTACAACGTAAAAAGTATTCCGGCAATGTTCTTATTGGATGAAAATGGAGTAATCATTGCTAAAGATCTTCAGGGAGAAGCGCTTAAAACAAAGGTAGCTTCCATCCTGAAATAATAATTTAAACATCCTCAAATCATGAAAAAAGTTTCTTTAATTATTTTGATGGCCATTGGGTTGGTATCGTTTACCGCCTGGATTGGCGCTGATTTCACAATTACGGGAACAGCAGCAGGGGTTGAAAACGGGAAAAAGGTCTACCTTCAGAAACAGGACGAAAAGAAACCGGGAACTTTTATCACATTGGATTCAGCCAAAGTTGAAAATGGCAAATTCACTTTAAAAGGAAAAACAGAGGAACCTGAAATTCATTTCTTGCAGGTTGATAAAGCCGAAGGAAAAGTTGTTTTTATCCTTGAGGGTGGAAAAATTAATTTTACGATTTACAAGGACAGTATCGGTAAAAGCAAAGTGGGTGGCACGCGCAGCAATGATGACCTTCAGTCATTTAACGGTGCGGCCATGAAAATTCAGGATAAATTGATGAAATTCCAGGAAGCCAACACGGCAAAATGGAATGAGGCAAATGAAAAAAACGATACCATCGTTAAAGACCAATTGATACAGGAAGTAAAGGGATACCAGGACCAAATGGTAGCGCTTTCTTCAAATTTCCCTGAGAAAAATCCAAAGTCATTCCTGTCCGTTTTGTTCATCGACAATATGTTCAACAATCCTGAAGTTGATATCGAAAAGATCAAAAAGGTATTTAACAGCCTTGATGCACCATTGAAAGAAACAAAAACAGGAAAGCTGATCCAATCGAAAATTTCAAATTACAGGGCACTTACCGCTGGAAATGAAGCACCTGATTTTTCTGCTCCAACACCGGACGGAAAAACGGCGTCACTGAAAGGTTCTTTAGGAAAAGTGACCATTATCGACTTTTGGGCTTCGTGGTGCGGTCCGTGCCGTAAGGAGAATCCAAATGTCGTGAAACTTTACAACGACTATCATGCGAAAGGCCTTAACATCATCAGCGTTTCGTTGGATAAAGATGGTACCAAATGGAAAGAAGCGATCGCAAAAGATAATCTGACCTGGACGCACATTTCAAACCTGCAGTTCTGGGAAGATCCCATCGCAGTAATGTACAACATCAAAAGCATTCCTGCTACTTTTGTCCTTGATGAAAAAGGTAAGATTGTTGCCAAAGACCTTCGTGGCGAAGAGCTGCGGGCGAAAATTGCATCACTATTGGACAAGTAAGCACCGCTTTTTAACATATCATCAAATCTCCCCAAAAGGGAGATTTTTTTATTTCGTTCATGCACAAGGAATTAAAAATATTCGTGAAATTATCTCTATTTTAAGTTTGCAAAGCCCAAAAGTGTTTTTATATTTGCAACCGCTTCGGCAATGGGGAGATACTCAAGCGGCCAACGAGGGCAGACTGTAAATCTGCTGTGAGAACTTCGCAGGTTCGAATCCTGCTCTCCCCACACCACACTTTAATAAGAAAAACCACAAGTCCGCTTGATGGTTTTTTTTTGTTTTAACGGCTGCCTCAGGTGAATAATTATAATCCAGGCGATTTAATCCCGATATTTAGAAGGGTATCTTCCTTTACTCAAAAAAATTGGTTTAATGTCTAAAGATTTGTAACATTTCAAATAAATGAAGTACTTATACCACTAAATTTCAGCCATGTTGGTAAATAAAACGATCTTTTCGGACAATCAAGGCAACGAACTGCGGCTTTCCAAAGTAGTTCAGGCAGAAGAACAGGCGTACTTTCGAAATTTTTCAGTAAAATACGTCGTCGATGGGAAAGAAAACTACACCATAAATAAAAGGAAATTTACATTACATCAGGGCGATTTTGTTATCGGTAACACACATGCCGATGGAAAGGTACTTATTGACGGCAGTGCGCCCGCAAAAGGAATCTGCTTAGACATCGCCAAAGAGTGCATTGCCGATGTGATTAATTATCATTTTGAAGAGCCCAATACATTTTTTGAATTCCTATTTGATAGAGATTGCGTAATCCAAAAATACGGCAGGCATAATTCCCAGTTAGGTACTGCACTTTACAATTTATCCAACGATTTCGAAGACCTTATCAATTTAGATTTAAACGTTACCGGTGAGATTTTTCCCAGCATCGCGGAGCGCGTTGTTTTTGACCAATACAGCATCTTCAAAAATTACCATCGGCTGAAGGTGGTGAGGCAGGAGACAAACTGCCGTCTGTTCAACTTCATCAACGATGCCAAGAACTTCATTGATGACCACTATCTTGAGAAACTCAACATTGGGAAAATGGCCAGCGAGGCCAGATTGTCTGAGTATCATTTTATCCGGTTGTTTAAGACGTTCTTCCATACAACACCATACAAATATGTCATTCAGAAAAGGCTGCGTTTTTCCATCGAATTAATGAAGAATCAATATTCAGTGTCCGATATAAGCAGCATTTTAGGCTTTACTGATGTTCCGGCCTTTAGCAATGCCTTTAAGCAACATTTTGGATGTTCACCACGGAATTACCAGATTAGCAATTTTTTACAATAATGGAATGGTCGCTGTCCCCTAATTTCGGCACATCAATTTAAAATTAGTGGAAAATGATAAATTACATATTAAAAATTACGCTTTTATTTCTCGCTGCCACTTCTGCATTACTAGCCCAGGAAAGTAGCTGGCGGAAACTGACTACGGAGCCTTATCAGGGAAAACAGGACGATATTGCGTTTGTTGATGAAAATAACGGTTGGTATGTCAATGGCTATGGCAGGATATTTCATACCACTGACGGAGGCACCACGTGGGAAAAACAGTTGGAGCAAAAAGGCACCTTTTTCCGGACCATTGCCTTCCTGGATAAAAACACAGGGTTTGCAGGAACTGTTGGGACTGATTATTTTCCAAATGTTACCGATACGATTCCGTTGTACGGCACAAAGGACGGTGGTAAATCATGGAATCCTGTTGCTTACAAAGGGCCTTATGTAAAAGGATTGTGCGCAATCGACATTGTAAAAGAGCAATTCATTAACCATGGGAAAATTGATTACAAAGTACATATTTTCGCAGTAGGTCGCGTGGGCAGCCCAGCCAATATAATGATTTCTCACGATGCCGGCGAAACCTGGACGTCACATAGCATGGACAACGATTGTAAAATGCTCTTTGACATTAAAATGTTAAATAAAAACGAAGGGTTTGCCTGTGCCGCTACCAACGAGGACATCACACAATCCAATGCGCTGATCCTAAAAACAACCGATGGTGGAAAAACCTGGAAAAAGGTCTACCAATCCAGCCGCCCTTTTGAAACCACCTGGAAAGTGGCATTCCCGTCTGCAAAAGTGGGCTATGTAACAATCCAGTCCTATAACCCGGATACAAATGTTACGCAGCAAAGGATCGCAAAAACTACAGATGGCGGCAATACCTGGAGCGAAATCAACTTAGTCGCCGACAATAAGGCACGCGAATTCGGAATCGGATTTATCGATGAAAACCATGGATTCGTTGGAACGATGAGCAGTGGTTTTGAAACAACAGACGGCGGGCAAACCTGGCAAAAGATTGATCTTGGGACCGCCTGTAACAAAATCCGCATTTACAAAGATGAAAAAGGGAAAACCTATGGATACGCGATTGGCGTTAACGTTTTTAAACTATAGTGACAATGGAAAATGTAAAAGACCAAACAACACTGCCGTTTAACAAAGTACTTTATTCCCTATTTATACTCTTTTCGCTGTACCAGATATTGGTCAGGCATTTATATATTGACGCTTCGGCATCCTTGGGTATCGCGTTGGCGTTTGACCCGTTCGATGTAAAACAGCCGTGGAACGAAAGGCCACTGTGGCAGAAAATTTGGCTTTTTGTACATTTGGCTGCCGTTGGGGGCATTTTCGGTTTTGGCGTTGGCTTTGGAGACAAATAGCAATATTAACCAGACTTATGAAAAAAGATAGCATTGTGTCAAAAGGATTGAGGTTCCTGATCACATTCATCAGTTTTGGGGCCTTTGGATTTTTTGCAGGGAAGGCCGCTGTAGGCGCGTCATCACAAATGTCGGGCAGTGCAATAACTACCATTCTATTGCTTTTTATACCGATATTTTTTATAGTGATCGCAGTCCACGAAGCCGGACATGCCATAGCCGGGGTGTGGATGGATTTTGATTTTAAGACGTATGTTGTCGGTCCATTGATGTGGGAAAAGGAAAAGCAAAAATGGCGCTTCCGATGGAACAGGAATGTCAATACAGCGGGTGGACTGGTCATTTGCATACCGATGGGAACCCAGGACCTAAAAAAACGCTTTTCAGTATATGCTGCTGGGGGTCCGCTGGCCAGCTTGCTGCTTGCCCTGATTGCTTTCGGGATGTTTTATGCAATTTCACCATCAACGATCTTTCTGGAAGTTGCTTCCGGTAGCCTTTGCATAATGGCATTTTTGTCAATCGTAATCTTTATCGCTACCGCACTCCCGATGAGGGCGGGTGGATTTTCCTCTGACGGTGCGCGCGTACTGCGCCTCATGCAGGGAGGAGATATTTCACGGTTCGAATTGCTGATTTTATTGCTGATCACCAATGCTTCAGCAGGTGTGCGGCCTCGGGAAATCAATACAGATGAACTTCGGGAAGCTTCGGTTTTGGCCAAAAAGCTGCAAGCGCCATTTGGAGTGTACCTTCACAGCTTTTCTCATCAGGCTGAATTTGACAAGGGCAACATGGACGAAGCGGAAAAGCACTTGTTAGAATATATCAGCAACGTAGAATCGATTCCGAAAGGCATCCGCAACATTGTTTGGCTCGATGCCGCTTTCTTTTATGCTTATGCCAAAAGAAATATTGATGAAGCTGAAAAATACTGGACTAAGTTCCAGCCGGCTGCGTTGATTCCGAAAGCTCAGATTTTCGCTACTGAAGCTGCCATTGCCGTGCTCAAAAACGACAATCCAACGGCATTGACTAAAATATCAGAAGCGGAAAAAGAAATTCCAAACATGATCGATAATGGCTTGGGGTTAGCATTAAAGGACAAGCTGTCGATTTTAAGGGATTTGGCTACAGGACGCAATTGATATGATTATCATCTCAATGGCGCATTGGATTCTGAATCAAATTCCGACATCAATTTCAAGCCGTAACTGCGCAACGTATCGATAACAATAATGGATTCTCTTCCCCGTATTGTCAATCTATATTCGGTCCTCGGCGGTACTTCCGCAAATACAGCTTTGCTGATAAATCCGTCCGTTAATAACTCGTTTAATGATTTTGAAAGCATCCTGTCTGACGCATGTGGGAGGCTTTTCCGAAGTTCATTATAACGCCATGTTCTCTCTTTCAGCCGCCAAAGTATCGGCATTTTATATGTCCCCCCGATTTTACTCAGCGCAAATTCAACAGGGTTGTGAAACAGATGATTGTCGTTGATAAAATCAGGCATAATTCTTTTTTTCAAAGATATTTTATTTCGCTGAGCCTACGAAAACTACACACTCACAATTTTGTAAGTAACACACATCAGAAGACTTAACATTTATTCAATCCTCCACTGACTTAAATTTGAGTAACCTTAAACATAAAGAAAATGTCACATAAGAATTTAAACCCCGTCAACGCAAAAAAACCAAAACGGATTGCCATCGTTTTGTCCAACCCGGCAAACTCATCCACCACTGGCTGGCCGGTCGGCTTCTGGTGGAGCGAACTTACCCACCCCTACTATCATTTGACTGAAAAAGGGCACGAAGTAGAAATTTTCAGTTATTTCGGTGGTAAGTGCGAAGCCGATGCCATGAGCAATCCTGAAGATCCATCACAATGGCAGGCAGAAGATGTCATCAGCCGCGGATACCTGCATGACCCCGCTTTCCTGTCGCTACTTGAACACACCAAACCTGCAGCGGCAATCGACGTCAATGCATTCGATGCCATCATCTTCGCGGGCGGCCAAGGTCCTATGTTCACAATCGCGAAAGCCCATGAAGCGGTACAAAAATTTGCAGATTTTTATGAGGCGGGTAAGTTGGCCGTAGCGCTTTGCCATGGCGTTGCGGTTTTAAGGCATGCAAAACTATCAGATGGCACCTTCATCGCGGCAGGAAAAACAATCACCGGTTTTGCCAATGTCGAAGAAGATTTTGCCGATGAAGCAGTTTGGAACATGGGCGCACTACCACGTGGGCAGCACCTGATGCCTTGGCGTATCGAAGAGGAAATGAGAAGCATGGGCGCCAACTTTATCCAGGCTGGCCTTTGGAAAGGGTTCGCCATCCGCGACGGGAACCTGATTACGGGCCAGCAAAATTTTTCAGGAACTGAAACGGCAGAAGTATTACTAAAGGCATTGGGCGAATAAGATCAAATAACATCACCATGAAAATAGCGTTTATTGGCATAGGCAACGTGGGGTTTGCGTTGGCAGCAAGACTTCAAAAATGTAGACACGAAATAATAATTGCTGCCGATAAGGCGTCGGACAGCGTCACAAAAGCATTGCTGCAAAATCCCGATTTTACGACCGCGGCGACACAAAAAGCAATAGATTCCTCGGATGTCGTTTTTCTTGCGACGCCGTTTATGGCAAACGAGGAAGTTCTCAAGACATTATCTTTCAATGGAAAAACGTTGGTCGATTGTACAAACCCTGTTGGACCGGGGATTTCCCACGGACTGAACAGTGTCATTTCCGGCAGCGAAAGAGTTCAGCAATGGGCTCCTGATGCAAAAGTGGTCAAAGCTTTTTCTATTTACGGCTTCGAAAACCTTGCCGAAAGCAAGTTCCCCCACCCTGGAATCCTACCGGTGATGCTGCTCTCCGGAAACGATTTGAAAGCTAAAATCACCGTATCGCTGTTAATCGACGATCTCGGATTCCGACCACTTGATACCGGTAGCCTCGATCAGGCATTGCACCTTGAACATCTTACACTACTATGGATCAAGATGGTGCGCCGTGACGGGCACCATCCTGATTTCACATGGGCTTATCTCGAAAAATAATGCAACGATCCATAGAAACAAAACCAAAACGGTTGCTGCCTGACCTGCCCGTTAGAACTGTTTCACAATGAGCAGGTAAAGCGGCATCCCAATGGTGATATTGACCGGAAAAGTAACGCCCAATGCCATGGGCAGGTATAATCCGGGATTCGCATCAGGCACAGCAATTTTCATTGCCGCAGGCACGGCGATGTAGGAAGCGCTCGCTGCAAGTACTGCGAAAAGGAATCTGTCGGCGATGTCGGTAGTGAAATAACCACTGGCGAATGCAACGACCGATCCGTTAAACAGCGGTATGATGATTCCAAATACAAACGGAAACCATCCCTCCTTGAACAGCGACCCCAGTTTTCTTCCGCTGACAATTCCCATATCCAAAAGAAATATCGCAAGGAACCCCTTAAAAAGATCGTTTGTGAAAGGCTTGATGCCTTGCGCCTGCTCCGCACTGGCGAGATAGCCGATGACAAGGCTTCCAAAAATCAACAGCACACTGCCATTGGTAAGTGAATGGTGCAACACTTTTCTAAAGCCACTTTGTTCCCGGTCTTTTTTACTGAACATTGATATCAATATCAACCCCGCAATAATGGCGGGCGATTCCATAAGTGCCATAATAGCGACCATGTGTCCGCTAAACTCGAGGTGCTGCAATTCCAAATATGAAGTCGCGGTAACAAAGGTAACAGCGCTTACAGATCCATAAGCTGCGGCAATCGCCCCGGAATCATAAACACCGAATTTACGCCGTAAAATGAAATAGGTATAAATGGGAATCGCGACGGCTATAAAAACAGCGAACAACATGGACAAGGCGATCTCGACGCTGAATGCTTCATGCGACAGCTCTTGTCCGCCCTTAAAGCCGATAGCAAATAACAGGTAAAGCGAAATGAACTTTGAGGTATTTGCCGGAATTTCAAGATCACTTTTCAGATACACCGCGATGATTCCTAACACAAAGAAAAGCAATGCGGGATTGGTAAGGTTTTCAAAGAGTAATTGAAGATTCATAAGTTTCTGTCTTTATTGGTTTATTTGTTGTAAAAATTCATTTTAATAAGTGTCATGGATTGCAATGGTCACAATAGGCCGGATCCTCAACCGTAACTCCGCGCGGGTGATATCTCCGCTCCGTGAACCCGCATTTCTGGCAGCCGTCCAGGACATAAAGTATCGATTTGGTAGGAGAGCCGCAGAACGAGCAGCGCAGACCGGCCACCGCATCTACGGCGCCAAAGCCCGGAATACCACAATCAGGGCACAACGTACTGGCGCGTGCCACAAGTTTGTTTACTGCTTTTTCGATTACGAGCATCCTGCTGGGGTTGTAGCACGCGCGCATGTCTGTTTCAACGTATGCAGAACCGAACGCAGCCAAGAACTTTCTAAAAACCGCCAGGGCGACGTCCATCGCTACGATTCCTTTCTCCATACCTTCTAACGCACTGGCGGCCTTCCTGATGATAATGCCGTGCGACGGAAACTTAACGGTCTCCAGGAAGCTTAAAAAGTCTGCTTCATTGCTTATTTGGGCGCCGTTGAAATTGGTATCCAAAGACAACTCCCTGCTCACGATTTCAATACCGTTCCTGACGTCCAGAAGCATTACCAGCTCATCATCTGCTGGAGCAATAAATACGGTGGGGTGCATTCCGAACGAACCTTCACTGGCCACAGCAAGGTCTAACTGGTACATCGCAAGACCTTGCCGGCATTTCTCCCTGAGTGTTTCCAATACATCCCGCTTTCGAAGAACCTCTCCTGAAAAAGTTCCCAACGTATCCGTGTCGAAGTCGGTAGCCACCAAACATTTCACGTCCAAAACCTTTTCCAAAACTGGAGCAATTACGGCCTCTTTTCCATGTTTTGTTACAATCAGCAACTTCCTGCCTGCAAAAAAGCTCATTTTTTGTGAAGCGTAATTTCGGCGAATACCTCAAACTCGGCTACGGGGTCAACCCCATGCAGAAACTTGTCAAAATCAAGTTGCATGGTTTTCAATTCCTGAATCCGCAGAACAGAATGATGGTCTCCAGTTCCGGTCCGTATTTCATTACTGAAATTCTTCTTTTCATGAAAGGTGATTTTGAATTGCAGCAGGCTGCCGATAACTTCACGTGCATCTTCGGCGCTGAAAACGCCATCAATAAGTTTAATGTTCTTGTCCATTTTGGGTTATGATTTTTAAAAGGGTTAATGAAGTAATAATAGATAAGGCTGTGACCGCCCTTTCGGCAAGGATGCCCGGATGTATAAATTGCATGAACAGCGAAAGTTCGATTAGTATGCCGGTAATCGCTATCAGTGCCGCGAAAAAATAATACTTTGGCTTGCCATCGCGCTTTTGTGCCAGGTCCTTAAAATAGTGTCTTAACTTTTCCATATGATGTGTTACTTTGAAACAGGCAGGTCGGCGATGGTCTGCTCAAGGAACGTTACTTTACCAGTATGGATGTCATAGACCGCCCCGACAATCAACAGCTCGCCCGTTTTGAATTTTTCGTCCAGTATGGGTGCCAGTTTTCTTAAGGCATTCACCTGGTCGATCACATTCTGGCGCACAGCATTGTCTAAAGGGTTGCCAGAAAGCTCTTGTGATTTCAATACCGCCGGCCGAATAGCAGCTGTAAGGGTATTAAGGTGTCCGGGCAGATGCGTGTCGCCGGACAAGCTTGCGGCCACCGCCCCACACTCGGTATGTCCCATCACCACAATGAGTTTGGTCCCGAGTTTCAATGTGGCAAATTCCATGCTCGCATACGAAGCATCTGCAGCGACCTGGCCCGCTGTCCGGATGATAAATAAATCCCCAAACCCCTGATCAAATATGAGTTCGTTCGGCACCCGCGAATCGGAACATCCAACAATTACCGCAAAGGGGTGTTGCCCTTTTTCAAGGCTTTTAACGGTGTACTTGTCCTGCCTTGGTTTCTGTGCTTTTCCGGCCACGAAACGTTTGTTGCCCTCCATGAGGACGTCGATGGCAATTCGCGGATTTGCATACGCAGAATCCCGTGCAGAAACACAGCCTTCATAATTGAAAACAGGTTCGCTTTCTGTCTTTTTCGATCGGGTCTGTGCACCGAGATTATTCTGGCACACCAACCATGCAACGGCAATAAATACAATTTTCTTCATAAATGTTATTTTAAGTTGCAGCAAAGCTACAGGGCGTAATTCATTAATTTTTATTTATATTTGAAATGATATCTATAAAATATTATTATGAATTATACCTTGCATCAGCTCGAAATATTTGCCAGGATTGCCGAGACCGGAAGCGTTACGAAGGCCTCCGAGATACTCAACCTTACACAGCCGGCCGTCTCCATACAGCTGAGGAACTTCCAGGCACAGTTTGACGTTCCGTTGACGGAAGTCGTTGGCCGGAAAATATTTGTCACCGATTTTGGGCGTGAGATTGCCTCCGCTGCCAACACCATTCTCGAGCAGGTCTATGCCATTAATTACAAAACCGGTAATTACAAAGGGCAGTTAGCGGGCCGTTTAAAGCTGGCCGTGGTGTCGACGGGAAAATACGTGATGCCTCATTTCCTCGGCGACTTTCTAAAGCTTCACCCGCATGTCGAACTCATCATGGATGTGACCAATAAGCGCAATGTCATAGAGAGCCTGGAAAGTAACGAAGTGGATTTGTGCCTGGTTTCCCTGCTTCCGAAAAAGCCGGAAATCGAAAAGCTGGATCTTTTACCCAATAAGCTCTATCTGGTAGGAAATCATGATTACCAAGTTTCCGACACCGAAAATCCTGTAGAAATTTATGGCAAATCCACGATCATCTTTCGGGAGGATGGCTCAGGCACACGGCAAACCATGGAACAGTACCTGCTCAGGAATAATATTCCGGTCCATAAGAAGCTGCAGCTTACGTCGAATGAGGCTTTGAAACAGGCGCTGCTTGCGGGCATTGGTATTTCTATCATGCCGCTGATTGGCTTGAAAAATGAGCTGAACAATGGCGAACTGAAGATCATCCCGACCAAAAACCTACCCATCCGGACCACTTGGAGCCTGATTTGGCCTAAAGCGAAGAAGCATGGGCCGGTGGCAGAAGCTTACCTGCAATACCTTCGTGAAAACAAACAAACGATCGTCGACGAGCGCTTTGGATGGTATGAGTCTTTTTCGGAGTGACATTGGGCTACTGCACCCGATATCTGCAATTTTCGCAGCTCTTTGTAACAACAGCCTTTCAAATGATAACAAATTAAAACAACTTTTATACATTCGCATTTAAAACAGTATCGTTGGGTTGACCAATCCAGAGATAAAATGATTTGCCATCCGTTATCGTCACGGTATAAAACTTTGTCATGATCAACACGCTACGCCAACACATCATTGCCCGCCTGGGTGATGACATCGAAAACCTTGAAACCGTTTTGGCAACTTTCAAATACGTGAAGGCAAAACGAAATGAGCCGTTGTTGGTCCAGGGCGATGTGTGCCAGTACGTATATTTTATCGCTTCAGGCTGCCTCCAGGTATATACATTGGACAGCGACGGGAACGAAACCACCAGGGATATCATCACCGAAGACAACTGGTGCGCAGAATTAATCAGTTTTGGCGGTCAGCTGCCTGCAACCGAAAATATAAGGGCGGTCGAGCCATCAGATTTGTTTGCCATTGACCGGCAGTCTTTCGCCCTGATGATGGAAACGATTCCGCAGTTCGATAAGGTTTACAAACAAATTCTGGAAGCTTCCTATGCCAATTCGGTATACAGGATAAATACATTCGTGTCGTTGTCGGCTTTGGAACGGATTAAGTGGCTCATGGATTACCGTCCAAAACTCATGAGCAGGTTGTCAAGCAAATTAATTGCTTCATATCTTGGCATCTCACAGGAAACTTTCAGCCGATTGAAAACGAGGCTTTAAAACATTGACATTTGTCAAGAACCAGCAGGTTTTAATTCTTGAATTTTGTGTTGTTCAACAATTAAAACTTTATCAAATGACAGAGTATCTTTTATTATTCAGGAATGCAAGCGCCCCGGAAGGCTACCTTGCAACAACACAGGACATGGCCGAGGATATGCCCCGCTGGCAGGCATGGATCGGAAACATTGCCGTCCAGGGAAAATTGGTTTCAACAGCACCCATGGTATACGATGCTACGGTGGTCAAAGCCGACGAAAACGAAAGTGGCCCATACAAAGCGCCCAATTCAGTACTGGTATCAGGCTATTTAACTGCCAAATCAGATACTCCTGAAGAAGTAGAGGAATGGGCGAAATCCTGCCCTATCCTGAAGTATCCGGAGAGTAGCGTAGAAATCAGGGCGCTTGTTCCTTTTCCAATTTAAACGCTATGGACAGGATATTAGACATTGGAAAATGGCTGTTCCCGATTTCCTTCCTGATGTATGTGGGACTACACCTGAGCAAGCCCGATGTCGGTGCGGCCTTCGTGCCCGATTATTTGCCCTTTCCTTATTTCCTGAATTACCTCACGGCTGTGTTTATAGTAGCATTTATCATTAGTGCGCTTACCGGTAAATATGATAAATTGGCCTACACGCTGATGGCATTGTACGTCATTTTAATGGCATTCATAGTGCACCTGCCACGGGCTATGGGAAGCGAATTGGATACCGCCATGATGGCCGATAACCTTGCCCGGGAAAAGGAACTCGAAATGGTCAACGTATTCAGGAACATTATGGTGTGTGGCGCATTAATGGGCTTTGCACGCTTCGTTGCGAAAGACAAACGGGTCGTCGGCTAAACGGAAACTACCAAATCCGCACGCCTAATGGCATTGTTCACCAAAAATAAAACCCGATACGATAAATGAGCCTGCTCAAATACCGTATCGGGTTTATCTATGTGTAGGAAACGCCGCGTTGCTTTAGCCGTTTCGTCCGGGTGTAAAAGTAATCTTATTACTTCCTTTCCCCGATTTGCTGTCTCCACATCGCGTAGTACAATCCTTTCTCGTTTAGCAAATCCTCATGCCTTCCCTGTTCTATAATGTTGCCCTGTTCGAGCACATAGATCCTGTCGGCGTGCATAATTGTCGAAAGCCGGTGTGCAATCAACACCGTAATCTGGTTTTGTTTTGACGAAATGTTCCTGATGGTCTGCGTAATTTCTTCTTCGGTAATGGAATCCAGCGCAGAAGTAGCTTCGTCAAACAACAGCAACCTCGGGTGACGCAACAATGCGCGTGCAATTGAAAGCCGCTGTTTTTCACCGCCCGATACTTTGATACCGCCTTCGCCGATGGTCGTGTACAGCCCATTCTCTGCGCGTTTCAACAGGTTGTCACAGGCCGCCTTATTCAATACGTCGTATAGCTCCTCATCGGTGGCATCTGGTTTTACGAAGAGCAGGTTGTCTTTAATCGTTCCGGAAAACAACTGCGCGTCCTGTGTGACAAAACCCAGTTGCTGCCTGAGTTCGTTCAGGTCAATGTCGTTCGCATCTTTTTCGTTATAAAAAATATGGCCTTCATTAGGCTTATACAGTCCGACCAACAATTTGACAAGCGTGGTCTTTCCGCTTCCCGAAGGGCCTACGAAAGCAATGGTTTCGCCGGCTTTGGCTTCGAAAGAGATCTGCTTTACAGCATAAGTTTGTGCGCTGAGGTGCCTGAACGAAATGTTTGAAAACCGCAGGCTGCCGATCATACCAATCGTTTCAGGCTGTGACGGTACCGCCTCGCTTTCAGAATTCATCAGTTTGCTGAAATTGTCCATCGACGCCTTCGTCTCGTTGTAAGTAGCTATAACATTGCCCAATTCCTGCAATGGGTTGAATAGGAAAAAGGAGAAAAACATCAGCGTGATTAAATCGCCTGGCTTAATAATGTCATAAAAGATAAACAAATACAACGCAAAGACCAGGCTCGTACGCATGAAATGCACCGTCGTACCCTGGAAGAAACTCAGCGAACGGATGTAACGCACCTTCTTGAGCTCAAGGCCAAGAATCTTGGTTGTCGTCGAATTCAGCCGGTTTACTTCCTGTTGCGTCAGCCCAAGGCTTTTCACAAGCTCGATGTTGCGCAGCGATTCGGTAGTAGCACCCGCCAAAGCCGTCGTCTCCCCGAGGATTTCCCGCGACACCTTCTTGATCTTTTTACCCAGGAACGAACTGATAAAAGCAATGACCGGTACGGTTGCCAAGAATATCGGGCCAAGCAGCCAGTGGATATTGATCGCATAAACAACCACGAAAATAACACCCACTACCGACTGGAAAATCAGCGATATCGACAGCGTGATAAACTTTTCGCAGTCAATTTTGACTTTCTGCAGTTTGCCGAGCGTTTCGCCGCTACGCTGGTCTTCAAATTCCTGGAATGGAAGCTGGAGCGCTTTGCGGATGCCGTCAGTATACATTTGGGCGCCCGTGCGCTGGATGATGATGTTCGTAAAGTAATCCTGGAAGTTCTTGGCAATACGCGAGACCATGGCCGCACCGACAGACAGTGCAAGCCATCCGAGTACCACCCTGGTGAAATAATTAAAGTCACGGTGAAAATTGGCTACGCCCACGCCGCATTGGTTCATCAGTTTCCCGATGATGATCGAATCACACAAAGAAAAACATTGGTTTATCGCCGCAAGCAGCAGTGCGAAAAACAACAGCGATTTATGGGTTTTAATGTAAGAGAATAATATTTGCATACAGGCTTATAATTTTTGGATGCAAAATTACGGTTATAATGGACGTACCGTATGCGATTGGATTCTTTTTATTTATATTATCATACAATGCTTAAACACGAGGAATGTGAAAACGTTTTCGCATAATTTTTTCTTAAAAAAAACCGCCAAAATTCATTCTATATAAACTTTTTTTAACTTTGGCTCCGGTATGAGGACTTTTGTAATTTTATTCGCGTTATTGTTTTCCCTGGTGTCTAAGGGAGCCCATCCCAGCGGTAACTTATACCGCGAGGCGTCCATTGCATCGGAAAAGGTCGAGCCAAAGCAACATCTTTTAAACGATACCGACCACCAGGATACTTTTTTTGAAGACAACGATTCGGATTTCAATGAAGAAAACCAGACTTCCGGTGACCGCAATTACCGCGCGATAACCAAACTGCCTTCTGCGGAACCGTATCCGTCCTTTGGGTTGGTCTATCGCAAGCTGCAGGCCATCGCCATCCCCAATTCCTGCAAACGGGATTTTACCTTCACGCCGCTTGGCAGCTACTCCCCTATTTACATTACGATTCGGGTGTTGCGGATTTGAAATGTGATGTTTCCTGATTTTCGCTGATGGCCCAAATGCCATAACATGCACCCGTCTTGGGATGCGTTGCCATTTGTACCATCGGCAAACATTAATCTCAACATTTAAATTCCACCATTTCATTTTTATTATCATGACAAGAATCGCCATATCTATGGGCGCCATCGCTTTATTGTTGCTAAGCAGTTGTACGTCCAAAAAAGAAGCAAAAAAAGAAGCCGGCAGCTACGCGGTAACCAATCCTATGGTTGTCGACACTTCCATTACAAAGGAATATGTCTCCCAAATCAAGTCGGTTAGAAATATTGAAATCCGTGCCCTCGAAAAAGGATTTCTCCAGGACATTTACGTTGATGAAGGGCAGTCGGTGAAAGCCGGGCAGCTGCTGTTCCGCATCGTGCCCAAAATGTATGAAGCGGAAACACAAAAGGTGGAAGCGGAGAAAAAAGCTGCCGAAATCGAACTGCAGAATACAAAGCTGCTTGCCGACAAGAATATTGTCTCTAAAAACGAATTAGCCATGGCCCAAGCCCGCCTCGACCAGGCGAAAGCAGAACTGGCCACCGCAAAGTTTCACCTGGCGGCTACCGAGATCAGGGCGCCGTTCGCAGGAACCATAGACCGCATACCCAATAAACTGGGCAGCCTTATCGATGAAGGGGAACTGCTGACCAGCCTTTCTGACAACAGCCAGATGTTTGCGTATTTCAACGTTTCAGAGCCGGAATACCTGAATTACCAAACGAATGTAAAGGACCGCGGAGACAAAAAAGTGGGCCTGATCTTGGCGAACAACCAGCCTTTACCATACAAAGGTGATGTGGAGACGATTGAAGGGGAATTTGACAGTGAGACGGGCAACATTGCGTTCCGCGCGAAGTTCCCCAATCCGGACAAACTGCTCCGGAACGGCGAAACCGGCAAAGTACAGATCAAGCTTCCGTTGCGCGATGCGCTTGTGATTCCACAAAAAGCGACCTATGAAATCCAGGATAAGGTGTATGTGTTTGTCGTGGGGAATGACCATGTGGTGCGTTCGAAAAACATCACGGTATCGGGAGAAATGCCGGATCTGTATGTCGTGGGCAGCGGCCTGACCGCAAACGACAAAATCCTGCTCGAAGGCGTGCAGAGTGTGAAAGACGATGACCTGATCAAATCAAAATTTGTCGCGCCCAAAGAAGCGATCTCCCATTTAAGGCTCGCCGCCGAGTAACCATCCAAAAAAACAAAACAATGTTTAATAAATTCATACACAGGCCTGTCCTGTCTATCGTAATATCGCTGATCATCACCTTTCTCGGTGCGCTCGCGATTACAAAATTACCGGTCACACAGTTCCCTTCCATTTCACCGCCTAAGGTAAACATCACCGCGGAATATCCAGGTGCGAACGGCGAACTGATGACCAAAGCGGTCCTGATTCCATTGGAGCGTGCCATTAATGGTGTACCCGGAATGAAATAC
>NZ_NKJE01000042.1 GCF_002256285.1 Flavobacterium sp. BFFFF1 | reverse complement strand
GTTTGCCGCCAATCACAGAATAGCCTTTTCCTTTCGCACATTGGTAAACAAAAGATCCCGTATGTTTATGGGCTTTGGTATGTTCTCCGGCCCGCAGCAATTGCATCGACGCGCCCATTGTTTGCATCACATGCCCGCCGGTCGCTGGATTGGTGTAATGCATCAAAATGCCGTCATACGGATTGCCTTCATTGACTTTTCCCGCTTCCAGTAACGCAGGATACACCTGTTTCCAGGAATACTTAAATAAAGGAGAATAGGGTTTATCCCAAACTTTATCCGCTGGAATCAATCCTGACGCGCTATACGATAAAGGCGAATGATTTACCGGAAAATCCAACGGCTGCTTGCCATCAAACACCGCATAATCGTTAGCTTCCAACGCATTGACCAAAGGAATATCCAGGCCATCCTGCCAGATACAGGTTTTACCATCGGGAGCTACGCCGTGTTCATGCCAGGTGGAATTGGGGGTAATCACAAAATCGTTAACCTCAAAAGTGATTTTATTGCCGTCAACGACCGTGTAGCCACCTTCACCTTCCATAATAAAACGCAGTGCCGATGCTTTGTGGCGGTGCGCCGAAGTACTTTCGCCCGGACGTGTCACCTGGATTCCGGTGTACAACCAGCCAACAGCTGCTGAAACGTCTTTCCGTTTGTCATTCACAAGATAAACGACCCGTCTTCCTGCCTGTTCGGGCGTCACCAATTCGGACGACTTTAACACCAGTTCGCGCAAATCGTCATACTTCCATAACATCGGGACTGACGAAGGACGCGGTTCCCAAGGTTCAATATCATTTGCCACGGTCCATAATGCACCGGCACCAAGGGTTTCGAGTTCTTTGTAATAGGCTTCGAGTTCAGGTGTGTCTTTTACCCTGGCACGGCCGATAACATCGTCATTGTGTTTTTCTTCCATTCTTGAATGCTATTTTTGGAACATTAAGATATTAAGATTTAAGGCTTAATCTCTTAAAGCATCGGTTTATCTCTTATTAAAATCCTCCTGATTGTCAATAAATGTGATCTTCCTGGTTGGAGCTACATTCACGCGCAAATCAAAAATGTCAAAGCGGTTGTAATGTCCGAGTATGTCGTGCATTTGCTTCGGTTGTATACATTTGGCAAGGTCGATTTCAGCGTAAACAATTCCTTCATCGTCAATTAATGGTTCGCCAATAACCGCGCCATTTGGTCCGATAAATCCTGAAAAAGCAGAATTTTTTCTTGTCAATAATTCCTCAGCGTTCGGAACATCCTGTTTCATAATCTCCATAATTTCCTTCGAAATGGTAGAGCAGGAAACAATCGTAAACAACTTACCTTCAAACGAATGCGCAGCCGCGCGTATCTTAATGGCTTCGGCCATATCATAGTCAGGCGGTGCCACAGGAAGCGAAATATAATTGGCAATATGGATCAATTCACCCTGGGACAACAACGTAAAACGCGCAAGCGTGTTGGTGTTTTCGCCACAGGCTAACGTCCCGATGGGGCCGATTTCAGTTTTATACACTTTTAAAGACGACCCGTCACCTGATGTCCAGGTGAGTTTCTCTGCCCAGGTTGGGACCAATTTGCGGTGCTTTCCAATCAGGTTTCCGTGGTTGTCGATAATCAGGTTGGTATTGTAGATTTCGCCGTAACTGTCGCCACGTTCATTAATCCCGATAACAATATGGATGTTGTAGTCTTTTGAAGCCTTGAGTATTTTTGCGATTTCCGGACCGTGTGCCGTCACAGAATTGCGGTATAATTTTTCGTACCAAGAGCTTCCCTGAACCGGCGTCATGATCCAGTTCCAATACGGATAGCCTGCAACAAACACTTCAGGAAAGGCAATCAGCTGTGCACCATTGGCAGAAGCTTCCTTAACCAATGCGATCGCCTTGTCAATCGTTTTATCAACGTTTAGAAAAACGGGCGATGTCTGTACTGTGGCGGCTTTAAATTTTGGAAAATCCATGAATAATTACGAATTACAAATTATGAATTATGCGATGATAAATGTACTGATTTTAGCTCTGGTTTCCTCTGAAAATGCTTCGGCTTTGATATCATTACTTCCTTTGTTTAAAGCTACGTTCACTAATGTGACTTCGCCTTCCAGACAGGTTTTTCCATTTTCATCTTCGAACTTAAAGCCACAATTCACCGACGCTCCACCAAGGTTGATGACCCAAAGCGATTTCGTCAGTACTTCACCAATACGCGCCGCTTTTTTAAACTGCACTTTTAAGTCCACTGTCGGGATGCCATTGGTTTCATGAATTTTGGAAAAAGGCCGGTCGAGCGCTTCGTCAAACCAGTCTTCAACCAAATCGTTAAGCATCTCCAGGAAACGTGGATAAAAAACAATGCCGGCATAATCGACGTGTTTGAAGCGTATTTTCTCATTTTTGGTAAATATCATGGCTTATTTTAATTTGAATCGTTGAATCTTTCCTGTTTCCGTTTTTGGTAATGATTCCACAAAATGGATTTCCCGTGGATATTTATACGGCGCCGCGGTTTTCTTAAACCATTCCTGTATCGATTTTGCCAGGTCGTCACTGGCTTTAGCCATATCCTTGAGCACAATGTAAGCACAAACGAGCATGCCGCGTTCTTCGTTAGGCAACCCGACAACAGCACATTCGGCAATATCATCATGACATAGCAATACACTTTCAACTTCAATCGAGGCAATATTATAGCCGGAAGAAATAATCATATCGTCGCCACGCGCTACAAACCAAAAATAACCGTCTTCGTCTTTCCGGAAAATGTCGCCGGTAATATTCCATTTGTTTTCAACATATTCCTGCTGCTTTTCGGGCGAATTCAGGTATTTACAACCGGTAATGCCGCGCACGGCAAGCCGCCCGGGTTCATTGGCCAGCAATTCATTTCCATCGGCATCGATGATTTTTGCTTCGTAACCGCGAATGGGAACGCCGGTAGCGCCTTTGCGCATATTTTCCTCGTGGGATGAAATAAAAATATGCAGGATTTCAGTGGACCCGATGCCATCAATTATTTTCAGGCCTGTGGCGTCGTGCCAATCTTCCCAAACCTTAAGCGGCAAGGTCTCGCCCGCCGACACACACTTCCGAAGCGACGATATATCGTAATCTTTTACCAAAGTTGTAATGATCCGCCAGGCCGTCGGTGCCGTAAAACAAATGGTCACTTTATATTCTGAAATGGCCTTCAGCAGCAATTCGGGAGAAGGTTTCTCTATTAAGAAGGTAGACGCACCAAAATAAAACGGAAATAAAACCAATCCCCCCAAACCAAACGTAAAGCCCAATGGCGGACTTCCTGTAAAAATATCTTCGGGTTTTGGCTGCAGCGAATATTTTGGAAATGCTTCACAGATCAACAATATATCGCGATGAAAGTGTGAAGTCATTTTAGGCTTTCCTGTAGTCCCGGAAGTAAAGCCGATCAATCCCACCGAGTCCGCCATGGTGTGATAATTCTGAAATGCGGCTGGCTTGTTATGCATTAAGGTTTCCAGTTTTGACATTGTTGTCTCTGTACCATCAAACGTAATGACCTGTTTAAGGAAAGGTGACTTTACAGCAGCAAGCTCGTCTTCGAGTCGGTAATCACAGAAGGCATGGGATATTTCGGCACTTTCGATCATGACCGAAAGTTCTTTTTCGCGTAACAGCGGCATGGTCGCCACCACAATTCCGCCCGCTTTTAAAACCGCAAACCAAATGGCCACAAACATTGGGTTATTCGCTGCACGAATCAACACCCGATTGCCGGAAACAAAACCGAGGTCGTTTGTCAGGACATGGGCAATCTGGTTGGATTTATCATATAAATCCTGATAGGTCCAGGTGGTTTCGAAAGTGCGGATAGCTATGGAATTTCCGTGGCCTTGCTTTACATGATTGTCGAGTAATTTCTCGACACAATTTAAACTCCCGTCAAACTGAAAATCGGGATGATCGATTACGATGTCCGGACGAAGCGATTCATCCGGTAAATGCATGTGTGCGAAATTGTCTTCGTAATGCTTCATTAATTGTTAATTGTTAATTGTTAATTGTTAATTATCAATTATTAATTATTAATTATTAATTGTCTTATGGCTTTCCGGCTTCAACGCTTTCCTCATGCCTTCTTTTTCTTTCCTATCCGAAGCGTGCAGCGGATAAAGATGTGAAGTGCCCGTAATATATTGCTTCGGAATATCATCCGGGCGGAAGTTTTCATAAGCCTGTGCATGGCGGACAAAATTGGGATCGAGCAACAACGGCCTCCCCAACGCTACCAAATCGGCACGGCCATTTAATAGAATGGTGTTGATTTGGTCGATATCCTGTATAAACCCAGTGGTAATTGTTGGGACATGAACCGTGTTTCGGACCGTATCTGAAAATGGCGTTTGCCACATGCGTCCGAGTTGTGGTTTCTGATGGCTGACGGTATTTCCCGTGGAAACATTAATGATATCGGCACCAGCCTCCTTAAACGCATTTGAAATCGATATCACTTCCTCCATTGTAATGCCATTTTCCGCCCAATCGGAAGCGGAAATTCTTACGGACATTGGCTTATCGCTATTAAAAGCTTTTCGCATCGCATGGAAAACCTGCAAAGGAAAGCGCAGCCTGTTTTCAAGGCTTCCGCCAAAATGATCCTTTCTTTTATTGGTTAAAGGCGATAGGAATGAAGCCAATAAGAATCCGTGATGCGCCTGCAGTTCAATCATATCGAAACCTGCCTTATCAGCGTTGATTGCGGCGCGGGTAAATTCTGAAATCACAATTTCCATATCAGAAGCATCGATTCCTTTCGGAACCGGCATTTGTTCCGCGAACGCAATAGGGGAGGCAGAAATGAGTTCCCAACCGTCTTCAAGCGGAATATTATTCCCGGCTGAAGGTACACTTATGCTGCCTTTCCTTCCGGAGTGCCCTATTTGGATTCCGATTTTACCTTTGGTATTTTCATGAACAAAATGGGTGATTTTTTTCCATGCAATTACCTGTTTTTCAGACCAAATTCCGGCACAACCGGGAGTAATACGTCCAGTAGGTGAAATCGCGGTCATTTCGGTGATGATTAAACCCACACCGCCAATGGCACGGGCCACATAATGCACAAAATGCCAGTCATTGACGAGTCCGTCATTTGCGCTGTATTGCCCCATGGCCGACATCACAATCCTATTTTCGAGCTTCATATCACGCAATTGGAAAGAAGTGAAAGCTGGGGGTGTGTTCTTTATTTCGCTTTCAGCGTTGAAACCGGACAACACTTTTTCGGTAAACGAATTGTCGCGCATCGCAAGGTTTTCAAAGGTGACCTTTTTTGCTCGTGTCATGACGCCGAATGCAAACTGCATAAAATCATGCTGCATATGCCGATCCATGTTTTCAAACCAATCCAGAGAAACGTTGGCCGCATGCTGGATGGTTTCAACGCGATTGCGGCGCAGCTGCTCATATTTGGCAAATGCCTTTTCCTTGTCAGTACTAAATTCGACGATGGAATCTGACAATGCGATGGCGCTTTCCATGGCCAATTTTGTCCCGGATCCGATGGAGTAGTGGGCAGTAGCTTTGGCATCACCTATTAAAACGATATTGTCTTTCGACCAATGCTTATTGGTAACTGCGGGAAATTGCCGCCAGTGCGAGCGATTGGATATCAATCCGTGTCCCTGCAGTTCTTCCTTAAATATTTCGGCTAATTTACTAATGGTACTTTCTTCATCCGTCGTAATAAATCCTGCCTTTTCCCAGGTTTCGGGAGCACATTCAAAAATCCAGGTACTCATTCCCTGCTCGTATTGATAGGTATGGGCGACAAATGTCCCGAACGGGGTAGAACGGAAAAAATAAGTGAACGCATCAAGCGGTCTTGTAGAACCCAGCCAGACGAATTTATTTTTCTTCAAATCGATTTCGGTGCCAAAATCATCGGAATGCTGTTCACGAATTTGACTATTGATACCGTCCGACGCGACAATATAATCAGCATCTGCGAAAGCGGAAAGATCATCCACATTGGCTTCAAAGTGCAACCCGACACCTTCTTCGACGCACCGCTGTTGCAGCAATTGCAATAGTGTTTTTCTGGAACAACCACAAAATCCGTTGCCGGTAATCCTGACCACTTCGCCGTCGCGGGCAACATCAAGGTCATCCCAGTAGGCAAATTTACTTCGTATCAGCTCATACGATTTGGGATCGCGCGTCAGGAATTCGCTTAAGGTCTCATCGGAAAACACGACGCCAAAACCAAAACTGTCATCGGCTTTGTTGCGTTCGTAAATATCGATTTGTGCCTGCGGCATGGCTTTTTTAGTCAGGATTGAAAAGTATAATCCGCCGGGACCGCCCCCAATTACTGTAATTTTCATAATCTATTTTCACACAGCGGAACATGACCAGCTGTCATAATTAATTTCTTTTTATTGAGAACAGTTCTCCTAATTTGGCGTAGTGATGCCCGGCCAATCTAGAGATGGGCTGGTATAGATCGAGATTGATCTTGTAATCGTCGAGCAATAATTCATCTTTGATATGAAACATCAGGATGCGGCCAATCATTATCGTTGAGCCGCCAAATTTGTTATCCTCAAGCGTGTAATGATGGACCAGTTCACATTCCATGGTGATTGGACTTTCCTTAACACGTGGTGGCAGGACCTTGAATGAAGGTTCGGGAGTTAAGCCTGCGAAATGAAATTCGCTCTCGTGAGGCGGCAACGCATGTGCGGTCATATTCATTTGCTCCGCCAATTCCTCAGTAACCATATTCACGACGAATTGATTGGTTTGAAGCACGTTATTCAAGGTATCCTTATTAGCCTTTCCCGATGCTGACGCTGAAAACATTACGTGAGGTGGGTCATCACCGACTGCGTTAAAAAAAGAAAAGGGGGCTAGATTCGTAATACCTTCGGGACTGATACTCGAAATCCAGCCGATAGGCCTGGGAATCACAATCCCGGTGAGTAGTTTGTATATCGCCTTGGGCTCGATATCGTTCGGATTAAACTGCATTGTAATAGTTATTGTTTGTCACAAATAACGGAAAATTACACGAACTACGTTGCTTTCTGGTTTGAAAAAAAACAATCCCTTTCTATAAAAAACCGGAGTCCCTTTGGGTATTGTGTCAGCCATCGATTACAGAAAGTGTTTTTTTATATTCGAATAAATAGCGACATCGTAAATATTACGTGAAAAAATTACAAATACCTGAAAATATATTTTGCAAAATTAGTATATTTATGCAAAATTTATATATATGAACATTTCAGGTTGCCCTAAATGCCAGGATAAACATATTGTAAAAAGTGGCGTAATTAAAGACCGCCAAAGGTATTTGTGTAAAAAATGCAATTATTATTTTACAGTTAATAAACTCGGTAAAAAGATCGATGATTATTATGTTACTAAGGCGTTACAGCTTTACCTTGAGGGGTTGAGTTACCGTGAAATTGAAAGGATCATCGGGGTTTCACATGTCACTGTAAGCAATTGGGTGAGGGAGTATCGCGTAAAAAAACCATCCCACGGCTATTACCACCCTACTTATAAGATTTTCAATCACCTGGAACTCATAGAATACGTAAAAAACAAGTCGTTATTGTCCGGAGCCGGGATGATAATTACCGAACTGGGTGACAAGTTTATGCTTATAAAATGGGAACGTTTTAAGGAATAACTATACTTATTTACAAAAATATATACAATAATTTTTTTCTTACGTTTAAAAATTGAATTTGGCTGCTGTTAATCAACCAAAAACAATTTTTTTGATGAAGAAAATTATTACAATCGCTTTGCTGGCTTTAACCTGGTCCTCAGGGTTTTGCCAGGGTTCGCCTGAATATGGCAGCGGAATGAAATTTACCCTGAATGAGGATGGTAGTAAATACATGCGTTTTATAGCATGGAACCAGATCTGGTTGCGATCGACGCAAATGAATCCCGGAACGATGATAGCCGATGAGCCGTCGACTAAAAGCACCGACATTGGCAACCGAAGGCTTCGGTTTTTAATTCAGGCACAACTATCCAAACGGTATATGATTGTCGCCCATTTCGGCATCAACAACCAAAGTTTTGATACTGGTGGTGCAAGTGGTGGCAGTGGTACCGGTGGGTATGGCGTAGGTAAGAAGCCGGGAATGTTTTTCCATGATGCCTGGAATGAATATACATTGGTTTTACCCGAGAAGGATAAGAAGTTCAGTTTGTCTTTAGGGGGCGGGCTGCATTATTACATGGGTTTATCGAGGATTACCATGGCCTCCACACTCAATATGCTGATGGTCGACGAACCGATATTCAACTGGCCTTTGATAGACAATTCGGATCAATTTGGCAGGCAGATGGGGCTGTTTGCTAAAGGGAAATATGGAAAATTTGAATACCGCGTCAGCTTCAACAAACCCTACTCGACAAATATTGCTCCTGTAAACGTTACCGATGCAGCCAATGCTGTGGCCGTCGACAACAGCGGGAATACGGAATGGTCAAAAGCCGGGTATTTTGAATACCAGTTTCTGGATTCGGAATCGAATGTGCTTCCCTATAAAGTAGGCAGTTATCTCGGGACCAAAAGGATTTTTAACCTGGGCGCTGGATTTTACAATGCACAGGATGGAACCCGTACTTCGGTAAATTCCCAAATTGAAAAACATGACATCAAACTTTTTGCCGCGGATGCGTTCGTAGACATGCCCGTCGGAAAAAAAGCAAATAAAATGGCAATCACTGCTTACAGTGTATTTTACAACTATGATTTTGGACCAAATTATTTGCGTAATATTGGTATTATGAATGTAGGAATTTCCGACCCAAATTTTACTGGGACGAAAGCATTAGCTGGTGCTGGAAATGCACAGGCAACAATCGGCACGGGGACCATCTGGTACACCCAGGCAGGTTTCCTGTTGCCCTGTAAAGCGGAAAAACCGAAAATAAGGGTACAGCCTTTTGGCGCCTACACCAGGAAGAATTTTGAGGCATTGGATAAAGCAAGTTCACAATTCGATGTGGGCGCTAACTTTTTCCTGGATGGCCATCATGCTAAGGTCACCACGCAGTATTCAGCACGCCCAATTTATACTGCGGTAGATAAAACGAGTGGTACCAAAGGCGAATTTACACTGCAACTGCAGATTTACTTATAAACCAAACCAAAAGCGATAAGTTATGACAAACAAATCAACAAAAGGAATCTGGAAAGTAATTTCCGCCTCCTCAATGGGTACCATGATCGAATGGTATGACTTTTACATCTTTGGCAGCCTCGCTGTAGTGATTTCAACGAAATTTTTCCCTTCGGACAACCCGACGGCAGCATTCTTATCCACCTTGGCAACCTTTGCCGCAGGCTTTGTGGTGCGCCCGTTCGGTGCGCTTTTCTTTGGAAGACTTGGGGATTTGATCGGACGAAAATATACATTCATGGTCACGCTGCTTCTGATGGGTGGCGCGACATTCCTGATTGGCTGTATTCCGAGTTATGAAACCATAGGGTTTATGGCTCCGGTGCTCGTGCTCGTATTGCGGTTGCTACAGGGACTCGCATTGGGCGGCGAATATGGCGGCGCGGCAACTTATGTCGCAGAACATGCGCCAGTAGGACAACGGGGTTACTGGACATCCTGGATACAAACCACAGCGACAGTGGGTCTATTCATCTCGTTAATGGTGATCCTCGCGACAAAGAATGTGCTAAGCCCTGAAGAATTTGATGCTTGGGGATGGCGGGTACCGTTTTGGGTATCGATTATTATGGTCGGGATTTCCTACCTAATCCGTAAAAACATGTCTGAATCGCCGGTCTTTGCCAAAGCGAAATCGGAAGGAAAAACCAGTACCAATCCTTTAAAGGAAAGCTTCGGCAACCGTTACAACCTGAAATTTGTGTTGCTGGCTTTGTTTGGCGCTACAATGGGACAAGGCGTAGTGTGGTATACCGGACAGTTTTACGCGATGAATTTTATGAAAACGGTCATGTCGATTGATTCCTCGCAGGTCGATACTTTATTGGGAATCGCTTTGATTATTGGGACGCCGTTTTTTATCCTGTTCGGCTGGCTCAGTGATAAGGTCGGAAGGAAATTCATTATGATGGGAGGGATGCTGCTCGCGATTTTGCTCTACCGCCCGATTTATAAATGCATGTATGAAACCACTAGTGTAAAGAATAAGACCGAAATTACGGAGAAATCCACGTTTCTTGCAGAACTAAAAGAAAACAAAAAACAAACGATGGATTCCATTTATACTACCCACAGAGAATACACGGATGGTACAACGTTCCTCGAAATTAAAACGGTTTCGCTCGAAAATGGAAAAGCTGCCGTCGTCGATGGTAAACCAAAGGCCGACGTGAAAACAACCGTCACCATCAATAGTGCCGACAAATGGATGCTGATATTCCTTATTTTTGCACAGGTGATTTTCGTCACGATGGTGTACGGACCCATCGCTGCCTTCCTCGTCGAGATGTTCCCAGCGAAAATCCGCTACACTTCGATGTCGCTGCCGTATCACGTCGGGAATGGTATTTTCGGGGGGCTGCTTCCAGCGATTTCGACATATTTTGTCACCCATGCAAAAGACGCAGGCGATAAGGAATTCTACCTCGAAGGATTGTGGTATCCGATTGTCATCGCCGGTGTATGTTTTGTCATCGGGATGATCTACATCTCCAACAACAAGAAAAATACTCACATTTAATCCTATCATTATGAATCAAATCAAAAGAGTTTTAGGAATGGTCTGGATTGCATTGGCCGTTGCAGCAGCCTATTTTTGCATCTTCAAATTCGGATTACCAAAATTCCTATCGGAAAAACAGGACGACCTGGTCTTTGGAATCATCATCCTTTTTGTACTGACACCGCTGATTGTGCTCGGACTGGGAACATTTGGCTACTATGCCCTGATGGGCGAATACGATAAACCGAAGCACCACTAATATAATGACAACAGTCTTTGGATAATACTTCCAAAGGCTGTTTCTTTATCCTATGAAAAAGCGGCATTTACAAAAATTGGTACTGGTAAGCGTGTTTTTGCTGATGGCATTCAATGCGCCATTGTTATTATTGTTTAATGTTTCCGACGAATTTCTCGGCTTTCCTGTAGTACTTTTTTATGTGTTCTCTATATGGTTTGCCTCGGCGTTGATTTCTTTCACCATTATCAGGAAGTACAATGAGTAGCCTCGGACTGATCGGCATCCTCCTGGCCTATATGGGATTCCAGTTTCTCGTTGCACAGTGGGCAGAAAAGAAACGGAATTCGAAATGGACCAACAATGCCTATGTCTATTCGTTTTCATTGGCGGTGTATTGTACCGCATGGACTTATTACGGCAGCATCGGCGTGGCAGCGAAGTCCGGATTAAACTATATCCCGATTTACCTTGGACCAGTGATGGCTTTTCCGTTATGGCTGATCGTGCTAAAGAAAATCATTCGCATCTCGCGGGTCAATAAGATTTCAAGCATTGCCGATTTTATTTCGCTGCGGTACGGAAACAGCCGGTTTTTGGGCGCGTTGGTTACGATAATTTGTATCATCGCAATTTTGCCTTATGTTGGTTTACAGCTTAAGGCGATTTCAGAAACATTTCACGTTGTTACTTCAACTGAAAACACGCATGATGTGTTAAATGACACGGCAACTTATGTGGCTTTTATCCTGGCACTTTTTGCTTCGTTTTATGGAACCCGTTATGGTGATGCCTCTGAGAAAAGGAAAGGCGTCGTAACCGCCATAGCCATGGAATCAGTAATCAAATTGTTCCTGTTCCTTTTACTTGGAATTTATGTCACTTATTTTGTGTTTGATGGATTTCATGATATTTATTCGAAGGCATCACTGCTTGAGGGTTTTAAGGAAAAGAATACGATCCACGGACTCGAGGGTGGGATGAACTGGTTCATGTTCTGCGTTTTGTCCCTATTTGCCATTTTCCTGCTGCCGCGCCAATTTCATATGACCGTTGTGGAAAACCACACGGAAAAGCATGTGCGCAAAGCAATCTGGATCTTTCCTCTGTACCTGCTGCTATTCAATATTTTTGTGTATCCGATTGCGTGGGGCGGCAATATTCTTTTCAACGGACAGGGGTTGAACCCTGATATGTTTTCGCTGTTAATCCCAAAATTCTTTAACAACAACCTGATGACTGTCCTGGTCTTCCTGGGCGGTTTTTCAGCAGCGATTTCGATGATTATTGTTTCCTCGATCACGTTATCTACGATGCTCAGTAATAACTTTTTGATTCCTTATGGTTACCTCGATGCTTTAAAGGTTAAAGTGCGGGGCGACAACAACCGGCGTATTGTCAACATTAGGCGTATCGGGATATTTTTACTGATTATACTGGCGTATATTTTCTACCGGTATTTCCTAATTGAATTTTCGCTGGTTTCCGTCGGAATGATATCATTCGTAATTATCGCACAGCTTGGACCGTCATTTTTTGGGGCGCTGTTCTGGAAGCGTGGCTCGGTAACGGGTGCGATCTCCGGCATGTTGACTGGGATGACAGTGTGCACTTATACGATTATTCTACCTTTCTTTATGAACCAGGGCGCGACCAACGCTGCATTCATGGATGGTTATGGTATGCGTTTGCTGAAACCGTTCCAGCTTTTCGGGTTGGATTATCTGGAGCCGATTCCGCATGCGTTATTCTGGAGCCTACTATTCAATTTTGTCGTGTATTTGATTGTCTCCATCTGGTTCAGGGGTGATTACCGCGAACGCAATTATGCCGAAATGTATGTGGATATCAACCGTTACATCAGCAACCACGAGAATGCATTTGTATGGAAAGGAACGGCGTATATCAAGGATATAGAGAAGGTATTGACACGATTCCTGGGCGAAGAGCGGACAAAAAGGGCACTGCGTATTTTCAGTCTGAAGTACAACGTCGATAAAGACAACACGATGGCCGATGCCAGGCTCATCAAGTTTGCTGAGAACCTGCTGACGGGGCATATTGGTACAGCCTCCGCGAAAATCCTGATTGAAGGCGTAACCAAAGAAGACAAGATCAGCCTGCCGGAAGTGCTCCGTATCCTGGAAGAATCAAAGGAAAATCTCATCGTCAATAAAAAACTGAGGGAGACGTCGGATGAATTAAAAGAAATCTCGGCACAGCTCAAGAAAGCAAATGAATCTTTGGTAACAAAGGACAAACAAAAGGATGAATTTCTCGATACCGTCACCCACGAGCTGCGTACACCGATTACCGCAATACGTGCGGCAAGCGAAATCCTGCATGACGACGATGAAATTCCCGAAGCATTGCGTAAACAGTTCCTGCAGAACATTATCACCGAATCCGACCGCCTGAACAGGCTTATCGACAAGATCCTTGACCTCGAGAAGTTTGAGACCGGCAAGCAAAAAATTTACTTAAACGAAGGAAACCTTTCTGAAACCATTCGCAAAGCGGCAAATCCATTGCAGCAATTGTTTTCGAATAAGAATATTTCTTTTAATTTTAACGACGCCCATTACACCCAACCCGTTTGGTATGATGAAGAACGGATCGTTCAAGTCATTACCAACCTGTTATCGAACGCGATTAAGTTCTGTGATGCGCGGGACGGAAAGATTACGCTTGACATCGAGCCGCACGAATTCCACGTTGAAGTGAAAGTCTGGAACAATGGAAAAACGATTAATCCGGACGAACTGGAATCGGTCTTTGATAAATTTTACCAATCGCAGGAACAAAATGTGAAGAAGCCGGTAGGGAGCGGATTGGGATTGGCGATTTCAAGGCAGATTATCGAGATGCATAACGGAATGATTTGGGCGTCAAACCCGGAGTCCGGCGGCGTGTGTTTCACATTTACATTACCCACACAATACCAGCTATAGCATGAAGAAGATTTTAATCGTTGACGATGAACCGAATATCATTATGTCACTGGAGTACACATTCCGGAAGCATGGCTTTGAGGTATTCATTGCCCGGGACGGAAAAGAAGCGCTTGAAATCCTACAGCATGAAATCCCAAACCTGATTGTGCTTGATATCATGATGCCCAACGTGGATGGTTACGCCACGATCAAATTTATCAAACAGGATGCACGTCTCAACACTTGCAAAATTATTTTCCTTTCAGCGAAAAACAAGGAAAGTGATATTGAGAAGGGCATGGCCCTTGGTGCCGATGCCTACATGACCAAACCTTTTTCAGTCAAAAAACTCGTGGAGCAGGTGGCGGTTCTTTTAGCATAAACTAAAAAAAAAAATTAAACAAATGGATTACAACGAAATATACAACCGCAGCATCACCGATCCGAAAGGATTCTGGCGGGAACAGTCAGAAGCAATTGACTGGTACCGAAAACCGGAGACTATTCTTTCTTTTGGAGAAAACGGGTATCCCGTCTGGTTTAAGGATGGACAGCTGAATGCGTGCTACCTCGCACTGGACAAACACATACAGGATGGTTATGGCGATATGACTGCGATTATTTACGATTCACCGGTTACACAGACCATCAAAAAATATACGTTTGCCGAGGTAAAATCGGAGGTGGCGCGACTGGGAGGCGGAATGGTGGCTTTAGGCCTAACAAAAGGCGACACGGTCGTTATTTACATGCCGATGATTCCACAGGCAGCGTTTGCGATGCTTGCCTGCGCACGGATTGGACTTACACATTCGGTCGTGTTTGGCGGATTTGCACCACATGAACTGGCGATTCGCATTGATGATTGCAAACCGCGCGCGATAATCACGGCTTCGTCAGGAATTGAGATTGATAGGCTGATCGCGTATAAGCCTTTGGTTGACGATGCGATATCGCAGGCCACGCACCAGCCCGAAAAAGTCATCGTATTCAACAGGAAACTGGGTGCGAGGATTCCATTTAAACATTATGATGTCGATTATGACGCATTGGTTTACGGTTCAGACGAAGTGCCCTGCGTGGCGGTCGATGCCACCCATCCACTGTACATCCTCTATACTTCCGGCACCACGGGAAAACCGAAAGGCATTGTGCGTGACACCGGCGGATACGCCACGGCACTGAAGTTTTCCATGCAAAAGATTTATAACATACAAGAAGATGCGGTTTTTTGGGCGGCATCGGATGTGGGCTGGGTTGTGGGACACAGCTTCATTGTGTATGGACCGCTAATCAACCGCAATTCGACAATCATTTTCGAAGGCAAACCGATAAAGACCCCTGATGCTTCGACTTTTTGGCGGATTATTGCCGAACATAAAGTCAATGCGATGTTTACAGCACCTACCGCAATCCGTGCGATTAAGAAAGAAGATCCTGATGGAAATTTTATAAAACAATATGATTTAAGTTCGCTGCAAACCCAATTCCTTGCCGGGGAGCGCTGTGACGTAGCGACGCTCGAATGGTTCAACAAGCACATTCCTGTGCCGGCCATTGATCATTGGTGGCAAACGGAGTCAGGCTGGCCCATGATTGCTAATATGGTGGGGGTTGAAATGCCTTTGATAAAGCCTGGTTCTGTAGGAAAAGCAGTATGTGGATATGATATCCGGATCTTTAACGAAGAGGGTAAGACGCTCCAGGCAGGAGAGGAAGGCTATGTCGTGATCAAACTGCCGTTACCTCCGGGAACCTTACTCGATTTGTGGAATGACAACAACCGCTTTAAGGCGGGTTACCTGAACAGATTTCCAGGATATTATTTCTCAGGAGATGGCGGCTTTAAAGACCACGATGATTACATTTACATCACCGGACGGGTTGATGATGTGATTAATGTCGCCGGTCATAGACTGTCAACGGCTGAGATGGAAGAAGTTGTTGCCTCGCATCCATCGGTTGCGGAATGTGCAGTGATCGGAATTAATGATGAGCTGAAAGGGCAAATCCCATTGGCACTGGTGGTGACGAAGCTCGGTGCAGATACCGAACACTTCCAGCTCGAACAGGAAGTCATTAAGCTGGTGCGCCAGCAGATTGGTGCCGTGGCTGCATTGAAAGATGTGGTTATTGTACAGCGATTGCCAAAAACACGATCAGGGAAAATCCTTAGGAAGTTGATGCGAAATATTGCTGATGGCGCTGAGTACCAGATTCCGTCGACTATTGACGACGAAGCAATCGTTGAAGAAATTGCGTCCGTTTTATCCCACGGGCACATTGGAATTTATAATATTAAGTAAAAAAACAACAAAACAATTAAGATGAGTTACTACAAAATTGACAGCTTAGAACAATACTTTAAGCATTATAACAAATCGATAAGGGAACCGAGGAAATTCTGGGGCAAGATCGCAGAGGAAAATTTTACCTGGTACCAGCATTGGGAAAAGGTAGTCGACTTTAATATGGCCGAAGCCGATGTAAAATGGTTCGTAGATGCGAAGGTGAATATCGTCAAGAATGCCATAGACCGCCATCTGGCCAGGCGCGGTACAAAGACCGCAATCATTTTTGAACCGAACAATCCCGATGAACCGGCTTTGCACATTACGTACAATGAATTGCACCAACGCGTTTGTAAAATGGCGAATGTGCTGCGTGAGCAGGGTATCAGGAAAGGCGATCGCGTGTGCATTTACCTGCCGATGATCCCGGAACTCGCGGTATCGGTGTTGGCGTGTGCAAGGATCGGCGCGATACACTCGGTGGTATTTGCAGGATTCTCCGCCACGGCATTGGCGACGCGGATTAACGATTCTGAATGCAAAATGGTAATCACCTCCGACGGCGGTTACAGGGGGAACAAAACAATTGATTTAAAGAGCATTGTAGACGAGGCGCTGCAAAACTGCCCATCAGTGAAGCATGTGCTTGTCGCAAAAAGGACGAACGAAGCCATCAATATGGTTGCGGGGCGCGATACCTGGCTGCAGCCGCTATTGGATGAAGCTTCGGACAATAATGTGGCCGAGATCATGGATGCAGAAGATCCATTGTTTATCCTGTACACTTCCGGATCGACCGGCAAGCCAAAGGGAATGGTACATACCACGGCGGGCTACATGGTGTATACCGCCTATACCTTCAAGAACGTGTTCAATTAT
>NZ_NKJE01000009.1:67117-140992 GCF_002256285.1 Flavobacterium sp. BFFFF1 | reverse complement strand
GCCTGTTTGTCCAATTTGTTACCGATGACACCACCGGCAACACCGCCGACAACACCACCAAGTACCGCTCCAAGGGCACCTTTTCCGCCCTTTCCTACATTATTTCCGAGAACACCGCCTAAAATGGCGCCGCCCACTGCACCGATTGCTGCGCCACGTTGCGCATTATTGGTATTTTTTGCGGCTTCACAGCTCGTAAATAAAGGTGACGACATCATCACCATCGCCAATGCTACTATTGATAATTTTTTCATTTTCTTGTTTTTAGTTTACTTTATTAAATTGATAAACGACATTGGTCATTTTTCCACCCACATCAATTTTATCCAACAACTGGAACGAGGATTCCGATTGGTTGGCCAGCGTGAGCACGTAGCCGTCACGAACTTTCTTGGCTTTTTCACCCGCATTAAGCAGCTTAAGCACGAATTGACCGTCTTTATTTACAAACCAGGTAAACGGTGAGCTGAACGACGTACAATTGGCAGCGGTCAATGCCATATCGCCTTTGTTGTTGTTCGAAATAAACTTCCAGGTGCTTCCTTCAAAGCACTTTGAATCTGCAATCTGGAAAGAAAGCACCCTGATGTATTCTGAGCCGGGATAACTCACTGAACTCAGGACCCAATTCCCCTTAATAGCGACCTGGGCTTTCGTGTCTGTTTTGGTATTTGTAGCGGATGTCGACTTGCAGGAAGCAACCGAAATCGCGAGTACAAATAATAATAGTAATTTTCTCATTGTTTTGGTGAATTTAAATTTAACAAGTACAAAGATACAATCCCAACTTTAATTTTATGTTTTAAGATTTGATAATTAATTATTAAAATTAGCATTCGCGACAATTTGTCACATTTTAAAATTTGGTCTTTTATTTGAAATGCGGATAGAAACCAATTTTAATAAAACTTTATACTATGACAACAGGAAAAATTAATGTTTCAGTAGAAAACATCTTTCCCTTAATCAAGAAATTTTTATACAGTGACCACGAAATCTTCCTTCGTGAGCTGGTTTCAAATGCTACCGACGCCACGTCAAAATTGAAACACCTGACCAGCATTGGCGAAGCTAAAGTCGAGTATGGAAATCCAATCATTGAAGTAAAAATTGACAAGGAAGGAAAGAAACTTCACGTCATCGACCAGGGTGTCGGAATGACCGCCGAAGAGGTGGAAAAATACATCAACCAGGTCGCGTTTTCCGGCGCAGAGGAATTTTTGGAAAAATATAAGGATTCTGCGAAAGATTCCGGAATTATAGGCCATTTTGGCCTTGGATTTTATTCCGCCTTTATGGTTGCGGAAAAAGTTGAGATCATTACTAAATCATACAAAGACGAACCGGCAGCGCATTGGACTTGCGATGGCAGCCCAGAGTTTACGCTGGAGCCTTCGGATAAATCCGATCGCGGAACCGAAATCATTTTGCATATCGCCGAAGATTCCCTGGAGTTTTTAGAAGAGGGCAAAATCAGCAGTCTACTGAACAAGTACAACAAGTTCATGCCAATCCCAATTAAATTTGGCACGAAAACTGAAAAAGTTGAACAGAAAAAAGGAGAATCAGTTGCCGAGGACGACAAAGATGAAGTTTTCAAAACTGTTGAAGTTGACAATATCATCAACAATCCAAATCCTGCCTGGACAAAACAACCTTCCGAGCTGACTGACGAGGATTACAAAAACTTCTACCGCGAATTGTACCCGATGCAGTTCGAAGAGCCTTTGTTCAATATTCATTTAAACGTCGACTATCCATTCAACTTAACCGGAATACTGTATTTCCCAAAACTTGGTGCTGATTTGCAAATCCAGAAGGATAAAATCCAATTGTATCAAAACCAGGTCTATGTTACCGATAATGTTGAAGGAATCGTTCCGGAATTCCTGACGATGCTGAAAGGCGTTATCGATTCACCGGATATTCCATTGAACGTTTCGCGTTCGTACCTTCAGGCCGATGGCGCCGTGAAAAAGATTTCAAACTACATCACGCGTAAAGTGGCCGACAAACTCAAATCCTTGTTTACGGAAAACCGCGAAGACTTTGAGAAAAAATGGAACGACATCAAGATCGTTCTGGAATATGGGATGCTATCCGAACCAAAATTCTATGAAAAAGCAGGTTCATTTGTCCTCTATCCCACCGTTGATGACAAGTATTACACGCTTGACGAATTGAAAGAAAGCCTAAAGGACAAGCAAACAGATAAAGACGGCAAGTTAGTAATCCTGTATGCCGGCAACAAGGATGCGCAACACAGTTACATCGAGGCAGCAAAGGCAAAAGGCTATGAGGTGCTGTTGCTTGATTCGCCCATCGTGTCGCACGTCATCCAAAAACTGGAAGGTGATAACAATGGGTTGACTTTTGTACGCGTGGATTCAGATCACATCGATAACCTCATCAAAACTGATCAGGAATCTATCTCAAAACTTTCTGATGAAGAAAAAGAGTCACTTAAAACTATCGTTCAAACTATAGCGCCTCAGCCTACTTATAGTGTGCAACTTGAAGCTTTAGACAGTCAGGCTGCGCCATTTTTGATTACGCAGCCAGAATTTATGCGCCGTATGAAAGAGATGAGCCAGTCCGGTGGTGGCGGAATGTTTGGCATGGGCAATATGCCGGAAATGTACAATCTGGTGGTCAATACCAACTCAGATTTGGCGACGGCAATACTTGCCAACAAAGACAACGAAGCACAATCGGCATTGGTAAAACAGGCGCTGGATCTTGCAAGATTGTCTCAAAATTTACTCAAAGGGGAAGAACTTACCGCTTTCGTCAAAAGAAGTTTTGAGTTGATTAAATAACCCTGTGTGTGTTTTATAAAAGAAAGCCGTCTTGTTTTAGACGGCTTTCTTTGTTTTCAGCGTTTACGGCATGATGTTTCCTTCTATAGAATCATCATAGGTTTCGCCAACAATAGCGCCATAAGTCCGTTTTAGGAGACCAATGGCCATGTTGTGTTTGGTGTCCCAATAATATCCTTCCGAAGGCACGAATTTAATTACTGTGATTCGTGGATCATCCTGTCCTTCAGTAAACCAGGTTTTCATGGTGGCATCCCATAATTCTGCTATTTTCTGACGATCGGTGCTGATTGTCGCAGTGCCATAAAGCGTCATATAGTCGCTGTACGACGATCCCTGGAACAACATTTGTACATGAGGATCCGAAGCAATTTCTTCGTTTTTATGAGAGTCATTGGAACTTAAAAACCAGAAATTACCCTGATCATCGATTTTTTCTGCTGCCATTGGACGCGTTTGGAAAGGCTTTCCTGAAACGATGTTGGTACAAAAAAAACAGGAGCCCGCTTTTTTGGCAAGTTCCTTAATTTTCTGAAGCGCCTCAGCGCCCTGCAAATCTCTAAAATTATCTTCCGGTTGTTGTTGGTTGATCGAGTCCATAAAGTTTTTTTTACATTCGAATATAAAATTATACTTCTCAAGGCCCATGCTTTGTTAACTAAATGAAATAAGTTTACAAGATTCCGGCTATTCTTTTAACGTGTTTTGTACCTTGCAGTCGCTAATTCCCTAGTCTATGACGCTTCATATCGAAACACCGGCGCTGCTGTTTTCCGCCACATCGCTTATTTTACTTGCTTATACAAACAGGTTTCTTACGATCGCGACTATTGTGCGCGGCTTACGCCAGCATTACGAGCAGAAGGAAAGTTCGAAAACGCTACTCGAAATAAAAAACCTGAACCTTCGACTTACATTAATCCGTTATATGCAGATGTTCGGCGTTTTAAGTTTATTCCTTTCTGTTTTTGCGATGCTGCTCTTGTTTCTCGAACAGGAGTTATCAGGAATTTATCTGTTTGGGTTGAGCTTATTGTGCCTGCTGGTGTCGCTAGGTATTTCGTTTTGGGAAATTAGCATTTCAGTCAATGCCTTAAGGCTGCACCTCAGCGACTTAATAGATAACAGCGATGAGAAATCCTAGCGCCCATACTTTAAAAAAATGTTCAGTTGTATTAGTTTTTTTACTAATTTGAGTGCGCAATAAATAACCGATAAACCAAACACAAAACCGGCAAAATTATTTTTTTTTTTGCCAAAACACTAAAAATATGATCACAGTGGTTATTGCCGAAGATCATCAGGCGATGCTCGACGGAATCAGGTTATCCCTAAAGCCTGAAAATGACATCCGTATCATTGGAGAAGCGAAGGACGGCGAAATGCTGTTGGATTTGGTACGCAGGACACAGCCATTAGTAGTTGTGACCGACATCAGGATGCCAAAATGTGACGGTATTGCTGCGACCAAAATCATCAAGAATGAATTCCCAGAAATCAAAGTCATCGCGTTCAGCATGTTCGACCAGCATATTGCCGTCACACAAATGAAAGAAGCCGGTGCCTCAGGATACATTATGAAAAGTTCATCGGTATTTTTACTGCAGGACGCAATCCGGTCGGTGCATGTCGGCAATACTTATTTCGACCATGCCATTATCGCAAACGATGCCATCGCACACAACAGTGCCCATCTGACAACAAGGGAAAAGCAGATCCTGAGGATGATTGGAGAAGGCAGAACGACGGAAGAAATTGGAACAGAGCTTTGCATCAGCAGTGAAACTGTAGGCACACACCGGAAAAACATCCATAAAAAAATGAACCTGCATGGCAAATCGGACCTTATTCGATATGCCATCGAAAGCAAGTACGATTTTTATAGCTTGTAAAATACCCTATAAAGGGTATTTTATTTCTAATGGCGATTGTTAATCTTTGTTGCACAACATTTTACACAGACAGCAATGGATCCAAAAACAATTTTCTACTACTTACTCCCCGGTGCAATTACACTGGTTGGCGTTCTGCTTGCATTTAAAAGCGATATTTTGAAAGATGGCACGGACTGCGAGGTGAAACCATATAGTTTCGCAAACACACAACTGCTTTGGTGGACGTTGATTATCGTGTGTACTTTCAGTATGTACTATGGCGAACATGGACAAATTATCAAACTAACAAAGTCAAGCCTCATTCTCCTCGGAATAAGCCTTGGCACCATAACCGCCGCTAAAATCATTGACAATACGGATAAGTCTACCAATGCTTCAAGACATCAGGATAAAAATCACAGCAGTAACTTCATCATTGATATTATATCAGATGGCAATGGCATTAGCGTACACCGTTTTCAGGCATTTGCCTTCAACGTGATTTTCGGACTTATTTTCCTGAATTATTTCTTTACCAACCAACAGTTTATCGAGTTTGGCGAACTGGAACTCACGCTGATGGGGATTAGCTCCGCCGCGTATGTAGGGTTAAAAGCAACCGAGAATAAGTCTGTCAATCCGCAGGAATAGTATGTTGAAATTATATTTCCGAGTCGCTTTTGAGATCATCTGCAGCATCAGCATGGTGGTGGTTTGAAATGGTTTTCACAAAATCCTCTTCGCTGCTATCCGAATGTGCCTTATCGTTTATATTGTATTTATTTACGAGTGCAATCCTGCCATTGTCTGCGTGCTGAGGGTCAGCGGGATTTCGCTGTAAAGTAGCATCGTTTACTTCCCGCTCTGCTTCACTGTAACCACTACCTGTTGTACTATCCGGGGTATAATTTTCATTCAAAGTCGGACCGGATACCGGTTGATTGGTTGCATTTTCATTATGGGCTGCTTGAATTTCCATGGCTATAAAGTTATATTGTACCGAAGTTCGTAAACAAACTCCTTTTAGATCTTACGAAATTAGTGGGAAAGATTATATCATGTAATAGCACCTCTACAACCCGGCAACCATTTGAAATTGTAATTCCATAAACTTTTTTAAAATCCGTATAATTTTATGACAGATGCCCGATTTAGTTTTGAATAAAATTAATATTCAACACAAACGCTATGAAAAATCCAGATAACCTACACATTAAAAACACATCTGCACCAACTGAAATCATCTACAACCATACTGTATACGACATGATGGTATTTTGCGACGGCAGCTGGGACCAAACGTATAAAAAATCACTGAGATTTCTGGACCGAAATGCAGGTGCGAAAATCCTTTACATTGAAAAACCGATTTCATTTCAGCCAGAAGAGAATCCTGCAAAATTCCTTATCTTAAATGACAACCTGCATGTCCTCAGGCCAAATGTTTCCTCAATCGATGCTGTTTTTAAACTACTACCACGCCAGGCGAGGACAAAAAGCGTCGCAGTGGGATGGTTTTGCGCTTCCGAATACACCCACTTTGCGGAGCTGATCCGTTTTAAAACGGTTGTTTGTGACTGTAATGCAGGTGTTGAGCTGAAGCACCGCGCAGACATTATATTAGAACAGAGCCAGAAGTCAGGTATTACGTCTTTTAACTCACGTAAAAATAATTCGGCCTACCCAGTAGCGAGTTAATGGTGACATTTCAGCCTTTTGTTGGGATGTAAATGTGGAATTTTGCGCCAACGCCCGGTATTCCCTCGGCAACTATATCGCCGTGATGGTTTAGCATAATTTTTTTGCATATGGCAAGTCCGACACCTGTTCCTCCATAATCCTTTTTTCCGTGCAGGCGCTGGAATACTTCAAAAATCTTTTCTGCATACTGCTGGTCGAAGCCAATGCCATCGTCCTCAATTGTAATCTTCCAGAATTTCAAATTGTTGTTCTCAACTTTTTCGGCAGCAATTTTAATTTTGGGCGCGGTCTCCGGTTTACGGTATTTGATCGCGTTGTTGATTACGTTTAAGAGCAATTGCTGGAATTGAATTCTCACGACCTGCACCGTGGGAAGCGTGCCAATTTCGAAAACGGCGCCACTTTCCCCGACCGAAATGTCGATTAAAGCCAAAACTTCCTTGACAAATTTATTCAGGTCTGTTCGCTCCGTTTTTATGATTCCGGACTCCATACTCGAATAACTCAGCAGCGCGTCAATCAGCATTTGCATTCGTACAGCGGTGCTGTTGATGTTGGTAAAATAGGCAAGTGTATTGTCTGAAAAGTTTTTTTCCTCCTCCAGTATCCTGCTGATGAACATCCTGATTTTCCGAAGCGGTTCCTGCAAATCATGAGAAGCGATATAGGTAAACGAGGAAAGTTCCTTGTTCTTATTAAACAACAGTGTATTCATGCGCTCCAATTGCAGCGCTGCCTCCTTTTCAGCAGTAATATTTTTGGAGGTAATGGTCACCGTATCATTCACCTTTTCCATTGCGGCCGTGAGCCATAGTTCATGATTTCTGTCTGCGACCGAAATTTCATACGTATTTGGGATGCCGGTGATGAGGCAGTTTTTTACTTTTTCGAATATGCCATTTTCAAATACGCCGGGATAAACCTCCTTAAATGTTTTGCCCACCACATCCTGCACGGAAAGCCCAAAATTACCCGGCACTTCCTGGTTGGTGTACGTAATCCTAAAGTCCTCAATTTCCCCGAATGCATTCCGGAGTGGCTCATAACTTGCAATCCCATAATAGGTGGAGTTCAACACTGAATTTAAAAACGAACGTGACTGCTCCAATTCCTGCTTCCGCTGGGTGAAGCGCCTTTCGTTTTCGATGAGTTGCGCTTCGGCATGCCTTTTCTCGGTGATGTCTTCAATAAACAGGAATATTAAAGCGGGTTTTTTTTCGTCCGCATCTGTTAGGTGAACGTTTAGGACCAGGCATCGGTCACCGGTACTTTCCGGAAAGGTCAAAAGGGTTTCATGGTCTTCCGCATGCTTTTCCTTTGGAATAACTTTTTCAAAGAGTTTATGGATGTCATCCTTATCCCAGGCCTTTCCATTGATTTCGAAAAAAGATTTGCCTTGTATCTGGTCGGAGACACATTTAAAATTAGCATAAAAATTTCTATTTGCCTTTGTAATGGTAAAATCACGCTCCATGATTAAGATGGCATCACGGCTTGTTTCCAGGAGGATTTCGGTGTAAGTTTCTGTAAACATTGGATAATGCTTCGGTTTTTTTCCGGCAGTTAAATTTAGATAAAATTTACGGTTTTAATCATTCGTCGATTACATTTGTAGTATATCAAATGAAAATATGAAGCAGGCTTTCGGATTACACGTTCGTTACTTTTGTTGGTTCATTGCGCTATTTCTTGCCGAATGCATTATCGCCGGGTACTTTCATGACCAGCTTGTACGTCCCTACTTCGGTGATTTGCTCGTAGTCATCCTGCTGTATTGTTTCGTGAAATCGTTTTTCAATTTCAATTGGTTTAAAACCGCTATGGGTGTACTGCTGTTTTCCTATGTTATTGAGGTTTCACAATATTTTCACCTTATTGTGCATTTAGGACTAAAAAATTCCCTGGCGGCAAAACTCATTTTAGGCTCCGGTTTTGCCTGGATGGATCTTGTGGCTTACACGCTTGGGACAGCTGTGATTTTGGTCATCGAAAGCAGGTCTGCTGCAACCATGAAAAATGCCGCCTGAATGGATATTTTGGAATTGGCTTATTGCACAGCGTGAGGTTTATGATGTCAATATTTATTACGTTGCCCGCTTTTGATATGCCATGGTATAAAGACCATGCTGAAATTTGAATTTTGCTGGTGTCTTTATTTTAGGCAGGATTGGTTATTTTTGGCTGAAATATTCTTTTAACAGGATTTAATTATGATAAAAACACTGCTCGCGGTTGGGATTGGAAGTTTCATTGGCGGCATTTCCCGTTTTCTGCTTTCGGGTTTTTTTCAGTCGAAACCCGGTATAGAATTTCCCACAGGCACTTTTATAGTGAATATCCTCGGCTGTCTTTTGATTGGTGTCGTTTACGGATTTGCTGACAAAGGGAATCTTACAGAGGACTGGCGGTTGTTCCTCGCCACCGGTGTGCTGGGAGGATTTACAACATTTTCTGCTTTTTCGTATGAAACCATGAGCTTATTGCGGAATGACCAGCCCATGATTGCAGTCGGTTATGCCGGTGCAAGTATTTTCATAGGCATTTCAGCCACCTTTATTGGGTTTTCGATCGTCAGGCAAATGCTAAACTGATCATCTTATGATATCGGTATCGACAGGTGTGTAACCGAGATGCCTGCTTAACGTCAGTACCTGTCCCTTATGGTGAAATTCATGGGTGATGACGTGGGTGAATAACTCCAATGGTGTGGAATTGAAAGACTGCTTTCGAAGCGATACCGGAATCTCACAGGTTAAATCGTTGTGATATTTTAGGCAGAAATCCTCCACCAGCTGATCCACTGTGACAAATAAAATTTCCAGTTGATCAACAGTACTGATGGCATCGTAGGGCGTAAAGGGCTTATGATCACCCAGACCCTGAGCACCAATCCACCACTCATAAGTATTGGCAACATGGACGAGCAGATTTCTGACACTTCCAAAACCAAAAGTGACATCGACCTTGGTGAAGTCATCGACCGCGAATGTTCTGCAGTAATCAAGAAGCACCCTTCTTGAGGATTTAATGAGTTCGTATTGTACTTTTATTTCCATATTCTAATTATTTGTTTTTCAAGTTTTTATCACTAATATGCGGATTTTAACCACCTTGACATTATTATAACATTACTATAAATTCTTATAATATTTGCATGTCCGCTTTATAATTTTAGTCACTTTTAGCTTACATTTGTTTTAACCTATTTGATAAGGTTATGGCGCTCGTCGTCGTTTCAATTTCAAAATCGTTTTGCAGTTTGCGTATGCACAAGTTACTAGCGCTAAAGAGAAAATCGATTTAAAATTTAAAATAGGCGAGGTTTAAATATGCTGCATCACGCAATTTACTTGTATTTGTTTCCACTATTGCCCCATAAAAAAGGCGGGTGCCGCAAAAATACGACCGCCTGTAAAACTATAATTTAATCTTTATATTTGCAGCATGACGAAACAGAGAATACTTGTAGTAGATGACGACAAAGACGATCAGTCTTTTTTGATGGAAGCGATTAATGAACTATACCCCACTTTTGAGTGTGATCTTGCAGACAATGGCCGTGAAGCCCTGGAACATATCGATAAAAACCCACCTCCCCCGGATTTCATTTTTTTAGACCTGAACATGCCGCTTCTAAATGGATATGAGTTCCTGAAGGAATATAAAAAACAACCAGAAAGCGAAAAGAGTAAGATTATTGTATACAGTACTTCTTCGCATCCACAGGATAAGATCGCGACAAAAGACCTCGGCGCTACTGATTACATTACTAAACTGAGTGACTTCAGGAAATTAAAGCAAATGCTGCAGGATGTATTTGGGAGCCACGGTGGCGTGAGCGTTTCCCATGTTTAATTGGCAAAATTAAATAACATATAAAACAAAAGGGCTGTCTGAGACAGCCCTTTCAACTTTAATTGCGCTTCGGTTCGTACTGAACCTGAGGCTTGGTTTTTTTTGGTTTTTTTATGGTGTCAGATACCGGTTTTTCAGCGGTTGTCTGCTTTTGGGTTCGTCCCTTGTCCTTTGCCTGCTTTTCCGCCTGGAATTCGGCTTCACTTTTAGCCTTCGCAGCGTCCCGTCTCGCTGCCGTCTCGACTTCACGTTGAGTTTCTCTTGGCGGTTGCTGTTGCAATTGATCCTGATCAACCTGCCCATTTGCCTGGGCTGAAGCCATGGGGATTGCTGCGTAAAACAAGCCTGCTATCAACAACCCCTTTAATCCTGTCGTGTATTTTCTAAATGTGGTTTTCATAATGTAATTTTTTAATATGATTACATTACAAAGTAAGGTTACACAAATTGGTATCCTTTACAGGATTCCGGAGAAAAGTTACAGTTTCCTAATCGCCTATGATCCATAATAAAACGGGTTTCGGAGTTTGTTTCAACTTACCGTCCAACACTTTCATAAATGCATCTGAAACTGCCGGGCAGCCCCAACTCAACGGACTTACTTTGGGATACACCTCTTCGTCTGAAACGGCGTCCCAGGAATGAAGGACGATCACCCTTTTTTCGGCATTGGCATTGGTCTTTTCAAGGCCATGCAACCAATATTTGACCTTTATTCCCCAGCTGCTGTAATCGCGCTTCCCTATTTTGTATTTTCCTTTTGCCGTGCAGTGGCTGTCATTCGCGTTGTTGAACTTCGCTTTCTCCCATTTTTCAGGATTTTCACTGACGACATCGCAGCTTCCGTGTGTAACAAGCTTCTTATAAGTAAACTTATTGCTTTTAAAATCGTATACGAAGAACCGGTTTTTGCCGGGATGGATACTCATATCAATCAGGAAAAAATAGTCCTCATTAAAACCATTGGATTTGCAGAAAGACAGCGCCTCAGATTCATATTTGGAATAATTTTTTGGGGCAGCCGGCGTCCCATTGTATTCTTTACAGCAAACAAAAGACAACAACAGCGTAAACAGTATGTTTTTCATTATTATCGGTTTAGGTAACGTTGATAACTTTAACCGGGCAGAATTATTTTAGAACCTTAAAAATATTTCATACTCACATTTTAAAATCTATCTTTGTCGGCTTTTTAAAAATCAGCAGATGACAAATAAAAATATACTGAAAGGGGTTTTTCTGGTGGGATTAGGTGCCACGAGTTATGGCATGCTTGCCACATTTGTCAAGATGGCGTATGACGACACCGGAATGAGTGGCAATCACTTTACTCCCGCGGAAGTGATTACCGCACAGTTTGTCCTGGGTATTGCAGCAATTTTGCTTATCAATGCTTTTCAGAAGAAGAAAAACGGCGCAGCAGTTAAAAAAGCTTCTGCAACAAACGTCAAACATCTAATGCTCGCAGGAACTTCGACCGGCCTGACGAGTATTTTTTATTACCTCGCAGTACGGTACATCCCGGTTTCTATTGGCATTGTGCTGCTGATGCAGACTGTTTGGATGGGCGTACTGCTCGAAATGATTCTCGAAAAAAAGTTGCCGTCCAAAATTAAGATTTTCGCCGTCATAATCGTTTTAATTGGAACGGTGTTGGCAACGAACCTAATCGATGCACAATCGTTCCCGGATTGGCGCGGACTTGTTTTGGGCCTGCTTGCAGCCGCTTCGTTTACAACCACCATGTTTACGGCGAACCGCATCGCCACGGATATTTCTTCGGCACAACGCAGCTTGTATATGTTGCTGGGTGGCGCAGTGCTGGTTCTTATTTTTGCGTTGGCCACACAACACACACCTTTTAATTTCGACATATTTTTCAAATGGGGGATTCTGCTCGCATTGTTTGGAACCGTAATCCCTCCGATGCTGATGAACGCCGGATTTCCATTGACCGGCATTGGGCTGGGAAGCATTGTATCGTCGTTAGAGTTGCCGGTTTCTGTAACGATGGCCTACTTCCTGTTGCACGAAGAGGTGCTTATGGTACAGTGGGCAGGCATCCTGATGATTATTGGGGCCATCGTCGTGATGAATGTTAAATTCAAACGGACAGGGGATTAATTTTTGTAATTTAGGCAAAAACAAATCGGGATGGTTTTACCTTGGCATCTATACGTAATGGCGGCCATTTACTTGTTGGCCGGGCTGAATCACTTCAGGAAGCCACAGCTTTACAGGAAGATTATCCCTCCCTACCTGCCATGGCATGCCGCAATAAACTACACCAGCGGCGCAGCGGAAATCGTCATTGCCATCGGTCTTTGCATTCCTGCTATTTCAGCATACACGGCCTGGGGCCTTATCGCTTTACTCATCGCCGTTTTTCCAGCAAATATTTATATGTATACCGAAAAAAATGCCTCGCTGCGCATGCCGAAATGGCTATTGCTTTTAAGACTTCCGTTGCAGGTAGTATTGATTATCTGGGCTTATATCTACACCAATGGCCTCCCTATTTGACCATGACAACGAGCCCATTATTTTTGATGTGCCGGACGCAGAAATTGTATATTACCACAACCTATTTACTGCCGATAAAGCAGATGAACTGTTTCGGCATTTGATGACAGAGATTCAATGGCAGCAGGATGACATTACGCTTTTCGGCAAAACCCATTTGCAACCCCGGCTTACGGCGCTGTACGGCAACGAGGGAAAACCATACGGTTATTCTGGCATCGTGATGAAACCCCATCACTGGAATGCTTTACTAACATACATCAAAGAGACAGTCGAACAATTTACTGAGGCGCGTTTTACCACCGTATTGCTGAACCAATACCGCAACGGCAGGGACAGCAATGGCTGGCATGCAGATGACGAAAAAGAATTGGGAAGAAACCCAGTGATTGCATCGGTGAGTTTCGGGGCAACAAGAGCGTTCCATTTAAGACACAATACAATCCCTGACCAGAAAATCAAAATTAACCTGGAACATGGCAGTCTGTTATTAATGAAAGGTACCACCCAGCATTTCTGGAAGCACCAGGTTCCTAAAACGACAAGGCCAACCGGCACCCGCATTAACCTGACTTTTAGGATCGTGCTTTAAATGTTCCTTTTTACTGTAAAAAAAAAGTACATTTGAGAAAATGCTTTTTTTATGGAAAACATCGTTCATTATTTCAGCCAAATTCCTTCATTGCATCGGGCGTTGATCCTGGCTGGCGGGATTGCTTTTTTCTGGCTACTGGAAAGACTGAGGCCGATGCTGCATTTGGAATACAAAAAATGGCATCACGCCGGAATAAACATCTTTTTTACCGTTACTACGATCATCGTAAATTTTGTGCTCGCGTTTTTGTTATTAATGACGGCAGATTGGGTAACCGAAAATAACTTCGGTATTTTAAACCTGATTCCAAAAATGAGTATTTGGGTATATGCGATTGCAGGACTGTTATTATTGGATCTGATTGGCGCCTACCTATCGCATCTTACAGAACACCGGGTTAAACTATTCTGGCGTTTTCACCTGATCCACCACACCGATACCTGGGTTGATACCACATCAGCAAACCGGCATCACCCCGGCGAAAGCGTCATTCGATTTTTGTTTACCGTATTGGGAACACTGATTGTGGGCGCACCCATGTGGATGGTTTTTATGTATCAATCGTTGTCTGTCGTCTTCTCGCAATTTAATCATGCCAATATCGCACTTCCAAAAAAACTCGACAAAGTGTTGAGTTGGATATTCGTGACCCCGGATATGCATAAAGTGCACCATCATTATATGCTGCCTTACACAGATTCAAACTACGGCAACATCTTTTCAGTGTGGGACAGGCTGTTTGGCACCTTTTCATACCTGGAAAGAGCCGAAATTATTTATGGTATCGACAGCCATATGGACGCCACGCAGCATAACAACCTGAGGTTCCTGCTTAAAATCCCATTTTTAAAGCAACGTGATACAGAAAGATGATCCTTGCGAAAAATTTTCAGACGATTAAAAAAGTAAACCATTTTTTTATTAATATTGATATTGAAATCAAAACCTAAAAAAAATTATTGTCGTTTTTATCTGAATTAATTTTCAAATAATGAAAAAGAGCAAGCATCTCGAGTTGGACAGGGAACAGTCAGAAAGGCTGTTTACGTTGGCGTTGGAAGAAAGAAATCCGTTTGAAATTATCAAGAAAGAATTTGGCTTCGCCGAAAAGGAGGTTCTTGAAATCATGAAAAAAAGGTTGACCGCAGATAAATATGAGCTTTGGAAGAAAAAGGCAATGGCAGGCAAGCCTAAACCAAAACCACCGAAAATTGACGATTTTGACGACGAACTCGACGGCAAATATTACATAAAGAATAAATTTGATTAACCCATCAAAGCTCCTTTACAAAGGGGCTTTTTCTTTTTATAGCATTACCCCAGGTTTGAAAGTGCCGGGTGAATTCCAGCGGACACCTATCTCCAACCGCACTAAATTAAAATATTATTACACTAAATTAATTTTTATTTAAATAATATTTATTTTGTTTTAAATTTTATTTAACTTTGTCTCATCAAATCACAAACTGATGATTCCAAAACTTCCCGTTGAATGCCCGAGTTGCCAAAATGGTTTATCTGTCACACAACTTTCCTGCGCCAATTGTGGCACCAGTGTTTCAGGCAACTATGCGCTCCCCATTTTATTGCAGTTGACTGAAGAAGACCAGAATTTCATCCTACAGTTCTTTGTGAACAGCGGCAGCCTGAAAGAGATGGCGTCTCAGATGGGCAATAGCTATCCGACTGTACGTAACAAACTCGATGACATCATCGAAAAGGTAAAGCATATCAAACAAAAACCTTAACCATGAAAATCATTTTTAATCCTTTTGAGAAGTTCAGTACGAACACACAGTTAATCTTCGGAATTTTAATTTCCGTTGCAGGCTGTTTTCTTGCATACCAGTTCAACGCGCACTATGATGGCGCGCTCGACATTCATTTTGCTGATGCAGTACCGTTGCATATCCCCTTCCTCGAAATTGTATTGGATACTGCATGCCTCGGAATGGCTTTATTCGTTGCCGCAAAAACCATCAATCCAAAAACACGTTCTATTGACATCTTTTCGACAGTTCTCGTGGCACGATTCCCGTTATACCTCATCCCACCGATGAACTATAACAATCGTATGTACGAAGAAACCATGGCTATTACGGAAATGGCGATGCGCAATCAAACGAATTTTGCCATTCCGGACATGGCTTTTTTTCTGGCGTTTTCCGCATTGTCTCTGTTGTTGTTAGTTTGGTTCTTTGTTTTATTGTGGAACGGCTATAAAGTGGCGTGTAATGCAAAAGGCACCACGGCTGTGTTGGCGTTTATTGGCGCCATCATCATCGCTGAAATCATTTCGAAAATATTAATCATTTACACTTTCCCATTATGAAAAAATTTACAATCCTGCTCGTAACGTTTTTGGGCTTAAACGCTCTCGCACAAAATAATACTGTGAAGGAGTCTGAAGTCGCTGTGAATGACCTGATCAAAGGCACACTATTTACGCCCGCAAATCCATCTGCCAATACAAAATTGGTGATTATTATTGCCGGCTCCGGCCCTACCGACCGGAATGGCAATCAGGCCGGAATGAACAACAACGCGCTGAAAATGTTGGCGCAATCCATCGCCCAAAACGGGAATGCCGCTTACTCCTATGACAAACGAATTCTTGCCATGGCCAAAACTGGAAAGCTGGACGAATCCTCGCTGAACTTTGAAGATTTTATCAAAGATGCCAAAGATGTCATCGCGTATTTCAAAGCCAAAAAAACATATTCTAAAATCATTGTTGCGGGGCATAGTGAAGGTTCCTTAATTGGGATGGAAGCAGCGAATGGCAATGCTGATGGATATATCTCAATTGCAGGCTCTGGAAGGCCAATTGATCAGGTAATTATGGACCAGCTCAAAGCGCAGCCACAGCAGATGCGGGACAGTGCGGCCAAGTATTTCGCCATCTTAAAGGATGGAAAAACGTTCAAATTGGACGACCCATCCATGGCATTCCTATTTCGCGAAAGTGTCCAGCCTTACATGATTTCCTGGATGAAATACAAACCACAGCAGGACATCAAGGCACTTAAAATCCCTGTACTTCTCGTGAATGGCACAAAGGACTTACAGGTTGCCGTATCGGAAGCGGAATTGTTGCATGCGGCGAAACCAGACGCGACGCTGGAGCTGATTCCGAATATGAATCATGTGCTCAAGACGATTGAAAATGGTGATGCAGAAAATGCTGCCTCGTACGGAAAACCCGATCTGCCGGAAAATCCAAAATTCCTTACAGTCGTTAATCAATTCATAAAATCGATTTGAGTTGTAACAGAACCGTGGTAAGTTTGACTTATGCTTAAAAAATCAAAAGGATGAGAAAAACTTTCGCTACGCTGTTTACTATATTATTGCTGACTGGCTTTACTGCAGAAGCACAGAAAAAGAAGGCTAAAGCACAGAAGCCGTCAGCGACCATTACTGAATCTGTTAAGGTTGACATTGACCTCAATATTGTACAGGATGACAAAATTATGGTTACGGTTTTACCTCCAAAAATCAATGTTGAAACCATCACGTATAATATTCCAAAAACGGTTCCTGGAACTTATTCTACTGATAATTACGGGAAGTTTGTTGATGATTTTAAGGCATTTGACGCTAGTGGAAAAGAGCTTACCGTAGTCCGTGATGGCGACAATTCCTGGAACATCAGCGAAGCCAAAAAGCTTGTAAAGGTAACTTATTGGGTTAACGACACCTTTGACGTGGAGTACACTCATGATATTTTTTCGCCGGCCGGCACCAATATCGACGATGGGAAAAACTTCCTGCTCAACACGCATGGTTTTATCGGCTATTTTAAAGAATTCCTGCAGATTCCTTATACGCTTTCCGTTGAACATCCGACAACTTTGTGGGGAGCAACCTCGATGACCGATAGCGACAAAAGCGATGCAAAAGATGTTTTTACGACACCGCGCTACGCAGAATTGGTCGAAAATCCCATCATGTACTCGAAGCCTGACCACACCACATTCAACGTCAACGGCATGGATATTCTGATCAGTGTTTACTCCCCGACCGGAAAATACACTGCAGCCATGATTACACCCGAAATGCAAAAAATGATGACGGCGCAGAAGAATTTTCTGGGCAGTTTTAACAGCACCAAAAAATACAGCGTGCTGCTGTACCTTACGGATTTGAGAAAAAAAGACGCGAAAGGCTTCGGCGCGTTAGAGCACCCGACGGCAACAACTGTGGTAATGCCCGAATTGCTTCCTAAGAAAACGATGGATGAGCAAATGAAAGACGTGGTATCACATGAATTTTTCCATATTGTAACACCGTTAACCATACACGCGAAGCAAATCCAGGATTTCGATTACAATGACCCAAAGATGTCAGAACATTTATGGATGTATGAAGGCGTTACCGAATATTTCGCAAACCTGTTCCAGGTCAATCAGGGATTGATTACGGAACCCGATTTTTATAAAAGAATGCGGGACAAGATCCGGAATGCCAGGTCGATGGACGACACGATGTCTTTTACCGAAATGAGCCGCAACGTACTTGTCCCGCCTTACAAAGCCCAATACAATAACGTGTATGAAAAAGGCGCCCTGATCGGGATGTGCATCGACATCATCATACGCGAAAAGAGTAACGGACAACGCGGCATCCTTGACCTCATGCAAAAATTATCTCAGGAGTATGGCGTCCACAAGGCATTTGATGATTCCGAACTGTTTCCGAAAATAACTTCATTGACATATCCTGAAGTGGGGGAATTCCTGACCACGTATGTTGCGGGGAAAACGCCGATTCCGTATGCGGACTATTTTGCGAGGATGGGCATTACGGACTTTGAGTTTACCGATACCTCCAAAACCGCATTAAAAGATGCTTGGCTGAAAAAATAAGTCCACATGGGCACAATCGCTGGCCCGGATGGAAGCGGCATCCTTTTTCCGGCCCTTTCGCCGGGAAAAGATATAGCGGACAGCCGGATCATGCCTCAAAAAACAAATTAATTCTATCCCTGATTTCGAAAGAGATTGGGGATTTTTTCATTATTTTGCGCCACTCCAGGCCAAGGTGGCTAAATGGAAAGAAGTTAAATCAAAACGAATGAGAAAAATAGTTTCGGCCATTGGATTGTGCCTGTTGATGGCGTCATGTGCCAAAGAAAAACCCAAAGGAAACCTCCAAATAACGGGAAATATTGAAGGTCTGAAGAAGGGCACCTTATATATTAAGCATATTAAAGACACCAGCCTGGTTGCGATTGACACCATCAACATTGACGGCGATTCCCATTTTGAAAGCTGGCTCGAACTGCCGTCGCCGGAAATGTATTACCTGGTTTTGGATCGGGGCGTTACCAATTCATTAGATGACAAAATTCCGTTTTTCGCCGAACCCGGGAAGATGACGATCGACACGAAGCTTGACCAGTTTTTTACACAGGCAAAAATTACTGGGTCAAAAAACCAGAAACTGTATGAGGACTATCGCAAGATTTTGGCGCGTTATACGGGAAAAAACCTGGACCTGACAGAAATATTGTTGCGGAAGCAGCATGCCAAAGTGACCACCGGTGTGGACAGCATTACTGCATTACAAAACCGCACGACAAAAAGCCAATACCTGTTTGCGGTAAATTTCGCTAAAAATAACGGCAAGTATGAGGTTGCACCTTACATCACGCTATCCGACATTCCCAATATCAGATTGGAATACCTCGAAATCATTTACAAGGCAATGTCTCCAAAAGTGGCTTCCTCGTACTATGGAAAAAAGCTGACGGCTTTTTATAATGAGCGAAAAAAAATGGGGCAATAAGTCCTGTTGACCAAAAGTAAAAAACCATCCTATTGCGGATGGTTTTTTTATTTCAGGCCGCTCGTAATATGTCCGATAGCAGGATCTTTTGGAAGCCCGATTAAAAAAACCACCTAACAAGCGGATGGTTTTTCTGGAGCCGATAGCGGGACTTCCCGAAGTGCCAGGCATTCGGGATAAACTTCTCATGGAGCGTATCACAAAAAAAAACCACCACTAAAAAAGTGATGGTTTTTTTGGAGCCGATAGAGGGACTCGAACCCACGACCTGCTGATTACAAATCAGCTGCTCTAGCCAACTGAGCTACACCGGCGACTTAACGGTGCAAATATAATTTTGATTTTCTAAATTCCAAAAAAATATGGACACTTTTTATCGTTAAATTTAATTACAGCGTGTTGATTTTAGCAATAAGCTGATTAGCAGATTGTTCTAAATCGGCACTGATCTGTTTAAAGTGTGCTTTTTTATTTTCAACGTTTTTAGCATTCACTTTTGCAATCAAAGCATCAAATGCAGCAAGCGCTTCATCGATTAATGCATTGGTTTCTGGTGTTGGTTGCCCTGAAGTCGACATCTCGAAAAGGTAAACCGCTTCTATGATATCGCCTAAAACGTAATTGATGTCTTTCTTTAAATTTCTAACATTTGCCATCTTGAACTGTATTTTTAAAATTTGGTGCAAAACTACACATTATCTTTGGATTAGCCTAGGAAATATAAATTTCTAAGATCGTGGCCTTCCCTTCCATCGTGTAGGATTCGATAGCCGCAGGCAAAAGTACGGTGTCGCCCGTGCTGTATTCGTAATGCCCGTTTCCGGTATCCAAAGAAAAACTCCCTTCCGTACACATGAATACACGAAAAGAATCTCCGTCCTGTGCAACTTGCTTTTTCCCATCAAGCGGAATAAAATTAGTTGTAAAGTAAGGGCAGTCTACCACTGGGTTCGACTGGTTTGGTGTCCTGGCATATTGTTTCTGCGTTTGAACCACGTCGTAATTAATCGCGTCCAATGCCAGGTCGACATGAAGTTCCCTGGTATTCCCGTTGGCATCCTTTCGGTCGAAATCATAAATCCTGTAGGTGATGTCTGAAGTCTGTTGAATTTCCGCAATCACAAGCCCTGCGCCAATCGCATGAACCGTGCCCGTTTCAAGAAAAAAAACATCGCCTTTTTTTGCCTCAATGGTGTCAAGGATGGAGATAATGCTGTTGTCTTTTAAGCTTGTGAGGTATTGCTCCGGACTTGACTTTTCTTTAAACCCAACAATGATGCGGGCGTTGGGGTCGGCTTGCATCACATACCACATTTCCGTCTTACCGAAAGAATTGTGCCGTTTTTTCGCCAACGCATCGTTAGGATGTACCTGGATCGACAGGTCTTCGCGGGCATCAAGGTATTTGAACAATAAAGGGAAATCTGTTCCGAAACGCTGGTGCACGGACTTTCCCAAAATGGCTTCCGGCGCCGCTTCAATGACTTCAGTCAGCGGCATGCCCTTGTTTTCACCATTGGCAACGATACTGATGTCGCCTTTGACAGTCGACAACTCCCAGCTTTCGCCTGTAATTTCAGATGTTATCGGTTTATTTAAAAGTGTATTTAGTTTTTGTCCACCCCAAATCCGTTCTTTCAGTATGGATTCAAATTGCATTGGATACAGCATAAAGACTATTTTATTGGTTTAAGCAAATGTCAATTTTCAGTACGAGAAATACTAATACAATTTTGATATTCTATTGTACAATTTCTATTGCCCCCTGTAAGTGGCGAATATACGTGGCGTTTCGTATAGCGTGACTTCGAGGTCATGTGCTGCCTTAATGTGGGCCCTGATCTTGTTATAGATGACTACCGAAAAATTCTCGACAGTAGGATTCAGTTCCTTAAAGTCAGGCACGTCCAGATTTAGGTTTTTGTGGTCAAAGGCATCTTCGACTTCGCTCTCGATAATATCGCTCAGTTTCTTGATATCCATGACAAAGCCGGTCTCAGGGTCAATATCACCTGTCAGGCTCACAATTAGTTCATAGTTGTGCCCGTGGAAATTCGGGCTGTTGCACTTCCCAAAAACAGCACTGTTCTTTTCGTCGGTCCAGTCTTTACGGAACAGTCGGTGCGCGGCATTAAAATGGGCTTTTCGGGAAATGGTTACTTTCATAGTGTTCTATAAGGTATGTGCTTCGAGATAATGGTAAAATTCGTCAAATATAATTTTGAACCAAACAGTATAAATTTCCGGATGACGCAGCATATCAGATTTTATGTCTTCCACTGACATCCACTTCCAGGCTTCGGCTTCTTCGGTATTTAAAACAGGTTCGTCATTGTAATACCCGATCATTACGTGATCGAGTTCATGTTCGGTAAGGCCATTATCGAATGGCGCTTTGTAAATAAAGTGAAACAATTCCGTTAAATCGGTCCTGATTCCCATCTCATCAAACAGTCGTCTTGTTCCAGCTTCAATGTTGGTTTCGCCTTCACGCTGATGGCTGCAACAGGTGTTTGTCCAGAGCAACGGCGAATGGTACTTCTGGCTGGCGCGCTGCTGGAGCATAATTTCCTTTTTATCGTTAAGGATGAATACGGAAAATGCGCGATGCAACACCGCTTTTTCGTGGGCTTCAAGCTTAGGCATTAAGCCAATCTGGTTGTCATGCTCATCAACCAATATAACCTGTTCTTCTGTCATGTTAATTCTATTGCAGCCAAAAATACTAAAAAAGTAACGGGCATCAAATCATGACTGTGAATTTGGGATTTGTTTAAGGTAAACTTGAATTTTTTAATGGGGGGAGCAATTCCCTTTCCCACTATTTTGCTTAGGAAAAACCTCCTGTTGTTCTTTTTGCTATTTTTACACCAAATCTAAAACCAACAATCACATGAGGAAACTATTATCAGTTTTACTAATAGTCGCAAGCCTTTCTTCTTTCGCCCAGGACTATAAGGTACCTGTATACAAATTCGGAAACGCGACGGACTACAGCAAATACAATGCTGAAATCATCAAATGCATCACCTGGATCGAGAGCAATCCTTCAGACATTGAAAGTAAAAACGCAGCCACACAGTTTTTTGTGGAATGGCTTACCGGAACCCCGGACGTCAGCGTAGAAATGTCATCAGCAATTCTAAAATTCAATCAGGAAAACAGTGATTTACTGATGGCTTTTATGTTTGGATGGACAAAGTATGCACTTCAGACTCCCGGAGCTGTAGAGGATAAAATAAAATTGAATGCTGCAGCGCTGAGGAATGTCATCAGGGTATATAAAAAAACAAGCGACCGCGATCCCGAAATAGACAAATTAGCCACGTTGGATAAAGAGGGGAAGCTTGAAACCTGGGTCAAAGACCAACTCAAAATAAAGTAATCAAAGTCGGGAGTTTCCCGATTTTTCTTTTTTTTAAATACTCATTTTAAAAAATAGGTTCGGGGTGATGCCCAGGGAATAATAATCCTGTTTTTCGTAGCGCTCGTTAGCCAGGTCGGTAAACGTCGAGTATTGCCGCTCGTATTCACGGCTGATTAGACTTTTCCTGTTATACAGATTATACACCGAAAACCCGGTTTTAAAATTCACTTTCCCGGATGTGAATGCATATTCGCATGAAATATCCATCCGGTGGTAGACTGGCAGGTTGTCCGCATTAAATGATTCTGTCATACCCCTTTCATTGACGGCGCTGTAAGGTTTTCCGGTGTGCCAAAACCAGCCCAATGCCGCCGAAAACTTCTTCCACTTCCGATTCAGGTTCATATTTACGGCATGTGCGATGTTATTATTTGCCTGAAAGTAACCACCATTGTTAATCCCGCTAAATTTATGCTGCGAATCCTGGAATGAATAGGTTAGTGATGTATTCCAACGATCCGATTTGTTTTGGATAAAAACCTCAACCCCTTTGGTAAATCCCTTTCCCTTAGAAGTCTGGTTTTCATTTTGATTAAAAAAGCCGAAATTCAATCCCGTAATCCCGTCGATGGTTTTAAAATAGCCATCGATATCCAATAGCCAATGGTCCTTTTTGTAAATGCCTCCAACGGAAAACTGGTTTGCCTTCTGGATTGGATACTTCCCGCTATCGGAAAGCACCCAGACATAGTTCTCGAGGCTCAGGTCATTGATGCTGTTCTCCCGCGCCTGGTTCATGAACTGATTCCGGCGCTCAAAGGACAGCTGCAATGCAAATGCGCCGGTAATCTTATCCTGCACAAAAATCCGCGGTTCAAAGGTACTGACGCCAATCCTCGCAAAATAATTGTACCGCAGCCCGGTCTGGAAACGCCAGGTCTTCAGTGTGTAGTTGTGGCTGAGATAAACCGAATGCAGCACGTTAAAAAGCTGCCGTTGGTTTAGATCGATCCCGACATCCTGATTGTACGTATTGAACAAATGGGACACGTCATTCCCGGAAATCTGGTATCCATAATCGAGTTGCATCGAAGGACTCAATAGGGACATGAAATTTAGTTCCGCGCCGGAATTCACAATCCTGTTCAGTTTTTTAAATACTTCAAAATTAGAGGTGATTTCATTGACCTGTTTCTTTGAATACTGAAAATCATACACCGAATAATATGCCAAAATTTCCTGGGAGAATGCTTTCGAATATTGCTGATGCCAATGAAGACTGTAGCCATCGTTGATGATTTGCATTTGCTGATTGGAGGTACTATCGGCAACAATTTTGTACTTGTAATTCAGGTTGTTGTTGATCGACAGGCCGGTGAAGGTAAGCAGCGATTTCTCGGAAGGCTTAAAAATTACCTTTGCTGAAAAATCATAAAACCGAAACTTATTCCGGTCATTGAACGACCTAAAGTCGGTATTCTGGAAAACCTTGTTTGCAAGCTGGTTAAAAGTTGTGCTTCTCCACACTTCTGTAAACGACTTTCTGCCGGAAACCTGAATATCCAGCTTGCCTTTTATTATGGGAAGCTGCATAAACAGATCGGCATTGAGCGCGTTAACTCCGCCAATGACTTTCACGTCTTTTTCAAGATTCCCAGACGTCCTGATGTCGATGACACCCGATACCCTTTCGCCATAATTGGCGCTAGCAGCCTTATTATAAAAGCTGACGCTCTTCACAATATTGGGATTGATACCGGAAATCATCCCGAACAAATGCCCAGGATGGTACAGCCTGATGCCGTCTATCAGGATTAGGTTTTGATCCTGTGACCCGCCGCGCACGTAAAGCCCTGTCGCGGTTTCATTTGGGCTCTTCACACCGGGAAGCTGTTGTAAAGAAAGCAGGATGTCTGAATCCGTAACGCCGGCTAATACCGATGATTTCTGCGGCGACAGCAAAAAACGCTGGTTGCTTTTGGTGATTCCGTCGGTGAGAAACGAACCGACAATGACCTCGTTCAGCTGTACTGGTTTTGCTTCACCACCTTCCAAAAAGGAAACCAAAGCATAATATCTTTCGCTGATTTTTTCCGGATGCAAACTGGTTTGCCGTTCCATTTCAGCATTGATTTCGTCTATCGAATATTCCTTTTCCGGCAGCGAAATCCTTTTATCGACGACCAGGCTGTCGGCGTACGAATATTTTATATCGAACTTCCTCTCAATTTTAGGAATCGCCCGTTCTAAAGCCATCCCGTCACATCCAAATTTCACTTTGTATTGTGACATGATAAGATTGGAAAAGAGTAAAAGACAGAAAAACAGAACCTTATTCATTCGTTACTGTTATTTTACCGGGACTTTGAAGGGTATATTTCAAATGCAGCGGTAAACAAATCGACTGCATGGCCTTGTTGAAATCGGTGTTCGAAATGGCACCGGTAAAACTGGCCTGTCTCATTTTATCAGGGAAATCAATATGAATCCCGTACTGGTTTTCTATCTTTTCAAAGACAACTGACGCAGGTGTCCTGTAAAAACTGCGCTCTGAAACCTTCAGGTAACTCCGTTCCCCTTCCCATTGACTTACTTTGCCACCATTCACACGGACACTCTTACCCGGTGTTAGTATAAAGCTCGATGTACCGGCATCAACTCGGACCCTACCTTCATCACAATGCACTTCGAAGTAATCATCAGAAGCGATTACATTGAATTTTGTTCCCAACACCGTCACCGTCCCCTGCCCAGTGTGCACGGTAAAACGGCTTCCTTTGGCTGCTTCAAAATACGCCTCTCCGCTGAGTGTCAGGTCTCTGCTATACTTGAAAAAATTAGAGTATGACAAGGCTGATTTTGGATCTAAATGTACCCGGGAATGATCCGCAAGTCTAATGATACGGTTTTGTCCGTAATCTGTAATAACCGAATGGCTTGTAGAAAAATACGCAAAAACACCTATACACAAAAATACTGACGCGGCCACCGTGATGTATTTCCACAAAGCAATGACTGGTTTCGTGGTCTCCTTTTGCAGCACCATCTTGTCTTTAATCAATTGGAAATGGCTTTCCAGTTCCGGGGTTTTCAAATCATATCCCTTTATAGCCCGTTTAATCCTGCTGTATTCAAGGAATTCTTCTTTTGAAATTAGCTGTTGCAAGGCTTCATCGGTCATTCTGTCCTCAAACCAATCGGCTAAATATGTTTCGTGGTTTTCCATAACAATAATCTCAAATTTTAGGGGTGGTTTTTCTTAGGGTCACCAGTGCCTGATGCATCCGTTTCTCTACCGCTTTGACTGATAGGTTCAATAGAGCGGCAATTTCGGTATAGGATTGGCTTTCAAACCGATTAAGCATGAAAACCTCACGCTGTCTCTCGGGCAATGCGCCAATAGCCCTTTCGAGTTGCTGCCTGAACTCGGTTTCCTCCATCAAGAACTGAGGCGATTCTTTGTCGGCTATCTTTGGTTCCAATTGCAATTGATAATCAGCCACCACTTTCTGGTGCTTAAGCTGGTTTAACGACAACCGGATTGCCGTGGTAAACAGAAAGCTTTTCGCCTGTTCCTTTTTCAGGATAGCGCAATTTTCCCACAATTTGACAAACGCATTTTGGGCAATATCATCGGCGAGATCATTGTCGCGGTATCGGAAAAGCAGGAAATTGCGAAGCATTTTATAGTGCGCATCAAACGTCAGCCTGAAAGCCGCCGGTTCGCATAACCCATGATTGTCTGTGTGTGTGTCCATCTGTTTAAAAAAGCATTACCACATGTCGTAAAAAACATGTGGCAATGCATACCGCAATCGGTTTAAATTTAGTTACAGTGGGTATTGATAAATTGTGAAAACTGCGCCGCACTTGTAATCGAAATCGAGCTTACTGGCGTGTCAATCACCTGCACTGGATAATGAAAATCAGGTAATTGCTCTACACTTGCATCATAATATTGGAGCAATTCTCCATCATTATTTACGGTAACCAAAGCACCCTGATACGCTACCTGAACCGGATAACTCAGCTGGAAACAGGTTCCGAGCAGCCCGCCGAAATTCGCCGGTGAGATGATCCCGCAATCCACAAAGTCTGCCTCTGTATATCCGGCACATGTGGCTAGACACTGGTTTCCAAACGTAATCACGCCCCCCATCCCGTCATTGACACATACTGGGTTATAATCCGCAGTACAAATGCAATCTGTATCACCTTCACATTGATCCATAAGATCGAACAATTCATAAATGTTGTTTGCCTGAACGGTTTGGTTATCCTTAATTAAAGAAATCGGATACACGAAATCTACGATATAATCATCCGAGTTTGAATTGGGAGAAGCAAATAAATTGTACAAATCAGTTTCATTGTTGATCACGATGGTTTGATTATCCTGATTGATAACCGAAAATGGATACACTGCCTGATAGCAGTTAAAAACATAAATATCCTCATCAATGGTATCAAAACCGCAGGACTGGACCAATGCCATAAATTCATCCTCGTTGTTAATCGTGGTAATCGTCATTTCCTCCTGGACCTGGAACGGAAACTGTATGCCTTCAAGGTAAAAGTTTTCGGTTTCGGCTTCCAGCAATGCGATCAGCCCATCATAGGAATTCACTTCAATCACAGTGCCGTTATTGTAAGACAGCGTAATCGGATAAACAAAATTAAAGCAAGTGGCCTGGTCGCCGCTGCCATCCCTTCCGGCGGTGCCGATGGTTTTCTTAATTTGCCTAAGCGTCGTCCTTAATGAAATGCTTGCATCGGTGTTAGTGGTGTTGTTCACCGGACTTTCGTCTGCACAGGATGATAAGGTAAGTGCCATAACGGCCAGCAGCAGGAATAATGATTTGATCTTTTTCATAACAATTTTTTTTAAGAGTTTAAGACTAAGACAACCCAGAAATGGAACACCCTACTTTTTTAAATAAAGTTTTAAAGATCCGGAGTTCAAAAGATCGGAAGTTATCCTGGCTTAAGAACTTACGATCTCACGAACTTACAAACTTCCGATCTTCAACGCACATTTCTCCCCATCAATCGCTGCGGAAATAATCCCTCCGGCAAAACCTGCGCCTTCTCCACAAGGGTAAAGTCCTTTGATCTGAGGATGTTCAAGCGTTTCAGGATCACGTGGAATCCTGACTGGTGACGATGTACGCGATTCGGGCGCGTGTAGTATGGCTTCATTGGTATAATAGCCTTTCATTGACTTCCCGAATTCCACGAATCCTTCTCGCAAGATCTGTGTCAGGAATCCCGGGAATACCTGACCGAGTTCGACCGAAGTCGTTCCGGGAACGTATGATGTTTTCGGAATATCCGATGATAATTTCTGTTGGCTAAAATCGACCATACGCTGTGCGGGTACTTTTTGCGTCTGTCCTGCTGAATGCCAGGCTTTCTGCTCAATGCTTTTTTGGAATTCCATTCCGGCAAGCGCGCCGAATTTAGCAAATGGCTTGAAATCCTCGAGTTTTAACTCGATGACAATCCCTGAATTTGCGGTGGCTTGGTCACGCTTCGACGGTGACCAGCCATTCGTGACTACCTCTCCCGGACTTGTTGCACAAGGCGCAATCACACCGCCGGGACACATACAGAAAGAGTACATTCCGCGGCCGTTTACCTGTTTCACAATCGAATACGGCGCCGGGGGCAGGAACTCGCCACGGTAGTCGCAGCTGTATTGGATTTTATCAATCAATTCCTGCGGATGTTCGGCACGGACGCCTAAAGCGAATGGTTTGGCTTCGATTAATATCTTTTTGCGGTCAAGCAGTTCGAAGATATCGCGCGCCGAATGTCCCGTAGCCAGGATCAGTTTATTGGCCGAAATGGTATCGCCGTTTTGGGTTACAATTCCCTGCACTTCATTATTTTTGACGAGGATGTCGGTCAGCCTGGTTTCAAAAAGGACTTTGCCACCGCACTCGATAATTTTTTCGCGGATGTCGCTGATGATTTGTGGGAGCTTGTTGGTGCCAATGTGTGGATGCGCGTCGACGAGTATGTCTTCCGTGGCGCCGAAAGCAACAAGCAGCCGAAGGATGCGGTCTACATCGCCGCGTTTTTTAGACCGGGTATATAATTTTCCGTCAGAATAGGTACCTGCACCGCCTTCGCCAAAACAGTAATTACTGTCTTCATTGACAATATGGTCACGGTTGATTGCCTTCAGGTCACGCCGGCGTCCGCGCACATCCTTACCGCGCTCGACCACAGTCGGCTTTAATCCCAGTTCAATCAATTGCAATGCCGCAAACAATCCCGCCGGGCCTGCGCCTACTACAATCACTTCTTTTGCATGAGCCACATTTGGGTATTCCGGAAGTTCAGGCTTTTCATGGGTAAAGGCATCTCCCGTAAAGAAGATATTGATTTTCAGGTTGATCTTAATCGCCTTCTGCCGTGCGTCGATTGACCGTTTTAATATCGTAATGTGCTGTATATCCGCCACAGAGGTACGGATCAGTTTCGACACATGGGCCAACAGCAGCAGTTGGTTTGCAGCAGTTTCAGGAGGCACCTGTATAAGCAGTTCTTTTGGCATGCGGCAAATTTAGGGAAATATTCTGAGCCGCCGTATCGATTGCCATAGCGCTGTCCCTACTTCAGGTTCCGCGCCGCCAATTCCTTTTTAATATCGGCAATCATATTAAAATTCATGATCAGGATAGGCAAAAGTGCCACCGGAATCACAACAAGTGCTGTAAATCCCTGATGCATAGTGATCCAGATGCCCAGTCCAAGCAATGCAATCTGCATCCCGGCTAACGTACCCGTCACGACCGAAACCGTCTTTTTCTTCTTGATTAATTCGTCCGTAGACAACTGCGTAAAATCTTCTTTTTTCATTTTGTTTCAGTTTGGTTTGAAGTTTATTGCCCTGGGAATCGGCGTGGGAATCGGCGATAACATGCCGTACGAAGCTACGAAAAGTAATTTAATTTTCTATCCGACGTCAATTTGAATAACAGCAACAGGCAACCTGATTCCTAATGCCGCAACGCCGTTGATGCCTGCCACAGACCATTTGTATACTTAAACTAAAGCCTTTTCTATTTCAACCGCAAACTGAATATCTTTTTTTGTCACATCGCCTGCATCGTGCGTACTAAGCCGGATCTTTACTTCATTATAAACCCCGGACCAGTTCGGATGGTGGTCTAACCGTTCCGCAATCAGCGCAACTTTGGAAAGAAATGAAAAAGCCTGCATATGGTCCTTAAAAACAAATTTCCTGCAAAGGAATTTTTGTTCATAAGTCCAGTCTTTTAGTGATTCAAGTGCCTGACTCAAATCGTCTTCGGATATTTTTTCGATCATCTTTTGGTTGTTTTACGAAGTTATTAAAGAAGTGAATCCTTGCATGCCTTTCACTACCGATGATAAAGTTATCAATTAAATGACTCAATCTGATAAAAACGCATAAAAGGCGTTTTTGGATGCCTGAATCACTGATTCACCGCTTTCATCCGATACTTTCGCGTCCACCTCACAATCAAAGGCACAAAAATAGCAGCCGGCAAGAGCCAGGGCAAAAAGGAAAGCCTGTTTGGCGCGTTAACAACCGCAAACGCTGTTAACGAAGCAATATAAGCACCGGTCATCCTTTGCAGGTGGAAGACAAGCCAGTAATTTTTTACAGTGATATGCCCGCGGTAGGCTTTATAATCCTGCACGACAAAGCCGATGCCACGCCACGCAAAAATAAAGATAATCGCACCGAAATACTCTTTATCCAGCACACTCAGGATGCCCATTGCGACAAATCCAATGTTGCCCAACAGCATAAAACCCATTAGCAGCCAGTCAACCGGGAACGGCTTCTGGCCTTTGGCAATATTCCGGAGGTATAAGTAACGCCAACCGGTCCCTGCCATATATATGGTGAAGATTCCTACGACAAACAAAAAATCGTTGCGGTGCATCGTCGCCAGTACCAGCGAGCAGATTCCGGCGCCGAGCATGCTTATGGAAAATATTTTCCCTACCCGCTTGTGCATACGGTCGCCCTTCTTCGCAATCATGATATACGTTCCTGCAAGAAGGCCCAACGTCCCTCCTGCAATGTGAATCAACAGGAACAAATTAAAGAGTGAAGCATCCATCGTAGTAAGGTTTAAAGGCAGGCTAACGACATGCGCGACGGCAATACCCAAGCCAAACAAACTTATGTAAAAATTCTTACTCTTTTACAAAAAAGAACAAGCGGCTACTGCATCGAAACCGCACCTATTCTTCGACCTGGTAGTTGATCTTCAATACATTGTTATTGAAATTTTTAAAGAACAAATGTCCGTTCGAAGGAACAGTAACGGTCATCGTCTGCGCGGCTTTGAGCGAAGGCGACACCCATTTCTCTTTACCATTTTCCGTAACCTTGTACACTTCGCACGACTGTGTAGCCGAGGAATTGCTGAGTGTCACTTTAAACGAAGGGTGTATCAGGCCTTTCCATGTGCGGAACTCGCCTTGCGCGGGCAACTCCATGGTGCCAGACTTCGGTTGGATTGCCGCCATTGTGCCGGTCGTTTTGCACGATGCCAAAAGGCCTACAACTGTTAAAAATAAGACTGCTGTTTTTTTCATTTGTTTGGTTTTGAAAAAGGACTGAATTCCTGTTTGCAAAACATAAACCATCGAAAACGGCTTTTGCTCCTGACAGGCTGAAGCAAAGATGGAACAAGTATGGTACGCCATCGCCTCAGATTATGATTTGAGACCTATTTCTTACGGCGAATGTCTACCCAGTTAATTCGAGTGCTAGTAAAATCGCCCCGCTTTTTAATACCGTATCTGGAAGCATAAGCGTTAAGATTGCATTCGGTGACGGCAGGCAAACTAAAGTTGGTTGTGGTCTAAACTGCCTACTGTCTTCCCATCTCTTCAAATGCATACAGCGCAAATGTCGCCAGCCAGTGCTCGCCTTCATAATTACCATCAACGACGGAAGGCAGGGAAAACGCCATATGTTTATCAGCCAATGCCTTCAGGTGCTGAAATTGTTTAGGATATTGGCTGATCAAATGGTATAAATTCCACGCCCGGCTAAAGTTGAGTCCGTCGAGATGTACGAGGTGGCCGTCGGTTCGGTCAGAGACTTTCGCCGGTGCCCAATCAAATTGCTTTTTGAACAACTGTGGTGCAAACTTTTTTAGCCATTTCAGAAAATCGGTTGAAGGCAGCACCCTTTGCATGATTGCCATTTCCTCAAAACACGGTGACAGGAAGTCGGTGCCGCTGGGCTCCCAGTTAAAAGGACAATCGGCATCAGCACTAAAAAGCCGTACGGCATTGTCATGAATCACTTTCTGGAAATCCGTATTCTTCGAAAATACCGCATAATCCCACGCCAAGGTCAGTCCAAATGCCGTATTCGGATGCATGCCCATGCGGATGGGATACAATAGTTTCGGTAAAAACTCAGTATACCGTTGCACCACCAGGTCTGAAAGAGGCTTAAGGTTTACCGCAATTTCCTTCGCAAACGGCGCATCAAACGTTTCGAGTTCCAACTGCAGTTTCAGCACCCAGGCCCAGCCATAGGTGCGTTCAAACGACTTTTCATGGTTTTTTGAAAGGTAGTCGACCTCCTTTTGGATGTTCTCCTTCGAAAGGTTAACCTTTAATTTGCTGATGATTTCGTCTCTTTTATCCAATTCCGGAAAATGCTTTAGCAGATACACCAAACTCCAATGCCCATGTACAGAAGAATGCCAGTCAAAGCAACCGTAGAATGACGGATGCAATTCCCTCGGCGATTTTATTTCGATGGAATCAATCAACATTTGCCCCAGCTTGTTTGGGTATTCCTGCTGCAGGCATTTAATCGGTAGGGTGGCAAGGTGGTTCGCCTGCTGTAAGGTGAGTTCTTGTGAGAAAGTCACCTTAGAAAGCAGCAACGCAATGAAAATAACATGCTTCATGGAATTGTTTTCGTAAAAATACGAATTTCACTTTGCAATCCCGAAGCTTCGGGATAACTTTGCCACTTTCCAATTTCCAAAAATGTCAAGAAAAATAAAACTCATTTGGGATTTCCGCGGACCCGCATCAGCAAAGACCGCTGAGCACCATGAAATCCACCTAAAGGAATACATCATTGCGGAAAAGCTGCCGCTGAACATTACTGGATTTGAAATTTTCGGCGAAATGCATGCGATTGCTTACATGGTAGTCACCGACGAAAATATGATTGCAGTAAGGGACGCGTTGAAGCCGCACAGAGGGGAATTAGCGGATTAGCAAATGTGATAATTAGCGAATGAGTCCAAAAATCGAGAGTTCGTGTAAATTTTGCAAAACGAATCAATTCGCTAATTTGCCAATTGACTCATTCGCCAATTAATTGGCTACTTCACTGATAAACTTAATCCGCATCAGCCTTAATTCGTCGATATCATAATCGCCATCAAATTCTTTCAGGGCATCTTCAATCTTATCTGTTTCTGATTCCATGAAATAGTCGTGGATTTCCTCCTGCTGCTCATCGTCGAGCATCTCGTCAATCCAATACTTGATGTTGAGTTTGGTTCCTGAATATACAATCTGTTCCATTTCCTTGATCAGGGTGTCCATCGTGAGCCCTTTCGCCGATGCGATATCATCAAGCGGCAGTTTGCGGTCGATATTCTGGATGATGTACAACTTATTCGCCGAATTGGCCCCGGTAGACTTCACGACGAGGTCATCTGGACGTATAATGTCATTGTCGTCCACATAACGGCTGATGAGTTCGATAAAATCCTTACCATATTTTTTGGCTTTGCCCTCACCTACCCCATGCACGTTGCCCAATTCTTCGAGTGTAATCGGATATTTTAGTGCCATATCCTCCAGAGAAGGATCCTGGAACACCACGAATGGCGGCACACCCAATTTCTTCGCCACTTTCTTACGCAAATCCCGAAGCATACCCATAAGCGCCTCATCGGCTGTACCGGTAGATTTCGCAGCGGTTACAATCGCATCATCTTCCGCCTCACTGTATTCATGGTCTTCAGACATCATAAACGAATGCGGATTGTCCAGAAAATCAAGGCCTTTCTCGGTAATCTTCAAAATGCCATAGGTTTCAATATCCTTTGACAGGTAGCCATCAACCAAAACCTGACGGATCAACGCCATCCAATAACGCTCATCGAACGTTTGCCCGGCTCCAAAAAAGCTTTGCGTATCAGTTCGGTGCGCTTTGATCATCGCATTGATTTTACCAATCAGCGTAAAAATAATCTCTTTTGATTTGTATAGATGTTTCGTATCCCGAACTACCTTCAACAGTTGGACCACCTGATCTTTCGCTTCCACTTTCGTTTTCGGGTTGCGGACATTGTCATCCATATCTGCCCCTTCTCCGGTTTCGCCGTCGAATTCCTCTCCGAAATAATGCAACAGGAATTTACGCCTTGACATCGAGGTTTCTGCATAAGCGACCACTTCCTGTAAAAGTGCAAAACCGATTTCCTGCTCGGCAACAGGCTTCCCAGACATGAATTTTTCAAGTTTTTCCACATCCTTATATGAATAATAAGCGATGCAGTGTCCTTCACCACCATCACGGCCGGCACGACCCGTCTCCTGGTAGTAGCTTTCCAGCGATTTTGGGATGTCGTGGTGGATGACAAAACGCACGTCGGGCTTGTCAATTCCCATCCCGAACGCGATCGTTGCGACCACAACCTCTACATCCTCCATCAGAAACATATCCTGGTGTTTGGCGCGGGTTTTTGCATCGAGCCCGGCATGGTACGGCACTGCACTGATGCCGTTGACCTTCAGCACATCGGCAATCGCCTCCACTTTCTTGCGGCTCAGGCAATAAATAATACCCGATTTTCCTTTATTCTGCTTGATGAAACGGATGATGTCTGCTTCGACATTTTTCGTCTTTGGACGTACCTCATAAAATAGGTTCGGACGGTTAAACGACGCCTTAAACGTATTGGCATTCACCATATCAAGGTTTTTCAGGATGTCTTCCTGAACCTTCGGTGTTGCCGTAGCGGTAAGCCCTATGATGGGTACGTCACCCAATTGTTTAATAATGTGCCTTAAGTTGCGGTATTCAGGCCGAAAATCGTGGCCCCATTCAGAAATACAGTGTGCTTCATCAATCGCCACAAATGAGAGTGGCACGGTTTTGAGAAACGTAACATATTCTTCCTTCGTAAGCGATTCAGGCGCAACATAAAGCAATTTAGTGATTCCCGAAGTGATGTCTTTTTTTACCTGACTGATTTCAGTCTTATTCAACGAAGAGTTCAGCACGTGTGCTACACCAGATTCAGAAGACAGGCTTCGGATCGCATCGACCTGATTTTTCATCAGTGCAATCAATGGGGACACCACAATCGCAGTACCTTCTTTAATCAATGCAGGCAATTGGTAACAAAGTGACTTTCCGCCGCCCGTAGGCATGATGACGAAAGTGTTATTTCCGACTATAATGCTACTGATGACTTTTTCCTGCAGGCCTTTAAATTGGCTGAAACCAAAATACTTTTTTAATTCTTTGTAGATATCGATTTCGTCTGAATTCATTCTTTACTTAAGGGAATTTACGTAAATTTGCAAATCTAAAGATAGGAACTTTCTTTAATACTTACAAACTTTATACTATTTCTGTTTTGACGACAAACCATGATATTCTTGCCGTTGCACGTGAAACCATTCTGTCTGAGAGTCAGGCGATAGCGCAACTTGAAGGGTTACTTACCGAGCACTTTCCAAAAACAGTTGAACTCATTTACAATGCCAAAGGCAGACTTGTTGTCACAGGAATCGGCAAGAGCGCCATTATTGCGCAAAAAATTGTTGCCACAATGAATTCGACCGGCACGCCTTCATTATTCCTGCACGCTTCTGAAGCCATCCATGGCGACCTTGGAATGGTACAGCCGGGAGACGTTGTGATTTGCATTTCCAAAAGTGGAAACAGCCCGGAGATCAAAGTTCTTGTACCCATCCTAAAAAGGTTTGGCAACACTTTAATTGCAATGACCGGAAACATCAACTCATTTTTGGCAAAAGGCGCCGATTATATCCTCGACACCACAGTGGAAACAGAAGCCTGTCCGCTGAACCTCGCCCCGACCAATAGTACGACCGCGCAACTCGTTATGGGTGACGCGCTTGCCGTATGTCTGATGGAACTACGCGGATTCAAAAGTGAGGATTTTGCGAAATACCATCCAGGCGGTGCATTGGGTAAGAAATTACTGCTGCGTGTTAAAGATATGTTAGAAGATAGCCATAAGCCGATGGTAACGCCGGATGCTTCGGTAAAAAAAGTTATATTTGAGATATCAGAAAAAAGATTAGGTGTCACTGCAGTGATTGAAGACAACAAAGTGATCGGCATCATTACCGATGGAGACATCAGGAGAATGCTGAATGATACGGACACGATTGCAGGGTTAACCGCCAAAGATATTATGACAAAAAACCCGAAAATGATAAAGCCATCGGATATGGCGATGGATGCATTAAACATTATGGAAGATTTCTCAATTACGCAGCTTGTAGTAGCGGAGCATAACGAATATAAAGGCATTATCCATTTGCATGACATCTTAAAAGAAGGCATTGTATAATGGCGAAGCGTAAAGACCAAATGTCCTTCATGGACCATCTGGAAGATTTAAGGTGGATGCTGATCCGAAGCACGGTGGCCATCCTGATCCTGGCTTCCGTATCCTACTTTTTTATTGACTATATTTTTAACACCATTATTTTCGGGCCATCGGAGCCTGATTTTATTGTTTACCAATGGTATTGCCATTTGATCCAAAGCCTCGGACTCGACTCGACCACGGCCTGCTCCACAAGTTTCGACTTTATCATACAAAATACGGAAGTCGGAGGACAATTCTCGATTTTCCTCTGGACGTGCATTACTTCAGGCTTTGTACTTGCTATCCCTTACATCTTATGGGAATTGTGGAAATTTATCAGTCCGGCGCTGTATGAGAAGGAACGCAAAAGTGCTGCTTCCTTCGTAGTCATCTCGTCGTTTCTCTTTTTTCTGGGCGCTTTATTCGGCTACTTTATTATCATCCCGCTTTCTGTGAATTTCTTCGGAACCTTTATCGCGAGTGACAAGATCAAGAATATTTTCATAGTAGATTCGTACATTTCGATGGTCAAGACATCGGTCATTGCCTCGGGAATCGTATTTGAAATCCCAATCATCATTTACTTCCTGTCGAAGTTTGGCATTGTTACTGGTGATTTCTTGAGAAAATACCGAAAAATCGCCATTGTCATCATCCTGATTATTGCCGCCATCGTTACCCCACCGGATATCCCAAGCCAGGTAATTGTGTCCATTCCAATCCTTGCTTTATACGAAATCAGTATATTTATTGCCGACAGACAGGCCAAAAAAAGATTAAAAAATGAGCAATCCAGTTAAGGAATTCAATGATTACCGTTCAAAAATGAACGAGAAACTATTGGCAGATAATAATAAGGTCATTAAACGCATTTTCAACCTCGACACCAATGCTTATGCTGCAGGCGCGCTCGATGTCAAGACTAAGGAACTTCTGGGATTGGTAGCCTCTGCCGTCCTGCGTTGTGATGATTGCATCAAATACCATTTAGAGACCAGCCATAAAGAAGGCGTTTCCAAAGAAGAAATGATGGAAGCCATGGGTATTGCGACATTAGTTGGCGGAACAATTGTAATTCCACACCTTCGCAGGGCTTATGAATTCTGGGAGGCGCTTGACAATGAATAATTGGCAATAAATAATTAATAACGATTCAGAAGGATTTGTTAATCCCAATGACCTTTACCGCATATTTTGTTTATTTGCACGGTAAACTTAGCAACTCTGTAACTCAGGCACTCAGCAACTATGAAATTAAGAGCCGAAAATCTAGTCAAGACTTATAAAAAACGAAGCGTCGTAAAAGGAATTTCCGTGGAAGTAAACCAGGGAGAGATTGTGGGGCTGCTTGGACCAAATGGCGCCGGTAAAACCACCTCGTTTTACATGATTGTAGGCCTCGTAAAACCCAATAGCGGCAACATTTACCTTGATGACACCGACATCACAAACTATCCCATGTACAAACGGGCACAGTACGGCATCGGTTATCTCGCGCAGGAAGCCTCTGTATTCCGAAAACTCAGCATAGAAGATAATATTCTCAGCGTATTGCAACTGACCAATCTTTCCAAAGCCGAACAGGAAGCCAAAATGGAATCGTTGATTGATGAATTCAGCCTGCAGCATATCCGTACAAACCGTGGCGACTTACTTTCAGGTGGCGAGCGGCGGCGGACTGAAATTGCCCGGGCATTGGCAACGGACCCTAAATTTATCCTGCTCGATGAGCCATTTGCTGGTGTAGATCCGGTTGCTGTGGAAGACATCCAGCGCATTGTCGCGAAATTAAAAAACAAGAATATTGGAATCCTGATTACCGACCATAACGTTCAGGAAACACTTGCCATTACAGATAAAACCTATCTGATGTTTGAAGGCGGTATTTTAAAGGCCGGTGTACCGGAGGAATTGGTACAGGACGAAATTGTGCGTCGGGTGTATCTCGGCCAGAACTTCGAGCTTCGGAAAAAGAAACTTGAATTTTAGGAACCATCCCTTTTACTCAAGGAGTCCTAGCCCTGATCGAAGCAGCATCCTTTTCTTTTTTTCTTTAAAAAAGAAAAGATACCGCGGAGAGCAGGAAATAGCTCCTGAAAAAGCGAATTATTTCCCAAGGCGCAAAAACTCCAGCTGCCGCGCATTCCCGTTAAAAACATTCACATCCACATCCCCTTCAATGCCATTTGCCGATGCTTTCTCGCTGAACTGCCAGAATAGCCAGTCCTTTTTAATGTTTTCTTCGAAGAAATTATAATTTGCAATCCAGAATTTGTATCCGTGGAATTCCTCCTTCAGGAAATCCTCATAATACTTTTCGCCAGAATAAATGATTGGCCGAACCCCATAATAGGCTTCTACTTTATTTAGCCAGCGCTTCAGCCCTACTTTAAGGCTGTCTAACGATTGTCCTTTGGGAAGTTTTTCGATATCGAGTACGGGCGGTAAATCGCCTTTCCTCAGCTGCACGGTCCTGATAAAAAGCTTAGCCTGTTCGAGCGAGTTTTCGTCCGGGCGGTAATAGTGATAGGCGCCGCGGATAAAGTGATGTGACTTTGCGGATTTCCAATTGGCCGCAAACGTATTGTCAGCCCGGTCGTTCCCTGCCGTAGCGCGGATAAAAACAAAACCTATCGGGAATGTGTTTTCTATTTTCCCGAATTGATCCCAATGGATATTCCCTTGGTATTCAGACAAATCGACCCCAATTACTTTATCGCTGTTGCGGCTCATAATTTCGATATTTCGAATCATGGAAACGCGGCGTGCCTGCCTTTCTTCCTTCAAAACCTTATCGGTCTTAAAGCTGAAATAATAGGCCAATCCCTCACGGTAGTGGTACGCAACGGCAGCAATTATGAATAATACAAATAGCCCCCAGAGCCAAGGTTTCCAGCCTGGTGATTTCTTTTTTCTGGAAGTCCTGCTTCGCGGATTGGTTTTCCTCATCCGAAAAAAACTATGCTTTCCTGAATTTATTGTTGATTAACGACAGTAAAATGTAAATGAGAATGACCAACGTAACACCAAGATATTGGCAAAACACCAACAATGCTAAAGACAGCATTAAAAACGAAATCTGGAGCAGATTGTCCTTCACATTGAGCTTCTTAAATTTCAATGAAAAAAGAGGCACTTCCGCATTCATGATAAACGCGCTGAAAAGTGTTAATGCCAAAAGCACCCATTTATCCGACAGGATTTCCAAGAGTATCAAATCGGTCGTATCCATGTAGCGCAAGACACACAAACTCAGTATAAAAAGTGTATTTCCGGGTGTCGGCATCCCAATAAACGAGTCTGTCTGCCGTGTGTCGATGTTAAAGTTTGCCAGACGGTAGCACGATCCCAATGTGATGAGAAAACCAAGATACGGAAGTAGTGAATCAGCCAGCATGCCGGACGCCGAACGCAACATGCAAAACATCGCAACGCCTGGCGTTACGCCGCTGGTGACCATGTCTGCCAGGGAATCGAGCTGCAATCCAAGCGAACTTGAAACTTTAAACAGACGCGCAAAAAATCCATCAAAGAAATCGAGAAAAATCCCTAAACATACAAACAGGAAAGCCATTTCAAAATGACGCGGATGGGTTGCCGTTTCCTGAAAAGCAAAAACGACTGCGATACATCCGCAGAAGAGATTCATCAGCGTAATGGCGTTTGGCACATGGGATTTTATGTTCATCTTTAAAAATTTGAAGACAAATTTAGCACAATAAGTTTACCCCCGATGCGTTTTAAACACAGTTTTTACGCGGCACTACTTTTATGGAAGTAACCTCAGCAAAAATTTATACTTTTGACAAAAAATTACAGGCTGGTTCCTGTCAAAAAAATTGCTTTTGAAAAAGATCCTTTGCGCAGTCCTGTTCTTCCTATTTTCTTTCGCCAATGCACAGGCTGTACGGAAATATTCGAACGAGTTTATGAACATTGGTGTGGATGCCGCAGCTTTGGGAATGGCCAATGCGGTGACTGCAAATACCAGCGATGTAAATTCCGGATATTGGAATCCTGCCGGTCTCATTGGGCTCGAAACACAGCAGGCTTCGCTCATGCATGCGAGTTATTTTGCGAACATTGCACAATATGATTATGCTGCATTTGGCAAGCCCATTGACGACCGCAGTGCCTGGGGAATTTCGCTGATCCGTTTCGGGGTTGATGACATCCTGAACACGACGGAGCTCATCGACAGCGAAGGCAACATCGACTATAACCGCATCAGCCTTTTTTCTACTGCTGATTATGGGCTCACGCTTTCTTACGCGAGAAAGTTACAGGTACCCGGATTTCAATATGGAGTTAACGCAAAGGTCATCCGTCGGGTGATTGGGAAATTTGCAAGTTCCTGGGGTTTCGGATTTGATTTTGGGTTACAGTTTGAACGGAATGACTGGAAATTTGGATTGATGCTTCGCGATATCACGACGACTTATAACGTTTGGGCGATTGACGAGGATGAATTCGCAAAGATCAAGAATGCCATTCCCGGTGAAAATCAGGAGCTACCGGAAAACACTGAAATCACGCTGCCCAAAGCACAGCTCGGCATGTCAAAGAAATTTGAGTTCCACAATGAAACGAGTTTACTGGCCTCTGCAAACCTGAACATGCGTTTTGAACAAACCAATGACATTTTCTCAACCGACGGATTGAGTATTGATCCCGCATTTGGTTTTGAATACGGGTATACGGAGCTTGTATTTTTAAGGGCAGGCGTTGGAAATTTTCAAAATATAGAACAGATTGACGGTACAAAACGCGTGGGTTTCCAGCCAAACATTGGGCTGGGATTTAAATACCGTGGCATCCAGGTAGACTATGCGCTGACGGATTTGGGTGACCAAAGCGCTGCGTTGTATTCAAATGTTTTTTCGCTCAAAGTAGACCTGAGTATCTTCAGCCGCTAAAAGTTAACCCATACCATCTGATGCTTCGAAACAAAATTACGATACTGCTTTTCTCCATATTGTTCTCGGTAAGCGGCTGGGCGCAACACATCCCATTATCACCCCAGGCAAAAATAAGCGTTCTGACCTGTGATTCGGGGAACGAACTGTATTCGCTATTTGGACATACGGCCATCCGCGTTGATGATCCCGTAAACTTCATCGACAAAGTATACAATTATGGCGCATTCGATTTCAGGACGCCCAACTTTTACCTAAAATTTACCAAAGGTGACCTGCAGTACTTTATTATCACCAGTTCGTTTGACGATTTTTGTGAGCAGTACCGATATGAAAATCGTGGCGTATATGAGCAGGTTCTGAACTTATCGCCTTCACAGAAGCAAAAAATATCTGATGAACTCGAGGCATCGCTTTCTTCCGATAACAAATATTACACGTATAAATTTATTGATCGCAATTGCACTACTAAAGTAGCAGACCGCATTAATGCCAACATTAATGGGAAATTATCATTGGATGTAAAGGGATCAGACGAGACCAACCGCCATATTATTTACGGCTACGTGCACAATCATTTCTATGAAAATCTAGGGATCAATATCATGTTTGGGATCAACACCGACAAAGATTTTTATAAAGTTTACCTGCCCTTACAACTGATGGAGAGTATCAGCAAGACCAAAAACGGCGCCCAGCCTTTAGCTGATGGCATTGTGACGGTCAACAAAGCAGTTAAGACGACTGAAGCGTTTTCATTTTGGAACAGCATCTGGAGCCTGGTGGCTTTATTGGGGCTAATTGTGTTGGTTAACAATAAAGTTGTCACACTCACTTTTTTTACGGTGCAGGCTGTATTGGGCTTGTTCCTGATTTCCGCCGGCTTTTATTCCTTACACCACGAACTTACCTGGAATTACAATATCCTTTTGTTTAATCCGGCCTTGTTATTGTTGGTGATATTTGTTTTGGCGGGAAAGCTTAAACGCGCCATACTCGTGTTATACCTCTGCCTTGTAATGCTGTGCTGCTACTTTTTATTCCTGGCCAATAAAGTACAATTTTGGATGTTTTTACCAATGATTTTTGCGAATGGTGTGTTACTTTACCGAATGTTGCTTAAAAACAAAAGGCTATTGTCCGCGGTAAAATAGTACCGTGCTAAACGTTTTGATCAGGATATTCAAGTCAAGGAACACACTTCTGTGCTTGATGTAATATAGATCATATTGCAATTTTATGAGGCTGTCGGCCATGGTCTCTCCATAAGCATAATTTACCTGAGCCCAACCCGTGAGACCTGGCTTAATGACGTGACGGGTATCATAAAACGGCATCACCTCTGCAAGTTCCTGAACAAAAACAGGCCTTTCCGGTCTTGGCCCGATAAAGCCCATATCCCCTTTTAGGATGTTGATGAACTGTGGGATTTCATCAATTCGTGCTTTTCTCAAAAATTTTCCAAATGGTGTAACCCGGATGTCATTATTTGTAGTAAACACGGCACCATCTTTCTCGGCATTCTTAACCATGGTGCGCAGCTTATAAATTACGAAAGGTATGCCGTTTTTACCGACCCGGGTTTGCAGGTAAAACAGCTTCCCGCTGTTGCCCAGCATGTTGCCTAACAGAATAAATGGCAGCAACAACAATCCGATGGTCAGTCCGGCAAGTGATAGTAAAATTTCCAAAATGCGGACAACCGAAAGGTAGAGTTTGTTCTGGTTGCTTCGGCTGAACGGGAAATAACGATAAAAATCCTTGTCGAAATGCTGGATTGGTATCCGTTGGGTAATCGTTTCATAAACTTGGGTATACTCCCTGATGATGTAACCCGATTCCAAAAGGTATAGCAGTTTATTATAAAGCGGAACAGTCATTCCGTCCGTTTTCTGCGAGGCGATTACGATTTCCGATACGGAATTGTTTTTTACAAAATCATCAAATTCGTTGATATCAAGATTTGTGACATAATCATATCTGAAAGAATCATTGTGGGTTATATCCGAATTAATATAGCCGATTATCCGATAATGAGGGTCAATGTTTTCCAGCCCGGTGACAAGTTCTTCCACTTCTTCGCGGTCACAGATGAGCACCACTTTCTTTTCGAAACGATAAGAAGCAAGAAATGCCTGATAAAATATACGCCAGGCGAGCAATCCCCCAAAAATGGCCAGAAAGAAATACACGATCTGCAATCGGCTTAAAGGCAGGAAAGGCGTAAAGACTGGAGTAAGAAGGTAGAAAAGTGCGGTTGTACAGGAGGTAAGGACGATACTTCTGATCACCTGAAACTGGTTGCTGGCGACCTGAAGGTTGTACATTTCAAAAACGGTTCCGAGGATGTTGACGTACAATCCAAGAACGACAATCCAATAAAAATTCTGGCTGGTAAAATTAAAATAATTAAAATTGAAAAAATAATCTACTGCGTAAAGTGAAAGCACGATGGAAAGCACGTCGAATAAACGAAGGAGGATTTTTCTTTCAGAAATTTCAAAGTGTATTTCTTTGCCCGAACGCATTACTGTTAAAATTATAGCGCAATTTAATATTTTAAGCGGAATATTTCCAAGCCTGAAGTATTAAACTTAACGACTTTACTAACAGGTTATGAACGCCGTGATTCCGTTATGAGGGCGAAACCGCTTTACGCTTTGTGGGTTCATTGATGTACACTTTAAGCAATGAAAGTGAATATACAAAAGCTGGCGCGGCGATCCGCATTGCGGCATGGTTTATGGTGAGAAGCCAGAAAAACAGTATTGGAAACATAAAGAAGTTCTCTTTATTATCAAAATGCAAGAAGATAGGAGTTATAAATAAGATGAGTAGAATAATTATCCCAAGCGTGCCATGCTCTGCCAATAATCTTGTAATTTCATTATGCGAGGCTGCATTAACACCAGTTTCAGCTTCACGGATTTCAATTGATTTTCCAACTCCTACTCCAAATAAAGGGTTCTCATAAAAAGCTTTTAGCTCTGATTCTGCCAGTTCTTCGCGTCCGGTGAACTTACTTTCTTTGACCCTTCCCACTGCATCTTTGTTTGCATATCGATTTTCAATCATCCCATTAGTCTGGACGATGCTATATGACCAAATTGCCGACGCGACCAATAATGTTCCTATAATAAAATAGTTCATCTTCACTTTGCCCTTCCCATGTATCCTAAAGTAAATACCCAAAATCAGCAGCACGATCATCGTTATCGCGGTAAATATGCCCCCTCTCGAAAAAGTGACGAGGCCCCTGAATGAAATAACGCTTGCAATAACAATATTTAAGACCAGTATTACTGGCTTACCCGATTGCAGGATGGCCCGGGTGACAAATACAAATATACCTATCCCTAAAGCAGTGGAAACCTGGTTAGGCCCAAATCCTCCTGAAGTCATTCCGTTAGAATCAGTGCCCGTGATGACATCCTTCACACTTGGATTGAATAAAATCAAGTATGTGGTAAGGCTAACAATAGGTAATGCAAGTGCAAGTAGAATATTCTGAATTTGCTGGTAAGTCATTTTTCTTTGGTAAGTATAAAGCGAGCAAATCCCGAGGCAAAGTGGACCGGAAATGACGAACGAGATAATCTTTCTGTCCTCAACAGAAGAATTAAGGACAAATGTAGCAATGATAACACTTGGAATAAGCAGTAGCAGATATGCCCAGTATGGTATCGCATTCTTAGAGAACCCGCTGTAAAACATGCCCACCAAGATCATTATTACCACTCCATACTTTGCAAATTCATAGACAAAAAGTCCGTCGGTACAACGGAGCAAAACTTCACTTCCGGTTATATATGCCGCTACAAGCAACGCCTCGTTATTTTTATTCTGCTTTTTTACCGTATATATAATACCAGCGACCAAAATCGCAACAGAGTATAGCTTCCCGAGCAACGGAACCGAAAAAATTGCTAATGCAATTCCGATGTGAAGCAATATCAACCGAATATATTTAATTCCTGCTTTATCCATTACACGATTTTAGCCAATTTCTATATTTATCTATTATCCCCTGGTCAGAATAATCTTTTATAATGAGGTCGTGAAGGCTTTCGCCGAGAATTCTCTGCAGGTTGGTATCAGCGGCCAATTTAGAGAGGCTTTCCTCAAATTCTTCAACATCCCCATTTTCAGCAATATAACCGGACACCCCATGTTTAATGAGAGAGGCAACTTGGCCAACAGCGGTTGCAACCACTGGTTTTTTATAAAATCCATATTCCAGCAATGAGACCGGAAGTCCTTCTGAAGAAGATGTTAAAATACAAATATCAGATTGTGCAATAATATTTCCAATATCTTCCCGTGAACCATAAATGAAAATTAAATGTGATAGGTTTCTTTCGGCAATCTGCTTTTTTAATGATACTGAATAGTGGTCCTCGAAATCCTTTCCCACCAAATGGAAACTCCAGTCAGGGAATTTTGAAATAAATTTTGAGGCAACGTCCACCAACATAAAATGATCCTTCTGCGGACGGAGGTTTGCTAAACATAATATTCTTTTTCCTTCTTTCCCCTTTAGGACGGTATGTTTCCCGGTCCGTTTTATCGGGTTTGAAAAATTCGGTAAATAAATAACATTCCTGCAATGAAGCGTTACGGCGTCCCACTCTCGCAGAAGATTGTTCACGGCTATAATACCAAAAAAGAAATACGAAGCCAGTTGAAGTATCCTCTTTTTCCTATATTGCAGGAACTCGCTCATTCCATCATGGTCATGCCATACAATCCTGATAGCGGGATGAACTATTTTTACCATACAAGCAATGGCATAAGAGCTGCTATGCGCATGTAAAAACTGGATTTGGTTCATTTTGCAGAACTTTCTTACTCGGATAACTGCTTTAAAATCAAGCATATGTTTTCGATTCAAAAATAAGTAAGAAACGTTTTCATTGATTTGACTTTTGAGGCTACCTTCCCTGCGCGTGGCAATTAATCCCGAAAAATCCACATTTTCACACAAGGTATTAGCATAATTTACTGCCATCATTTCGGCACCGCCAGCGTCCAGGGAATCTATAATCTGAACTATCCTCATGTCCTAATAATTTTTTTGATTTCCGTCTCAAATAAATCTATTGTATAGGCACGGGACCATGCTGCAGCGGCTTTACTTTTTGCTTTAAAATCCTCCTGATCATTAATTAAACCACGAATTGCTTTCGTATCATTGACTAAGTTGGATGTAAGCAATAATCCACGGACGCCATGGTTCAACATGTCAGGCACGCAGGAAACAGGTGTTGCAATAGGAACACAACCCCAGAACATACCCTCCGCAATGGCTTTCGGCCAACCTTCGCTATCGGATGGCAATATGACGAAATGGGCCCGTTGGTAAGCCGCATTTAATACCTGCTTGTTTTGGTTTCCGTGAACTATGATTTGATTTTGCAGTCCATTTTGGCTGATATATTCCCGAATAGGCTCGTTTAAACGCCCATCGCCATACAAATCAAGCAAAACCGCTTTCCCGTTTTTATGCAATGCTTCCACAAGCCTAATGGCATAAAACGGGTTTTTACCTGCGACCAATCCGCCCGCAAAAACGAATCGTATCGGAATTTTAGGGGTCTTACCCGTAAACGGCACTATTTCTTCCTGGCGGTAAGTCGCTGTAAAAAACGGCTTGATATTTTTTCCCGAATCAGGCCATTCACCGTACACCAGCACCGTCATGTTTTTGGTGAGGAACGTATTGTTGAGTATATATCGCTGTAACTTGTAACTCCACGGCTGGAGGGACTTTGGATCCCAATTCCCGGCGTATTTTGCTGTTTTGGTTTTCGAAGGCAGGAATATTTGGAGCAAACACCCGAGCAACCCAACATTTCCAGGGCATCTCAGGTGGATATGTTCCGCCTTTCTCATAGCGCTGAACAAAGTCAGGCACAGGAACGGAATCTTTATCATACTACCTATAATCGACCGCTTGGATAAAAGGTCAAAAGATCTCAGCTTCACAAAATCAATAGCTTCATGCTCATATGCGGATTGTATTGGTGAGATTTCCTGCGAGAAATCCTCGGGCGCGGCAATCGTGACCTTTTCGACGGTATTTACCCATAAATTCATCTCGTTCACATAGGGTGCATACGCATAGTATTTTCCTTTATGGACGAGATGGGGGACGTGAGTTATAATCAGGAAGCTCATGATATGATGTCTAAAAACTGACGGCAATATTGCTCCATGGTAAATCCATCGGCGAATGTTTTCCTGGCATTAATACACATTTCGGGATGCTTATGAATATTTTCTTCTACCTTTTTAAACAGCTTGACAGTGCTATCCACATCGGGATCAAATTTAAAACACTCTTTGTCCTCGGTAAGATATTGCGACAGCCCGGCGCCATTTGACACCAATAACGGCACTTGGTTCATCATCGATTCGAGCCCAGTGACGGGCATCGTATCCCATTTTGAAGGAATAATGGTAAAATGACCTTGTTGCAGGTACCGGTCAATCTCACCGTACGGCAACCCACCCATATACTGAATATCATCCTGTCCTGATATCAAATCCATGATATGTTGTTGCTGGCTGCCGGTGCCGGCAATCCTGAGTTTTATTTTGGAATCCGGAACATGTTGCTTGTATAATTTAAAGGCGGTGATCAAATCTACCACGCCTTTTGACGGGTCAAGTCTTCCCAGGTAGGATATGATGATGTCGTTTTCGGAAACCTGGATTTTATCCTCGAACCGATCTGCCATCGGATTCAGCAGCACCTTGGTATTGGCGGCGCCATAACGCTTTTCGAAGTCCGTTTTCGCCAATTCTGACGGACATATGATAACATCGCAGAACCAACGGTAGAAGCACTTTTTCCTCATGAACAATAATTTATCCCTGAAGCCCTCTTTCTTCCGGTCAGCTTTGAGTTGGCTTGATAACGTGTGGTAGTATTCATAAGTCCTTGCTGTGCCAAACGACAATATTTTGGAAACCGTTATCGTGATATTGCTTCCGACAAAATGCCCGATAATGATTTTTGGCCGATGTTTTAAAAAAAACCATCCATACCATAAAAAATCCCCTAGACCGGTCGGTCTTGTTTCCTTTGGCCAGGATGTGACAGTAATTTCACCTTTCCCTATATGGGATGAAAACGATTCGTTTAAATAGGGGCTGTGAGAGATAAAAAACACTTCATTGCCTGATTCAGCAAGGAAATGAGAAAAATGATAGCTCATTGCGGCAAACGAAATCTCGCTGTAATTGTGGGCAATCAATACTTTCATTTCGCATTTTTATTAGCCTTGTCCGGACATTCAATATAATGATCGGATGGCATCTTTCCAGTAATCATTTCAAAGTTCTCATTTCTTCTGCATAAGCATGGTGAGATGCATGCAGCGGAACAAGGCCTTATCTGAAGTGGCTGAATTATTCCAGTCCTTTTGGTGCCAATTCTTGCCAATTCTTGTTTTCTTTTCCGCAGATAACGGTAACATATTCACAAACACTATCCATTTTGACAGTCCCAGAAGACCATGTTTTTCAATGATATGAAATGCTTCTCGGTATTGATAAAGAGTTTTCTTTGAAAAAGGCCATTCCCAGTCGGCATCGGTTTGGAAAGGGCGGTAAATGGTTCTGATGATTTTTATAGGAATGCTGGTTTCCATCGGGTCATAGCTGATCACCTGCCCGTTATCGGCGAGTTTTTCGTTCAGCCTGTCGATCAGGATCGGAGTGCTTTCAAAATGGTGCAGTACTCCATAAGCGTAAATCAGATCAAAATCCTTTTCTGCAAATTCATCGGACAGGAAATCAACCGCCAATGCGGATGCCGTTGGATAAGGCTTGAGCCTTTCGGCCAATTTTGCAATGGCTACGTCGCTCAAATCGATACCTATATATTGCCGGGCATGCTGGGCAAGGTAGATAGACCAGTAATTACCGGCATAACAACCCAGATCGAGGACTTTTTTATCCGATAAGTCACCAAACCATTCTTTATGAAGCAGATAAGCCTGATCCTGTACGCCGATATTTTTGCGAACCTGATTAAGTATCCCATTTCTGAATTTTGCCCAAATCCGCGTTAGGAAATTCTGACGGATGTTGTTGTAAAACTCTTTTTGCTTTTTATTGGTTTCAATAATGGCTTCAGTCGACTTCATGTTTTATCTTTGGCTTACTGATCAGCAAACTCCACCATCCTATGCTCCTCCCGATGGCTTCAGTAAATGCTTCCTTTCTGTTGGTGGCTGTAAATATATTGGTAAATCTTATGATTGTCAATAATATCGTGATTAAATTCCATTTTAATTTCGCGTTGAAATCGGGACAGGGGTTTTTGATTCTCCACACATACCAGCCATTTCTAACAACCATTTTTCCATATTGGTATTGATTTGGCCTTCCGCCCGTCGCATGAAAGTGGCTTAATCTGGCCGCGGTATTCAGGTACAGGTTTCCTATTTTTGCCACCCTGATTGAAAAATCGGCATCTTCATACAGGCCATATCCTTCGAAATACGTCGAAAATCTGACCCTGTTAAAAACTGTTTTCCTAAAAGAGGACACACCGCCCATAATTTGCTCTGCGGGATAGATCTTTCCCGAAGGAGGCAAAAAACCGACGCTTCTGCCATGAGAGAACAAAGGTGAAAATCCCGGCGGGCAATTGCTGTCAAGCCCCAGTTTCTTCCGTGCTACGAATCGGGAGCCTTCGCTGCGACGCCAACCGTCATAAAAATATTCAGTAATTTTCGGGATATAATCCTGACCGACATATTCGCAATCAGATTCATTGATAATGTATCCACCAACGCCGAGCGCATCTGGATAAATCTCGTAAGCCTGAAGCAGGTTTTCAAAATAATCGGGTTCTAGCACCACATCATCATCCAGGAAACAAATAACGTCGATTTCGGCCCCAGTTCTTTCGATACCATAATTGCGTTGCCTGGTAAGTCCCCTACTCTCGGGCGGAACAAGGAAATAAGTGATGTTGGGAAAACTGTTTTCTGAAAGCATCTGCCCGGTTTCGTCATTTTTAGAACCGTCAACAATCAGGATTTCATCGGGATAGGCCGATTGGTCTTCCACAGATTGAAGCAAATTTCGCAGCGCGGCCGGACGCATATACGTACATACAATTAATGAGAACTTCATCATTTATAGCGTGTGCCGGATTTAATTAATTTTTTAGCATAAAAAACTGACTTCCTAAACTGTAGGTTCTTATATGGAATCCTGATCAGCCTGTATAGAAATCCCGATTTGCTGCCGTCGAACAGATAATAGCTGAAATGTTTGTATTTGTATTCTATCAGTTGTTGTGGCGTAAATTGCTTTAAGATGCCGTACATCACGGTTGGACTCGGCACAGGCTTAATCCATTTTACAGGCGTATCGAGTTCCCATGGCTGCTTTTTTCTTTTTTTTCCGGTAACCTTTGCCTGTGTTCCCCAAAACCTGTATCCCCCTGCAGGAGGTTTAAGGTGCAGGTTTGCAGAAAACGGATTATTGAGCACCGTGGCGCCTATTTTTGTAAGGGACATTCCAAAATCGCTGTCTTCGCCATAACCGCCATCAAAATTTACATCATTGCCAATCAATGCTTTCACCAGACTATATTTGACGCAGGAGTTTGCGTTGCTGAACATTTGGGCAGTGCCGACAATTTTCTGCTGTGGTTTCAGCATGGCGATGGCTTGCTTTAAATCATCCAGTGTTTGCTGGTGATGCATTGCACGAACATCGAGCCCGTTGCAGGCTTCGGCGTTGTAGGTCTGAAGCAGCCTGATATGATTTTCAATAAAATCCTCAGCAATACGGATGTCGTCATCACCAAAAATAACGTAATCACCTTTACAGCAATCAATTGCTTCGTTTCTAGCCCTACAGCTTCCTTTGGATTGCTGCCAGATAACTATCAGCTCGAAAGGATAACTTTTTTTATAAAATGATTCATCCCGTTCTGTTATTGGTGTCGCATCAACTACAATAACGCGAAAAGGCTTATACGTCTGATTGCTTAAATCTTCTAGCAGCTGAACGGTAAATTCCTGCCTGAGCATCGTTGGGATAATATAATTAACTGACGGATTTCCTACAATCTGCTGAAGCTCCCTTGGCGCTACTAAAGCTGTATGTTGCCGAAGGCTGAAGTGATTTGATGCATACAAATAGGCGGTCCACTCTTTCACTTTCCAAAACCCTACGCGGAAAAGCATAAAAACAGCATGCCTCTTTCTGAAATTTTTTAAAAAAAAGGTATATCGGTCCTTCGGGGAAATGGTAATATTCTCTTCAGTGGTTGAACGAAAAAGTTGTTTTACATATAATGGAACCGCTCCCAGGTAGCGAATCGTACGAAAACCAAAATCCAGCGCCTGCATCTGAATGTTTTCGTAGTCAGCGTCGAAGCCGCGAGTAATTTCCCATACGGATTTACGGACTGCAAACTGGTTCGGATTTATACGCCAGCTCACACACTGCTCGAGGTCATCGAAATCGTTAAGGTACCAGAACATTACTGCGGTCTGGTAAACCAGTTCTGGAAAAGCGTTCTTGTATCCTTGTTCAAAAGAACTGTGCCAGATATCACCGGGTCCTGCTGCGAGTTGGTCAAACCGCTCCAGATCGGGCTCGCCACAGTATAATATTGATTCACCCGAAGCGGTGATAAATTCGTTCAATTCAAATTTCATTTCTAATCATTTTCTGATCAAATGTTGTGAAAATTCAGGTCATTGCGTCTGTTCCAACATTTCCCCGAACCCACTGCAGTGTCCAAAGATAATAATAAATCGGGATTGGCAATCCCTTCGCCGGTGCAGTAAATTAGGGATGGTTATTCAGGTAGCTTTTCGCAATCCCATACATCCCGTAAAAGGCAAAAAGAATTACTAAAACATAGTTTGCGGTGAGGTACCATTGTCTTACCTTACCCTGTCGCTGATTCATATAGTAAAATAAGATTGCGGGAACGAATATTCCAATAAACCATCTTGGTTCGATGTAGGAGACCACAATCAGTGATAGAATGGCCATTACGCTAAGCATGATTAATGGAATGAACATATCCGGACTCCGGAAATCTCTTTTGTAAATTCGGGCAAACAATATTATGAACGGAAAAAAAAGCATCAGTGCCAATTGTCGAAAGCCGAAAAAAAGCGAAAATCCGAAGTCTTTGACAAATTCCGTTGCAGTCATTTTATAGTCGAAGGTGATGCCTTCCAACAAAGTGCGAGGCAAAGCAGCATTTCCATGTTTATCCAGATATGCCCTGGTCTCGTCCCAACTGGGGTGTTGAAAGTTGTCCAGTTTCCCCTCATTGACCATTAATTGTGCCAGATACTGTCTTTGCCGCCAGTTGACTCCAAGGCTTGAAGGAGCCACCTTATCGTCATATGACAACTTTCCCCTGGACTGCAGGCACGGGATATTTATCGTGACAAACAGGCAGAATACCGCGAACGGCAAAAGCATTTTATTTTGAAAGAATCGAAATCCCGTTTTATACAAAAAAAAGAATGCCAGAATCAAAGCTGGAAAATATACAAAAACAAGTTCACGGGTAAATATTGCGACCACCAGCATTGTAAAGGCCAGCGTTGTATTATTCATTTTACGATATACAATGTAAAGGTAGGCTTCGGAAAAAAAAATGATTAGGCTTATAAAAAAAAGGGTGTCATTCGTGCCGCCACAGAACACAGCCGATGTTGCCAGGAAAAAACTCAGGTAGCCATAGAAATAGAGGCTTCTGATTTTGGCTATTTTAAAAAAGTATATTAGTAAAAAAAAAACAAGCAAGAAATTTGTCAGCCGGAGCGCAACGTAATTTTCCATGATGAAAGAGAACGGCAGCGATATGATCATATAGGGGACGGAGATGCTTTTTTCAACAGCTGCCATCCATCCGTGGGCTTTGATATAATCCAAGTCACTTACAAAGAGCCATTCATCGCCCGAGGATGCAGGTGTAAAAAAATAAAAATAGACGTACGCTATGAACAAGTAAACAAATGATAATAGGCACGCTGCTTTTTTCAAACGATCTGTATTTATCCGCAAAATCTGCTTCATAATTTTCTTATTTAATTCCCGGCTTTGAAAAAATCAGGCTAAACCATCCAACTGTCCTGCCAAATGCTTCTGTTAAGGATTGTTGCTTATTGGGTAATGTAATTGCGTTAGCGTAACGAATTGCCGTCAACAATAAGGTTATTACATTCCACTTAACAACTGATTTAAAAGATGGTTTAGGATGCCTGACGCGCCAGACATACCAACCATTGCGAACAACCATTAGTCCGTACTTATATTGATTCGGCCTGCCTGAAGGAGCATGATGATGGGTGAGCCTGGCATTTGTATTGACAAAAAGTTTGCCTTTTTTTGAGACACGCAGGGTAAAATCGGCGTCTTCATACAGGCCATATCCTTCAAAATAGGTGGAAAACTTATTTTCGCTGAATACTGACTTCCTGAATGAGGAAACACCTCCCATTAATTGTTCTACTTCATAAATCTTTCCGCTTGGCGGCAAAAATCCAACACTTCTTCCGTGTGAAAACTCAGGTAAAAATCCGGGAGGCACATCACTGTCCAAGCCTAATCGCTTCCGCAAAACAAATCTACTGCCGTCTTGACGTTTCCAGCCATCATAATAAAATTCATTGATCGAAGGGATATAGTCCGCCCCTACAAATTCGCAAAGAGACTCATTGGTAATATACCCGCCTGCTCCGACAGCCTCTGGATAGCGTTGGTATGTATTTAGAAGCTGCTCAAAATAGTCTTCTTCCAATATGGTATCATCATCCAGAAAACAAACGACATCTATTTCACGGCTTACTTTGGATATACCGAAATTGCGTTGGCGTGTTAGTCCCCTATGTTCTTTTGGAACGAGGTAGTAGTTGCAGTTTGGAAATTCATCCTTAAGGCGATTTTGCGTGGCGTCATCAAGCGACCCATCGATAATCAGTATTTCATTGGGATAGCGGCGCTGCTCCCGAACTGATTCAAGCAGCCTGCACAAAGATTCTGGCCGTTGATAGGTACATATTATTAGTGAAAAGCGCATTGAGTCTTTTTATAGATTTTAGTCAGAATATCCAAGTTAAGAAACAGGAAGCACGCTAGCAGGCACAATCCGTATATGGCGTTAAACCGTAATCCCGTATAGATCAAAATCGCCATTAGTAGTTGACCGGACAACACCGACAACACAACGATAAGAACGCGGCTGTTAACGGTTTTTCTGTAAAAAACTCTTTTAACAACGAGCAGGATGGATTGAAAAAATACGAGCAACCATAGACCGCGTAAAACAATCGCGGATTTTTCAAGCCAACCTTCTTTAGGGGTTTCTGGGAAAGGATTAAAATTAGATCTCAATTTTACATAAATAATCTTTAACCTTTCAAAAAAACCAATCTTCTCGATGTAGGCTATGGTTCCCTTCCTATAAAACTTTCCCATATCCAAAACGCTTCCGGAAGCGCTGGCATAAGACTCTTTTGTTAAAAATTTCAGATTAATTGATTCGTCAGCATTGTCTCCCTGTGTATTGGTAAAGTCACTCACAACCTGTTCATTCCATCCTTTCGAAAAAACGGCTCCCTGTGATGCGGTAAGATACCATCCCTTGTGAAAACTCAATTCGTTACGTAGTCCCCAGCTCCCAACTAGCCCTATAAATAAAAGCGCTTGTAGAAATGCATCTCTTAAATTCTTCCTTGCAGTGATAAAGAAATGAACTGAAAATAACGTGGCAATAAAAAAAACCGCAACAGGATGACAAAGTATTATTAAGGCCGCAAGTACCGAAATCCTCAGCCCTGATCTTAAACTCCTGTCATCATAAACAAACAAAACAGCAAGTAGAAGGATCAACACCGCAGTAAGACTTTCAGACAAAAAAGTAACTGAATATTTCAGATAATGTGGTTCCAATAATAAAAATAGAAATGGAATTACGAATTTAAAACTTCTGCCCGAGCGCTTTTTGATAAAAAGCAGCGAAAACAAAATCAAAGCAGTTTCAAAGATTGTTTTTAAGATGACTACAATCAGTAGGTTATTTGTGAGCAGCAATGCCGGTGACAGCAAAAACGGCCATAAAGGCGGTCTCCAGGTGGCATTTTCACTGAGTCCTTTCTTATCTAAATCTGAGTATTCGTGAAATTTTCCGATGTGTTTTGCTATTTGTAGGTAATGACCGGCATCGCCATTGTTTAGAAATGCATTTTTCGCTTCGTAGGCGCCTTGTGAATTAAACGCACCAATAAAGTAAAATTTAATTGCAAGACCACAAATAATTATCCCAATCGCCAACAAACCGGTCTTGCCTCTCATAATTATTTAGAAAAATAATACTTAAAAATACAGAAAATTGCCCGGAACCCGTCCTTCCAACTTATTTTTTTGCCTTCTTCAAAAGTGCGTCCATAATAGCTTATACCCACTTCGTAAATCCTTATTCCAGGTAGTCGGGCAATTTTGGCAGTAACTTCTGGTTCAAATCCAAACCTTTTTTCATGAAGGTTCAAAGACTGAAGTAACGGTGTCCGGAACATTTTATAGCAAGTCTCCATATCCGTAAGGTTTAGGTTTGTAAACATGTTACTTAAAAATGTTAGGAAGCGATTGCCAATACTGTGCCAAAAGAACAATATCCGATGTGGTTTGCCACCCATAAAGCGGCTTCCATATACGACGTCGGCAAACCCGTTTATAATAGGCTGAAGTAAAATATTATATTCTGTGGGATCGTATTCAAGGTCTGCATCCTGTATTATTAGAATTTCGCCTGTTGCCTCTGAAATTCCTGTGTGGAGTGCCGCTCCTTTTCCTTTATTCACCTGATGTTCAAAATACTTTATTGCCAATTCCTTGTTTTCACGGATGTAAAGATCAATCTTCTCCCGGGTGTCATCGGTACTACAGTCATTCACAAGAATAACCTCCTTTTCCATTCCATTAATTAGTGCTACTTCTTTAACCTTGTTAAGGATCAAATGGATGGTATTTCCTTCGTTGTACGCAGGAATGACAATAGATAATGTCTTGGCAGGTGGATTCATTTTTTGACGAAATGGTTATTGATGTCGTATGCCCAGCTTCAATAGTTTTCTGGAATAGAACAATGATTTATTAAATTGTAGGTTTTTGTAGGGCAATTTCAGAATTCGTAAAGGCAGGGTCACTTTGGGCCCCTGCATCAAAAAATAAAGAAAGTTCTTGTATTTGTATTCTCTAACCTGATTTGGTTTAAATTGTTTGAGTACCCCGTACATCACTGTTGGGCTTGGCACTGGACGTATATACCGCACCGGGGTATCGAGTTCCCACGGTTGAGCCTTCCGTTTCGTCCCCATTTTGCCGGCTTCTGAACCCCACCAGCGATAACCGCCAGCGGGAGGTTTGAGATGTAGATTTGTAGAAAAGGGATTGAATAAAACGGTTACCCCTATTTTAGCAAGGGATAGCCCAAAATCGCCATCCTCGCCGTATCCGCCGTCGAAATTAATATCATTCCCTACTAACTGGGTTACATATTCTCGTTTGACGCAGGAATTGGCGTTGCTGAAATTTCCTGTCACTCCTAATTTCCAACGCAAAGTCCCCATTTCAAACAGTTTTCGAGACAAATCATGGAAATCCTGGTTTTGATGGTCGGCGCGTATATCGAGTCCATTACACGCTCCGGCACTATAGGTTTGTAAAACCCTGATATGATTTTGAATAAAATCATCTGGCACACGTATATCATCATCGCCAAAAACGATATATTCACCTGTGCATATAGCAATAGCTTCATTTCTGGCCCGACAACTTCCCTTTGTTTGCTGCCATTGAACGACTAATTCAAAAGGATAACTTCGGGAAAAGTAAATATTCTCATCTCTTTCCGATTCGGGTGTAGCATCAACAATAACGACTTGGGATGGAGGGTATTTCTGCTTTGAGAGATCCACAAGCAACTGCAATGTAAAATCTTGTCTCAGCATAGTCGGGATGATATAGCTAACGGTTGGATTGCCTTCAATTTCATTTAACTCACGTGGTGGTAGTATATTGAAGTTTTTACGCATTGAAAAATGGTTACGCACCTTGAAAAACAAATACAGTTCGGGTAATCTCCAGATTCCGCTACGAAAAACCATATATACTGAGTGGACACCTTTAAAGTTTTTCCTGAAAAAAATATGCCTGTCTATTGGCGATACCGAAACTTCTTCTTTATCTCCAGTAGTAAAAAGACCTTTAACATAAAGCGGAATGGCTCCAAGGTAATGGAGGCTGCGATAACCGTAATCAAGCGCCTGCGCCTGAATACTCTTAAAATCGGGATCGAAACCACCTGTAATCTCCCAGACATTCTTCCTCACCGCAAACTGGTGCGGATTTACCCGCCAGCTAACACATTGTGAAAGTCCATCGAAATCATTAAGGTACCAAAAAAAAACCGCTGTCTGGTAAACCAATTCCGGAAAAGCATTTTTATATCCTTGCTCAAATGAACTGTGCCAAATGTCACCGCTACCTTCAGAAAGCTTCTCCAGTAATGCGAAGTCCGGATGTCCGTTGTATAGTATTACTTCGCCTTTTGTAGTAATAAATTCTTTCAATTCAAGTTTCATGCGTAACATCTTTGTAAAATGCAATATTTTTTTCCACAACAACTATGGTAGAAAAGTAATCTTCTATTCTTTGGCGCGCTGCGCATCCAAAGGTATCCAATATAAGACGATTTTGTAATAATATATTTATTTTTTCGGCGAATAGCTTATGATTGTTCGGGTGAACTAAAAATCCGCTCTGTCCATCCGTAATCATCTCATTTGCCCATCCGATGTCAGATGCTACAATTGCTTTTCCCATTGACATCGCTTCGAGCCAGGACACTGGCAGGGCTTCCGCAAATGACGGAAAAACACACACCACCGCTGTTGCTATATATGACCCGACTTCATCGTAGGATTTGGGGCCAATATAACTTACTTTTTTGAACGCTTCCGCAGAAAAAAGCCCGCGCATCATTTCCCATGTCGAAGCATTTCCTGACATAATATCGGGAACATCTTTCCCTATAAGCATTAGTTCAGCGTCTGGATTCATTGCCACCACCTGATTAAAAATCAATGGAAGCTCAAGCAGTCCTTTTTTTCTGATTAAGCTGCCAAAATACAAAATCCGTTGGTTATCGTTTTGCTTAGGGACAATATTAAAATGTGTAGAATTTATTGAGTTTGGGATTACTGTAAAATTCCTTTTTAATTTGAAAAGTTGATTCGTAAGATCTCCCGTAAACTGGCTTACAGCAATGACAGAATCGGCCTTACGGAGTGCACGCCTTTCGTGAAAAAAGTTTTTAAATTTTACTTTTCTGCCGTCCAGATGGCAAAAATAAGTATCAGACCCATTTTCACGAATTACAATAGGGCACTTCACATTTATAAAGGAGGTAATTCCGGTCCAATCTGGGGCTTCAACAACATCAATTTTTTTCTCAGCGTAGAGTTCATTAATGCGTTTTTGTATTTTTTTTCTGGTCAAAAACCATGACAACCCTTTCAATTTCACATTTTTAATGCCGTAAAAGTCAATGCCGCCCTCCTGAAAAAAATAATCTGATTGTTGTCCATAAATCAGTACGGAGGGCTGTAAATCTCTTTCGGCTAAAGCTTGTGCAAGGTTTTTAATGCCAGTCCCGATCCCTCCTGAATTGCCGGTTTTCGAATGCGGATATTCCGGTGTTAAGAAAGCAATTTTCATTTTATCAATTTAAAATAATTTTCAACCATGCTATCAAGTGTCAGTGCATTTAGACGGATATCGTCGCCAGCATTACCCGTTACCGAAAGCGCTCCACTTGAAATACGGCATAGTATACTTTCCAGTTGTGCTGTATTTCCTGCGCTATAAAGAAAGCCATTGTATCCATTCTCTATCAATCCAAGTACATTGCCTTGTTCGGTGGTAATCACCGGTAAGTTACTCATAAGGCTTTCGACTATGGTATAGCAGAAAGTTTCTGCATGCGATGGATGAATTAGGTAATCATAATCTTGATAAGTTTCATTAAGGGTTGCGACACTCCCTTTAAAGTTGATAACGGATTCCAGTGAAAAATCGCTCACCATTTTAGTTAGCCCTTCTTCCATGGGCCCGGAACCATATATGTGAATTACAAAGTCGGTTTTTCCTTCTAACTGCAAAGCGCGAACGGCCGTAATAACATCTTGAATACCTTTACTTTTCCGAAGATGAGATGCAATAATATACTTCCCCGTAAAGACCCGTTTGGGCTTTCTGAGAAATTTTTCAGGTTGTAAACCGTTAAAAATTACTATTGTTTTGGGTTTAATAAAATTTCCAAAGTCGAAAATCAATTCAGCTTTTGTAGCTTCAGAAACGGCAACAAATACGTCTATAAATCTGGAGTAAAAAAATCCCTTTAGGCGTTTTTCAATCTTTTTTTTAAATGAATATCCGCCTAGCGGCCTGGGATTATGATCAACCACAATAAGTTGTGCTCCGGTTTTAGATTTAATAGATTTTAACGATCGGGTACAAAGCTCTACAAAGTGTACCATTATATGAGAATAGTGCTTGCCGCTCCTTTCCAGATGTCCTAAAAAAAAAGTTTCAGGCTGGGCTCCTGAAGCAATGACGTTCAAATCGGAATATTCGCCGTGATCAGCCGTATTTGGAAAAAACCAGTCAATCATAATGTCATTTTCCTTGCATTTTCTGTCAAAATTCCAAAAAAAGTAATCCATCCCGCCAACCCTTTGCGGGAGCAATTCATAGTTGCAGATTATGGCGATTTTAGAAGGAAGATGCATAGTTCGAATATGTTAACTGTAGCGCCATTTTTGATACCTTATCATTTGGATGAAAATTTACGATCCAAACTGAACTTAAACAATACATCAGCAAAACGAGTACTTACTTCAGCCAACGGTTCGACCATTTCGAGTGCCACCAATTGCCGCTGTTGGGTTAATTTCTCACACGGATTTTCCAGCATATGATTGATGGCATCAATTAGTTCGGTTTCATTCAATGCCACAGTTGCCGCATCGCTAGCCAATACATGCTTGATGTGCTTGAATTCGAGAAAACGACCATCGTTGTAAAGCGCGTTATTTATGTTACCAAAAACTGGAAAAATAACTGGTTTATCAAATATCATAAAATCAAGAGTCATCGTAGACAGCATATTGACATTAAGATCGCTATGCTGGGCTAAAGCTCTAAGCTCGATGACATCATCAGTTTGAGGAACCCGTTGTGACCAGGCCTCCTGATGATTTTGTCGTAAAAGTACCCACTTCGGATAATTCCATTTTATGAATGGGAACTCTGCCGCAATCGCAAAGAAACGCTCCGGACTTTCTGCCGGAGATGTTCGAACAATGAAATTGATATTATTAATTCTGTTTTCTAAAACAGCCTTAGCTATAATTGAGATGTACAATTCGTCATTTTTGCTTGTAGAGCTATCACCACAACTGTAACAGAGTGTTTTCAGAGAAATCTGTAACTTAAACTTTTGTAAAAATTCGTTTTTAGTAATTTCATAGCGGCTCAGTACATAAGGCTCAAATTGTGGTGTGCCAACAACCGCTATTTGCCCGTTCTTTACCGTTGAGTAAAACTGAAGCAAGTCACGCTTCATAAGTTCACTCCATACTAAAAAATAATCAAAATCGGCAGCCATTCTGCCTTTAGAGGCCAAATTGTCCCAACTGAATATAAACGTAGCCGTTTTGATGTGCTGTTTCCTTGCGGCGTAGACCAAAGGAGCAATAAACGGGGGGCGCTGATGTGTAAAAAAGATGATATTGAGCTTTTCATCCCTTAAGATTCGCCGGTATTGACGAGTCAGTTTGTGATTTTTAAAGGTAGCCTGCTGAAAAGCATCGAAACGACGTATCCACTTCTCTGAGTGGCATACTGAAACTAAATGATAAATCAAACGGGTAGCGAAACCTCTTGGGTTGTTTGCTTTACTTTGATTTATTCTATAATTATCATCGATCCCAAAGTTATCGGCTCTATGAAGCCTCAAATGCGCACTTTCTTTTAATTTCCTAAAAAACCATGTCGCAAACCGTTCTTCAAAAACGTCGAGTTCGACGACCTTTGCACTATGGTTATATTCAAGGTAAGCCTCTTTTGGGAGGCATGATAAAATAACTACTTCATCAAATTTCTTCTCAGACTCATTTAGGAAATCGCTTAGGATGAAATTCCTAAAACCTACTCCATCTGTGATGACTACCCCTAATTTTCTCATTTCAATTTTGTTCAGTTCAAATATAATAACATCGCTGTTTGAAAAAATGGTTATTCCGGTTAATTGTCATTAAATTGTTTCTGGTGATCAATACTCCAGATTGTACTGTCGGTCAAACAGCTTAGAAATTGCTGCGTACTGTTGCCCGAACCAAAATCAAACTCAGGCCGCTTAACGCGATGTGTATTTATATTTTGAAGTGCCTCTTTGATATTTTCTAATTCATAGCCCACATTCATTATGTCTGCGCGTTCAGTTCGTTTAAATTGTCTTGTGCCAACATTGATTGTCGGGATGCCGTAGTAAGGGGCTTCACGAATACCCGCGCTACTGTTGCCAATAATAAACTTACTGTGTTTCAATAACGTAAGGAAATACTCAAATCTTAAGGATGGGAAAATCCTAAACCGTGGGTTATCTTTCAACTTGTCATAAGCACGAATAATGTGTCTGCTTCCCAAATCATTATTAGGGAAAATAACAATATAATTTCGCTCATCTGTAAGGAGTGCAATCGCGAATTCAGAGGCATAGTGCGCCATCTCTTTTGATTCAGTCGTAACAGGGTGAAACATCGCAATAGCATAGTCTGAAAACTCAATATTATAGTAATCCAATGCTACTGTTAAAGTGGGCAACGTTTCAGAACGCATGATATCGATATCCGGCGATCCAATTGGGTAAACAGATGAAGGCAGCTCTCCCATTTGTATTAATCTTTTTTCGGCTTCCGAATTAGACACGAAATGCACGTGACTAAGTTTAGTAACACTGTGTCGTATTAACTCATCAACTGTGCCCGAAAGTTCGCCACCTTCGATGTGCGCGACAAGAATATTGTTGAATGATCCTACAATTGCGCCGGCTAAAGTCTCTGGTCTGTCACCATGTACTACGATCATATCGGGGTTTACCGTTTTACAATATGCTGAAAATCCTTCTATTGTCTTGGCCAGTGTGAGATCCATGGTTGTCTCATGCGTATGATTGTGAAACGTGTGAATGTGTTTAAAACCACAACGCTCAATTTCAAGTAGGGTGTAGCCGTATTCCTCAAGAAGGTGCATGCCCGTAACAAAAACAAAGACCTCGAATCCCGACTGATTTTCAAGAGCTTCGATTAATGATTTGACTTTGCCAAAATCAGCACGCGTTCCGGTTAAAAAGAGGATTTTCTTCATTTAACTATTGAATGTATTTTAAAATATATTGTGATAATCTCTACTCTTAATTGACAACAACTTGCGGTCGCACTAATGATAATATTACTCATTTGGAAATTGATGAAACGCAAAAAACTGCCTTTATCAGAAGGCGAACAGCCGATTTAAAAATATTGTTCTCTTGTTTTAACACAAACAACTTGCTTAACAATCAATTTGAATCGTGGTTATCACGCCAGTTATTCCCTTTTGACTATACGAAATCGTTAAAATCCAAATGTTCGTCATCACCAATATCTCTTGAAGCTATTTTTCCAATTATATTATTGAAATGTTCTGCGGGAATTTTACCCGTCCCCGGGCGTTTCACCCAAATGTTTTCCTTAGACAGCTTCTCACCCGCCTTAATGGCCTGAATACTGCAAACGGTTGCAAAAGCAAAATCCATAGTGACTTGTTCTTCTGCTGCTGGCTCCTTTCTCCCTCCCCGCATTTGCCAGATTTCTCTTGAAGACTCGATCAGTTCATTACATGCCGTTTCATCCATACTACAAACAATATCGGGACCTGTTCTGTACATGGAGTCTGTAAAATGTCTTTCCAAAATACTTGCCCCCAGTGCGACTGCTCCTAAACATGCGTTATTGTTCAGGGTGTGGTCACTTAACCCAAAAACTTTGTCTGGAAAAGCCTGATGCATTTCGGTCATCGCGCCAAATCTCACGAGATGGCTTGGTGTAGGGTACAAATTCGTGGTGTGTAACAGCGCGCACGGAACGTTATATTTGTCGAAAATAGATATCGCTTTGCCGACGCTCTCAATTGTGTTCATCCCTGTACTTAAAATTACAGGTTTGCCAAAAGTCGCAACGTGTTCCAATAGCGGATAATTGTTGCATTCTCCGGACCCAATTTTATACGCTGGGATGTCAAATTTGTTAAGCCTGTTGGCAGCAGCTCTTGAAAAAGGAGTAGAAATAAAAATCATTCCCTTTGCTTGAACATAGTCTCTTAGTTCCCTTTCTTCAAATTCGCTAAGTGCGCATCGTTCCATTATTTCGTAAATGGAAACGTCAGCATTTCCGGGTATCACTTTTTTGGCAGCACTACTCATCTCATCTGCCACTACATGTGTTTGGTGTTTTACGACTTCTACACCTGCCCGAAAAGCGGCATCAACCATTTCTTTAGCAATTTGCAGTGAGCCTTCGTGGTTGATTCCAATTTCAGCAATCACCAATGGCGGGAAATCTGGGCCTATTTTCCGGCCCTGTATTTCGATAAAAGGTCTGATTTTCATACGTTAAATCTGTTGTCTTATAAATAATCTAGTTAAATATTTCGAACCTATTTGGGCAAAAATAGGTTACTGGCATTGCAAGTAAAATGTGACAGACCATCATTAAAAAACCAAGCTTTAAAATGACCGTCAAAGTTATTGTACATCTCAGAGCGAGGCATCCGGATTACTCTGAATTTAAAATAAGAACTAAATTTGAGTCGAACACCTCATCAATCTATCGTCAGGTCTTTCTAATAATTTCGACTCACTACTGCATTGTTTTTTCACACTTAACATTATCTCTGAGGTTTTGGGTTCCAATATATTTTTGTTGGCGCTAATTTTTGGTATTGATTGAATTCCTTCCTTGTGAAACGGTTACTTTGCATTAGTAATTTAGGCAGCGCGACGACAACATCAATACAGGCAAGCATGACTGCTTTTAAAGCGGTAATATCTCCCTTAATTATTTTGCTCTTAAATTGAATCCAAATTGAGTAAACCATAATTCCTGGAATTTTAGTTAACGGATAAAAAAGCAATATCGAATACCAGCCTGACCTTAATGACCGCCGGAGACGAACGCCATAATCCTGTTGTTTTTTTCGATCCCTTACCACTACCCTGTGCTGAACCAGTATTTCTGGCACAAAATTAACCGCAATACCTTTCTTATACAAATGGTAAGACGCAAAATCTTCCTCGCCATAAAAGCCGAACCACTCCGGGTAATCCGGAATGGCATCCCATGCAGTTTTTCGCCAGGCGTGGGCACAGCCAACAAAACTTTTAACCCAGGTTGGGTTTGAATCATCTGTGATGTCATCAGGCATCAAGTCACCCCAGTAAATCCGCATTGCAATAACCCCACATCCGGGATTTTCTTCAAAATAGCTAATGATTGTCGGGAACGGATTTGACGTAACAAAGTGGGCGTCATCATCGAGAGAAATAATGAAATCAGCATCTGTTTGATTAAGCATTTTATTCCGGCAATATAGGTAGCCTTTTGACTCATGGTTTCTGAGTACACTGACCTCAGGATAATTATCAGTTACGTATCCAAATGTGTTATCAGTGGAACCGTCATCAAAAACGACGCAGCTCACCTTGTTACCCAGAAGCGGTTGTAGCTTATTGAGCGTAAAAGCGAGATCACGAATTCTGTTTTTGGTAGAAATATGAACGGCTATTTTCTTTTGGTTATTCAACAGCTTTTAATGAATTATAGTGCTTTATCATTTCCTTAGGCAATTTCTTCCAGCGGAAAAACAGTCTTGATATCTTATCGTTAAGGAGAACTTTCGGCACCAGTTTATTTTTTATAAAAAAATGAAAAGAGGAAATCCTTCTCCCTTTTTTAAACCCTTCAGGGACATTATTATTATCGACCGGCATATATTCGGCCTCAGACATCCACGCTTCATATATATTTCCCATATGATATGCGAAATTATCATGGGTTGTGACCCGCCAGTAATCCTTTTCAAGTGATTTTGAATCAATATAAATTTCACCAATTCCAGCAGCTTTTTTACCACCTATAAAAGTATAGAGTTCTTCGAACATATCTCTTTTGTAGGTAGCGACAAAGTGGCCAGAGCCCACAAAACAAGTCAGATCCTTGTCCTGCAGTCCCAGACCATACTCAAGGTAGCTCTGATTGTAATTTCTGTCCCAGCCGATACTATCATAGAAATGCACAAGAGCATCCCTGTTTTTCACACGTATAAACTTCAATCTTTTACTAAATAAATTATCCGTTATGATATTGCCACAATGACTGTTAAAGGTTCTAAATTGAGGTGTCAGCCCAATTACTCCTACCCGGGGCAAATGGGAAAATATTTTCAGGGTTTCTGCCTGCCATCCGGAGACAAATAAAACATCAGCATCGGAAATGGTAACCAGTTCAATATTATTTCCCGATATCCCCTTAAAGACTGCATTGATTTTTCCGATGTTGTGGGTGTGGATCAGTTCATGTATTTTTTTATCTTCAAGAAGGGTGTTCAGATAATGTGTCACCGTTTCGCAACTGCCGTTGTTCACTATAGAGACGAACGTTTTATTATGAATTGTTTTTAACAGCGATTCAATGCAAATTTTCAGTATTTGCAAACTGTCCTTGAAATAGTCCTCTTCATGTGGTATATAAACAGGAATTATTACCTGGTGTTTGTATGGCGAGGGTTGTTGATCTACCTGTTTATTCGGATTGCTTCCTACTCTCATGCTTTCAGTTTTCTTGTTTAGCTTCTAAAAAAATTATTGTCCAGCAATTTTTCGTGAAGCTGTTGTTTAGTGACGGCCACATTCCCACTGGAAAACTCATCAAATTTAATTTCTGGATCATTATAAATCTTTTGGTAATGCATCATGTACTGATTCAGGCTTTTGTCTAAATACGTTCTGGAAACCTCTTCACGAGCGATCATTACTTCATGAATTTTCTCGGAAATCCGGGGTGCTCCAATTGAATATTGCAGTCCAAATTCTTCCTGATAAATCTCAAAAAGATGGGAAACATTAAAACTTGGGATATTGGGAATGATATTGAACCCAGTGAAATTAAAAGAATTTTCGATAAGTGCCACGGCTTCCTCCACATCAATCATGAATCGTGTCATCTGGGGAGAGTATAATTTAAGTTCGTACTTGTTTTTTAACGAATCCTGTATCAATGGGATGATACTGCCTGTCGAATTCAGCACGTTTCCGTAAATGGCGGTTGTAAGGTTTACTTCAGATTGTTCCGCATTGACAATAAACGCTTCTCCTCCAATAAATTTCATTGCGCCATAAAGTGTTGTCGCGCCGCGGCTTTTATCCGAAGATATAAAGCAAGCTGCCTTAAACCGATTGGCTTCAGCAACATTCCTTGAATTAATTGCTCCGTTCACTATAGTTCTGACAGCTACTTCCACATTTTGGTCGACTGCTTCAATTTGTTTCAGGGACGCAGCAAAAATTCCGTAGTCATGGTTCTTAGCCGCTTTGTTCATCAGGTCAAAATCAGCAACGTCACCGATAATACATTTTATTTTTGGAAATTGTTTTCTTAGATAATAATGTTTCGCCTCATCCCGACTGTAAATCGTAATGTCAGCCTTATCATAAAATCTCTTTACAATTTCCCTGCCTAAGTAACCGGCGCCGCCCGTAATAAATAATTTCACCCTTTACATTTTATAGTTAGTATACCCCAAATAGGTCTGGTACAAATCTAATTCAAATTTTGTTTTTAAGTTTGGAAACTGTCCGCTTAAATTCATCTCGTGAAAATCCTTAAGCAACAGATAGACAGCATTGACATTTGTCGTAGTGTAAGTAAATTCGTTCGGAGCCAATGTTGCAATTGTCGACACCGCGTCGTCAATATAGCAAAGCCTTATTTCATTCGAATTAAAATTAACAGCCTTATTATGTATAAGGTTGTAGCAGAAGGTAGCTATAAATGATGTTTTTTCGGGAATTGCATATTTCCCAAAAATATTTGGCAGTTTATACGAAATGAAATTCATATTCCTTCGTGTACAAAATTCATGAATTTTGGTCTTTGCTTCTGATTTAGCTTTACCATAAAAGGAGTCATTATCCTCTTGTATTGATGATAAAAAAGCGATATTACATCTTATGTTGTTTTGACAAAGGCAATTCAGCGTATCTTGTGTAAGTCTGCGGTTCAATTCAAGTACCATTTCAGGATTTTCATGTCTATGAATAAACGCTGCATGGATTAGCCAATCAATAGGCCCTGCATGTGGTAATGTATTTAAATAATCCCTGCCCAATTCGATCACCTCAAATTTCAACACATACCTAAAATAAGCTGTCAAATGAATCCCAAGAAATCCTCGTTCTCCTGTAATGGCAATTTTCATAAAATCCGAATATCGTTAAATTTTTAATTGTGGGGAGCAACTTCAAAAGCACTCCGGAAATCAGCTATTTTGAAATCAAAAACAGATTTCCCAAATCACCGTTAATGATTGATTTTGCGGCAAGTCTGTAATCTTTATCTTCTAAATATCTTACAATTTCAGATCCGATGTCGTCAATAAGCGGATTGTCGCTTTCAACCAAAATTACTTTAGGTCGAAATTTATCCCAATTATTGGATTTCAGTACCTCAAGATCGAAACCTTCGACATCTATATCGAAAAAGTCCAGTCTGTCTCCATCCTTGATGTGCATCTCTAAGATGGCACTTAAAGACCGCATTTCCACGTCGATTCTCTTGATGATTTTAGACCCGACATCATGCTTAACAATGAATTCTTTGTCGAAAGTGTTCATGGAACTCTCTTCAAACATGCAATATGTCAGTGGCTGTGTGCTGGTTCCCACCCCTGCATTAATAAATACATCAGCGGGACGGTATTTTCTGTAAAGCGCTGCCATTTCAGGGTTTGCATCGATACAAATCCCTTTCCAGTCCCTCAGGTAAAAGTGATAGGTATTCGATGCATTGAACGGATGCCAGCAACCAACATCAACGTAAACGCCAGGCGTAGACTGATTGATAATTTTCATGAGCTGAATATCGTCTCCTGATTTTGAAAAGCTGATGTTGTATCTTTTGCGTATGAGCTCTTTTAAATTATTTATCACCGATTTCTGATAGAATTAAATTGAGGGATTTTTTGAAATTATCGTCACTGAAATAATCCCCGAAAGGGTACATTGGTGCGTCAGAACTAAATCTGTCCCTGATCAAATAGGCTAATTTTTGTTTTATTTCTTCCTTATCTGTCGCAGTTGCTATAAATTTTTCTTCCTTGACAATATTCCTCAATTCACTCTTTGGAGGTGAAATACAAAGTATTGGTTTATTGTATGCTGCAAGAAATGGCGCTTTTCCAACAAGTATATTACATACCAAGGGACCATTTTCAAGAATAACACCAATGTCTGTTTCATGAATCTGCTCATTGGATGAATTAGAAAAATTCAGGGTATCCAGCACTACGATATTTTGTGTTTCGGCATATTTTGCAATGAGGCGTTTGTTGTCCTGACCGCGTAATCTCAAAATAAACTCAGTATTTTCTCTATAATATTCGTTTTCGTTAACAAGTTCCTTATATGCATCGAGCAGGCAATCGGCATTTCTACCGAATTGAATTGCCCCGTGATAGGAAATCGTTACTTTCTTATTTTTTTTTACGACCTGCGAATTGTTGGATAAATCGAAAACCTTCTCACAAAATTGATGCGGTAATGTATGGAATTTCTTTTTACTCCCGTATAGAAATTGCAAATCATCTGACATCAGTGCTGCTGTGCTGATGCAGGTTTTGGCCTGTGAAACAACGTCATTCATCTGTCTTAACCGAAACAGATCAAGATTGGAAAGCGCCCTGTTTGTTCCAGAATACCAATAAAGCGGGTAAGGGTCATGAAAGCTGACGATAGCTTTTTTAAGGATAGGCAGGTCTTTTGAGCCCAGTATTGTCTCGTGGTTTAATCCGGAACTCATTATAAAAATATGATCGTATCTGGCATAGTCTATATTGGACAGATGAGCAGCATATATTTTATGGATATATTGTTCGTTAAGCGACTTATGAAATAGGCGCCAATAAATGCTGTTCACGCATTTGGTTATAAATGGGATCCGAAGATCAAGCACATGACTTTCAATATTATCGACAGGCAATAGGTGCAACTGATCCTCAGTCGGAGCCTCTTTGAGATATACCACATCGATTATACTATCAGGATAAACGTCTCTTAATTTGGACAGGAAAGATCGGGAACAAATCCCCTGGCTTGTCCCTGAAACCCTCAAATCCTGTTTTACAATTAAAAATTTCAACTTCATCTATATTTTTCTCTGGCTGCGTGAATGAATTTAAGCAAAAACAGGATGTATCGCTTCACATAAAATCTTTGCAGATAAAACCAGCTCATCTGCATCCAAAAGTATATATTCTTTTTATTATTGAGGAATGTTTTTTCCAACCGGTCGAATAAAATTTCTCTTTGTACTGCATCAAAGGTATGTAACCAACTTTTCATTAAATGTAACATGAACTGAAACGTTGCATGACTTTTCAGTTTATGGTTTTCACTGAGCGAAGTGAGGTTCATTCCGCTGACTCGAAAAAATACTTTGGCCTCATTTATTGTAAAGATTTTATTCCCAAGGGAAAACTCAAAAACAGCCAGTAAATCTGTATTCCACGCCAGCGGCAGGTCTCTGAATTTTACCTTTTGCATCGCTTCCCTACTGAAAATATATTCGCTTAGCGAACTTCGCGTTTTACCACATAGCTTCCGAATCATGAAATCCTGAGGACTCTCGAGTACCGGATGCGTAAAAATAGACGAAACTTCGTTTCCTGACCCATCGATAACAATAGACGCGTACCTAATTACTGAGGCTTTACGAGTCTTGATATCAGCAATATTTTCATAAAAAGTGGAAACTACATTGTCGCCTAACACATCATCGTCACCCAAAATCATTATCCATTCTTCATTTTCCGTGAGTGCAATGCATCGCTCCCATTGTTTCACAAGAGACTTTGAGCCAATGTTTTCACTGAAACCCTTGTAATAACAATCAAACATTCCTTTATATTTTTCAAGCAATGGCAATGGCGATACTTTGCCGGCATCATTACCGATATAAACTTTAAATCGGTGATCGCTCTGACCCGCCAGCGATGCCAGTGTATCCTCAAAAAAAGCTTCTTTAAAATATGGAATCACGATGGCCAGCATATATCTTACTTTTTCAGGAAAACTATAATTTTTAAGAAAACATATTTTGCCGGAGTTAAAATTCCGAGTTTTTTAAAGCACTTCTTAAGTAAGATGCCCAACTGATATGAATTTGATTGAGTAGTTTTATAAAGGCGTGTTTTAAAATAAATGTTGGAACTGTAATATTTTGAGATCATATTTCTCGAAAACTGATGAAAGTCTTCAGGAGCAACATCTTCCTTCAAGCAATCGTATACCTTTAAATAATCTTCAAGCATGCTTTCTTTCATCGTCATACTATTGGGATTACGCCTATAGAATGCCAATGGCTGGTCTAAAAATTTTGCTTTGGAACCTTGTTTAAAAAAACTGATCCACATCATCCAGTCTTCTTTTGCCTTCAAATTTTCATTAAATCTAAAACCATCAAATAAATTTCTTTTAAAAAAGCCACAATGAATTGGGATACTGAACGAATTGTCCCATTGAAAAAGCACATTGTGGTACGTAAAGAGCGATTGTTTGAGGTTACAATATGGGATGGTAGACTTTTCGGGACGGTTCACAAACATCCTGAAATCTGACACGACAATTTCGGCATCAAAATCCTCTTTAAATACCTGAATCGACGCGAGTAATTTCTCTTTATCAATAAAATCATCAGAGTCTAGGAATTGTATGTACTGCCCATTGGCTTTATCTATTCCGCAGTTTCTTGCGCTGCTGAGCCCTCCATTTTTTTTATAGGTGTAACGAAACCGGGAATCGCGTTCAACCCATCTTAAAGCTATTTCTGCTGTATGATCCGTACTCCCATCATTTACAATCATACACTCCCAGTTTGGGTATGCTTGATCCGCAACGGACTGGAGCGCTGTGTCAAGGAAATCTCCCTGATTATAGCACGGTACTATGATTGAAATTAGTGGACCTTCCATGTTGGCGATATTAGTAAGAAATTCCCAGTTTACGATATAATTGACGATTAAAATATTTTGTGCAGACCTTAACAACGAAATACATTAGTCGCGGTGGTAAGCTAAAAAATCTGTCCACAATAATACCTTTAAATTTATTCATAAGGAAGTAGTCCCCTATAAAGGAGTTTTTCATCTGCTCCGTAATCTCAATAAACTCTTTTACCTGGTATAGCTGCTTATTTCTATTTTTTTCCTGTACTTCATGAAACCATTTTAACATCAGCCTGAATTCCTTTCCAGACAAGGCAAATTCCCGATTTAATATTTTTAGCACCAATGAATCCGGAAACATTGAAACATCATAATGGAGCCGTTTAAATAGCAGGATTCTTGATTCATTAAAATGACGGGTCTGTTTGTTGTTTTTAGTGTTTGAAACCTGCAATTCGTGCTGCCTGTATTGCATCAAGGGCTGCTGAATGTTATAAAAGTGCCCCAACCAAATCATTTTTGACCAAAGATCGTAGTCTTCTGCAGGCTCTTTAAATTTATCATATTCAAGTGACGTTATCGCATCCTTCCTGATAAACACTGAAGGATGACCGATAGGGTTTTTATACAATAACTGCAACAAAATTTGCTCATGATTTTCCGGATTTTGTATCACTCTTTCACTGGCTATTATGGACAGCCATGTCCCGCAAACAATTATATCAGGACGGTCTTCCATCAGCCGGTATTGCTTCTCGAATCGATCAGGCATGGCAATGTCATCTCCATCCATTCTTGCAATATATTTTCCATTTGCAAACTTTAACCCCATATTCAAGCTGTCTGTGTAGCCTGTGTTTTTTGCCTTGGTGATCAGCTTGATCCTCGGATCATTGAATTTTGAAATAACGTCCAAGGTAGCATCAGTGGATGCATCATCGATAACAAAAACCTCAAAATTGGCAAACGCTTGATTTAGAATGCTACCTAATGCTTCTGCAATGTACTTTTCACAGTTATAAACGGGAAGAATAACAGAAATTGCCGGGTTTTTCATTTGTTATTTTGGTTTAGAGGCATTCTCGAGGATACGAATGACAATTTATCCAACCGGAGAAGGTATGTACGACCAGTGGTGCAGGTTCCTTCGATCGGTATCGAGGAAAGTCGCGGTAAATCTGAAAACAATCCTTTTTCCATATGCTAAAGCTTAATCCAGTCTTCAGGAACGATGTCCGATGAATCAATGTCCTGGTCATTAAACCAAAGCGCGGGCGCAGTAACAATCTTGTCTGGATTACTATTTAACCAGGCACCCCACCAACTGAAACTACTGTTCGCAATAATATTATGCTTGCATTTTGACATCAGTACCATGTCTTCAAAGTTACTTGAAGCATCGTTAAAATCGACAAATACAATTTTTGAATTTGCTTTAAAATGTTCCTTAGCCCACGCAATATCGTCTGAAAAAACGTAAAAAACCGGAGATTCAATCTTCGACTCGACCAGTGTTACGGCTTTTTCATAGTATGCTTCATTTTTAGTATCATGTAAACCGTGCCCGACATAATCCCCACGCCTAAAATGAATCGATACGGCATTTTCCTGCTGCATCTGGAGAATCGTGTTGGAAGTAATCTGTTTTAATGGTGAGGTAACAACAAAATCATTCCGAATTTCCTGTTCATAGTTTTTAAAGTATTGCTCTGACTGGAAATAACCTGATAAAACAGTAGGATTGCCCTTCAACGAATAAAAATCCTTGTTATAACTAAAATCTGTTTCTTCGTAGTCGAGGCTTTTCGAAAAAATTGATCTTATCTTTCTTGAAAACCGATTTTCTTCTGAAGAAAAAAGTACATTGGCATTAAAATGATTTAATCCGTACTGGTGTGTTTTGTAGGTTTCAAATGCAGACCGGTCAACCAGTAATTTTTTGTTTTGGTTTAGCGCTAAAGATTTTGCAGCAGCATACTGAAACATTTGATTTCCGAGTCCTCCGATAAGTTTCACAATAATCATAAGTACAGCCGTTCTGCAAAAATTTTTAAAATCAGTTTATGGGGCATCGGTTTCAAATAACCCTTGTTTTTCCAGGTGGGCAATTATTACTTTTGCTTCCTCTAAATTTTTCTCCCACCATTTCGATTCTTGTATCATGCGAATTTTATCATCCGTAAAACGCATCTTTATCGTCCTCGCAGGAATTCCTCCAACAATTTCAAATGGTTTTACATCTTTATTTACAAAGGAATTTGCCCCTACAATGGCGCCATCTCCTATGGTTACACCGCGTCTGACTACCACATTAGATCCCAGCCATACGTCATTCCCAATAGTACATTTTCCATCCGTAAGCGTTTGAAAAGGCCTCGCGTAAAAAAGTGAGGAAGTCCTTGCCCTGTGATTTTAATGCTCCCCGCCACCTC
>NZ_NKJE01000009.1:0-67107 GCF_002256285.1 Flavobacterium sp. BFFFF1 | reverse complement strand
ATGTGCTTACCCTGTGAATTTTATGCTCCCCGACACCTACACTGACATTATTGGCGATGGAACAATATCTTCCGATAGACGACGCTGTAATCACGCAATTGAACCCAACATAGGTGTGCTCACCGATTACGTTTTCCCCGCTTACCAAGGTGCCCCTCATGATTTCAACGTTTTTGAAAGAATGTGCCTGAAAAGCCGGCTGGGTATGGTTGCCCCGCCCGCTCAAGATTCTTCGTCTAATTTTCTGCCAAATCTTCATTTTATAACTTTTGCCATTCGGGGTTCAAAAAAATCAATCCAGCAGATTTGGGCAGAGATCTCACTGTGTAATGACCGCCGTCTGTAATCTGAAATGACAGTGCATTATCAATAAAATCGTGTACTTCATGCCCCGTTGTATTGCCACTTGTAAGGCTTATTACGTAAACTCCGGGGAAAAGTCTCAAATCACGGATAGTGACACTATAGGTTTCAGCTGTTTGAGAGTGGTTTATCTGAAATTCAGAATCTCTTGCGAGCATTTGATAAATTGGCAATTCATCTGCGGTTTTGATCTGAACTGCAATCTCCGACTTCGCCTCGTCATTGTTCAACCGAATCCCAAAAGTAATCTTCAAATCATCACCAATAGAATATTCCTGTGTTTTAATATGATTTTGATTTTGTATGCTTAACGAGGTGAACTGAATCTTTTTACTTCCGGTTCTATTGGTGTTTTCATCAAAAACAACCTCGGTACTATTGGCCAATATCGCATCACTATAGCTACTTAATGCTTCATCTATCGTGCCTTCAAACTTTTTTTTTCCGTTTTCAAGTACAATTCCCCTGGTACACAGGCTCTTTACTGCAGCCATATTGTGGCTGACAAATAAAACAGTCCTTCCGTCTCCCCGGGAAATATCCTGCATTTTACCCAATGCTTTCTTCTGGAATTCAGCGTCACCCACCGCGAGCACCTCGTCAATGATGAGTATGTCAGGTTCTAGAAATGCGGCTACAGCAAATGCAAGTCTAACGGTCATTCCACTACTGTATCGCTTGACAGGGGTGTCTACATAACGCTGACAACCTGAGAACTCAATGATTTCGTCAAGTTTTGAAGCAATTTCCCTTTTTGTCATGCCCAGAATCGCACCATTAAGGAAGATGTTTTCCCTGCCTGTGAGTTCAGGATGGAAACCGGTTCCGACTTCGAGGAGCGAAGCTATCCGTCCTCTGGACTTTACGCTACCAGTTGTAGGGGCGGTAACTTTGGATAAAATCTTCAGTAGTGTGGATTTACCTGCGCCATTTTTTCCGATAATTCCTAACACCTCTCCCCTTTTCACTTCAAAATTGATGTCTTTCAAGGCCCAGACATAATCGCTTTCCCCTTTACTACTTCTGTCATTAGATTCGCCAATTTTTAAAAATGGGTCCTCTTTTCCTCTGACCTTATGCCACCAACGATTCAGGTCATGGCTTATAGTACCCGTGCCCACTTCGCCCAATCTGTATTGCTTGGACAGGTTCTCAACTTTAAGAATAGTATCGGTTACCGGTTGTGTCAAAATATCTGAATTTATTTATGTGAAAAAAGTTTTAAATCTGACGACATCATCTCTGCGACAATATCCTTTAGATTGTATTTTGGCACCCAACCCAAAACCTCTCGTGCTTTTGAAGCGTCTCCAACCAATAGGTCTACTTCAGTTGGCCTGAAGTATTCAGGATCGATTTTCACCACTATTTTTCCTTTTTCGAGTTGGTATAAGGGATTGGTGCAGGAGATGACAATACCGACTTCTTCCTCAGCCTCGCCTTCAAACGCAATGGTTATTCCGCACTCTTTAAATGACATGTTTACAAAATCCCTCACCCGGGTTGTGATTCCTGTCGCAATTACAAAATCCTGCGGGGTTTCCTGCTGTAACATGAGCCACATGGCTTCGATATAGTCTTTTGCATGTCCCCAGTCCCGCTGCGCGTTCAGGTTGCCAATGTACAATATATCCTGCATTCCCAATGCAATCCTGGCTGTAGCCATGGTAATTTTTCTGGTTACAAAAGTTTCTCCCCTCACGGGCGATTCGTGATTAAACAATATTCCGTTACAGGCAAACATATGATATGCTTCCCTATAATTGACTGTAATCCAATACGCATATAATTTTGCAACACCGTATGGAGACCTGGGATAAAATGGTGTTTTTTCAGATTGCGGTACTTCCTGGACTTTCCCATAAAGCTCCGATGTAGAGGCCTGATATATCTTTGTTTTATTAGCCAAGCCTAAAATCCTGACTGCTTCCAAAAGTCTTAAAGCACCTGTCCCATCAACGTTGGCAACATACTCAGGGGTATCAAAGCTGACCTTCACATGGGACATCGCCCCGAGGTTGTAAATTTCATCAGGCTGTACATCCTGGATAATCCGGATCAGGTTTGTCGCGTCGGAAAGGTCTCCGTAATGGAGGATAAACCGCACATTGTCTTCGTGAAGATCCTGAAAAAGGTGGTCTATACGTTGTGTGTTAAAAGATGACGCCCTTCTTTTAATTCCATGGACTTCATAGCCTTTCTCCAGGAGAAATTCTGCTAAATAAGCTCCATCCTGACCAGTAACTCCGGTAATTAACGCTTTTTTCATTTCTTAAATCTGGTACGTTTATCAGAACAATTATTTTATGAATTGTCAATTTGAAAGCAGTGCTTCGATAATTTGTAAATCGGTCTCTTCAAGTTCAGGATAATTTCCACAATAGAAGCCGTTGGCATGCATCTTATCAGCTCCGGGCATAGCAAAAAGCTGTCTCGAATATTTCCTGTAAAATGGTTGTTCCTGCATATTTCCTGCAATCATAGGGCGTATTTCAACCCCGGCATCAGTAAATTTCTGTAAATATAAATCTCTTAGCTGTGCAGTCTTACAAACAAATGGAAATGCGAACGTGGAAAGCCGCTCGATATGATCGTGCTTCAGCAATATAAAATCGTCGTTACGTTTTACAGATTGCTCGATTCGAAGGTAGTTTTTTTCACGCTTTTTTATATTTTCTTCTAAGAATTGCATTTGGTATTGACCAAGAAATCCTGTGATTTCTGTCGGGCGTAGATTGAATCCCAAATCATAAAAGGTATATTTGGCCTGAAACTCCGATTTAATATTGAAGGCTTTTCGCCATTTTTGCTGTTGTTCAGGGGATAGGTTGCGATCCCAGCCGTTAGCCCTTACAATTCTGAGCATCTCTGAAAGTTCATCGTCTGATGTGCATACCATTCCACCTTCAATGGTAGACATATGGTGTGCTACAAAAAAAGAAAAAGAGCTTCCAATACCAAAATTCCCTGATTTGGTATTATTTACTACTGTACCCAATGATTCGCAATTGTCTTCAATTAGTATAATATTCCTTTCCTCACAGATATCTTTAATCGTGTTCATATCACCTGTAAAACCAAGAATATTTGTGGCAAAAAAGGCTTTAATATCTTCTGTCTCCAATCGCTCCAATAGGTGATTGGACATCGTATTTAACGTTTCGGGTTCGCAGTCCAACGCTATTGGTATCATTCCGAGCTGAATAATCGGCATGGTATTTGTTGACCACGTTAGTGCGGAAAAGGCAACTTTATCACCATCTCTCAATCTGCCTAGATTCTTCAACGACTGCAACAACGCGAGGTTTGCACTACCGCCGCTGTTGAAAAGGACAGCATGACGGCTTTGCTGGTATAACGCAAATTTATTTTCGAAATTCACGCATTCTACATCCATACTTAATCTGCCTGCACTCAGGATGAAGGACGCAAGCGCCTTTTTTGTCTCAATTTCGTTGATAAACGCGTTGCGCATTAGTGGAATCCTCATTTTTGCCAATTATTATAATTTATAATCATTTCCTCGACGCCCTGTTCAAGCGTTTTTAGGGGGACAAAGTGTTCATTTAACATCTTCGACACGTCCATACATTTCCGGAGCATTCCATCGGGCTTTGAATCGTCCCAAAATATTCTGCCTTTGTAACCTGTTTTTTTCGCAATCATGGATGCCAAATCAAAAATCGAAATATCCTTACCGGGTCCTACATTGATGTAGTCATGAGGTATATCGCGGTCTAAAAAATGTAAAATAGCCATAGCAAAATCATCTGTATGCAGAAACTCTCTTTTAGCGATTCCGGTGCCCCATAATGTTACAGTGTCCAGATTTTGCTTTTTAGCATCTGCAAATCTTTTAACGAGAGAAGAGAGGACGTGTGCATGTTCCAGATCAAAACTGTCGTTAGGGCCATACAGGTTACTTGGAACCAGGGTTAAAGAATTGAATCCATATTGCTTTTTATAGGCTTCAAGCATTTTCACCCCCGCGATCTTAGCTATCGCATAGCTTTCATTAGTTGGCTCTGGTTTTCCGTCGAGAAGATACTCTTCCAACATAGGTTGCGGCGAAAATTTAGGATAAATACAAGAGCTTGCTATAAAAATAAATTTTTTCACTCCATTTTTGTACGCTGCGTTAATGACGTTCGCCTGCATAATCAGGTTGTCGTACAAGAAAGATGCCGGCGCATTGATATTGGCATTTATACCTCCAACTTTCGCGGCGATATGTATTACGTAACTAGGCTGGTGGTTCGAAAAAAAATCGTCTACAGCAAGTTGATTTTTAAGATCGAGATGGCCGCGGTCGGCGGTAATAATCGAAGTAAAACCCCGGTCTCTAAAAACCTGAAGTGTTTTGGACCCTAACATGCCGTTGTGACCCGTAATGAAAACTTTCTCCGATCTATCTACCATATTGACTGCTAATTTGTAATTTAAAGCATTGTGGTCTTCTCGTGTTAACATCTTTAAATCCTACACACAAATACATTGACTTATACTGTATCGATAAAACTTCTTTCTGCTTTGTTGAAGACCAGTAATCCTAAAAAAAATATAACGACAGTGAATACAACAGTGTAGGTAAAACCTACTAAAGAAAAACTGCCAAAATCCAATATCATAAACCTGGTCGTTTCGATAATGTAAGCCATCGGATTCCATTCAACAACCCATGAAAAAGCCGGCATCTTTGCTTTGATGAGTTCGAGAGGATAATTTACCGCCGAAACATACATTAATAATTGTATTCCAAATGTCACCAGAAATGTAAGGTCCCGGTATTTAGTAACCAACGAAGAAATGATCATCCCCAATCCCAAACCAAGCAATCCCATTAAAATGACCACTATAGGAAAAAAGAACACGGTGCCATTGGGACTGATATTAAATCCGGAGGCTACGTAGTAAATATAAAATGAAATTAAAATCAGCATTTGCAATCCAAACTTTAACAGATTTGAAATTACAATAGAAAGAGGCATTATAATTCTGGGAAAATAAACTTTACCAAAAAGTCCTGCATTTGCTTTAAAGGTATCAGAAGTTGAAGTCAAACAAACTGAAAAATAATTCCAAGCTGTAATACTTGCAAGATTAAATAGAAAAGGAGGTATTGTTCCCGTTTTAATTCCTGCAACATTATTAAAAATGATGGTGAAAATTACCGAAGTGAAAATTGGCTGTATGAGATACCACAAAGGCCCCAGAATCGTCTGCTTATATAAGGTAATTATATCACGCTTCACGAAAAGCATTAAAAGATCCCTGTATTGCCAGACCTCTTTTAAATGAAGCCTGAAAAATTGGTTTTTAGGTGTAATTTCAAAAAGCCAGTCGCCCTTAGGGTTTTGATCCATTTAATTGATATTTCAAAAAGCCAAATATAATGATTTAACAATTATGGTGTGGGCAAGACACAACAAAAAAACCTCCTGATTGCTCAGGAGGTTTTCTTTTATTTATGTTTCAGTGAAACTTAGTAAGCCACTTTCTTGGTCACAACCTCATTGTCTATTGAAGTGATCTGGACAAGCAATACCTGCTCCTCCGCCCTTAGGTCGTTCAACACCGTTTCATTGGCATTGATCGAATCCCTTTGGTAAATCAATCTTCCACGGATATCAAAGATCTTAACACCTGACATCTCAACTTTACCTGAATTGATGTGGATCATGCCCTGATTTTTGTAAATCACAACACTGTTCGCATCAAATGTTGGATTCTCAACCCCAAGTGGGGAAGATTGGTAAACCACCTCAAACCTGTTGGCGAATGTACCCTCTGCCGAAGCAAATGTATAAGCGCCCTGCTTGATGTTGTGTACCGTACCGGTAAGGTTGTCTTTCAGGTAGATGTTCTGATCGCCTGAGAACAATCCGTCCATATGATCCAATTCGATGATGAACGTTCCTGCTGTAGCAGCAGTGAAGTTCAATGGAACAACGTCAGTATCCACGAATGGAAGTGAACGTGCCTGGATCACATAGTTCTTGCTGCCAATGACACTTGAGATGCCACTGCCGCCCTCGATAGATTCTCCATCGAATGAAGTATCAACACCCATCGTAGCACCATCAACATATCCTACAAGGATCTGGTTCATGGCGTGGTCTGGTGTGTTTAGGTTGAACCACATACGGTGTTTCTCTGTAGTGTTAGCGCTTCTGTAGAAGGCGCCACCTTCAGCGGTCCTCATCGAGTTGTGGAAATTCAGTGTAGCGGCACTTCCAGTCTGGATCACGAAGCCCTGGCCTCCACGGATTGCTCCCGTTGGCGCTGAACCGCCTGCCTGAGCAGCTGTTCCTCCTGTTCCATTGTAACTAGCATAGTTAGCTCCAGATGCAGCAGCCTGGCTGATGTGCGTCCAGAAGTACAAAGTACCCTGGTAACCTGAGCCTGTAGTAGCATTAAGGAACTCATCCGCGTCAATCGTAGATGGGTAAGGGTTACCGATCATGTTGTAGCCCTGTCCACTTGCGGTTACGTTAACTGAATACTCACCGTTGTTAGGCTGGCCTGTGAAGGTTCCTGTCCATGGTGTAAGTACACTTGGGTGCGTATTCGACGCACGGATCATGTAACCTTTACCCGGTGTGAACGTGGTTGATGCCGGCAACTGTAAGAAGTTGTTAGCAGCCTCATTCAACGTGTAGAAACGGTTGCTCAGTGTCCCTGGTGAGAACTGTTGCAAGGTCTGTGTACCAATTACAGGAGATGACCAGTAAACATAATCCTGACGGATCAGGTTCGCAGTACGCTTGTAAGCGATATTGCCCTGGTTGGCAACGTTAAGGGTCTGAACAAGGTCAGAGCCATCCTCAAAAGTCAATGAACCTGCGCTAACGGTAACTTTACCGTTTACATAGAAATCAAATCCTCCTGTCACCAATACCGTTCCGCTCTGTACAGTTAAAGTACAAGCGTTAAGGTCTGCAGCAGCGGTATAGTTACCGTTGATGATCGCAGCACTTGTAGAAGTTGGCGCGCCATTATCCCAGCCTCCAGCTACCGTCCACGTGGTTGTGTTACCGAAACCGAGCGTCACTGAAGAAGAATTAGCCGTTCCACAGCTTCCGCTTTGTACCACCGCCCTTACGTAGGTAACAGCTGTAATAGGACCCAATGCCGCTCCAGGGAGCGTTGTCGATGTATTGGCAATTGTAATAGGCGTTGTGAAAAGAGCGTCCGCAGATTTCTCCCACCGTATCACATTGCCTACATGACCCGAAAGTGTCAAATCCATAGCCAAAGCGCCCGAACATACAGCCTGATTTGAAGAAACTACACCTCCAACTGCACTTGGCGTAATGGTAACAGCCGTACTTCCTGTTGAAAAGCAACCCGTAATAGGATTGGTGACTGTCACAATATAGTTTCCGGCTCCTGCTGCCGTTATGCCCGGTATTGACGGATTCTGATCAGTAGAAGAGAATCCATTAGGACCGGTCCATGAGTAAATTGTACTGTTGGGCGTAAACGAAATGCTCTGCCCATCTACAATACTGGCCGTGTTAAATGAATACTGTAATGCCGATGAAGCACTATAATTTAATCCTATTGTAGCACTCGAGCCAGCATCAAAAGCAGGGGCACCATAAGTCAAATCAGGATACACCAGATGTATTTGTCCGGTAGTTGTGTCAAGTTGTATCTGGAAGGTTATCGTTCCCGAACCCGCCGCATTAAAGTTATCTTCATTACTCCATTGGATAATGTATAAGTTGCCAACGGTTTCAGTTTTTATGGTACTGGTCACATCCAATGGCTGCATATCATCCCAATTGGCAACAATCGCTGCTAATGAATTCCCTGTACCTGTTATAATTCCGCTGGTAGCACTCGCACTACTTGCGATGCCCTGAGGAAGCGCAGAATTGGTATAAATAATATCTCCAGTGGTTGTGCCGAAAACCAAAACTCCATTATTACCTACCCTAGCTGTTGTATAAGCTACACCGTTGAAAGTAAATGATGGAATCGTAAGGTTGTGTTCAGAGTCATCAGCAATCGTTCCAACAGAAGTGCCGGTGCCACTGATGTCAATAAAACTTACGCCACTATTGGAATCCATGGTATAACCAGGAAGCGTTACTGTAGTCGATGTTAAATTCAAAGTGCCTCCTTCACAAACTGGTGAATTTGAACCCGCCACCGGAGTTGCAGGTTTTGGATTTACAGTTACCGTCACATTCACCGGTGCTGACGCGCAGCCATTAGTGGTACCTATAACAGTATAAGTAGTTGTAACGGTTGGATTGGCATTTACAGAAGCGCCAGTCGTAGCGCTTAGACCTGTAGCCGGGGTCCAACTATATGTAGTAGCGCCCGTAGCTATCAGATTTACGATATCACCAGCACATAATGTAGCGGATGGCGGTGTCACGTTCACAACTGGTATCGTATTAACGCTTACGGTAACAACATTTGAAAAATTGGTTACCGGAACAGCAGAACAGGTTACTGACAAACGGTAGTAAGTCGTAGAAGTGATTGTTCCCGTATTCAGGTTGGTATAATTCGGTGACGCAACTCCCATATCTATCGGAGTCGTAAAAGCCAAATCTACGGAAGACTGCCATAAATAGGTGGTATTCAATCCGGTTGAAAATCCGGTTGAAGAAATGGTTGTTGAACCGGAACCACAAATAATTGGAACCAAAGCCGAAGCCGTACCGCCATTTGCACCCGAGCAAACCACTACAGTAAACTCCTTAAATCCTAAACTTGGCGTAGTACTTCTGGCACTACAATCAATATCTGAAGGAACCGTCACACTCAGGTTCGCACCGGCATTTGTTAAAGGTACATTGGTTAAATTAGCAGCCGGCCTTAAATCAGTTGAGGAAGCAAATACCGCATCAACATTCAACGACGCCGCATCTTTTCCGGTAGCCGCCTGTAAATTGGCTAAACTTGTCCTGTCAGTACCTGCATTTAATGTTCCTGTAACTGCGAAATTAGCATTAGCTCCTGAGGTAAAGAAATTATTGTTATCTGACGTAAGGTTAGCGAATGTCGCATACCCGAGTCCGATTGCGTACGATTTAGCCGTACCAGCGGTGGTCTGCTTATTCACAAAAACATTGTTCCTGATATCAATCGTGGTATCTGCACCTCCAACGGCTAAGGCCAAACTTGAGCCGTTAGTTCCCGTGCCCCTGTCTCCCGCCATGGAAACGCTATTATGATACACCTGAAGTGAAGAACCGGTAGCAGGAATCACAAAAATACCCGCAGTGATATCCCCTCCGGTGGAATTGCCAATAACGCCATAGACTCCATTATTGATAACCCGGTTTGTTCCGGATGCCGCAGGGCCCACAAGAATACCCGCAGCGCTATTGGTCCCGGTATTTTGAACTGTCCCAATAGTATTATTGCTGATAGTAGTATTCGTGACTTCGCTTCCAGTAGTAGTAGTGGCAACCCACGAGTTCAACCCAAGAGAAATTCCAAATGCATCTGTCGCCGAATTAATTCCTGAAACTATATTTCCCGAAACCGTATCTCCCGTCTCAAAGGCCAGGAAAATTCCACCTGTCTGTACGTTATCCGGAGCAAGCGCAACAATCGCGTTTTGGTTTACAATAGTCCCGGTATTCTTCGCTACCGAACTGAGTCCCTGGCAAGAAATACCGAATTGAGATCTGGACAAATTATTATTGATAAAGGAATTGTTATTGTTTCCTCCGGTGGCACCGGTATTTACAGAACCGATTCCTGTACGGGTAGTCGTATTAGAGTTACCCACTATGTTGCAATTCTTAATCGTGTTATTTGAAGCACCATTGGTACCATTATTAGTAATTCCAAGTACTCCAGACAACGTGCTCGTGTTGGTATTGGTAATGGTAAGGTCTCTCGTAGCAACGCTGGGAGGACAAATCGTATTGGCCGTACTTCCAAGTGAACCATCAATGATGACGTTATCTGCACCAAACAAAAGAATCAAAGTGGTAGTCGAACTTCCCGAGATTGCTCTTGGACTTCCGGTAGGCTTTATGGTAAGCGTGTATAGTGAAGCAAACTCGTTTAAGGTAATCGCGCCGGTTTCTGTAGTTAGATCGCCGGCGATTTCGAGTGTGATATTTGAGGTAACAACCGAATTGTTGATTGCCTGGAAGGCACCTCCGGCAACGGTAAGGGTAGCATAATCACAGCCCGAAGGACATACTGTTTTAGTCCCTCCAATAGCATTAAGTATTGTATAGGAATTAATGGTTCCTCCGATAGGAAACTGGGCTGACAAAAGCGCCACACTGCTTGGAGACGCAGTAAATGTGCCTGAATTGATGGCGACATTGGGCCCAGCGGTATCCTGAGCCACCACAAAATACTGAATTACATCATTAACAGAGACGGAACCTGCATTCAGCAATGAATAATCGATAGTAAAATCAAATGGAGACGTCGTCCCATTTGCTTCAACAAATTTCCATCCTGTAAGGTCATTCGCATCTCCTGATTTTTTATAATATAAACGCGGTTTAGTACCGGGGGTTACATTAACACCGGTTACATCGGTAATCGTAACATTCGTGAACGCCCTGGTTGTATTGACAAGATCATTGCTAAGATTTGTATATCCGATTGCCGGAGCGGCAAGATCCAATCCGATAAAGTTGCCTGCGTCGGCACCAATATCAGTTGGTGTTAAACCTGAACGCGTCTGTCCATCAAAATCATCAGTTACAGATGCTATCAGGAAACCATTCGCTTCCGCCGCGGTTGCAACAGCGGGATTGATATGCAGGTCTGGCGTTGCACTCGCAGGCGCAACGAACTGCGGATTCGTATCAAAACTGCCGGCGTCCTGCCCTACTGCTGTTCTCCATGCCGGTAACGAAAGTACATCAAGCGAGTTGAAGAATCCGAAGACCGCGCCCGTTCCCGCAGCATTATAAATGTTGTTATTAATAGTCAACCCTGTCGGGTTTGCCGCAGTACCTCCTACCCTAATGATGTAGTTCTTACCGGTTGCTCCATTGTTTGACCTATTGTTTACAAAAATGTTATTCCTGAAAGATCTTGTATTGGACGGAACTGTACTGTGGAATGCAAAAGAATTCGCTGTTCCCGCAGTTGGGGCACCACCAATATAAACACTATTATTAAAAAAGCTGTTGGTTCCTGTAGGCTCATTGATACCATTGACCACTATCGCATTGGCAATACCATCGCCTACAGCAATCATGTTATTTTTATAAACACTGGTACCACTTCCTACCCTGATTCCATTGATTTCCGCAGTAGCAGCATTTGTGGCGGCAGTAAGGCCATAAATCAAATTCCTTTCAATTACACCGGTAGTACCCCCTCCGTATTGTATACCAGTAACGGTAGACGCTGCTGTCGCATTGGTGTTTGTAAGGTTGAAAATGGTATTCTGTGACAGTGTGCCGCTACCAGTGCTCGCAGTAATAAGGATTCCAACTACTGAAGCAGTCGTTCCAGTTCCCGTGCCTATATTATTGGTAAGGTTCCTGATGGTATTGCTGGTGAGCAATGAAGGTGCGTTACCCGTGAACATCCCTACAACCTGAGATGCAGTTCCTGGGGCATTCAGCTGGATTGAATTGGCCACTGTGCCACCAATGTTATTGCCTGAGGCAGTCCACAATGTCGAACTGGTAGTATTAGCCCTCATACCATAAACGAGGAAGGTTCCCGACGCACCAAGGTTCGTTGCAGAAATCCCCCCGATATTATTATTGTTTGAAGTCCACGTGCTTGAGCTAAAATTATGAATGCCGTATACATCTGTAGCACTGGTCGTAGTAGTAGAAAACACCAATGATCCTGTGGCAGACTGGCTTCCTATGGTATTACCGTTGGTTATCCCAACACCTTCCTGGAAAAAAATTCCCATAAACACACCAGCCGAACTTGTACCGGCAGATGTAACACCCGTCATGCTTACAGCAGCAACGGTGTTGTTTGAAATCGTAGTTGCAGCACCTGTTGAAATTCCATTGAAATGGATACCCCAAAAACGCGCACCAGTAACAGCACCCGTTAAAGCATAGGTGCCTGTTTGCGTGTTGGAAGCATATCCAATGATGTTTCCTGTAATGGTAAAGGCCTGCGCACCGCTTGTCGTTGTAGTTGACGCTATCCAGATCGGGGAATGCTGCCCTCCGGTGGTCCAGGTGCGTGTGCCTGTCTGGTAAAACCTGTTATTGGTAATGGTCCAGGTATTACACCCACCTGAAACGTTAATCCCCGCACTCGTACCTTGAGCAAAGAAGTCAAAAATATTATTGTTGTTGATTACGATACCACTGTTTCCAATTGCCGTGGTGGTCGTCGAACCGTTTCCATAAATTCCTTTAGAAGGCAGGTTACTTCCCGCAGGCCCGATATTACAATTTGAAATCGTGTTGTTGTCATTTCCATTTGCCGTTACGCCATCAGTACTAAAGAAGATATTACCCCCATTGGTTACCACTGACATCGTTGCAGAACCTAATACACTGCAATTTGTAATTGTATTCGAAGTGGCACCACCTATAAATTTCAGGGTACTGGTTCCAGAAGTAGCCGAGGTACTGGTGTTTGAAATCGTAAGCGAATTACCGCCCGTATTCAAACCATCAACCGTTACATTATCGGCACCATTGAACAAAATCAATTCAGTAGCCATAGAACCCGTAATGGTACGCGCGCCGCCTCCCACTGGAACAATACTCATTGACGTATAAGAGGCCGATCCAGCACCGCTTGCATTTAATGAAGCAATGGCTGCCTCAGTTGTATTTCCGCCGATATAAACTGAAATAACGCCGGTATGAGTACCTGCGTTCACCGCGTCAAAAGCAGCTTTTAATGTTGCATAACCTGTTAAGGTAGTCAGGCCCGTTGTTGAAGATACCAATACCGGTAAAGCAGGATCCGCCTGTACCGTAAAAGTGGCCTTGTAATTATTCCCTCCATTGCTGGAAAAAACAGTTCCGGGAACACCGTCCGCTTCTGAATACACCTCCAGGGTGTAATTCCCCGGAATCCTTCCACTGATGATGTTCGTGGTACCACCGGTGCCCTGCCAAGTCTGGTTTCCACCACAACCGCCGGAATCGTTGGAAAGGAACCCCATACTTTCGGCGTTGAATGCGCCTGATGCGCCGGCACTTGTAAGCCAAACCCGCCATCTCAGTTTACCATTCGTGATGTCTCCACCACTGCATTTGAAGGTCTTGTTCTGACCTCCTTTTACCACCAGGGTATTGGTTCCCAAAGTAAATGACCCCAGGTTAGCCCCATTTAAATCGGGGTTTACTGTTGCTGCCTGCATGTCATAGTAGGCATTTGCGCCTCCATTGACACTTAAGATAGCATAGCTTTCATAAATGCCGTTTGACTGTGCCGCTGCAAAATTTACGACACACAACAGCATCAATGACAACAGCAATTTTCCCTTTTTAAGGAGCGTACTGCCATCAGCAAATAAGCGTAAAACTCGTTGCATAATTTTTTTGATTTAGATTAACATTTAGATTTTAGAAATTTTCATAGCCTGCAAAAATAAAAAAAATAATATACCGTAATATTTTAACCATTAGAATTACGAAATACATATTTTTTAGTCAGTATGACTGCAAACATCTCGATATTTTGCCAAATCTAGCCAATTTAATAACACACAAAGTTATCAAAGCTGATAATTTGTTAAACTACAACGTTTTCGTGTTGAAAAAAGTTATAATTTTTTATATCTGGCTGAAATAGATCGGAAATAACACAAATGTATTAACGTAATTTTAGCAATTACAGTTTTAAGATACAAACAATCGGGAAAATTGCTCCAGGTGACGAGCGTGCCACTTTAGGAAGTTAGCAAACATATACAGGATACAAATGCCTAAGATTTTCCAGACCGTATCCAATCGTAGCGGGATTACCCTGAATTTATTGGAAGAAATTCCAGACCAGCCCGAAACGGATGACAAAATCCTTGTATGGATAGTTTGGCGCGGCATAGAAGTTATTACCGGTCATTGCAGAATTGAAGTGCTCGGCCTTTAAGTAGATTCTTGTTTGCTTAACCCGGGCATTCACAAAAAAGTCAAGCATAGGGAACGCGCCTATTTCCTTTTGGTTTTGCACGTAGAATTCGCCCAGAACAGGATTGTAGTCATTCGCAAAATACTTCGTAAAATAACTAAAAGTCACTCCTGTCTGAAGGAACATCGCTTTCCTGAAAACATAATTGCTATAGTAAAGTGTATTTCTGGTTAACAATTGCGGCACATTCAGGATATCGTTATCCTGGGCTGTTTTCTGGTACAGCACGGTATTGTCAAGCGCAAAATGCCCATATTTAAATTCCTTAGAGACCTTAACTGACAAATAATTGATCGTGCCATCATATTGTTTTGGAGAAACAATCAGTTGCGAGCCGCTGTCATTGCTGAAATAAAGCTGGTCTTTAAAAACCGACAACTGCAGTTCTGCCGCACCCCATTGCGTATCAGCCTTGACAATAAGGTTGTTGATTTTTTCATTCTTAAAATCGTTGTACCAGTTGTATGCGATATAACTGCTTTGGAACAGATTATAATTGACATTCGGAAGCTTGTTGATTTTCTGAAACTGAAACGAAACAACGTTATAATCGTTCGGCTGCCAACTTAATGACAGATCAATATTGGAAAGATCCTGATCGGTAATGGAATTGGAGTAAAGCGCCTTCCCGTTCCAGTCTTTTTTGCGATACGCATATTGGGCGCCAAAAGCGCTTATGTGGTCGTTTATTGATGAAGGCACCGTACCGCTGCTCTGCACAATGATGCTGTTGTAATAATAATTGTAATTAAAGTCTTCGAGGTAAAAACCGATTTGACCTAAGGTCTTATTTTCATAAGCAGCCCCTACCTTATTATACAACCTGTTGTAACGCGTCTTGTCCTTTATATTCGACGGCACGTATGACGCGCCAAACCTATCGCTGATGGTAGGCTCATTAAACTCGTAAAACTTGTTTTCAAAATTGAACTGATGCGTCAGGTAAAGGTTATTTTCATTGTCGCTTTTATTGATCCGGAACGAATGATCGAGAAACAGCCTGTTCCCTTTCATCACTGATTCGGCATCCCGGAGATACACCTCAAGCCTTGCCCGGTCTTTGAAGTCAGAATTACCGCTTTCAAAATCCTCAACATTAATAATCCCTCCATTCTCCTGGTTCAGGAAATCCTGTCCCGTAAAGTGCATATTCAGCAAATAACGGCCGCTCTTCGTACTGTAATTGCTGGTAAACCTGAAATTTCCGGTACTCGAAAGTTGGTTAACATACTTCCCAAGGGAACGCAGGCCCTTGTAAGCAATCGAAAAATTCAATCTTTCGTGTGTATTCAGCGTGATAAAAGCGTCCAGCGACTGTCCCTGTTCCAAAACCGTTTTAAAATACAATTCCGTCAACGGTGTCGGTACTGAAAAATATTTTATATCACTGACTTCCTGATACCCAAAATGCCTTGCCTTAAACCCAAACTCAGGATAAGGAGAAAAGGTATTGAGGCTGTACTGAAGCGTGTTGTATGGCTGTCCGTCATTAGAAAATGGAAGCAAACCAAAGTTGTCCCTCCTAAGATAATTAAAAATATAATCCTTGTAAATTGTCAACGAAGTGTCAATGGCAGTGGTGTCGCGCTCCAGCGTAATAACCTTATACATGTCAATTGTCGCTTTGGGTGCGGCGGCGGAGGTGCTTTTTGTATCTGACGACAACCGATTTGTTGAGGCTCCGGCGGGAAGGGTTTTTAACTGCTCCGTTTTTGTCTGCGTTTTCTGCGCAGCAGCAGTTATGGAGAGCACCAAAATAAACAGTAAGAAGAGCTTCTTTGTCATTGCATTAGCCGGATATGGCGCAAAGGTAGCATTTTTAAAGAGAAAAAAAACTTAAAAAAGAGGCTGTATCTACGTAACCTGCCCGGGTCATTTCAGGAATTTACTATCTTCATAAAAATTTTGCAATTTGGAGATTTCCCAGCCTTCTTACTCCAAAAAGCATCAATAACCAAAAACATGAAAAAACTACTTCTCATATTATTTTTCATTTATTCAGCTTCATCATTTTCACAGCATTTCAATGATGATTGGGAAAAAGTCGTCTTACTGGAAGAACAGGAAAAAATTAAGTCGGCTTCAGAAATTGTCGACAGGATTTACGCGAAAGCGAAATCAAGAAAAGACGAACCGCAAATCATCAAATGCTTTTTCTATCAGTCAAAATACATGCTGAAACTCGAAGAAGAGGGCCAGTCAAAGATACTGGCATCGCTTCGCAGGAATATTGACATCGTCTCCATTCCGTCAAAATCACTACTGGAAATGGTGTACGCAAAATGCCTCGACAAATACCTGCAAAAAAACAGTTACAAACTCTATTCCCGCAAAACTCCCGCAGATTCTAACGGAAATTTCCTGACTTGGAACCACGCTGAATTTACAAAGGAAATAGAACTCGCTTACGAAAAATCCGTCGCAGATAAGGAGGTTTTAGAGAAAACGTCATTGCTGGCATACGAACCGGTATTTGACTTCCTTAGACCTGAAAAATTCAAAAAGGAAAATCTATACGATTACCTGCTGAAGGAGTACATCGACTATCTCTCAAAGCAACTCTTTTTAAATGACTACAACAGGTTGAAATTTGATTACAGCTTGTTTTTTTCAGATTCCGCCAGATTCCTTACTGCTGATTTTTCAATTTTACAGAACGGGCAACTTCCAACAATCATCAAATGCCTCAAAGAGCTTGAAGCAAATGACGCTTCCGCAGAAAGACAACTGTACCGCATTGTCTTTTTCGGCATCCATGCCTCCCGCGACGAAAGTTACCTAAACGCCTTGGAACGCATCGGAAAAATGAATACTGACATGGCCTTAGCGCAGGAAATCTTACTATCGAAAGCGCTTTATTTTCAGGAAAAAGCATCAAAGCAGGAAACAGCAGATTATCTGGTGCGATCGGTAAACATCTGCGACAGTATTATGGCTATGAAAAACAGGCCGAATGCTTACCGTTCCGCTTTGGTCTTAAAAATGAGGATTCAGTCAAAAACACTGAGTGCAGACCTGGAAAAATACACGTATCCAAACCAAAACGCCCGTGCTTTTATCAATTACAAGAATGTGAATCGTGTTTCGGTGTCGTATTATTCCATCAGTAATGCCTTTGCAAATAAATTCATGTATGAAAAAAATAAGGATAGTATTGTCGGGAAAATCAGGGAAACAAAGCCCGTGGCAAGTCAGGAGTATAACCTCATCAACAAGAATGATTATTTGAATTATACTACGGAACTGCTGCTGCCAAAAATCGGAAAAGGCAATTACCTGGTCTATTTTGAAAGCGACGGAAACGAGGATAATAACAATGCATTCGCTGCCGAAATCATTGCTGTCACCGATTTCAGCGTGGCCCACAACAGGACAATTGACGAAGATATTTATCAGGTAAAGGACCGCAGGACAGGATTCCCGATACCGAATGTAGTGGTTAAAAAGGATTCCACTACCGTAAAAACGGATCGCAATGGCTATGTATTTGTAAAAAGGAACAAGAACACCGCAGACCAGATTACGCTTTCAAAGGATGGGGACACCCTTTCTTTTTCTGCTTATAACCGGTACGGTTATGAAACCTATGATAAGTATAAAAACAATAGAGACGATAAGGACGACGAAGATTATGAATTCGAAACGGAATTAAACATTTATCTGGATCGCGCTATTTATCGCCCGGGGCAGACCGTATATTATAAAGCGATTGCAATATCGCGTCTGGGAAATGAGACCAGCGTGGTATCCCACACTAAATTTGCAGTAACCATTACAGATGCACAGGGTAATGAACTGAAGAAATATGACATCCGTACGAATGAATTCGGGTCTTTTTCAGGAGAATTTACAATCCCTGAAAACACTTTGACAGGGGAATTTGAAATCGCTGTAGATGAGCCGGAAGATTATGAGGATGACCCAGTTTACAATAAAAGAAAAGACGAGCATCCTTTTTGGGATTATGCCGATTTTAATGGCAGAGAAATTAGTTTTGTTGTAGAAGAATACAAAAGACCACGATTTGAAGCGTATTTTGAGCCTGCAAAAGGGCACGTCGGACTCTATCAGAATATTACTGCCGAAGGCGTCTGCAAAGCATTTGATGGAAGCACAATGGCCGGCGCAACAGTGAAGTACACTATTGCATGGGATAGCTACGGCAGTAAAGAAACCGCGGACCAGATTGAAGGCACCGTTAAAACCGATTCTGCGGGGAAATTTAAGATTGATTTTACAACCAACCCGCCTGCTGATTTTGACGAAAACAATGAACTTACCTATGAAATAAAAGCCGACATCACTGATCTGAATGGTGAAACACACACTGCAGAAACCATAATCCGGGCAGCGAAAAAGACATTGCGGATCCAAACCCAGATTCCGGGTGTTGTGATGACAGAAGATAAAAATTTCGTAACCATCCGCACCAACAGCCTGAATGGCCAATTTATTCCGGCAGACGGCACCCTTGAAGTTTTCTTTTTAAAACCCGATAACCAGAAATTTAAGAAAAGAACTTTTCCGATGCCCGATTTACCTGGATTTACAAGCGATGAATTTGAAAAAATATTCCCTTACGAAGACAATTCAGATGATAAAAAAGGCGTTGAAAATAGTGAAGGAACGCTTGTGTATTCCAGAAAAGTCAATACTGCTGAAGAAACCAAAATCGCAACCGACTTCATGTCCAGTTTTAACCCGGGCAAGTACAGATTGGTGTTTTCTGCCGAAGATGCCGGTAAAAACCTGATCAAAGGCACTTCTCATTTCATCCTGAAACGCAGTAACCAGCCGTTCGATCCTTCGCAATTAATTACAGTTAAGCAGATTAATGCAAATGCCAGACAGGATGGTCATGTCATGTTAAAGATCACATCAGCCACGCCGGAACTTTTCGCCAATATTTCCGGGTTTTATAATGGTGACAGGTATTTCCAGAAGGACATTATGATTCATAAGAATGAAGCGGTAATAAAAATCCCGGTCAATGATGAATTTCGCGAAAATATAGTATTCTCTTTTGAAAGCACTTATGAAAACCAGGCTTTTAATTTTGAAAAAGAGATACTCCTGCCCGATGAAAAGCCTACGGTAAAATTCGGGGTGGAAAGTTTCCGTTCTAAAATACAGCCGGGTAGTATTGAAAATTGGTCATTTGCAATACAGACGGAAAAAACATCAAACAAAATGGAAGTGCTGGCTTCGATGTATGACCGTTCACTCGACGAATTCGTACAACGCGAGTGGCAGGATTTCTACTTTGAAAGAAACAGGAATTACGCCTCCAAAAGTAATCCTGTTGGGTTTCAACAAATCAATCTAAACATCAAAAACCTGAATACGTTAATACCCCAAATGGATTTCAAACAGGAGAACACGCAACTGATCTGGTTTGGTTTTGACTTTAATGATGCACGGCCAAACCTTACCGTTTATAAAGAGCAGATTACCAAAAAAGCTAAAAAACCGGCAAATGCAGCATTAATACACGGCATAGTTTCTAATGACAACATGCCCTTACCCGGCGTATCTGTAATTGTGAAGGGAACCATCCGCGGTACAGAAACTGATATTGACGGCTATTATGAGATTGAGGCGGCACCGGGGGAATCACTGGAATTTCATTATGTAACACTGATAACCGAAACTGTGCCTGTAAACGCTCTTGAAATAGATGTAGCAATGAGAGAAGATGATAGGGCACTGGAAGTTGTTACAATCAATACAGGATATAAGACTTTTACGAAGAGGGATAATCCTTCAGCGATTTCCTCAATAACAATAACTGATATAGAGGAGCGTGCCAATGCTTCCATACTACAAAACCTTCAAGGACGGGTTGCAGGTTTGAGTATTGCAACAGGAAGCGGACAGGTTGGATCTGACAGTACGATCATTCTTCGTGGGGTCGGCTCTGTCAACGGTAATATTGAACCGTTATTCGTTGTTGACGGGGTTCCGGTTGATGAAGGTGCTTTCAGGAGCATAAACCAGAATGACATTGCAAACATTAGTTTTTTAAAGGATGCATCAGCCACAGCAATCTATGGGAACAGGGGAGGCAATGGTGTCATTGTCATCACCACGAAAAACGCGGCTTTGCAGAATGAAATCGCCAGAAGGGCTTTGTCTCAGGTTAAAACCCGGAAAAACTTCAATGAGACTGCCTTCTTTTTCCCAAAAATAAGAACGGATAAAAACGGACGCCTGAGCCTTAATTTTACCTCTCCCGAAGCACTAACGGAATGGCGTTTCAGGATGCTGGCACACAATATGGACGGCGTTGTCAGTCAGTTCGAAGATTTGGTCACCACCCAGAAAGACCTGATGATTACACCAAACTTTCCCCGGTTTTTCCGTGAAAAGGACACTATCGAAATTTCCGCTAAAATTGCCAACCTCAGCAGTACATCGAAATCCGGCATGGCAGTATTGATGCTTTTTGATGCCAATACGATGCAACCCATCGACACGATTGCGATGAATACTGAGGATACACGCAATTTTACCGTGAATCCAATGGGGACAACCTCAGTAAGCTGGAAGATTTCAATTCCAGAAGGACTGCAGGGAGTCCAATATAAGGTACTTGCAAAAGCCGGCGACTTTTCTGACGGCGAGGAAAACATCATCCCTGTCCTGAGTAATTCCATATTGGTAACAGAATCACTGCCACTATGGGTAAGGGAAAACTCAAAGAAGACGTATGTGTTGAACAACCTGAAAAACAATACCTCAACTACGCTTCGCAACCACAATCTTACGCTCGAATACACCTCAAATCCGGCCTGGATAGCCATACAATCGTTGCCCTACCTGATGGAATATGAGCATGAATGTGCAGAACAGACCTTTTCGAGGTTTTATGCCAATGCGATTGCCACGAAAATTATTTCAGACAATCCAAAGATTTCGTCCGTATTTAAAGAATGGAAAGAAAAAGGGAAAGGACTATCAGAACTGGAACAAAATGAAACACTGAAATCCATCGCACTGGCAGAAACACCGTGGGTTGCTGATGCCAAAACCGAAGAGGAGCAGAAAAAAAGGCTTTCGTTACTTTTTGACCTGAATAAACTCAGTGGTTCCCAAGCTGAAACTGCACAAAAACTCTCAGAAAAACAAAAACCATCAGGTGCTTTCGGTTGGTTTGACGGCAGCCCCGAAAGCCCTTACATTACCCGCCATATCCTTGGCGGACTGGGACACCTTAAGCAATTGGGAATCCAAAATCCGGTGACAGACAAAATCATCCTGAATGCTGTCGCGTATACTGACGGTGAATTCATGAAAGAAATAGCAAACTCCAAATCCAAAACAGGCATTCGGTATAACAACTCTTATAATGGGCTGCACTATCTATATATGCGCAGCTTTTTCCTTAAGGATCATCCGTTGACACAGCAGCTGGAAAAAGAAATTGCCATTCAGCTCAAAACAATAAACCAAAACTGCCTTCAATATTCATTATACGAAAAAGGCCTGGCGGCGTTGGTATTGTACCGATTCAATGATAAAGCGGGTGCCGATAAAATCCTGACCTCACTTAAGGAAACTTCGTCCAACAATACAGACTGGGGCATGTACTGGATTGAAAACAAAGCCGGCTGGTATTGGTATCAGGCTCCGATTGAAACGCAGGCACTGCTTATTGAAGCCTTTACCGAAGTGGATAACGACACCAAATCTGCAGATGCGATGAAAGTATGGCTGCTCAAGAACAAGCAACGTAAAAACTGGCCTTCGACCAAATCAACGACGGAAGCTATTTATGCACTTTTGATGCACGGCAGTGACTGGCTCGACATTAAAGACAATACTGTTTTTAACATCGGGGATGAAAAGATTTTTACAAAAAAGCTTTCGGAAAATGAAAAAGAAGCGGAAACCGGGTACATAAAAATCAATTGGAAGCCCGAAGAAATCAATAGTGATGTGGCAACATTATCGGTAGAAAACAAGTCGAAAGTTCCTGGTTATGGTGGTTTTTACTGGCAGTATTTTGAAGATATTGACCAAATCAAAGCAAGTGATTCCCCGCTTTCGGTAGCCAAAACAATGTACCTGAAGCAAAATGGAAAAGAGCTTCAGAAAATAACGCCCGAAACCGCGCTCAGGGTTGGAGATTTAGTGACGATACGACTTGTTGTTAAAGCAAATGAGGATGTTGAGTATATTCACCTAAAAGATCTTCGTGCCTCCTGTTTTGAGCCAGTTGATGTGCTTTCAGGCTACCATTGGAACGATGGATTGGGTTATTACCAAAGCACAAAGGATGCTGCCACGCACTTCTTCTTCGACAGTATCAGCAAAGGAATTTATACGCTTGAGTATGATGTCAGGATCAATAATACCGGCGACTTTTCCGCAGGCTTCGCAAATATAGAGAGCATGTATGCGCCTGAATTTGCCGGACATTCAAAAGGGAGCAGGTTGCGCATTTCGGATAAAAAATAAAGCAGCAGCCTGCTCACCGTCAGGTGGTTATTTGCATATATTTGCGGGAAACTATTGGCATGATTAAAAAATACTTGTTCGGAATCGCGTTTGTCGCGTTCAGTAATTTTGCGCTCTCCCAGCAATCACCGTTGGTTCACGGCAGCATCAATGCGCCCGCATACGTTTGCGACCCCGGCGCCTGTGTTACCCTTACCGCGGCGTTGGAGCATTCGAGACAGACCACAGATTATACCGTGAACCCGATTGTTTACCAAAGCCTTTTTCCTTACACCGGCGGCATCGTAATTCCCCCAGTGGACGACGATGTTTTCGGGCCTGCCTTTGCTTTGCCTTTTAACTTTTGCTTTTACGGAAATACCTATTCAAGCATTTATATTGGCACCAATGGCGTCATTTCATTTTCGGCGCCTACCCAGGGTGTTTTTTGCCCCTGGCAGTTCTCTGGCCCGATTCCAAACGAATCCTTCCCAATAAAAAATGCCATTTACGGCGTTTATCAGGATACCGATATCCAGGTGGTTGGTGACGACTTGGGCGCTGTGATTAATCCTTCATTACAGAATGTCAATTATTATGCCGGTGGCGAAGCCCCAAATCGGTATATCGTTATCAATTTCAACGAATTGCCTTCTTATTATTGTGGCGCAGCAAACCTTCAGACAAGCCAGGTCATATTGTATGAATCATCAAATATCATTGATGTTTATATAAAAAACCGAACCAGTTGTGGTGGGTGGAATAATGGGGTCGGTGTAATCGGCATCCAAAATGAAGCCGGTACACTCGCTACCGTGCCTGCCAACCGCAACACCGGAAACTGGGATACCGCTAACGAAGCATGGCGTTTTCTTCCAAATGGGGACCCAACAACCGCCATGACATACCAATGGTCAAAAAATGGCGTGTATATTCCTAACGAGGTTACCAATACCATTACCATATGTGACGATGTTCCGGGAGTATACGACGTGTCTATTTCATTTATAGACTGCGGCGGTACCGAAAAAACGGTATCAGCAATGGCTACTGTCGAGAGCGGCATGATGGATTTCAACGATCCTCCGGACCTGTCCGTTTGTGCTGACCAGGATACTGCGGTCTTTGACCTTACATCGAACATCCCATTGATGCTGAACGCAGTAAATCCGGACGATTATGAAGTGCTATTCTACCATAGTTTAATGGATGCATTGAACTACGCTCCGAACAATATCCCTCAAGCTGACGCAATGTCTTATGTGGGAATGGACGGAGAAGAAATTTATATAAGGATTACGAACCTTGCGTCTGCGTTTGATTGTCCGGCGGTTGAATCATTTGCACTAAACATTGAACCTTTTGCTGTAACGCCGGATGGCGCAAGCGATCAGGATTTTGTTGCAGGGGAAACGCTTGCAGACCTTGAGGTCGCCGGCGACAATATCACCTGGTGGGATGCACCCGAAGCCGGGAATGAATTGCCTGAAACGACACCAATGGTAGATGGTACAACCTATTATGCAGAGGCCACCAATGAAAATGGCTGTTCCAATGCTGAAAACAGGATGGCTGCACAAAGGCTTGCAGTGACTGTGACACAGGTTACACTGGGCACTGCGGAATGGTCAAAAACCGCATTGACAGTAGCACCGAATCCTGTTAAGGACGTTTTAAGCGTTAATTCGGCGCAGACCATCACTTCGTTGTCTGTTTATAATTTAATTGGACAGCGCGTCTTAAATTCGTTTCCAGGCACGTTGCAAGCGCAAATAAACCTCTCAGGATTTCCTGCAGGAACTTATTTGATGAAAGTACAGTCAGGAAACAAGGTCAAAACGGTGAAGCTGGTAAAGAAATAGTCTGAAGATCGGAAGTTCATGAGATCGGCAGATTATCCTCGTCCAAAATACAAAAAACCGTCCTGTGAAGGGCGGTTTTCATTTTTTCTGCGATTGCGACAGGTTCCGAAGCGTCGGAAGAAGCGGCATCCTTTTTCAGCGGTCCTTCGCCCCACGTTACCGACAAAACGCAAATGCTAAAAAAGATACAGCGGACAACCCGGCCGTTCGCCCGGAAAATCCTGATCATAAAAAAACCGCTCCATTAGTGAAGCGGTTTAAATCTTGATTCTTGTCTCTTGAATCTATTTTCTATTTCACAATCGTCATCTCATCCACGATGTTCTTTGCACCGGCATATTTGTCGATGATCCAAAGCACGTAACGGATGTCTACGTTGATGGTCCTTTGCAATTTAGGGTCAAAGATTACGTCTCCGGCCATCGCTTCAATATTCCCATCAAATGCGATCCCGATCAGTTCCCCTTTGCCGTTCAATACTGGCGAACCTGAGTTTCCTCCGGTAATATCATTGTCTGTCAGGAAGTTAACCGGCATGTAGCCCGCTTTGTCCGCATATTGTCCAAAATCCTTATTCTTGTTCAATTCCATCAGCCTGGCAGGCAGGTCAAATTCTTCGTCACCTGCTTTGTATTTCTTAATCATACCTTCCATAGTGGTATAATTGTTGATTTTGGCGTCGTTGCGTTTGTCAGCAGGAAGTGAACGTACCTTTCCGTAAGTCAGCCTCAACGTGGAATTCGCATCCGGATACTTGATAGGTGCCATTTTCGATACGCGCAGCCCGTCTACAAGGTTGCGGAACGCAGCACCATAATCGTTTTGGGCTTTTGCGATCTCATCTGATTTAGAAGTAAGGTGTGCCAGTAAATCCGTTGAAAGCGCGTATAACGGATCTCCAGTCACCATGCCTGCGCTCGGTACTTCGAGAAATGCTTTCATTCTCTCTTTGGACGAGAACATGCTTAATTCAAATGCACTGGTCACGTAAGTAGAAAAGTCATTGTTATTGGCTTTGCCTAGTTTATCTACCATTGGAGCCAGTTTGTAACCAGTTGCTTTGGTAGCATACAAATGCAATTGTGCAGCAAGGATATCTCTTTCTGCCGGAATATACACTTCTTTGAAAAACTCATCGATCGCCATGGCAAGATCTGGTTTTTGCAGGTCACGCTCTTCCTGAGCCGCGCTTGCGTAATCCAGCAAGGCTTTACCTAATGAACGCGAAATGGTACCATAAGAACTTGTACGAAGCAATTGCTGCAGGTAGTTATCATGGCGTGATTTCTCATTGGTCATGCCATAAAACTTGTTGATGTTGGCAATCGCATTTCCATATTTCGCTTTGTTTTCGGACTTGTTGGCCCATTTGTCAAACTTGGCTTCCTGTGCGGCCTTTGTTTTAGCGGTTCCAAATTTCGAAAGGGCATCAATCATACCCTGGCGGTTTTTCCAGTAATTTGCCGTTGAGGCATATTTAGAGGCATACATCAGGCGGATGCCCGCATCCTGATCCATGTATTTCTTCATTTGATCCATTCCTGTTTTAGCACCTTCAACCCATGCAGGGTAAGCAAATTTCACATTCTGCTCAATACCGCCTGCAGGCATCCAACGGTTTGTCCTTCCCGGATAGCCGAGGATCATGGCAAAATCATTTTCTTTAACGCCCTTTAAACTTACCGGCAGGTAGTGTTTTGGTTGTAATGGCACATTGTTTTCAGAGTAATCTGCCGGATTTCCGTCTTTGTCCGCATAGACACGGAACATCGAGAAATCCCCGGTGTGTCGCGGCCATTCCCAGTTGTCTGTGTCGCCACCAAATTTCCCCACGCTTTCTGGTGGTGTACCCACCAAACGCACATCTTTGTAATCCTGGTAAACGAAATAGTAAAATTCATTCCCCTGAAAGAATGAGCGCACCGACACGGTGTATTTTCCGCCTTCATTGTTTTCCTTTTCGATTAATGCCGTTTCTGCGGCGATGGCTTTGTCACGCTCTGCTTCTGTCATCTTATCGTTTAACTTGGCAAGGATTCTTTTGGAAACATCATCCATACGCACAAAGAAACGCACAAACAAGGAGCTTGGTTTCATTTCTTGTTTACGGCTTTTCGCCCAAAATCCATTCTTCAGGTAATTCTGCTCTGCGGTCGAAAGCTCTGCGATGGCATCGTAACCACAGTGGTGGTTTGTCAGTACGAGGCCGTCCTTAGAGACAATCTCAGCAGTACAGCCTCCGTTAAACTGTACGATGGCATCTTTTAAGCTGTGGTGGTTGATGCTGTAAATTTCGTCAGCGGTAAGCTGAAGACCCATTTTCTCCATGTCGCGGTGGTTGAGGCGTTCGATGAACATCAGGAACCACATTCCTTCATCAGCGCGCATCGGGAATGCCGAAAGGCCCAACAGCAGGAATAAAATAATTTTTTTCATTCTAAAAAATTTTGAAAAGTTAGTGACTAGTAGTCTTGGTTAGTTTGTAATTGTTACAACGTTTGCGAAGATAATATAAAGTTTGAAACTCAAAGAACACCCCCCTGTGTAAATTACTGATTCAGCATCTGCCACAATTTGTCTTTTAACTCCACCAATCCCTGTTGGGCAACAGATGAAATCAGCATGTAAGGGGTACTTCCGAAGTCCTTATCCAGCTGTACTTTCAACTCCGCTTTCAATTCATCATCGAGCATGTCACATTTGGAAATAACGACAATGCGTTCCTTGTCGAGCATTTCAGGATTGTATTTGGTGAGTTCGTTTACAAGGATGTCATATTCCGCCTTAATATCCGGCGTATCAACCGGAACCAGAAACAGCAGTGTGGAGTTTCGCTCAATATGCCTTAGGAAATAATGCCCTAGTCCTTTTCCTTCCGCCGCACCTTCAATGATTCCCGGGATATCGGCGATGACAAAAGACTGAAAATCGCGGTACGCTACAATCCCAAGATTTGGCTTTAAAGTGGTAAAAGGGTAATCTGCAATCTTTGGTTTGGCCGATGTCAATACGGATAATAAGGTAGATTTTCCGGCATTGGGAAATCCTACCAGTCCCACATCCGCAAGTACTTTCAATTCGAGTACGATATCGGCTTCCACCGATGGCAATCCTGGCTGTGCGTAACGCGGTGTCTGGTTTGTGGAACTCCGGAAATGCCAGTTTCCCAAGCCGCCTTTTCCACCCTGGGCCACAATTTTTTTCTCGCCGTCTTCGGTGATTTCAAAAAGGATCTCATTGCTGTCCTTATCACGCACCACTGTTCCCAGCGGCACTTCAATATACTTGTCTTCGCCATCGGCGCCGGTACTTCTGTCACTACCGCCATCGCCACCGTGCCCCGCTTTGATGTGCCGGGCAAACTTCAGGTGAAACAACGTCCAAAGGCCTTTATTCCCAACCAGGTAAACGTGGCCGCCACGGCCGCCGTCTCCCCCATCAGGACCGCCTTTTTCAATAAATTTCTCGCGATGTAAGTGCGTTGATCCTTTGCCTCCCTTTCCGGAAGAAACATATATTTTTACGTAATCTACAAAATTTCCCTCTGTCATTTTCAGTTTTCAGTCTCAGTCTCAGTTTTCAGTTTAGTGACCATGCCACATCCGAACTTTTGAGGATTCGAAACCATATAATTAATTAATTTTCCTATTTCTATATTCTTTTGTGATAGTGAACCATACGAACCTTCACTGATATAACCACAACTTAGCGCAAATTCAAGCCAAACATTAGTCTCAGAGTTTTCAGCATCACTGTCGGTTAGTTTACTGATGAAATGATTCGGGTAAATCCTCTTCCGGTATGCTTCCGCAATGTTAGCACAAACACTTCTTGAAGATCTCCGAACCTGGTCCGTAGTGAATATTGCTCTTCTTTTGGAAACATCTTAGAAATCTCAAAGATTTCCATCGCCAGTTCAAACGATTTCTGATAGGCATATAAATTTCTGAAGTCCATTGTATATTGTCATTTTGGCGTATATTTATCTTCCGTAATATTTTTCTGCGACTGCGACTGCGACTGCGACTGCGACTGCGACTACTTCTCGTTCCTTGCTTTCACCAGCACCTTATCAATCTTCACGCCATCCATATCGACCACTTCGAGCTCATAACCATGCCAAACGAGTTTTTCGCCTTCTTTTGGAATATAAGACAATTCGGTCATGATTAACCCGCTGACGGTATTCACTTCATAATCGTTTGTAAGCTCATCCAACTCAAAATAGGTCAGGAAATCGTGCAACGGGTAATGCCCATCCACGAGCCATGTGCCATCTTCGCGCGCCACGAGCTTGAAATCATCTTTATAAAAATCCGACGCATCGCCAACAAGCGCTTCCAAAATATCATTCAGCGTGATGATTCCCTGGAAAACGCCATATTCGTCTGCCACAAATGCATAATGGATTCCGCTCTTCTTGAAATTCTCCAGTGCCTTGTAGGCCGTAGTCTGTTCCATGATGTACGGCGGATCGGTCATAATCCGCGCCAGGTCAAAACTCTCTTCCTCAAAATGCGCGAAGATATTTTTCAGGTTCACCACCCCGATGATGTCATCATGATTGTCGCCATATACGGGATAAATCGAATGCAGCTCCTTCAACATCAGTTCCTTTACTTTCTGCCTGTCAGATGATGCGGGCAGAAACACCACGGATTTACGGTGTGTCATCAATGAGTTTACCTTGCGGTCCCCGATATGGAAGACGCGTTCCATGATGTCATGCTCGATTTCCTGTACTTCGCCGCCTTCGGTGCCTTCTTTAATAATCGCTTTAATCTCTTCTTCTGTGACTTTACCATCCGTAGATGGCTTGATCATCAGTATTTTCAGCAATGCTTCTGTCGAAATCGTCAACAGCCATATAAACGGTGCCGTAATAATCGAAATGTACTTCATCGGCAGCGCTACCGATTTTGCAATCTTTTCCGGATAATTCAATCCAATGCGTTTGGGCAGCAACTCCCCTAAAACGAGCGAGAAGAACGTCAGCACCACTACGACTACACCCACTGCAATGGAATCAGCATAAGGTTTCAGCATGGGAAAACCCTGGAAAAATATACGGACATCGGACGTGATTTTATCGCCGGAAAAAATACCGGTAAGTATCCCGATGAGGGTAATCCCGATTTGTACGGTGGAAAGAAATTTATTGGGTGAATTGGCTAAATCCAACGCGGCTTTTGCACTTGGATTGCCCTTTTTTGCAGCATTTTCAAGCCTGCTTTTCCGTGCGGAGATCAGGGCGATCTCTGACATGGAAAACACGCCATTTAAAATGATCAGAAAAAATATAATTGCTATTTCCATAAGTTGCTACGGCCACAGCCATGTTGTTTTATAAACTGTCGATTACGCTGCTTAAGCGATCCGTGATTTCCGCGATAGAACCTATCCCGTTCACCGGATGAAACTTTCCGTGGGCTTTGTAATAATCAATCAGCGGTGCAGTCTCATTGCTGTATACCGCATAACGGTTCCTGATGGCACTTTCATCCATATCATCAGGCCTGCCTGAGGTTTTCCCGCGCTCCAGAATACGCTGCACCAGCACCTCATCGTCTGCTTCGAGGGCTACTGTGGCAGTTGTCGACCAACCTTTTGATTCCAGGAATTTTTCCAAAGCATCCGCCTGCGCTACATTCCTTGGAAATCCATCAAAAAGGAAACCTTTTGTTTCAGGGTGTTTGTTCACTTCGTCTTCCAGCATTTTAATGGTAACGGCATCAGGCACCAAGGCGCCACGATCAATATAGGATTTGGCTTCGAGTCCAAGCGCAGTATTGTTTTTGATATTATAGCGAAATAAGTCCCCTGTCGAAATGTGCGTCAGACTGTATTTTTCCTTTAAGAATTCTGCCTGCGTCCCTTTGCCGGCTCCCGGTTTTCCGAATAAAACGATGTTGATCATGATAAGCTTAGAAATAGTATTGAGAATTGAGAAATCAGTAATAAAAAAAATTTAACCTTTCAGTTGATAAACCTCCGGCAGGTTGCGGCCCAAACCATCATAGTCGAGTCCGAAGCCCACGATGAACTTATTCGGGATGCGGATTCCGACATAATCAATCTTAATGTCTTTTTTATACGCTTCAGTCTTCAGGAAAAGCGTAGCAATCTTAAAATGCGCTACGTTTTGCTGTTTGAAAAGTGCCTTTAATTCCACCAAAGTGTTCCCGGTGTCTACGATATCCTCGATGACTACCACGGTCCTTCCCGTTAAGTCCTGGTTCAGCCCAATCAATTGCTTGACTTCGTTCGTCGATTCAGTACCTTCATAGGAAGCCATTTTGATGAAACTTACTTCGCAGGGCGATTTGTAGTGTTTCATAAAATCAGAAACTACCATAAATGCGCCATTGAGCACACCAAAAAATATAGGGGTTTCTTCTGCAAAATCAGCTTCTACCTGAGCCGCCATCGAAGCAATGGCAAAGTCAATTTCTTCTGCTGAAATGAACGGTTCGAATTGTTTATCGTGGAGTTGTAACACTTTTTTCGGTTTTGAAATAAGTGGCAAATATACTTATTTCCATTGGAAGTTGGGAAATTCAATTGCAAGACTGTTAAAGAAATACCCGGAAATTGAAAATCGATTTGCATCATTCCGGTTTGGAAATTTACTTTTTTTTAAGAAATTGTGTTAAAAATGATGTCCCAAATAGTACCCGCCGCAGTTCGCTTCGTATTTGATTCATGTTTCGTTCGTATGCGTTCTAACGAGGCAAAAACAAGCATTTTTCGTTCTCGAAGGAAACTCGAACGAAACTAGAACGAAACTAGAACAAAACCAGAACGAGTCATCTTTGAGTAAAATACCGTATTCGACATCCCGGAAATGTCGTCCCGGCCTCCACCCAAATGTTAAAATTGCTTCACCCGAATTTGTTAAATAACCCTTAATTTTCCAGACCCAACTTTCGTACGGTTTTTTTATTTGCTAAATTGTTCTGTCTTAAACACAAACACACACTAAAATGAAAACGACAACGCTTATGCCATTCGCCGCTTTACTCGTGCTTTCCTGCAACGGCCAGGTTAAGAAAGAGGAAAAGGAAGCATTGGAAAAACAGCCTGCCAATGTGGTACACACCGCCATTGGCGATATCACATTACCGCCCCCTTATGCCACAGCTTCCAAAGCAACCCGGAATACCATGATCGATTGGCCCTTAGGCCAGACGCCCGTAGCACCGGAAGGATTCACGGTAACAAAATTTGCAGACAACCTAAACAATCCACGCAATACCTACATCGGCCCAAATAACGATGTGTTTGTGGCTGAAAGTGGCACACGGACCAGCGTGGACAGGATTACCGTATTCCGGGACAAGGACAATGACGGAAAGTTTGAAACCCGGGAAGTCTTTCTGGAAGGACTGAACCGTCCGTACGGCATGCTGATCCTGAAAGATTATTTCTATGTCGCCAATACTGACGGCTTATACCGCTATCCGTATCCGTCAGGGACACTGAAACTCAACACAAAATCAGAGAAGATTGTAGACCTGCCGGCCGGCGGCTACAACAACCACTGGACGCGCAACCTCATCGCAAATCCTGAAGGCACTAAGATATACATCTCCGTCGGCTCCGGCAGCAATGTGGCAGAGCACGGCATTGAAGTAGAGTCACGGCGCGCCAACATCCTGGAAGTCAATCCCGACGGCAGCGGTGAACGGGTGTATGCAGCCGGCCTGCGAAATCCTGTCGGGATGGACTGGAATCCCGTCAACAAAGAACTGTGGACTGCCGTAAACGAGCGCGATGAGCTTGGCGATGACCTCGTCCCTGACTATGTAACAAGCGTAAAAGAAAATGGATTTTATGGATGGCCTTACACTTATTTTGGCGACATTCCGGATCCACGCATGAAAGGAAAAAAATCAGGCCGGTCTGAAAAAACCCTGGTGCCTGACGTACCAGTTGGTGCACATACCGCTACACTCGGCCTTGCTTTTTACAACAAATCCAATTTCCCGGCCAAATACCGCAATGGGATTTTTGCGGGACAGCACGGATCATGGAACCGCTCAAAAATTGTGGGGTACAAAGTGATTTTCATCCCTTTCAGCAATGGAAAACCCTCCGGACCACCGCAGGATTTCCTGACTGGTTTCATTGCCAATCCCGAAAAAACCGAAGTGTATGGAAGGCCAGTCGACGTGACGGTTATGGCGGACGGCTCGCTGTTGGTAAACGATGATTCCGGAAATAAGATCTGGAGGGTCAGTGCCAATAAATAACCAATGCCAAAATTCCTTTTGCCGCTACTGCTGCTGTTTTCATGGCCCGTCCTCGCACAGCCACGTGCGGATAGCATCCGTACCGCAACCACGGGCAAAGATCTTGACGAAGTGATCATTGCGTCGTTCCTCGTCAACGACAGCATTAAAAATCTTCCTGCTGCCATTGGCGTGATTACCGAACGACAATTGCTTGCCAACAACGGCGTGGAACTGGCTTCATCGATAAACAGAATCCCCGGCGTTTACATGCAGTCAGGTGGATACAATACCAACCGCATTGCCATCCGTGGTATCGGTTCGAGGACACCCTATGGCACCAACAAGGTGAGGGCGTTCTATGGCAATATTCCGCTTACCTCCGGCGATAGCGAGACGACCGTGGAAGACCTGGATTTGCAGGCAATGGGGCAAGTAGAGATCATCAAAGTGCCGCAGTCGGCGGTGTATGGCGCTGGGCTGGGTGGCGCGATACGCATCACGCCCCGAGCGGCCGCAAACGAAGTATCGTCAAATACCACCGTTGGCTCCTACGGATTGCTAAAAAGTACATTAAGTGCGGGAGTAAACAAAAAGAACTCAGCTTTTAATGTTAGCTATCACCACCTCGAATCGGCAGGATGGCGCGAAAACAGTGCTTATAAACGAAATGGGATTACCGTCTCAGGCACCGTTTTTAAACGGGTGAGAAGCAAACTCGAATTCATCGGAAATTACACCCATTTAAAAGCGTTTATCCCGAGTTCGATTGACAAGCCTACGTTCGAAAACAGTCCGGAATCCGCTGCACCAACCTGGAAGGCATCAAAAGGATTTGAAGCTTATGATGCCTATTTAAGCGGACTATCCTATGCCTATGAATTTTCCAATAGGATAACATTCAGCACATCGGTCTACCTGACGCACAAGGAAAGCAATGAGCCAAGGCCATTCGACATTTTACAGGAAAATACCACCGGATTTGGCATGCGTACGCAGTTTTCCGGACGGCTCGGAAAAAATGCGCAATCAGACTTTATCGCAGGAATAGAACTCTTCAGGGACAACTTTAAGGCACGTACCTTTGAAAACTTATACCGGCAGAATAATGGACAGGGCAGCCTCGAGGGATTCCTGCTGACTGATGCGCAGCAAAACAGGGCGTTTTATAACGCATTTGCACAGGTGAGAGTCCCCATTTACAACAAACTATCGCTTCATGCCGGAGTAAATGTCAACAATACCAATGTCAGCCTTTCGGACAATTTTCCTGAGCGGCGGCAGCAGGCCTATGGGTATCGGCCGGTGTGGTCACCACAATTGTCACTGCTTTTTCATCCGGGTAAGAACCAGTCGGTATACGCTTCAGTCAGCCATGGCTTTTCGCTGCCGTCAACATCGGAATCGTTGTTATCCGATGGGAGCATCAACAGCAACATCAAGCCTGAAACCGGTTACCAGTTTGAATTGGGCTACAAAGCGTGGTTCCTGGATAACCGGCTGCACGTCGAAACTGCGGTATACGCACTGCGGATCATAAACCTGCTGATCGCGGAGCGCATCGGCGACGACCAATACCTCGGGGTGAATGCAGGCAGGACTTCTCATGACGGCATTGAGCTGCTTGCCGACTATTACGTCGCGCTGTGGCATGGCTTTTCACTGAGCCCGTACCTATCTGCATCTGTCGGAAAATATGAGTTCCGGGAATTCAGTTACAATGGCAGCAACTACGCCGGCAAAAAGCTTACCGGAGTACCTGCGAACAATGCAGCGGCAGGCATTACTATATCAGCTCCATGGTCGGTTTATGGTTCAATATCATGGCGGTACACGGACGGAATACCATTGAACGACGCGAATACAGAAAAAACGGGTGCTTACGCCTTAACAGATGTCAAACTGGGTTATAAGCATACCTTTAACGGCCACTTTGAAGCACAGGCGGCTTTTGGCATCAACAATATATTTAACACGAAATACGCGGCCATGATCTTGCCAAATGCAATGGGTTTCGGCACCAATTTGCCGCGGTTTTATTACCCCGGCCTGCCTCTGAATTATTATTCGGGTTTTTCTTTCAAATACATTTTTTAGCATTTTTTTAAGCTATTTCGCCAGTTTTTCTGGGCTAAAGTCCTTAAATTTGGAATTGACCCAATGTAAATTTTGATGCTATGAACGAGTCCCTCACGATATTTTATACCGACGATGATCAGGAAGATCTGGAATTTTTCAAGGAAGTGGTCGGTTCATTTGGACGTCACATAGAGGTCGTTACACAAAACAAACCGGCACAGCTTTTACACGCGCTGAAAAACCCTCCGCCATCGCCACAGATCATATTCCTAGACGTCAATATGCCATTGATCAACGGGTTTGACTTGTTACAACAGATCCGCGCCCATGCAGAATTCAGTGACATTCCTGTTGTAATGTTCTCTACTTCAAGGGACGAGCACAATATCGCGAAAAGCCGCAGCCTTGGGGCAAATTATTACCTTCCTAAACTGGAATCGTTTGACGCGTTTAAAAAATCTATTGACCACACGCTGAAAATCAACTGGAGCACGTTTAGCCCGACGGCAGCTGATTTTGCTTACCGAAATTAAATCTACATATGAATACCGATATTACCAATGTACAGGAACTCACCTGCTCAGACTTATTCCTGAACAAATTGCGCCAAAGTACTGCCGATTCACATAAAAAACTCGAGTCGCTCCCAGTATCAAGGTCGATCACCTCGCCACAAATTACAAAATCAGATTACACATTTTACCTAAGCCTGATGGGCGACGTCGTTAATGATATGGAAACACATATTTTCCCGTTGCTGAAACCGTTGTTGCCAGACATTGATGAACGCCGCAAGACCTCATGGATTGTCGATGACCTAAGTGTTCTGGAATACCGTAAAAACCCATATAGCCCTGTTTTTAAGAATCCTGCGGTTTCAGTTCCTTTTGCCTTGGGAATGATGTACGTTGTGGAAGGGTCTGTCCTCGGCGGACGCTTTATTTTGCAGAATATCCAGGCTTCCTTGGGATTTAATGAAGAAGGGGCCCGCTATTTTACAGGTTACGGCAATAAAACCGGTAGTTACTGGAAAAAGTTCCTTAAGGCATTCGCCGATTATGCCATCATTAACAACGCAGAAGAAGAGATGGTCGCCGGAGCGAATTTTGCGTTTGAACAGATTTACAAACACCTTAACCAGGCCGCAAATGAAAATTAAAGATATTGTCAACCGCGATATTGTCAACCTTACCAATTGCGAGCATGAACCCATACACATTCCCGGAAGCATTCAGCCGCATGGATTTCTGCTCGCCATCGGCCAGGAAGATTTCAACATCCATTACTGCAGCGGGAACACATCTGATTTTATAGGATTTTCATTTGAGCAGCTGCTTGGGAAATCATTTACCGAAGCGTTCGGAAATGAAAATGCCGCCTTGCTGGAACAGTATGTCGGGGTCCTAAAAAAAGGCCCTGATTCGCCGTTAAAACTCAATCTAAACGGATGTAGCCTTCAATGCATGCTGCATCAAAGTGAGGGACAATATGTGCTTGAAGCCGAACCGGACGTGGCAGGATCGATTGACGTGGTAGACGTGTACGAGCAAACCGCGCAGTTCCTGTCCTACATGAACAATACAACAACCCTGAAAGAACTGTGTGATCTTGTTGCCAAAGGAACGCGGGACATTACAGGTTATGACCGCGTAATGGTGTACCGGTTTGATAAGGAATACAATGGCGAAGTGTTTGCCGAATCCTGCGCCGATAACATTGAGCCGTTCCTCGGGCTGCATTACCCACACACCGATATTCCGGCGCAGGCCAGGGCGTTGTATATGAAAAACCTGTTGCGCATGATTGCGGACATTCATTACAAACCCGTACCCATTTATACGATTGACGATGCTCCCAACAAAAATCTTGACCTAAGTCTTTCCATCCTGCGCAGTACCTCACCGATTCATGTGGAATACCTGCAGAATATGGGCGTCGGGGCGACAATGACCATATCACTGATTCACCGTGGCAGGCTTTGGGGATTGATTGCATGCCACCATTATTCCCCAAAAAACCTGACGCCGGAAGTCCGGCTCGCAGCGCAATTGCAGGGGCAGTTCATCACCTCGCAGATTGATGTCAGGCAATCCAACGAAGAATATGATGTGGCACGGAAAAGCAATATCGCGCTTGAAAAAATCAATGCTTTTGAATTGCCTCCTATCGCCGAATCGTTTAAAATCATCAGCGTGAGCCCTGAGCTGCTGAAACTTTGCAATGCTGCTGGGGTATCACTGATGGTGAGCGGAAAAATCTACAAAACCGGGCTGGCCCCTTCAGACGAGAATATCAAAGCATTCTCAGACTGGTTGATGGCTTACAGCAACGATTCCACTTTCCATACTGACAAGCTGATTAATTTTGTTCCGGACATGAAAGAAATATGCGAAAATATCTCCGGCATTATTTACCATTCCCTCGGCAATGGCAACAGCATTATCTGGTACCGCCCCGAAACCTTAACCGAAGTGAACTGGGCAGGAAATCCTGACAAAGCGATTGTCAAGGACAGCAACGGGCTGCATCCGCGTAATTCGTTTAACCTGTGGAAACAAATTATCAAATGCCGCAGCAAGGAATGGCTGCAGCCTGAATTAAATGCCGCGGCCAATTATGCCCATATCCTGCAAAAACAAATCAGCATGCAGTTGTTAAGCCAGGAACAGGAAAAATACAGGAAGCTGAACGAAACACTTACCGAGACCAATGCGGAGCTTGAAAACATCAACTGGATCAGCACTCATGATTTGCAGGAGCCACTTCGGAAAATACAGCTGATATCATCCAAGATGATGTACAAAGGCACAGACTTTACTGATGAGACGATTGAGTCACTTAAGCGCATGAACACGTCTGCCAATCGCATGCAGACGCTGTTGGTAGACATCCTGAAATACACCCGCATTAAATATTCGGAAGAAGCATTCGAAACCATAAACCTGTCCGGGATCCTGAATGAAATCCTTGAGGAGATCCATGAAATCTTACAGGAAAAAAATGGAATTGTCCATGCGTCCCCGCTTCCTACTGTGCGTGGCATTCCATTTCTTGTTAAACAACTATTTTCGAACATCATTTTAAATTCGCTGAAGTACGCAGCTGCAGAAAGAAGCCCCGTAATTACTATTTCGGCGCAGGAAATACAGATAACGAACCTGTATTCTAAAAACAAACCAGCCTATGCGATCCGCTTTGAAGACAATGGCATTGGATTTGAACAGCAGTACGCCGACTCGATTTTTAATATATTCACACGGCTTCATGGCAACACAGAATACAATGGATCCGGCGTAGGACTCGCGCTTTGTAAAAAAATCATGCAGACACATGGCGGGTCGATCAGTGCGGTCGGTGTACCCGGAAAAGGGAGTACCTTTACACTTTACTTTCCAGTAAACAGCCATGAATAACGCGTTTTACGATCGCATCAGCCGAAGCACCGCCCACCGCAACAGCCGGGAGGACAATGCGCACTACATTCTTGAAAATCCGGACAAGCTTCCAGCGCTGTTTCAGATTGCCGTGACAGTAAATGATAAAAACCATCATAAAGCCTGCTGGATCCTCGAGCTCATCTTCGAGACCAACATTCAGCTGTCGGGGCCATTTCTTGACCCTTTCTGCACGGCATTACCGCACTGGAAAGTAGATGGCGCGGTGCGCTCCGCATCAAAAATCTGTATGATGCTTTCCCAACAGCACAGCCGGCAGCAATTCCTTTCGCAGAAACAGGTTGCGAAGCTTTCTGAAAGTTGTTTTGACTGGCTGATCAGCGACGTAAAAGTAGCTCCTAAAGCCTACGCTATGCGGGCACTTTTCGAATTGGGAAAATCAGAACGCTGGATTTACCCGGAGCTGAAGATCATACTGTCTGAAGATTTCACCAAACATTCGGCAGCCTATAAAGGCGCTGCGAAAGATATCCTGAGAAAAATCGGCTAAGTACTAAAAATTGTATTTTAGCGTCAGGATAATACCACAGCCGTGCCTTCAAAAACAAACCACATTATTAGTCGCCTCTTTACAAACCTCACATTTTGGGTACTGCTTGCCATCCTTTCCGGTGCTGCACTAGGGCACTTCTATCCTGAAACCGGCAGGAATATGGAGGATGTCAGTAAAGGTTTTATCTTTTTGGTAAAGCTTTTTATCGCTCCCATCATTTTCCTGACGATTGTACTTGGAATCAGCGGCATGGGCGATTTACGCAAAGTGGGACGCATTGGATTGAAAGCACTGGTTTATTTTGAAATTGTAACAACATTCGCGTTGGGCATCGGGATTCTGGCAGCGGTCATTATCAAACCCGGCAGTATTGACCGCAGCGGACTGAAGACCGATGATGTGGCGATTTATGCTGAAAAAGCGCGGGAGGTATTTGATTGGTGGACGTTTTTTAAATCAAATTTTACACTGCAGGCGTTGGTATTGGCCATCGCATTTGGCATTTGCCTGAATTACTTCAGAAACAGGGAACAGGTCGTCGCGGTGCTGTATCGCGGTTCCAGGTTCACTTTTAAACTATTGAAAATCGTGATGTATCTCGCGCCCGTTGGGGCTTTCGGAGGTATGGCATTTACTGTAGGGAAATTTGGACTGGGTTCGTTGCTGCCTTTGGGAAAACTGATGCTGACGATGTACGTCACCATGGCGATTTTCATTTTTATGGTTCTCGGCGCGATCCTCCGGTATTACAAACTCAGCATCTTCAATTTACTCAAGTCGCTAAAACCCGAGCTGCTCATCGTGCTTGGAACCTCGTCATCAGAGCCTGCGTTACCCAGCCTGATGGAGAAACTGGAGCGCATGGGCTGCAGCAAACCCGTTGTCGGACTTGTCGTCCCGACTGGCTATTCCTTTAACCTCGACGGCACTTCGATCTACCTTTCCATGAGCATCATCTTTCTCGCACAACTGTACGATGTAACACTTTCATTGCCGGAAATCATGACGATCATCGGACTGCTGATGGTGACTTCAAAAGGTGCTGCCGGGGTAACCGGAAGCGGATTCGTGATTCTGGCTTCGACGATGACGGCACTGCACAACATACCTATTGAAGGGCTGGGATTTATCATCGGCATTGACAAATTCATGAGTGAAGCCCGCGCGATAACGAATCTGATAGGCAATGCCGTGGCCACAATAGTTATCTCCAAAAATGAAGGCGACTTTGCAGACCCTGCCCAACTTTGACACCCGGTTAGCTGTTATTAGGCTTCCTAAACGCCATTCACACGGTACCCAAAACAATGAATCCTGGAGCTTTTTTTAAAGTGGTGCAGACTGAAGTAATGTCCGGCAATGCAGTAATTTTCGCGAAACACATCTTGATTAAAAATACCCGATACAGGGTATTTACTTTAAAATATAAACAATCTAATTTTACAAAATAATGATAACCAAAACTTTAAAGCAAAAAAATTATGGAATTAGTACTTACAAGAAAAATCAGATCTGCCAAGTCGACCATTGGCGAACTCACGATCGATGGAAAGTTTGAATGCTTCACGCTCGAAGACGTCGAAAGGGATGTCAAGATCCATGGCAAGACGGCCATTCCTAAAGGACGCTATGAACTGACCATTACGATGTCCAACAGATTCAAGAAAGAACTACCCCTACTAATCAACGTTCCCAATTATGAAGGCGTCCGCATCCACCCCGGAAACAAAGCGGAGGACACTGAAGGCTGTATCCTGGTCGGGAAGACCAAAACCACTGATTTTATCGGCAATAGCCGTGATGCATTTGAGGCCTTGTTTCCCAAACTCAAAAACTATCCCGGAAAAAAGTACATCACAATACAATAATCTTACAACCAAAACTCCGAAACCTGTAACAGTATTCCTGATGTAATAATGGAAATTTACACGACTAAAATCCAACATCATGAACATCAAACGAATTTTTGGATCCATCCTGACCATTTTGGGAATTATAGGGTTGATTTACGCCGCAGTAGTTTTCGCCAGCACGAGCGGTGGCGTCCGCGACATCAAAGCACTTACCATTTATGGCATTCTGGGCATCGTTTTCTTCTTCGCAGGCATTGGCCTTGTGAGGAATACAAAAGACGAAGCTTAAAAGCCACTTCTTAAAATCACGAATATCCGCAGGCAGCATTTCTCTGCCTGCTTTTTTTTTTTGGCGAATGGCCGGGCTGTTCGCCATAGCCCTCCCTCTGGCCGGGGTTGCCGCTGCCCCCGAAGTTTCGGGGCTGTCGCGGCGCCATGTCCTTAAATAATACCGCCGACATTTGCAGGCCTTTTTTTTATCGGTATATTTGTAGCCGTTTATTTTTGGCGAAAGCCGGAACAACATAAATCACACAAAATGAACTACGCAGAAAATATCCTAGGCACCATCGGAAATACACCATTGGTAAAACTCAATAAAATAACAGCTGAAGTCGACGCTTTGGTGCTGGCAAAAGTAGAGACTTTCAATCCCGGCAACTCGGTAAAAGACCGTATGGCCGTCAAAATGGTGGAAGACGCTGAAGCCGACGGAAGATTAAAGCCGGGCGGTACCATCATTGAAGGAACTTCCGGAAACACCGGAATGGGACTCGCACTGGCCGCCATCGTGAAAGGCTACAAGTTAATCTGCGTGATTACAGACAAGCAGTCAAAGGAAAAAATGGACATCCTACGGGCCGTGGGCGCTAAGGTGATCGTTTGCCCGACTGACGTGGAACCATCAGACCCAAGATCGTACTATTCCGTTTCAAAAAGGCTGGGCGAAGAAACCCCGAATTCCTGGTACGTAAACCAATATGATAATCCTTCAAATTCATTAGCGCACTATGAGTCGACAGGCCCTGAAATCTGGGAACAGACGGGCGGAAAGGTAACCCATTTCATAGTAGGCGTAGGTACCGGGGGAACAATTTCAGGTGTCGCAAAATACCTGAAAGAGAAAAATCCGGCCATCAAATGCTGGGGCATTGACACCTATGGGTCTGTATTTAAAAAATACCATGAAACAGGCATTTTTGACGAAAACGAAATCTACTCTTACATCACAGAAGGTATCGGTGAAGACATCCTTCCAAAAAATGTGGACTTCTCGCTAATCGACGGTTTCACCAAAGTAACCGACAAAGACGCAGCCGTTTACCAAAGGAAGCTGGCACTGGAAGAAGGTATTTTCGTAGGCAACTCTGCCGGATCTGCAGTCAAAGGGCTGTTGCAGCTCAAAGAACATTTTAAACCCGAAGACGTGGTTGTGGTACTTTTCCACGATTCAGGAAGCCGTTATGTCGGAAAGATGTTTAACGACGACTGGATGCGCGAACGCGGATTTCTTGATGAGGAAGTTACCAAAGCAGAAGATGTCATCAAAGACCATATCGACAAGCCGCTGGTAATCGTTCGTACAGAAGAATTGGTGTCCCATGCCATCGAACGGATGCGTAAATACAAAATCTCACAAATCCCGGTCATCGATATCAACGGATTCGCGGGTTCTGTGGATGAAACCGATTTGTTCCAAAGCTATATTGAAAACAAAGATGTTGCCGATAAGCCTATTCGGGAAGTCATGGGCAAACCCTACCCTATCGTAAAAGCGGGTACTTCCATCGAAGACGTTTCCAGGCTCATCAATAAGGACAACCAGGCTGTATTGGTCGAATTGGGGAATGGCAAGCATCATATCATTACAAAATACGACATCATCGGATCGATAAAATAGGCAAGAATACTGCATAAATGACTTTCACCGCGATCGACTTTGAGACTGCAACCGGCCATCCTGAGAGTGCCTGTGCGGTCGGCATTGTCACTGTTGATAATGGCATCATCACGGATAAATACTACACGTTAATCCAGCCGCCATTCAACGACTACTGGTACCATAATATCAAGGTTCATGGTATTTCTCCTGCCGATACGTCAAATGAAAAAACGTTTGATGGGCATTTCCCGGAAATACGAAAACGTCTTTTCGGCAGGACCATCGTCGCACACAATGAGTCGTTCGACCGCAATGTTTTAATGCGAACCATGAAACACTACGGTTTGTATTATGATGAACTTGAAATCGCAGACCGTTGGGAATGTACCTGCCGGATTTACCGGGCCAAAGGATACAAGCCGGCCAATCTTAAATACTGCAGTGAACGCAACAATATCTCCTTAAACCACCACGAAGCATTGTCGGATGCCGTAGCGTGTGCACAGCTATATCTGCTGAAATAATTTTGTCAGTATACAAAAAATTGTAATTTAGTGTTTTAAACGCCATTTACTTTTTTTAAACGCCATACAGATGAAAGAAGATTTCCTGCACTATTTGTGGAGATTTAAGAAATTTCCAATGACCGGATTGAAAACGACATCCGGTGACGACCTCCAAATCCTGAATACCGGACAATATCCTGAGCTTTCCGGGCCTGATTTTTTCAATGCACAAATCATCCTGGGCCAGCAGAAATGGGCAGGAAACATCGAGATTCACCTTAAATCTTCAGACTGGTACCTACACCACCACCATCATGATGCCGCGTATGATAATGTCATTCTGCATGTGGTTTGGGAACACGATTCGGTAATTTTCCGTAAAGATCATTCGGAACTGCCTACCTTAGCACTGCGACATTACATACCTGAGGATCTCGCTGCGTCTTACCGGGAATTAATTCGCCCGAAATCCTGGATTTACTGTGAGAAACAATTGTGTTCTGTCGATCTGTTCACTATGAGGAACTGGATGGAACGCCTTTTTATAAACCGGATGGAGCGAAAATCTGAAATGATAGACGCCCTTTTAATAAAAAAATCCGCGGATTGGGAAGGCGTTTTCTTTTGCTTACTGGCAAAAAATTTTGGATTAAACACGAATGGGCAGTCTTTCCTTGAAATGGCAGAATCACTGCCGTTTGGAACCATCAGGAAAGAGCATTTTGAGGTTGAAAACCTGGAAGCCTTATTTTTTGGACGGGTTGGCCTGCTGGAAGCCGAAAAACAAGACCAGTATTTCCTGAATCTAAAATCACGGTATCATTATCTAACCCAAAAATACCGTCTCAACCACGCGGTTATTGCTCCCTTACAGTTTTTTAAACACCGCCCGGATAACTTTCCTACCATACGGCTCGCACAATTGGCGATGCTTTATCAAGCAAGGCCCGAGTTATTTTCATCGGCTGTTGAGTGTGCGGATATCGCTGAAACTAAATCACTATTCGATGTTAAGGTCTCAGACTACTGGCAAACCCATTACCAGTTCGACCGCGAGAGCCCGCCAAAAAAGAAAGCGCTAACAACATCTTTTGTCGATTTATTAATTCTCAACACATTAATACCTGTTCGATTTGCCTATGCGAAAAGGCGTGATAAGGACATTATTGAATCGCTTATTGCCTGCGCAGCATCGTTGCCGCCGGAAACGAACGCCATCGTCGATAAGTTTAAAACATATGGCCTTGAGGCACAAAATGCATTTGAATCTCAAGCTTTACTGGAATTGAAAACTGAGTATTGCAATAAAAGCAGGTGTTTGCAGTGTGCGATTGGTGCAGCACTCTTAAAACCGGGCTGATTTAAGGGGCTTTCGTCTGATATACCGCAATCCGATGTGATCGAAGTAGGTATTTTGAAAATTCAGAGTTCTTATATTGCTGGAAAATGATGGCTTGCGAGGGCTGTTTAGGCATATGGCATTCCACGCAGTCATGCTCCCAACGCTTTGCCTTAATGGTTTTCAAAGTGCCGCCGGTATGGGCGATTGTCTCATGGCAGCTGGTACAAACCGGTGCGAAATCAGCGGGCGCCTGCCGCTTATCCTGGTGCGGGTCGTGGCAGGTAGTACAAGTCATGTTCTTGCTTACGGAAAAACATTTGCTTTGTGTCAGCATGCCATATTGGTTGCCGTGCACGTCATAAGAATCATACGCTTTCTTAAGATAAAAATCGGACATTTTATCACCGGGCTTGAAGCTGAAAGTCGACTTGATTTTAACACCTTTAGTCCCGGAATGGCAGATGGCACAGGCTTCAATTTTTTGCGCATTCGTGAGCGTACTGAACTTTGTAATGAAATTAGCCGTTTTGACGTCGGGGTATTTCAGATGAAAGCTGACATGTTTCTGTGCAGGACCATGGCAACGTTCGCAGTCAATACCAAACACGATTGTTTTTGGGTCTATTGCGTCCTCATAGTCCTCAGTCATGAAATTGACCTTGTCCGATTGGCCTGTGACCAGCCTCCCACTGGAATTGGAACTGTGACAGGCATAACAATCTTTCACGACTTTACGATCAAAATAAGGTTGGGTGGACGAAAATCCGGGGCTGGTTCCCCAATTATTGACCGATTTATAGTAAGATAGAGGCAGTTCGAAAGTGTTGTGGTTGTTCCAGTAAACAGGTGTCTGAGCATTTTTTGAACCAAAAACAATGCCTACAGGATACGCTTTTTGTTCCTTTCCATTTTTATAAACCACATGAAAAACACTATCGCCGCGCTTTTCAATGGATATCTTTACATTTTGATCGTATTCAAACGTATTGTGTCCGGGAGTGAAATTCCCGAGTATATTGTCAACAGTCCCGGGAGCCGTTGCCGTGAAATGGGCGTGCATCCTTGCCGATTCAGAGGTATGTTTATGACACTGAATACAGCTTTGGGACCCGGCATAGTCGGTGCCGCGAGGGTCGATATATTCCGCATCTTTATCAGCACATCCGACAAGAGGCAGCGACAGCAAAAAAAGCAGTCCGTATTTTTTCATCACCGTAAATGTAAACTTTTTAAGATAAAAATCTAAACCCGTTCGAATGGAACACATCCCGAAAAACAGTATTTTTGTTAATCCAAATTAAAAAAATGTCAATTGTTATCCCGCTGAAGTATTTTTTCGAAAAGCATGGCTTTAATGCAGCTTCGCGGCTCGCTGATAAGCTGGGCATGCGCGCGAGCAGCGTACGGCTTTTTTTCATTTACATTTCTTTTGTCACCGCCGGACTCTGGTTCGGGGTTTACCTGACACTTGCCTTTTGGATCCGGCTTAAGGATCTGATCCGGGCGAAGCGGTCATCGGTGTTTGATCTCTGAAACTTTAAACTCCAATAATATGTTATCCACGCCATTCAGACAATTTTTTACTTTTACCACCCAACAACGTTTCGCCATCCTTTTGCTGCTTTTCGTAGTCGTCACCGGCCAATGTCTTTACTTTTTTCTCGATTTTACGCCGACAGAAATCAACTCCAAAGAAAAATTACAGTGGCTGGCCATGCAGCACGAAGTTGACTCACTGAAAAAGGAGTCGAAAAATAACGTTCCAAAAATTTATCCCTTTAACCCCAATTTCATTACGGATTTTAAGGGGTACAAACTCGGGATGTCCGTTGCGGAAATAGACAGGCTTTTGGCATATCGTAAAAAGGACTTGTATGTAAACTCTGCAGCAGAATTTCAGGATGTCACACAAATTTCAGATGGCCTATTGGCGAAGATTTCGCCGTACTTCAAGTTTCCGGATTGGGTTAAAAACAAGAAAGCGTTTCATAAAAACAACTACTTCACCGCTTCCGCAGATAAAAAAAAGTCCATCGTGGTGAAAGATATCAATCAGGCGACACAGCAGGATTTAATGGATATCTACGGCATCGGCCCCGCGCTGTCAGAGCGTATTTTAAAGGAAAAAGAGAAATTTGGCGGATTTGTTTCCATGCAGCAAATGGAATTCATCTGGGGATTGTCACCGGAAGTGATCGATCAGCTGGGGGCCCACTTTAAAATTTTATCGGTCCCGGAGATCAGGAAAATCGCCATCAATAGCGCATCGATTAAAGAACTTTCGAAAATCCCTTATCTGAATTATTACAGCGCGAAAGAAATCGTCACCTACAGAAGCATGAACGGAACGATCAAGACTGAGGATTTGATAAAAATTAAAGACTTTCCTGTTGAAAAAATAAAAATAATTGCCTTATATTTGGAATTCTAAAAAAATAGAGGAAAAAACACCGGTATATTATATGAATTCAGCATATTTTACAGAAGAACACGAGTTGTTCAGAAAGAGTTTACAGGACTTTTTAAGGACAGAAGTGTCTCCACATATTGAAAAATGGGAAAAAACAGGTACGATTGAGCGCTTCATCTGGAAAAAATTCGGAGACATGGGCTTTTTCGGCATCGCTTATCCGGAAGCTTACGGCGGAATGAACCTGGATCTGTTTTACACCGTGGTGTTTTTAGAAGAACTTCAAAAAATAAAATCTTCCGGCTTTGCAGCAGCGATGTGGGCACACGCTTATCTGGCGATGACACATCTAAATGCAGAAGGCGACGAAAGAATGAAGCAGGACTACCTGGCGCCAAGTATTCTCGGCGATAAGATTGGCGCGTTGTGTATTTCAGAACCTTTTGGAGGAAGTGATGTTGCGGGGATGCGTACGACCGCTGTAAAAAAAGGCGATAAATATATCATCAATGGGTCAAAAACCTTTATCACCAATGGTGTTTATGCCGACTATTATGTCGTAGCGGCAAAAACCAACCCGGAGTTAGGCAACAAGGGCATCAGCATGTTTCTGATAGACACCGACATCAAAGGCATCAGCGCAACGAAACTCGACAAACTGGGATGGAGGGCATCAGATACTGCGGAGATTGCGTTTGATAATGTAGAGATTCCTGCCGAAAACCTGATGGGAGAAGAAGGCAAAGGATTTCCATACATCATGCAGCATTTTGCCTTGGAACGGCTGATTATGGCCATCAACGCACACGCCAGGGCCGAATACGCCATTGAGTACACTGTGGAATATATGTCACAACGCCACGCGTTTGGCACGACCATAGACAAGTTTCAGGCATTGCGACACACGATGGTCGACCATGCCACCGAAGTGGCGCATTGTAAAGTATTCAACTATGCTGCCGTTGCCCGTTTAAACAATAAGGAATATGTAGTCAAAGAGGCGACGATGGCCAAATTAAAATCGACAAAAGTCGCCGATGAAACCATATACAACTGCCTGCAGATGCTGGGTGGCTACGGTTATATGGAAGAATATCCGCTGGCGCGCCTGCTAAGGGACAGCCGATTAGGACCAATTGGCGGCGGAACATCAGAAATCCTTAGGGAGATTTTGTCAAAAATGATCTTTGACAAGCAAAGCTACCAGCCTGCGGTGAAATAAGAAAAAAGACCGCTTTGCTGCAAGAGCCAAGACCGCTTCGCTGAAAGAAGTACAGAAAAGATAAAACTTAGTCATTTTTTGTCTTTCTTCTTTCAGCGAAGCGGTCTTGGCTCTTTTCTCTTTCTTCTGCGTGAGGGATGGCAGCGGAAATCCTTTTTTTATTTTGAAGAAGCGCTCCGACTGCGCTGAGCGCGACAAATAAAAAAGATTGCAGCGTACAGCCCGACGATGGCCTGGAAAAATTTCGGACACTTAGAGAATTTCCGGCCAGCGGCACGCCACAATCAATTAATAATTAAGAATGAATAATTAGCTAATTAATATTGCCTACTGGCGAAAAATTATTAATTATTAATTGCTAATTGTTAATTAATTTTTACCTTTGCACCCTTAACGAGAGGAGGTGTCTATATTATGTTAATTATACCAATTAAAGACGGAGAAAATATCGATAGAGCATTAAAGCGCTATAAAAGAAAGTTTGACAAGACCGGAACTGTACGCCAGTTGCGCGCAAGACAAGCATTCATCAAACCTTCTGTAACGCACAGGATGAAAATCCAGAAAGCGGCTTACATCCAGAACATGAGAGACAATCTGGAAAACTAAGCAGTTATTTCTGCAGCAATACAACCGTTAGTCAGCGAAGTTTTATACTTTTGAGGCTAGCGGTTTTTTTATGTCCAAACTTCAGCAGGCGTTCAATGATTATTTGTCAAAGGAGCGGAATTGTTCGCCCCATACCCTATTGGCTTATGCGCGTGACCTGGAATCGTTCGCTGAATTCCTAAGTGCCACTTTTGACCAGCATGATTTAACCGACGTCAATTACAGCCAGATTCGCAATTGGATCGTTTCGCTCGTGGATTCAGGAATCTCTAACAGCTCGGTGAACCGGAAAGTTTCATCACTCAAGGCCTTTTATAAATTCCTGCTCAAGACACGGGAGATTGATTCGAGTCCGTTGTTGAAGCACAAAGCCTTAAAAACACCAAAAAAACTCCAAATTCCGTTCTCCGAAAAAGAGCTAGACAACGTATTAAACCACATCCAGTATCCGGACGGATTTGAGGGCCTGCGCGACAGGCTGGTCATTGATCTTTTTTACACTACGGGAATCCGGCGGGCGGAATTGATCGGTTTAAAGACGCAGCATATTGATTTTTCCACGGGAACTATAAAAGTACTAGGCAAAAGGAATAAGGAACGCATTATCCCGATTTTGCCAATTATTTCACAACAACTCCATATCTACATAAAGGAACGCGCTAATTTAGAAGTAATTAAGGATTCCGAATATTTCTTCATTACGTTAAAAGGCATTAAAATGAACGATTCACTTGTGTATCGATTAATAAATAACTACTTTAGTAATGTCTCCGAAAAGGTAAAAAAGAGTCCGCACATCCTCAGACATACATTTGCGACCCATTTACTGAACAACGGGGCCGACCTGAATTCAGTCAAGGAATTACTTGGTCATTCCAGCCTTGCGTCGACACAAGTTTACACACACAATAGTTTGGCAGAGCTTAAGAAAGTGTATGGTGACGCGCATCCAAGGAACCAGAAGTAATCCTGACAATGTTTAACCATATAAAATTTTGATTATGAAGGTAAATGTTCATGCAGTTAACTTTACTGTTGACAGAAAACTGGTAGATTTCATTCAGGAAAGAATGGACAAACTGGAGAAGTATTATGACAAGGTGGTTTCGTCTGACGTTTTTTTGAAAGTTGAAAAAACAAGTGATAAGGAAAACAAGATAGCAGAATTGAAGATACATGTTCCTGGCGATGAATTTGTCGTCAAGAAACAGTGTAAAACTTTTGAGGAAGCGATGGACCTATCAGTAGAAGCCGCTGAAAGATTATTGGTAAAACGAAAAGAGAAAATACGAACATTTAGTTAATCTTATTTTTTTTCAAAAAAATGTTTTGATTAACAAACAAAAACATATACATTTGCAGTCCGTTAGAAATAGCGGACTTTTTTTATTGTTAATGCCGGTGTAGCTCAGTTGGCTAGAGCAGCTGATTTGTAATCAGCAGGTCGTGGGTTCGAGTCCCTCTATCGGCTCAGAAAAGTTATTTTAAATGCTGAATTGTAAATTTTAAATGGCCCGTTTTCATTCAAAATTTAACGTTTAAAATTTAAAGTAACAAGTTCATTGAATATTGAAAATACCGGGGAGATACTCAAGCGGCCAACGAGGGCAGACTGTAAATCTGCTGTGAGAACTTCGCAGGTTCGAATCCTGCTCTCCCCACAAAATTTTTGATTGAGACAACGTCGAAAGCTTTGCTTTCGTAAGTTGATGAAAGCGAAAATTTGTTAAGGGTTCCCCCCTGACGGATCACCGAGCGACAGCGAGGTAATCCTGTGGGAGTCAAATCAAATTAAGGCTTTGGAATCAAAAACCATAAGGTCTATCCTTAGGAGTTAATAAATAATTATTAATTGTCAATTGTCAATTACTAATTATATCCGCCGGTGTAGCTCAGGGGTAGAGTGCTTCCTTGGTAAGGAAGAGGTCACGGGTTCAATTCCCGTCATTGGCTCAATTTAGTATAATTGAACACTAATATATAACTAAGATTAAAAATTAAGTAAAATGGCAAAAGAGAATTTTAATCGTTCCAAACCGCACTTAAATATCGGTACTATTGGACACGTGGATCACGGGAAAACTACTTTGACTGCTGCTATTACTAAAGTAATGGCTGAAGCTGGTTTTTCTAAAACTGCTGCTAAATCTTTCGACCAGATTGATAATGCACCTGAGGAAAAAGAAAGAGGTATTACTATTAATACTTCACACGTAGAATATGAAACAGCTAACCGTCACTACGCTCACGTAGACTGTCCAGGTCACGCGGATTACGTAAAGAACATGGTTACTGGTGCTGCCCAAATGGACGGTGCTATCCTTGTGGTTGCTGCAACAGATGGTCCAATGCCACAAACACGTGAGCACATCCTTTTAGGACGTCAGGTTGGTATTCCAAGAATCGTTGTATTCATGAACAAAGTGGATATGGTTGACGATGCTGAGCTTTTAGAGCTTGTTGAAATGGAAATCCGTGACCTTTTGTCTTTCTACGAATATGATGGAGACAATGGACCAGTTATCCAGGGATCTGCTTTAGGTGGATTGAACGGAGATGCTACATGGGTTCCTAAAATTCTTGAATTGATGGAAGCGGTTGACAACTGGATCGAAGAGCCAGTTCGTGACGTAGCTAAGCCATTCCTTATGCCAGTTGAAGACGTTTTCACCATCACAGGTCGTGGAACTGTTGCAACAGGTCGTATCGAAACAGGTATCGCTAACACAGGTGATGCAGTTGAAATCATCGGTATGGGTGCAGACAAATTGACTTCTACCATTACTGGAGTTGAGATGTTCCGTAAAATCCTTGACCGTGGAGAAGCTGGAGATAACGTAGGTCTTCTTTTGAGAGGTATCGATAAAGCCGATATCAAAAGAGGTATGGTTATCATTAAGCCAGGTTCAGTTAAACCACATGCTAAATTTAAAGCAGAGGTTTATATCCTGAAAAAAGAAGAAGGTGGTCGTCACACGCCATTCCACAATAACTATCGTCCACAATTTTACGTTCGTACAACTGACGTAACAGGTATCATTTCATTGCCTGCAGGTGTAGAGATGGTTATGCCTGGGGATAACTTGACTATCGATGTAGTACTTTTAAGCCCAATCGCAATGAGCGTAGGTCTACGTTTCGCTATCCGTGAAGGTGGTAGAACAGTAGGTGCTGGTCAGGTAACTGAAATCACAGAATAATTATTCTAAACATTTTTATAGAACCAGCAGCGTCTCCCGATGCTGCTGGTTTTTAATAAACGGGCGTAGTTCAAGGGTAGAATAGCGGTCTCCAAAACCGTTGATGGGGGTTCGAATCCCTCCGCCCGTGCAATTAAAAAACAAAATTATAATGAAAGTATTCAATTATATATCAGAAGCGTTTGAAGAGTTAAAAACTAACGTAACCTGGCCGGAATGGGCAGAAGTACAACGCCTTACTGTTGTAGTTGCTGTTTTTTCTGTTTTGTTTTCCCTAGCGACATGGGGAGTTGACGAAGTTTTCGCAAAAGCATTGGCTGGATTTTTCAGCTACATTAAATAATTAATACTTTGGCGATGTCAGAAAATAATGTGAAAAAATGGTACGTTGTCAGGGCGGTAAGCGGGCAAGAGAATAAAGTAAAAAACTATATCGAGACTGAAATTAACAGGCTTGGTATGGCCGACTATATTTCTCAGGTCCTTGTGCCTACCGAAAAAATAGTACAGGTAAGAGACGGTAAAAAGATAACAAAGGACAAAGTTTATTTTCCTGGTTATGTCATGATTGAAGCCAACCTTACCGGTGAAATTCCGCACATTATCAAGTCCATAACAAGCGTTATCGGTTTTTTAGGCGAAGTTAAAAATGGTGACCCTGTGCCTTTGAGAATGTCAGAGGTAAACAGAATGCTTGGAAAAGTAGATGAATTGGCAGTGAAAACCGATTCTCATGCGATCCCATTCAATGTAGGGGAAACAGTCAAAGTCATTGACGGCCCATTCAACGGTTTCAATGGAACAGTTGAAAAAATAAATGACGAAAAGCGTAAGCTTGAGGTAATGGTGAAAATCTTCGGAAGAAAAACACCATTAGAACTTAGCTTTATGCAGGTTGAAAAAGTATAATTTGTTACACTATTATATATAACCGCATGATCCTGCTTCCACAGGGAATTGCAAATTTTTAAAAACAATGGCTAAAGAGATTAGTAAAGTAGTTAAACTACAAGTTAAGGGAGGTGCCGCGAATCCATCGCCACCGGTAGGACCTGCTCTTGGAGCTGCTGGTGTAAACATCATGGAATTCTGCAAACAATTTAATGCAAGAACCCAGGATAAAGCCGGCAAAGTATGCCCAGTGCAAATCACTGTGTATAAAGACAAATCATTCGATTTTGTCGTAAAAACTCCTCCTGCTGCTGTCCAGTTAATGGAAGCTGCAAAGCTGAAGTCCGGTTCTGGTGAACCAAACCGTAAGAAGGTTGCTAGCGTAACCTGGGACCAAATCAAAGCTATCGCTGAAGATAAGATGGCTGATTTAAATGCATTCACAATGGAGTCTGCTATGAGTATGATCGCTGGTACAGCAAGATCTATGGGTATAACTGTATCGGGAGAATCTCCTCTAAAAAAAGCTTAAGACATGGCAAAATTGACAAAAAAGCAAAAAGAGGCTGCTTCAAAGATTGAGAAGAACAAATTGTATTCTTTAAAAGATGCTTCTGCATTGGTTAAAGTAATCGCTTCTGCAAAATTTGATGAGTCTGTGGATATCGCAGTAAAATTGGGTGTAGATCCAAGAAAAGCGAATCAAATGGTAAGAGGTGTGGTTACATTGCCACACGGTACCGGTAAAGATGTAAGGGTTCTTGCCCTTGTCACTCCGGACAAAGAAGCGGAAGCTAAAGCTGCTGGTGCAGACCACGTAGGTTTAGATGATTACTTGCAAAAAATCAAAGACGGCTGGACGGATATTGATGTCATCATCACCATGCCTGCTGTAATGGGTAAATTGGGACCATTAGGACGTATCCTTGGACCAAGAGGCTTGATGCCAAACCCAAAAACCGGAACGGTTACCATGGATGTAGCGAAAGCTGTAGCTGAAGTAAAAGCCGGTAAGATTGATTTCAAAGTAGACAAAACAGGTATTGTGCACGCTGGTATTGGAAGGGTTTCTTTCAGTGCAGAGCAAATCGTGGACAATGCGCACGAAATTATTCAAACATTAATTAAACTGAAGCCAACTGCGGCAAAAGGACAATACATCAAAAGCATTCACTTGTCAAGTACAATGAGTCCTGCGATTGCCCTTGATTCCAAAGCAGTATAAGCAGTAAAAAATTTTTAATATGACTAGAGAAGAAAAATCAATCGCAATTGAAAATTTAACTGCACAGTTAGCCGGTAGCAATACCGTGTATATGGCAGATATTTCAGGACTGGATGCTGAAACGACTTCGAACCTGAGAAGGGCTTGCTTTAAAGCCGGAATCAAATTGGAGGTAGTAAAAAACACTTTGCTTGAAAAAGCAATGGAAGCATCAGACAACAACTACGGAGACCTGGCTACCATTTTAAAAGGAAACACCTCGATCCTTCTTTCAGAAACTGCTAACGCACCTGCAAAGATCATCAAGGAATTCCGTAAAAAATCGGACAAACCAATCCTCAAAGGAGCTTACATTAATTCCGAAATCTATATCGGTGACAACTTATTGGAATCATTGGCATCATTGAAATCCAAAGAAGAAGTTATCGGCGAAATCATCGGATTGCTTCAGTCACCTGCTCAAAGAGTTATTTCAGCTCTTAAGAACCAGTTTAAAGACGAAGAAGCAGCTTAATTTAAGCCCATTAATAAGCGCACAATAATAAATTATATTTTACAAATCATTTTAAACGATAGAAAAAATGGCAGATTTGAAACAATTCGCAGAACAATTAGTTAACCTTACAGTTAAAGAAGTTAACGACTTAGCTACAATATTAAAAGACGAATACGGAATTGAGCCTGCTGCTGCTGCAGTAGTAGTTTCTGGTGGTGGTGGCGAAGCTGCTGCTGAAGAAGCTCAGACAGAATTCAACGTAATCCTTAAAGATGCAGGTGCTTCTAAATTAGCAGTAGTTAAATTGGTAAAAGAACTTACCGGTTTAGGTCTTAAAGAAGCTAAAGAAGTAGTTGACAGCGCTCCAAGTGCAGTGAAAGAAGGTGTTTCTAAAGAAGAGGCTGAAGGCCTGAAAAAAGCTTTAGAAGAAGCCGGAGCTGTGGTTGAGCTTAAATAGTACAACTCGGTTTTGAAAACTAGGTTTAGGTCTTGGATACGCATCCAAAGACCTAAACCATTTTTCGTATAATAAAATTATATCCAGTTTTATTATCCTTTTAAGTAAAAACGAAAAAGCTTTTAATCAATACGAAGAAAGAAATAAGCTCCTTACTTGGCTTATTTTTAAAGATGTGTTGATCATAAAAAGAAAGTACGGATTCCAAGTGTTCACACAAAAAATTACTTTTTTTTAATCAAAATTTTGTCCATTGATGATAACAAATCAGACTGAAAGATTGAATTTTGCCTCGACCAAAAATATCCCGGACTATCCGGATTTCCTTGATATTCAGGTCAAATCCTTTAAAGATTTCTTCCAACTGGAAACCAAATCCGACGAAAGAGGCAACGAAGGGCTTTATAACACCTTCATGGAAAACTTTCCAATCACTGACACCAGAAACCAATTCGTACTGGAGTTCCTTGATTATTTTGTTGATCCGCCACGTTATACCATTCAGGAATGTATTGAGCGAGGACTGACTTACAGTGTGCCTTTAAAAGCAAGGCTGAAACTGTATTGTACAGATCCGGAGCATGAGGATTTTGAAACTATTGTACAGGATGTGTACCTCGGTACTATTCCTTATATGACACCAAGCGGCACATTTGTTATCAACGGTGCTGAACGTGTGGTTGTATCCCAACTGCACAGATCACCGGGTGTTTTCTTTGGACAATCGTTCCACGCCAATGGAACCAAATTGTATTCAGCCCGTGTCATCCCTTTCAAAGGATCATGGATTGAATTCGCAACCGATATCAACAGCGTCATGTACGCGTATATCGACCGTAAGAAAAAATTACCTGTAACCACTTTATTCCGCGCCATCGGATTCGAAAGAGACAAGGATATCCTTGAAATCTTCGACCTTGCTGAGGAAATCAAAGTGTCTAAAACAGGCCTTAAAAAATATATCGGAAGGAAATTAGCGGCACGTGTATTAAACACGTGGCATGAGGATTTCGTGGACGAGGATACCGGCGAGGTAGTTTCTATTGAGCGTAACGAGATCATCCTTGACCGTGATACGATTATCGACAAAGATAACGTAGAGGAAATCATCGAGGCTAATGTCAAATCGATCCTTTTGCATAAGGAAGACGCGAATCAGGCTGATTATGCGATCATCCACAACACACTGCAAAAAGACCCGACAAACTCTGAAAAAGAAGCCGTTGAGCACATCTACCGTCAGCTGCGTAATGCAGAACCACCTGATGAGGAAACCGCTCGTGGTATCATCGATAAATTGTTCTTCTCCGACCAACGCTACAACTTAGGTGAAGTAGGCCGTTACAGGATGAACAAAAAACTGAACCTTGATATCCCAATGGAGAAGCAGGTGCTTACCAAAGAAGATATCATCACCATCGTAAAATACCTGATCGAACTGATCAACTCTAAAGCAGAGATTGATGATATCGATCACTTGTCTAACCGTCGTGTACGTACTGTTGGTGAACAACTTTCAGCACAGTTCGGCGTTGGATTGGCGCGTATGGCACGTACAATCCGTGAAAGAATGAACGTTCGTGACAACGAGGTGTTCACTCCTATCGATTTGATCAATGCCAAAACATTGTCGTCGGTAATCAACTCTTTCTTCGGAACAAACCAGTTGTCTCAGTTTATGGACCAAACGAATCCATTGGCCGAGATTACGCACAAAAGAAGATTGTCTGCCCTTGGACCTGGTGGTCTTTCCCGTGAAAGAGCCGGATTTGAGGTACGTGACGTTCACTATACACACTACGGCCGTTTATGCCCGATTGAAACGCCTGAGGGACCAAACATCGGTTTGATTTCTTCGCTTGGTGTTTATGCGAAAGTAAACGGAATGGGCTTTATCGAAACGCCTTACCGTAAAGTGACGAATGGTAAAATCGACATCAATTCTGAACCGATTTACCTCAGCGCTGAAGAAGAAGAAGGCAAATTGATTTCGCAGGCCAACATTGAAGTGGGTGCTGACGGAACCATCCTTGCTGATAAAGTTATTGCCCGTGAGGAAGGTGACTTCCCGGTTGTTGATCCGCACAGGATTGATTATGCCGATGTGGCGCCAAACCAAATCGCTTCGATCTCCGCTTCCTTGATTCCGTTTTTGGAGCATGATGATGCGAACCGTGCGTTGATGGGGTCAAACATGATGCGTCAGGCCGTACCATTGTTACGCCCTGAAGCCCCAATCGTTGGAACAGGTTTGGAAAGACAGGTCGCTTCTGATTCGCGTGTTTTGATCAATGCGGAAGGCCACGGAACCGTAGAATATGTTGATGCGAATATCATCACCATTAAATACGACCGTACGGAAGAAGAAAGAATGGTAAGCTTTGACACGGATGAGAAGACGTATAATCTGATCAAATTCCGGAAAACGAACCAAAGTACCTCTATCAACCTGAAACCAATCGTAAGAAAAGGCGACCGCGTGATTCCCGGACAAGTACTTTCTGAAGGTTATGCTACCCAAAACGGAGAGCTTGCCTTGGGAAGAAACCTTAAAGTGGCGTTCATGCCATGGAAAGGATACAACTTCGAGGATGCGATCGTAATTTCTGAAAAAGTAGTTCGCGACGACATCTTTACTTCTATCCACATCGATGATTATTCATTGGATGTACGTGATACGAAATTGGGTAACGAAGAGTTGACCAATGACATCCCGAACGTTTCTGAAGAGGCGACGAAAGACCTTGATGAAAACGGTATGATCCGTATCGGTGCTGAAGTAAAACCTGGCGATATCCTTATCGGAAAGATTACTCCAAAAGGAGAATCAGATCCAACACCAGAGGAAAAACTGCTTCGTGCGATCTTCGGTGATAAAGCCGGCGATGTAAAAGATGCGTCATTGAAAGCTTCTCCATCGTTGCATGGAGTCGTATTAGACAAAAAACTGTTCGCAAGAGCAGTAAAAGATAAAAGAAAACGCACCAAAGACAAGGATGATTTGGGATCCCTTGAAATGGAATTCGAAACCAAATTTGTCGAATTAAAAGACAAACTGGTTGACAAATTATTCCTGATTGTTAATGGTAAGACTTCTCAGGGTGTGATGAATGATCTGGGCGAAGAAGTACTGCCAAAAGGCAAGAAATATACCCAGAAAATGCTGAACGCAGTGGAAGATTTCGCCCACTTAAGCAAAGGACAGTGGGTTGCAGATGAGGAAACCAATAAAATGGTAAACGACCTGATCCACAACTACAAAATCAAACTGAATGACCTTCAGGGTGCTTTAAGAAGAGAGAAATTCACAATTACCGTAGGTGATGAATTGCCTGCAGGTATCCTGAAACTGGCTAAAGTTTACATCGCTAAGAAACGTAAACTTAAAGTGGGAGATAAAATGGCGGGACGTCACGGTAACAAAGGTATTGTTGCCCGTATCGTTCGTCACGAAGACATGCCGTTCCTCGAAGATGGAACGCCTGTAGATATCGTATTGAACCCACTGGGTGTACCATCGCGTATGAACATTGGTCAGATCTATGAAACCGTATTGGGTTGGGCAGGTCAAAACCTGGGCAGGAAATTTGCAACACCGATTTTCGATGGCGCGACACTTGACCAGATCAACGAATTGACTGACGAGGCCGGAATTCCGCGTTTTGGCCATACTTACCTGTACGATGGAGGAACCGGAGAGCGTTTCCACCAGCCTGCAACCGTCGGTGTGATCTACATGCTGAAATTAGGACACATGGTTGATGATAAGATGCACGCACGTTCTATCGGACCGTACTCATTGATTACGCAGCAACCTCTTGGCGGTAAAGCGCAATTCGGTGGACAGCGTTTCGGAGAGATGGAGGTTTGGGCACTAGAGGCTTATGGCGCTTCCAGCACACTTCGTGAAATCCTGACTGTGAAATCAGATGACGTGATCGGTAGAGCCAAAACTTACGAGGCCATCGTAAAAGGCGAAACCATGCCGGAACCAGGACTTCCTGAGTCGTTTAATGTATTGATGCACGAATTGAAAGGTCTTGGCCTTGACATTCGTTTGGAGGAATAAATACAGCATTTAGCATTCAGCTATCAGCTATCAGTACTAAACTGAATGCTGAAAGCTAATCGCTAAAAGCTATAAAACGTTTTCAATTATCAAAAAAATCAATAGTAAAAACTATGATGAATAATAGAAATAATAAAGATAAAAATCAAATCAAAAGGTTCGATAAAATCTCTATTGGTCTTGCTTCGCCGGAATCAATCCTGGCAGAGTCAAGAGGTGAGGTTCTAAAACCTGAAACCATTAACTACAGAACGCACAAGCCGGAACGCGATGGTCTTTTCTGCGAAAGGATTTTCGGACCTGTAAAGGATTTCGAATGCGCCTGTGGTAAATATAAAAGGATTCGTTACAAAGGCATCGTATGCGACCGCTGTGGTGTTGAAGTAACTGAGAAAAAAGTACGTCGTGACCGTGTCGGGCATATCAACCTTGTCGTGCCAATCGCACACATCTGGTACTTCCGTTCACTTCCAAACAAAATTGGATACATCCTGGGCTTGCCATCTAAGAAATTAGACATGATCATTTACTACGAAAGATATGTAGTGATCCAGGCCGGTATTGCAAAAAATGCTGAAGGCGATAATATCCAAAGGTTAGACTTCTTAACCGAAGAGGAATACCTGAATATTTTAGACAGCCTTCCGCAGGAAAACCAATATCTTGATGACAATGACCCGAATAAATTCATCGCCAAAATGGGTGCTGAATGTATCATGGACCTGTTGGCCAGAATTGACCTTGATGCCCTTTCTTATGAATTGCGTCACTCGGCAAATAATGAAACGTCTAAACAACGTAAAACGGAAGCTTTAAAAAGGCTTCAGGTTGTGGAATCTTTCCGTGAATCTAACGAGAACCGCGAAAACCGTCCGGAATGGATGATTATGAAAGTGGTTCCTGTGATCCCGCCGGAATTGCGTCCGCTGGTGCCGCTTGATGGTGGCCGTTTCGCTACATCGGATTTGAATGACCTTTACCGTCGTGTAATCATCCGTAACAACCGTTTGAAGCGTCTGATGGAGATTAAAGCTCCTGAAGTAATCCTTCGTAACGAAAAACGTATGTTGCAGGAATCGGTAGACTCGTTATTCGATAACACCAGGAAAGCTTCTGCCGTTAAGACCGAATCAAACCGTCCGTTGAAATCGCTTTCTGATTCCTTAAAAGGAAAACAAGGGCGTTTCCGTCAGAACTTACTTGGAAAACGTGTCGATTATTCTGCACGTTCGGTAATCGTCGTGGGACCTGAATTGAAATTATTCGAATGCGGTCTGCCAAAAGATATGGCTGCTGAGCTATACAAACCGTTCGTCATTAGGAAACTGATTGAGCGTGGTATTGTGAAAACAGTAAAATCCGCTAAGAAAATCATAGACAAAAAAGAGCCTGTAGTATGGGACATCCTTGAAAATGTAATCAAAGGACATCCCGTATTGCTAAACCGTGCTCCTACCCTTCACCGTTTGGGTATCCAGGCGTTCCAGCCAAAACTGATTGAAGGTAAAGCGATCCAGCTTCACCCATTGGTTTGTACGGCGTTCAACGCGGATTTCGATGGTGACCAGATGGCGGTACACTTGCCACTTGGACCGGAAGCGATCCTGGAAGCACAGCTTTTGATGCTTGCCTCACACAACATCCTTAACCCTGCCAACGGAGCGCCAATCACGGTTCCTTCTCAGGATATGGTTTTGGGTCTGTATTATATGACCAAAGAACGTTTGTCTACTCCGGAGCATAAGATTTTAGGTGAAGGCCTGACTTTCTATTCTGCCGAAGAAGTAAACATTGCCTTAAACGAAGGCCGTCTGGAATTGAACGCAAGGGTGAAAATCCGCGCGAAAGATTTCAACGAAAACGGGGAATTGGTATACAAAGTAATCCAGACCACTGCAGGCCGTGTATTGTTTAACGAAGTAGTACCGGAAGCAGCAGGATATATCAATGATGTACTTACCAAGAAAAATCTTCGTGATATCATCGGGCACATTTTAAGTGTGACCAATGTACCAACGACAGCAGCTTTCCTTGATGAGATGAAAGATATGGGCTACAAATTCGCTTTCAAAGGCGGATTGTCATTCAGCCTTGGTGATATCAAGATTCCTGAGCAAAAACAGGACTTAATCACTGACGCTAACGAACAGGTTGATGGTATCCTTGCGAACTATAACATGGGTCTTATCACCAATAACGAGCGTTACAACCAGGTAATTGACGTTTGGACCTCAACAAATGCCTTACTTACTGAATTGGCCATGAAAAATATCCGTGAAGACCAACAGGGCTTCAACTCGGTATACATGATGCTTGATTCAGGAGCAAGGGGTTCCAAAGAGCAAATCCGTCAGTTAACCGGTATGCGTGGTTTGATGGCGAAGCCTAAAAAATCTACTGCCGGTGGTGGTGAGATTATTGAAAACCCGATCCTTTCCAACTTTAAGGAAGGTCTTTCGATCCTTGAATACTTTATCTCTACGCACGGTGCCCGTAAAGGTCTTGCCGATACCGCCCTTAAGACTGCGGATGCCGGTTACCTTACAAGAAGGCTCCATGACGTATCCCAGGATGTTATCGTAAATCTTACAGATTGTGGTACGCTAAGGGGTGTCGAAGTTTCTGCCTTGAAAAAGAATGAGGAAATCGTTGAATCATTAGGGGAAAGAATCCTTGGCCGTGTGGCGTTGCAGGATGTCGTAAACCCATTGACAAACGAAATCATCGTTGAAGCCGGAAAACAAATCACTGAAGCGGAAATGAGGATCATCGAAGCTTCTCCAATCGAAAGAGTGGAAGTACGTTCTCCTTTGACCTGTGAAGCTATTAAAGGTATCTGTGCAAAATGTTACGGAAGAAACCTTGCTACCGGAAAAATGACCCAAAGAGGTGAAGCTGTCGGTGTAATCGCTGCGCAGTCCATCGGTGAGCCTGGTACACAGCTGACACTTCGTACCTTCCACGTAGGTGGTGTGGCCGGAGGAATCTCTGAAGAATCAAGTATCGTGGTTCGTTTCAACGGACGTCTTGAGATCGAAGATCTTAAAACAGTTAAAGGTGAGGACAATGAAGGAAATACCGTTGATATCGTTGTTTCACGTTCTACGGAATTGAAACTGATCGACGAGAAAACCGGAATTGTTTTAAATACACACAATATCCCTTACGGTTCAAGCATCTTTGTAAAAGACGGACAGTCTGTTAAGAAAGGTGACATCATCTGTAAATGGGATCCATATAACGGTGTTATTATTTCTGAGTTTACCGGAAAAATCGCTTACGAAGATTTAGAGCAAGGACAATCGTTCGTTGTTGAAATCGATGAGCAGACCGGATTCCAGGAAAAAGTAATCTCTGAAGGAAGAAACAAGAAATTGATTCCTACCTTATTGATCTACGGAAAAGACAATGAATTGATCCGTTCTTATAACTTACCAGTGGGTGCCCACCTTATGGTTGATGACGGCGAGAAGATTAAAGCTGGAAAAATCCTTGTGAAGATTCCACGCCGCTCTTCTAAAGCTGGAGATATCACCGGAGGTCTGCCAAGGATTACCGAGCTTCTTGAGGCACGTAACCCTTCGAACCCAGCGGTAGTTTCAGAAATCGACGGTGTTGTTACATTCGGAAAAATCAAAAGAGGTAACCGTGAAATCGTCATCGAATCTAAATTTGGTGAGATTAAAAAGTACCTTGTTAAATTGTCAAGCCAGATCTTAGTACAGGAAAATGACTTCATCCGTGCGGGTGTACCATTGTCAGACGGAGCCATTACTCCGGAAGATATCCTTAGAATTCAGGGACCAGCAGCAGTGCAACAATACCTTGTGAATGAAATCCAGGAAGTGTACCGTCTGCAAGGGGTGAAAATCAACGACAAGCACTTTGAAGTTGTGATCCGCCAGATGATGCGTAAAGTTCAGGTTCAGGATCCGGGAGACACATTGTTCCTTGAAGACCAATTGATCCACACGAAAGACTTTATCGTTGAAAATGATAAGCTTTACGGAATGAAAGTGGTTGAGGATGCCGGTGATTCTGATAACCTGAAACCAGGACAGATTATTTCGCCACGTCAATTGCGTGATGAAAACTCGATCCTGAAACGTACAGATAAAAACCTTGTTACAGCGCGTGACGTGATCACCGCTACAGCAACGCCTGTACTGCAAGGTATCACAAGAGCATCGCTTCAGACCAAATCATTCATCTCTGCCGCATCGTTCCAGGAAACTACAAAAGTACTGAACGAAGCTGCCGTAGCCGGAAAAGTAGATTATTTAGAAGGATTGAAAGAGAATGTTATCGTAGGACACAGAATCCCTGCCGGAACCGGTATGAGAGAATACGACAATACGATTGTAGGCTCTAAGGAAGATTTCAACGAAATGATGGCTGCTAAAGAAGAATACAACTATTAAGATATGAGTGATAACAATCAACCAGCCGGACAGATCAATATAGAATTGGACGAGAAAACAGCGGAAGGAATTTATTCCAACCTTGCGATTATCAATCATTCTGCTTCAGAGTTTGTTTTAGACTTCGTATGCATCATGCCGGGTACACCAAAAGCAAAGGTAAAATCGAGAATTGTCCTGACGCCACAACATGCCAAAAGGCTGCTGAAAGCGATGGGAGAAAACATCCACCGATTTGAATCTGCCCACGGCGAAATTAAGGACACGGAACAACCTCCGATCCCATTGAACTTTGGCCCAACAGGGCAAGCGTAATAAGAAGAAAGCCTCCCAAATTTGGGAGGTTTTTTTTTGACACAAAATGATATCACATAGCATTCACAACAGTTTTTACCTGGTTATCAGGAGTTTTGAAACCGAAGACGCTTATCGACTTCGCAAAAAAAGTAATCAAAAAATCGTTTTCGTAGTCAAAAATGCTTTGTAATTGATGTTAACATATTTATATTTACCCCTTCATTATTTTTTATCAGGAAATATTTTACAATAAATGAGGGGAAAAATACACACCACCAGGAAATTATTGTGCTGCTTAGGATTGATACTATCCGGCTTATTTTTTAGCTACGCCCAACCAACAGTCCTTGGAACACAACTGGCCAACGGCAATTACAGCGCTTATGACCTCGCTGATCGCGGCGGAGTCCGTTTCGTCAGGATACAGGCCACCTCGGCCGGACTATCGGGAACCCGCAGTTGGGAGTTTGCACGGGGTACTGCCTCCAATGCCGACTACAGCACCAACTGGCGACCCTACAGCACCGTTTCTGCCATAGCGCTAAACACGTACATAAACCCTTCCAATACAGAGGCCTCAGCAAGGTACAATACCGGATTTGGTGGATCGAAAGGTTCACTTCCCGCCATCACACTAAGTAGCTACTACACCGTCAATATTGGTAAGAACAGTACTGCCGATAACTTCATGTCAGTGCTCTCAACTACGTATAACCCAAAAACATTACCTCGGTTTCCCAAAACCCATCCACAGTAGCCAATGGGCAGCCTGTTGTCGTGACGATCAACCTCTCAGCGAATTTGTCGTCAGGAGAATACGCCTATCTGCGGTACTCCACCGACAATTTTGCCACCTCCAATGTTGTCGCTATACCGACCAGTGGAACGGCCGGATTCGCGACCATCCCGGGCTCGGCGAATCTTCAGGGGGCGAATGTGGCTTACTATGTTTTTACTTCAAATCAATCCACGGCACCCACCCACACCACTGCAGACTACTTTACCCTCAACTCCTACAACAGTGGTGGGCAAAATGTCAACGCGGCGAACTTCACCTATACCGTTTCGAACCCAAGTCCGACCTATGTATGGAACAAAACTGGCACGGCAGACTGGACCATCCCAACAAACTGGACACCGTCAAGGACGATTGTCGGTACTGCCGACCTGCTGGTGTTCAATAATGGAGCAACATGTTCGGTTAGTAGTGTCGCATCCGAAACGATTGCAGGGTTGAGTGTGGCCTCCAATACGAATGTAACATTTACTTCGGGCGCAAACCTCACCATTTCAAATGGGGTCAATGGAGCTGACTTTACGGTAGACGCGAGTTCCCAGTGGAACGTCTTGACCACAAGTACTTTTAAGCTAATATTAGCCAGTGGTGCCACCGGCAGCGTGTCGGGCGCTATCAACTTCAAAGGGAATGGAATCGATACCGACCAGTCGATCACACCGACAGACGCCAACAGTCTGACATTCAACAACGGAAGCACATTTACACAAGATCTCAATAGCACAGGCAATGCCTTTGGTTCGACGGGTACGGCCAACGCTGTGGTTTTTAGCAATGGTGCCACTTTTATCCAAAAAGCGGGATCGAATCCGTTTGCACTGCAAGCGCCCTCTTCCAGGGTTGTTTTTAATCCCGGTAGTCTTTTCAACCTGGCAGTCGCCCAGGCACCCTCCTTCGCAGGACGCACTTACGGTAACTTTCAATATACCGGAACAGGCACAGCGTCCGTCTCCGGCGGAAGCAGCTTTACCGTTTATGACCTAACTGTTTCCGCGTCGACGCTTACTTTCGATGTGACAGCCGGTGGCAATATAAAAGGAAATATTACTGTTGTCAGTGGTGCAACACTGAACATGACCTCAACGAGCCCGCCCTTCAATTTAAATGGCTCTGCCCCCCAAACCATTACCGTCAACGGGACAATGCGTTTGCCTTCAGGCAGCCCGATGACTGTAGCATCAGGAAGTACGGTAAACCTAACTCCCGGGACTGCAATTATTGGAGACGGGATATTTAATGTAGCATCCGGTGCGACGCTGGGTATCGGCTCCACCGCAGGTATCAGTTCGAGTGGCAATTCAGGAAACATACAAACCACCAACCGAAACTTCAGTACCGGTGCCAACTATGTCTATAACGGCAGTGCCAACCAGATTACAGGAACGGGACTTCCAGCAACAGTCAGCAACTTGGCAATCAATAATTCCGGCGCAAGCGGAGCCAATACAGTCACACTGACAAACGCAGTCACCAGCTCGACGCTCGCATTGACGGCTGGTCAACTTGAACTCAACAACAAAATACTTACGGTAGCTTCGGGTGGTTCAGTAACTGCGGCCTCAGGGAACTTTATGGCGACCCCAGGACGGGTTAATTTTGCAGGGACAGGAACCGTAAGCGGCACAGTGAACTTTCCTGATGTAACCCTGGCCGGCGGTGTCAATTTCGGACCGGCTTCCAATATAAACGGTTCATTGCAAATCAACAGCGGTGGGTTTGTCAACACCAATGCGCCCACCTTTGGTTCCGCATCCACGCTTATCTACAACACGGGCGGGGTATACGCAAGAGGGAACGAATGGTCGGCAGGCAGCGGAAAAGGCTATCCCAACCATGTACAGTTGAGTAATGCCACAACCCTCGACCCAGGCGGGACCACTGCGACGGGTACCGTGTTCACCATGGCCGGCAACCTGACAGTGGGTGCGGGATCTTCGTTATATATGGATTACTCCGGGCATAACATGACTGTTCCGTTAACTATCAATGGTGATTTGAACCTAAACGGGAACCTGTCGGCATCCGGTGTAAACGGTGGCGATGTCATTATCAAAGGGAACTGGAACCGTGTTGGGTCGTTTGCACCGAACAACCGCGCAGTATTTTTCCAGGGATCTAATGCCCAAACGATGACAGGAATCACCACTTTTGATTATGTGCTTATCGACAAATCAGGTGGCAATTTGACGTTGGCCAATAATATGGTATGTAACAAAACCTTAAGCTTTACCGCTTCTAATGTAGCCAATATCAATACCGCCAACAACACGGTACAGATCAACCCGTCGGGAAATGTCAACCGTTTGAGCGGATGGGTCAATGGTAATTTGATTTCTACGTAAACGGTAAAGTTACCGTTAGCGCAGGTTCATTGACTTTTGAGGATGGCTCTGACCTTGTTCAGACCCTTAACGTTGCCAACCAGGGCAATATCGCTTACAA
>NZ_NKJE01000008.1 GCF_002256285.1 Flavobacterium sp. BFFFF1 | reverse complement strand
CGGGGCTTGAGAATGATTTGGAAGTGGAGGTGTTATATTTGTTTTGAATTGCGATTTGCTATGCGTGTGGGCACGGATTGCAAATCCGCGCTATCGTCCGTGGGATATATCCGCGCCATCTGGGTATGAAATTCAGTGAGGAAGAAACATTAACACCAGCTCCCCCCCGCTGGCGCATTCTATGATAAAAAACAAATATTAAGCAGCAAATTTATAAGTGTTTATAAAGGGTGTTTTTCTGTGAATTACCGAAATGACAAAAACTGCAAATACCGGATGTCGCGGATGTTCTCAACGCAACGATAGCGCGGATTTCCTTCGGCAGTCGCTCTGCTCGTGTGTAATCCGTGCCCACAAAGCATATGAAACAAAAAGCTACAATTGTTAGATTGTAGTTTTTTTATACTTTTAAATCAAACTACACGCCATGTCAACAAACTACAAAGCCACAACTACAGAATATGCTTATTTTATTACCATTACAACCGCAGATGGAACGATGCGGGATTGGGCATGAGTGGCGGGGTGGTGTTGGACTTGTTTGAGATAGCTATGCTTGTGGGCACGTCCCGAAGTTTCGGGAGCAAATCCAGGCTATTGGACAGGTGATACATCTGCGCCATCGGATTGACAAACGTAGCGAAGATGCATGCGAAGATTCCTCCTTCGTCGGAATAACAATGTCCGGACAGGCACGCTGAAGATGCGTTTATCGTTTGAGTGCTGATTCGCAGATATGTCGTTTCCAAACGTAAACGGTGAGGGGTTGTCATTCCGACGAAGGAGGAATCTTCGCAAGAATAACCCCGACCGCTGGATTTACGTGGTGGCGGATATTCCCACTACCTTGTATAGATAAACACTCATTAATTTTAGAAGATGGAAAGATTCTTTGCAATATGTATGATGCTTGTTTTCGCCTATTGGCTTTTTAAAATTTTAAAAAAACCTTTTTTCGACGGGGAAGATACCTTACGGGATTCTAAAAAATTAAATGCAGTGATGATACTAATTGTTGGTGTCATTGCTATGGCTATTTTAGCATTTAAAAAATAAATCCAATTGTGAATTTTAAAGGAAGCGCCGGAATGCCCGGCGCCCATAAAAAAAAGCGGGCCATCAGCCCGCTTTTACTATAGATCATTCAGCATCTTGCTGATCTCATCCAGCTTTGGTGTGAGGATGATTTCGATGCGGCGGTTCTTCGATTTGCCTTCCGGGGTATCGTTTGTGGCGATGGGTGCGAATTCACCACGGCCGGCTGCAGTCAGGTTCTGCTTGCTGATGCCCTTGTTCTCTGTCAGGATGTTCACAATGGCGGTCGCACGTTTGGTAGACAGGTCCCAGTTGTTTTCAATCTGGCCCATGGCGCCGGCGAATTTATCATTGTCGGTGTGGCCTTCAATCAATACAGAGATGTCGGGGTTTTGCGCGAGTACTTTCCCCAATTCGACTACGGCTTTCTTGCCTTCCGTTCCTACAGCCCAGCTTCCGGTCTGGAACAACAGTTTGTTTTCCATGGAAACGTAGACTTTGCCGTTTTTCTGTTCCACGGTAAGCCCTTTGCCTTCAAAAGCGTTTAGGGCTTTAGATAGGGTTTCTTTCAATTTCTTCATGTTGGCTTCCTTCGCGGCCATCATCTGCTCGAGTTCGGCGACGCGGTTCGAGCGCTCCTGGAAATCGGCATTCAGTTTGTTGATGCGGTCCTGCTCTGCGGCGAGCGCCTTTTCCTTGGCTTCGAGTTTGGCGAGTAATTCGCGGTTTTTGGTCATGTTTGTCTGTAGCGCATCGTCGCTGTTTTTTTCGAGCGCGTTGTAGGACGCCTGTAGTGTTTTCAGGTTTGCATTTGCCGCGGCATAGTCGGCGGCGAGCTTGTCGCGTTCTGACTTGATTTTGTCGTATTCCTTTTGCAGGTTGGACTGGTCGATTTCGAGTTTGTTCTTTTCGGCGAGCAGCGCTTCGTTGTCGTCAGACATTTTGCGGTTTTCCTTTTTCAGGTCGGCGAATTTATTCTCGAGGTCGTTATAGACTTTTTTGGACACACATGACGTGGATAGCGCCATGATGAGTAGGGCAACGGAAACTTTCTTGATCATTTTTGGATGTATTAATAGTGTTTTAATAGTTCATTTTTTTGTCAGGACGCTAGCCCCGATGGCAGGCGGCATCCTTTTTTGTTTTGGTGTGATGCCCCTCGACTGCGCTCGGGGTGACAAAAACAAAAAAGATAAAGCCGTACAGCGGGATCATGCTCCTATATAATCTCAGCCAACACCGGGCAATGGTCTGAGTGCTTTGCATCGGGCAGGATGACGGCGCGTGTGAGCCTGTCTTCCATCGTCTTGCTGACCAATATATAATCGATGCGCCAGCCTTTGTTATTGCCCCTTGCCCCGGCGCGGTAACTCCACCACGTATAATGGTGCGGGTCTTTGTTGAAATGCCGGAAACTGTCGATAAACCCGCTTTTCATGAACATATCGAGCCACGAACGCTCTTCGGGAAGAAAGCCGGAGACGGTCTTGTTGCGGATGGGGTCGTGTATATCGATCGGTTCATGGCAGATGTTGTAGTCGCCACAGATGACCAGGTTTGGGATGCGCAGCCGCAGGTCGGCAATGTAATGGTGGAAATCATCCATATACATAAACTTGTGGCTGAGGCGGTCGATGTTGGTTCCGGAAGGCAGGTACAGGCTCATGACGGACACGTCGTCAAAGTCGGCACGGATGTTGCGCCCCTCGAAATCCATGTGTTCGATGCCGGTGCCATAGACGACTTCGCGTGGTTTTATCTTAGAAAGGATGGCGACACCGCTGTATCCTTTTTTCTGGGCGGGGTACCAATAGTGGTAATTGTAGCCCAGGTTTTCGAATTCATGCAACGGCACCTGCTCTGGCGTGGCCTTGATTTCCTGGAGGCAGATCACATCGGGATTGGCTTGTTCGAGCCAGATGAGAAAGCCTTTGGAAATGGCAGCGCGGATTCCGTTGACATTGTAAGAGATGATTTTCATTCTAATGGCATGTTTTTAACTTTAATCAGTTCGGCCCAATGGGCTTCAGTCAAAAATATCTTAAAAATGAGCAGGGGCATTCGCAAAAAATAAAAACTGTCAACATAGATATGCACAATGGAATTGCGAATTAGGAATTGGGAATTAGGAATTACGACTTGCGTTTTAGACCGTGACTGTTTTTGGGCAGCTTTGTTATTTGTGGCTGTTGTAATTCTTAATTCATAATTCGCAATTCAATTTCACGGTTGGCATTTTTTTCTATCTTTGTTTTTACCTAAAAGCAATAAACATAATGGGTCTAGTCACCGCCAAAGAAGTAGCCAAAGCAATCAATGCCACCAAATATGGAATTTTTGGGACGTTTGCCGGATGGCTGCTGATGAAGACGCTGAAAATTTCGCGGCTGAACCAGATTTATGATAAGAACAAGCACCTCAAGGATGTAGAGTTCCTGAATGCGATTCTGGACCAGCTTGAGATTCGGTTTGAGATTCCTGAAGAGGACTTTAAACGGTTGCCGAAGGAGGGTGCGTATATCACGATTTCAAATCATCCGCTTGGCGGTGTTGATGGCATATTGCTGTTGAAGCTGATGCTGGAGCGCGAGCCGAACTTTAAGATTATCGCCAATTTCCTGCTGCACCGGATTGAGCCTTTGAAGCCTTACATCATGCCTGTGAATCCTTTTGAAAACCATAAAGATGCCAAGTCGAGCGTGGTGGGCATTAAGGAAACGCTGCGTCATCTGAGTGACGGGAAGCCATTGGGGATGTTTCCGGCGGGGGAAGTATCTACTTACAAAGACGGAAAACTGGTTGTAGACAAGGAGTGGGAAGAAGGGGCTATTAAAGTAATCCGCAAAGCGCAGGTACCTGTTGTCCCGATTTATTTCCACGCAAAAAATAGCAGACTGTTTTACCTGCTTTCAAAGATTGACGACACGATGCGTACGGCAAAGCTGCCTTCAGAATTGTTTTCGCAGAAAGACCGGATTATTAAAGTGCGGATCGGGAAGCCGATTTCGGTGAGCGAACAGAACGAGCATGCAACGATAGAAGAATATTCAGAATTCCTGAGGAAGAAGACCTATATGCTGGCCAATCCTTATGAAAAGGACAACAAGCTGTTGAGTACGCCGCACCTGAAAATCCCGAAAAGCCCGAAAAAGATTGCGACGGCGGCGAGCAATGACAAGATGATCCAGGAAGTGGATAATCTCAGGAAGCAGGACTGCAGGTTGCTGCAAAGCAAAAACTACGAGGTTTTCTTTACGAAAGCGGATAAGATTCCGAATATTTTACACGAGATCGGCAGGCTGCGTGAGATTACGTTCCGCGAGGTTGGCGAAGGCACGAATGAGTCTATCGATCTTGATCCTTATGATAATTATTACTACCACATGTTTTTGTGGGACGCGGACACCAACCAGATTGCGGGCGCTTACCGGATGGGTTTGGGCTCGGAAATTTTCCCGAAACGGGGCATCGAAGGGTTTTACCTGCATGAGTTATTCCGATTTGAGCCGGAGCTTCATGACATGATGAGCAAATCCATTGAGATGGGCAGGGCGTTTATCATCAAGGAGTACCAGCAAAAGCCGATGCCTTTGTTTTTATTGTGGAAAGGGATCATTCACACGACACTGCGGTATCCGGAACATAATTTTCTTTTGGGCGGCGTGAGCATCAGCAACCAATTCTCGGAATTTTCGAAATCGCTGATGATTGAGTTTATGAAGTCGCATTACTATGACCCTTATATTGCCCAATATGTACATGCCAAGAAGGAGTTTAAGGTGAAACTTAAGGATGCGGATAAGGATTTTATCTTTGATGAGGCGGAATCCGACCTGAACAAGTTTGACAAGATTATTGACGAACTTGAGCCGGGGACACTGCGATTGCCGGTGTTGATTAAAAAATATATCAAGCAGAACGCGCGTGTTGTAGCGTTTAACGTCGACCCACTTTTTAACAATGCTGTCGATGGATTGATGTACATTAGGATTGCGGATATCCCGGAGAGCACGATGAAACCGGTTATGGAAGAGTTTCAGGCCGAACTGGAAAGGAAATTGCTGGAAAAAGGAGAGACATTGTAACAAGGAGATTCGCTTTGCAGTAGTTATGGAGCGTTAAAATGGTGTCTTTGGCGTTTTTTGAGTCGGAAAGCCGAATGAATAGTGCCGTGTTCGCTTCCACCGCTATCGTTTTTCTGCGGGAATTTTGTAAAAAAAAATCTTATATCTGTAACAAATTAAAAATTTTCAATAAAACATGTAAATTATTGAAAATTAATCATTTATTATCTGACTAATAAAATTAGAGATTTATTTGTTTTTCGGCACTTGTTGTGAAATATATTCATGGGAAAAGCAAAAATTACGAATAATTTTCATTTTATGATTTAAATACCCCCGATTACGTGTTAAATTTATTTCATTCGTATTGCAAAATTGCGTATGTTTGTAAAAATTTAAAACTTAGAATGATGAAAAAACTTTTACTTGCATTAACATTTGTTAGTACGCTGAGCCTTAGTGCACAGACGGGTGACGCCAGCGCTGACAGTACCGATACAGGTTACAACAAATGGTCACTTGAACTAAATGGAGGAGTTAACAAGCCGTCAAAGCCTTTCGCAGAAAATTACTTTACAGCTACTCCAAGCTTCTTTACAGCAGATTTAGGAGCGAGATATATGTTTAACAACAAAGTGGGTATTAAATTTGATATTGGTTACTCAAGATTACAGGCGAAAGACAACTCAATTGCTCCATTTACAACACACTATTACAGAGCAGATGTTCAGGGGGTTGTAAACATGGGCCGTGTTTTAAATTTTGAAACCTGGACAAAAAGAATTGGTTTCCTTGCTCACGCAGGGGGTGGATATGGTCAATTCAAAAGTGACGATCAGGAGTATACTGACAGGGTTGGTAACTTTATCATCGGTCTGACAGGACAATTCAAATTGAGCAACCGTGTGGTTATCACCGGTGATTTTACTTCAATGACGGATTTGTTCCAAAACAGGACGTTTGATGGAACTTCAAGAATTCACGAGCAAAGAGGCTGGGAAGGCGGTATCTTTACCGGAACGATCGGTCTTACGGTTTATCTTGGAAGACATGAGCAGCACGCTGACTGGTATATCGACACGGATAAAAACAAAGAAGAAATTGATGCTCTTAAAAAGAGAATTGGTGACTTAGAGACTTACACCAATGATACTGATAAAGACGGTATAATGGATGGTTTAGATGCTGAACCAAACAGCAAACCAGGTCTTGCAGTTGATTCAAAAGGAAGAACAATCGACCTTAATGGAAATGGTATTCCAGATGAATTGGAAAGCTATATGAATAAAACATACGGCCCAGGTGGAACAAGTAACACCAACACAAACATCAACAACACGCCAAACAATAGTGCTTTGGTTAAAGCGTTGATCAACGATGGTTATGTTACATGTTACTTTGATTTAAACAAATCTACACCGACAAATGTTTCTACTGAAGGTATTGATTTCATCCTTACTTACCTGAGAAATAACCCAACGGCTACAGTAGATATCATCGGACATGCTGATGAGGTTGGAAGATCTGCTTACAACGACAAATTGTCACAGGCCAGGGCAAACAATGTGAAGAACACGCTTGTAAAAGCTAAAGTTGATCCTTCGAGATTGAATGTAGTTGCTGCAGGTGAAGATGCTTCAGTTGACAAAGATTCAGCAGGTGCAAGAAAACTGGTTAGAAGAGTCACTTTCAAAGTGAAATAATTTACCAATTTTCATCATCATATAAAGAAAAACCCTGAAGTAATTCAGGGTTTTTTTATGCGTTGATTTTGCAACTGGGACGTGATGGATATTAAATGGATGTTAATAGGTTTTACTGCTGACAATATTTTAATCATAAAAAAACCTGAAGCGATTCAGGTTTTTTTTTGTGGTTGATGACTTCTTACATCAGCGAATCCCGGCGGATGATTTTTCCATTTCCGGTTTCCTTAAAATGTGGAATGAAGATGATTTCTTTGGGTTTTTCATATTTGTCCAGCTTGTCAAAAATAGTCTCAGGCAGCGTATAAGCTTCTCCTTCAATAGCCAGTATGAGCTTTTCTCCCAGATCCGAATCAGGCATTCCGGCAACAAAGAAACGCCGGTCAATTTTCTTATAAAGCTTTTCCTCAATAGACTCAGGGATTAGTTTAATGCCGCCGCTGTTCACAACGTTGTCGATCCGCCCCTTCCAGATAAATTTTTTATCTGAAATCAATTCTACAATATCATTTGTGATAATGGGTTCCTGCGAGATATCAGGCGCGGTAATTACAAGACAGTTTCGATCGTCACTGGCGATAGAGACGTTCGGCAATACCGTAAAATTCTTGTCCCCAACTTTCTTTGCGGCGATGTGCGAAACCGTTTCGGTCATGCCATACGTTTCAAAAGCCTGTCCGGGAAGTTTTTTTAAGTCCTTCTCGAGCGAGGCATTTATTTTAGCACCGCCAACAATCAGCTTTTTAATTTGGTGCAATTCAGCTACTGAATTTTGAGCCTGTAAAGGAACCATTGCCGAAAAAGCATATTGCGTATCATTGTTCCGAAGCGGATGCGCTGTAGGCGCGACAAAATCCATGTCGAGCCCCAGGATGAACCCACGAACGAGCATCATTTTCCCGGCAACATATTTTACTGGGAGGCAATTCAGCACTTTATCGCCGGGAGCGAGGTCAAAAAAATTACCTGTTGCAAGGGCCGAGTTTACCATGGCTTGTTTTTCAACGCGTATTACCTTCGGAATGCCGGTACTGCCGCTGGTATTCATTTCGATAAAATCATTGTGGTCAAACCAATCCAGAAGAAAGTGTCCGACCGGCCTTTCAAAATCATCCCCTTCCTTAATAAAACTATAGGCGACGCGACACAAGTCGTCTTTGTCAAGATGGAATCCGTTAAGTTTAAAACGGTTGTGGACCTGCGTGTAATTTGGAGTATTCATTTTGATGAGATTTGATTTGGATCGGGTGAAGGGATGGCCACTTTTCCGGTTAATTTCTCCTTCCATCCGGACCAATGGTACTTTTTACTAAAGATAAATAAAAGAATTGGAAATATAATAACGACTGGTAAAATCACATCGAACGAAACCGATGGTTTGGAAATGTCAATTAACACAGAATCGGTCTGGAAAACCGTCCAATCGGAAGTGACAAGAAGCGCACCCACTATATTGTTCGCAGCATGAAAACCGATTGACAATTCCAATCCGTCATCCATCAATGTCATGATGCCAAGCAAAGCCCCGGTTCCGATATAATAAACCATTAAAAAAAGTCCCATTTTCTCTACCTCGGGATTCGCCAGGTGCATCATCCCAAAGACAACAGACGTGCACAAAAGTGCAACCCATTTCCGCTTCGTTGCTACGCCGATACCCTGCATCAGATACCCACGAAAGAAATATTCTTCGAAACTGGTTTGCAAAGGCACCAAAATCAGGCAGATCAATGAAAGCTCGAGAAAAGGAATCAGTCTGAAATTGAAAATAAAATTTTCCGGACTGGAAAGGTAACTGAACAGCACAAGCAGCGCGCTGATTCCGCCCCATACGCAAAATGAAAAAAATACACGATGCCAGTCGATTTCCTTCCGGGCAGTTGTCAATGACCGGATGGATTGCCTGTGGATAAATTTCACCCACATGAATAATAAAGCAAGTAGAATGGCAAATGGAATCAGGTTTTCAATAAAGAATGCGCTTTTGCCTTTTTTAAGGATTTCCTCCTTAATCAGGTGCGCGACATCCATATCGGCGTTTGCTGAAACGAAATAGTTCAGGGACATCAGTCCGAATAAACCTAAAGGGAATGGCAGGTAACTTACGAGATTTGCCCTGTTTTTGTAGACCTGTTCAATAAACATAACTCAAATGATGGAATAATTGTTCGCCTAATTTAATCCAATTTTTAAAACGGAAATCAATTACTTTGCAAATAAAAGAGATGATTCAGATTTACCACAATCCCAGATGCTCGAAATCCCGTGAAGGGCTTGAGATCGTAGAAAACTCAGGCCAGAAATTTCAGGTGATTAACTATATAAAAGAACCACTGAATGACGAAACGCTGAAAGGAGTTGTTAAAAAACTGGGTATCAGGCCGCTGGATTTAATCCGGGTAAAGGAAGCAGCATGGAAGCAGTTTAAAGATAAAACGCTTGCAGATCAGCAGGTTATTGACGCCATGTTGCAGCATCCGGAACTTATGGAAAGACCTATCGTAGTGCATGGATCTCAGGCTGTAATTGGCCGCCCGCCGCAACTTATCAGGGATTTGCTGTCAAAATAAAAACTTTTTTTAACAAACCATTGTGAACTGTCCCCTAAACCAACCCGTACTTTTGCAGTCTTAAAGCGCTAAAAAAATTCTCGCCTGATGAAAAACATCAAATACGCCATGTATATGTTGCTGATTTTAACGCCATTGCTTACTATGGCGCAGCAACGACCGGAAGGTCCAAAAGTTAAAGTCTCCGGAAGGGTTATTGAAAAGGGAACCACTACCCCTATGGAGTATACGACCATAACACTTCAGAACACATCAAATCCTAAAATAGTAACCGGCGGCATTACCAATAATAAAGGCGAATTTGACTTCGAAGTTACGCCCGGGACGTACGACATCAAGATTGAATTTATCTCCTTTAAGCCGGTCGAAATCAAACAAAAAAGCATCACTGAAAATCTGAGTTTAGGCGTTATCCTGCTTGAACCGGATGTCACGCTGTTAAATGAAGTTGAAATCCGGGTCGATAAAACCACAGTGGAGATCAAGCTTGACAAAAAGGTCTACAACGTCGGCAACGATCTTATGGTGAAAGGCGGAACAGTAAGCGATGTGCTTGATAACATCCCGTCTGTTGCCGTCGATGCAGATGGCACGGTAAGCCTGCGCGGCAATGAGAATGTCCGCATCCTGATTGATGGGAAGCCGTCTAATGCCATCAATATCACCGAAGCGCTGCGCCAAATCCCTGCAGACGCCATCGATAAAGTGGAAGTCGTCACCAACCCATCCGCGCGCTATGATTCTGAAGGGGGTGGCGGACTCCTGAACATCATCCTTAAAAAGGGAAAAAATCTGGGTCTGAATGGAACCGTAATCCTTTCCACCGGAGATCCTGAAAATTATGGTGCCTCTGGCAATTTAAATTACAAGCTCGAAAATTTCAACCTGTTTACCACAACAGGCTACAATTACAGGAACAATCCGGGGAATTCTTTGACCAATTCCGAGTACCTGAATCCTGATGGCTCTACGAGGAGTTTTACGGATGAAAAGCGTTACAACGAACGGATCAGCGAGGGTGTGAATTCGAATTTTGGGATTGACATGTATCTCGACAAATCGACAACCTGGACCAACGCCATCAATTACCGTAAAAACAGCGGAAGCAATCCTGAAGAGGTTACCTATAATAATTATGATGCCAATCGCGAAAACCTTTTCAGGACATCGCGGTTTAACGACCAGAACAGCCGCAGCCAAAACGTCGAATATTCGACAAACCTGACGAAAAACTTCAAAAAACAAGGCCATAAATTCACCATTGATGGCTCGTTTTCCAACAATGACGATCATGACAAATCGATGATCCAGAATAATTCTGATGTGGTGAAGCTGGAAAGGACCAGCAATGACCAAAAGCAGTCCAGGAACATGATCCAATCGGATTACGTCTTGCCAATCGGTAAAAACAGCCAGTTTGAGGCGGGCTACAAAGGCGAATTCAATAAGTTGCTTACGGATTACAGGGTCGATACGCTAAATACCGATATCAATCAGTATTTACCCAATCCCTTTTTCTCGAATATTTTAGAGTATAAAGAGAAAATCAATGCACTGTACACGCAATTTGGGACCAAGGTCAATAAATTCTCAGTGCTTCTCGGATTAAGGTGGGAAGATTCGAATATCACGATTAACCAACTTACCAGTGAAGATTACAACACCAAAAAATACAATAATTTCTTTCCAAGCGCTTTCCTGACCTACGAAATTTCTGATCAGTCAAGTGTGTCCTTAAGCTATAGCCGAAGGATTTCGCGGCCGCGCGGCAGGCAGATTAATCCATTCTCCAATTATTCCAGCAACATCAACATCTTTCAGGGAAATCCGGATTTAGACCCGGCATTTACCGATGCAATCGATTTAGGATACCTCAAAAAGTGGGATAAACTGACGTTGAGCACGTCGATGTATTTGAATAAAACAACCGATTCTTTCCAGTTTATCAGGAAGGAAAGCGGGGATTTTGTAAATGTGGTGTCTGGGGGCAAAGACATCGTGAATAACGATGGCAGCATTTCCATAGTGGACGGAGAAGATTATAAGATTCCGGTCATTTTAACCTCTCCAATCAACCTGGCAACCGAATACCGTTTCGGATTTGAGTTCACGCTGAATTACAATCCATACAAATGGTGGAAACTGAATTCCAATTTTAATTTTTTCCGAAACCAGACCGATGGGGATTATTCGTATGTGGATTTCAAGGGAAATACCATTACGCAGAATTTCGACAACACGGCGTATTCGTGGTTTACCAGACTGACATCGAAGATCACCCTCCCTTACAAAATTGACTGGCAGACAAACCTGACTTACAACGGACCGCAGAACAATGCACAGGGCAGAACATTAGGGAACTTCGGGGCCAACCTCGGGTTTAGCAAGGACCTTTTAAAAGACAAGGCCACGCTGGCGCTGAACGTACAGGATGTCTTCAATTCCAGGAAGCGAATCAATGACACGTACCTCCCTTCACTCAATTCACACAGCGAAATGCAGTGGCGCGTGAGGCAGGTTAACCTGTCGTTCACCTATAGATTCAACAAGAAGAAAACTGAAAGGGAACGCCAGCCGAAACGCGAACAGGGTGACGATGGCGGAGATTTTCAGGGATAGTATATAAAAGAAGGATTGTTAAGGCAATCCTTCTTCCATTTTGCAGAAATCAATTTATCTTTACCAACCATATGAGTTCAAATAAAGACAAAGCGGTTCGGACCGCCACAGTGAGTATTTTTGGAAACCTGATTTTGGCATTTGCCAAAGGGATTGCCGGGTATTTTGGAAATTCGTATGCATTGATTGCCGATGCCATAGAGTCAACCACCGATGTGTTTTCTTCGCTATTGGTGCTTTTCGGGATTCGGTATTCTACCAAACCCGCTGATGAGAACCATCCATACGGCCACGGCCGCGCGGAGACGCTCGTGACCTTTGCCGTCGTGGGGTTCCTTTTAATTTCGGCTACGATTATTGCATATGAGAGCATACACAATATTGTTACACCCCACCAGACCCCTGAAAAGTTTACCCTGATTGTATTGGGTATCATCGTCATTATCAAAGAGGTTTTCTATCGGTTTGTATCTAAGAAAAGCGACGAAGCGAACAGCTCTTCATTGAAAGCTGATGCCTGGCATCACCGTAGCGACGCCATTACATCAGCGATGGCTTTTGTTGGCATATCGATTGCAATTATTTTTGGGCCTGGTTATGAAACCGCCGATGATTGGGCGGCGTTGCTGGCATCCGGTTTTATCATTTATAACGCCTACATGATTTTCAGGCCGGCATTGGGAGAAATTCTGGATGAACATTTGTATGATGATGTGATTGTACAAATTCGCGAAGTGGCTAAAACCGTTGATGGAGTGGTTGACACTGAGAAATGTTTTGTCCGAAAGACAGGCATGACCTATCTTGTCGATTTGCATTTGACTGTCGACGGGAATATTACAGTAACCGAAGGGCACGACATTGCGCACCGCCTTAAGGATGCTATTCAGTTAAGCATTCCTGAGATTGCAGACGTGTTGATACACATTGAACCAAACCCATAAAAAAATCCCCAATTAGGGGATTTTTTAGTATTACCAGATTCTGACTCTTTTTTCCGAAGGAATGAACATCCCGTCACCTTTCTTAATATCGAACGCCTCATAGAAAGCATCTACATTTTGCAAAGGAACATATGCTCGGTAAATAGCGGGTGAATGCGGGTCTGTTTTCACCTGGCTTTTGATTGCCTCGTCACGCATTTTCGCGCGCCAAATCGTCGCCCACGAAATAAAGAAACGTTGTTCCGGCGTGTATCCGTCAATCAATCCTGGATTTCCGTTTTCTTTCAGGTATAATTTCAGTCCGTCGTATGCGGCGTTTACACCACCCAGGTCGCCTATGTTTTCGCCCAGCGTAAATTTGCCATCGACAAAAATACCAGGCAACGGCTGCAGTGCGCTGTATTGTGTCGCCAGGGCACCGGTAAGGTCACCAAATTGCTGTAAATCATCTTTTGTCCACCAGTCCACCAAATTTCCGTCAGCGTTATAACGTGCGCCCGAATCATCGAATCCATGCGAAATCTCATGACCAATTACGGCGCCGATACCACCATAATTCACCGCTTCGTCTGCCTGATAGTTGTAAAACGGCGGCTGCAGAATGGCTGCGGGAAACACAATCTCATTATAGGAAGGATTGTAATACGCATTTACAGTTTGCGGCGACATGCCCCATTCTGTTTTGTCCACCGGCTTGCTTAGCTTTTTAAGGTCTTCTTTGTGCTGCCATTCGGCATACCGCTGCGAGTTTAAGAAGTAAGTTCCACCTTCTGCCGGAGCGACTACCATCAATGCTGAATAATCTTTCCAATTGTCAGGATATCCAATTTTAATGGTCAGCTTCTCAAGTTTCTCGATGGCCTTTGTCTTGGTTTCAGCGCCCATCCAGGAGAGGTTGCTGATACGGGTTTTATAAGCCGCAATCACATTACGGATCATTTTTTCAGCTTTGATTTTTGCTTCAGCAGGAAACTTTTTTTCGACGTATAATTTCCCCAAAGCTTCGCCAACAGCTCCATTTACAACCTGCAGGGCCCGTTCTTCACGCGGGCGTTGTTTCAACGCACCCGTAAGTGCTTTGCCGTAAAATTCCCAGTTTGCAGTTTCAATGTCTGTAGAAAGCAGCCCTGCAGACTTGTTCAGTAAAGTCCATTTCATGTACGCCTTCCAGTTTTCAATATTTTTTTCCTTCAGGATATTATCCAAAGCCATGAAGTATTTGGGCTGCGTCACAATTAATGAGTCGATTTTCGGCAGTCCGACACCCGATAGGTAATTATTCCATTTAATCGAAGGGATTGTCTTTTCCAAACCTTCAATAGACATTGGATTGTAGGACAAACGGCTGTCGCGTCGCTGCACCCTGTCAAACCTTGGCTGTGCTAAAGTAGTTTCAAAAGCGAGGATTTTCTGCGCGTCATTTTCAGCCTGTTCCGGTTTTTCGCCAAGATATTGAAGCATTCGGGTAAGGTGAGCCATATATTTATCGCGTTTTTCTTTCGAATCCTTATCGTCCGCAACATAATAGTCACGGTCTGGAAGTCCGAGACTTCCCGGATACAGCGTGACAACATTGCGATTGCTGTTCTTCTCATCCGCATCAATCCCGATTCCAAAAAATCCAATACCTCCATACGGTTCCATTTCGGCAATAAGCTGTTGCAGGCCGTTGACATCCTTCACTGCATCGATTTTTGCGAGGTAATTTTTTAAAGGAGCGATTCCTTCCCTGTTTCGGGCGACGGTGTCCAGAACACTTTTAAACAGGTTCACCGCTTTTCCCTGATCCGTGTTCGACTTATACAACTTGTTTCCTGAAGCTTCTTTCAGAATCGCCAAAGCATCTTTATCGGTGTTTTGGCGCAGTTCATTGAAGCTTCCCCAGGTCGTTTTATCGGCAGGAATTTGCGTTTTGTCCAGCCAGGTTCCATTTACGAAGCGAAAAAAATCGTCGTTTGGCTTCACCTTCTTGTCCATATAAGAGGTGTTTATCCCAGGTTCCTTTTTAGGCGTTTGTGCATTGGCCTGTACTATTCCCAAAAGGATCAGCGGTAAAGCAAATGCGGGTTTAAAATTTATTTTCATTAGATGAGATTTATTTGTCCGAAACAAAAATATTGATAATAGTTTGAAACACTGTTAAATTTAGCCGAAATGCACAAAAGGAAAATCCCGTGATGGGGAATGATTTATTACTTTTGCAGAAATTATTCCCGATGCTTTCCATTCTCAAAAAATATAAGATTTTCCTGATCACCATGCTCGTGTTTGCCGTCATTTTCCTTTCGGTGTCGTACCGTTTGCTGCAACCCAGGAAAGTGCTGAAGATATATACGCCATCGGATGTCAATCCCGAGCTTGCCGACACCACAATTCAAAATGTAACGAAAGCGCATGCGATTGCCGATTTTTCATTCATTAACCAAAATGGGAAAACAATTACCCAAAAAGATTATGCCGGAAAGATTTATGTTGCGGATTTCTTTTTTACCACCTGCCAGACGATTTGTCCGATTATGACAGACAACATGGTCGCTGTGCAAAACGCCATAAAAGACAATCCAAAAGTGATGATCCTCTCGCATTCAGTTTTTCCGGACCAGGATAGCGTACCGGTTTTAAAAAAATATGCCGTCGAAAAAGGCGTCGATGACCGAAAGTGGAATTTGGTAACCGGAAATAAGAAAGATATTTACTACATCGCCAGAAAATCATATCTCGCTGTAAAAACGGGCAATCCTGCTGAGATGTACGATATGGTACATACAGAGAATTTTGTTTTGGTTGATACGAAAAGGCGCATCCGTGGATTTTACGACGGCACCAAGAAAGAGGAAATCAAAAGATTAATCGACGATATCGCCACATTATCTACGGAAGATTAATGCACTAATTCCATTTAATTTCTTACTTTTGTTTATTCAATCTAAATAAGCTTTTGCAGACCACTATAGCCCAACTCGAAATCGGCGAAAAAGCCATCATTAAGGATTTTGACATCAATGCTGTGCCATTGAAGTTGATTGAAATGGGCTGTTTACCCGGCAATATGGTCGAACTACTTCAAATTGCACCACTGGGCGATCCTTTATTCCTGAATATCAACGACTGCCATCTCGCCATCAGGTTGGAAACGGCTTCGGTGATTGAAATTGACATTATTCCAAATCATTCCTGAAATGCCAGATCACAATATTAAAGTCGCATTAATCGGAAATCCGAACACCGGAAAGACTTCAGTATTCAACCAGCTTACAGGCCTGAACCAACAGGTTGGAAATTATCCCGGCATCACCGTAGAAAGAAAGCAGGGAAGCTGTAATCTTCCGTTGGGATTTCGCGGAATTATTCTGGACTTACCGGGAACGTACAGCCTCAACGCGAGTTCTATCGATGAAAATGTGGTCATCGAACTGCTGTTGAATAAAAATGACAGTGATTTTCCGGATGTGGCCGTTGTCGTCACCGATGTGGAAAACCTGAAACGGAACTTGCTTCTTTTTACACAAATCAAGGATCTTGAAATTCCCACAATCCTAGTCATCAATATGGCGGACCGGATGGACTTTAAAGGAATCTCCATAGACATCCCATATCTTGAAAGCCGTCTGAATACCAGGATTGCGTTGGTTAGTTCCAGAAAAAAAACCGGAATCGATTACCTAAAGTCATTGATTGTGGATTATAACGCCATTTCGACAGAACCCTGCGTGAACGCTTCGTCCATCGATCCGGAGTACTTCAACGCGTTGCGTAAAGCATTCCCGAAACAATCTTTGTATAAGCTTTGGCTTGTAATTACGCAGGACGTCAACTTTTCAAACCTAAACAAACGGGTACTGGAGACACAAAATTTTGCCAAGCCTAATTCCGAATTGAAAAGGTTGCAGCAGAAGGAAACGATAAAGCGCTACCAGTTTATCAATGACGTTTTGAAGGAAGGCCGAACGATTGATACCGCAAAAGCCCGTGATTTCAGGAGCCGGCTCGATCGGGTGCTGACGCATAAGATTTGGGGATACGTTATTTTTGCAGCCATTTTGCTGCTTATTTTTCAGTCCATATTCGATTGGTCCAGTTATCCGATGGACTGGATTGACGGTGGATTTACGAGTCTTGCTTCTTACGCAGCCGAACACCTTCCAAAAGGAACCTTTACCGACCTTATTTCGCAGGGAATCATCCCCGGAATTGGCGGTATCGTCATTTTTATTCCACAGATTGCGTTTTTATTTTTGTTTATTTCCATCCTGGAAGAAACAGGTTACATGAGTCGGGTGGTATTCCTGATGGACAAAATCATGCGGCGCTTTGGGCTAAGCGGCAAGAGCGTTGTACCTTTAATCTCGGGTACAGCCTGCGCGATTCCGGCCATTATGGCCACACGCAACATCGAAAACTGGAAGGAAAGGCTGATCACGATTTTGGTAACGCCATTTACGACCTGCTCCGCAAGGCTTCCCGTATACTCCATCATTATTTCCTTAATCATCCCGCGCAACCGCGTATTGGGGATTTTTAATACGCAGGGTTTAACCCTGATGGCCTTATATCTTTTGGGCTTTGCCACGGCAGTACTGTCTGCATACCTCCTGAACAAGGTCCTTAAAATAAAGAACAAGACATTTTTTGTAGTCGAGATGCCCAATTATAAGCTGCCGATGTTTAAAAATGTAGGCTTAAATGTGCTCGAAAAAACGAAGGCTTTTGTATTCGGGGCCGGGAAAATTATCCTCGCCATATCGATAGTGCTGTGGTTTCTCGCTTCTTTTGGCCCTGGGAAAGACTTTAAAAATGCTAAAAGTATCGTTACAAACGAGCTTAGGGCGACCAATCCAAATCCTACCAAACTCGAAATAGATGAAAAAACGGCTTCCTATAAACTCGAGAACTCCTACATCGGTATTATGGGAAAAACCATTGAACCGGTAATCAGGCCATTGGGTTACGACTGGAAAATCGGCATTGCGATTTTAAGTTCTTTTGCCGCACGTGAGGTTTTTGTAGGAACGCTTGCTACAATCTACAGCGTTGGGGACAGCGATAATGAGAATACGATTAAAGATAAAATGCAGGCTGAGGTTGATCCGGAGACAGGCAAGAAAGTCTTTAATTTTGCGTCAGGGATTTCGTTACTGCTGTTTTACGCATTTGCCATGCAATGTGCCAGTACGCTGGCAATCACCCGGAAGGAAACCAACACCTGGAAATGGCCGTTGTCGCAACTCATTTTTATGAGCGGGCTGGCCTACCTTGTGGCTTTGACCGCTTACCAATTCCTGAAATAAAAATTGAACTTTCCCGTTCCTGTTTCATGAGAATAAAGCCACAATTTATTGCTGTACTTGTTTTTTTATGCAGCGTCCAGCTGTTTTCACAAAACAAATTAGATTCCTCCAAGAAGGACCTGAATTCCTCATCCGCTTCTTCTTCTGGTTCCGGTTCGACTTCAAATTCATCGTCAAAAGAATCGTCTGAAGTTGATGACGAAGAATTAGGCTTTTTCGCAAAGGTCTTTTTTGATGTCACTTTCGGGGTTTTTAAATATGGCCTCATTGGAGATTACAAGAACGAAGATCATTTACACAGCAGCCTCACGCCCTATCCATACTACAATTTTGAATCCGGAAATTACAGGAATGTGGAAGATAGTATCGCCGATTATCGGTTGCGTTTTGATGTTGTTGCTAAATTCGTATACAACGACAACAATCTCTTCGGCAGCCATTTAAAAGGAAAAGTGAGGGTCTTCCAGTATTTCTCGATCCAGACAAACTATCATCAGCTGTTCGAATTTAACAAACTTAACAGAACCACCGACCAGCTGGCATTATTTTATTTCAATGTGGCTTACGACCGGATTCGGTTTGAGAAATTCAATCTGGGCTGGACGATGGGTGCTTCCTATGTGGGAAATGAAGTCAGGAAAGGGGGATTTTCGTACGGACTGTTAACGGAGTATTTTATGTCGAATCACATCAGTTTCGCTGCTGCTATCAAATGGAGCCAAGTCAATTCACAGCCGGTGAATGCTTTCGAATTGGAGAGCCGGTACCACAAAAAGCGGGGTTTTTTCTCAATTGGATATGAAAGGCTTAAAATCGGCACGCCATCGTATAATTTCGTAACTTTGGGAACTGGCATTTACTTCTGATGATTGACTTTCAACAAATATTGGCATTCACCGCACTGGCACTGTCCGTTGGTTATCTGGTAAAGAAATTTTTCTTTAAAAAAAAGAAATCAGCGAAGCACTGCGGTACCGACGACTGCGGATGTCATTAGATCGCTTTTACAAAAAGGTTAGCGGCAATTTTATTCGATATGGTCAGCTCGCGATTTTCAACCAGAATCCGTACGGATTGATCAAAACTTTCCTTCGCCAACACCGTAATTTCTGAACCCAACGCAATGTGCTGTTTGTCGAGGTATTTTAAAAATTCTGACGAAGTGTCTTTCACCCCAACACAAATTCCGGATTCATTTTCGCTGATTTCGGACAACAGCATTTTCTCAATTTTGATAATCCGGCCGTTTACATCAGGAATAGGATCGCCATGCGGATCTTCAGTTGGGTTTCCCAAAAAATCATCCAGTTTATTAATCAGTTTTTCCGACTTGATGTGTTCCAGCTGCTCTGCAATATCATGTACTTCATCCCACGAAAAGTCGAGCTTTTCTACGAGAAAAACTTCCCATAGGCGGTGTTTCCTGACAATCATTTTGGCAGCCAGCCGGCCATTTTCTGTGAGTGAAACGCCTTGGTATTTTTTATAGTTGACCAAATCTTTTTCAGACAGTTTCTTTAACATATCGGTTACCGAAGAAGCCTTGGTTTCCATTTTTTCGGCAATGGCATTCGTGCTTACTTCACTGCCTGTGAGGCTTGTCAGGTGATAGATGGTTTTGAGATAATTTTCTTCGGAGAAAGTCATGATTTCAATTTGCGCAAAAGTAGTCATCTTAATTTTTAACGATAAATAAAGGGATGTTTATTTTATGCCTGACCTTGTTCACCGTTGTGCCAAAAAGCAAATCCTTAAATCCGGTATGGCCATGGGTGCCCATTACCAATACGTCGAATGGTGTTTCGTTGACAATTTCGGGGATGACTTTGTCCGGTTTGCCAAAACCAAGCCTGGTTTCGATATGATAGCCTTTTTCAGTTAGCATGATTTTGTAGTCTTCCAGCAATTTTTTATCGATGTTAGTTTCATGGTCCTCAATGCCTCCGCCATAATACATTGCCCCAACGGTTTCTACAACGTGGATTAACGTGTAGTGTGCCTCCTGTCCGCCCATCTCAAAGGCGTTGTTCAGCGCCGATTCGTCAGCAGCCGAAAAATCTACGGAAACGGCTATATTTTTTTTGTTGTAGGCAGGCGTTTTGGAGAATTTAAGCGCCAGGTTGTGCGGCGAATGGTTTACAATCCGATGTGTGGCTTTTCTAAAGAAAGGGTTAAACACAATGTACAGCAATAAAATTAAAAAGCCGATGGCCGCCGGAACCGCTGTCAACCAAAGTATAATGGGATGTTCAGCGCTCTCGAGCCATCCCTGAAGCTCATCAAACACCAGTTTCGCATTCAACGAGACGATAATGGCTGCGATCACCCAGGCTGCAATTTTTGTTGGCAGGCTGATTTCAAAACCTTTCATCTTATGCTTATCGCTCACAAAATGAATCAAGGGAATGATGGCGAACCCAAGCTGCAAACTCAAAATCACCTGGCTGAAAATTAACATTTTCCCGGTAACGCCTTCCCCAAAAACGGAAATGACAATCACAGCAGGCACAATCGCAATGAGGCGTGTGATGATGCGCCGAACCCACGGCTGTATCCGAAGATTCAGATAGCCTTCCATGATAATCTGGCCTGCAAGTGTACCCGTTACAGTGGAGCTTTGACCCGCAGCAATTAGTGCTACCGCGAATAAAATCGGTGCCCATTGCGTTCCCAGGTAGGGTTGTAGGAATTTATAGGCATCCTGTATCTCAGCGACTTCAAACATGCCATTTTTGTAGAATGTCGCCGCCGCCAGGATTAAAATCGCAGCATTGACAAAAAAGGCGAGATTCAATGCAATCGCCGAATCGATAAAGTTGTATTTCAATGCCTGCTTAATTCCCGCATCACTGCGGTCAAACTTCCTCGTTTGTACCAATGAAGAATGCAGGTAAAGGTTGTGCGGCATCACGGTTGCGCCAATGATTCCGATTGCAATGTAAAGTGCCGTTTCATTCGGTATGGACGGAATCAATCCGGCAAGAACCTTCGGAAGTTCCGGTTGGGCGAAGATCATTTCAAAAATGAAGGAAACACCGATAATGGCGACAAGTGCAATGATAAACGCCTCCATTTTCCGCATGCCTTTGTTAATCAGGAACAACAGCAGGAAAGTGTCCAAGACCGTTATCATTACACCCTGTATCAGCGGAAGCCCGAACAGGAGATTTATCCCGATCGCCATTCCCAGCACTTCAGCGAGGTCACACGCGGCAATGGCAATTTCGGCAAGAAAATAAAGAATGTAATTGACAAATTTTGAGTAGGTGTCTCTTGAAGCCTGCGCCAGGTCAAGCTGCGTGACAATACCCAGTCTAGCGCTTAAGCTTTGCAACAGCAACGCCATGATATTGCTCATGAGCAACACCCAAAGTAAGGCATACCCAAACTGGCTTCCCCCAGCGATGTCAGTGGCCCAGTTTCCCGGATCCATGTAGCCCACGCTGATAAGATATGCCGGACCAAAAAACGCAAGAACCTTACGGAATAACGATGTTTTGTTTTGGGTTGAAATCGACTGATTTACTTCTTCTAAAGACTTGCCTTTCATGCTAAAAAGATTTTTTCCAAAGCAAATATATATAATATTTTTATTTGCTGAATAATATTTTTAGATTTGTCTAAAAAATAATTATGATTAAGCTTATTTTAATATTAGTCATTTTTCCGATTGCTATCGCTGCACAGGAGATGACGCCCATACAGACCGATAGACCAGACCAGACAGAAACACCAGCCATTGTCCCAAAAGGAATGTTTCAAATGGAAAACGGATTTTCATATGAACAGGTAAACGCCAAAGCTTCATCTCTTGTAACACCTTCATCCTTGATTAAGTTTGGTGTAAACGACCATTTCGAGTTTCGGCTGATTTTGGAATTCGTGTCCGAAAAGGAATTTGGTATAAAAACCTCTGGTCTCAGTCCGGTCTTGGTTGGTTTTAAGACGCGCCTCGCGGAAGAAAAAGGCATCATTCCCCTGACGTCATTTATCGCACACCTTTCCGTTCCCGATTTGGCGTCGACGGAATTTAAAACGGATTACTACGCACCGGAATTCCGTTTTACAATGCAGCATACGCTTACGGATAAGGTGTCGCTGGGCTACAATCTCGGCGCAGAATGGAATGGAGAAACGCCTGAACCGACTTTTATTTACACATTGACGACAGGCATTTCGCTTTCGCAAAAAACCGGCTGTTACATAGAATTGTACGGGTTTGCACCCCAGAAAGACAAATCCGACCACCGATGTGACGCCGGATTTACCCATTTGCTTTCCGATGATATGATGGTAGATGTTTCCGGAGGCGTTGGCTTGACGGAAAACGCGCCTGATTACTACGCTGCCCTCGGATTTTCGTTTCGTTTATAAGCGGCAAAAAATTATCTTTACAGCTTAATATTTCTGATGAAGCATTACGACTACATTTTCACGGGCGTTGGACTGGCGGCATTGATGACGGTCAACCAAATGATTAAATCCGGAAAATTTGCCGACAAATCCATATTGCTTCTGGACGCTGATTCTAAACAGAAGAATGACCGTACCTGGTGTTTCTGGGAAAAAGGGAAAGGCAATTGGGACAAAATCCTGACACAACAGTGGAAGCAGGTTTGGTTCCGCAACGAGGTTTTCAGCCGCAGGCTCGATTTGGATCCGTATGAATATAAAATGATTCGGGGAATTGATTTTTATAACAAAACCCTGAAACGTATTATGTTGCATTCCAACATCACATTCCGCAATGAGAACGTCACCGGTCATAGCGAATCGGCGGGGCATGTTGTCGTACAGACGGACTCCGGAAATTATTCCTGCAGTAAACTTTTCAACAGCATTTATGATCCAACAGCAGTATTAAAGCAAACGAAATATCCGCTATTGCAACAGCATTTCATTGGTTGGACAATAAAGACGGAAACGCCATCTTTTGACCCAAATGTGGCGACCTTCATGGATTTTTCGGTTCCGCAAAAAGGAAATACGCGTTTTATGTATGTGCTTCCGGTGTCAGACACGGAAGCCATTTTCGAATATACTTTGTTTTCAAAAGATCTGCTGCCGGAATCCGAATACGAAGAAGCGATTGTGAACTATCTTTCGAATCTGGACGTCACCAACTATAAAATTATTGATAAGGAACGCGGCCGCATCCCGATGACGTCTTATGAATTTTGGGAAAGCAACACTAAAAACGTGATCAACATCGGTTCTGCCGGCGGATGGACCAAAGCAAGCACGGGATTCACATTCAAAAATTCAGATAAGCTTTCAAAACGCCTTGTGCAATTCCTGCAGCAGCAAAATGACTTTACCGATTTTTATAAAAAAGACCGTTTTTGGTTTTACGACCTGCTGTTGTTAGACATCCTGTCTAAACAAAATGAAAAAGGGGCGCCGATTTTCAGTGCGATGTTTAAAAAATCAACACCCGCGCTGGTATTGAAATTCCTGGATGGTGAAACCAGTTTCTGGGAAGATTTAAAAGTGATCTGGCAATGCCCGAAAGGCTTATTCATCAAAGCGCTATTTTTCCGCCTTTTCTAATTTCATGTATTTCACCATGCTGCTGATGATCGCGACAAACCAAAAGGTAGTAATGAAGATCATATGATGTACCACTTCGGTTGTCTTTACAATCGCAACGTTATAGCGCTGTAGATATTTCAACAACTTCTCTTTTGATTCAATATCAGAAACGTCTTCAGGATATCCAAACGTCGACAGTGAAGGGGTAATGGGCAATGAAAACCACAAAATCATCATGATCAACCCATAAAAGGCCAGCCGATACTGCAATGTCAATTTGAACGATTTCTGCCGTTGGACAATAAAATGACCAATCACAAAGACAACCAGCAATCCAATCAAGAGATAAAGTGAATCTATATTTTCAAACATTTTGATGACGATTGTTTTTAGAAACCCAAACATAACAAATCTTTATGATGATGTGATAAAAGTCTGCTCTAATTCTCACTAACTTTGCCGCAACTTTTAATCTTTAATTTTAAGCTTATGTATCCAGAAGAAATGGTGAAACCAATGCGCGCCGAATTGTCCGACGCCGGTTTCGAAGAATTATACAGTGCTGACGCCGTGGAAAAAGCGGTAACACAGTCGGGCACTACACTCGTTGTTGTAAATTCCGTTTGTGGATGTGCAGCGCGCAACGCCCGTCCGGGCGCTAAAATGAGCCTCAACGGGGCCAAAAAACCAGACCACCTGGTGACGGTTTTCGCCGGCGTTGACACTGATGCGGTAAACGCTGCCCGCCAACACATGTTCCCATTCCCGCCGTCATCGCCAAGCATGGCGTTGTTCAAAGATGGCGAATTGGTGCACATGCTGGAGCGCCATCACATTGAAGGCCGCCCGGCAGAGTTGATCGCCGAGAATTTACAGGACGCTTATAACGAGTACTGTTAATTAGTCTCAAAGCAGCAAAGTTTTTAAGAGCACCTTTTCGGGTGCTTTTTTTATTTGGAGCTATTCCCGCTGTCCGCTATATCTTTTGCGGCTCCGCTGCGCTGCGCCACAAAAGGATGCCGCTTTCATCGGGGCTAGGGCTTCCGTGTATCACCAGGGAAAAACCCAGATACTTTGAAACTTTGCCACTTTGCCACTTTGCAAGTCTTCAACTTTTCTCTATTTTTGCGCCAAGAAATAATTCTCCACACTTAAAACTGTTTATAGCATGCAACTGTACAACACTTTAAGCATTTGAAATTAAAAGGAGGAAGCCCGGTGGGCTTCAGGTATAAAATGTTGATTTCAAATAAGTAGCTATTGTGCCGAGTGCTGCGTAAGGGATAGTAGCACAATCTTTTATTTGCCTTTAGCGCAGCGCAAGTAAATAAAAATTGAAGCAGAAAGCCCGATCAAAGGTAACACCAAAACAAACTTTGCAAGTCTTCAACTTTTCCCCTATTTTTGCCCCAGAAAATAATTCTCCACACTTAAAACTGTTTATAGCATGCAACTGTACAACACTTTAAGCGCAGAAGAAAGGGCCGTCCTCATTGACGACGCCGGGAAGCAAAGGCTTACTTTGTCTTTCTATGCTTATGCGCAAATCGAAAACCCCACACAATTTAGAAATGAACTGTTCCTGGCCTGGAATCCGCTTGAGGTTTTAGGAAGGATTTACGTCGCCCACGAAGGCATTAACGCCCAGCTTTCATTGCCCGCCGACAATTTTTACGAGTTCAAGGATACCATCGAAGAATACGATTTCATGAAAGGCATCCGCCTCAATGTAGCGGTGGAACACGATGACCACTCCTTTTTGAAACTGACGATTAAAGTCCGTGACAAGATTGTCGCCGATGGATTGAACGACGATACTTTTGACGCGACCAACATCGGAATCCATCTCAAAGCAAAAGAATTCAACGACCTGCTCGAAGACCCCGATACGATTGTTGTGGACATGCGGAACCACTATGAAAGCGAAATTGGACATTTTACAAAGGCGATCAAACCGGATGTGGATACCTTCCGCGAATCATTGCCGATCATTGAAGAACAGCTTTCCGAACACAAATCGGATAAAAAATTGCTGATGTATTGCACAGGCGGCATCCGCTGTGAAAAGGCCAGTGCGTACTTTAAACACAAAGGCTTTGAGAACGTATACCAGCTTGAAGGCGGCATTATAGAGTATACGCGGCAGGTTAAGGCCGAGGGACTGGAAAGTAAATTCATCGGAAAAAACTTTGTATTCGACCATCGTTTAGGCGAAAGAATCACGGATGATATCGTATCCCAGTGCCACCAATGCGGTAAACCGTGTGACAACCATACGAACTGCGCCAACGAAGGCTGTCATCTGCTGTTTATTCAATGCGATGACTGCAAAGCCGCGATGGAAAACTGCTGTTCCACAGATTGCGTTTCGGTCATCCACCTTCCGGAAGAAGAGCAGAAGGCCATCCGGCGCGGGCTAAAAAATGGCAACATGATTTTCAAGAAAGGAAAGTCGGATGTGCTGACTTTCCGAAATGTCTCTCATGAGAACCACAAAGTATCAGCAGTATTAACCGACGTTCCAAAGCCGGCGATAAAAATCAAAAAACAACCCAAAAGATATGTTGCCAAAGGACTTCATTTTTTTCCAAAGGCATCCATCGGGCAATTCTATCTGGAGTCTGGTGAATTGAACACGGGAGATAAGATTCTTATTGAAGGGCCTACAACCGGCACACAGGAAATGGAGATTGGCGAAATGTTTGTAAACGATGCTCCGGCAGCCACTGCTGTTAAAGGAAATGTCGTATCATTTAAACTCCCTTTCCGGATCAGATTATCCGATAAATTATACAAGCTGGATGCAGTCTAGGAAACTCCTGCCAATAAAGATAAAAACATGCTAAAAGCGCAATTTTCAAAGTTACTCAGACAGCTAGGGCTGTTAATGATTGTCGACAGGCTGCGGTTTTCGGCGATGCAATTAAAAAACAGGAGCAGGAATGAGGCATTCAAAAGGAATCACCCGGAGGTCCCGCTGCCGCCTGACTACTTAATCTATGAGTCGTTCCAGATTGACTACGAGCAATATTACACCGGCAGCATCCAAAGTGCTAAAAACATTGTTGATCGTATAGGCAAACATATTGCCTTAAAAGGGGTTAATATACTCGACTGGGGTTGCGGACCTGGCAGGATTATCAGGCAGTTACCCGGTTTGGTTGGAGAAGGATGCCAATTTTATGGCACGGATTATAACAAAGAATCCATCGATTGGTGTACGGAGAATTTACCCGGAATTCACTTCAACAACAATTCGCTGGAAGCCAAACTGCCGTATCCTGACGGTTTTTTCGATGTAATTTATGGCATTTCAATTTTTACGCATCTATCGGAAAAAATGCACCATGATTGGTACGCGGAATTGTCGCGTGTATTGAAGCCAAATGGTGTGATGTACCTGACGACGCAGGGTGATAACTTCAAGACCAAATTGACCCAGGAGGAATTGGGTCTTTTTAATCAGGGTAAATTGGTGGTTCGCGGAAATGTAAAAGAGGGCCACCGCGTTTTTTCGGCCTTCCAGCCCAAAACATTTATGCATCAATTCTTTAGTAATGCACGTGTATTAGAGCATATCGAAACGCCTGTCAGTGGCAGTTGGATTCCGCAGGACGCATGGATCATTCAAAAGACAGCGGGCATTTCAGACAGTAAATAATTGCTGCGATGCTACAATGGCGGTAGTGCTCCAATTTGAGTATTAAGGTTTGTAACATAAGCTTAATATACTATCTTTACGCACAAAACGTTTTACGAACTTAAGTTGTGCGCGTCACAACACTACATATATCATATGGCATGTACAAGTTGCTCAACTTCTGATGGCGGAGCGCCTAAGGGTTGTAAGAACAATGGGACCTGCGGAACGGACAGCTGCAACAAGCTGACGGTTTTTGACTGGCTTTCCAATATGAGTTTACCCAATGGCGAAGCGCCGTTTGACTGCATAGAAGTCCGCTTTAAGAACGGACGTAAGGAATTTTACCGGAACACCGAAAAACTCACCCTAAGCATCGGCGATATCGTTGCGACGGAAGCTTCTCCCGGACACGACGTCGGGATTGTCACCTTAACCGGTGAACTCGTTCGGATCCAGATGAAGAAGAAAGGCGTCAAAGACAACGCCGAAATCCCAAAACTATACCGCAAGGCATCTCAAAAAGACATCGATATCTGGTCCAATGCACGCGATAAGGAAGAACCCATGAAGAAACGTGCGCGTGAACTCGCTATTGCACAAAAGCTTCAAATGAAAATTTCCGACATCGAATTTCAGGGCGACGGGTCTAAGGCGACGTTTTATTACACCGCAGAAGACCGCGTGGATTTCCGGATGCTGATCAAGGATTTTGCGCGTGAATTCAGTACCAGGATTGAAATGAAACAGGTGGGGTTCCGACAGGAAGCCTCGCGTTTGGGCGGCATTGGTTCTTGTGGTCGCGAATTGTGCTGTTCTACATGGCTCACAGATTTTCGCAGTGTAAACACCTCCGCGGCACGTTATCAGCAACTTTCCCTGAATCCGCAGAAGCTTGCCGGACAGTGTGGTAAGCTGAAATGCTGCCTGAATTATGAGTTGGATACCTACATGGATGCGTTACAGGGTTTTCCAGACTTCGAAACCAAATTGATGACCGAAAAAGGGATGGCGATTTGCCAGAAACAGGACATTTTCAAGGGATTGATGTGGTTTGCCTATACCGATAATTTTGCGAATTGGCACACACTTAAAATTGAACAGGTAAAAGAAATTATCGCTGAAAATAAGGAGAAAAATAAAGTTTCCTCGCTCGAGGATTATGCCATTGAAGCAGCTCCGGCACCTGAAAAGGATTTCAATAATGCAATGGGTCAGGAAAGCCTCACCCGTTTTGACCAGCCTAAGCGGAAGAAGAGACCAAATAAAAACCGCAAGCCGGGCGAAGGGGCCACTGCCAGCGAGGTGATTCGTCCAAATAGCAACAATAACAACAACCGCCAGCGAAACGACAACCGCCAGGGCAATGACAATCGTCCCGCACGAAATGAAAATCGAAAGCCTAATGAAGCCAGGCCTGCCGGAGAAAATAAACCAGCTATAAGCAAATCGAATCCTGTGCAAAATAAACCTGCTGGAGAAAAACCTACTGGAGAAAAACCGGCTGGCGATAGACCAAAAGGAAATAACCGGAACAAAAGAAGAAGACCGTTTGACAATAAAAACCCGGGTAATAAAAATGAGCCTAAAGAATAGCTTATTCCTGTTATCAGTAACATTATTGCTGGTATCATGCGATAAGAAACGCGTGTTTGATGAATATAAATCTGTAGGTTCATCCTGGCAGAAAGACAGCGTCGTGACGTTTAAGTTTAACAGCCCAGATACGACGAAGCCTTATAATCTCTATGTCAACATTCGTGACAATAACGACTACCAGTTCAGTAATCTTTTCCTGATCGTTGCCCTGGAACAGCCGGGAGGGTTGACAAAAGTGGACACGTTACAATATAAAATGACAGAAGCCGATGGAACGCTGTTAGGCGACGGATTTACAGACATCAAGGAAAATAAACTGTTCTACAAAGAGAAAATGAAGTTTGCAAAAACTGGCGAGTATAAAGTCAGCATTAAACATGCAGTGCGGCAAACCGGAAAAATTCCGGGAATAGCACAATTGGCGGGAATCACCGATGTAGGTTTCAGGATAGAATCAACAGAATAATTATGGCTACAAAAAAAAACAACACGAATAAGACAGCCCCAATCAAAGATATCGAATACTACAAGAAGAAATTCTGGAAAATATTCTTTTACACTTTGGGAGGCGTTTTTCTTTTTTTCATTTTAGCGTCCTGGGGTCTGATGGGTTCCATGCCGTCATTCGAAGAATTGGAAAACCCAAACTCAAATCTTGCGACTGAAATCATATCGGCTGACGGCGTTACCATCGGGAAATTTTACAACGAAAACCGAACCTCCATCAAGTACTCCGACCTTCCGCAACACCTCGTAAAAGCACTTGTCGCCACAGAAGACGAACGTTTCTATGAGCACTCCGGAATCGACGGAAGGAGAACCGTTGGTGCTGTGGTGAGACTTGGAACGAATGGCGGCGCAAGTACCCTTACGCAACAATTGGCTAAGATGCTTTTCCATGGTGAGGGATCGAGATTCCTGCCATTCCGTGTCATACAGAAGGCAAAAGAGTGGATTATTGCAGTACGTCTGGAGCGGCAATACACCAAAAACGAAATCATCGCAATGTATTTTAACAAGGCAGATTTTGTGAATACTGCGGTTGGAATTCGGTCTGCCGCTAAAGTCTATTTCGGAAAAGAACCAAAAGATTTAACGATAGACGAAAGTGCGATGCTCGTCGGAATGCTGACCAACCCGTCATATTTCAATCCAGTACGTCGTGCGGAACGCGTGAAGACACGTCGGAATGTGGTACTGAACCAAATGGTAAGAAACGGTGTTTTGGATAAGGCCAAGGCCGAAGCGTTGATGAAAAAGCCAATCACACTGCACTTTCACCCGGAAAGTCACACAGATGGTATTGCCACCTATTTTAGGGAATACCTCCGCGACTTTATGAAAGAATGGGTAAAAGAAAACAAGAAGCCGGATGGCAGCGATTACGACATTTACACCGATGGACTTAAGATTTATACCACGATCGACTCCCGCATGCAGACTTATGCGGAAGAAGCAGTGACAGACCATATGAAAAACCTGCAGGAAGAGTTCTGGAGTCAGCAGAAAACCAACAAGAACGCACCTTTTGTTAACCTGAACGAGGGGGAGACTGAAAGGCTTATGCAAAGGGCACGCAAAAACTCTGACCGGTGGAGCATCATGAAATCGGATGATAAATCCGACGAGGAAATTGAGAAATCATTCGACGTGAAAACAAAAATGCGCGTATTTACCTGGAAAGGAGAAAAGGATACCGTCATGACGCCAAACGATTCCATTCGCTACTACAAACATTTCCTCCAATCCGGAGTGATGGCTATGGAGCCGCAGACCGGCCATGTGAAAGTGTGGGTTGGCGGAATAAACTACAAGCATTTCCAATACGACCACGTGGCCCAGGGTGCCAGACAGGTTGGTTCCACTTTTAAACCATTCGTATATGCCACAGCGATTGAGCAGTTGGGTATGTCACCCTGTGACTCTATCCTCGACTCCCCAATCACCATTCCAAAAGGCAGACACCACGTCACAGCCGATTGGACACCAAACAACTCAAACGGAGAATACCGCGGAATGGTTACCCTGAAAAAAGCTTTGGCCCTTTCAATCAATACCGTTTCAGCTAAACTCATTGATCGCGTTGGGCCGGAAGCAGTTGTAGATTTAACGCACAAGCTTGGCGTGAAATCAGATATTCCTGCACAGCCGTCAATAGCGTTGGGCGCGGTAGAAATTACCGTTCAGGACATGGTGGCGGCATACAGCACTTTCGCCAATGAAGGCGTGTACATCAAACCCCAGGTGATTTCCAAAATTGAGGATAAGAACGGTGTGGTATTGTATGAAACTGTGCCCGATTCTCACGATGTTTTAAATAAAGACATTGCCTATGCTGTGCTGAAATTGCTCGAGGGCGTTACCGAATCTGGTTCCGGGGCACGTTTGCGCACCGAGGGCGGCGGCAATGGTTACAACCGCGTAACAGGTTATCCTTACGTATTCAAGAACCCAATTGCAGGAAAGACCGGAACCACTCAGAACCAGTCGGATGGTTGGTTTGTTGGAATGGTGCCAAACCTTGCCACAGGTGTGTGGGTTGGAAATGAAGACCGTTCCGCGCATTTCAAAGGCATCACCTACGGACAGGGCGCAACCGCGGCACTTCCAATCTGGGCGATGTTTATGAAAAAATGTTATGGAGACAGCAGCCTGCATGTGTCAATGGAAGATTTCAAACGTCCGCCAAATCTTGCGATTAAAGTAGACTGTTATTCCCGCGTGGTCAAGGATTCAGCCGATACTGAAGGCGGAGAAGAACAAGATACGGACGAGTTCGACCTTGGGATGAATGGCGGGTGATTTAATATGAATATTTAAAACGATACGGATTTCGGCATGGCGAAGTAACCACTTTTCGGTTTTTTCGAATATTAAGAAGCAGTGTCTATCCTGTTAAAAATAGATTACATGATCAATAAGAAAGTAAATAGTGTTACCGAGGCGCTTGCCGGAATTGAAGATGGGCAAACCATCATGCTTGGTGGCTTCGGGCTTTGCGGGATTCCAGAAAACAGTATCGCTGAACTTGTGAGGAAAGATGTAAAAAACCTCACCTGCATTTCGAACAATGCCGGCGTCGATGATTTTGGACTTGGACTGTTGCTGCAAAAACGACAAATAAAAAAAATGATTTCGTCATATGTTGGCGAGAATGCAGAATTCGAGCGCCAGATGCTTTCCGGCGAACTCGATGTTGAACTGACTCCGCAAGGTACCCTGGCCGAGAAATGCCGTGCCGCGCAAGCGGGAATTCCTGCGTTTTTCACTCCAGCCGGTTACGGCACAGAGGTTGCCGAAGGTAAGGAAGCACGCGAGTTTAATGGCAAAATGCACATCCTTGAGCACGCTTACAAAGCGGATTTCGCGATTGTCAAAGCATGGAAGGGCGATGAAGCCGGAAACCTGATCTTTAAAGGAACGGCGAGAAATTTTAATGCACCCATGGCGGGCGCCGGAAAAATTACCATCGCCGAAGTTGAGGAATTACTCCCCGTCGGAAGCCTGGATCCGAATGAAATCCACATTCCTGGCATTTTGGTCCAAAGGATTTTCAAAGGCGATAAATTTGAGAAAAGGATTGAACAACGAACGGTAAGGAAAAAATAATTAGATAATCAGATAATCCAGTAATTAGAAAATGAGGGGCAACACCCTTTTAAATAATTATCCCGTTATCTCATTATCCCATTTTCTAATTGAATTATGCTTGGTAAAGAAGAAATAGCAAAAAGAATTGCAAAGGAAGTTAAAGACGGTTATTATGTAAACCTCGGCATCGGAATTCCGACGTTGGTTGCCAATTACGTCCGAACAGATATCGCTGTAGAATTCCAAAGTGAAAATGGCGTGCTGGGCATGGGCCCTTTTCCTTTTGAAGGAGAAGAAGATGCTGATGTGATTAACGCCGGAAAACAAACCATAACGACGCTGCCGGGTGCAAGTTTCTTCGATTCGGCATTCAGTTTTGGGATGATCCGCAGCCAACATGTGGATTTAACAATTCTTGGCGCGATGGAAGTGGCGGAAAACGGCGATATCGCAAATTGGAAAATTCCGGGTAAAATGGTCAAAGGCATGGGTGGCGCGATGGACCTGGTCGCTTCGGCTGAAAACATCATTGTAGCCATGATGCACGTCAATAAGGCTGGTGAATCGAAGATTTTAAAACGCTGTACTTTACCGCTTACAGGTGTAGGCTGTGTAAAGAAAGTTGTCACGGAATTGGCTGTTTTGGAAGTTACTCCTAAAGGGTTCAAGTTACTTGAACGCGCGCCGGGGGTTTCGGTAGAGCATATTATCGCATCCACGGAAGCGGAACTGATTATTGAAGCAGAAATTCCCGAAATGGTAATCAATTAAAAATCCAAGCCTGTTTTTGCAGGCTTTTTTTATAAGCCAAATTGTTTCAAATGGTGGTCAAGATGGAGGTATTGTAACGACCCCCACTCCTCGTCACTCATAAACCCGAAAAACGGATGCGTTTTATTTACGATGATCGCCGGTCCTTTTTCACCAAATGCCTTCACCTCCTGCACCAGCGTTATTTTTTCCTGATCAAAGTCCGGCGTTTCTACAATCTTAAATTGTGGCGCGGTCGGCGAGTTCTTCCCAAAACCCTGTTTTTTCAGGAAACTTTTTTTCGCCATTTTGCCAAACAACCATCCGATAAGCCCGTGTTTCAGGTTTAATTTTCCGGTCGCGACATCCATCGGCTTCTGGCAGTGCAGTAGCATTTGTGACGCGTTCATCTTTCCCCACAACGGCTGCGTTGTCGAGGATAATTTTTCAAGTCTCTGGAGGATGTTATTGTTGTCGTCAGGATTAAAAATATCGCCCATAACGCTTCGTTTTTTTAATTTCCTTTCGGGATAGCATCAATAAGTTTCTTAGTATATTCTTTTTTTGGATGGGCATACAATGTATCGGCATCCGCGATTTCCTCCATCTTCCCTTTATTCATCACCATGACCTGATCGCTCATATATTTAACGACGGCCAAATCATGTGAAATAAAAATATACGTAAAGCCAAAATTCTCCTTGAGTTCATTCAGTAAATTCAGGACCTGTGCCTGCACTGAAATGTCTAATGCCGATACAGATTCATCACAGACGATTAATTTTGGATGCAGAGCAATCGTTCTTGCGATTCCGATCCGCTGCCTTTGGCCACCTGAAAATTCATGTGGATAACGGACGAAATGGCTTTCATTTAAACCGACTCGTTCCAGGATTTCAATCGTTTTTGCTTTGCGCTCTTGGTCATTTTTATACAAGCCGTGTACCTGCATGGGTTCCATAATCGCCCTACCCACAGGTATTCTTGGATTTAGTGAGGAATAGGGATCCTGGAAAATAATCTGGACTTCCCGTCGCAGTTTCTTGGTTTGGGAAGGGGTGAGTTTTGTAATGTCTGTCCCACGATAAAAAATCTGCCCGGAAGTCGCTTTGTCCAATTGCAGAATGGCATTGCCAAGTGTGGATTTTCCGCATCCCGATTCACCGACAAGCCCAAGCGTTTCTCCTTCGTACAACTTAAAACTGACATCGTTTACCGCCTTAAACCCATGCTTTTTGCCCAACAACCCAACCGATGAAAAATATTCTTTTTCCACATTCATGGCTTCGAGCAAAGGGAGACTTGCATATAACTTCTCCTGACTTTCCGCTCGGTCAGCCGCAGACACGATGGCTGTTGGTACCGTATTTTCCAGATAATCCTTGATCGTTGGCAACCGTTTTAGCCTTACGTCAAGTGACGGCCGCGAACTGATAAGCGCTTTGGTGTAAACGTGTTGCGGCTTGTGAAAAACACTGTTGATGGCACCCTGTTCCACAATCTCACCTTTATACATCACCAAAACGCGGTTAGCGATTTCGGAGACCAGCGATAAGTCATGCGAAATAAAAATGATACTCATGCCGGTTTCTTTCTGGATTTCCTTAAGGAGTTGGATAATTTCTTTTTGGACGGTAACGTCGAGCGCAGTGGTGGGCTCATCTGCTATGAGAAGCTTCGGCTTACAGGCGATGGCCATAGCGATCATGACGCGTTGCTTTTGTCCTCCGGAAATCTGGTGGGGATATTTTTCATAAAGCGCCTCCGGATCTGGAAGTTTTACTTTTTCAAATAACGAAATCACCTCCGCATATGCCTGTTTTTTTGACAGTGACGTATGCCGTAATAATATTTCCTGTACCTGAAAACCGCACCGCAAAGAGGGGTTGAGCGAACTCATGGGTTCCTGAAAAATCATTGAGACTTCATTGCCTCTAAGCAACTGCAGTTCTTTTTGATTCAGTTTTGAAACATCCTTTCCATCAAAAAGAGCGCAACCAGATGAGAGTTTTGAAATCTCTTTAGGAAGCAAGCCCATGATGGCGAGTGAAGAAACGGATTTTCCTGATCCCGATTCGCCGACAATCCCCAGGATTTCATTTTCAAAAAGTGAGTAGGAAATATGATGGATAACAGGTTGCCATCCGTCTTTACCGCGGAAAGAGATTTCGAGGTCCTGTATGGTAAGCAAGGGTTTTTGATCCATTGGATAAAAATACTAAAAACAATCTTGTGAGCACAGAAACCAGATTAAGATTTAAAACGTAAAATTTAGAAGGAGCTTAACATCTTAGCCCTCAAATGCATATATTTGGCGAACTTTTTCTTAAATAACAAATAATATTTTGAATACTGCAACTTACAAATTAGGCTTTTTCATGTTGGCTTCAATATTCTTTTTTGGAGCAAAAGGATTTGCCCAGAATGCCAAGGAAATTAACGAAATCGTGAAACATTATGACTTGGTTAAGCTTAAAGCGCTCGAGCAACAATACACAAGAAAATCTGAAATAGAAAAGCAAAAGGCCTTGCAACTTGCCAGGATTAATGGCTGGCCCGAATTCCGTACAGGAAAGGATGGCTCGCAGGAAGAATTGGTGAAAGTGTCTCCGCTTGGTTTTCCCATTTATTATTCTACTTCAAATATCAACGCTGCCATTTCAACCCGGGCCAATATCCTTCAGTTTAGCTACAACCTAAAAGGACAGGGAATGACAGCGAGGGTTTGGGACGGAGGAAAAGTCCGGGCTTCCCATCAGGAATTTGGCGGTAGGGTTGCAGTAGTAGATGCCACCGCAGGACCCGACGGAAACAATTTCCATGCTACCCATGTAACCGGGACGGTAATTGCGGCTGGAGTTGATCCCGCTGCAAAAGGAATGGCACCTATGGCCAATGCCCGTACGTTTAATTGGACCAATGACACCGGTGAGGCCTTGTCAGAAGTACAAATGGGAATGTTGCTCTCCAACCATTCCTACGGCGTACCGTCGACATCAGTGCCTGACTTTTATGTTGGATCTTATGACGACGACGCGCGCACCTGGGATGAAATCGCCTATAATGCTCCCTATTATCTCATGGTTGCTTCGGCAGGAAATAATGGCGGAGATCCTAATGCGGGCGCATCTACGCCGGGTTTTGATAAGCTGACAGGAAATAAGGTGTCTAAGAATAATCTTGTTGTAGCGAATTGCCAGGATGCTAATATTTCTGCACAGGGCGATTTGATTGGTGTTTCGATTAATAGCAGCAGCAGTCAGGGACCAGCCGATGATTTGCGCATCAAGCCGGATATTACCGGAAATGGTACAAACTTATATTCCACCTTCCAGTCAAGTGACACTGATTACGGCTCCATTTCGGGAACTTCGATGGCTTCACCCAACGTAATGGGAACGCTCTTGTTGCTGCAACAACATTACAAAAATACCAATCAGAATTTCATGAAAGCAGCCACGTTGAAAGCGGTGGCCTGCCACACAGCAGACGATGCGGGACTAGCTGGACCTGATGCAGTCTTTGGCTGGGGATTATTAAACGCTAAGAAAGCTGCGGAAGCGATTACGAATAATGGTATTGGCTCGATTATCTCTGAAGAACATCTTGTTCAGGGGCAAACATACAGCATCACGGTAAATTCTGATGGCGTCACGCCGCTGTCTGCTACGATTGCATGGACCGATGTTCCTGGCGAAGTTGCCAGCGGAATCGCAAACGATGCCACGCCGGCCCTTGTAAACGACCTTGATATCCGTATTACTAAAAACGCAACTACTTTTTACCCATGGCGCTTAAGGGCAAATGCCAATTTGGTTGCAACAAACAATTCTGATAATAATGTGGACAATGTTGAAAGGATCGATATCCCCAATGCCTCAGGATCGTACACCATCACGGTGACACACAAGGGTATACTCTCGGGAGGGTGGCAGGATTTTTCCCTTGTTGTAACTGGGTCTGATTCGGAGTTCGCTTTAACGCCGGCTTCTCCTGACCAGGTGGTATGCAGCACCGGAACCGCGTCTTATACGTTCAATTACATTACCAGCTCCTTTGACCCTACGTCTTTTTCCGCAGTAAACCTGCCGCCCGGAGTGGTGGCTACTTTCAGCGAACAGTCACTGACCCTGCCGGATCCTGTGACAATGACACTTTCAAATCTTCAAAGCCTTGCTCCAGGTGATTATATCATTGGATTTAAAGGACAAAACAGTTCAGAATCTGAAATCCAGAATGTAAACCTGAAAATTTACACAAACAATTATGAAAATCTCACATTGGTCAGCCCAGCCAATATGCAACAGGGTCTTGCGACAGCGCTTAATCTGGATTGGGAGCCAGGTGTCAATGCGCAAAGTTACCGTTTACAAGTTTCTACTACACCCACGTTTACTGCGTTAGTGGTGGATCAGGAGACGCTGCAAACGGAATATGCGGTTACTGGGTTAAGCCAATCTACCAAATACTATTGGAGGGTGCTTCCGGTTAATGTTTGTGGACAGGCGGTCTCCAATACAGTGAACCGGTTTGATACAGGATCGCAGAATTGCAACCTGGTATTCGCAGCAACCGATTTTTCAGACGCATCAATTGCCAACACGGCCAACGCTGTCGGATCGGTTCCTGTAACAGTCACCGGCGGAATGACCGTCGGAAACCTGACGGCCAATATCGACATCACGCATACCTACATAGAAGATTTTACGGTATATCTTGAAGGGCCTGATGCACTGGGTAACCCGTTTATCAGGATATTTGAAGAACCATGCGGAGACAACGACAACATTGTGGCGACAATCAGTGATGCGGGTATAAATTATACCTGTGGCGCTAATCCTGGCATTTCGGGAACGGTAAAGCCACTTGATGCCCTGAGCAGCTTCAACAACATGCCGGCCGACGGTGTCTGGACGCTCTATGTGGTCGATGCATACAATGGAGATGGCGGGACAATCAACAGCTTCAGCCTGAATTTTTGCAACGTCGTTTCAGCCAATCTTTCGGTTGAAAACCAGATGGCGGACAATGTATCCGTGTATCCAAATCCAACTACGGGCATCTTAAATGTCAATCTTCCGGACAATGCTGAAGATACTACAATTACGCTTTATGACCTTCGTGGACGAAAGATATTCTCCAAACAAACGTCATTAACTACGGAGTCGATGAATATCGGCCAGTTACAGGATGGGATGTACGTGCTTTCCATCGAAAATGAGCATATTAAGACATCGAAAAAAGTGGTTTTGAGTAGGTAGGGAACCCCGGAATCAAGAAGCAAGAGACAAGAAGCAGGAGGTTCGTTTAGATAATCCTGACTCTTGTCTCTTTTTTATTCTGTCTAAACATGTATAATCTCATCATCAACCAATAATTCTTCGCGGCGTAGTTTTAGGAATACCTGCGCAACTGCAATGACGTCCTTTTCGCAATAGGTGACGATGCGGTCAATGTCTTTTTCGACATAATACACATGGCCTACCTGGCTGCCGTCGATATCGCCTTTCGGTGAGGGTATTCCGAGTACTTTAGTGAGTAGTTTTAAAGACGTAAAGTGTTTGTAATCGCCAAATTTCCACAATTCAAGCGTATCGAGATGCGGAATTTCCCATGGCTTTTTCCCAAACAGATTCAATTTTGATGGAATCTGTATTCCGTTGATAATCATCCGTCTTGCCAGGAACGGAATGTCAAACTCCTTTGCATTGTGTCCGCACAACACATGCTGTGCCTGGTTGAAATGGTTGTTCAGCAGGTTGTTGAAGTCTTTTAGAAGTTGCACTTCATTGCCAAAAAAAGAAGTCACCCGGAAGTGGCGGATGTCACCTTTCAGCGTAAAATATCCGGCAGAAATACAAACAATTTTCCCAAACTCAGCCCAGATTCCCGCCCGGTCATAAAAATCTTCGGGTGTATATTCATCACGGCGCTGGTATTGCGTTTTCTGTTCCCACAGCAGTTTCCAGTCGTCATCAAGTTGTTGGTAATGTTCCTCACAGGGAACGGTTTCAATGTCGAGGAACAGGATGTTCGGCAGTTGGATTTTTTCGATCATGGCGTGTAATTTATTTTAATTGGCGTTTATTTTCTTTTGGCTAACATCGCATAGGCCTGATCCAAATATACAAAAAAATCGTCGCTGTGCGGACTTCCCGTAGTACTATGAATATGGCTTTTGCCCAGCCGTACAATGATTACGTCGTCTTTTGGAATGACAATTACGTACTGGCCCAAATGACCCCGCATGTAAAAACCGTGCCTGCCTTTATAGTCAAAAAGCCACCAGCCATAACCATAATGTGGCGCATCCTTAAACCGCGGTGTTACTGATTTTGCAATGAAAGCACTGTCGAGGATTTGCTTCCCATTCCACTTCCCAAATTGTTTATACAGCTTTCCAAATCGGGCAAAATCGCGGGCGTTCGACGCAAAACAACAATACGCCTTCACCATGCCGTCCTTATGGTCGGTTTGCCAAAGAGCTTCATTGTCGGCGCCCATCGGCTTCCAGAAACTTTCCGATACATAATCGGCGAGACTTTTCCCCGCGGCCTTTTCAATACACATCGCCAACAATTGGGTGTTTCCGCTTAAATATTTATATGATTTTCCTGGTTCGTCAACGCCCTTTAATCCCAGCACGACCTTATTTAAATCGTCGTCGAAATACGCGCGTGTGGTGATGGAAAACGGACTGTAATAGGATTCATCCCAATTCAGTCCGGAAGCCATTGACGAGAGGTCCCCCACGGTCATCTTTACCGCAGTACCCAACTTGAATTCCGGAAAAAAATCGGACACCTTTTGGTCGAGGCTTTTGATTTTCCCTTCCATGATCGCTTTTCCGAGACAGGCAGAGACCACACTTTTCGCCATCGAGAAAGAGTTGGATTTGGAATCTTTGTTATAATCGTCATAATAGGTTTCGCTGAAAACACTGTCATTCTTGATGACCAAAAACGCAATCGTGCCGAGTTCCTTGTTTTGTTTTTCAAGCGACTCCGTCAGGCTGATTTTGTTGTAGTCTGTTGACTCGGCCCAGGGTTGCGGATTGCCCTTAGGAATTGTCCTGTTTTCAAAATAGTAGTAATCGTCCAGGAAGGCGGTCACATGGCCGTGGAAATATACTGTACGTACAGCGGTAATGAGGTATCCGTATCCTGTCACATATAAAAGGATCACGATGGAAACGATGATGATGGTGAACCATTTGAGGAATTTTTTAAGGAATTTCATAGTGCCGTTTTAGAAGTTGTACGGACTAATTTACACAATTTATTTGTGCGTAATTCCTTAAGATTAAAAAAGGCTTTGTTGTGCGGTCGGCGATTCGTGTTCCAACAGCCATTTTTTGCGCCATAAACCGCCGGCATAACCTGTGAGAGAACCATCGGTGCCAATGACGCGATGACACGGGACTACGATCCAAAGCGGGTTTTTGCCATTGGCCGAAGCTACGGCGCGGATGGCTTTGACATCCCCCAGTTTTTTGGTGATATCCATATAGGAAACGGTCTTGCCATAAGGGATTTTAAGCAGTTCCTGCCAGACTTTTTGCTGGAAATCCGTTCCCGAAGGATTCAGTTTAAATGTAAAATCTGTTCGTTTCCCTGCGAAATAATCCCGGAGCTGGTCTACTGCTTCCCGGAGCGTTTCCGGAATATTTTCAGAAATTTCTGTTTCGGAATTCCGTATGGAAATCATCGCAATGCCATTTTCATCGCCTGAAATTTCAGCGGTACCTAAGGGCGTTTGGATGTAGGCGGTTTTCATTTTGTAAAGATAAGCATAAGCGGCAGCGTTACAAAGCCGCTGCTTTCTTAGTTTATAAAGAATGAAACTCCCAATGTCGATTCATGGAGGCATTTGAAAACCCATATTCAACGGACGGAAGGAATTAACCAGCCAGCGTAAGAGAGTAACCAGCCGGCGCATGGAACCGACCAGCCGGAATACGGAACCAACCAGGCGGTGGAAAGGAGTGCCCGTTCAAAAGGGTTAAGTAAAAGGTTACTTAAAACTGTAAATGTAAGCTTCGAGCGCCTGCAGTTCTTCGTCGGTCATGTTTTTCGTAATGGCGAAATTGGTTTTCATGACTTCGTATTGCGATGGATCTACCAATGGCGCGCCATTCCCTTTCAGGAAATTTACGATGTCACCATTTTGGGCTTTGTAGATTTTGGCGATTTCCTGCAGGCTGGGTCCGATGATTTTCTGATCCGGCTTATGGCAGGAGTAGCAATTGCCTTTGCCTTCGAATAGTTCCCGGCCAAGCTGCACCGGTGTTTGGGTTTCTTCTGTTTCGGACGATCTATGGTCTTTTGGCGTTTCCTGTTTACAGCCGAGAAACCATAGCGCGACAATTAGTGTTAAATAAATTCTTGTTTTCATTGTATATATGTTTCAATTGCAGAAATTTCCTGCTTGGTGAGTTGTGGAAAAACGGCACAGGAGTCTTTAAATTTACCATTGTAAAGCGTGTGCTTCCGCGTGCCGTGGAGGTACTGATAAAGGTTTAATTTTGCTTTTTTATAAGCAGAAGCGACACCTCTTAGAGCCGGCCCGGTCATTTTTGCATCCAGTTTATGGCATGCTAAACAATTTGAATTATATAACGCCCTCCCTTTTTGGGCGACCGAATCCAAAAGTAAACTTGGTGTGCCGCAGATGAAATGTTCTCCGCAAGGCGGTTCGTTTTGCGGCAACTCCTGCGACATTGAAAACCAATAAATCATGGCTCCGGAACCAATCAGTAACAACAGCATCATGAATCTAATATAAGTTTTCATCTTGTAAATATACTGAACCCTAGCCCCGTCCCGAAGCTTCGGGAGAAGCGGCATCCTTTTTTGTTTTGCAGGATCGCCCTTCGACTGCGCTCAGGGTGACAAAATAAAAAAGATACAGCGGAGAGCGGGAAAAAGCGCTTTAAATTATTTATTCAAAAGCACGGATGCTTCCTTCGCAAAATACGTCGAAATCAGGCTCGCACCGGCGCGCTTGATACAATACAACTGCTCGATCATAATGCGGTCATGGTCCAGCCAGCCGCGTTCGGCAGCGGCTTTGATCATCGCATATTCGCCAGAAACGTGGTACACGGCAACGGGAACATTCACGGCATTTTTTACCTCGCGCACGATATCCAGGTAAGCGATTCCGGGTTTCACCATCACGATATCGGCGCCTTCCGAAACGTCATCCAATGCTTCTTTAATGGCTTCGATGCGGTTGGCATAGTCCATCTGGTAGGTCTTTTTGTCTTTCGGGATGTTTTGCGCATCGACCGGAGCCGAGTCCAATGCATCGCGGAAAGGCCCGTAAAAGGCCGACGCATATTTCGCGCTGTAACTCATAATCCCGACGTTGTGGTGGCCGTTTTCCTCGAGTGCTTTTCTGATCGCATAGACCCTTCCGTCCATCATGTCGGACGGCGCAACAAAGTCCGCACCCGCTTCCGCATGGCTTAAGCTCATCCGGGTTAAGGCGTCAATTGTTGGATCGTTCACGACGTACCCATTTTCGATAATGCCATCGTGTCCGTAAATGGAATAAGGATCGAGTGCGACGTCAGGCATGACGATCATCTCCGGTACGGTGTCCTTGATGGCGCGGATGGTTTGCTGCATCAGGCCATCTTTGTTCCAGGCTTCTTTTCCGGTGTTGTCCTTGAGATTTTCCGAAACTTTCACATATATGTTGACGGCACGGATGCCTAAATCCCAGGCTTCTTTCACTTCCTTTATGGTGTTGTCAAGCGAATGCCTGTAAATTCCAGGCATCGACGGAATAGCGGATTTGATGTCTTTTCCTTCAGCGACAAACATTGGGAGCATGAAATCCTGTGGACTCAGGCTGGTTTCACGGACAATGGAGCGGATGGATTCGTTGGTTCTTAATCTTCGGTTTCTGTTGAACATAGTTTTTGGCATTTAGCTGTCAGCTTTCAGTAGTCAGCCGACGTGGTTTAACTTCGTGATTAATCCGTTAAGCATTTTTTTTATTTCTTCGATTTGAGCTAATAAAGGTAAGCTTTGTTGGCGTTCAATAAATGTCAGGTCAGTACTTAATATGATTTGATATTCCAATTCGTTTGCCGATCCGAAAGCAATAATCAGGAAACGGCAAAAGTCTTTATCTGTTTTTCTGCCACAGCCTTCTGCAATATTCATAGGAATGGAAATGGCAGCCCTTTTCATCTGGCTTGAAAGTCCGAATATTTCTTCTTTCGGAAATACCTTAACTTCCTTATATACATCAAGGGCCAATTGATGTGCTTTCTGCCAAACTAAAAGTTTTCTATAATCTTTCATTTGCGGTTTCATATGCTGACAGCTAAAAGCTATATTATATCCACTCCACGGGAATTCTCAGAACACCTACTAATTTATCTTCCTCGCTTCCCGCTTCCGGATGATGGTCATATACCCATTGCACATGTGGTGGAAGGCTCATCAGGATGCTTTCGATACGGCCATTGGTTTTTAGTCCGAACAATGTGCCTTTGTCGTGAACGAGGTTAAACTCTACATAGCGGCCGCGGCGGATTTCCTGCCAGTTGCGCTGTGCTTCTGAATAGGGAAGCGCTTTTCGTTTTTCCACAATGGGGATGTAAGCTTCTGTAAAGCTGTTCCCGACCTCAGTGACAAAATTATACCAATCTTCCATCGTTTTGCCGTTTTCCGCTTTGCAATAATCGAAGAACAATCCGCCGATCCCGCGGGCTTCGTTGCGGTGCGCATTCCAGAAATACTGGTCGCATTGTTTTTTGAATTTCGGATAGAATGAAGCGTCGTGTTTGTCACAGGCCGTTTTGCAGGTTTGGTGAAAATGAATTGCATCTTCCTCAAACAGGTAGTACGGTGTCAAATCCTGGCCTCCTCCAAACCATTGCTGGATGACATTGCCTTCGCCATCATACATTTCGAAATAACGCCAATTCGCATGCACTGTAGGGACCATTGGGTTTTTTGGGTGGATGACGAGGCTGAGACCGCAGGCAAAAAAGTCGGCTTCGCCCACGTTGAACAGTTGGCGCATGGCTTCCGGCAGTGTTCCATGGACTGCGGAAATGTTGACACCGCCTTTTTCAATGACTGCGCCATTTTCAATCACACGGGTCCTGCCGCCACCGCCTTCCGGGCGTTCCCATAAGTCTTCGCGGAAGGTAGCCGTGCCGTCAGATTTCTCAAGCGCGGCACAAATGGTATCCTGCAGGTTTAATATGTAGTTATAGAACTGGTCTTTCATGATGATCTGATTTTAGCAATCCAAAATAAATAATATCTTCCAACGCGCCGTCGCCATTCCTGAATTCCTCGCGCAGCGTGCCTTCGGCAATAAAACCGTGCTTTGTGGCAATGCGCTGGCTGGCTGCATTTGTTTTTGAAGTGCAGATGTATACTTTATTCATGCCAAGGTTTTCGAAACAATAATCGATGGTTTCTGAAACAGCGCTGGAAATAATGCCGCGGCCTTCAAAGTCCTTGTCGACAAAATACGCCAGTTCACATTTGGCAATTCCGGTGTTGATGTTTTTAATGGACACATATCCGATCAGTCCGTTGGTTTCGGTATGTTTTATAAAGAAGTTAAATCCTTCCCGGTTGTCCTGTCTTTTTTTTGAAGCCAGTATGAATTCGTTTGTTTTTTCAGCAGAAATACAATTCGCCAGGGTTTTTGGGAATGTTTTCCGGATGTGTTCGCGGTTTCTATGCACCAGGCTAAAGAATGCTTCAGGCTGGATCTCATAAGGGGTCACTATTGTCCAGAAATCATTCATGGGCTTTTGCAGCGGCAATTTTGTGGTAAATATCAAAAGAGAATGTCTTGCTTTCCTTTTGAATGTATTCGTATACCACGATGGCTTTTGCAATGAGTTTTCCTTCAGGGAATTGGGACAGGAAATCGGCGAAATTTTCGGCGTTCTGCCAGTCGAAATGCAGTTTTTCAAGGTGTGAAACGAGTCCCTCAGGCGTCATCTCAAGAAGCGTGGCTGTATTTAACCCGATGCCGTTCAGTTCTGTGTCGAGCAAGTCAGGAACAAACGCGAGTTCCAGCAGCCTTTTCAGGATGTTGTTGATGCGTTCATTTTCTTCGTCGCGCAGCCCGGCTGTTAGAGGCATAACTATTGATTATTTGTAAGTGTAATTTTTACCACCGTCCTGAATTTCCACTTTTACGATGCTGTCAAAAGGAATTTCCCGTTCTGCAATTTTAAACAGTTTCGCTCCGCTTCCGAAAAGAATACCATTTTGTAACATCAGCGTATCAAAATACACGGTGTATTTCTTGCCGTTTCTGAGCGTAACGCGGGTTTCCAGTGATGGAGAATTGGCGAGCGTCACTAAGTTTCCATCCTTACTCATGACATTCACTACACTCAATGCATTTGCCTGATAAGAAATCGTCCCACCAAGCAAAGGATTGTTGATTTTTGCCTGTTTTGCCCCTTCAGGATTTGTCGATTCAAGTTGTTCTTTGAGGCTTTGCGGGCTTATTAGATATGTTTTGCACGAAAACATTGTCAGACAAAGCGCCAACAAGAATAGCGTTTTTTTCATCAGAATCTATTTGGAGGGATATTCTTTTACGGCATCGATGAATGCTTTGGCGTGGTCTACGGGAATGTTCGGCAGAATCCCATGTCCAAGGTTCACGATGTATTTATCCTTACCGAACTCGTCAATCATCTGGTGGACCATTTTCTTGATCGTAGGAATTGGGGACAGCAAACGCGATGGGTCAAAATTTCCCTGTAAGGTGATGTTCCCTCCCGACAGATAGCGCGCATTCCTTGGCGAACAGGTCCAGTCGACACCTAACGCCGATGCTTTACTTTTGCCCATTTCGCCCAATGCAAACCAGCAGCCTTTCCCGAATACGATCACGTGCGTTTCATCGGCGAGCGCTTCCACGATCTGGTTGATGTATTTCCATGAAAATTCCTGGTAGTCGACCGGCGAAAGCATGCCGCCCCAAGAGTCGAAAACCTGAACTGCATTCACTCCTGCAGCGACTTTTTTCTTTAAATAGGCAATAGTCGTATCAGTGATTTTTTGCAACAGCACGTGCGCGGCTTCAGGATGCGTGAAACAGAACCCTTTGGCCGTATCAAAACTTTTGGAGCCTTTCCCTTCTACAGCGTAGCAGAAAATTGTCCATGGTGAGCCTGCAAAACCGATTAACGGCACTTCATCATTGAGCATTTGCTTCGTCAACTTGATGGCGTCCATCACATAGCCAAGTGTTTCGTCGATGTCCGGAACAATGACTTTTTCTACGTCCTGCGGCGTGCGTATCGGGTTTGGCAAAAATGGTCCGACACTTTCTTTCATCAGCACTTCGATGCCCATTGCCTGAGGTACGACGAGGATATCCGAAAATAAGATTGCGGCGTCAGGTGCGATACGCCGAATCGGCTGTACGGTGATTTCAGCGGCAAGCTCCGGTGTCTGGCATCGCGTGAAGAAATCGTATTTGTCGCGCAGGGCGATAAATTCAGGCAGGTATCTTCCGGCCTGGCGCATCATCCACACAGGAGGTCTTTGAACAGTTTCGCCACGAAGGGCTTTCAGGAATAAGTCGTTTTTAATCGCCATTTATTTAAAATATTGTATGGTTTGGATGATCACGTTTTCGACACTAGGTTTGTTCGCAATCACGATGTTTTGTGTTTTCTGTGCCAAAGCTTTTGCGGTAGTTGCACCAATACAAAAGCAGGTTTCGCTTGAAATGCTGTTCGCCGCCAGAAATCCTTCTACCGTCGACGGACTGAAAAAAAGTATTCCGTTGACGCTGGCGTCTATTTTTTTTGGTGCCAAAGCAGTTTCGTACACCTCGATTTCATTGAAATGTATACCTGATATTTTGAGGCTTAACGGCAACGTTTCCAGACGCAGGTTTCCGCAGAAAAACGTAAAGGTTTCGGAGCGGTATCCGTTTTTGATGATTTCGGCAAGATCGGCCGCGTTTGGAGCAATTTCCAAAACCGTAAATCCAGCTTCATCTAATTTTTGTGCGGTTTTTTCGCCCACGCAAAAGCAGGGTTTTCTTCTAATTTCCTGCACATCCGGGTGCGCTGCGACGGCATTCACCGCGTTGGAACTCGTAAAAATCAGGTTGTCATGAATGTCTGTGAACGTAAAATTGATATGTTGTACCGAAATGAAATCGGCTTCAAGAACGGAGATTCCGGCATTCAGTAAAAACTGCCGTTGGTTTGGCAACAGCTTTTTTGTGGAAAGAACGCGTATCATTTGTTCAGGTCTTTCCTGATTTTGTCCATGACGTTTTCGCCGCCGTTCTGCAGGATTTCTTTCGCGCATTCGCTGCCGAAATCGCTGTAATGTTCCATTGAAATTGTCTTTTCAATCTGGATTTTATCTTTCCCGTCCAATGCGCACAACATGCCTTCGAAGCGGATTTCATTTCCAATAATTTGTGCCAGAGCACCGATTGGAGCTGTACAGCCGCCTTCGAGCGTTTTCAGGAACTGCCTTTCAATGTGTGTACAGATTTCGGTGTCGCGGTGATTCAGTTTTTGAACGGCTTCTGTACTGAAGAAATCGTCATGCATCGTTACTACGACCATGGCGCCTTGTGCTGGTGCCGAAATCATCCAGTCTAAATCAATATGTTTTTTTGGGGTGATACCGAGCCTTTCCAGGCCAGCCGCAGCGAATATTGCTCCGCCCCAATTGTTGTCTTTTAGTTTTTGCAGGCGCGTGTTGACGTTTCCGCGCAGGTCTGTTACCTGATGGTGTGGATAGCGGTGCAGCCATTGCGCCTGTCGGCGGAGGCTTCCGGTGGCAATGGTGAGCGGTTGTGTAAAATCGGGCGTTTCGTTGAAAACGAGAATGTCTACGGGGTTTTCACGTTCGAGTACGGCGCTTTGGATGATGCCTTTCGGTAAGGCTGTGGGGACATCTTTCATCGAGTGTACGGCGATGTCTACCTGTCCTGAAATCATGGCGACATCAAGTGTTTTGGTAAAAATTCCGGTAATCCCGAATTCGTATAAGGGCTTGTCTAAAATCAGGTCGCCTGTCGATTTTATCGCAATGACTTCTGTGGAATAGCCCAGGTCATTTAGTTTTTTCTCTACGGTATGCGCCTGCCAAAGGGCCAGTTCGCTGTCGCGTGTTCCAATGCGGATGGTCTTGTTCATTATTTTGCGCTGGCTTCGATCTGGAAAACTTTCTCGATCCATTCTATGCTTTCGTCTACCATGGTGTTGTGGTCTTTCAGGTGGTTTGCGAAATGCGTGGTGATTTTCTGTATGATTCGTGCGCTGATGATTTCAGCCTGTTCTTCGTTAAAACCGATGATTTTTTTGCTTTGAAAATCCAGTTCAGAATCTTTAATTGCGTTGAGCTTTTCTTTCAGTGCATGGATTGTTGGGGCAAACTTGCGCGCTTTGGTCCAGGTAAGAAATTCTTCTTTAATCTCTTCAATGATGGCTTCAGCCGCAGGAATGTGTGTTTTGCGTTTTTCAAGTGTATCGTCGGTCATCTGTGACAGATGATCCATATGAATTAACGTCACTCCATTTAATTCCTGAACATTTTCATGAACATTCTTTGGAATGGAAAGATCGAGAATTAACATTGGTTTTTTAAGGTTCAGGATGGCTTTGTCAATGGTTGGGTTTTGGGCGCCGGTAGCGACGACAACTACATCGGCTTTCTGAAGTTCCAGGTGCAGTTCAGAAAAATCCTTTACAATAAGATTTAACTTTCCGGCCAGCTTTTCCGCTTTGTCTTTGGTGCGGTTGATTAATGTAATGTGCTCGTTTTTGGTATGCTTCACCAGATTTTCGCAAGTGTTTCTTCCAATTTTGCCCGTTCCGAAAAGCAGGATATTCTTGTTGCGGATGTCTTCAATATTCCGGATAATGTACTGTACAGATGCGAATGAAACAGACGCGGCGCCTGAGCTGATTTCCGTCTCGTTCTTGATTTTTTTACTCGCCTGGATAACGGCGTTGATCAGCCTATCCATGTAGGTGTTGATCAACCCGAGGGAACGCGCTTCCGCAAATGAAGATTTGATCTGGCTGATGATTTCAAAATCGCCAAGAATCTGGCTGTCAAGCCCTGTCCCGACACGGAAAATATGGTCAACCGCTTCCTGGTTTTTATATACGAAACCTACCTTTTGAAATTCCTCAACAGTACCTTTGGTATTGTCGCAGAGTAATTTAATCAGTTGGAACGGGTGTTCAGCAAAACCGTAAATCTCAGTCCTATTGCAGGTAGAGGTAACAATGAGGCTTTCGATGCCTTCTTCATTTGCCTGTGCCAACAGGCGGCTTTTTGAGGAAGCGTCTAAGCTGAATTTACCGCGTATCGCAGCATCAGCTTTTTTGTAGCTTAAACCAACACTATAAAAATAGTGATGTTTTGTAATGTAACTATTCGCCATATTCCACTCCTATCATAAGTTAGACAAAATTATTATTAACCATCATATAAAAATAACGCTGGAAGGACTATTTGTATCGCTCCGGGATATTTTAATCCAAAATGCCAGTAACAACGTAAATTCTATTAAATTTGTAATGAAATCAGGCCTTAAGAAATTTGTTATGTAGAATAATTCTAAATAAATAAATTCGCTGGTTTCAAAATCATATACGAAAAAACATCGCTATGGGTTCTCTGGAGGAAATAAAAATTGAGGAAGATTTTGTAATGCTAAGGCTACAGAACGATGACAACAATGTTTTTCGTGCTGAAAGACAGATACATCAGGGCCTGATTCAGTTTCATTTCGGCATCAAGGGCAAGGCCAAATTTATTTTTAATCAAGGAAATTATGGGTTGGATTTAAACGAAGAAAAGGCGCTTTTGCTCTATAATCCGCAGAAAGAATTGCCTTTGAATCTTGAATTGGCTCCTCATTCGTGGGTGATTTCCGTAATTGTTTCGATTAAGAAATTCCACTCGCTCTTTTCTGCGGAAGCAGATTACATTCCGTTTTTAAGTGATGAGAATAAGGATAAGAAATATTACAATGAAAGCAACATCAGTCCATCGATGGCGATTGTACTGAGCCAGCTTTTTCATTTTAACCTGAATCCGTCTATCAAAAATTTATATTATAAAGGGAAAGGATACGAGTTGCTGAGCCTGTATTTTAACCGAAGTGAGGATCCAAATGCAGAACAATGTCCGTTTTTAATCGACGAGGACAACGTGATGAAAATAAGACGGGCCAAGGAAATCATCCTGGCCAACATGGCTGAACCACCGGGTTTACAGGAATTGGCGGACCAGGTCGGCCTGAACCTTAAAAAATTAAAGACAGGATTCAAGCAGATTTACGGCGATACGGTGTACGGATTTCTGTTCGATTATAAAATGGATTATGCCCGCAAGCTACTCGATAGTGGCTCCTACAATGTCAATGAAGTCGGGCTTAAAATCGGCTACAGCACCGGCAGCCATTTTATTTCCGCGTTTAAGAAAAAATTTGCCACAACACCCAAAAAATATTTAATGTCCATCAATCCAAATACATAAAAATAAATAAATGAAAGGAGCATTATTAGTAAATCTGGGCTCTCCCGAAAGTCCGGATGCAAAAGACGTAAAGCCATATCTCGATGAATTCCTAATGGACAAATACGTCATTGACGTACCATTTTTACTGCGTGCATTGCTCGTTCGAGGCATTATCCTGAGGAAAAGACCGGAGAAATCAGCGTCAGCATATAAAAAGATATGGTGGGACGAAGGTTCTCCGCTGATTGTTTTATCCAAAAGGATGTTTGCTAAAGTCGAAAAGCAGGTTGACATCCCTATGGAACTCGCCATGAGATATGGCAAACCGAGTATCTTATCCGGACTACAGAAGTTGCATGACAAAGGCGTGACGGAAGTCATGTTGTTTCCGCTGTACCCGCAGCATGCCATGGCGTCGACTGTAACCATATTTGTGTTGGCAGAAGAACTTCGGAAAAAGCACTTTCCCGAGATGAAGTTTACCAATATCCCTGCATTTTATAATAAACCGGAGTACATAAAAAATCTCGCCGAATCGATTAAAAAACACCTTGGGAACTTTGAATATGACCATTTGTTGTTTTCTTATCACGGGATTCCGGAACGCCACATCCGCAAAACCGATGTAACGAAATCACATTGTAAAATCGACAATAAATGTTGTGTCACGCCTTCTCCGGCGCACGAATTCTGCTACCGCCATCAATGTTATGAAACAACGCGGCAGGTCGTTGCGTATCTGGGAATTTCGGAAGATAAATATAGCCAGACGTTCCAATCGCGATTGGCCGGCGACAAATGGCTGGAGCCGTATACGGATGTCGAGGTCAATAAGATGCCCGCAAAAGGGATAAAGAAGCTTGCAGTCGTTACGCCTGCTTTTGTCGCAGATTGCCTGGAAACACTCGAGGAAATTGCCATGGAAGCCAACCACGAGTTTAAGGAGAACGGTGGGGAAGAATTTGTTGCAATCCCCTGTCTCAATGATGATGACAACTGGTGTGGGACAATGGCAGGCTGGATTAACAACTGGGCCAAATCATAATTCATAGATAGAAACGGTTATCCGAATGAAACAATTATGGAAAAGTATTTCGATTATTTAAAATCGCTGCATTTGATTTTTGTTATCACCTGGTTCGCGGGATTGTTTTACATTGTCAGGCTTTTCGTTTACCAGATTGAAGCGGCAAAAAAACCTTCCCCGGACAAAGAAATTCTGCAACAGCAATACAAGATCATGACTTACAGGCTTTGGTACATTATTACCTGGCCGTCGGCGGTACTGGCAACAATTTTTGCATTGACGCTCCTTTACATCCGTCCGGTATTTTTGGAGCTTCCGTATATGCACGTTAAATTAGGGTTTGTATTCCTGCTTTTTTTATACCATGCGAAATGCCACCAGATTTACAAGCAATTGCAGCGTAATGAGATAAAATTTACCTCAAACTTTATGCGGCTTTGGAATGAAGGGGCTACGATTATCCTTTTTGCAGTGGTATTCCTGATTGTTGTAAAAGATGCCATCAATTGGATTTATGGCGTGCTGGGAATACTGTTATTCTCCATTTTGATCATGCTCGGATTCCGGTTTTATAAGCGGATTCGGGAGCGGAATGATGCGAATTCCGGCAAATAATTTGATACATTTGAAAAATTAAAACACATTAAAATCGATCCATGAGCTACGAAAACATATTGGTTACCACCGAAAATCTCCCTGAAGGGATTGCCTTAATCACAATAAACAGGCCTGATAAGTTAAATGCATTAAACAAACAAACGATACAAGAACTGCATGATGCCTTCAGGAATGCTGAGCAAAACCCATCCTTAAAAGCGATTTTGCTTACCGGTTCAGGCGAAAAGGCATTCGTTGCCGGTGCGGATATTTCTGAATTTGCATCCTTTTCAATTGAAGAAGGTGCACAGCTTGCCGCACATGGGCAGGAAATCCTTTTTGATTTTGTAGAGAATCTGCGTACACCGGTTATTGCTGCCGTCAACGGTTTTGCATTGGGCGGTGGTTTAGAACTTGCGATGGCATGCCATTTCAGGATTGCCTCGGACAATGCGAAGATGGGCCTGCCTGAAGTATCACTAGGGGTTATTCCCGGATATGGAGGAACACAGCGCCTCCCGCAGCTTATCGGGAAAGGGAAGGCCATGGAAATGATCATGACCGCCGGAATGATTAATGCTGATGAGGCAAAGTCTTGTGGCTTGGTGAATTATGTGGTGCCGCAGGCCGAATTGATTTCATTTACGACGGGAATCGCCCAAAAAATATTGCGAAATTCTCCGATGGCAATTGGACAGGCGATTAAAGCAGTCAATGCAAGCTACAAAGAAGGCATGGACGGCTTTAAGACTGAAATCAAAGCGTTTGGGAAATGCTTTGGGACGGAAGATTTCAAAGAAGGGACGACGGCATTTCTTGAGAAAAGGAAAGCGGATTTTACGGGGAAATAATTTATCATTATACGAATGAGAAAGTTTTTTGTTGTTGCAGCAGTAATATTGTCCGGCTTGACAATGCTGGCACAACAAATACCCTTTCAGATCCAGAAAAGTGAAATTTTTGAGGATGAATATAAAGAGTCAAACATAAGATTCACTGAAGGGGACGGAACCGGAGGGTTTTGGCTGGTACGCAGTTATAAAGGCCCGGTATTTTCGGGCGCGGATGGTTACTATGTGGAGCATTACAACGAAAATTTAGAACTGCTTAAAACCGCCCAAATTCCAATAAAACACCCTGTATCCGAAAAAGACGCTACTGTTATCGGGACATTTTTGATGAAAAACCGGTTTCAAATTATTGAGTTTTTTTATGACTTAAAAAAGAAATCATATGTCTGTTTGGCAAATACTCTTGACATCTCAGATTTTAAGATCACTAAAAAAATTTTATTTGAATTGACACGGGAGGAAGCCAATGATTTTGGCTCCTTTTCGTTGAAGGAATTGTCGTCGGCGATCGATCGTCGGATTTTCCCCAATTACGATGAAGGCTTTTTTGTAGCCAGTCGGACAAAGAAAATGGGATTTCCATTCTTTGATGAGGATAATGCGGGAATGCCTTCAGAAGGAAATAATAAAGGATCCGGTATTGCAGTCCTGGCCAACAAGTCGCGGAATGCCTTTTCGATTGTGATTGACCTCGATGGAATGAAAACTGAGGCAGTCAAAGTGTTTCTTTTCGATGCGGATTTGAATCAAAAATTCGAACGGGTGCTCACCAAGGAGACAAACAAACGCAAATACTTCTTTCAAAACATCAATATTTCTGAAGATGGGAATTCCATTTTCCTCATGAGTAAATATTTTTCAAAGACCGCAAAAAAGAAGAGCGAAGGCGGTAAATATGTCTTTGAACTAACGAAAGTCAGCGCTGATACTGAACTGGTGACAGAAATTGATCCCGCAGAACATTTTTCCGGTTACCTGAAGATCGTTGTAATTGGCGAAAAGCTATACGGCATGGGTTTTTATTCCGACTTGAACGACAATAGGTACAAAGGTGTCGCATTTTTTGAATTCGACCCGATAAATACAACGCTCCTGAAATCAAAATACAGTCCATTTAGCCAACAATTTATTTCAGATAAATATGGAGGACAGGCAGGCGAAGAATTAAAGTTTCTATTAATCAAAGATGTACTGGTGTCAAATGACAACGCGATAATACTGAATGCCGAAGAAATTTACCGCGATACCTGGCCAACCTTGATGGGGTACTCGTCTTCACATTACACCAATAATAACCCAAACGATAATTTCACTAACATCAACAGCGATTATAATTTTGATGATATTGTCAGTGTTAAAATAAATCGTGATGGCGAAATGGTATGGGCGCGCAATATTAATAAGCGGCAGTCTGAAAAGGGTGACACCGCATTTCTTTCTTATACTTCTGCGGTTTATAACGATGAAGTCTATTTTTTTATTAACGCCGCGGAAAAAGTAAAAAAATTGAGTAACGAGAGGATACAGTTCAAGCAAGTGCGAAAAAACAAATCAAACCTCAATGTCATAAGGATTGATAAAAACGGAAATTTTGATTTTCAGGAAATTTTGGATGATGAACTAAATGAAGTTCCTTTTATGGTGGCAAAAGGAAGTTTCACCGGAAATAATTGCTTCTTTTTGGGCAGACGCGGTAAAAAGAAACAATTGCTCAAAGTCACCTTATAATCAAAAAACACCGGAAAATGTGCTTTGGCTTTTTATATAAAAAGCGCCCTCAACTCAGTCGCTTCCGAGGGTTTCATTTTTCCTGCCAACACCAGGCTCAGCTGTTTGCGTCGTAAAGCGGCATCAAACCGTTCCTGCTCCAGATCAGTCTCCGGAATTACAGGCGGCACTTCCACCGGGCGTCCCGTTTCATCGACGGCAACAAATGTATAAATGGCTTCGTTTGCTTTGGTCTTGATACCAGATTCGCGGTCCTCAATCCAGACATCGAGGAAGATTTCCATCGAGCTCTTGAAGCTGCGGGATATTTTCGCCTCGATCGTAACCACACTTCCTAATGGAATACTGCGGTTGAACGCCACGTGATTGACGGAAGCCGTAACCGTAATTCTTCTGGAATGCCTTCGCGCCGCGATACTTGCCGCTCGGTCCATACGCGCCAGCAATTCGCCACCGAAAAGATTATTCAGCGGATTGGTTTCGCTTGGCAACACTAAGTCGGTTAAAATCGTAAGCGATTCTGAGGGATGTTTGGGCTGCATAATTTTTTTCGCAAAGATAATACTTACAGCCATAAAAAAATCCCGCATTTACGGGATTATATTTTTAAAATTTCCTGACCAAGAGCCAGGCATCGGGGTTTTGCGTCTTGTGGATTTCAGTCAGAGCGGATTGCGCTTCGCCATAAGTGGTATAACTTCCGAAAAGCACCGGGAAAAGCCCGAAGCGATTTTTCTCCATACGCCGCGCCTTATAACCGAGCCCGACAAGTTTATCATAAATTTTCTGCGCATTCTCTTCATTCCTGAAAGCACCTGCCACGATATGGTAAGGCATTTTAGGCTGTTTCACAGTCAACGTTACATCGGGCAACGGATTGCTGATCACAAATGTGGCTTCCTGGATTTTTCCCTGTACCTCTTTTTGCACTTCAGTTTGGACCAATTGTGTCTGCGCTGTAATCTGCTGTTGGTAGTAATTGTTGCCAAAGAAACCGGCAGTACCCAGTCCAACCACAAATATTGCCGCATATTTCAGGTAATTTGTCTTTTGCTTTTGTGGCATCAGATCAATCACCGGTTTTTCATCTTCAACGGTCGATTCAACAGCTGCCTGCCGGATAATGGCCGGAGATACGAAAGATGACAAACCAAATGAAGCCGTAAAGTAATTGGTTTGGTTGTTCGCTTCAAAAACCAGTCCGCCTTCAAAATTGAGCGCGAGCGTTCCAATGTTTGTCAACGAAACCGATTGGTTATTCTGAAGGGCGATGCGCCAGAGCGATACTTCTTTTTGAATCAAATCGACCGCTGATTCATAAGAAATTCGTTCCGACTGTGATATGTGCGTGGCGAGGAGGCCATCGTTATTTTTTAAATAGCCGTTGAAGGAAACCAACTTTTTTGGCGGGTTAAAGCCATGCGTACCATCATTGACCTGCGCCGACTGGATTTCAGTGAGAAAAGCACCGAATCCCGGGACAGTGACACATTGGTAACGGAATAAAAGCTGTGATAAATAATGTTCAATCTTCATAGGAACAAAGTTAAATATAACGGTGTGGTGTCAAAATTTTATCAACAATTTTTATTAACAATTTCGGCGAAAATATATATCTTGAGCCTCAAATACTTATTATGCGCCATACAGAATTATTTTACCTTTTGGCCCTTCAAAAGACGGAGGGCATCGGAGATGTTAATGCCAGGAAACTGATTTCCCACTTCGGAAGTGCAGAGGCCATCTTTACCGAAAAACGTCCAAAACTCAAAAAAATCGACGGGATTGGAAGCGTTACCATGCAGAAACTAAACGACAAAACCGCATTTGATAAAGCCGAAAAAGAATTGGCATTTATTGAAAATGCTGCGGTTAGGGCGATAACATTCTATGATGACGGCTATCCTGAAAAATTGCGGCATTGTTATGATGCGCCACTGATCCTTTTTGTTTCCGGGGACATCAATCTAAAGGACAGGAAACTGATCAGTATTGTCGGGACACGGGAAATTACCGCTTACGGACGTGATTTCTGCAGGGAATTGGTTTCTGAAATAGCCCCATTGGAACCGGTTATCATCAGCGGTTTTGCGTACGGTGTTGATATTACAGCCCATTTGGCGGCGCTTGAAAACAACTTGCAGACGGTTGCCGTGGTGGCTCATGGATTAAACCAGATTTACCCGAAACAGCATAAACGTTACATTTCAAAGGTTTTGGAGAACGGCGGTTTTATGACAGAATTCTGGAGTTCCAGTAACCCCATCCGGGAAAATTTCCTTCAAAGAAATCGCATTGTGGCAGGCATTTCCGACGCTACCATTGTCATTGAATCGGCTGAGAAAGGCGGTTCTCTGGTGACCGCAGCTGTAGCAAATGATTACAGCCGCGACGTTTTTGCAGTGCCTGGTCGGACGACTGACAAGTACAGCCAGGGTTGCAATAACCTGATCAAAACCCAAAAGGCACAAATGCTTACGAGCGCCGCAGATTTAATTTACATGATGAACTGGGATTTACAGCAACCTGTGAAGCCGGTACAGAAACAATTGTTCGTATCGTTGGATAGCGAAGAACAATCCGTTTATGATTTTCTTCATAGCAATGGAAGGGAGTTGCTTGATATTATTGCGCTGGAGTGCCGTTTGCCAGTCTACAAAATGTCAGGAATCTTATTTAATATGGAACTCAAAGGCGTCATCAGGCCGCTTCCGGGAAAGCTGTTTGAGGCGATCTGATTATTTTAAACCCAAATTGCCGTCAAAGGTGTTGAAATCGTCGCGCCGTGCCGGTTTCACCTTCAGCAGGTGGTACATTTGCGTGTAAATGGCCCGCAATTCGACATAGCTCGTTTTTTCCAGCGCTTTTTCACCGAGCGAACACAACTGGCGAAATTTTGCCACGTCCTTGTATTCACCTTCATCTTTTGTCATGTAGAAGTAATAAGTGTTTACAATGGATTCGCTTTGGTTGTAATAAATGGCATCTAAAAGGCTTTCCAGTTCCTGATTTTTTTTACGGATCAGGTATTTGTTATTCGATTGAAGGACTTCCTTTTCATTTTTGGTGATTTTGTCAAATTCCTCGCGCTGTTTTGGAGAAGCTTTTTCAAGATATTCCGTAAAATACGCTTTGGTGTCATTGTATTCGATCAATTCCTGGAGCACATGTTTGTGGCGCACCATGTCGTCGTATTCCTGGATAAGGATGCGCTTCATTTCCTCAAGCTGGTATTTTTTGTCGGTCGAATTGTCGTTGCGACAGGCGATCGCTTCATCGTATAACACAATTAAATGTTCTTGTACACGCTTTAATTTAGCTAGATATTCATAATTTTCCTCAGGCGCTTCGAAGTCAATTTCACTATTAATATCGTCAATTGCATCCTTAATTTCCGAAATTAATTTTTCAACAATAACGGTTCGCTGGTGTGGATTGAAGACTTCATTGATTTCAAGGTCCAAAGAGCCGATGTATACACTCACGCTGAGGTCGCGGGATTCCGAGATCTTAAAATTCAATTCAATATCCATACCTTTCAGCAGGTCATGCGGGAAATTTTCACCTGAAATCTCAATGTATCCAATGGTCTGGTTACTGCCCACCATACTGCCGGAATTTCCTTCCACGACATTAATAATCAATTTCTCATCGGAGTTTTTCAGGATATTTTTGGAACTGAGTTTGTACACCGTTTTTTTTAACGGAAGAATTTCGTTCTTCTTAAAAATGCGCTCCATGTAAGTCTTTCCGCGTTCTTCATCCAGTTCAAGGCAGATGTCGTTCGGAAGTGGCTGGCCCTGCACATTATACAAACCATTTGTGATCCGGACGGCATTGTTGGAATAAACCAGGTTTTGCTGGGTATCGTAGAGACTCACGGTAAATTGATTTGTGGCTTTGGTTAGCAATGGAACAAATTCGGTAAACTTTTGGCCCGCTTTCATCAGGCCGGTATCAAAACCGCCGTCTTCGCGCGTGATCCTGTAAAAACCTTCAAACGGATCTGAAATAATTACTGCGATAAGTTCTTCGGTATCCTTGGAATTGGGTTCAAAGACCAATTGTACCCCCATTTCCTTTTGTGCGGAATGATCAACGACGGCTTCGCTTTTTTCGACAAGTTCCGATTGTTTCGAACCGGCATAAAACGCGGCGCCCACAATCACGGCGGTCGTCGGATCGATCGACGTGTCGACGCTGATGCCACTCCGCGAGGCAAGTTCCTGGCGGATGTAAGGAATATAAGTGGTTCCGCCCACGAGGATGATTTTCTCGATATCGGTAAAGTGCAGGTTGTTTTCCTTCAGCAGGTTTTCGGTCAGCTGGAAAGATTCCTCAAATTTTGGGGCGATTGAGGCTTCAAATTCCGCCCTCAGGATGTCGATGTCAACTACGATATCAAGATTGTCTGAATCAACTTCAATACTCGTATGGTCTTTCAAAGACAGTTCTTTTTTTGCTTCTTCAGCTTTGAACAGCAGTTCGAAATACAGTTTTTTATAATCGGCGTTGTCGCCGGCAATCATTTTTTGCCAAAGATTTTCGACGCCGGCACTTTCTTCAATTTTCGGACAGATTACTTTCTCTACAAACAAATTGTCAAGATCGACGCCACCCAAAAAGTTATTTCCTTTGTGGTCAATGACTTTCAGCTCGCGCTCGTCAATATATACGACCGCTACGTCGAAAGTGCCGCCACCAAAATCATAGACCAGCCATTTTTCAGGATTCAAAATTTCCAGATTTTGCGCATTGGAATAAGCAAGGCATGCCGCGATGGGTTCCTGCAATAGCACAACTTCTTCGAAACCAGCGAGATAACCGGCTTTTTTAGTCGCATTGGTCTGGATCGTGTCAAACGAAGCGGGAATCGTAATCACCGTGGACTTTGGATTTTCGCCCTGAGCAAAATTGATGAGTTCCTTCAGTACCATGGAAGAAAGCTCGATGGGGGTGATGTTGTTTTCGGTGTCTTTTATGAAATAACTTTCGTCAGAGCCCATTTTTCGTTTGAAAGAAGCGAATACACTTTCCGAGTTTGATACCAGATGTTCGCGGGCTTTCTCGCCAATTTGTATACGGCCTTTTCGAAAAGAAACCACAGACGGAACCGTATCCCGGAAACCGACCGGATTTTTATAAATGACGACTTTTCCATTCTCGTATTTGGCAAAACCAGAATTGGTCGTACCCAGGTCAATTCCAAAATTGATATTTTTCATAGCGTATTTTTATTCAACAATCACAACACCTTTCTGCACCAGCTTCAGGCTTTCATGGTCCAATTTGTAAATTACCGGCTTTAGGACTTTGGTGATCTTTGTGGAGCCTGCATTGAGGATATTGGCTTCCAGTGAAGCATCGCGTTCATCATAGTTTGTGCCAAGCGGATTCACAATTTTATAACCCATTTCCTCCAGCTCATGAAAAGCCCGGCGCAGGTTCCTTTCAAAAATGTCAAGTCCTTGTTCTGTGGCTTTTTTCTCTATTTCAAAAAGTTGGTTGATGATGTTTTCCATTTGGATTGCAAATTTTGCAGCAATTTACAATATTATTTATTTTTTTATCGAATCAGAATTTAGCGGGATATAAATTAAAACATATTTTTGTCGGTTCCCAACAACAACGATATGAATATCATTGCACTTATCGAAAAACTACAGCTTGATAAATCGACAATAGCTGCCATTTCGCCGGAAGAAATTATCCGTATTGAGAAGCGGATTAACATGGAGAAACGCCTTGATCCTGATATCGACACGAATTCGGCAGCTAATCTGGTTGAGGCGCTGCGCAACTACCAACCGGAGCTTGCCTATGTTTGCGGGACGCGGGTGTTCTATAATTTCCTGGCCGATAGAAACCATTCGCGGAACAGTTTTAATTTTCAGGTGCCAGATATTTCGGCAGATCGGATCAGATACTTTTTTACAAGATTTCTGGAAGACGCCGTGGTGCTGCATGCTGAACGGGACTTGAGCGAAAATTATTTTTTCAGTCTGGTTTCAGTCTGCAGCAGGAAAGAATATTTGCCGGAAGACGCGTTGTTTAAAATACACAAGAAATTGCTGGGGAAAATCGATTTTGCGCTGGGAGAACTGCAGAGCGGAAACATTTCCGAAAACTCAAAAAGCATCATTGCGAACAGGGAATTCTATGAGTTGTTAGATTGCTTCAGCGATTTGGAGACCGATGACAAAATGCTGTTGCTGGTCAATCTGGTGGCGAAGAAATACAACCTGGAACTGAATAGCAGGGAAGTGCTGCGAACGGTTTTAATTTCGATGACGGCATACCATCCATTTGACGAGGAACTTGCTGGTGTGATAGAGCGTAATTACACGGTGATGACGGCTCCAGTGACGACGTCCGGGAATTCTTCGGATTCCTCGTTTCCTTGGTGGAAGACCATAGGGTTGGTTGTTTTGGGTCTGCGGGTAATTTTTGCGTTGTTTAGGACGTCTAATACGCCAAGTACAAATTATGACAGCACAACATTCGAAAATACTGAAAACTTTAAACAGCAGGATTCCAACATTGACAAGATTTACTTCTTGAATTACCTGGTGCAATATAAGCCAGAGGATGTGAAGGTCAATTTTGCCAAAGCAACGATTTCTAACGGCGAAGTTCCTTTCTACGGACTGTATGGCGGTGCCAGTGCCGACGGCGGTGAGAAGATCAAAATAAGAAACAACTCGAAGTATGACCTTATATTGCTGGTTAGCGAGGAAGCGAATGGGAAGTTCACGCCGTTCAGTTCTCAATATGTAAATTCTAATGCAACGATTGAAATCAGCAAAAAGAGTCTTTATCCAAGACGATACGCATTTTATTTTGGAGAAAATCTCGCTTCTTTCGGATCAGGCGATCCCTACACCCGCGGCGAAGGGAAGCAGGAATACCGTTTTTCGAAATTGCCGGAAAATGGGTTAGAGCTGCTGTATAGGGAATTTACGCTGAAGCATGATCTCGTGATTTCAAACAAGAAGGAAAAATTCGTGTTTAAATCTGATTCAATCAGTTGTGTGTCGGATCAAAACCCAGCGTTTGTAAATAAGTTTGTCTTTCCAGCCGACGAGAAAGTCAAAGCGATTAAATAAAGCCCAACTTCTCCCTGACGCGTGAAAGAACCCCTCCAGCGACAACCTTTGCTTTTTCGGCGCCCAATCGCAGTGCGTTGTCAATTTCTTGGAGGTTTTCCATGTAATAATTATATTTTTTTCGCTCGTTACCGAATTTATCGACGATCAATTCAAACAACTCCTGCTTCGCATGGCCGTAACCGAAATCACGCGTTGCATTTTTGTATTTTTCCCGCATGGTTGATACCTGGTTTTCATTGGCCAGCAACGCGTAGATGGCGAAGATCTTACAGGTATCCGGATCTTTAGGCTCTTCCAGTGGTGTGCTGTCGGTTTCAATAGACATCACCTGTTTGCGTAAGGCTTTATCGTCAAGGAAAATGTTGATGATATTATTGGCCGATTTGCTCATTTTGCCACCATTGGTGCCCGGAACCAATTTTGTTTCTTCCTGTGTATAAGGCTCGGGCAGCACAAACGTTTCACCCATTTGGTGGTTGAAACGGGAAGCCACGTCCCTTGTGATTTCAATGTGCTGCAGTTGGTCTTTTCCAACGGGTACAAATTCGGCATCATACAGAAGAATGTCGGCAGCCATCAGCATAGGATAGGTAAAAAGCCCGGCGTTGACATCTTCCAGGCGGTCCGATTTGTCTTTAAAAGAATGCGCCAGCGTCAGCCTTTGAAAAGGAAAAAAGCAGCTTAAATACCAGGTTAATTCTGATGTTTCAACCACGTCAGATTGCCGATAGAAGGTCACACGGTTGATATCGAGTCCGCATGCCAGCCAGACTGCTGCGGTGCTGTAAGTATTTTGTTTTAGGATTTCGCCGTTTTTAATCTGTGTTACCGAATGCAAATCGGCGATAAAAAGGAACGATACATTTTCCGGTTTTTGGGATAATTCGATCGCGGGCAGGATGGCACCAAGTAGATTTCCGAGGTGTGGTGTTCCTGTGCTTTGTATGCCGGTGAGGATTTTTGCCATTTCAAATGAATTTCCGCAAAGGTAAATGTTTTGGCAAAAAACGAATTCAAATTCTTACATTTGATTTTATGAAATTCCTGAAAATTGCTTTTTGGATCTTATGGCGCATCTGGTTCTACATCCTGATGGCCATTCCAATCATCATTATGTTTCCGTTGTTGTTTATCTCGATACTTCGGGAAGAATGGTATCCATATTTCTTTGTTATGGCTAGAATCTGGGCCCGATTTATTTTATTCGGGATGGGATTTTCGTATCGATTGGAAGTAGAACAACAGCCACAGCAGGGGCAAAGCTATATGTTTGTCGCCAATCACACTTCAATGACCGATATTATGTTGATGTTGTGTATTCTCCAAAATCCGTTCGTATTCGTTGGAAAGATGGAGCTTGCAAAAATTCCGTTATTTGGATTTTTCTACAAACGAACCTGTATTTTGGTGGACAGGAAAAGCTCAAAAAGCAGAATGGAAGTTTTTGACCGTGCCCAAAAACGATTGAGTCAGGGGTTGAGCATCTGTATTTTTCCCGAAGGAGGCGTTCCTGATAACGAGGCTGTTTTACTGGATGAATTTAAGGATGGTGCCTTCCGCCTGGCTTTGGAACATCAGATCCCAATTGTGCCGATTTCTTTTGCAGACAATAAAAAGCGATTCTCGTATACTTTTATGAGTGGCAGCCCAGGGCTGATGCGCGCAAAAATTCACCGTTTCATACCCACCGAAGGCAAAACGATCGATGACAGGAAAATCGTCCGTGAGCAGACGCGCGATGTTATTTATCAGCAATTATTGGATTTTTCTAAATAAAAAAGAGCCCACCGTCGCGGACTCTTTTAATTTATTACTCCCGAAGTAATAAAAAACCAAGTAAACAATAACAAAAATTTAAAACTAAAATTTAAAGCTGATTCCGGAATACAGCCCGATAAAATAGGGCTTAAAGTTTCCGGCATCTTTGCTGAACGTATTCAGCTGGTATTTGAACATCGGTTCAAAATTAAATTCAAATGATTTCAAGAACCTGTAATTGAATCCCATCCCTATATTAGAGCTGAAATGAACATCATTCAGATTACTCGCTTTTCCAAGGTCTGCTTTCATCGTGTTCGACGTGACGCGTATTTCATTTTCGTTAAGGAACAGGGTACTCATCCCGCCGATTAGTGTAACGCCGAATTGCTTATCAACGAGCTTGTAAGACATCTCCATAGGGACTTCAATATAACCCATTCTTTGGCTAATAGAACCATAATTGAGATCCTGAAGATTGGTTTCAAACGGCAATAGCCCGTTTAACCCATCCTTATTCACGACTTCTATGAATGCTTCATTTCCTTGTTGCGATACGTTGCTGATGCTTTGTCCGTCAAGTCCGGCATAAAAAATTACTCCGTTTGTATCATAACCAAGAGACAATTTATTGACACCTGTCCTGATGCTGAGTTTGTTGTTTACAGCATAATTCACACCAACACCAAAACTTACGTTGTTTTCATAGCTCTTGTCGTTTGAAGCAAACTGCTTGTCAATTGGAGAACCTTTTGAAGTTGAACTAAAATAAATAGGGGCAACAGCCGAGGTGACCTGCCACCTATTTAATTTAGATTCAGCAACGTTTTTTTCTTTTTCATTTTTTGCCAGCAATTTCTCCAGCTCATTAGTTTCGACAGTAGCAATTGCTGCCGAATCTAATTTCTTTTCCGCTGCCGGAATTTCGGTGGTTTTGGATTTTGTATCCGATGCCAACTGCATTCCGTTTGCGTTATTTTTTATGTTTTGGATTGTATTCGTATTGTCCAATAGATGTTGTTCCTGCTTTTGGGTTGCGTCTGATTTGGGATTCTTCGCAATATTATTTTCTGCCAGGGTGTTTGGCGTATTAGAATTACCATCCGGAGAATTACGGTTTACGCCGGCTAGTTTATCGTTGTTTGGACTGTTATTAATTTTAGACGTTCCTGAAGCAGCAATATTTCCGGTTTTGTTAAATGTAGTCGACGTGGTGTTTTTCCTGTTGCCCAATTGGTTATTTTCAGAAGACGCAACACGGTCCATCGCTTCAGTGCGGATTGTTTTCGGGGATTTTATTTTACTCGGTATCGGATGGTTTTTTCCTGAATTCGCCACCGTATTATTTTCAGAGCCGGTCCTGTTGGTATTTTTGCCGTTTTGTTTTTCGCTGGATTTTTTCGGGTTTGATGCAACTGCATTGTGCCCTTTTGAATCGACAATGGTCTTAACCGCGGCACTGGAAGGTTTTTGTTTTAATGCAGGAGACAACGCCTGCGATGCCACACTTTGTTCCGGAACAGCTACAGATTTATTTTTGATGGAAATCGGGTTGGCGGGATCTGAATTGTTCGTATCGCCCGTTTTATCCGGGTTTACATCATGCTTATCGTTGCTTTTACTCACAACGCCCCCATCATTGTCCGGAACAATTTTACCCGAAGGCGTTTTGTCGTTTGTCACGACCTGTTGCGCCGGACTTTCCGGATTGAAGAAATAATTGGTCGCAAGCAGCCCTATCACCAGTGCTGCGGCAACGCCGGAAAGCCTCCACCAAAACGGAATAACCTTACGGTCTTTTTTATTTTTGCTAAGCGATGCCTCAATGTTTTTCCAAACCTGATCGCTTGGCTGTGCCTCGAAATCTTTGAATTTCTCCTGAAACAGCCGGTCTATGTTTTTTCTATCACTCATTTTGCCGATGGTAATTTTTTACCGTTGTGAATGTCTATTTTTTCTTTCAGGATCATCCGTGCCCGTGCCAGATTAGACTTCGTTGTTCCTGTAGTTATATCAAGCATTTCTGCTATTTCTTTATGCGAATACCCGTCCAATACGTACAGGTTAAAAACCAGGCGGTATCTTTCCGGGAGTTCCTGGATAATCCCGATCAGGTAATCCAATGAAATATTGTCGTCATCGATTTCAACATTTTCCTCTGCAGCAATGTCTTCATTTACAATTTCCAAAAAGCGCACACCGCGAAACTTCTGCAACGCATTGTTGATCATAATCCGTTTTGCCCAGCCTTCGAATGAACCTTTGAAATTGAATTGTTCAATCTTGTTAAAAATAATCAGGAAACCATCCTGCAAATTGTCTTCTGCTTCTGCGTAATTTGCAGAATACTTCAGGCAGACACCAAAGAACTTAGGCGCAAATAACTTGTAGATTTCCGCTTGGGCTCTGGCATCATTTTTTTTACAATCGGCGATGAGTTGTTCTAACCCCACGGGCTTCCCGGTCTTAGTGATTAATTAATAGGTAACGGGGACGGTTACCTCCTCAAATACATTGTTTCCTTCTGCATCTTCTCCTTTATAAAACTTAAACGTGTAATGGTCATTTCCTGGCGTACAAAGGAATTGGAAAGATACTTCAACCGGTTCTTCGTCTAACGGCGCGCAATTATCAGCCTCTAACACACTTGTCTGTACCCCAATGGTCCTTGTCTGGCCATCTTTTTCATAGTAGATCCCTTGATAATAGTGGCAGTTTGAAGGTTTTTTGTATTTTACTTTAATTTCATAATTCTGGTTCATGTCGAAACTGGCAGGAAGCGTGTAACTTTCGACAGGAAGTACTTCGTAATGGAATTCAGGGCCGTCATCACTTGGACTGCAGGAATTTAAAGCAAAAATAGCCAATAAAAGCAGTGCTAATCTTTTCATTTTCAATAAATTAATTGAGTTTTATTATTTAATTCATATTCCATAGATGGATTTTACCCCTATAGGTTGCGTTTTCGCATAAAAAAACCCGAAAAGTTCGGGTTTTATATTTTAAACATTTTCCTTAATCTGCAACTTGATTTTTTCTTCAAGTTCGTCTGCCAGTTCAGGATTGTCTTTAATCATGGTTTTGACTGCATCCCGGCCTTGTCCTAAGCGTGTCTCGCCATAACTGAACCATGAACCCGATTTTTTAACGATTTCAAATTCCACGGCCAAATCAAGGATTTCGCCTGTTTTTGAAACACCTTCACCATACATAATGTCAAATTCAGCAGTTTTAAATGGAGGAGCCACTTTATTTTTCACCACTTTTACTTTCGTACGGTTTCCAATGACATTCTCCCCGTCTTTAATCTGCGACGAACGACGGATGTCCAGCCGTACCGATGCGTAAAATTTTAAGGCATTACCCCCAGTTGTTGTCTCCGGGTTTCCAAACATGACACCGATCTTCTCGCGCAGCTGGTTGATGAAAAACACGGTACAATTCGTTTTACTGATGGTCCCGGTAAGTTTACGAAGCGCCTGCGACATCAATCTCGCATGAAGTCCCATTTTGGAATCGCCCATTTCACCTTCGATTTCACTTTTTGGCGTTAGCGCGGCTACTGAGTCGATGACCACGATATCAATCGCTCCGGAACGGATCAGGTTTTCAGCGATTTCAAGTGCCTGTTCGCCGTTGTCCGGTTGGGAAATGATCAGGTTTTCGATATCGACGCCAAGTTTACCCGCGTAGTTCCTGTCAAAAGCATGCTCAGCATCTATAAATGCAGCAATGCCCCCGGCTTTTTGTGCTTCGGCAATCGCATGCAGCGTCAAGGTGGTTTTACCCGAAGATTCCGGGCCGTATATTTCAATAATCCTTCCTTTTGGATATCCGTTTACTCCAAGGGCAAGGTCCAATCCCAGTGATCCGGATGAAATCGTTTCGACTTCTTCAACGGCTTTATCACCCATCTTCATTACGGTGCCTTTCCCGTAGGTTTTATCAAGTTTGTCTAATGTCAGTTGTAAGGCTTTTAATTTTGATTCTTTTTCTGAACTCATCTTTTCTTTCATTTAAATTGGCGTTTATTTTTCGTAAAAATAATGCTTTTTTTAATATGAAGTGGTAAAAGTGTCAAAACTGAGGATGTCTGTAAGACCACATTTTAGTTCGAATATCTTTCAGGATTTACCGGCAATACGAACATCGGAACTTTCTCAAATTTATCATTACTTTTGCAATAGAATTTTAACAAATGGAGAAAATAATTTCGTACCCCATATCCGCTTTATATTACCTTTGTTTTGGCCTGACCCTGGTCATTTTTCATCCGATACAATGGATTTGCTTTAACATTTTTGGCTATCAGGCACACAAGAAAAGCGTCGATTACCTGAATTTCTTTTTGCTCAAGAACACCATGCTGTTGGGAACGCGTGTCACATTCAGGAATATTAACTCCATCCCGAAAGATGCACCCATCATCTTCGTGGCGAATCACCAAAGCCTTTACGATATCATTTGTATCATCTGGTATTTAAGAAGGTTTCATCCGAAGTTTGTCAGTAAGGCCGAGTTGGGGAAGGGAATTCCCAGCGTGTCCTATAACCTGCGCCATGGCGGCTCCGTATTGATCGACCGCAAGGATCCGAAGCAAGCGATACCTACGATAAAAGGATTATCCGAATACATTGAAAAGTTCCGCCGTTCCGCAGTTATTTTTCCGGAAGGCACCCGCAGTAAGAATGGCACGCCTAAGGAATTTGCCCAAAGCGGGCTGAAGATTTTGTGTAAATACGCACCTTCTGCTTATGTCGTTCCAATCACAATAAATAATTCGTGGAAAATTGTTAAATACGGATTTTTTCCATTAGGTTTGGGAAATCGCCTTACCTTTACAGTGCATGAGGCAATGGCAGTTCAGGATTGGTCTTTTGAGGAAATTATGCAACGCACTGAACGCACCATTGTTCAGGGAATTAAAAATTAAATTATATATGTCTTTAAAAAATATAAGGCTGGAAGTAATGCAGCTTCTTGAAAAAAATGTCGACGGTTTCGTAAAAGATTATCTGATTCCGGTTGAATCAATTTGGCAGCCGACAGATTTTCTACCCGATCCCCAAAGCGAGAATTTCTTCGAGGAAATCAAAGAGATGCAGGAGCTGGCCAAAGACCTTCCTTATGATTTTTGGGTGGTACTCATTGGCGATACGGTGACTGAAGAAGCGCTGCCGACTTATGAATCATGGTTAATGGATGTGGAAGGCATTGACAACGTAGAGCGTAATGGATGGTCTAACTGGGTACGCCACTGGACCGGAGAGGAAAACCGTCATGGCGACCTGCTCAACAAATACCTTTATCTTTCAGGGCGTGTGAACATGCGCGAGGTGGAAATGACGACACAGCATTTGATTACTGACGGTTTCGATATTGGTACCGCGCGCGATCCGTATAAAAACTTTATCTACACCAGTTTTCAGGAATTGGCAACGTATATTTCACACAACCGTGTGTCGCAGCTCGCAAAATCATATGGCGAGAAAAAACTGGCGAAAATGTGTAAAATGATTGCCGGCGATGAGATGCGCCACCACAATGCATACAGTGAATTCGTCAGCCAGATTTTTAAAGTCGACCCAAGCCAGATGATGATTGCTTTCCAGGATATGATGAAACACAAAATCATCATGCCGGCAGGATTTATTCGGGAATCCGGTGCAAAAATAGCATCGGCATTTGAGCATTTTTCCGATTCTGCACAAAGGATTGGTGTATACACGTCTGCAGATTATGTGGATATATTGCAAAAACTCATCAACCGTTGGGAAATTGAAAACATGAATGGCCTTACCGATGAAGCGGAAAAGGCACGTGATTATCTAATGAGGCTGCCTTCACGAATGATGAAAATTTCGGAAAGACTTGTTATCCCTGCAGAATCCCATATTTTTAAGTGGGTGGAGCCAGCGAGGATATAATTATAAATTAATAATTAATAATGCTGGATTAGAAAATTGTTTCTGATTCAGCATTTTTTTATTGAATACAAATGGAAGATACCACATTGATACAAACTACGATTTCTTTTGTAAAGGAAAAGCTGAAAGACGCGGAAGGCGGTCATGATTGGTTTCACATTGAGCGGGTTTACAAAAACAGCCTGCTGATTGCCAAAGACGAGAAATGTGATTTACTGATTGTACAACTAGGCGCTTTATTACATGATATCGCAGACAGCAAGTTTCACGGCGGTGACGAAAATGTCGGACCGGAAACCGCGCGCACATTTTTAGAAGGACAAGGTGTCGACGAAAGCACTATGGTCCAGGTGATCAGCATAATCGAGAATATTTCCTTCAAAGGTGGTAATTTTGAGAAGAAATTCGATTCGATTGAATTGCAGATTGTTCAGGATGCCGATCGTTTGGATGCTATCGGTGCCATTGGCGTTGCGCGAACATTTAACTATGGAGGGTTTAAAAATCGGCCAATATATAACCCGGATATTCAGCCGGTTTTAAACATGTCGAAAGACGCCTACAAAAACAATACAGCACCTACATTAAATCATTTTTACGAAAAGTTATTGTTGCTGAAAGACAAAATGAATACGTCGACGGGCAAAAAGCTGGCGCAACAAAGGCATGAATTTATGGAATCGTTCCTTTCGCAGTTTTATGCGGAATGGAATGGTGAAAAATAAAAAACCGCCCTGTTGTTAACAAGACGGTTTTCCCAATATAAATAATCATAAACTATTCGATTTCCGAAACACGCAATGTGTTCACCATTCCCTTATCAGTCACCGGCATTGCGGCTAGGTTAATCAGGAAATCCCCCTTATCTACAAATCCTTTTTCGCGTGCGATCTCGTTGATGTCCGTTACGGTATCATCAGTGCTGACGAATTTGTCATAGTAAAAGGATTTTACACCCCAAAGCAGATTCAATTGCGTCAGGATTCTTCTGTTTGAAGTAAATACTAAGATGTGTGATTGGGGTCTCCAGGCGGATATTTGGAACGCCGTGTAACCACTATTGGTCAATGTACAAATGGCCTTCGCCCGGATCACATTGGCCATCATCGCGGCATGGTGGCAGATTGATTTGGTAATGAACCTTTTGGTCCTGATCTGCGGTGTATTTTGCGGCACCTGAATCAATGGGGAATCTTCTACCGCTTCAATAATCTGCGTCATTTTTTCGATTACCTGTACCGGGTAATTTCCTACTGAAGTTTCTCCGGAAAGCATGACGGCATCGGCGCCATCCATGACAGAGTTTGCGACGTCGTTTACTTCAGCACGCGTAGGAGTAAGGCTGGTAATCATTGTTTCCATCATCTGGGTCGCAATGATGACTGGAATCCTGGCTGTTTTGGCGCGGTTTACAAGCTTTTTCTGGATTAACGGTACTTCGTGTGCAGGAACTTCAACACCCAAATCGCCACGGGCAACCATTAAGCCATCACAGAAAGCTACGATTTTATCGATGTTTTCTACGGCTTCCGGTTTTTCGATTTTGGCAATGATTGGAATTTTATGATCAGAATGTTTCGCGATAAGATCCTGGAGTTCTTCAAGGTCTTTAGGCGTCCTGACAAACGAAAGCGCTATCCAGTCTACCTTTTGCTCAATAGCGAAAATGGCGTCTTTGATGTCTTTTTTAGTAAGCGCAGGCAATGAAACTTTCGTGTTTGGAAGGTTTACCCCTTTCTTGGATTTTAGGGGGCCGCCCTGAACCACCTTACAGACCACTTCAGTAGTGCCGTTGCTTTCAATGGCCTCAAAAATGAGTTTCCCATCATCAAGAAGAATGCGTTCACCGGGATTGACATCTCGCGGAAACTCTTTATAGTTCATGTAAACACGTTGCGCAGTTCCGGGAACATCTTCAGCGGTTTGGAACGTAATCAAATCTCCGTTTTTAACGACAACATCTTCGGTCATTACGCCAACCCTGAGTTTTGGCCCCTGAAGGTCACCCAGAATGGCGGTGGTATATCCGTATTCATCGTTTAATCCCCTGATGATATCTATTTTTTCTTTAACATCACTGTAGTCGGCATGGGAAAAATTTACCCTGAAAACATTTACTCCTGCATCAATCATGTCCTTAAGGACTTCTTTCGTGCTACAGGCGGGACCCAATGTGGCTACAATTTTTGTCTTTTTGTTGGTTGGCATTTTATTAAAAAATTAAATTATTTTTTGACTTTATGTTTTTTGAATCAATGGTGTAGACGGCTGTAATCCGTTCAATGCTATTTATTTTAGAAGTAATTTCTTCTGCGGTTTCCGACGCGTTTTCGACTTTGAGAAAATAATCCACTTTTTTAAACTCGGGCAGCAGGTATACTTTGGTTGCCATCGGGCTGTCGGTGAACAAATCCTGTACGGTAGTTACGGTACCACCGATTTCATTCTTATTCTGGATTAAATCCCAGCAGATTTCCTTTTCATCGTTTTCAAAGGTAAATCTGGAAAAACTGGTTTGTCCCTGTTTTACCCTGATCTGGATTTCGTCTTTGTTTTTATGTAAAAGGATGGGGAGTTTTTTATTAATGAAATAGGCCAGCCTGTAGTCTTCAATCGAAGTGTGAATTGCAACGAGGGTGTATTCCGTTTCGTCAAATTCATCAATATGCAATTTATGAATGGCCATATTTTAATTCAGAAATTAGGCGTAAAGATACTATTTATCAGACATAAAAAAACAGTTAACCAATCAGTTAACGTTTATTTATCAACGAAAACGTTATAGTTTTGAGGAATTATTTTTATTTTGTGTTAATTTTTTCCTGAAACGCAAAATAGGCTCTTTGGGATGCTTTCTCCTCCGCTTTTTTCTTAGACACGGCCCTGGCTTTCGCAATTACCTTGCTGTCGATGCTTAGCTTCACCCCGAATAAGCGTTCCCCGGCGATCCCATTGTCTTCAAAAACGTCGTAGTGGAAAGTCCGCTTTTCTTTTTGACACCATTCAATCAACAAGCTTTTATAGCTGATGACCTTCCCTTCCAGTTTGGCGATGTCGACATATGGCCGGATGACGCGTGCGCGGATGAATTGTTCGCACGCGGGATAGCCCATGTCTAAATAGATTGCTCCTACAAGCGCTTCAAAAATATTGCCGTGTATGTTGTCCCCGAAATGCTGTGAAGGCACTTTGCTTTCCACAAACCGAATCAGATTCAGGTCGCGGCCCAGTTCGTTCAAATGTTCACGGCTCACGATTTTTGAGCGCATTTTAGTGAGATAGCCTTCATCGCCTGAGGGTACTTCGTTGAAAAGATGTGCCGCAATCACCGCACTTAGCATCGCATCGCCAAGGAATTCCATGCGCTCGTAACTGATTGGGTTTCCTTTTGCATCGGTCTTATTGGAGGAACGGTGCGTGAATGCCATCACATATCCATCAATATTAATCGGACGAAATCCGATTATTTTTTCAATTTCGGTAAAAAAAATCCCGCCTTCTTGAGCACGGGATTTTGAAAATATTTTTTTAAAAAGATTCATTTAACAATTAATCTTCGAGTTTTTTAAACAAAACACAGGCGTTATGTCCGCCAAAACCAAAAGTATTGCTCATCGCCACCTTAATATCTCTTTTTTGTGCCTTGTTCAAGGTCAGATTTAATTCGGGGTCAATACTTTCATCTACTACCGTATGATTGATCGTAGGGGGAACAATGCCGTGCTTCATGGCGAGGATCGAGGCAATTGCTTCAATGGCCCCGGCCGCACCAAGCAAATGGCCCGTCATCGATTTGGTAGAATTAATATTCAACGTTTTAGCGTGATCGCCAAATACGGCGCTGATCGCTTTTAATTCGGCCACATCACCAAGTGGTGTTGAGGTACCGTGCGTGTTGATGTGGTCAACCTGCTCAGGAGTCATTCCTGCATCCCGTAACGTATTTTTCATCACAGCGATGACACCGATTCCGTCAGGATGCGGCGCAGTCAAATGATAAGCATCTGATGACATACCGCCACCGCCTACTTCACAGTATATTTTTGCGCCTCTTGCTTTCGCATGTTCGTATTCTTCCAGTACCAAAGCTCCGGCCCCTTCGCCCAGAACAAATCCGTCGCGGGTAGCATCGAAAGGCCTTGAAGCGGTTTCGGGCGTTTCATTTCTTGTCGAAAGTGCATGCATGGAGTTAAAACCACCCATACCGGCAATGGTTACCGCAGCTTCAGATCCTCCGGAAATAATCACGTCGCACATGCCCAGCCTAATGTAATTGAACGCGTCAATCAAAGCATTTGCTGAGGAGGCACAGGCAGAAACCGTGGTGTAATTAGGTCCCATATAGCCGTTACGCATGGAAATATGCGCTGGCGCGATATCGGCAATCATTTTTGGGATGAAGAAAGGGTTGAATTTTGGTGTTCCATCACCTTTGGCATAATACATCACTTCTTCCTGGAATGTTTCAAGCCCGCCGATTCCGGCACCCCAGATAACACCCACACGATATTTGTCGACGTTGTCTGCGGAAAGCCCGGCATCCTTGATGGCTTCGTCACTGGCCGCGATGGCATACTGCGCAAATTTGTCCAGCCTGCGCGATTCCTTACGGTCCATGTAATCTTCGATATTGAAGTTCTTTACTTCGCAGGCAAATTTTGTCTTGTGTTTCTCCGTATCGTAATAGGTGATCGGAGCCGCACCACTTACGCCGTTAATCAGGGCGTTCCAGTATTCTTCAATCGAATTACCTATTGGTGTGAGCGCACCTAAACCTGTTACTACAACCCGCTTTAATTCCATAACCTGATTCGTTTATAGTTTGTTTTAAACTAATAATACCTATGCTGACTTCTATGGGAATCATAAAACGACATAGGTATTGTATATTCTGGGTGATTGTTGCCAATCCAATGATTTAAAATAATAACACCCGATTTTATAAAATTCAATTTCAAATCCCAAATTCCAAAAGCGGAACAACGCATTACCCTAATGTAAATGAGAATAACTGTTTGGTATTTTACTATCGATGCTTTTAAAAATCGGGTGTCTGATGTATTATTTCTTTGCTTCTTCGATGTAAGAAATTGCCTGTCCTACAGTAGCAATGTTTTCAGCCTGATCGTCCGGAATCTGGATGTCAAATTCTTTTTCGAACTCCATGATAAGCTCAACAGTATCCAATGAATCTGCTCCCAAATCGTTCGTGAAGCTTGCTTCTGTTACAACTTCGTTTTCGTCAACGCCTAATTTGTCTACGATAATCGCTTTAACTCTTGATGCAATGTCTGACATAATCTTTAAATTTAATTTTTAATTTGTTGGCAAAAATAAAAAACTTTATTTTAAAACAACGGTTTAGTTAATAAATATGAATACTAATGTAGAAAAAAATTTTAACAAACCGCCACAATTCCACTTTTAAAACCATTTATTATTCCTTTTTTTGCATAACCATTTTTTTAACATCCGAAATGAAGGACATCGTCATTTTTGCGTCAGGGAGCGGTACCAATGCCGAAAACCTGATACTGCATTTCCGCAACAGTGATATCGCTCGCGTGAGCAGGGTTTTCTGCAACAATCCAAAGGCCGGTGTGATTCAAAAAAGCGACGCCCTCCAGGTGCCTGTTTTTATTTTTTCAAAGGATGCTTTTGCCGACCACACGGTTTTAAATGAGTTGAATGCCATGAAACCCGATTTGATTGTGCTGGCGGGTTTCCTGCTGAAATTTCCGGATGATATTGTCCGGGAATACGCGGGTAAAATCATCAATATCCATCCGGCATTATTGCCGAAATACGGCGGCAAAGGGATGTACGGCATGCATGTCCACCAGGCTGTATATGACAATCAGGAGCTGGAAACCGGCATCTCAGTGCACTATGTCAACGAGCACTATGATGAGGGCGGACTGATTTTTCAGCAGAAAGTCGATGTGAGCCGTTGCGCTTCCGCAGATGATATCGCGGCCAAAATCCACGGATTGGAGCAGAAATATTTTCCGAAAGTGATAGAGTTACTCTTAAATAAAGAAGAATGAGGTATATAGCGCTTGTGTTTTTGGTTTTATTAACGGGCTGTAAAAACAGTAAGATTGAGAACGCACCGAAAGATCATGGCTTCGATGTTTTCTTTGAAAAATTTGCAAGTGATAGCGTTTTTCAGAAGAAGCACTTTGATTTCCCGGTAATAGCATATTATTCAGATGTGGATCTCCCGTTTGATTTAAAGGAAAAATCAATCGATGAAGATTCCTATTTTTACACCGACTTCACTAAAGACAAGTCCATTTATGATGTATCTGTGGAAAGAAAAAAGGATTCTGTCATTTACACCAGGAGATTGCGCGATACGTATCATTTACCCCTTATTTATAAATTCGCTTATAAAAACAAACGCTGGATGTTCGTTGAATTCAGTGATTTAACAGATTGACCCGAATTATGGCACACCAGGTCCACATATACACTGACGGCGCTGCCAAAGGAAACCCCGGAAACGGAGGCTATGGCGTAGTCATGGAACTCGTCGGGACAGGGTACAGGAAGGAATTTTATGAAGGCTTCCGCCTGACTACAAATAACAGGATGGAACTTTTGGCCGTAATCGTCGGTTTGGAAAAGCTTAAAACCCCCAATATGACGGTGCTCGTGGTTTCTGATTCCAAATACGTGATCGATTCTGTCGTAAAAGGCTGGGTTTTTGGCTGGGAAAAGAAAGGTTTCGCCGGCAAGAAAAACCCCGATCTGTGGATGCGTTTCCTGAAAATTTACCGGAAACACAAAGTGGATTTTATGTGGGTGAAAGGACACAACGCGCACCCACAGAATGAACGCTGCGATGAACTCGCGGTGATGGCATCGATGCAGCCGAAACTTTCGGTGGATGTTTTTTATGAAAAGGAGGAAGCGAAGCTGTTATAGCGGTCCCGATTTTCCGTACCGTTTTTAAAACCAAAAAGATAAATTTATCCGGATTATTACCGCCATTCGTTGGGCTTTGATGGCGTTTTCATGAGGTTTCCATAGGGTTTCTCCAGTAAATACAGGGCTTTCGTGAAGAGAATCCCAACAAAACCCCAACAAAACCCCAACAAAACCCCAACAAAACCCCAATGATACCCAACGAAAGCAGCATTAAAATCAGTAAATAAACCTACCAGACTTCCTGACGAATTTATAAAACCTGGCGACTTTGCAACTTTGAAAACTATAAACTACCTTTGCACCTTAATTCGAAATCCGAAAAATGAACAAATTACTGATCGTCGGAACGGTGGCTTTCGACGCGATTGAGACCCCATTTGGGAAGACAGATAAAATCCTTGGCGGCGCCGGAACGTTTATCGGACTATCCGCATCTTATTTTAACCTGCAATCTGCTATAGTTTCCGTTGTCGGGGATGATTTCCCTCAGGAATACCTTGATTTGCTTACCGCAAGAAACATCGACATTACGGGGCTTGAAATCGTAAAAGGCGGGAAAACATTTTTCTGGAGCGGACGTTACCACAACGACCTGAATTCGCGCGATACTTTGGTAACTGAACTGAATACGCTCGCGGATTTCAATCCGGTCGTGCCACAAAATTTCAAAAATGCCGACGTGGTCATGCTGGGCAACCTGCACCCGTTGGTTCAAAGCAGTGTGTTGGATCAGATGGAACAAAAACCGAAACTCGTTGTACTCGACACGATGAATTTCTGGATGGATTGTGCATTGCCTGAATTACTGGATGTGATCAAACGTGTTGACGTAATTACCATCAATGATGAAGAGGCAAGACAGTTGTCAGGGGAATATTCATTGGTAAAAGCAGCGGCGAAAATCCATACGATGGGGCCAAAATATGTCGTCATCAAAAAAGGGGAGCACGGCGCTTTGTTGTTCCATAATAAGGACGTGTTTTTTGCACCGGCATTGCCATTGGAAGAAGTTTTTGACCCAACAGGAGCAGGAGACACCTTTGCAGGGGGATTTGCAGGGTTTATAACGCAAAGCGAAAATATCTCTTTTGACAACATGAAAAAAGCGATTATTCATGGATCGAACCTGGCTTCGTTCTGCGTAGAAAAATTTGGAACTGAAAGAATGCAGCAACTCCAAAAAGGCGAAGTGCAGGAAAGACTGAAACAGTTCAAAGCACTGACACAATTCGAAATAGAAATAGAATAGATAACATATGCCCCGAAGTTCCGGGGCATTTTTGTTTTATTCAAAGTCGAAAGTCGAAAGTCAAAAGTCAAAAGTCAAAAGACAGGACTTATAAAGAGTGAATAAAAAATAATAACTACTAAAGTTGCAGGTTATAATTCAGATGCCAAGTGCTTTTGACTTTCAACTTTCAACTTTCAACTAAGAAAACCATGAGCGACAAACTCAACCACGAATGTGGCATTGCATTCTTAAGGCTTAAAAAACCGCTGGAATTTTACAAAGAAAAATACGGCTCTGCTTTCTATGGCATACAGAAAATGTACCTGCTCATGGAGAAGCAGCACAACCGGGGTCAGGATGGCGCTGGATTTGCCTCTATTAAATTCGATATGGAGCCCGGCGAGCGATACATCAGCCGCGTGCGCTCGAACGATGCCCAGCCGATACAGGACGTTTTTGCTCAGATCAATGGCCGAATCAATGATGAAATGCTGGCACACCCAGAGTATACTGATGATGTCGCGTTGCAGAAGAAGCACATTCCATATATCGGGGAATTGTTTTTAGGACACGTACGCTATGGTACTTTCGGGAAGAACAGCATTGAAAGCGTGCACCCTTTTTTACGGCAAAACAACTGGATGCACAGGAACCTGATTGTCGCGGGAAATTTCAATATGACCAATGTCACGCAGCTTTTCAACAGCCTTGTTGAATTAGGCCAGCATCCCAAGGAAATGGCGGACACGGTGACCGTTATGGAGAAAATCGGGCATTTCCTGGATGATGAAGTGACAGACCTTTACCTGGAATGCCGCAATAACGGATTGTCAAAACGCGAAGCGTCTCCGGTAATTGCCGAGAAACTCGACATCCGTAAAATCTTAAAACGCGCTTCAAAAGGCTGGGATGGTGGTTATGCGATGGCAGGACTATTTGGGCACGGTGATGCTTTTGTCTTCAGGGACCCGGCAGGCATACGTCCAGCCTATTTTTATGAAGACGATGAGGTAGTCGTAGTGGCTTCCGAGCGCCCCGTAATCCAGACCGTCTTTAACGTTGATTTCGAGAAAGTACAGGAACTACAGCCAGGGAAGGCGTTGATCATCAAGAAAAATGGCACAGTGACAGAAGAAGAAATCATTGAGCCCGTGACCAAAAAGGCCTGTTCTTTTGAACGCATATACTTTTCCCGTGGCAGTGACGCAGAAATATACCAGGAGCGCAAGAATTTAGGCAAACTTATTCTGCCGGCGGTATTGGAAGCCATTGGTGATGATACCGACAACACCGTCTTTTCTTATATCCCGAATACTGCGGAAACGTCTTTTTATGGCATGGTTGAAGCGGCGCAGGATTTCCTGAACCAACGGAAAAACCAATATATTCTCGACAACCGCAAAACGCTGACTAAGGAAAAACTAGAGGAAATCCTTTCGGTTAAAATCCGAACCGAGAAAATAGCGATCAAGGATGCCAAGCTTCGTACGTTCATTACAGAAGATAGCAGCCGCGATGATTTGGTCGCACACGTCTATGATGTGACGTATGGCGTCATCAGGCCAACCGATAACCTTGTTATTATTGATGACAGCATCGTACGCGGCACTACGTTGAAGATGAGCATCATTAAAATGCTGGACAGGCTGAAGCCCAAACGCATTGTAGTCGTGTCATCGGCGCCGCAAATCCGCTATCCCGACTGCTACGGCATCGATATGGCAAAATTAGAAGGGCTGGTAGCGTTCCGGGCCGCGTTGGCGTTGCTGAAAGAGCGGGATTTGTACCATATCGTTGATGCGGTATATGCAAAGTGCAAAGCGCAGGAACACCAGCCGGACGCCGAAATCGTGAATTACGTGAACGAGATCTATGCGCCGTTTGAACCACAGGAGATATCGGATAAGATTGCTGAGATGCTGAGTTCAGAGACCACAAAAGCCGAAGTGAAGATTATCTTCCAAACGGTCGAAAACCTGCATCAGGCATGTCCTAAAAATCTCGGAGATTGGTACTTTACGGGAGATTATCCTACGCCGGGAGGCAACCGCGTTGTCAGTAAAGCCTTTATGAATTTTTATGAAGGTAAAGACGCACGGGCGTATTAATTTTTATAAAAAGGTATTACAACGTTTTTTTAAGCGTTTCATCTAAAATATTTGTTGCGCAAACATAACCACTATACTTTTGGTGGACCATGGAATTAGTAGGTTAAGTTTATGGTAGATTTGGGGCAAAAAGGGTGAAATTAACATTTCACCTTTTTTATTTTAATCCGAAGTCTAAAGTCTAAAGAGAAAAGGATTATTGGAATAATAAAAAAATACCGCCTTGTGGGCGGTATTTTTATTTTTAAGAATCCCAATTGATTTGTTGCATTGATCAGTCTCTTGCTTTTTAACTTTCGACTTTCGACTTTTGACTTTCCCTATTACACCATCTGATAATCCGCAAAATCCTCGCGGATTTCATCAAATACTTTCATTAAATCATCTGCGCCATCGGTCGTAACCAGTCTTTGACGGTATTCCTTGAATCCGTGGATGTTTTTAAAGTAATTGGTGTAATGGCGTCTGGTTTCAACAATGCCTAAACGCTCACCTTTCCATTCCATAGCCCATTTCAGGTGGTTGGAAGCCGCTTCTATCCGTTCCGTCATTCCCGGTTTCGGAAGGTTTTCGCCGGTCTGGAAATAGTGTTTGATTTCATTGAATATCCATGGATAGCCAATGGCAGCGCGGCCAATCATCATGCCGTCAAGCCCGAACCGGTTCTTGTATTCCAAAGCTTTTTCAGGCGAGTCGATATCGCCGTTGCCGAAGATGGGCATCGTAATCCTGGGATTGTTCTTGATGCGCTGTATATGTGTCCAATCAGAATGGCCTTTATACATTTGTGCACGTGTCCTGGCGTGGACTGTCAGCGCCTGGACACCCACATCCTGTAGCCTTTCGGCCACTTCGTCGATGTTGATGGAATCCTCATCCCAGCCCAGCCTGGTTTTTACGGTCACGGGCAGGTGTGTACTGCTGATTACTGCTTTGGTAAGGCGGATCATGAGGTCCACATCCTTCAACACGCCGGCTCCTGCTCCTTTACAAACCACTTTCTTAACCGGACAGCCAAAATTGATATCAATCAGGTCCGGATTTACCGCTTCGACGATTTTTGCAGACATCGCCATGGCTTCTTCATCCCCACCGAAGATTTGGATACCAACAGGCCGCTCATAATCGAAGATGTCGAGTTTCTGGCGGCTTTTTATCGCGTCACGAATCAATCCTTCTGAAGAGATAAACTCGCTGTACATCAGGTCGGCACCATGCATTTTGCACAGGCGGCGAAACGGTGGATCGCTGACGTCCTCCATGGGCGCCAGTAACAGCGGGAAATCAGGAAGTTCTATGTTGCCAATTTTGACCATATTATAATTTGGGGCAAAAGTAACGAAATTTCATTAACCCGGAACCCTAGCCCCGATTGCAGCGGAAATCATTTTTTGATTTTGCCGGAGTTTACGGAGGGGAATTCAAAAAATATTGCAGCGGAAAGCGGGAAAAAGCTCCTTAAAATAAAAAAACCATCCGGTGAAGATGGTTTTGTAGCCTCGCCAATCCCGAAGCTTCGGGAGAACTTGGATCTAAAGTTGTTGAAATAAAAAAACCATCCGTTGAAGATGGTTTTGTAGCCTCGCCAATCCCGAAGCTTCGGGAGAACTTGGATCTAAAGTTATTGAAATAAAAAAACCATCCGATGAAGATGGTTTTGTAGCCTCGCCAAGAATCGAACTTGGATCTAAAGTTTAGGAAACTTCTATTCTATCCGTTGAACTACGAGGCCGAATTTCTGGACGCGAAATTAAAAAAAATTACGGAAGAAATGCAGGAAGGACAAAAATAATAACAAGTCTGGAATAATGATATCGCATAGATCTTTTTTACAAAGTTTTTATAAATTCGTTTTTCGCGCATTCAAAGGGCTAAATTTTAACAAATTGTACATAAAATGCGTAAATCCGGGATTGGGAAGTTTTTAATTTTACGACATCAAATTGCTGCAGACGTTTGATTTCATAAATTTTAATCTTAATTATTATGTACCATGAAAAAATTATTTTTTACGTTATTCGCCACATCATTACTCGCGCTATCCGCCAATGCACAGTCTAAGTTCACAAGGATGGAATTACCAGCATCCAGGCAAGCTCCGGCGGGACCTTCAGAGACAATTGTTTACGAAGTTTCCTTTAAGGGCAACACCGGAAAAACAGGAACGGGTCAGATCAAATTTGTTGTCCCGGACGATGGCAATGGCTTGATTGCCCTTGAGATCACAGACAACGTGCTTCAGTCCCTTGGGATAAACGCAAATTATCTTGTGTCCGCATCACGCGCATTGGCTGAGGGATCCACTGAAAGCCAGACGCTTTCGCAATGTCTGGACGGCTGTAATAAGAAATTCACCACAGCCGACGGGGTAAAAATCAAAGGCAGGGGAAAATGTAAGGCCAACTGCTGGTTTGGGTCGTTAGAAGAGATTCTGCCAGCGGTGCTGACCATTATTAAAGTATTAGGCTAATAATCAGCGCCAACCTGCTTTTAGGTTGGCGCTACAATATTTTTTGTATGAGAAAAACAATAGTTATCGTATCGATTTTTTTAGTGCTGGTGTCTTGTGGAAAAATGATGACGAGATATCAGATAAAAACGTACAACGCGCTGTTTATGGTATGGCATTATACAAATGGGAAGAAAGACGTTCAGTTCATTCCAATGGCCCATTTGAACAAGCCGGAGAAATTTGCAAGAATCAAGCAAATAGCGGATTCCTTGAGAAGCCAGGGATATGTTATTTACTATGAAAGTGTTGAATTAGAAAACCCTTCCGATTCGTTACGAAATGAAACGATTCAGAGAAAATTCCGGCGTGTCATCGGGATTGTTCCGGGGGATTACTCCGACAAAAATAATAAATCGTACCGAGCCCTTGCGTTGGAAGGATATGTAATGCAAACGATGACAAATACAGGCTGCGACCGAAAGCGGGATAAGAAGGTGGATTTATCTATGGACAGTCTGGTCGCCTTATATGAAAAAGAGCGGGGCGAAATAAAGCTAACGCAGTGCGACTGGAATACGCCGTATACGGAAAAATACCGTTGTCATCGATTGAAGGTGAAGGATCAGAAATTTATGGCGCTAACGCTCAGAAACCGTTACCTGAGTTACTTCCTGACCCACTCAAAAGACAAAAAGATTGTTGTGATGTATGGGGCTGAACACGAGAAATTCCTGGAAGATGACCTGAAAAAGGAAGATCCAAACTGGAAAATGGTACACAACAGTCCGTCCATCAGATGGTAGTAAGGCAAATGCAATTTTGCAATACTTCGGCCTGATTGTAAAACGCTGCACAAGCAAAAAATTACTGGTTTTAATCAATTATACACGCCATGAAAACACTACTTTTTTTTATTATCCTTTTTTCCCCGACAATCAACTACCCACAATCTGACCTTGATAAAACCATTAAAGCGGGAGAATTGCTCCTCGGTGGATTTAGCATTTTTAAGGTGGCCAGATCGGACACGAAAAAAGACAGTAAGACCATATCTTCGGTATGCATTAAAAATAAGCTATCTGAAAAAATTGTTTTCAAATTGGAAGGCAAAGATGAGCAGGAGAATGATGTTAAGAAAGAACTGGTCGTCCAAAGTGACGGCAAAGAATGTGTGTTTAATCTGCCGAAGGGCGTTTATACCTACGAAGTAACTTTAGCCAGTAAGGAAATCTACAAAAAGGGAGAGTACAAATTCGACGATGAAGTGATCATCACCATCAAAAAAGAAGATTAGTATTACAGGTCGCCACTTTTATCATACTTCATCTTTCTCAGGATTCGCAAAGCCTCCTTAAACGACAGGTATACTTTTGGAAACGGTTTTAACACGAGTTTCGCATCAATCAGTTTTTGCTTCGCGTCTTCAAACCCGTTAAGATAGCAGATCATAAAATTTGAGGGCAGATTCTCCAGATCTCGCCGGTCCCGATCGGTCAAAGGCAGGCCTTTTTCAAGCTGCTGTACAAGGGATAAATTGGCGTTGTAAATATGATACAGCATCTTGCGATTGAATTCGGGAGGCTGAAACAGCATATCCCTGTCGATACGGTAATAACCATTGTCGTAAAAATGGATGGTCAGTTTTTCCAAAGGGTAGTAGCTTGTCTTGTCATTGAGCCCAAGCGGTACATATTCCGTAATCGTAAAAGTGTGGTCGTCGAATGTAATGTCAACCTCATCCTGAGCGGAGTAAAACAATTTTACCTGTTCATTAATCAGTTCAATATCTACTCGTGAAAGATAGGTCCTGTCCCGCACTCTCTTCGGAATTCCAGCCCAGCAAATTACGAAAAGCTCTTTGAATACCTTATATTTTGGAGCCATGTCAGGATGCCGGAAATTCATAAAATCAATGACACCGTCGAGCGTATAACCAATGCTGTTGCGGGAGTTATTTTCAATTCCAATAACGGTCTCGGCATTTTGGTAGCTTTTTTCAGAAATGCCATCAACAGGTACTGAGTTGCTCCCGCGGCGCACAAAAATACTGTTAGCCGGAATTGTATGGATTCCTTTTTTGAAGTAGGAGGTTTTATTGTTCGGGCGGATTGTTACCAGCCCAACCACTTTATCCTTAGGTAAACTGGGGAACGGTACGTTTTCATACTGTATCTTCGGAGGATGTTCCAAAAAGGCGTTCACTAAATTTTGAATCCGGCTGTCGTCAAAGAAATCGTCACCAACAATTTGGTTGTCCTGGTCCTCAACCCCCACAACAATATATGAATTGTTTGTTGGATTCGAGTTCGACAGCGCACAGATGTGCTTCAAAAATTTTGCTTTACCCTCTCGTGAATGCAGGTTGAGCTGCCTTTTCTTGTCATAAAAACTGCTCTCGTCATTGTGTGCGAGCAGGTTCTTAATCAAAAGGCGCTTGTTTATCATCGTTTTTTAGCTTTTAGCTGTCGGTACTTAGCCATCAGCGATATACATCGTTCATCGAATGACGCACCATGTTTGCTCGGCATAAGCCAATCGCTGACGGCTGAAAGCTACTGGCTTTTTGGGCGTTGCCTGCGGCCGGGCTATTCGCTTCAATCTTTTTAGCGTCCGTTTGGGTGTGCCTGACAGCATCGTACCCATAAACCGCTAAAAAAGGATTTTCGCTGCTATCCCTAACGCAAGCTGGTCGTTAAATTTTAATCCCGTTTCACGATCGTTGCGGTCGCCTGTGCCGTGGGTGTAACGATCAGGTCCGAAATGTTCACATGGTACGGGCGTGTGATTACAAACAGGATAATGTCCGCAATGTCTTCTGGCTTCAATGGGGTAAACGCTTTATACACTTGGGCCGCCCTCTCCGTATCGCCTTTGAAACGCACTTCGCTGAATGCTGTTTCCACCATTCCGGGGTGAATTGCTCCCACGCGTATACCAAACGACACCAAGTCGATACGCATCGCTTTGTTCAACGCATCAACAGCGTGTTTGGTGGCGCAGTAGACATTGCCATTTGGATACACTTCCTTACCAGCGATCGAACCGATGTTAATGATGTGGCCACTGTTTCGTATCGTCATGCCGGGAATAATGGCTCTTGAAACGTATAGCAAACCTTTGACATTGCTGTCGATCATCGCGTCCCAGTCATCAAGGCTGCCGGTTTGTATGGGATCAAGTCCATGAGCATTCCCCGCGTTGTTAATAAGGATATCAATTTTTGAGAATGGTTCGGGCAACGAATTAATTGCATCAAATACGGCTTTTTTGTCGCTTACGTCAAAGCGAAGGGTATGCACCTCAGTCTGTTTTGACAACACCGACTTTAGTTCCTGAAGGCGTTCTTCACGTCTGCCGCAAAGGACGAGTTTGATGCCATTTGCGGCAAAAATCTCTGCTACTGCTTTTCCAATTCCGCTGGTTGCTCCGGTAATTAAGGCTGTTTTCATTTGTTTGGCTTTTAGTAAATATTTTTACGGCACATCATTTCCCATACTTTCCGCCCAGATGGCAAACCAATCTTCGGGTTCGAGCTTTAAGGCTGCGGCGGTCATCAACGCCTGGATTCGTGCAACATTCACAGTGCCGGCAACGGGGATCACGCCTGCGGGGTGCTGGATAATCCAAGCCAACAATAACGTATCCGAACCATAGTGGTATTTGTCAACCAGCCGGGCCAGTAGTTTTTTCAGTCGCCTTGTTTGGTCGGTATCTTCCCTGAAGATGCTCCCTAAAGGATTCCAGGACATGGGGGTAATGTTATGAATCTGCATGTAATCGAAGCTGCCATCCAGCATGGGTTCGAAGTGTGTTGCCGAAAATTGCACCTGATTGTAACTTACGGTTGTCTTTTGTCGGATCAGCTCGGTTTGGGATGCAGTGAAATTTGAAAGCCCAAAATCAAGGATTTTACCTTCGGATTTCAGCTTTTCGACCGCTTCAGCAATTTCATCAGCCTGCATCAAAGGGCTTGGGCGATGCAACAACAACACATCAAGGTAATCTGTATTCAGGTTGGCCAATGAATTTTCGACAGACCAGATGATGTAATTCCTGTCGTAATTGTAGTGTTTGATCTTGTTGTCCCGGTTTGGCGAGATATGCTGGATCCCACATTTGGAAACCAGCTGGATTTTTTCCCTGGGAATTTTTGAGGAAGCAAATGCTTTCCCAAACTCAGACTCGGTGGTGTACGAACCATAAATGTCCGCGTGATCAAAAGTGCTGATCCCATTTTCAAGGCACAGGTGAATCATGTGCGCCATTTCAGTCATAGAGAGTTTTTTGTCCCAGATTCCCCAATTCATGGTTCCGGCAACAATCGGCGATAATTTAGTCTTTGTCAAGGTTTGTTTTTTAGATTATTGAGTATAAAAAATGCCTCTACGGCACTCATTTATATAAAGTTCTTAAAATTATAAAAACAAAATCACAAATCATCCTTAACAACAAAGGTTTGAAAGAATTTTTAACCATTTTTTAACATCCTTAAACTGAAAAAAAATTCAATTTGCACCGTCAAAATTAACTGATCAACCCAAAAGCAATAAATATCAGATTATGGAAGAAAATGCTGCCCCTTTAGACATAAGGGCAATTAATGAAAAAATTGAAAGGGAAAGTGCTTTTATTGAGCTTTTAAACCTTGAAATGAACAAGGTAATTGTGGGCCAGAAGCATATGATTGAAAGACTGCTCATCGGACTCCTTGGGCAGGGACACATCTTGCTGGAAGGCGTTCCGGGACTGGCGAAGACACTTGCGATCAATACCCTGTCACAGGCGGTGCATGGTTCGTTCAGCCGGATACAGTTTACGCCAGATTTATTGCCTGCAGATGTTGTCGGTACGATGATTTACAACATCAAGGCTAATGAGTTTTCCATAAAGAAAGGACCTATTTTTGCAAATTTTGTCCTGGCAGATGAGATCAACCGCGCCCCGGCAAAAGTGCAATCGGCATTATTGGAAGCCATGCAGGAAAAACAGGTTACTATTGGCGACACCACTTTCAAACTGGACAAGCCATTTTTGGTGCTTGCCACACAAAACCCAATTGAGCAGGAAGGGACTTATCCGCTTCCGGAAGCACAGGTCGACCGGTTTATGTTGAAAACGGTAATCGACTATCCAAAAATGGACGAAGAGCGCATGGTAATCCGTCAAAACCTTAAAGGGGCATACGAAAAAGTAAATCCCGTAATCTCTGTGGATCAGATTATACGAGCGCAACAAGCCGTCCGTGAAGTGTACATGGATGAGAAGATTGAGAAATATATCCTTGATATTGTTTTTGCTACCCGATACCCGGAAAAATACAAGCTTGAAAGTTTGAAACCTTTAATTGGATTCGGCGCTTCACCTCGTGGTAGTATCAACCTTGCCAATGCAGCAAAATGCTATGCTTTTATCAAACGAAGGGGATATGTAATTCCGGAAGATGTCCGTGCCGTCGTTCACGATGTGCTTCGTCATAGGATTGGCGTTACGTATGAAGCGGAGGCCGAGAATATCACTTCCGTAGACATTATCAACAAGATCGTTAACGAAGTCGAAGTACCTTAATAGATTTTAGTATTGAGAATTCAGATGTTGGATCCTTCGCCGGGATTTAAGATCTCAATTCTCGAATCCCAATTCTCAATTCTAAAAAGATGGATACAAAAGAGCTTTTAAAGAAGGTCCGTAAGATAGAGATCAAGACCCGGAGGTTGAGTGATCATATTTTTTCGGGCGAATACCATACATCATTCAAGGGACGTGGTATGACTTTTTCTGAAGTACGCCAATACCAATACGGCGATGACATCCGTGCCATCGATTGGAATGTGACGGCACGGTATAATGAGCCTTATGTGAAAATATTCGAAGAAGAACGTGAGCTGACGATGATGTTGATGGTCGATATCAGCGGTTCGGAAAGCTTCGGCACCAAGAGCCAGTTCAAGAACGAGATTGTTACCGAAATCGCCGCTACGCTTGCATTCTCAGCAACCCAAAACAATGATAAAATAGGGCTGATTTTATTTTCGGACCAAATTGAACTGTACATTCCGCCAAAGAAGGGCAAGTCACATGTCCTCCGGATTATTCGGGAATTAATAGAGTTCCAACCAAAAAGCCATAAGACAGACATTGCACAGGCACTGCGTTTTTTGTCCGGTACACAGAAAAAGAAGGCGATTGTTTTTTTGATTTCTGACTTCATGTCGGACGATTTTGAGCAACCCTTGAAAATTGCCTCTAAAAAGCATGACCTCACGGGAATCCGGGTATACGATGCACGCGAAGAAAAAATGCCAAATATTGGAATGGTGCCCATGCTTGATGCAGAGACAGGCGCCATGCAGCTGGTGAACACGGGTGCAAAATCGGTGCGTTTGGGGTATGAAAAATACTATCAGGACAAAGTGAAATATTTTAAGGAAACCTTCCGCAAATGCGGTTCCGGCGTGGTAAGCACCCGTGTCGACGAAAGTTATGTTACGCGCTTGCTGGGTTATTTTAAATCAAGAAGTTAATGACGTTATCCCAAAAATGAAAAAATACATCCTCTCGCTTTTTATGCTTCTCATGTCCCTGGCTGTTTTCCCACAACAGGGCACTGTCACGGCAAGCATAGATAAGAAGAAAAATAAAATAGGCGCGCAGTTCAACCTTACATTGAAAACGACAGTCGACACGTCGGCCATGGTGGTTTTTCCAAAGGGTAATAATTTTGGACCGATGATGGTCATCCGTGATTTTGTTGTTGACACGGTGAGGAAAGGGAATAAATACGACCTGACTAAGAAATACGGCCTTACCCAGTTTGACAGCGGACGGTACAGCATCCCAAAACTTAAGGTGCTCATCAACAAAAAGCCAATATTCACGGATACACTCAACGTTGAGGTGGCGAATGTGAAAGTAGATACGCTGCAACAAAAACTATACGGAATCAAAGAGACTATTGCTGCTCCAAAGCCCTCAGGCAGCTGGTGGATGTACCTGCTCATCGCAATAGCCACCGTGGGAATTGGCATCGTCGTATTCTACCTGATCAAAAAAATTCAGATAAAAAAAGCGGAGCAGCCAGTTTACAAGACACCAATCGAGAAAGCGACATCGTTGCTGAGAAATCTTGAAAATAAACAGCTTTGGCAAAAAGGAGAGGTAAAGTCTTATTACTCAGAGCTGACCGATATTGCCCGGACCTACATTGAAGAGGAAATTCATGTTCCTGCGATGGAAAGCACTACATCGGAGTTGATCACAGCACTCAGGAAAGTGGCGGGACAAAAGAGATTGTCGCTATCAAAAGAAACTTTTGTAAATCTTGAAAAAGTTTTGAAGCAGGCAGATTTGGTAAAATTTGCCAAATCGCAGCCGCCTGAATTTGAAATCCAGGAAGACAGGAAGCGAATTGAAAATTCCATTGTGCTAATCCACAAAGCGGTGCCTGAAGAAATTGTCGAAGAAGACACCAATGTGCTTGACGCGTTGATGCAGGAGAAGCTTAGGAAAAGAAAAAAACAAAAACGCGTTACCACGATCGTCATATCTTCGATAGGCGCTGTTTTACTGGGGCTTGCCATTTTAATAGGCATTAAAGGAGTCGATTATGTAAAGGATAATGTTTTCGGGCATCCCACAAAATCGCTATTGGAAGGCGAATGGATCAGTAGCGAGTATGGCAATCCATCTATCGCACTTGAAACGCCCGAGGTACTGAAAAGGATAAACGCGGAAGATTTCCTACCGAAAGACGCGATGGCATTGATAAAAGACATGCAGACTTTTCAATATGGTGACATTTTTGGAACATTCGGAATTATGGTGGCTACGAACACTTACAAGGAAACGCCGGATCAGCCACAGGCCGAAATAAAGCTGGACGATGCCATTGAAGGCGAAATTAAACTATTTGAAAGGAAAGGTGCCCAGCGTATTACAGTGTACAAAGAAGATTATACGGACAAGGATGGTTCTGTAGGCATGAAGGCTTATGGCACCTACCTTCGCGTGGATCCGGAAAATCGCAAAAGCATCAAGATGGCTTACGAAATGATTTATTTCCATCAGGGGAATGGCTTGCAAAAAATCATTGTCGTGCATGAAGAAGATGACCGCTATGCCAAACCGCTTACCGACCGCCTGATAAAATCCGTTGAACTTAAAACTGCAGCACCATGATGAAAGGTATCTCTTTCCTGAATCCGGAATTTTTATGGCTGCTGTCAGCAGTTCCTGTGCTCGTCGCTTGGCATATATGGCAGCGCCGGCAGCAGACAGCCACTTTAAAAATCAGCTCGCTGAAAGGTTTTGCTTCGTCGGGATCATTTCTGGCAAAACTCAAACCCATACTTTTTGTTTTCAGGATATTGGCCATTACGCTTGTCATTGTTGCGATCGCGCGCCCACGGAAAGTCGACATCAGCAGCAGGACAAAAACCACAAAAGGCGTCGATATTGTTTTGGCCATCGACGTTTCGGGAAGTATGCTGGCACGCGACCTCAAACCGAACCGTCTGGACGCGTTGAAGAAAGTCGCTACGGAATTTGTAAAGGAACGACCCAATGACCGAATTGGCGTTGTCTTATACGCCTCCGAAGCCTACACAAAAATGCCGGTGACCAGCGACAAAGATGCCGTAACGGAAGCGCTAAGGGATGTGAAGTTTGATCAAAGGTTACAGGACGGGACTGGAATCGGGATGGGTTTAAGCACTGCGGTAAACCGTTTGAAAGACAGCAAGGCCAAAAGTAAAATCGTAATCCTCTTGACAGACGGTGTCAATAATGCGGGGTTTATCGAGCCTGAAACGGCCTCGGATATTGCAAAGGAATACGGCATCAAGGTCTACACTATCGGACTTGGAACCAATGGAATGGCAGAATCGCCCTATGCTTATGGCCCAAATGGTTCGTTACTATATCGGATGGCCCAGGTTGAAATTGACGAGACGCTGATGAAAAGTATTGCCTCAAAAACGGGAGGAAAATACTTCCGTGCGACCAGTAACAGCAAGCTGAAAAGCATATATGAATCGATAAATAAACTTGAAACCACCGAAATCCAGGAACTGAAATTCTATGATTACGACGAAAAGTATCGTCCGTTGGCCATGGCGGCCTGTGCGCTGCTGCTTGTTGAAATTACATTGAGAAAAACCGTTTACCGGAGCTTTATCTAAAAAATTATGTGGGAACTTGACGAAATAAAATACGCTTACCTGCTCTTTGCAATACCTTTTCTGGTGTTGATTTTCCTTTATAATTTATATTGGAAACGCAAAAAGCAGCGTGAATTCGGTGACAGGGACCTTGTCCGAAAGCTAAGCCCCGAGAAATCGCTCTTCAAGCACATACTGAAGTTGGTGGTGGTTTTACTAGCGTTCGCCAGTCTCGTGGTGGCGTTGGTGAATCCAAAGATAGGCACCAAGACCGAAACAGTGAAGCGAGAAGGCATCGACATCGTGTTTGCGATGGACGTTTCAAAAAGTATGCTTTGTGAAGACATCGCGCCGAGCCGGCTTGAGAAAAGTAAGCAGATCGTATCACAATTGATCAATCAGTTTGGAAGTGACCGTATCGGAATTGTGGCGTATGCAGGAAGCGCCTTCCCTGTGTTGCCGATTACGACAGATTACAGTGTCGCTAAAATGTTCCTCCAAAGCATCAACACGGATATGGTTTCTTCGCAGGGAACTTCGCTCGACGATGCGGTCAGGATATCGGCCGGGTTTTTCAAGGAGGAAGATAAAAAAGTCAATAAGCTTTTGATCCTTATTTCAGATGGGGAAGACCATGGAGAAGGCGCTGGCACAGCAGTAGAAGAAGCCAACAAAGTGGGTATGAAAATCATTACTGTTGGCGTAGGGACTGACAAAGGCGGCCCTATTCCACTTCGTAAAAACGGCGTGATCGAAAGTTACAAACGCGACAGCAATGGCGATCCGGTGAATACAAAACTGAATGTGGAAGCACTTAAAAACATTTCTAAATCAACCAAAGGATACGTCAGCGGAAACAATACCAAGGAAGTAGTCGAATATGTCAAAAAAGCGTTGGACAATATTGAAAAGACGGAGTTTAAGTCGGAGCAATTCACGGATTATAACTCACAATTCCAATGGTTTTTAGGACTTGCCTTCGTATTGCTGTCATTAGACGTGTTCCTTCTCGAAAAGAAAACGAAATGGGTACGGAATCTTAACCTCTTTAATGAAAAAGACCAATAGACCATGAAAAGGTTATTTATATACACGCTGATTTTTATCTCGTTTGCTGTCAAATCACAGGAAAAGGATTTTTCTTTGCCAAAAGGAAACGAAAAGATAAAAGAGAAAAAGTACGCTGACGCAGAAGCAGAATACCGGGTTTCACAATCCAAATTTCCTAAAAAGGCCGCTGCAACCTACAATTTGGGGAATGCAATTTTTCTGCAAAACCAAGCCGAAGAAGCGGCGCTTTTTTATCAACGGGCCATCAAGAACGCCAAAACACACGATGAAAAGCATAAGGCCTATCACAACCTCGGCAATGTGCACATGAAGCAAAAAAATTACGAAGCGGCGGTCGAGGATTATAAAAACGCGTTAATCAACAATCCGGCGGATGAACATACACGATACAATTATGCCCTTGCAAAGGATATGTTGAAAAAAAATCCTCCAAAAAAGGACGACAAGAAGAATAAGGACAAGAAAAAAGACCAGGATAAGAAGGACCAGGATAAGAAAGATCAAGACAAAAAAGACCAGGACAAAAAGGATCAGGATAAAAAAGACCAAAACAAAGAAGACCAAAACAAAGACGGAAAGGACAAACCCGATCCCAACAAAAACCAAGGCCAACAAGGCCAGCCAAAGCCAAAGCCAGGCGGCATTTCAAAAGAGCGATTGCAAAATCTGCTCGACGCGGTGAACAATGAAGAGAAGAAAGTTCAGGAGAAAGTGAATGCCAAAAAGGTAAAAGGCAAGCCCGTACAAACTGAAAAAGACTGGTAAAACCGGATTACAATACAAAACAAATAAGATGAAGAAGTTAATTTTCCTTTTTTTAATAGCCTTTAACGGATTGTACGCCCAGGTGCAGTTTGAGGCTAAAGCCAGCAAGACGACCCTTGGGCTAAACGAAAGGCTGCGCGTTGACTTTACGATGAACGACGATGGTGATAATTTTGTACCACCGGGCTTTGAAGGATTTAAGGTAATCGCCGGCCCAAGCCAGCAGGTGAGCCAATCCTGGATTAACGGTAAGGTAACCTTCAATAAAACCTATTCTTATTTCCTACTGCCCACACAAAAGGGATCGTTGACCATCAAGCAGGCGTCCATCGAGATACGCCACCAGGTATACAAGACAACCCCAATCAAAATTACCGTGACGAATGCGGTTGAAATGCCAAAGGATCCAAATGACACCTCTATTTCTGCCAATGACGCCATTCATCTCGTGGCCGATGTCTCGAAAACCAATCCGTATCTCAATGAACCCATCACGGTCGTGTACAAATTGTACATCAGCTACAATATCGGATTGACAAATTTTAAGGAACTCGACAAGCCGAAATACAATGATTTTTGGAGCCAGAATATAGAGATTAAGCAATTGAATGCGGAAGACGCGACATATAATGGCGAACGCGTACGTTGTGTCGTATTGAAGAAAACGGTGCTGTATCCTCAAAAATCCGGAAAACTTACCATTGAACCGTTGTCATTGGATCTCGACGTACAGATTCCGACAAACCGCCGTAACTTCTGGGGACAGGCGCTGTTAAAGGAAGACAACAAGCGCGTGTCTGCCGGCGCAAGGGTCATTAATGTAAAGCCTTTGCCGGAAGCTGGAAAGCCGTTGGATTTTAGCGGTGCAGTGGGACGTTTTGATTTTAAGGTTACACCGTCCAAAACGGTATTGAAGAATGGGGAAAGCCTTGAACTCAACGTCAGCGTCAGCGGAAACGGGAACCTTAAGCTTTTTACACTTCCCAAGCCGGTAGTGCCTACGGCGCTGGAAATGTATGATCCGGTGCACAAAGAACAGGTGAATACGCCATTATCAGGAATGAACGGGAAAGTATCCGATACCTATACCATCATTCCACAGTACAAAGGGAATTACACGATCAAACCCATGGTTTTCTCCTATTTTGATCTGGGTGCCGGAAGGTACAAGACAATTTCGTCACCGGAAATTCTGGTGAAAGTGTTGGACGGGCCATCACCATCGGACGCGACAGTGGCTTCCAACGGCAATTCTAATAAACGCCAAATTTCAAAAACAGATCATTTCGAGTTTATTAAGCTTAAAACAAAACTTGTTTCGGTTAATAAAAAGGATTTTCTGGGCTCTAAGCTATTTTATGGATTGCTGTTTTCGCCATTTCTATGCATTCCGCTATTGATTTTGTTCAGAAGAAAAAAACAAGCTATTGATTCCGATATTGCAGGGAACCGGACAAAAATGTCCAACAGGCTGGCCAAAAAATACCTATCAGAAGCAAAGAAAAATATTGGAAATAAGGAACCATTTTACATTGCATTGGAAAAAGCAATGCACAATTTCCTTAAGGCAAAAACCAATATCGAGACGTCTGAGATGAGCAAAGACAAGATCCGTGAAATCCTTCTGGGGCGAAATGCAAAGCCTGAAACCGTCAACGATTTCATAAACCTGACCGAAAACTGCGAGTTTGCAAGATATGCCCCCGCATCGAGCGTGACCATAAACAATGATTATGAAAAGGCTGTTGAAATTATCTCTGCGCTGGAGAAACAGATCTAATCCTTTTACAACAAGAAAATGAAAAACGTATTTTATCTCTTATTACTGTTCGTTTCTTTTTCTTTCGCGCAAGGCGAATTTGAAAAAGGAAATGCATCGTACCGCAAAGGCGATTATGCTGATGCAGTTGCCTCTTATGAGAATGTGCTGAGCACTAAAAAACATTCGGCGGAGTTGTATTTCAACCTGGGCAACGCATACTATAAACTGAACAAAATTGCACCGGCAATTTATAACTATGAAAAGGCGTTGCTGCTTGATCCAAATGATGCCGTGATTTTGAATAACCTCAAATTCGCCCAGAAAGCCGCCATCGACGACGTCAGGGAAGTGCCTCATGTAGGGTTTACAAAAATGCTGGAAAACCTTGCCGCAACTTTTGCATATGACAGCTGGGCGTGGATTGCCGTAGTCTTCGCATTTGCTTCGTTGTTGTTTTTCATTGGGTACTATTTTTCGGGAAATACACTTCGCAAAAGAATCTATTTCGTGGGCATGTTCGTCGCAGTTTTTGTGATTGCCGTAAGCGTTGGTTCAGCGATTCTGAGCAAAGACGCCGCATCCGATGAACGAAATGCGATTGTTTTTGAGGATGTATTGCCTGTAAAAGCAGAACCCAAAACAGACGCTCCTGATGCATTTGTATTACACGAGGGTACAAAGGTTGCCGTGGTCGATACGCTGGATGTCTGGAGAAAAGTGAAGCTTCCGGATGACACGCAGGGCTGGGTTCCATCCAATGCCATTAAGGAGATAAAATAGTCAGGATTTTTTTTGCTGCGTTTCAATCCAGCTTTTCATAGAGGGATAAATCCATGAAGTGGTTTTTAGGATGCTGCCGTAAAACACGGACTTTTCCAACGTTTCTTTTTTTGCAAAAGTGTGTCCCTCGTTCAGTTTTTCAAAAATCATGAGTGCAACACCGAGCATTAATACCATTCTGAAAAATCCAACAACGCCACCAGCAATGCGGTTAATTAACCCGAAAGCCGTAAAATTTGCAAACGCTGTCAGCGCTTTTCCCAGAACAATAACGCCGAGGACCACTAAAATAAATGTAAGCAGGAAAGCAACAGCCTGCACCGTTTCAGGATTCCATGATACGTGCCCAATTAGAATATCCTTTAGTACAGCCGAAAATTTAAACGCAACATAAATTCCGACAAAAAGCGAAAGCAACGACGCCAGCTCGGTGAAAAAACCATTCCAAAGGCCGCTCAGGATGCCAAAAATCAGGAAGCCGGAAAAAATGAGATCCAATAAAATCATATCAATAAAATGTTGCGCCAAGATAAGCACTTTTGCACAATAACAAAACCGAACTCCTTATCTTTGCCGCTTGTTGAGGTACTGTCATCTCAATACTCACTACCCAATTCTCAATACTAAAATGTCAAGAGATATACAATTAAAACAACGCTGGGAACAGCTCGTACAGATACTTTCAGACCAGTTTTCGCAGGGTGAAGACCTCGATCTCGACGCCATCATTTACCTTATTGGCGTTCAGGAATTTGGCAAGGTACACCAGAAATTTAAAAAAGACGAAAAGCTGAACCTGATGCACATCGCAATATGCCGCGTGCTCGAGCCCTATGGTTACTACGAATTTGATTTTGTAGACCACGATGGCTGGCCACACTATAAAGTAAAGGAAATGCTTCCGGCGCTTAAGGCAGGCGAGCAGTCGGTTTTGATGAAAGAAGCGATCGTGAATTATTTCCTCGAGAAAGAAGTTATTGATTGATCCATTTTAAGCTTCTTAAACTCTAAACATTTCCGTAAATTTGCACACTTACTGAAAGAACGATGATAGACAAGATCAAAGAATATATTGGCGAAGCACAGGCTTTTTCCACACAAAAGAAAGAAGAACTCGAAGCATTCCGAATCAAATTCCTGGGCAGCAAAGGCCTCATAAAAGAGATTTTCGCCGAATTCAAGAACGTACCCAATGACCAGAAAAAGGAATTTGGGCAGGTCATCAATACGCTGAAAAACATTGCCGAGGAAAAACTCAAAACCATCCAGGACGAACTGGAAAGCAAACAGGAGACCAAAAGTATTTATGGTGACCTTACGCGTCCCGCTGAACCGGTAATCATTGGCTCGCGCCACCCCATTTCGTTGGTTAAGAACCAAATTACCGATGTTTTTTCGAACATTGGATTCAATGTGTCTGAAGGACCGGAAATTGAGGACGACTGGCACAATTTCACTGCATTAAACCTTCCGGAATACCATCCGGCGCGTGACATGCAGGATACTTTTTTCATCCAGACCAATCCCGATATCTTATTGCGTACCCACACTTCTTCAGTGCAGGTGCGTTATATGGAAAACAACAAGCCGCCAATCCGGACGATTTCTCCGGGACGCGTGTTCCGCAACGAAGCCGTTTCTTCGCGTTCCCACTGTATTTTTCACCAGGTGGAAGGCTTGTATATCGACAAAGATGTTTCCTTCGCCGACTTGAAACAGACCATCCTGTATTTTACTAAGGAGATGTTCGGAAAGTCAAAAATCCGCCTGCGCCCTTCGTATTTCCCGTTTACGGAACCAAGTGCTGAAGTTGACATTTACTGGGGATTAAAAACCGAAACGGACTACCGCATCACCAAGGGAACCGGCTGGCTCGAAATTATGGGCTGTGGCATGGTCGACCCAAATGTATTGCGCAATTGCGGTATCAACCCTGATGAATTCAACGGATTTGCTTTCGGGATGGGTATTGAGCGCATCGCAATGCTGTTGTACCAGGTAGACGACATCCGTATGTTTTTTGAAAATGACGTGCGGTTTTTGCAGCAGTTTAAGACGAGCATATAGTTTTTAGGAGCTGTTCCGGCTGTCCGCTGTATCTTTTTTGTTACCCCGCGCCGCAGTCGAGGGGCGTTTCGTGCGACAAAAAAGGATGCCGCTGCCATCCGGGCTAGGGATACCGACTTCACCTTTCATTAATCAATCTTCAGTATTAATGAATTTTAAACAACGAACTTAGAACTTTGAAATGAGAGAACACATCACCATCCCCGAAGTAGAAAACGTTTTTATGGCCGCCGTCTCCGAATGGAATGACGATTTCATGAGCAATGTGTGGAACGTGTATCTGGTGAATGACAGCGACAATGATTTGCACGACATTATGGTGGTTTCAAAAGCTTTCGGCACGATCGATGGCGAAATGCGCAAAACGTCCTTATTGCGCCACGCATTGGTAGAAATGCCTGCCGTTTCAGTCGTGAAAATCGAAATGATTGAAGATAGTGTGCTCGTACTCAATAATGAGTTTATGGTCACGTTTTTCATCGGGAAAACATTGTACGACCGCAAGTATATTTTCCGTGCGAATTCAATTAACGAAACGAATTTTGAAGAGGTGCCTATTTTGTTTAAGGATGGTGTAGTGGTCCGGTAACGACTATGCCTTTTTTTCTCGGGAGGTCCAACTGAAATAGCCCACCACAAAAATCCCGGCCAAAATCTGTAGCAACAACCGAATGTAAAACCATTTGTTGCTGAGTTGCAGCAGTGCCGGTGTCTCGTTTAATTCAAAAAGCAGTTGAAAAACAGACATAAAAATGCCCCAGAAAAGGCCCATGCGCACTTGAAATTTCCAACGTTCGCTCATCTAATCCAGTTTATCTGTGAGCTTCTTAAACACTTTACGCGCTTCTTTTCCTTCATATAAAATGCTATACACCGCATCGATAATCGGTGTCTTAGCGCCATATTCCTGGTTTAGCGTGTAGGCGCTTTTAACGGCATAATATCCTTCGGCCACCATACTCATTTCCATCATGGCGCTTTTAACAGTGTAACCTTTGCCAATCATATTCCCGAACATGCGGTTTCTGGAAAAAACGGAATAACCGGTCACGAGCAAATCCCCTAAGTACGCTGAATCGTTGATGTTGCGTTTCATCTTATGGACTTTACGTATGAACTTTTTCATCTCCCGGATTCCGTTACTCATCAGCACCGATTGGAAGTTGTCGCCGTAGCCCAATCCGTGGGCGATTCCGGCAGCAATGGCATAAATATTTTTTAGCATCGCCGCATATTCCGTGCCAATAATGTCATCAGAGATCTTGACCTTGATGTAATTTCCTGCAAGATTTTCAGCCATGATTTTCGCTTTTTTCTCATCACCGCAGGCAATCGTAAGGTACGATAGTCGTTCCAAGGCAACTTCTTCCGCATGGCACGGACCAGTAATCACGCCGATATTTTCATAAGGAATGTCAAATTCGTTGTGAAAATGCTCCCCGACAATCAGGAACGTCTCGGGTACAATCCCTTTAATGGCCGAAAAAATCACTTTAGATTTCAGGCTGACGGTCAGCTTAGACAACTCGGCACTCAAAAAGGCAGATGGAATGGCAAAAATGAGATAATCGGCATATGCAACGGCTTCATTGATATCAGAGGTAAGCCGTAGCTTTTTAACGTCAAATTCGACGGAGCTCAGGTAATTCGGATTGTGTTTGTGGGTTTTAATGTGTTCTACCGCATCGGTATTTCTCATGTACCACGCAATTTCCGGCAGGTTGACACACAACATCTTTGCGATGGCCGTGGCCCAGCTTCCTCCCCCGATTACTGCAAATTTTGGTTGTTCATTCATTTGGGTCCAATTAGGGTTCAAAAATACTCAAATTCGCAGGATAATAAAACGTTTTCGTAGTTCTATAGGGGAAATCTTTAACGCTTTTTTATGAGTATTGGACACAATCTCATTGAAAGTGTCCCGTTATTATGGTGTATGATTTTTGGTTGGTTAATTTCATACTGCCATAATTATTGAAGTTAATAAATTTTGTTTTTGGTGTTAGAAGGCGTTGCTGTTTCAGGAGCGCCTTCTATTTTTTATAGAAGTTGTTGTGGTCAACGTATTCCCAGACTTTTTGCGGGAGCATTGGCGAAGTGTTTTTCCTGTTCTTAATGCTTTCGCGGATGAAAGTAGATGAAATCTCTACGACAGGCGCGTTAATGAAGTGTACTTTGGCATGGTTTTTCAGGTGTGATGCTTCTGCCGAAATCCGTGGGTACACATAAATATCATGGTGTTCCAGAATGTATTCGTAATTTTTCCATTTCGGGAGCGAATTGAGATTGTCTTCGCCCATAATCAATGCAAATTCATGCTGTGGAAATTTTTCCAGCAGGTGTGTCAGCGTGTTTACGGTGTAATTGGGCTGTGGCAACTTAAACTCGATATCGGACGGTTTAATCTTAGGTAGTGCTTCGGTAGCGAGGTGTACCATATGCAACCGCTGGTAATCATCAAGCAGGGTGCTTTTCTGCTTGTGCGGATTGTGGGGCGTGACCACCATCCAAACCTGGTCCAAATCTGAATTTTCCGCCATATGGTTTGCGATAATCACATGGCCAATGTGTATTGGGTTAAATGTTCCGAAGTACAGACCGATTTTCATTTTGTGGTTTTCAGGGCGCAGGGTTCAGGCTTGTATCCGAAGCTTGTACGCTGCACCTAATTTTATATCATATGCAGGTAATCAGAAACCAGGCGGTAGGCATCATTTTTCGCGTTCTCGAGGTCGTAGTTTTTTAAGATTACATCGAAATGCCCGGATACTGAAATTTCACGTTCGGCTTTTGCGATGCGCATCTGGATTTTTTCTTCTGTTTCTGTTTGCCTGAATCGAAGCCTTCTTTCAAGTTCTTCAACCGATGGCGGGCTCACAAAAACAGCCAATGTTTGCTCCGGGTATTGTTTCTTGATGTTGAGTCCGCCAATCACGTCAATGTCAAAAATGACATGTTTGCCGCTGGCCCAAATCCGTTCCAGTTCGCTTTTTAGCGTGCCGTAGTAGTTATTCGCGTAAACCTCTTCATATTCGACAAAGGCATTTTCCTCAATTTTCCGCTGGAAATCTTCTGAGGAAAGAAAATAGTAGTCTTTGCCATTTACCTCATCTCCACGCTTTTGGCGGGAAGTCGCTGAGATGGAAAAGTCGAGATGCAGTTCTTTTTGTTCTAATAAATATTTTACGATTGTCGTCTTGCCGGAACCGGAGGGTGCTGAAAAAACCAGCAGCTTGCCTTTTTTGGGAGTAGTTTTTTCCATCATTATAACACATTCAGGACCTGTTCCTTGATTTTTTCGAGTTCGTCCTTCATTTGCACAACCAGTTTCTGCATTAATGCATGATTCGACTTAGATCCCATAGTATTGATCTCGCGACCCATTTCCTGAGTGATAAAACCAAGCTTGCGGCCATTTGCCTCACTGCCTGCAATGGTTTCAATAAAGTAATTCAGGTGGTTTTCGAGACGGACTTTTTCTTCGGTGATGTCGTATTTTTCAAGATAAAAAATCAATTCCTGTTCAAAACGGTTGTCATCAACATTTACCTTAATCTCATCAATCGCCGTCCTTAGCCTGTTTTTTACCGTTTCGATGCGCTCACTGTCCAGCGCGACCGTTTCGTTCATGAGGGTCATAATATTCGCGATTCGGTGTAGGAATTCTTTTTCCAGGGCAACGCCTTCAGAGATGCGGAACGATTTTAGGTTTTTTAATCCTTCATCAACGACCTGCTGTACCTGCTTCCAATCGTCGTCTTCAATCTCATCGCGTTCGGTCTTTAGCGCATCTGGCATTCTGACGGCCATTTTCATCAATTCTGTCTCATCAGCGTGTTCATAGACTTCGCGAAGCTGCCGTATATAATCCTTTACGATAGGTACGTTGACTTTGGTTGAAGTTTGCTCAGCCGTATTTTCGATGAAAATGCAGAAATCGATTTTTCCGCGTTCGAGTACGGTAGCAATCTGATTCCGGACCCCCAATTCCATTTCGCGGTACATCGAGGGCATTCGTACGTTCAGGTCAAACCCCTTGCTGTTGAGTGACTTTACTTCAACGGTTATTTTTTTTGAAGGGAGCTGTAGTGTGGCCTTCCCAAAACCGGTCATTGATTGTATCATAAAAAATGTAATAGCGACAAATGTACTAAAAACTATTTATCCGAAGGCTTTGCGTGAGATGTTCGCATGCCCGGGAACGTTAAATTTTGTATTTGAAGGAAGGTCTGCAGAGGACTGATTCGCGCTATTCTGTATATCTGGGATCGGTATCCATCACGGTGCCGCATTTATCACACGTGCGGAGCTCCGGAGAATTGTAAAATTGCTTGTAGTGGGGAAGGAAATCCTTTTCGATGTCGTGCAGTTCAAAATAAACCTCATGAAGTTTGTGGTTGCATTTTTCGCAAAACCAAAGCAGGCCGTCCATAAAGCCGCGGCCGGCGCGTTTACGTTCAATCACGAGTCCGATTGAATTTTCAGTTCGTATGGGCGAGTGCGGAATCCTTGCGCCGTGCAGGTACATGTCGCCGGCGTTGAGTTGCATTTCCCGGCGTTCCCCGTCTTCCTGGATGATTACGGTGATGGTTCCTTCGAGCTGGTAAAACAGTTCTTCGGTTTCATTGTAGTGGAAATCTTTGCGCGCGTTGGGGCCGGCTACAATCATGACAATATAGTCCTGGGCGTTGACGTAAATATTCTTGTTACCAACAGGCGGTTTAAGCAGGTGTCGGTTGTCTTCAATCCATTGGTTCAGGTTGAAAGGCTTTGTAGTTGCCATGGCGAATTTTTATTTAAAATTACGCTTTATTTTATTTGGATCTGCGTCGGGTTGAAGATTTGCGGTGTTTGTCCATTGTTTTTTTCAACAGTGATTTTTCCTTTGACAAGGATTTTTTTGCCTTTGGCTGCCGCGAGATTCAATTTCAGCCTTTGGGCATATTTGGTGTTGATTACAACCGTAAAAACATTGTCCGGGAATGACTTGTCCACATTGATGTAAGCGACGTTGTTTTCAGCTGTAGCCTGTTTTACAGAGGCTACTGTACCTCTTACCCACACTTCCTTTCCAATAAACTCTTTTGCCCGCGAGGTGGGAATAGTATCCTGTGAGAAACTTTTTAATGCGGTCAGCATGATAAGTAAGAAGAAGACATTTTTCATAAAGTATTGATTTTAGGAAATCTGCGTGCAAATGTAATACTAATAATCAAAAAAGCCGGAAAAATCCGGCTTTAATGAAATTTGTATGAAGTTACTTTACCTGACGAATCAAATAGATATAAACGGGAAAGTGGTCGCTGAAACCCACTTCATTCGCGGAATGTCGAAGCGGATAGCCCTTATACTGGCCATCAGTCTGTATCATAAATGGCTTGTTGTATATTCCGGCTTTCCAGTATCGGAGCGAGTCATAACCCTCTTTGATTAATGTCTCAGAGACCATAATCTGGTCAAAAATGTCGCCGGCATCACGATAGAATAACGACGCATTTCCTTCTTTAGCCATTTGTTCAAACGGATTGTATACGCCAAATTCCTTTACTTCAGTCTTCTTCAACTTGGCACCAATACCTACTTTGACGCTTTTGTTGTAGGTACCATCGTTTAAGTCGCCCATGCACATGATTTTAGCATTTGGGTTTACCTTATATATAGAGTCCATTACTTTTCTCGCCAATCTGCCTGCAGCTTCACGGAATGGGCTGCTCTTTTTCTCACCTCCGGAACGCGATGGCCAGTGGTTCACCAGGACATTTACTTCTTCGCCATCCAAAAGGCCAGTAACCAACAGGATATCACGGGTATACACCCTGTTGTCTTTGCTTATTTCAATTTTATCATCTGTTATTTCTTCTTTTTCTTTTTTGGTGTCTTCCGGCTTTTGATCACGGTAGATCATTAAGGGAATGTTAATGTAACTCGTTGGCTTAAAATGTTTCTTCTGATATAGTAATGCCACGTCAATCCCACGTTTGTCTGGAGAATCAAAATGTACGATTCCGTAATCCCAGGTTTTCATTTTAGGCTGTTTTACCAGATCTTCGAGGACGCCACGGTTTTCGATTTCGGACCCGCCCACCAATACAGGTGCGTCTTTTTGCTGGTCATTGGTTCCGATTTGAGAAATCACACGCGCGAGATTCTCCAACTTCTGGTGGTATTTTTTCGAAGTCCAATGCTGTGCGCCATTCGGAAGCCATTCTTCGTCGTTGTTCGGATTGTTGATGGTGTCAAACAGATTTTCAAAATTATAGAACGCTACGGTGCTGATAGCGAACTTTTTTTCCTGTGCACGCGCAAGGAACATTGAAGATAAAACAACAAACAGGGCTAAATTTTTACTAATTCGCATAAATCCTATATTAATTTAAGGTGAAGTTTAACATAAAGTTGGGAGCAAAAGTAGATAATATTAATTAAACATGTACATTTGCACCCTGTTAAGAAATTCTTATTCTTTTCAACTTAAATTAATTTAATATTTTTTATGAAAAAACTTGTATTTAGTATTCTATTTGTGATGCAGGTGTTTTTTGGCTGGGCTCAGCAAAACGCTACCGTTACTGGTAAAGTTGTTGATTCCAAGACACAGAAACCATTACAAAGTGTTGTGGCAACGGTCCAAAACACAAATCTTACCGGACTGACCAATGCAGCAGGTGTTTTTGTGATTGAAGGCGTCGTTATCGGTAAGCAACTGTTGAAAATCACCAGTACCGGCTACTCGCAGCAAATCCTTCCAATCGAGCTCAAAGAAGGTCAAAAACTCGATTTAGGCACGGTGGTTCTTGAAGAGGACGTTACATCAGAGCAGGAACTGAGTCTGATTACCATCACAGAGAATGACCTGGGAGATGATAACAGTGGCTCAGAGAGTACTTCCGGTTTGCTTCAGGCGAGTCGTGATGCGTATCAGCAGGCAGCAGCATTTAACTGGGGACAAGCGCGTTTCAGGATCCGTGGATTAGATAATGAATATGGGATAACGATGATCAACGGCGTTGTGATGAATAAGATTTACGATGGAAGACCACAATGGGGCAACTGGGGCGGAGTGAATGATGCAACACGCAATCAGGAGTTCACCATGGGCTCAGCACCGTCTGACTACACCTTCGGAGGAATTCTTGGCACACAGGAAATCAATACAAGAGCTTCTATATACAGACCAGGTACTAGGATTTCCTTCTCAGGAACCAACACCAACTATTCTTGGCGTGCTATGGGTACCCACGCTTCCGGCATGAATTCAGAGGGATGGGCGTTCGTGGTGTCCGGTGGCCGCAGGTGGACGAAAGAAGGTTATTTTGAAGGTACTGACTATAGTGCGAACTCACTGTTCGCCAGTGTTGAAAAGAAGTTTAATGAGCACCATAGTTTAAACGTTACCGCGATTTACGCACAGAACAGCCGTGGAAAGAATTCTCCAAACACTAAAGAAGTTACGGATCTTGCCGGAGTTAAATACAATTCTTACTGGGGATGGCAAGATGGTCGCAAAAGGAATTCCAGGGATAAAGATCTTGAAGAGCCAATCCTAATGCTAAACCACTACTGGAAAATCAACGAGAAAAATAAATTGAATTCAAGTCTTACTTATCAGATTGGACGAATCGGCAACAGCCGTATTGACAACGCTGAACAGACTATAGCGATTGACCCGTTTACAAACCAGAATTTGGGCTACCTTCCTGATCCTGCTTATTACAAGAATTTACCAAGTTACTATACATCCATGTATAACCTTGATGATTATACTGATTTTCAAGGAGATGATCCGCTTAATCAGGCCAATGCTGCATTGTTGAAGTCTCAGTTTCTTGCAAACAAGCAAATCAACTGGACTGCAATGTACAGGGCAAATGCGGCCGCTCTTGATGGCAAAAGCAACTATGTATTGTATGAAGACCGCACAGACGACAAGTTAATTACTGCGAATTCTATTTTTACTTCCCAGCTTTCTGACAACATCTCGATGAATGCAGGAGTAACTTACAGGAAACTGAAATCAGAGAATTTCCAGAATTTGCTGGATCTATTGGGAGGAAGTTATTTCAGCGATGAGGACGGTTTTTATACAGGAAACCAGTCTCAGCCTAACCTGAACAACCCAAACCACATCGTCCGTGAAAACGAGCGTTATGGCTACAATTATATACTGAAGGCTGACGTTATTGACGCTTTTACTCAGTTCAAATTTTCATACAACAAATTCGACTTTTATCTCGCAGAATCTTTTAGTTCTTCTGTTTACCAGAGAGAAGGCCTTTACAGGAATGGATTGTATCCTAACAACTCTTTTGGTGAAAGTAGAAAGACTAATTTCGAGAATTTCGGATTTAAAGGTGGTGTAACCTACAAAATCTCGGGAAGACAGTTCCTGAATTTTAACGCGGCGCACATGACAAAAGCTCCGACACTAAGAAATACCTATAATAACGCCAGGTTGAATAACAATATAGTGGGAGATCTTGAAAACGAAATTATCACAAGCGTAGACGCGAGTTATATCCTTAGGGCGCCTAAGTTTAAAGGAAGACTTACCGCTTTCATGTCGAGATCGAAAAACGGAACTGCAAACACATTTTTCTATGCTGAGGGTGCTTTTGAAGAAGATAATGAGGGCGATGGAAGCGACGCGTTTGTGGGACAAACAACAACCAATGTTTCTAAAAGAAATATCGGTGCTGAACTTGGTGCTGAATACCAAATCACCTCTACTATAAAAGCCACTTTTGCAGCTTCATATGGAGAATATATTTTTGACGGAAACCCAACGGTAACGTTAACAAATGATGCGTTGGCCAGCGACACCAACACAAATCCTGTGACCAATTATGGCGAAGCTACGATGAAGGATTACAGACAGGCTGGTATGCCACAACAGGCAGCAACGTTCGGATTGGAATACCGCGACCCAAAATTCTGGTGGATTGGTGCCAATGCCAACTACCTTGCGGAGACATATATTGATGCTTCCCCGTTATTGCGTACAAAAGCGTTTTTCAGGAATCCGGCTGATCCTTTCGGACTGCCATTTCCAGAAGCGACTGAAGCCCGTGCAAGGCAGTTGTTGAAACAGGAGAAGTTTGATCCTATCCGTCTGGTAAACCTGACAGGAGGGAAATCATGGAGAATTGACGGCAAAACTTTTGGATTCTTTGCTTCCGTAAATAACGTTTTTGACGTAACTTACAAGACCGGAGGATTCGAGCAGGCCAGAAATGCAAACTTCAGGGAACTCAATCAGGATGTTTCCAGCGGTACGCCTTCTTTCGCGCCAAAATATTTCTACGGATATGGACGTACTTATTTCGTGAATCTATACATTCAATTCTAAAAAAAGATAGTTATGAAAATTAAAAATTTAAAAATCTGGGCGCTGGCTGCCGTTGCGATTGTAGCATTGGCCGGATGCACACAGGATGAAGATTACAAGACAGCCGAATTTACGCCGCTTGTACTTGCTGAGGATTTTTTACACAGCGCAGACAACACCCCATTGGTTATAACCAATTGGGAGAATATCGCAACTGCCGGTACCGCAAAATGGAAGCAACAGATTTATCAGGGAAATGGTTATGCGGAGTTTACCTCCTACCAATCCGGTGAGCCGTCTAACATTGGGTGGCTGGTTTCACCAGCGGTAAGTATGGATGTTGCTGAGGGTGAGATCCTCAGATTCCAGGTTTCTCAAAGTTATGTCAGCAACACTGTATCAAACAAACTTGAAGTGTTGATATCATCAGATTATGATGGAACGAACTTTGCTGCTGCAACATGGACGCCATTACAAGCTAACCTACCAACGGTTGACGCGAATTATTTTGTGTTTCAGGATTCTGGCGAAATCGACTTGTCGGGATATACGGGAAATATTCACGTGGCCTTTAAAGTGACCGGAGGAACTGCCAATGCTATCGATGGTTCGTACCAAATTGATAACGTAAGGATTTATCACAACTAATTATTATTGCAAAAAAATATGAAATTAAATATTTTCAAAACCGTTTTCATGACGGCGCTTTTAACTGGTGTTGTCGCTGGTTGTGCCAATGACGACGAGTATGGCACCCCAAATTTGGACTGCCCCGAAACAAGCCTTTCGGCCAACAAAACAGTACAGGAAATCATCGCGACCGTACCTGCAGAGGTACTGCCGGACCAGCCTTATACAGACGATGACATCATTGAGGCTTACGTCACTTCAAGTGATGAAGGCGGGAACTTCTACAAATCCATATCATTCCAGACACACCCTACAAACGGTTCAGCGCCGGTTGGATTCAGCGTGCCGGTTGATGCAGGCGGAACATTTGTAAACTATCCTACAGGGACTAAAGTATTTATCAAATTAAAGGGACAGTACCGTGACATTTATAACGAGTCAATGCGTATTGGAGGGCTGTATGAATTAGATCCTGCAACGGACACAAATCCCGCAGTCTATGCAGTTGGAAGGCTTTCCATTTTTGATTACGCTAAAGTGCTTGTACGTTCTTGTACAAGGCTTGGTGAGGAAGATCTGGTAAGGACAATGACCATTGCAGAGGCAAAGAATGATGCCAACCTGAATACACTGATCGAACTTGACGGTGTGCAGTTTACAACGGATGTCGTAGGTAAGACCCTTTATGATGCAACGGATGACCTGGGCGGCGCCACAAACCACTTGCTTACCGACAATGTGGGCAATACGATTGATTTCCGCACAAGCAGCTTTGCCAATTTTGCAGGGGATATCGCACCGGGAACCAGTGGTAAGATAAGGGGTGTATTGACCAAGTTCAGCGGGACATACCAATTCCTGGCACGTACTAAAAACGATATTAAACTGACTGAGCCAAGATTCACAATTGACCTTTCCTCACCTATCGTTGGAAATGCACTTACATTCTCAGGAAGCTTCAATGAAACTTTCGAGAGCGGTGTTACTACAAGCCCTGGAAACAGGACTTTTCCAAAATACATCAACGATCCTGTGGTAGGTACGCGTTATTGGCAGACAACCACCTTCAGCAATAATAAGTACCTCCAGATGACGTCTTTTACATCTTCAACTTCTACGACGTTGGTGAACGAAGACAACCGTTCGTTGTTTTTCATGCCAGTGGATTTCACTGCTGCGAGTAATTTTTCATTTCAGTCAAAAGCAGGTTTTGTCACTGGCCCGGTTTTGAAAGTATATTACATAAGCGCATCAGATTATACGCCCGGCGGTCCCGTTAACAATGCAGCTTTGGTAGACATTACGTCTAACTTCACTATTTCCGCTGGATTGGCTACAGGATATCCTGCAAACTTTACACCGAGCGGGAACTACGCAATCCCTGCGACGTTAACCGGCAATGGGTATTTCGTGTTCGAATACGTCGGAAGCGGACTTACAGGAAATACGACGACGATGCAAATTGACAACGTTACTGTGAATTAATTTCGCTTTAAGATAAATGAGAAAGGCTCCTGAATTGGGAGCCTTTTTTATTGGCTTATTGCGATTAGAAATTAATACTTATTTCACATAATTGTTTGTTAAAGAAATACAGATAATTTACTTTCGTCAAAAACTCGAACTCATGACAAAGATTTTTATGACTTAAGTATTTATGTGCCAAATATCACTATATACGCAAAAAATAGAATGGGAAAATCGTATGGCGGATAGTGTAGGTGCCATTGGGTGATTTAAAACATGTGGAGGCGAATATGACGATCTGCTTGCCAAAATTATACCTACTAAGGGGAATATCTTGCAGGCGGTTATTCTAATTCTACGCAATCGCTGGTGAAATTTAACGTCAATTTTGGAACAGGAAGTAATTTCTGGATTCGGAAATTAAATATCAATAGCAATATCGAATGACAGCGGACTTTGGGTGGAACATTGGAAGGTGAATTATATGCTATGACTGGTTGGCGCGCGCCCGTCGCAGGGATTTATTTTGCAGCAGATATCCTTGTGCTTGCCACCACTGGTAACAATATCGGAGATTATTTTGATTCATTATTTGACTAAATCTAAAATCTATGGAAATAATAAACTACATTTTTTACAGATTGCACGAATATTATCGTAACGACTTATCAATATTTAACGCAACGCAATATTTAAGCTTGTTGGAAATGGCAGGCCTTGCCTTTTTTGTTCTTACTGCAAGAGCAATATTCTCTCCCCATGAAAATTTTATTATGGATTATATCATAGAAAATGATATATCAAAAATCCAGTTAAGCACGTTTGCTATTTTAATATATGCAGTAATATCTTTTGCTAATTATCAATATTATAAGCCAAAGGTTGCTCATTATCAAGCAAAGTTTAAAAACGCCAATGCCAATAAATGGTTTAAACTTTGGATGATTTCTATCATTGGGATATTCCTGATTGGATTCCCAATTTTGCTGTTGAAGTGGAGACAATCGTAATTTTCTATTTGAAATATTATGAAACGTTTGACAGAACACCCCTCAACAATGCTGACAACGTTACTGTGAATTAATTTCGCTTTAAGATAAATGAGAAAGGCTCCTGAATTGGGAGCCTTTTTTATTTCCAGATGGATTGCTTTAATACATCATCCCAATTGTGCTCCATCACAAAATAGACCAAACGTACGCTGTGGTAAATGGCCAAAGTAATTCCCAATACAATGGCGAGTTTCCTGTTGTACAGCCATTTGTTGAAATATTCCTTTCCGGTCGCCAGTTCCGCTGAAAGCACGAAAACCGTGACCACACAAAACAAAATTACAAACGGCCCGAAGATATGGTAGTACAGGCTTTTATACAAGTTGCCATCATACAGGTAAACCAACGACTTGGTAATACCACAGCCTGGGCAGGGGAAGCCCGTAAGCAGTTTAAAAGGGCACAGCGACTGCGCAGTATCCAAATGATGGTCAGCGTTTTGCTGCATTAAAAAAAACGGAACTGCCAGCGTGATTAACGCTCCGGCAATTCCGTAAATTTTACGCCTGTTGCGTGTACTCTTATTTATATAATCTGTTGATGTCACCTTGTACAATCATCGCAGCCACCATTGGGATAAAGAAGCCCAGAATAAGCAGCAAAGTAGAATCGTCTTTTTGTAAAGAACCTGTCCTTTGATATACTTTTGGAAGTCCGTCCTTGCCTGCGAGGTAATAAAAATACATATTTACAGGCGAGCAGCATCCGGCGAAAATCGCGACTGGCTGCGAAATCACTTCACGCTCATTGACCGCATTCAGTACATCAGCCACTTTGATATTCCAGTAAATCAAATACAATCCACAGGTTACAATTCCAAGCAGCAACACAGCTACCGGATCAACTTTAAAATAAGGGATATTTGGCGGCGGTGTATTCCAGCTCTCGGTATTGTTCACTTCAGTCATAATATTTTGGTTTTGGTTATTGGTGTATAAAAATAAATAATTTATTGGAATAGGTTATGTTTTAGCGACTAAACTTCAATTTATTTTCTAATCGGCCAGGTACATTGAGTTGATTTTATCCACAATCACCTGTGCCAGCAAAGCATGGCTTTCATAGGTCCAGCCGGCAATATGCGGGGAAAGCAAAACGTTATCCGCTTTGAGTAAATACCGAAACGCTTCGGGAATGTCATGCTCTTCAAAAAGATGCTCAAATGAGCTTTTTTCATACTCCAGCACATCAAGCCCTGCACCTAAAACCTTCCCGGATTGTAACGCATTAGCCAAATCAGCAGTAACCACATTCTTACCGCGGGAGGTATTTATTAACCAGAACGGCTTAGCGAAAGCGTCGATGAAATTTTGATTCACCATTTTATCAGTTTCCGGGGTCCACGGGATGTGCAGGCTTAGTACATCCGCTTGCTGCTGCAACTCTGCCAGTGAGACCTGCTTTGCATTGGCATCACCTACATTTTCTAAAATATCATAGCATAAAACCGTCACGGCAAAGCCACGCAATTTTCTCGCAAAAGCCTTGCCCATATTGCCATAACCAATAATCCCTACCGTTTTTCCATCGAGCTCATGGCCCCGATTGGCTTCCCGGTTCCAATGTCCCGAGCGAATTTCGCGGTCTGCTTTATTGAGCTTGTTAAACAGTGAAAGCAACATGCCCAGCGCATGCTCCGCAACGGCATTTCTATTGCCTTCGGGCGCCGCAATCAAAGCAATATTTTTCGCCGACGCATAGTCTGTGTCAATACTTTCGAGACCCGCGCCAACCCGTGCAATGAACTGTAAGTTAACGGCTTTGTCCAGAAACACCCTGTCAATCTTAAACCGGCTCCTGATCACGATGCCCTGGTATTCATGGATCTTCGCTTCCACAGTCTCTTTCGAAGAAACAAAATCCTGATGGTTTTCAAAACCAGCTTGTTCTAATTGCGCGAATAGCAGCGGGTGGTTGCTGTCGAGGTGTAATATTTTGAGGGTAGATGGTTTCAAACGAAAGGTATTGGTGGTCCAAAGTTATAAAAAAAGAAAAGGGAATTCTTTCAGGAAGGCTCATATATTTTGTTACAGGAGCTGGTTCCTGCTGTCCACTGTATCCTTTCCTTTTTACAGAAAAAAGGAAAAGGATGCCGCTGCTCCCGAAATTTCGGGACGGGCTAAGGGCCTATCCCTTAATTTTCTGCAACGATGTTTTAATCCCCTTAATCAGCGAAGAACTAAATCCTTCGTGCTCCATTTCGTTTAACCCGACAATCGTACAGCCCTGAGGTGTCGTGACCCGGTCGATAAGCTGCTCCGGATGCACATTTTCTTCCAATAGCATCTGTGCAGCACCTTTTACCGTCTGCGAAGCGATGGCTAATGCGGTCTGGGAATCAAAACCGATTTCAATGCCCGCCTGCATAGAGGCCCTGATGTATCGCAAGGCATAGGCGGTACCACATGCTCCCAGTACCGTCGCCGCATCCATTAATTTTTCGTCAATGACCGGCGCTGTACCGACCGTTTTAAAAAGCATGATGACGTCCTGTGCCTGCGTTGCGTATTTTTCGTCAAACGCAATACACGTCGCCGATGCGCCAAACTGCGCTGCAATATTTGGCATAATACGAACCAGTGGCTGCTCCGCGCCAGTAAGCGATTGCAACATCTCCAGCGTCATTCCGCTGATTGCAGAAGCGACCGTTTTTCCCGCAATATGTGGCAGGATTTCACGGATCACAGACTCGGCCTGATATGGTTTCACGGTCAGGATAATCAAATCTGCGGAAGCGATGTCAAAAGTATTGTCTGATGAGATGCGGATGCCTTTTTGTTCGAGGTTTTTGATCAAACCGGTATTCCTGCGCGTGACGGTTACGTTGATGCCTTTGGCATACGCCGAGAAACCAAGCGCAATGGCAGCGCCAAGATTCCCGCCGCCGATGATGTGTACATTCATGGTATTGGTTTTAAAGGCCTAAGATGAGTTTGGCTATGGCAAAATACAAAATAATTCCAAACACATCATTTGTAGTGGTGATAAAAGGCCCCGTCGCTATAGCCGGATCGATTTTATTTTTGTTCAGGAAAAGCGGAACCAGCGTGCCTAACGTGGCTGCAAAAAGAATGACTGCGATAATGGAAATCGAAATCGCCAAACCGACCTGCAGCTGCCCGTACACAATGGTGTGGAAAATGAAGAGGAACATCGAAATAATCGATCCGGAGATCATCGCAACCGTCAATTCCTTTGTAAAATATTGCTTACTGAATTCTTTCAGCGTACCGTTGGCCAATCCCTGTACTACAATTGCAGAGGCCTGTACGCCGATATTTCCAGCCGTAGCCGATAGTAATGGAACGAAGATAATCAGTGTCTTATAACGGTCAAATGCGCTTTCATTGTCTTTCAGTACGAACGAAGCCACGATTTCAATGACCATCCCAATTAACAGCCATGGCAACCGCCCTTTGATCATTTCCAAAACACTGTCACCGGCTTCTACGTCCTGGGTAATACCCGCGGCCAGCTGGTAATCCTTTTCGGCTTCATCTTTGATTACATCTACAATGTCATCGATGGTAATGCGGCCTACAAGGCGACCTAACTCATCAATGACCGGAATCGCTTCAAGATCGTATTTCTGCATGATGCGGGCGACTTCTACATCTTCGGCATCCACTTTGACCGAGTTTAATTTTCGGATATAAATGTCGTTGATCTGCTGCCGTGTTGATGTGATCAGCAAATCTTTAAGGGAAAGGCGGCCTTTAAGTCGGTCTTCGTCATCCACCACGTAAATGGAATGCACGCGGGAAATATTCTCTGCCTGAATGCGCATTTCCTTCACGCAGGTCAATACGCTCCAGTTTTCGTTGACTTTTACCAATTCCTTATGCATAATACCGCCTGCGGTGTGTTCATCGTATCGCAGCAGGTCCACGATGTCTTTGGCATGTTCAACATCCTGAAGCTCAGAGATTACTTCCTCTTTTCGGTCTTTGGAAAGTTCTGCGATGATATCAGCTGCATCATTGGTTTCGAGCTCGTCCAGCTCTTCAGCGATTTCTTTTGGGGAAAGCCTTTTCAGGATATTTTCCCTAAGGTCGTCTTCGAGTTCCAGCAGGATTTCTGCCGTTTTTTCGCTGTCCAGTACTTTAAAGATGTACGTGGCATCGTCAAAATCGAGCTCGTCAAGAATCTCAGCAATATCGGCATGATGAATGTCATTCAGTAAAACTTCCAGTTGCTGGTCGTTTTTCGACTGAATGAGTTCTTCTAACTGCGTGATTAATTCCTTGCTGAGTTTAAATTCCATCGGCTTCTATTTTTTGTGTCAAAGCGATAAACTGTTCCACGGACAACTGTTCCGGACGGAGGTCAAAGATAGTGTCTTCCCGCAAATTATCCGACAAATTTAAGGTTTTTAAACTATTTCTTAATGTCTTGCGCCGCTGTTGGAACGCGGTTTTAACCACCGTAAAAAACAATTTTTCACCGCATGGCAAGGTGTAATTGTCTTTTCTGCGGAGGCGCAATACCCCTGATTTTACTTTTGGTGGTGGATCAAATACATGCTCTGAAACAGTGAACAGGTATTCGGCATCGTAAAAAGCCTGCGCGAGGACTGAGAGGATTCCGTAGGCTTTGGAGCCCTTTTTTTCACAGATGCGTTCCGCGACTTCTTTTTGGAACATGCCAGCAAATTCCGGAATCTGGTTGCGGAATTCTAAGGCGCGAAATACAATCTGGGTCGAAATATTATAAGGGAAATTGCCGATGATGGCAAACTGCTTTCCTTCGAAAACCGAGTTGATGTTGTATTTTAGGAAATCTTCGCTGATAATCCGGCCGTGCAGCGTTGGATAATTGGCGTTTAGGTATTCTACTGATTCCTTGTCGATCTCGATTACATAAGTGTTGTAAGGTTTATCGAGCAGGTATTTTGTGAGTACACCCATTCCCGGACCGATTTCAAGCACATCGTTGTAGCCGTTTCCGTTCAGGCTTTCGGCAATCTGGGAGGCAATGCTTTCATCTTTTAGAAAATGCTGCCCTAGATGTTTTTTGGCTTTTACTTTATCCATCCTGGAGTTTTTTTTCGTTATGGTAACCTGAAAAGGTTTCCTATTCTACACTGAAATGGTCACTGAGGACTTCGAGTTCTGTCCTGAATGCAATCATTTTGTCGCCAAACATCCGATGGCCTTCTTCACGAAGACGGGGGGCATCTTCGTCATAATACCGTTGGAGCGTCTCTTTGCAGTCGGTTGTATATTGCACGGCATACGTGACACCGCCCATTTCTTCATCGATCAATACCCTGGCCAGCCTTGCTGAAGTAAACTTTCCCGTTGCCAGTACATCCGTGATGTGTTTGGTCTGCATCCAGTGCAGCCAGCGTTCATGGATTGATTCTTCGAGGTTTGATGTGACGTTATAGATAATCATTGTTTTTTGTTTTAGGATTTCCTTATTGTTGGAAAATGCGATATGTAGCTGCCGTACTGGAAAGAAATTCTAGGAATTCGTGTCTCCGCGCAACTGCCTGAACTTTGCCCTGGCATCAATAAAATAAATGCTGTCCTGGTGGCTGAACAATATCTTTTCGTATAATGGCTTTGCTTTTTCAGGGTCTTTAAGTTGGCGGTTGTAGATTTCGGCAGAGAAATAAAGGGCTTCGTCAATGTAGATGCCTTCTGAAAATTTGTCGATTATGATCTGGTATTGCTGTAACGCCGAAGCGTAATCGCCTTTTTTTTCATAAATCCTTCCGAGCCTTAACAAGGTCACATCTTCAATTTCCTGCGTTTTGTGGTCTTTTAAGATTTCCTGGAATAAGGCCAGCGATTCCGATTTTTTGTGCTGGTAGAGCAGATAATCAGCGCGTGAAAATTTCTTCAAATCGGTTTGTGTAGAATCTGAAACGGTGTTGTCGCTGATGAGTAAAAAGTACTCGAGCGCATCGTTTGCGATCAGTTGGGATGAAGCTGATTTGAGCTCCTTGAATTGCTTTTGGGCCCAATCGAAATCCGCTTTGAAGTAACTTGTTTTTGCTGCTTTGAGGCTGGCTTCATGACCTACTTCATCATTTTTAAGGTCTTCTTCGATTTGTGAATAGTAGATTAAAGCCTGGTTGAATTTTTCTTCGTACAGCAGGATGTCCGCCAATTCCATTTTTACATCTGCTTCCTGGTACTTATTGAGTTGCAGGCCCAGTGCTGATTTTAGGATGGTTTTTCCTTTCTCCGGATTGTTCTGGCTGAATGTCAGAAAATGCGCCTGCAGGATTTGCAAAGGAAGCGAAAATGGAATGATTCCAAATTGATTGAAAAGTGCGTCAAATTCGGTGTTGATTGCGCCAAAATCGGTCGCGGTCGCTTTTTCGGTCTTCATTTCCATCAGGAACGTATGTGCCTGTATCTGAAGTTGAATGTCCTGTGTATTTTCAAGGACAAATCCAAAAATCTCAGCAGCGGTGTCATTCTCACCATCCTGCTTGGCAAACTGCGCCAGGTTGACGATGTTGTAAAATGATTCCGGATTTCTCTTGTAAATTGCTTTCTCCTGAACGAAGGCTTTGCCATAGTCTTTCTGCTGCACATAGAACCAGCTCAGGTATTGGTTCCAGAACACATCCTGGCTTTTCTGTGCGCGAAGCAACAGCGCTTTTTTAAGGTCGGCGTTGAAAGACTCTTCAGCGTCTTCCGTCATAAACCTGGAGAGCTGGTTCTGTATGGCAATGGAATTTTGTGGATTTTTATAAGCTTCTTCCAGGAACCGTTCGATCATCATGCCGGTATTTCCAAGCTGTCCGTAAATAATGGCTGTTTGGTAATTAAAAACAAGTTTTGGATCCAGCGACGAAGCCAGTTCATATGATTTCAGTGCATAATCCAGAACAACTTTTCGTTCGAAAGCGCTGGCAATCATGTAAACATTCGTTGGGTTTTCCCTGATTTTGTCCAGTGCTTTGTCATAATATTTTTTGGCCTCAGCTTCTTTTTTCTGCAGTTGAAAATTATAGCCTGATTCGACAAGCAGGTTATCCTGTTTAAATTTTTCGTAACGGGCGGTAAGCGCTTTGTCGGCTTTGTCAAACTGCGACAGCTGTTGATAGGAATCGATGACCTTTTGAAAATAGAGACCATTTGCCGGCTGGTTTTTTAACAATTCCTCGTAACTGATTACCGCTTTCTCGAAATCACCTTTGTCAAAATAATTTTGCGCGAGCTGCTCATTCTGTGCGGAAACAGCATGCATAAGGAAAAGGACCAAAAGTAAAAACAGCTTTCTCATAGGATAGAATCAAAATCCGCACTAATATAACAATAACTTTTGCCCGATTATTATTTAAAAGGCTAAAGTATTGTTAATCGATGATGTCAAATCCGGTATAAGGGCGAAGCACTTCCGGAATCACGATTCCTTGCGGCGTCTGGTAATTTTCCAAAATTCCTGCCAGTACACGTGGCAAGGCCAATGAGCTGCCGTTCAGCGTGTGCGCCAGATGGTTTTTTCCATCCTTATCGCGGTAACGCAGTTTCAGCCTGTTTGACTGGAACGTCTCGAAATTAGAAACCGAACTGATTTCCAGCCAACGTTCCTGCGCGGTGGAATAGACCTCAAAATCATACGTCATTGCAGAAGCAAATCCCATGTCTCCGCCGCAAAGGCGCAGGATGCGGTAGGGCAATTTCAGTTCCTGCAAAAGTGTTTTTACGTGTTCCACCATGCCTTCCAGCGCTTCGTAAGATTTTTCAGGGTGCTCAATGCGTACAATTTCGACTTTGTCAAATTGGTGCAGGCGGTTCAGTCCGCGGACATGTGCGCCATAGGAACCAGCTTCGCGACGGAAACACGGCGTATAGGCAGTACACAGCACGGGCAATTCGCTTTCGCTTAATATGACGTCACGGAAAAGATTTGTAACCGGGACTTCAGCGGTGGGAATTAGATACAAATCATCGGTTTTGTCATGGTACATCTGCCCTTCTTTGTCCGGCAGCTGCCCCGTTCCGTATCCTGATGCTTCGTTAACCAAATGCGGCACCTGGTATTCGTCATAACCCGCGGCGGTATTTTTGTCCAGGAAATAAGTAATCAGTGCGCGCTGCAGTTTGGCACCTTTGCCTTTGTAAACCGGAAAGCCTGCGCCCGTAATTTTATTTCCGAGTTCAAAATCGATGATGTCATATTTTTTCACCAAATCCCAATGGGGCTGTGCGCCTTCGTGTAAGACGGGAATATCGCCCTCCTGGAACACGTTTAAATTGTCGTCCGGTGTTTTGCCTTCCGGCACAAGGTCTGCAGGAAGGTTTGGAAGCGTATATAATTTTTCAGTCATTTCAGAAGCAAAGGCATCGAGCTTTTCAGCCAGGTCTTTGCTTTTTTCCTTGAGAAGCACTGTTTTTTCCTTTAAGATACCGGCTTTTGATTTTTCACCACTTTTCATCAGTTCTCCGATATCTTTCGAAAGCTTATTGGATTCGGCTAAAGTGTTGTCTAATTCGGCCTGTGTCGCGCGGCGTTTTTCATCGAGCTGAACGACATCGGCCACCACTGCGTTCGCGTCGATGTTCCGTTTAGCCAATGCCTTGATGACTTTCTCCTGATTTTCCCTGATAAATGCGATTTGTAACATAATAATTTTTTATGAGCCAGCAAATTTAATCAAATGTTTTAAATACCGCATTTTAAGCGTATGAAAAACGGGATGTGCATGCATCACGTATATCCTTAAAATTAAGGCTAATCCAAATCAAATCAGGAATTTGTTTTTATCTTTGGCAAAAAATACGCTAAAATGAAATATTATTACGCATTCATCCTATTATTTGCACTACAGGCGGTGCGTGCCCAAAAGGTAGGTGATGGTCTTGGCGGCATTGCAGAAGCGGAAATGAAATCTGCCGCAAATGTCATCAATTTTGTAGTGAATCCCAATACCACCAATTACGACATCACATATCAAAAACTGGAGTTTAATGTAGATCCTGCTGTATATTTCATTGAGGGTAAGGTGACCACCACATTTACAGCGTTGTCTCCGATGAACACAGTTGTGTTCGACCTAACCAGTGAGCTTACTGTGAGTTCCGTCAAGAGAAATAATGTTGCGTTATCCTTTGTTCAGAATGGCAACAATGAGGTCGTGATCACTTTGCCGGGCGGACTGGTGACTGGCGCATCTACCACGGTCGAAATTTCGTATTCCGGCCAGCCTGCTTCTGCGCAGGAGGCATTTACGACGGAAGAGCATAATGGTTCTCCAGTGCTTTACACGCTGTCTGAGCCTTATGGCGCACAGGATTGGTGGCCGTGCAAGCAGGACCTAAATGACAAAGTGAATAGCATCGACGTCTTTATTACGGCACCTTCACAATATGTCAGCGTGTCTAACGGAAAGCAAATCGAAGAAGTGATTAACGGGAATGGTACAAAGACGACTCATTTTCGCCACAACCATCCGATTCCCGCTTATCTGGTCGCGATTGCTGTTACCAATTACAACATATATACCCAAATGGCGGGTACCGCGCCGAATCAGTTTCCAATTGTCAATTACGTCTATCCTGAGGACCTGCCGTCAAACATGAACAACCTCGCGCAGACGGTTCCCATTATGAATTTATATGAGCAATTGTTCGAAACCTATCCTTTCGCCGACGAGAAGTACGGTCACGCACAATTCGGATGGGGTGGCGGTATGGAACATACGACGGTCTCGTTTATGGTGAGTTTTGGACGCGGGCTGATTGCGCATGAATTGGGCCACCAATGGTTTGGCGACAAAATTACGTGTGGTTCGTGGAAGGACATCTGGCTGAATGAAGGTTTTGCGACGTACCTCGCGGCGCTTGTCATTGAAAACTTTGATGGGGAAACTGCCTTCACAAACGAGAAGTCGAACATGATCAACAACATTACGTTTCAACCCGGCGGTGCGGTATACCTCACCGATGCCGAGACGAATAGCGTCAACCGTATTTTCAGCGGCAGGCTTAGTTATAACAAGGGCGCGATGGTTATCAATATGCTGCGCCTTAAGCTTGGAGACGCGCTGTTCTTTCAGGGTTTGAAAAATTACCTGGCTGACCCAAACCTGGCATACGCTTATGCCACCACGGCAGATTTGCAGGCGCACCTTGAGGCAGTGTATGGGCAAAGCTTAAGTGAATTCTTTAACGACTGGGTATACAACCAGGGTTATCCTTCTTATACGATTAATGCGAATAATGAAAGCCCGGGTGTCGTAAAATTTGTGGTGAGCCAGACGCAATCGCACTCTTCGGTTACTTTTTTTGAGATGCCATTGCCAGTCAGGGTATTCGGTGCCGGTGGGCAGCAAATGGACCTGGTGCTGGAGAACATTTCTAACAACCAGGTGTTCCTGAAGAATGTACCATTTGAGGTTACTTCTATTGCATTTGATCCGAATAAAAATATTATTTCTGCCGGAAATCAGGTGGCTCTGGGCATGGAAGATTTCGGGACTGCAGCGGTACAACTGTATCCGAATCCAGCCGAAAACATATTGAAACTGGAGGTGCCGGAAGGTACGACAATCACGGGTACTGATTTTTACAATACGGTGGGCCAAAAGGTAAAATCGACGGAGGGCGATACCAACTGGGATGTGTCGGGATTATCCTCAGGCGTTTACTTTATTCAGATCACTACCAATTCCGGAAACAAGACCATCCGCTTTGTGAAAAAGTAGTTCACTTTTCACCGGATCGCGCGACGGATCGCAGCGGCATCCTTTTTCCGGCGTCAGGGCATCGCCCGAGCCGGGAAAAGATACAGCGCAGAGCCGGACCCGAAGGGCGCGCCAAAATTCAGATGCTACATTGTGCGAAAGGCATTCAGCTTTGAAACCATGATGGCAATGAAAATGCCGAAAATGCCGATCAGGGCAAATGAGAGGCGCAGGCTGAAAGCTTCAGCAATATACCCAATTACAGGAGGACCCATCAGGAAACCGAAGAAACTTACACTCGATACAATGGTCAGCGCTTCGCCGGGTGGTACCGTCTTGTTTTTCCCGGCAATGCTGTATACGGTGGGAACGATTGTGGAAACCCCAAGGCCGACCATCATGAATGCGATCGTGCAGGGAATAATGTAGGGCAGGAGCACGGATAGGAACAATCCGGAGGAGATAACCAAGCCGCTGATTTGCAATACTTTTTTTCGGCCAAAACGGTGAATGACCTTATCTCCGAGAAATCTTCCTCCGGCCATCATGATCATAAACGACGTATAGCCGAGTACGACCAGCGGACCTGGCGCTTTTACGATATCCTTAAAATATACGCCACTCCAGTCAAACATCACGCCTTCGCTCGCCATGCAACAGAACCCGATGACACCAAGCCAAAGTAATGCAGCGTCTGGTTTCGAGAAAATCTTTTTCTTTTTTGTGCTGATCACTTCCTGGGTTTTGATTAGGAATTTATACCCGAAGGCGACTACCAGTACCACCATGGCAAGAATGATGCAGAAGTGTTGCAGCGGCGTTAGTTTGATTGCCATCATACCGAGCCCTACAAGTGCTCCTGTGAATCCGGCGAAGCTCCACATGCCATGAAACGAGCCCATTATCGTACGCCTGAATAGCATCTCAGTATAGACGCCCTGGGTGTTTACAGCGATATTACACACGTTTCCTGCCATACCAAAAAAGAACAAGCCCAATGCCAGCTGCCAGCGCACAGATGCGAAACCAAGACTGGCCAAAGCAAAGGCGTAAAGCAACAAGGATATAATCAACATGCGGTAACTGGAAAATCGCGTGACCAGCTTGCCGGAAAAAGGCATGACCAGAAGTTGGCCCATCGGGATGGAAAACAGGATTGTCCCGAGTTCACCGTCACTAAGCCCCAGTGTGGCCTTAATGTCCGGTATGCGGCTTGCCCATGAGGCGAAAGTGAGTCCCATGGCGAAGTAGAATAATGTTACCGTGCGCCGGATCCTGTTCAGGTAAGAAAGTTTAGCGTGTTGATAGCCTTTCCTGAAGTCGTCTTTTGCCCTGAAGCGCGTTATAAAATTGAAATCGATCACAGTTTTCGTTTTTATGGCGAAGCAAACTGCTGCAAATGAACAAAATTTATTTGCCCTGTCATGATATTATTTTTTCAAAAACTGCCGTAAAGCTGTAGTGAGTTTGAAAAATTATTTTAGTTACTCTTTTAATTGCCAAGCGCTGCATCATCTAAAACAGTAGTAATTTCCTTGTTTAAGCAAGATTTGGAGCCGTAACAATACTTTTGATCTGGTCAAGGTTTGTGGCGCTGACAATGGCCGTTGTAACGGATGGTCGGTTAATCAGCCAGGCCAAAGCAATTGTCCCTTGTATTGAGGTCCATTGAAACATTTAAGTCGGTACGGACAAGTTGTCTTTTTTCCATTACGTCAGCTTATTCTAACAATTTTTTTGTCTTTGTTGCTTTTAATGGCCGCCTCGATAACTTTCATCACATTAATGCCATCCTGTGCGGTGACGGGTTCTACTGCGTTATTGGCGATTGCGTCGTAAAGCAGGTCGAAAAATGTGTAGTAATTCCCACTAAATGTCGGCAGGAAGTCGCGTATGATTTTGCCTTTAAATTCGGTGTGCAGTAGGCCTTCCTTGCTCCGCGGTTCAATTCCCCAGGTCTTCGGATTGATTTTTTTTCCGATTTTGAGGTCTTCTTCCTGTACATCACCGCGTTGTTTGAGGAAGGAGCCATTCTTGCCGTGCACCACGAAAGAAGGGACCATTTCGCGAACAAAAAAACCTGCTTTAAGTCGGACGCGCAGGTTTTGGTAATACAATAAAACGTCGATGCAATCGTCAACAACTGACTGTGGGCGGGTAATGCGGATGTCGGCAAAAACCGCGTCGGGTACTCCAAACAGGGAGAGTGCCTGGTCAATCAGGTGTGAGCCAAGATCTTTAAGAATGCCCGCGCCTTTGTTTGGTGTTTCCTTATGGATTTTTGGGCTTAAGGAGGGGTTGTACCGGTCAAAATGGAACTCGGCTTCGACGACATCGCCTAAAAGATTTTTTGAAAGCACATCTTTTACGGTCAGGAAGTCGCTGTCCCATCGGCGGTTGTGGAACACGGCCAGTTTCACGCCTTTCTTTGAGGCAATTTTCTTCAGATCTTCGGCTTCGTCGAGCGTGGCTGTAAACGATTTTTCCACCAGTACATGTTTGCCGGCCAGCATCGCTTTTTTTGCGTATTCGTAGTGTGTGGAGACGGGTGTGTTAATGACCACGAGGTCCGGACCGTCATCGATAAGTTCCTTAAAGGAATTGTAGCTTTTAACTTCGGGGTAGTCACTTTTGATGTGCTTATGTGTTCGCTCCCAGCTCCCCAGCAATTCATAACCCGGATGGATGGACAAAAAAGGGGCGTGGAAAACCTTGCCTGACATGCCATAAGAGAGTAAAGCGGTTTTGATTTTTTGCATCGGATTATTTTTAGGAAAGTAAATTTAGCCCGTAATGCCCGATTATAGAATGATAATCCTGATAATTAACAAACATTTAAATGCCGGTTGGATATTATGCTGAAATTAATAAACAGAAAACGTTACTTTTGTGCGTTATTTAAAAACGGAAATACAAAACATGGAAATAGTTATCAAGCTTTCACAGTTTTTACTAAGCTTATCTTTACTTATTATACTTCACGAATTAGGTCATTTCATTCCTGCAAAATTATTTAAAACCCGCGTTGAGAAATTCTATTTGTTTTTCGATGTGAAGTTCTCGCTGTTTAAGAAACAGATTGGTGAAACCGTTTATGGAATTGGGTGGCTGCCATTGGGTGGCTATGTGAAGATTTCGGGGATGATTGATGAGAGCATGGATACCGAGCAGATGGCGCTTCCGCCACAACCGTGGGAATTCCGTTCTAAGCCGGCATGGCAAAGGCTGATCATTATGTTGGGCGGTGTGACGGTAAATTTTGTCCTGGCGTTCCTCATTTATATCGGAATGGCGTATGCTTATGGGGATATTACCCTAAAAAACAGCGAAATTAAAGAAGGGCTGGCGTTCAGCAAAACGGCGGAACAGATCGGTTTCCGGACAGGTGACAAGATTGTGGCACTGGACGGGGAAGCAGTGTTGACATACAATGAAATTCTCGACGACATCGTGTATGCCAAGAAAGCGACAATTGAGCGCAATGGTGCGAGACAGGATATTGACATACCGGTTAATATTTTCGGGAGGTTGGTAAAGGACGAGAAGCAGCGGCTGATTTCGTTGCGTCAGCCTTTCGTAGTGTCACAGGTTCCGGATACTTCAGCGAATTTCAAATCGCTGAAGGCAGGCGATATTATCACATCGATCAATGGCAAGGCTACAAAGTACTCAGAAGATGTCATGGCGGCGCTTAAAACGACAAAAACCCAGTCGGTACCGGCTAATGTACTTCGCGATAATAAAACGATGCCTGTAACACTTCAGATTTCTGAAAAAGGGAAGCTTGGTATTGTGGTGAGCCGTGCCGATTTTAAAAGCCTTGAAAAATTGGGTTATTATCATTTTGACAAGGCAACTTATGGTTTTTTTGCCGCGATACCGGAAGGGTTGAAAGACGGAAAAGACCAAATCGGTAAATACCTTCAACAGCTGAAAGCGATTTTCACACCAAAAACGGGTGCTTACGAAGGCGTTGGCGGTTTTGGGGCGATTTACAATATTTTTCCACAGGCATGGGACTGGGAAGTGTTCTGGAACATTACAGCATTTCTTTCAATCATGCTTGGTGTGATGAACTTATTGCCTATTCCGGCTTTGGATGGCGGGCATGTGATGTTCCTGCTGTACGAAATGGTGAGTGGGCGTAAACCGAGCGACAAATTCCTGGAGAGGGCGCAAATGGTTGGCATTGTGCTTTTATTGGCATTAATCCTGTTTGCAAATGGAAATGATATCTACAAATGGATTACGAGATAAAATAATTTTTCAAAATTTCTTCCAAAATGTTTGCGGGAATAATTTTTCATAGTATATTTGCACCGCTTTAAAAGGCAATACGCCTTCCTCCTTAGCTCAGTTGGTTAGAGCATCTGACTGTTAATCAGAGGGTCCTTGGTTCGAGCCCAAGAGGGGGAGCAGAAAAATCCTGACAGAAATGTCAGGATTTTTTATTTGGATATGTTTTTGGGAAAGCGGGGTTTGAGGATTTGGACTTTTTGAACTAGTTTTTTTGGTGTGTTGAATCGAGATTTTTTCGGTGAGGGCATTTTTTAAAAGCTAACACAAGTACATATTGTCGATATTTTAAGCTTTTATTGGATAACGATTTGATTGTTTGTATTTGTGGTTGCGTATATTTGTAACAGACTCTAAAATCCGGCAACGACACGCAGCCAGAACGTTTGGCAACCTATTAAATGAATGGAATAATATATTAAAAATGAGAAAAAAGCTACTTATCCTGTTTTGTTTTGTTGTATGCATAAATACAATACATTCTCAAACCAATTGGGAATTATTAAACCCCAAACCAACAGCCAATACAGGAAAAGATGTTGATTTTGTTACCGATGAAGTGGGCTACATTATTACATCCAATGAATTGTTAGAAACACTGGATTCGGGCAACACCTGGGCAAAAAAGCAAAATATTTCCAGCGGAAGGGACATGGGTTTCTACAATACAACTGGGTACATTGCAGGTGATTATGGATACGTGCTGAAATCCCTAGATGGCGGAACCTCATGGAGCCAGATATCTACCGGTTTTAACGGGTCATTCAACACGGTTAACATCATTGGTGACAACACTGTTATTCTTTCGACTTCGAATAGTATTGTAAAAACGGATGATGGGGGCAACAATTGGGTAAGTTTCAATATCCCCAATACTGGAGTGAATAAAACATTTTTTACGAGCGCGTCGACAGGACATGCTGTTTGTAGTAATGGGACTATATTAAAAACAGTTGATGGTGGGCAAAACTGGTACGTAACACAAAGTACCAATACTTTTCCTTCAGGTTTTTTTACCGTGTACTTTATTAATCAATCAGTTGGTTTTGCAAGCAGGGAACATGACGCCATTTTTAAAACAACCAATGGTGGTGAAACCTGGACAGAAACATTATATAATGGAGAAGCTATCTTTGACTTCCATTTCTTAGATCAGGATAATGGTTTCGCTACCGGTGAATATGGCGCTACCTATAAAACAACTAATGGCGGATCTACCTGGAGCCAGATATTTTTTCAAAATGGATTTATCGGTGGTACTTCGATGTATGGCATTTATTTCCATGACAGCAATATTGGCTACGCTACTGGCGCGCGCGGCCGGATCGTTAAAACTACAAATGGCGGAACCAGCTGGACGGCTCAGTCCGAAAATTACAATGATTTTAATAATCTGAAAATATTTAATAGCGGAACCGGATTTGCCAGATCAGGAAATAAATATTATAAAACAACTGATTTTGGAGACAACTGGTCTTACGTGTCTATCGTCAATCATTTTTCTTATTGTAGCGGATTTTATTTCGTCAATGAAAATATCGGATATTCTATCGGAGGCGGAACTAACAGCCCGTCAGGTGATGTTTTTAAAACTACTGATGGGGGCATTACATGGAATCAGTTAAATATTTATGTTGATGAAGGTTTAGCGTCCGTTTTCTTTGTTGATGAAAATATTGGCTTTATTTCAGGCGGTTACAATCAAAGAAAAGTAATGAAAACCGTTAATGGAGGTGCTACATGGACACAAGTTTTTAATCAAGTATTTGGTCAAATACAATTTATCAATAACCAGGTTGGATATGCACATAGGGTTGGATATTCTACCAGTATCATGTATAAAACCATTGATGGCGGAAATACCTGGAACGCTATTATTGATGTAGATGAACAAATTAATGCCTTTGATTTTGTTGACGAGAACAATGGCTATTTTTTAGGTAATCAGGGCCTAATTTATAAAACAAATGATGGAGGAGCGAACTGGCAAGAACTGGAACTTAGTTATGGTGATTACACAGAAATTAATTTTCAAACAAAAAATATCGGCTTCGTAGCAGATGATGATGGTGCAATCTATAAAACAGAAAATGGCGGTTTGGACTGGGAATTTCTAACCAACCAATATATTATAAATTCAATTGACCTTGTTAACGATAAAATTTATACAGCAGGCACAAATGGTAAATTATACAGAAGTGATGTAGATTACCAAACCATACTTCTGCAGGTCAACGCTGCTGAAAACATCACTAATTCAGGCGTAAGCTTAACCGGAAACGTTGCCTCTAACGGTGATCCCATTTCAGATATCCAGTTTGAGTATGGTTTGTATTACGCTTTCGATACTGTTGTTGCTACAACTCCAGGTACAATCGGGTCCAATGATGCTTTGAACGTGTCCATTGATTTAGCGAACTTAGAAACCAATGCTACTTATTATTATAGATTGAAAGCAACCCAGAATTCAAATACTGTTTATAGCCAGATATTGACTTTTACGACACTTCCTGATTATGTAATAACCACAAATTCTACGTTTGGTTATTCTTCAACCACGGCAACAATTTCAGGTACAATTATATCTAACGGTTATGATATTACGAATGTGGCGTTTCAGTATGGCTTGAGTGCTGATGCCCTCGATAGTACTATCGGAGGAACACCCTCGTCAATATCGGGAAACACTACAGAAAACGTCACGGCAAGTTTAATTAATTTAGAACCTGAAACACACTATTTCTATAGAATCAAGGCAACACATCAGGGACAGGATATCTATGGCAGCATAAAGTCTTTTACCACTTATCCGAAATATATCATTAGTCTCTATAATCCGTATATTAATGGTTCAGATGTCACATTATCGGCATATTTGACTTCCTATAGCCAAAATATAACGGATATTGTATTTGAGTATGGCACCACTGGTTTCGAAAACGCAATTTCTACCACTCCTTCGCAAATTAATGCTAATAGTTCCGACTATGTCAGCGCAACGCTCACTAACTTAGATCCAAATTTAAATTATCATTACAGACTAAAGGGCGTACTCAACGGGGAAGCTATTTATAGTGAGGAAAGACTCTTCAATCTTTCAGGAAATATAATAATGGCCGGCGGAACAGCGGCAGAATTAGGAACAAATACTTTAGAGCTAAAAGGCCTGATTAACAGTTATGGAAGCTATTTAACTAATATTCATTTTGAGTACGGATTAACTGACAGTTTTGGTTCGTCGGTAGCAGGAACGCCAAACTATGTTTACGGCTACAATACTAAATTGATAACCGGGTTAATCAATAATACTTTACCAAATCAAACTTATTACTATAGGTTAGTCGCAAATAATAATAGCAATACGATTTACTCAGATACTTATCAATACACAACAGGCTTATTGGGTCTTACAGTTCTTGATCCTGAAAAAGAACTATCAATATATCCGAACCCGGCTACTGATTTTTTGAATTTTAAATCAAATAATTCTGAACAAATTAAGTCGATTGAATTTTATAGTGCATCAGGGCAGCGTGTTTATTGCGAGAACTTTTCTAATGGCGCTGATATAAAAGTGGATGTATCGAATTTGAGAAGAGCTATCTACTTTATAAAAATAACGTTTGGAAGCGCCAGGGTGGTATCATCGAAGTTAATATTGAAGTAAGGACATTGTTTCCAACATGGGCTATAAGCATTTGTGCTTCATTCTCTACATTTTTGGTTTTGAAGTAAAGTTGTCGTTAACTCATTCGAGAATTCGAATCCAAAACATTAAAACCTATCCCGTTCGATGTCCAAAACGGGGTTTATTTACAAGCTATGGTACAAAAAATCAAACACTTAACGTTCGAAATTCAATCAGTAGGGGGAGCAGAAAAGAGTAACATGAAAATGTTGCTCTTTTTTTATTTTAGGATATTCCTTGATTTTATAGAGGATTTTAAAATCCTATCTTCTGATCGGTCGTGTATCAAACGTATTGGCGGAAAGTTAATATGTGACAGCTGTAATGGCTTGCTTACCAAATACGGTAAGTGTTCAGCAAATGAAATATTTTATCGTTGCAGGAATTGTGGAAAAGCAAGAGTTGAAACTCATACTTATGAAGCTTATCAATCTGGCACAAATCAAATATTCATTAGCGAAACTAAAAGAAGCCTTTGGTATAGAAAGCATAGCTAGATTAGTACGAATCTCAGCGACTATTTTATTGTCAAGGATCATTTCAATTGCTAAAAATATCCGGCAACCCATTATTTCTCAAGAGAAGGTTTTTCAGGGAGCATGGTATAGCGTGTGACACTTTTATGTTGCAATTATAAATAGGGCGATACCCTATATTTCCTGAGTAGTCAATAAGATTTAATACGACGTTGTCTTTTAATAAAAAATCCCCCAATTATGGGGGACCTTTTATTTTTTTGACCTATTTATAAAACTATTTTTTTAACCACCGTGATACCCTCGTCTGACTTGACCTGTACCATCAATACTCGCGATTCGGCCGGGAGGTTTTCAATGGTGGCAGTATCGCCGTTTATATTATCCAGTGAGTAGATTAATCGCCCTTGTATATCAAATATTTTTACCTCATTCATGGGAAAAGCTGCCGACTTTATCTGTAAGATTCCCTGCTGGGTGTATAAAACCACGCTTTCATCATGCGATGAGGTGGGTATGCCGAGTGTTGTATTTTGGAACGCCACTTGAAATCTATCTGCAAAATTGCCTTCCTGAGAAACAAAAGCATAGGCACTATCTTTAAGATTATGGGTGGTTCCGGTAAAACTATCTTTTAGAAAAATTTCCTCCCCATTGGCGAAAACGCCATCAAAATGATCGAGTGAAATAGTATAATTTCCGGACGCGACTGCTTTGAAATTCAATGCAACCAAATCGGTGCTTTCAAATGGTATAGGGCGGCCCTGAATTGTAAAATCGGCACCGTCAATAAGGCTTGAAAGGCTGGTGCCTTCAATATCTATCAACTTACCGTCCATGGATTCGTCAATATTCAAAGTAGCACCATCGAGGTATCCGACTAACATTTGACTGACATTCGAATCATTATAATTCAAGTTGAGCCAGAAGCGGCTTTTATTTTCGGTATTGGTCCTGAAGAACTGCCCATCGTTATTGCCAGTCCGCATTGTATTGTTAAAAGTCGCCATTCCCGAAGTGGTTTTCAGCAACAGGAAACCTTGTGCAGTTTGTATGGTGCCATTGGGTACCTCATTTCCGTTAGGTGCCGCCGTTCCAACTGTGTTGTAGGTGGCATAATTTGCGTTACCCGATCCTAAAGCGTTATGTGTCCAGAAGTACAGCGTCCCCGGATTCGCCTGCAAAAATTGGTCTGCGCTGATTGGCGAAGGATATGGATTCCCCAATAAGTTGAAGCCACCATTATTTGCTGTAACCGGAATTGAGAAATCACCGTTGTTTGGTTTTCCAGTAAAAGTTCCCTGAAAAAGCTGTTTAGGGGCGGGCGCATCCAAAAATGTATTAGGAGCCCTGAGCATATAGCCGCCGGGTGCCACAAAATTAGTTGCCGCAGGATTGGTTACCTGAACGAAACTATTTGTGGTTTCACTGAAAGTGTAAAAACGGTTGCTTAATGTTAAAGGTGAAAATGCCTGTAATTGTTGACCCGTAACTGGTGTCCCCCAGTAAACGTATTCTTGCCTTCTCATCATGGCATTTCTTTTGACCTTGATATTGCCCGAATTCTCCAATGTGTTGGTCTGTAATAAATTGGCATTATTTTGAAAAGTAAGTGTAGCGGTTGATGCGACGACTACTTTGTTAACGATTGTAAAATCATGGCCTGAAAGAACCGTTACGTTAGCGGTTCCGTTTACCACCAATCCGCATGCTGACAGGTCGCCTGTTGAGGTATAATCAGCGTTAATAATTGCTTTAAGATTTGCGTCTGGATAGCCTGCACTCCAGGTTACACCGTCCCAGGTTGTTGTCCCGCCCTCCGTTATGTTGAAACTCTTGCTGGTGCTACAGCCATTGGTATCGAAAATAAAACAGATATAAGAACCTGGTGCAAGGTTTGTCGCAGTAGCCGCATTTCCGCCAGACGGGAACCATGCATAACTGTACGTCCCTGAGCCACCCGTTACTGATACGGAAGCGGTGCCATCGTTCTCACTGTTGCAGGTCACATCCGTTTGCGATCCAACCGCAAGTATTTGTGAAGGCTGCGTAATCGTGAAGGTACTTGAGGCAGTACACCCATTCGTATCAGTAATATTGACAGTATAGGTCCCGGCAGCAAGTCCGGAAACTGATGCAGTTCCGTCTCCTGATGGATTTCCTGGTGTCCAGTTATAACTGTATGATCCGATGCCTCCTGTTACATTAACAGTTGCCGATCCGTTGTTACCGCCAAAACAGCTCACATCTGCCTGTGACCCGATAATGGTCATATTGGACACTGTAAGCGTAGCGGCATTTGTATTTACGGAGCCATCGGCATTTGTAACGACACATCGAAAAAGATATCCTGACATTGCCCCTGTAACGGCAGTTAATACCAACGTATTTGTAGTTACATTGGAGTAAACCCCACCATTACTTAAATTAGTATATCCTGAACCCGAATTGAGTTGCCATTGGTAGCTAATGCCGCTTCCTGCCGCGGCGACATTGAATGTCGTTGAGCTACCAGCACAAATAGCCCTGTTTGCGGGATGGGTTGTGATGCTTGGAGGCATTACAAATGTGACTGTACCCGGCGGTACAACAACGGGTAGACCACTTGTAAGATTGAACGAACGATTCCAGTTTGCTTTGGTCAGGATTGCCGTTCTTGCCGCGGCTACGTTTGCATAAGGCGCGCCCGTACCTTTGAAGGAGGCATTGGTGTAGGTGCCGCCAGTGCCCGGATTGCCCATCCATATTGTTGAGGTACTTGACGATAAGCCAGCAGGTCGGGCTGACGTCGTGGGTCCTGCGGCACATGTCCCAATAGTATCCCAATTGGCGTCACTGGCTAACGAACAAGTGCCCCAATGAAGACCGGCAATAAATGTGGTGCCCGTGGCCGTAGGGTCGCCTGCAACATTTTGGAAAGCGATAAGCTGATCGCCAGCGGTACTTAGGTTAAGGCCTGATATCGCATTACCCCCTAAAACCTGCGTTACCACCCCATTTGCGGTACCATTTACAGTAGCGGTATAAGCCGTTATATACACTTCGGCTCCGACTGTCAAATCAGAACCTGAAACCCATTTAATGGTACCCTCAGATGTGCCGGATGCCTGCCAGCTTGAAGTGAAATAGCCGCGATCCGTAAAGTAAATGACCGTTCCGGACGAAATATTCGTTAGCAGCACAAAAGAGAACCGATCGGCTGCGCTTGCATTATTTGTTCCGAAGTTTGAATCATAACCGGTGAATAACAAATCGCCAGCGGCAAGTGACGTTTGTGCAATTGCCTTGTTACAGGCAAAGAAAAACATTATCATAGTAAAGGATAAATGCAACCATTTTTTTAAGTCTAATTTGCTCATTTTAATATATTTGGTGTTTAGTATATAGGAAGTTACACAAGTCAAATTTGCTGAGTAATTTCGTCGGCTTTTTTGTAAATACAGTCGTGCTAAAACAGGATAAACCCTAATTTTACAGCTTGTTTTACTAACAGTGCGGTATTATTGGTCTTGAATTTAGCTAATAAATTAGTCCTGTGGCTGTCCACCGTTGTAGGGCTAATGAAAAGTTCTTTAGCGATTTCTGTATTTGATTTACCGCTTGCGATAAGCTGTAAAACTTCTCGTTCTCTTCGGGTCAATACTATTTCTGTTACTGTTTTGAAGGTGTTTAGAATACTTTTTGCTTCCTCCGAAATATACGTTTTATGCGATAAGACTGTTTTTATGGCTTTTAACAGTTCGTCTTTTGTAGTGTTTTTTAGCAAATACCCTTTTGCGCCACTGTCAAGCATTGCCTGGATATAACTGGGCGTATTAAATGTGCTTAAACCAATAATCAGAATGGATGGGAATTTCATTAAAATCGCTCTGCACAAATCAATTCCGCTGCAATCGGGCAGGTTGATGTCCAGAAAGAGGATATCGGGTTTTTCTATTTTAAGGAGTTGATTTGTTTGATGTCCATTTAAAGCAATGCCAATAATTTCCAGCGAACTATCGGTTTCTATAAGCGATTTTATGCCTTCAATAATCAATGGATGGTCATCGACAATTATAATTTTTGTCATATTGGAAGTTCAATGTTTACGGTTGTTCCAAGATGGTTTGAAGTAATTTGCATCGTTCCTTCTAATACGGAAACCCTGTTCCTGACATTTGAAATTCCAATTCCATTTGTTGCATTGTTGGTGTCAAAACCTTTACCATCATCTTCAATAGTAATCTGTAATGTATTGCTTTGCGCAGCTAATTGAACAATCAAATTTTTTGCTTCGGCGTGCTTCACTGCATTGTGAACCAATTCCTGAATGATTCGGTAAACCGTGACAGAATGCGTGAAATCTTTGTGGTAGTCAGCCATATTGATCGGGCTAAAAGCTACCTCTAACGCATTTGAATTGTTGATATAAGAGCAATAATCGCGCGTGGCAGTTTCCAGGCCAAACTTTATCAGATTTTCCGGAATCATATTGTGTGCGATGTTTCGCAAATCCCTGATCCCCTGATCCAGAATATCAATTGTTTTTTCGAACGACTGCGCCTCATTGGCTTCCATTATAAAGCTATTTTTCATACTGTTTAACGACTGTTTTACCCCCGACAATAAACCACCCAAACCATCATGAAGGTCTTTTGCAATTCGGGTTCGTTCATCTTCCTGGGTTTTTATGATTGATTTTGAAGCCACGATTTGTTGAATTTGACTCGCTATTTTTTGTTTTTTCTCTCTGTTCTTGTAAACAAACCAGCCTAGGACGACCAAGGCAACGATCCCAAATGATAGAAAAAAGATGATCATTTCTTTGCGTTGCAACGCGGCTTTCTGCAATTTGAGCTCGGCATTCTTTTTCTCAACTTTAAATTTTGTGTTTAAAATATTGATATTTTGCTGGGTTTCTTCTCCCCTGAAAACGTTGTCAATAGAGTCATAAACGGTATAATAATCTTCGGCTTTGCTATAATTTCCCAATCGTGTTTCAATTTCATACATCAGATAATGTACCTGCATGACGTTTTCGGGATTGTCCTTTTCTTTGGTGGAGTTTCCTAAAGCAATTTCAGCATATGATTTCGCTTTGTCAACTTGATTGTTAAATAAATAAGCTCTGGCTAATAAGCGATCACTCTTTATCCATTCAGAAACAAATTCTGGGTTTGCTTTGCTGATTTTATGAAAAATCGTTGCTGTTTCCAGCATTTTCGGATAGTTCCGTTTAATATTCCATAAATCGGTTATGTTTTCCAAAACGTATAATTGTTGAATTACGTTTTGATTTTTGTAGGCTAATTCCAGAGCCCGGCTATAGTGATAATCGGCACTATCCAATGCTTTATCATTTGTAAAACCCAAACCCAAATTGATATGTGCTTCCGCCAGAAATCTTTTTTTGGGATGCTTATTGGCATAATACAGTGATTTTCGGCTGTATGCTATCATTTTTTTGTAATCATGAATGGCATAACTGTTAGCACTTAAATTTACATACAAAATCGCGAGCCTATAAGCGTCTGGCTTGAGCTTTTCTTCAATATGTAGTGCATTTAAAAGCGCAAATCTGGTAGAATCGGGATAGCCTTTCATCGTATACGCGAACGCTAAATTGGAATACGATTGTGCTTGTTTATCGAATTTTAACTTCCTGGCATTTTCAACGCCTTTCTTCGCAAAGTAAACACAGCTGTCCGGCTCATTTTGATAGGAATAAAATTTTGCCATCAACTGATAGTACCTGCCTTCTCCATTGGGATGGTTCAATTTTTTACTTAGAGAAAATGATTTTTGAAGGTATTGTTTGAAATTTTTTGGATCATCAATATACGTTTCCGCTACATCCAAAAGCAAATATACTTTGGTGGTATCCTGTTTTGCTTTGGCAAGTTCCTGTAACAAAACTTTACGGTCTTTTTGCCCATAAACCGAAATGGAACACCAAATAATTATTAATAATAGTTTGAAAAATTGCTTCATAATTGATCATCTAAATTAAACGTCCGGCTATTTGTAAACAATGGTGTAATTCCACCATTTTTTAAAAAATTATGTGCGAATATAACGACAAAACCAGTTCAGAAAATGGTGCGTTTACACTATTTTTTGAACTTTTTTTGCCGTCTATATTTGCCGAAATAATATAGATATCATCTTAAAATTCGTCTAATACCTAAAAAAGGATAATCGCTCCTTTTGAAAGGACACTTGTTGAAAGGGTAAGTAAATTAATGACAAACATCAAAAAAATTAACTTTTACATCGTTAAAGGCAAAATGACAAATCAAAGAGGCTACTTTAATAACGCGCCTATTTTTTGTGTATCAATAACAAATAAATCTATAAGTATGAAGTTAAAATTATTTGAAAAAATAATGTTCCTGATAACATTTGTATGTTTTAGTTCCCAGTTTAGTGCAAATGCTCAACAATGTAGCGGTGAGTATGCCATCTCTATTAACCCTTGTGGCTATTGGGACGAATCAACTTTTATAATTAAAAACGAATCAGGAACAACCGTTTTTCAAGCGAATGCTACAGCGGGAACATTCACTTACGTTGCAGATGGCTTAGGAAATAATGTTGGCCCGTTTACAGTTTTTATAAGTACTATTGGGAATTATAATGACAATTGCGCTTCCTGGTCTGTTGCGGGACCAGAAGGTGAAATTCTTTCAGGGCAAATTGGCGGAGGACAAACATATACGTCAACGCCATTTTGTGCTGGCTCATCAGCAACTATTTCTTCAGTTTTATCAGGTAGTACTACGATTTGTTCGGGAAACTCAGCCAATTTAAATATTGCAATAACTGGTGGAATAAGCCCATATGAAGTAGTTTATAGCGATGGAACTTCAAATTTCTCGGTTGCGTCTTATATTTCAGAAGCAAACATTCCTATAACTCCAACAGATACAACAACGTACTCAATTATTTCGGTAACTGACGCTTCTGGTGCTTTAGGGGCTGGAAACAGTGGTACTCCTACGATTACAGTAATACCAACTCCAACAAGTTTTACTTTCGGGGGCATTAATTATGAGGTTACCGCTCCAAACACTGTTGCGGTGGGCTATAGTCCAGGCGCAAACGGTGATGTTGTTATTCCAACTTCTGTTACTAATGCTTGTGGTACCTATACTGTAGCGAGCATGAATTATGGTGCTTTTCAAGGCAATACCGGTTTAACGTCGATAACGATTCCAGACACAATAACCAGTATTGAAAGCGACACTTTTAAAGAATGTACCAGCTTAATAGCTGTTAACATTTCAAACTCGATAACCAGTATTGGCAGCTTTGCATTTATTGGGTGCACCCAGTTGTACTCCGTTACGATTGGAAATGCTGTCACTAGTATTGGTTTCGGTGCGTTTGCTAATTGTTACGCATTGACTTCTATTACTATTCCTGGTTCAGTTACTAGTATTGGAGATATTGCATTTTATGACTGTGTCTCATTAACTTCAGTTACGGTAAGTTGGACAACGCCATTACCAATTAATGCCAATATATTTAGCGGTGTAAACCTGGCCAGCGCAACACTTAATGTACCTACAGCGACCGAAACAACTTATGATGCCACTGCGGTATGGACAGATTTTGGGAACATCACATCAGGATGTACGCTAACAGATAACATTACAACGATTTCGACTTGTGGCAGTTATACCTGGGCAAATACGGGTCAAACCTATACTTATTCCGGGGTTTATATCGGCACGACAACCAATTGCGTAGTCGAAAAGTTAGATTTAACGATTACATCCACGCCAACGATCTTTGGTTTCGATGGTATTTATTATGAGGTTACCTCGCCAACAACTGTTGGTGTTTTTGACGGTTCAGGTGCAAGCGGCGATGTTATCATTCCTGCAACTGTAAATACTGCCTGTGATAGTTTTTCAGTAACGGGCATTAATTATGCTGCTTTTCAAGGCAACACAGGGTTAACTTCCATAACCATTCCAGACACGGTAACAAATATTGATACTGATGCTTTTAAAGAATGTACCAGCTTAATAGCTGTTAACATTTCAAACTCGGTAACCAATATCGGCAGCTTTGCATTTATTGGGTGCACCCAGTTGTACTCTGTTACGATTGGAAATGCTGTCACTAGTATTGGTGTCGGTGCGTTTGCCAATTGTTACGCATTGACTTCGCTTACTATTCCTGGTTCAGTGACGAGTATTGGAGACATTGCATTTTATGACTGTTTCTCCTTAACTTCAGTATCGGTAAGTTGGCCAACGCCATTACCAATCAATGCCAATGTTTTTAGCGGCGTAAACCTTCCCGGCGCAACGCTTCATGTACCTACGGCTACCGAAGCAACTTATGAAGCCACTGCGGTATGGACAGATTTTGGAAATATTACATCAGGATGTACGCCAACAGATAACATTACAACCGTATCGGCTTGTGATAGTTATACCTGGAACGGACAAATCTATACCACCTCCGGGGTTTACACGGGTACAACCACCAATTGTGTAACAGAGAAATTAGAGTTAACCATCAACCGGACCATTTGGGATGGATCATCCTGGAGCAATGGTTTACCTGACAGCAACAAAGGTGTTTTAATTTCGGGCGACTACGCCGAGGCTGCTGATTTAACAGCATGCAGTTTAGAGGTTTCGGGAAATGCAATTGTAACCATTCCTTCAGGTTTTGATTTTACGATATCAGGGAAAGTTACGGTGGCGCCTACCGCGAGTTTGACTGTAGAGAACGATGCCAATCTGATCCAACTTGACAATGTGGAGAATGCTGGTAATATCAAAGTAAAACGCGACGCCACGATGCGAAGGCTTGATTATGTTTTTTGGGGTACGCCGGTTACCGGTCAGGATTTGAAACTGTTTTCCCCAAAAACCATTTCACCGCCGGTCGGTAATTCACGTTTTTATACACTGGACGAGCCTTCCAATAGTTTTTCTGCAATCGTAGAACCTTCGGGAGTGAATTTTATCGCTCCGAAAGGTTACATGCTGCGGGCACCGAATAATTTTCCAACCAATGGATCGCTGGCGACTTTCTCCGGTGTATTTGCCGGTGTGCCGAACAATGGTGATTTGTCGATAGGCATTACAAATTCCGGGGTAGGGAAGGGTTACAATATGTTAGGAAACCCATATCCATCAGCGATTAATGCCGATTTATTCCTGGCACAAAATCCCGGCGAACTTTATTTCTGGACACATTTCAGCCAGGATGCTGCCTCAGGAGCCAACTATGCTACTTACACTACATTCGGAACTGCGGCTGCCGCAGGAGGTATTGCACCTGACGGAACAATTGCCGTCGGGCAAGGATTTATTTTCAGGAAAACAGTTGCAGGATTGGGAACGGCAGTGTTTACCAATGCCATGCGTACCGAAAATAATACCGCCACTTTTTTTAGGAATGTCCATGCTGAAAAGCACCGCATCTGGCTGAACCTGAGTAATGCCGTCGGAATCCAGAATCAAATACTTGTAGGTTATATGGATGGTGCTACAAATGAGATTGACGTTTCTGTTGATGCCAAACAAATCGAAGGCGGTATCAGCAACATTGCCTCATTGATTGGTGATGAGAAATTCAATATTCAGGCAAGAACGCTGCCGTTTTCGATTGCTGACGAAGTACATTTGTCTTTTAATGCCTTAACCTCCGGTGATTATACCATTGCAATCGATCATATTGATGGCTTGTTTGCAGACGGACAGGATATTTTCCTGAAAGATGCCCTAACTGGAACCGTGCATGATGTAAAAACATCGGCTTATGAATTTGCTTCGGAACAAGGAACTTTTGCAAACCGGTTTTCTATCGTTTACCAAAATACCACCTTGGGTACGGGAATTCCAACGATAAATCCGGAAAGTATTATTCTGTTTGAGGAAAATGGCATAATAAACATCAACTCAGGGAATGCTATTATGAAAGCCATTAAGGTATTTGATGCACGCGGCAGGTTCGTTTATGCCACCGACGGTATAAATACATCAGCTTTTTCGCTAACCGAATTACATACCGAAAGGGAAGTGCTTTTGGTACAAGTCACTTTAAATGACGGACAGTTGGTAACCAAAAAAGCGATCAATTAAAATATAGTTTATTTTTAATGCGAGAGCTCCCGCGGTCAATTGGCCCGGGAGTTTTTTATTAAGGAAAAGGCTATTTGTTCTTCGTGTAATTTTACATTAAATCAAGGCCTCTTTAATTGGCTAAGTTAAAAGTGAAACGGGTATTAGTCCGAAGCTACTTTTTTTCAACAATGGAATATTTAATTGCGAATCGACCAAAGGGGGTATGGTAGAAATTGTTTCTAAAGCCCAAATGCACAACAGGCTTTCACAACGGGATCGTAGGCACTCTAATTATTGTTCATTTACTTGTTTGAGGTGATACTGTTGTCTGAATCTGTACTCCTCAACCGAGTTCTAAAATTCGAATCCAGCACTGTTTCCGGCACGAACTCCAAAAGGGTCTGATTTTAAATGTGACTTAGAACGGTGGGACGAAATGGCAGTTTTTCAGCAGCTCTGTTTAATAATGAATTGGTGAAATGGTAAAAATCCATTATTTTAACCATAGCTTTTTATTTCCGTAAAAGTTGCTACGGTCAATATTAATCGAATGTCATACTAAAATTGCTGTATGGGAATAAATATATTGAATGTGCTGCCTTTGCCAATTTCGCCTGACGCGGTAATAATTCCTTGATGATTTTCTACAATCTTTCTTGCGATTGTTAATCCAATACCCGTGCCCTCATAATTTTCTTTATCATGCAAGCGTTGAAAAATATCGAAAATCTTGTCTTTATATTTCGGATCGAATCCCAGGCCATTATCGCTTACTGTAATATGACAATAGTCAACTTTTCTACGGAGTGCCTTATCTCGTGATGTCTCACTGGTGACTTTCTCGCTTTTAATAATGATGTGGGGAGGAAGTTCGGTTTTAGAGAATTTCAGAGAGTTTGTGATTAGGGTCTGCATTAATTGCCGGAATTGAAATGGGATGATATTGACTTCACTCAATTTTCCGAATTCGACAATCGCTTCTTTTTTCTGTAGTTCATCCTGCAAAGCCGACACAACTTCTTTGACTATTTTGCTAAGATCACTAAATTCAAATTTGCGTTCAGCGGCAGTCATGCGTGAATAGTCTAATAAATCATTTATTAATGTTTGCATGTGCGATGCTGAATGTTGTATCCGTTCAAAATAGTAGCTTGCCCTTTCTGACAGATCCTCACTTTCTTCCATGAGAATGCGTTTGCTGAAGGTCTGTATTTTTCGCAATGGTTCCTGTAAGTCGTGGTTTGATATAAAAGTAAATGATTCCAATTCCTTGTTGGCAATCATCAACTCAATAGCCCGCTTTTCTTTTTCCTGGTTTTGGAAAGCAAGTTCTTTATTGGCAATAACGAGCTCGGCAGCCCGTTTTTCTTTCTCTTCGTTTTGGAAAGCAAGTTCTTTATTGGCAATCAATAATTCAGCTGCCCGCTTTTCTTTCTCTTCGTTTTGATAGGCAAGTTCTTTATATGCGATAATTAATTTTGCATAACTATTTTCATCCTCCATCCCCAGCATATTTTTTATTTTAAACTTCCTCTTTTTCAAAGATAGCGTTTCAATCGTTTTATTTAATCTCGGTAAAGCATTATACACAGGGACACTGCGCGCTAAGTTTAACCATAAGAAAATTTTGCCTGCACCATCTTTCGAAATCGTGTAGCCACTATAATTATTTTCTATTTGGTAGTCGAGCAGCGGTCAGATGACACCTGATTTCTCAATATTCGCTTTGGATTGTTGCTTGTTAATCCATTCGAAAGTTCGAATCCAAAATATCAGAACCTGTTCCGTTCGATATTCAAGATGGGTTTGTTTTTAATCTAATTTATAAAATATTAAACAGTCACCGTTTCATATTCAGTCAGGAGAAGGAGCATTCTGGACACTAATTTGATTCTTTTAGTTTAAGTACTTGGTAAAAGCCCAAAGTTTGCTTGTAGTGTGGATGCACAAAAATGAAACTTCCGGACTTCCAGGAATAATGATCCTGAAAATCCGGAAGTTTTTATGGCTTGACGTTAGTCTAATTTTTGGCTAAAATCAGTTTCTTAGTGGTTTCAGTATTGTTGTATATGATTTTTACATAATATACCCCATCTTCATAGCGATTAACATCCATTAATGTGGTGGTAGCCGAAGGTTTGGTCTCGGTAATCAATCTGCCACGGCTGTCGATAACCACAATCTGATCCGCCACGATGTTGCCAGTGTTCACCGTGAAATTACCACGGCTAGGGTTAGGATACATTGTAATGGTGTTGGCCAATTGCGTATCGATACCCAACGAATCAATTGTGACACAAGTGCTGGTTACCGTACAGTCACCCAGGGTGATAATCACCGCATAACTGCCGTTCGCTGTCGCGGTAAAAGTTTGACCTGTTTCTCCATCTAATGTTCCCGGTGTTTCATCACATGAGATCCATTGGTAAGACGCACCAACCTGATTGGCTGTAATTGTTGCCTGGTCCAAAGTCACGGTACCGTCAAGAACATTAATAGTAATGTTGAAACTTTGCTCTGCGGAGCATGAGCCATTGTTGTTATATACATATACGGTCTGTGAGCTTGTGATAACGTCACCGGCGTTTAGCATTGTTCCAGCACCATTTGACTCAGAATAGTAATTCCCTGCTGTTAAAACAGGCAGTGTGAAGCTATCGCAGGCCGTTACATCCGCAAGGTCATCTACAGTTGGCGAAGCATTGATGGTCACTATAAAATCACTTTCGTCAGTACAAGTGTCGTTTGCGGCATAAATGTAAACCGTTTGAGATGTTGTAAGTGCTTCTCCGGCATTTAGCATTGTTCCACCACCGTTTGCTTCAGTGAAGTAATTACCTATTGTCAACACTGGTAGGGTGTAGCTGTCGCAAGCCGTTACGTCAGCGATTTCATCTACTGTTGGCGTAGTATTGATAGTGACTGTGAAATCACTTTCGTCAGTACAGGTACCGTTTGCATCGTAAATGTAAATCGTTTGAGATGTGGTAAGCACGTCTCCTGCATTCAGCATTGTTCCTGCGCCATTTGACTCAGAATAATAGTTTCCGATCGTTAAAACAGGCAGTGTGTAGCTATCGCAAACCGTTACATCCGAAAGTTCATCGACTGTCGGTGTGGCATTGATGGTTACTGTAAAGTTACTTTCAGCAGTACAAGTGTCGTTTGCGGCGTAGATGTATAATGTTTGAGATGTTGTAAGTACTTCTCCTGCATTTAGCATTGTTCCGTTACCGTTTGCTTCAGTGTAGTAATCACCCGTTGTTAAAGCTGGCAGTGTATAGCTATCGCAAGCCGTTACATCTGCAAGATCGTCTACAATTGGCGTCGCATTGATTGTCACGGTAAAATCACTTTCATCAGTACAAGTGTCGTTTGCAGCGTATACATATACCGTTTGGGATGTTGTAAGTACGTCTCCTGCATTCAGCATTGTTCCAGCCCCGCTTGGTGCTGTATAGTAATTACCTATTGTTAAAACCGGTAAAGTGTAGCTGTCGCAAACCGTTACATCCGAAAGTTCATCGACTGTTGGCGTAACATTAACCGTTACAACAAAATCACTTTCAGCGGTACAGTTACCGTTTGAAGCATAAACATAGACGGTTTGTGTCGAGCTGATAACATCACCTGCATTAAGCATGGTTCCTAAAGCACCCGCAGCAGTATAATAGTTGCCACTTGTTAGTATTGGCAGCACATAGCCATCACACACTGTAATATCGGCAAGCTCATCGACTGCCGGAATCGGGTTTACAGTTACTTCAAAATCGCTTTCTGCTGTACAAATTGCAACCGCTCCCTGAACATAAATATAGATGGTTTGAGAACTTGAAATAACATCACCAGCACTCAACATTGATCCAGCGCCGTTAGGTTCAGTATAATAGTTTGCATTTGTGGTCAATATCGGTAAAGTGTAACTACCGCATACAACGACATCGCTAAGTTCATCGATTACCGCTACGGCAGAAATCGTTACATCGAAACTAATTTCAGATGAGCAAAAGCCATTCGATGCATAAACATAAATCGTTTGGGAGTTAGTAATAGTGTCTCCACCATTCAACATCGTGCCGGAACCGTTTGTATCCGTGAAGTAGTTGCCATTAGTTAAGGACGGCAAAGTATAACTTACGCACGCTGTGACGTCGTTAAGCACATCCAAAGTCGGCAATTCGTTTACAATAATGGTCAATGTCGTTGTCAACGCACATTGTCCGGCAGTTGGCGTAAACGTATAAGTCGTTGTAGCCGTGTTATCGATTGCTGGCGTCCATGTTCCGGTAATTCCATTGTTCGAGGTTGTTGGCAATGCGGCTAATGAATCTCCTGAACAGATTGGTGCAACACCAGTAAAGGTTGGTGCAACGTTCGGGTTTACCGTGATGGTCAATGTAGTGGTCAAAGCACATTGTCCGGCAGTTGGCGTAAACGTATAAGTCGTTGTAGCCGTGTTATCCAATGCTGGCGCCCATGTTCCTGTAATACCGTTGTTTGAGGTCGTTGGCAGCGCGGCCAATGAATCCCCTGAACAGATTGGTGCAACCGCAGTAAATGTTGGTGTAACATTCGGGTTTACCGTGATGGTCAATGTCGTTGCCAAAGCACATTGTCCAATAGTTGGTGTAAACGTATACGTTGTGGTTGCCGTGTTATTCAATGCAGGCGACCATGTTCCTGTGATACCGTTGTTGGAAGTCGTTGGCAATGCGGACAATGAAGCTCCTGAACAGATTGGTGCTACTGCAGTAAATGTTGGTGTTACATTCGGGTTTACCGTGATGGTTAATGTAGTGCTTACAGCACACTGTCCTGCGGTTGGTGTAAATGTATAAGTAGTGGTTGCCGTATTATTCAGTGCCGGTGCCCACGTTCCGTTAATTCCGTTGTTGGATGTCGTTGGCAATGCAGCCAATGTAGCTCCTGAACAGATTGGCGCTACTGCAGTAAACGTTGGTGCAACGTTCGGGTTTACCGTAATTGTTAAGGAAGCTGTAGTAGCACATTGACCAACAGTGGGGGTAAAGGTGTACGTTGTGGTGGCAGTGTTATTCAAAGCCGGCGCCCATGTTCCAGTGATGCCGTTGTTCGAGGTGGTTGGCAATGCAGCCAATGTAGCCCCTGAACAGATTGGAGCAACAGC
>NZ_NKJE01000007.1 GCF_002256285.1 Flavobacterium sp. BFFFF1 | reverse complement strand
CGTCAAAATGGAAGGTAACGAGATTTCCGATGCGTTCTGCCTTATAATTATAGTTGGCATTTACAGGCCTGAAGGTCGTCCAATCCAGTTTGTCGTCTAATTCGGTTTCGAGCCGCACATTGATCGCTTCAGCACTTCCGGTATTTTGGAAACGGATGGTGTAATTCAGGTCATCGGCCACCTGTGTCTGCAATATCTGCGATCCTTGCTGTACAGTGATGTCGTTAGGATCATAAGAATTCACGACCACCTGATTGAATACCACTGTATTGTCGCCCACATGCGCATCGGCATCGACGGTGTCCATATTCGCATCAAACAACAGCACATCGCCTAAGTTAACTACCGGAGGCTGTTTTACAATAAAGGAAATGCTATACACTTTAAATTGCGATGGCTGTAAGTCATTGATATAAAAACCAAGGGTATTCGAAACCTGATTGCTTTCAGCGGGTGATGCCGCAACAAAGTCCAGTTTGCCCAAATCATAGCTCAGTGAAGCATTGCCGCTGAAAGGTAATGTGCCCGCGTTGAATACATATAAGGTGTAAGAAACCGGGAAGCCCGGCCTGGCATTGCCATTAGGGAAAAAATACGTGATCGCGTCTGTCACAGGCAGTGAAGCCGTGAGGCAGAAATCCGCAGGCGTAGTCGTATTGGTTCCCGTAACGGTTAGTTCATAACCATCAGGGGTAGGCACGTTAAACTGCGCAGGCAAATATTGTGTCGAAATATAGTGGTAGCCCTCAGCGACGTTCGTAAAAGTATATTCACCGTTATTGTTTGTATACGCATAAGCAAAATCATTGTTGTGGATGCTCACGACCTGGATTCCTGATGCAGGGCCATCGTTAGCCGTACATCCATTGTTGTCGCTGTCTAAACGGATGGTTCCCGTAATGGTATTTGCGGTGCATTCAATGGCAATGAGTTCCACCGGTGAAATGGATATCGGACACGGTGCAGGACCATTGTTAATCCTAATCCAAACGGCGCTGTTGGGCTGCGACGTGGTATATGCTGAAAAAGCGGTCTCGGGAATCGGATTAACCTGGTTTTCGGCATCCTGCATGCTGGCATAGATGGAAAACTGTGCTGGGTTTGGGTTTTCACCCTGGACGTTTATCGTTGTGAGGTCGAACACGCCTACACCGTTTTCCAAACACGACTCCATCGGATCAAAGTAATAAGTAGGCCCGCCAGCGAACAGGTAAGCTCCCGAATACACTGGCACGCCGCAGGACGTTCCTGTGACTTTACATTTATAATATCCTGAATCACTATTGACTGCGTTTGGTTTTCCATAAAAAGGGGTAGTGGCGCCAACAATTTCGATCTCGTTAAAATACCATTGGAAAGAGAGGTTGTCCCCTTCCGCAGTCACATACATATTAAAAGGATTTCCCTGACATACCACGCCACCTTCCGGAAAAACAGTAGGTGGTGCCACCCCGACAATCAATTCGACCGGAGTGGTTTGTGACATGCACGAATTGTCGCTGACGAAGCACCGGTATATTCCGGACTCCCCAACTGTAATTGATGGGCCATCGCCTGAAACCAAGCCGACATTGTCCTTATACCACTGGTAAAACAGGTTATCGCCTACCGCATTAACACTAAGCGTGGCCTGTTCTCCGGGACAGATTTTGATCAGTGGCGCAGGTTGCGAGGTAATGACAGGTCCGCCGGTGATGGTGATGGTAAACATTTCATCGGTAGAGCAAACCCCGTTGTCTATATGCGCATACAATGTCGTTGTTGTATTGATCACAGTGCCTGCAGGAATGATGGTACCGGTTGCATTGGGTCCGGTATAGAAATTCCCGAGCGGCAATTGCCCAATATAAAAACTCTGGCATTCCGAGATGTCGCCAAATTGAGGAGGTGACTGCAGCACATAGACCACAAAACTCCCCTGACTGGAACAAGTACCGTTCGTGACTTTTACATAAATTACCGATGTCGTATCGATCAACGTGCCAGGTGCTAAAGCGATCGTGCACGCAGGGTCGGCATAATAATTTGCGTTGGGAACTGTTAAGGCGGGAAGTGTGTAGTTTTCACAAACACTGACGCTTTCCAATGGCGGAAGTGCCGGTGTCTGCGCCAGGACGATTACAAATTGCGTGATGGCATAGGTGTTATCCGTAAAGTCGCTCACCCTCGCATAAATTACCGTACTTCCCGCAAGCGATACAAAACTTGAAGGATTGGGAATGGGATTGTTGCCCATGTCAGCATCCATAGCCGAGGTAAAATAAGTGACCTGAACTTCATTTGGGCTTTGGTTACCGATGATAACCGGTGTTTGCACAGCGAGGTTAAAAGCATTCGAATCGCATTGGTATAAGTCAGCGGGCTGGTAGGCTTCTGCCTGCGCAAATCCGGTTAGGGAAAGCAGCATAATGAATATTGAAAAGAGTAATTTCTTTTTCATGCTATTGGTTTTTGAATTGGTTAATAAATTTTGCCCCGGGTAAAGATAATAACATCACTAGCGATCATTACCCTACTTTTAACAGAAAAGTTTTGGATCAGGGTAAAAGGACTCAGCGTACAATTTCAATCTTTCTGCGGATTTCATTGCCCGATTCATCAACGACGGTAACCTCGTGGATTCCCGCCGATGGCGTGATCGGCATTTCGTGAAACGTCTTGGTACTGCCGATGAATTGCCTGTCGAGGTACCAATACACTTCCGATTCCCGGCGCGAATGCGCTACCTTAAGGATCACAGGCTGTACGTCGCTGTTGAAATCTTTGGTCAGGAAAATCTTTGCCGTAGTTTTCGGATAAATAAAATCCATCGTGGCCGTATTGCTTTCAATGCAATTTTCTTTAAATGGCGGCAGCGGCCTGTAGTCAATATGCTGGTTTTTATAATACCACTCCATCACAGGTGGCAGTACAAACCAGCTTTCGGTTACGATATTCTCCGGGCTTTCACAGCTTGTGTTCACGCGAAATTGCCGCGTTTTGTTCAAATGGATTAATTTATGATAGGGGCAAACCGATGTGATCTTGCCTTTCAGCGGAATCCATTGTTTGATCTTGGGGCATTCCGGCTGCGCAAGGTGGCCGCTGAGTGCGCACACTTCCACTTCTTCGAGGTCATTCAAAGGGGGCGCAAACCATTTCTGCCGGGTAAGTAAATTAAACACATCAAACAAAACAGGCGCGGCGCTGGAAACCCCGGTCAAAGTAGGCCGGCCTTCTCCGGAGGCATTCCCGATCCATACACCGACAACGTAACGTGAATTGGTACCAATGGCCCACGCATCCCGGTTTCCAAAACTGGTACCGGTTTTCCAGGCGATTTTCTGGGAGCTGTCATAAAATTTCCAGGCTTCGTCAGCCTCCGGTCGGTTGACCTCTTCCATGGCATTGTAGGTGAGCCAAATGGCTCCCGCGCCCAAGATGGTCTTGTTGTAGCTTTCTTTCCCGAAATCTGCCTCAACGCCATTTTGATAATTGAGCTCTGCAAATTCCTTTGTCCGGTATTTTCCTTCATGCGCATTAAAATAATTGACGGTCGATGTCATGCCGGCATACGTCCTGCACAAATCCCACAAATTACTTTCGGCACCACCAAGAATCAGCGACAATCCATAGTGATCGGGTTTTGCAGAAATATCCCGAAGCCTGAAATGCTGCAGCTCCTCATAAAATTTATTCACCCCGAAATCCTGCAGCATCAATACCGCCGGAATGTTCAACGACCGCGATAACGCCCGGTGCGCCGGAACCGCCCCGTCAAAAGTCAGGTTGAAGTTTTCAGGTTTGTAGCCTGAAATCTGCGTGGGCACATCGGCCACAAGCGTATTCGGAAGCAGTTTGCCCTCGTCAAGCATTGCGGCATAGAGCAACGGTTTTAAGATACTTCCGGTACTCCGGGGCGCACCGATAATATCCACATCTTTCTGGTGCGCTGCATCTGTTGGAGCATTTCCGACATAGCTGATGATATTTCTGGTTTTGGTGTCGAGGACCAGAATGGCCAGGTTGTTGACGTCATTCTGACGGTACTGGCTGTAATAGTACTTCGCCATCTGGTTCACGCGCTGCTGCAGCGCAATGTCAATGGTTGTTTTCACGCGTTCCCCATTTTGGGATTTGGCGACGCGCTGCAATAAATGTGGCGCCGTCTGCGGCAGTGCAAAGGGTTTTTGCGGCAACGGCTCGGCAACCGCCAGTTGATATGTCTGCAAATCGATGATTTTCTCCTGCTGCAGTTTCGATAGAAGACGGTCGCGTTTGGCCTTCAGCTTCAGTTGGTTCTTACCCGGATAAATCAGGCTGGGTGCATTGGGCAATACAGCGAGCGTAGCACTTTCAGCCCAGGACAATTGGTCGGATCGCACTCCAAAGTACCGCCATGATGCCATTTCAAGCCCAACGACATTGCCGCCAAAAGGGGCGTGTGCGGCATACAGGTCTAAAATTCCGTCTTTCGAACAGCGAAACTCCAAACGCGTCGACAGGATTAACTCGATGGCTTTTTCAAAGTAGGTCCGTTTCTTGTTTTTTCGCGAAAGCCGTATCACCTGCTGCGTGAGTGTGCTTCCGCCACGGACTACTTTTCCGGCTTTCCGGTTCTGGACAAAAGCCTTGTACATCGACACCGGGTTAAACCCCGGGTGGTAATAGAAGTTTTCGTCTTCGAAATACACCACGCATTGCTTGAATTTATTGGGTACGCTGTCCTGTGCAGGGAAACGCCATTGGCCATCGGCAGCGATTTTGGCACCCAGCAATTCGCCTTCCTTACTTTCAATCACAGTGGCATAGGGCTCACTGAATAAAATCTGCGGAAGCGAAAAATAATACCAGATGAGCAGCACCAGCATGACTCCCGACTTGATGCGGTTGCGTTTGACCCAGGCGATGCGGCGTTTTAGGAAGGCTGCTAATATGGCCTTCATTTTTCTAAATACTGTCGCCATACATCCTGAAGGTTTTCATGATCGCCTGTTGTTTTTTATTCTGCCGAAAGGTTTTTTTGTATTTCAGCAGCAACGAATCTTTGTTATTGGTGGGGTTTTCATAGTATTCAAACCACTTTGCGTTATGCCGCATGTCTGCCTTCTTCAGGCTTAAAACAAGCTGGCGCACGGGTATGAGCTTTTCATTGCGCCATATATAATGGGTGTATATTTCCGGCGCATACCAACTTCCGGCATATGTGGCATCGAGCGTTTTATTTTGCTTATCAATGTCGTTTTCATTGACAGTCCCGAAATAACCACCGGCATAATGCACCGGCGCTTGCTGGGGAACATAATAAAACCCAATCTCGGAATTGCCGTTCATATTGGGGTGCCCGATGATCGTAATTTCGTTACGGCCATCGCTGTCGTAATCAGTAAATTCGATGTTCCAGACACTGTTTGCAGTTTGTTGTCCGCCCGCCTTTCTCCACTGCCCGTCGTATTCATATAAATCAAATACGGCATTTTCATCAGGTGAATCGACATCGATGGCATATAATTTTTTGCCGTCGATGAACTTTCCCACAATGATCCTACGCGCCTCGTTGTCCAGTGAGTCGTTGTTGATGGGATACAATAGGGAATCGGCGTCCAGCATTTTTGCCTTTGACAGGCATCGGTCTAGTATCTTTATGGCGGGAATCCTGCGAATATCCGCGTTTTCTGCATTGTCGGGTTCTATTTCCCTTTGGTGTAAGGAAAATTCCGTTCCCACGATGTTATAGGTTTCCTTAACAAACTTCCAATTGCTGTGAATCTGGCGGGCGGCAGGGTCGAGGGTCACATCGTGCAGCTTCTGCCCCGAGTATTCGAGTCGCTGTTCCCGTGGGTTGAATAACAGGCAGTAGTTGTCCTCGCCGTAAATGCCGCCGGAGGCGTAGCGCATTACAATATCCGTGAAACCGTCGTTGTTGATGTCAATCGGATCTGCCTCAACGTTCCAGCCCAAAGCCGTATCCGAAAGATGAAACAGGAAATTAATCGACTTGCCCTTATACTGATAAACAGCGGTGGATACCGAATCGGAAATGAAACCGAATTTATGGCCGTTGATTGTTCGTATATTGACGGCAACCACAGATTCCAAAAAAAAGTGGTAGGCATCTTTGTCCTTAAACTGTGCCAATGTCTTCTTCGGATTGCCGACAAAATAAACCATCGAATCAGCGGGTTTCTGAACAAGCGCACCGGACGCATCTTCCCCCGAATAGGCGTACAGCAATTGTGCTGTCTCCATGGATTGCTTTTTGATGCTGCAGGAAATCACCACCGCGGATAACGCGAAGGCCCAATAAATATGACCGTTCCTCATCTTACTTGACGACTTCTACCCAGAAGCCCTTTGTCCTTGCTAAAAATGTATTGTCATACATCGCCTCGCACTGCACTCCAGGAAGGTAATAATTTCCAAGATAGGACGCGTTCAACAGGATTTTAAAGGTCCTCGTTTCATTTGCCTTCAGGCCGAAATAGAAATTGGTGCGGTCATCGCGGATATCGGTATAGTCCGCGGGATTCGATGCGGTCTCACCATATTCCGTGTAGCGTGTATTAACGATCTCAAAACCAGAAGGTAAAATCTGTGTCAATGCGACATTGTCTACATATTCGTTCCTGGTGTTGGTTACGGTAACTTCGGCGATAAACTCGGTGCCTTGGCTGATCTTCGACACATTAATCACGGTGCCTTTTCGGTTTTTGAATACCATCGCCGCCTGCACGCCGCTTTGTGCCACCTGTTCTTTTCCGACAGGCAATATACCGGAATTCAATACCCTTACATATAAAGTGTTGTTCTTGTTGTTCTTGATTACGATGCTATTTTTACCCATGCTTGCCGATAGTTTTCGCGTAGAAATGGCCTTCGCCGTTTTAATCGCTGCAGCCTTTCCGTCCTGAGTGATCTGTACATCCATACCGCTGCCACCGTTTGCAGCTGCAAATTTAGACATGGCATACAGGCCGTAAGCCGTCGTTTGTGTGCTCATCCATTGCGGATTGGACAGCGATTTGGCGAGCTTGTTTGCCATTGCGAACGCTTTGTCCTTTTGGCCTAACAAGACCAATGTCTCCAGCGTCATGGCGCGGTTTCGGTCTTCTGAGCCATAATAGTAATAATAATAGCCACTGTTTTCATCGTCAATCCTGCTTTTCGCGAGCAGTGCCGTTCCTGCTGATTTTTGTCCTCCAAGGGCATACGATGCCGCCAATCTGAGTTTGCTTTCATTCGAAATGCCAGCTGTTTCGCGCAATCGGTTCATGGACGCGAGGTCTGCATTGCCTGCCAAAGCGAGTGTATACAAACGGTACGCCTGCGCAAAGTCGTTGCCCCATTGGGGATTAAAACGCCACGCTTTTGCTTCTTTCTTTTGGTAAGACAGCCATTTGTTTTTAAAACTTACGGGCAGTACATATCCTTTTTTCTCGGCCTCAATTAAGAAATGCCCGGCATAGGAGCTTCCCCAGTCGTCCGCCTGCCCATTTCCGGGCCAGTAGGAAAACCCGCCGTTTGGAAGCTGGAATCCCGCAAGCCTGTTGATCCCTGCTTTTACGTTTTTCTCAATGGATTGCAGTTTCACCGCATCGACATCAGCCACATCGTTTAAATACAATTGGGGGAAAACAGCAGAGGTTGTTTGCTCAACACAACCGTGCGGATATTCGATTAGGTATTGTAATCTTCTATTAAAATCGATTGTTGGCACGGACGATACTTCCAACTGTGCTTTATTGCTTCCCGAAACCCCAAAAGTAGCCCAGGAAATCGATTGGGAACTATTTGGCTTCAGGATAATATCTTTGAAAGTATTCGTGATTGGATTCGGATTGGTCACGTCAATTTCGATCTCATATACTGATTTTTCCTTGCCCGAAGTAGCGGTAACGGTTAATTTACCAATGCCTGTTGCGCTACCGACCTCGAGGTTGAAATAAGCGAGTTTCTCGTCTGGTTGTGAAAAACTGATGGTTTGCGACGCACTGCCGATGATGCGCAACGCGTTGTTGACTTTGATTTGCACCGAAACGTTTTTGACCTGTTTCTCCATCGCGAATACCGTAACGGGAACGGTAACTTTTTCCGAAGGCGAAATTTTCCGCGGCATCGATGCCAATACCATCAACGGGCTGCGCACCGGCGTTGCTTTTTCGGTGCTTCCGTAAGCGCTTGTTGCAGCATCTCCCGCTACGACCATGGTACGCACGGACCCGATGTATTTGGGCAATACGATCTTATGGGTTTTGGTTTCGCCTTTCGCCAGATTAAAAGGTCCGAAGTAGAGTACCACCGGTTTGAAACGGTTTGCTTTTTTGGCTTTTCCGCCCCCGAGCTCCTGGTCACCACCAATGCTGAATACCTGATTTACTTTTCCACCATAGGCACCGATTACGTTGTCATAGATGTCCCATGTTTTTACCCCTAATGCTTCCCTGACATAGAAATTATCCCACGCATTTGGCGTTTTAAAGCGTGTCAAATCCAGCAGGCCTTCATCAACCACGGCCACGGTATAGGTCATCGGTCTGCCTGTTTTCTCACTGACTTTCAGGTTAAATGCCTGCTGCGGCTTTAGCACATCCGGCATCGATATTTTGGGTTCAAGAATCGTGTTTTTGTCGACGACTTCTATTGGCACAATGCCATACATCCTGATCGGGGAGTCATTTTTAGTGCTCGCATGGGGTTGCAGCAGCGTAATGTTAAAATACACATTGGGTGCCATGGCAGCGGTTACAGGGATTTCAACTACGGTCTCTCCCTTTTTTGTCTTTGCCCAAAATGTCTGCACGACTTTTGACCCATTCTCAATTGAAATTAAAGCCCTGCCGCCAGCGCTGGACGGGAACGATACTTTTGCTTTTTCGCCGACGGCATAGTTCTTTTTATCCGTTGAAAAAACCAGCATATTGGCGGTCGTCGCATCGGTATTGCGGGTTTTGCCAGACCACACCGGCCAGTCTATTAATACCGTTTCTGCAGTGGCATGCCCATCCACAGGGTCTATTACCCGAATCAGGTATCGGCCCCATTCTTCATCAGGCACAGAAAATTGGATGGAGCCCCTTCCGTTGGTGTCGGTACTGATAATGAAATTTTTGTATGAGGTCGTAGCGTTCGACGAATTAAAATTGGAATAATTATCCTCAGAAGCATCCCACCACCAACGCCATTCGGTTTTAAAAACCTTCACCTCGAGATTGCGGACAGCCTTCGGTCTTCCTTTTTCATCGACAGTCACAATATCAAAACGGTTCATCGCACGGGTTTCCAGCATACCGTATTTGGTTGGCGTAGGCGATTTAATCCCGACGTATGTTTTGTAGGGCGAATAAGTCGTGCTCATCACGTCTGTACTCACATCACCGCCCTCTTCGTAAACTTTTGTAATGAATGACGCTTTGAGCATGCCTGGAGCCTGGCCTGTAAGCCGGGGATTGATGCTGGCTTTCGCGAGGCCGTTTGCATCGGTTTTACCGGTAAACACATTGATTTCCTCTGTGCTGAATTTACGCACCACATCATCAAAGGTATATTTTTCATAGCCCTTGAATGTGGTGGTCTGCTGCGTGAACTTCGCCTGCATATCCACTTTCAGGTTTTTGGCGACCGCGCCATGAAGCCAGGTGATTTCGAGGTTGGCATTGTTCGGGGTTGCTGAAGTCAGCACAGGATTATCAAACGTGGCTTTTATCCTTAAGCGATTTGGTTTGATCGTTTCAATCTTAATATTTTTGTAAAAACGCGCACCACCGACAGAAACGACTGCCTCCCAGCTTCCTGTAGGTGCATCAGTGCTTGTTGGCACGACAAAAACGTAGTGGTTAAGGTCATTCGATTTTTTGACCTGCTGATAGGTTACTTTACCCTGGGGGTCACTGAGGCGGAACTTAATCGGGTGCGATTTTGGGAGTTTGTTCGCGGCATCGTTAAGGATGAAAGACAAGTAGAGGTTGTCACCGGGACGCCACACACCACGCTCACCGTAGATAAAGCCCTTAAGCCCTTTCTGCAATTCTTCCCCGGCCACATCAAAATTACTGACGGAGAGGGAAGTCCCATCATCCATTTTTACGTAAGTGGATTGGTCGCCTTTGGTTACAATCGCGAAATATGCAAACTTGTCTTTGATAAATCCAACGGTACCATCTGCATCTGTTTTGGCTTCACCGATTTTCTGCTGCTGAAAATTGTAAATGGCCACGGTCGCATCGCAGACAGGCTCAGTAGTCACGATATTATTGACTGCGAAAAAATAGGATTTGTTGTTGCCTCTTTTCGCAATCACGCCAAGGTCTGTCGCGAGAAGATTCGTTGCAACACGGTTGTTGTAATAATACGAATTGGAACATGGATCTTGTTGTTCCCGCCATTCGTAATCGTCATAGTAATAATCGTCGTAATAGTTGTCACTGTAATTCACATCATTTTCGCTGGCTTCTTCTTCCTCGTCATTCGCGTTTTGGTCATCTGGCGTATCCGCCGTGCCGTCACATTCGTACAGCGAATATTTTTTACGGTAAGAAAATTCAACACGATAAATGGCGCCCGGTTCAGGCGTAATGATTTTGGAAAGATCCAGTGCATACGTGTTCCATTTCGCGAGGTTGCTAATGTTGTTCTGCTTCAGGTTCAGCACTGTTTTTGCAATGGGCTGTGAAACCCGTTTCAGGTCCTGGTTGCCGTTCAGGTCGTTGTATTGTAGGAACTGCAGGATATTATTCTTGAAAATCTTATACACCTTTACATCCACGGCACTGAGGTTCACGGCCTCAAAATTGAGTTTCAGGTTATTGGAACTTGGCATGATGTTTCCATTCTTGGCCAGGCGGACGTTGGGTTTGATTTGCTCGAACGACACCCGTGTCGCAAAATCCGTTTTGAGCCTGTAGCCGTCCTCGCTTTGGATTCCCTGGAAAACTTCCAGCAACTGGTTTCCTTTCATCGGCTCGTCAAAGAATACTTTGAGTACATTCCCTTCCGTTGCAAAACTCATCGTCTTTGCACTTTCTACAGCTATAAGTCCGTTGAAATCCTGCCCGCGCTGTAGCGTTTCTGAGAAGTTTACCAATAAAGTCTGATTCTCCCCTTCGGGAATGGTTACATCCATCACTTTAAAATTGTCTTTGCCGGCGATCGGATATGTAATGACACCTTTTTGTTTAATGTCGAGGGCATTGCCGTCATAATTAATAGCAATCTGGCTGTCCTGGTCAAAACGCTGTATGCTGTCAATCATGAATTTGAGCTCGGTGGGCGTGCTGAGTTCCTTATCAAACTTAATATGCAGTTTTTTGTCTTTCTGTGATGCGCTCAGAACCTTCGCGGCATCGTCAAGGCTCATGTCATCAGCGGTTTTCATGACGCAGTTCAGGTACTGGTAATTCTTACTGTACGACTGTATGTCGGCTGTAGATACAATGAAATCCTGTTTTACCGCCTTTATGGTGAATTTAAAATCTTCGAGGTTTTTTGGGGTATTGATGAGTTTGGAAAGGTGGAATGTGACCTGATACTCCGTGTCCTGTGTCAGTTTTTTTTCAGGTACAAACGCAATGGTATTCGCGGAAAGCGCAACGACTTTGCCGTCTACATTTGGGGAAATATCAAATAGGTCGTCTTCGAGTGGTCCCGGTTTGAGCTGCTTTTTTTCAAATGCCAGCACGACGCGGATGTCGCTTTTGGCTGGAATGATGCCCGAGGTAAAATCGGTAATGTACTCTTTAAATAAGGAAGGATCGGAATTGAAATCAGCCGCGGATTTTTTGGAACAGGCCTGGAAAAGAACAAATGCAAAAAAGGCAAAAACAAAGTTTTTAGCTTTCATTTTCTATAAAGAGTTATTGGTTACAAGGAACGTTTGGAAAATCAAAAATTAACATTTTCCAATTATGCCAATAACTGTCTAAATGTTACAATATTGTAGTAAATGTAAATTATTTTATGAAACGATTACAAGAAAATTTTTCACATTTTTTATAATATTTTTTTGGAGCATGATCCCGCTTTCCGCCTTTATCTTTGCTCGTGCCTCGCAAAGGATACCGGCTTCAATCTGGGCTAGGGTTTTGTCGTAAAGTTACTTCCTGCGCTCCGCAAAAAATTGCCGCATCAGTGACGCTGATTCCTCTCCCAAAATACCAGAAATGACCTCAGTTTTCGGGTGCAGTTTTCCGCCCACCACACGGTATCCACGATGGTCGTCGTCAGCACCATAGACCACTTTCGCGATTTGGCTCCAATACAAAGCCCCGGCACACATCTGGCAGGGCTCAAGCGTCACATACAGTGTGCAGCCTTTCAGGTATTTGCCTCCGATAAAGTTCGCGGCGGCGGTAATCGATTGCATCTCAGCGTGTGCTGTGACATCGTTTAGCATCTCAGTAAGGTTGTGGCTGCGCGCAATGACCTTATTGTCAATAACAATCACCGCCCCAACGGGGATTTCGCCTTTGCTGTACGCCGCTTCGGCCTCCTGCAACGCTTTCTTCATGAAGTACTCGTCCGTAAAGATGTTTTCCATGCGGTAAAAATACTATTTTCACAATGCATTCCGTTATCAAAACGAACCAACCGAAACTTTATGGACGATTTTCGCATTTCCGTTCCCAAACCCTGTAACGAAGCCTGGGAAAAAATGACCCTCGAACAAACGGGTAAATTCTGTGGCAGTTGTTCTAAATCCGTCGTCGACTTTACCCGAATGGTACCTGAAGAAGTACAACATTACTTCTTGCACCACAAAGGCGAACGCACCTGTGGCAGATTCAGGAAGGCGCAGCTTGAGTTCATAGACATACAAATTCCCGAGAGGGTGTTGTACAAGCGGCGGACCTTCCGCAAGGCTTTCCTGTTAGCCCTTTTTATAGTGATGGGAAATACGCTGTTCAGTTGCAGCAACGACCGAACGATGGGAGAAGTAGCTGTAGTAGATGATCATCAATTTAGTCCTTCCTATCCGGGGAGGGTATTGTTCATTAATAGGGGCATATTCCCGGAGCACCAAGTTGTGATGGGTATTTCCTGTCCCGACATCCCGTTTGAGGAGGTTCCTCAGCCACCTCCACCGCCGCCCGCCCCACGCATAGAGGAAATAAAATTTGTAGGGCCAAAAACCGCGACGTCGAAGCATCCTGTTGGCGGCAAAGTGGTGCGCCCAATTGATTCGATCCAAAAATAATCTGGAATGCGTAAAACAAAGTCGTAAATTTGTACTTATATCCAATAGATGCCGACCTTACTTTCAAGAATAAATACCCCAAAAGACCTCCGCAGGCTAAAGCCGGAACAACTGCCGCGACTGGCGCAGGAACTCCGTGACTTCATCATCGATATCGTTTCTAAAACGGAAGGGCATCTTGGAGCAAGTCTTGGGGTTGTGGAGCTGACCATTGCACTGCATTATGTATTCAATACACCAGATGACCTGCTTGTCTGGGATGTGGGCCACCAGGCCTACGGGCATAAAATCCTGACGGGCCGAAAGGACCGTTTCGAAACCAACCGGCAGCTCGGCGGCATTTCCGGATTTCCAAAGCGCAGTGAGAGCATTTACGATACTTTTGGCACCGGCCATTCCTCTACATCCATTTCAGCAGCGTTGGGCATGGCATTGGCATCAAACCTCAGAGGAGCGTTTGAGCAACAACACATCGCGGTAATTGGAGATGCTTCCATTGCGAGCGGCATGGCGTTCGAGGGGCTGAACCATGCCGGGGTCACCGATGCCAATTTGCTGGTGGTGCTCAACGATAACGCCATCGGTATCGACCCCAGCGTCGGTGCGCTGAAGGATTACCTGACTGCCGTGAAATCCGGTAAAAATCCGAAGCAGAACAACATAATCAAATCCCTGAATTTTGACTACTCCGGCCCCATAGACGGACATGATTTCCCAGCGCTGATGGCTGAATTAAAAAGGCTCAGGGAAATAAAAGGTCCTAAATTCCTGCACGTGATCACCACTAAAGGAAAAGGAATGCAGCTTGCCGAAGAAAATCAGGTCAAGTACCATGCACCAGGCAAGTTTGATAAGGAAACTGGCGAAATCCATGTAAAATATGAGGCCAATCTGCCACCGAAATTTCAGGATGTTTTCGGCCTTACGGTTTTAGATCTTGCAAGAAAGAATCAGAAGATCATTGGGATTACGCCAGCCATGCCTTCCGGAAGTTCTCTAAAATATATGATGGAAGTTTTTCCCGAACGGGCCATTGATGTTGGGATTGCGGAACAGCATGCCGTAACGCTCGCTGCTGGAATGGCAACTCAGGGAATGGTCGTATTCTGCAATATCTATTCGACGTTCATGCAACGCGCCTATGATCAACTTATCCATGACGTGGCCCTGCAAAATCTTCCTGTAATTTTCTGCCTGGACCGGGCAGGATTGGTGGGTGAAGATGGCGCGACACACCATGGTGTATTTGATATCGCTTACCTGCGTTGCATCCCGAATATGATTGTGTATGCGCCGCTCAACGAAATTGCGCTTCAAAACATTCTTTATACCGCCCAGCTTGGACTCAATCATCCGATTGCAATCCGTTATCCACGCGGGCGCGGGACAGTCGCCTTTTGGGAACAGGAACATTTTGGCAAATATCAGAAAACAGCAATAGGGAAGGCGCAGCTTATGAAAACGGGAACCGGAACGGCAGTATTAAGTACCGGTAGTATTGGAAACAATGTAATGCATGCGCTTTCTGAAGCAGATGAAACCAGTCATTTTGCCTGGTATGATTTTGGATTCATTAAACCGATCGATGAAGCCACGCTACATAAGATTTGCCGGAAATTCCGAAAAATAATTACCGTCGAGGATGGTGTAATTACAGGTGGGTTCGGTAGTGCCATCAACGATTTCGTCAATCTGCATCGATACAAGACTGCTGTTGAGGTAATCGGGATTCCTGACCGGTTCATATCGCAGGGTTCGATCGAAGAGTTGGAAAAAATGTGTGGTTTGGACAGCAAAAGTCTGGCCGTAAGGTTTCGGTCAAAAATTAAATAATTTAGCAAGCCTTAAAAATAAACCCGCACAAAAGGCATAAATGGATCAGCGTAAATACTTTTATCCCGATCGTAAAGCACATCATAACGCAAACCAACGGTCACATTTTCAATTCGGTAACCTGCCCCCAGAAACAAGGCGGTATTCCAAAAGTTGTCTTTGATATCTGGGGTTCCCGGATAGGAAAATACCGAATTCACACGCACTTCTTCGAGTTCTGCCGACAGTTGGACCTGTTCGAGCGGATTAAACAAAGCGACAATGCTTCCGCCATAAACCCATGATTTATAATTGTTTAAATCGTCTCCTCCGTAATCGCCTTTGACTTTTATATAGCTTCCCTGAAGCCCTACGCCAAGGGCAAAATAATTGTTGAATTGGTAAATGGCTCCGGGTGCCACCGCGATGTTCGTGTAGTCGCTTCCGAAGCTAAGTCCCAGGCCGCCACCAAAGCGAACATGGTCCCAAAAGTCACCGCCAGTTGCCTGATCCTGCGCCAGGGCCAACTTTGGGGCAGCAGCAAAAAAGACACACAGCGCCAATTTTATAATATTCTTAAAACAAATGGATTTCATAGCCCTTTTTTATGATAAGTTTAAGTCATAAATGTAGAAAATAATTATTAGTTTATTGTAATTATCGTACTTTTGCAGGATACTTTTAACAACCAGGACTTTCAACATAAAATATGGACAGGTTTTCCTTTTTAAATGCAGCCCACACTGAATTTTTCGCCGATTTATATGACCAATATTTAGAGAATCCCGACAGCGTCGAACCGAGTTGGAGGAGTTTTTTACAGGGTTTCGATTTTGGTATGACCACATACAATGACGAATATCCTGTCGGAGTTCCCGCGTCGGAAATTGCCAATGCTGCCGCTACGCAGGATGTCAGCCAGATCTCAGAAAAATTACAGAAAGAGTTTAACGTCTTAAAATTAATCGATGCCTACCGCACGCGCGGGCATTTGTTTACCAAAACCAACCCTGTAAGAGAAAGGAGGATTTGGTCGCCCACGCTTGATATTGCCAATTTCGGATTGTCAGACGCTGACCTGAATACGGTTTTCGATGCCGCCAAAGCGATGAAGCTGGAGCCGTGCACGCTGACTGAAATTCTGGGACACCTTAAAAATATCTACTGCGAATCCATCGGTGTAGAGTATATGTACATCCGTAAGCCAGAGGTAATCCAGTGGATCCAGGATAAAATCGGATACAATGACAACATCCCAAAATTCAATGCCGACCAGAAAAAGAACATACTTGAAAAACTAAACGAGGCAGTTTCGTTTGAAAACTTCCTGCATACTAAATATGTTGGACAAAAACGTTTCTCGCTGGAAGGTGGGGAATCCATTATTCCGGGCCTTGATGCATTAATCGAAGCCGCTGCCGAAAAAGGCGTGGAGCAATTTGTAATGGGGATGGCGCACCGCGGAAGGCTGAATGTACTTGCGAATATCTTCGGAAAATCAACCCAGGATATTTTCTCTGAATTCGACGGAAAAGATTATGACGATGACGCGCTTTTTGATGGCGATGTAAAATACCACCTAGGATTGACTTCCGACAGGAAAACCAAATCAGGCAAAAGCATCAACATCAACCTAGCGCCCAATCCATCGCATCTTGAAACAGTCGGTGCTGTTATCGAGGGAATCACCCGTGCCAAGCAGGACCGCTATTTTCCGGACGATTTTTCTAAAGTGCTCCCGATTGCGCTTCATGGAGATGCCGCCGTTGCCGGCCAGGGAATTGTATACGAAATCGTACAGATGGCACAGCTGGACGGTTACAGAACCGGAGGAACAATTCACATTGTGATCAACAACCAGGTTGGGTTTACGACGAATTACCTCGACGCCCGTTCCTCAACCTATTGTACTGATGTCGCGAAGGTAACCCTTTCACCGGTGTTGCATGTCAACGCCGACGATACTGAAGCAGTTGTCCATGCGATGCTATTTGCTTTGGATTACCGCATGCAGTTCGGAAGTGATGTGTTTATTGATTTGTTAGGCTACAGGAAATATGGCCACAACGAAGGTGATGAGCCGCGTTTTACACAGCCAAAATTATACAAGATCATCGCCAGGCATAAAAATCCACGCGACATTTATGCGGAACGGTTGTTGGCGGAAGGCGTTATTGATTCGACTTTCGTAAAAGGTCTCGAAGACACCTACAAAGCAAATCTCGAGGAAAATCTTGAGGCTTCCCGCAAAAAGGACCTGACCATCATCACGCCGTTCATGCAAAACGAATGGCAGGGTTTCAAACAGGCAGACCAGGCAGAAATGCTTCAGAATACCGATACAACATTCCCGAAAGAAACGCTTACGGGAATCGCAAAAGTGATTACCGAACTGCCATCCGATAAAAAATTCATCAGCAAAATCCAGAAACTGATCAACGACCGCAAAACGATGTATTTCGAAACGGACAAGCTGGACTGGGCGATGGCCGAATTACTCGCGTACGGAAGTTTACTGACTGAAGGTTATGATGTGCGGATTTCCGGACAGGATGTGGAACGCGGAACCTTTTCGCACCGCCATGCCGTGGTGAAAGTCGAGGATTCTGAAGAAGAAGTGATTTTGTTACAAACGCTTCCAAACGCAAAAGGAAAATTCAACATATTCAACTCGCTGCTGTCAGAATATGGCGTGGTCGGTTTCGACTATGGCTATGCATTGGCCAGCCCGAAAACGCTGACAATCTGGGAAGCACAATTTGGGGATTTTTCGAACGGTGCGCAAATTATGCTCGACCAGTACATCTCAGCGGCAGAAGACAAATGGAACAACCAAAACGGATTGGTCATGCTGCTGCCACATGGCTATGAAGGCCAGGGCGCAGAGCACTCGTCTGCAAGGATGGAGCGTTATTTGCAAATGTGTGCGAACGAAAATATGTTTGTCGCCGATTGCACGACTCCTGCTAATTTCTTCCATTTGTTGAGAAGGCAGATGAAAACAACTTATCGCAAACCGTTAATTGTCTTCACACCAAAGAGTTTATTACGCCATCCACTAGTGGTTTCTACTGCCGATGAATTTGCGACGGGTACTTTCCGCGAAACGCTGGACGACACTACCGTGAATAAAGCAGACGTAAAATCGCTCGTGTTCTGTACCGGTAAATTCTATTATGATTTATTGGCGGAACGGGAAGCGAACGGCCGCAAAGATGTGGCATTGGTTCGTATCGAGCAACTTTTCCCTTTACCGGTTGAGCAATTGAAAGCGATTATTGCGTCTTATCCGAATGCCGACGATTACGTATGGGCACAGGAAGAACCACGAAATATGGGTGCTTACAGTTATATGTTAATGAATTTCAAAGAAGTGAAACTGCGTGTCGCCTCATTAAAAGCCTATAGCGCACCGGCTGCCGGAAGTTATGCCCGTTCTAAAAAACGCCATGCTGCCGCAATTGCAATGGTTTTTGACAAGAATTTATTTAATTAGAAGCTATTTCCTGCTCTACGCTATATCTTTTTATTTTTAAAGGAAAAATAAAAAGGATGCCGCTTCGATCAGGGCTAAAAAATAGTGTAATTTTGAAATTAGACTAAAACAGACAACACCAAATAAAATTATAGACCATGATTTTAGAAATGAAAGTCCCGTCTCCGGGCGAATCGATTACCGAAGTTGAAATCGCAACCTGGCTTGTAAAAGACGGCGATTATGTTGAAAAAGACCAGGCCATTGCTGAGGTTGACTCTGACAAAGCCACATTGGAGCTCCCTGCAGAAGCCAGCGGAATCATCACTTTAAAGGCCGAAGAAGGCGATGCCGTCAAAGTAGGACAGGTGGTTTGCCTGATCGATACAGATGCTGCAAAACCTTCAGGGTCAGTCGAAAGTCAGAAGTCCGAAAGTCCGAAAGAAGCTCCAAAAGCAGAAGCTCCGAAAAAAGAAGAAGCGCCAAAAGCAGCTCCGGCTCCGGCAGCAACTTATGCTTCAGGAACGCCTTCGCCAGCAGCCAAAAAGATATTGGACGAAAAAAATATTAGCCCTGAGAGCCTTACCGGAACCGGAAAAGGTGGCAGGGTAACCAAAGAAGATGCCGTAAACGCAACTCCTTCAATGGGAACACCAACGGGCGGAAATCGTGGTTCAGAGCGCACGAAACTTTCAATGCTGCGCAGAAAAGTAGCGGAAAGGCTCGTCGCTGCAAAGAACGAAACGGCGATGTTAACGACTTTTAACGAAGTCAACATGACACCAATCAACAAAATACGTAACGAATACAAAGACGCGTTCAAAGCCAAACACGGCGGACTAAGCCTTGGCTATATGTCATTCTTTACCAAAGCGGTGACGCGTGCGTTGCAATTGTATCCTGATGTAAACTCAATGATTGATGGCGACCAAAAAATCTCTTACAATTTCTGCGATATATCTGTAGCGGTTTCCGGCCCGAAAGGACTCATGGTCCCAGTGGTAAGAAACGCTGAAAACCTGACTTTCCGTGGTGTGGAGGCTGAAATCAAAAGATTGGCCATCAAAGCACGCGATGGTCAAATCACCGTTGACGACATGACCGGAGGAACGTTTACCATTTCCAACGGTGGCGTATTCGGCAGTATGCTTTCGACACCGATTATCAATCCACCCCAATCCGGAATTCTTGGGATGCACAATATTATTGAGCGCCCTATTGCGGTAAATGGGCAGGTGGAAATTCACCCGATGATGTATGTGGCCTTGTCATATGACCACAGGATTATCGATGGACGTGAATCTGTAGGTTTCCTGGTAGCGGTCAAAGAAGGTTTGGAAAACCCAGCAGAATTGCTAATGGACAACAATCCAAAGAAAGCATTGGAACTTTAGAAATCTACTTTAGTTTATAAAAAAATCCCGCTCACAAGGCGGGATTTTTGTTTGGTATGAACTGGGCTTACTCCTTAATGATTTTAAAAATCTTCTCCGCTTCCGCAGACTTTACACGGACGAGGTAAATACCGGCCTGCATTGGGTTGAGGTCCAGATTGATGTCTACTGCGTTCGGTTTTATACTCATGATTGTTTGCCCGGTGATATCGGAGATTGTGATTTCTCCAATTTTTTCTTTTGAGGTCACGGTAAGATGATCTTTCACAGGATTTGGGAAAAAGGACAAGCTATAGTCCTGAATGTGATCTACGTTAAGTGTGGACACAAATTCCGTATTAACAGTATTCGTCACAATAGCGGGGTTAGTATCAAAATAGATGTTTGCACTGTTGGGGATAATGTCACCAATGGCGTAGCCGGGTTTAGGCTTTATGGTAAAAACGAGGTACCCTTTTCCGGTACTGCCATTGGCTGAAACAGGAAGACTAATGTTGTTGAACATCCACTCCAAATTATTTCCGGTCCTTTCCAAAAGGTAGTTGTGTGTGGCATAAACCATCCGAATAGAAGTTTCGTCGAGCTTTGGGTCCAGTACGTCCGTTACCCTTACATCCGTTGCGGGGGCAGTTCCCGTATTTTCAAAACGAATGGTGTATGTCAATACGTCGTCTGAAGTAAAAGTACTGTGCACAATCGTCGCACCATGGTTCTCGGCTTTATCGTTTGGATCATATGAGCCTACGACAGTCTGGGTAATGGCACTACTATTATTGGCAGTATTGATGTCGTCCGGAGGGATGGAGGCAGAAACAGTATTGGTGAAATGTTGCCCAAGCGACACTGTTGGAATTGTCGGGGTGTGCATTGTTATATCAATGTATCGGGATTCGTCCGGTGCCAGGTTCACAAAATTATACGTCATGCTGCCTGGCGTGATCACAGGGCCCGTCGGAGATACCCCAACGATTGTCACCGCATTGTCCGATGCAAAATTAATCGATCCCGACGCGATTGTAGACATGCCGTTGTTCCGGTATACAATCCTGTTGACGAAGTTAAATCCGGGAATCGGCGGCGCGCCGTTTTGAAAAACGTCCACTTTCAAATCTTCACAGTTGCCATTAAAAACTACCGGGAAGTTATACGTCGTGATGCCTGATCCGGAAGGCACGGTGATGTTCGAAAGCGCAGGTGGGAAAATGTAGGTACAATTTGACGAATTCCCGACGCTGATGCTATAGACATTAGCAGGATTGGTTTCGTAAACTACTACGTTACCCGTTGGCGTATAGAAACCGTGGTTAACACCATTAATGGTCACGTTGTAAGTATCGTTGTAATCCACTTCACCCACATCCCTCGTGCCATTGGTATTGGCGTCTATAAAGGCGTTGAGCCTGATGCCATCGGCGATTTGAAGCGGGACGTTTGATTGAAGCGTTACTTTTGAGTTGAGTTCATAGCCATTTGAATAAGCCCAAACATCTAAATAGTACAAAGAGTAATAACCATTATTAATGTCATTTTGATCAATTGGTAAATATACCACGAGTGATACAGTAGCTCCGGGCTCTAAGTTATAGAAGTATTGATCCAATGTCCTGACAGTTTGCATCGTACAATTTAAATTATTGGTAACCATCATGGTCAATTTCATCATATCATTTAAATCAACAATGCCGTTGCTATTGGAATCAATGTACTCCCCGGTCAATACGGCGTTTACATCGAGATCCCACAGCTCCTTCCAAACTCCAAAAACGGCGCTACAACCTTGAGCGTCTTCAACCCTGTAGCCGAATCCATGTGTTTCTGGTGGAGAGACTGGGGGTAGTCCGGAATCGGTGTAGGTTGTGCCCGTACCCGTAGCAACGAGCGAATATTCGGCAATTGGAGATCCCAGATATCCCCGATACAGTGACCAGGTTCCCGAGCTGGGCAATCCTGTAATTTCAAACGTGTCAAATGGGTCGTCACAACTGTCCGGTTTGTTTAAGTTCGGTCTCGCAATCGAACACACATTCACCGTAATCACTGCAGTATCGCAAAGTGCAGGATTGGCGTTGGAACAAATCTGGTAGACAATCTGGTAACTCCCGGTAGGCGTTCCCGGCGCTACGTAGATATAGCCGCCGAAATTCGTAGCAAGCGTTACCGATGGATTTGTGGTGGAAATCTGTGTCAGCGTCACCTGTGAGTAGTTGAATGCATTGCCGTTAAGCAAATCATTGTTGATTACTTTTAAAGGATTTTCGCCCTGCGTATAGCTCGTGGAATAGCCACCCTCAATGCCCTGCAGCCCATCAAATACATCGTCATTGGCGACCATTTGCGCTGAAACCCTTCCGGCAATAATTTGTAACAATAATAGTCCTATAAAACTTATTTTTTTCATTTTGGCTTTAACATTAAACGGCGTTAGTTTTTTATAATTCTTATGGATTTCTCCGCTTCCGCAGACGCGATCCGAACGTTGTAAATGCCGTTCGGTAACGAAGACACATCGATGCTTCCATTATTTCCGGAAATTTCTTTCTTCAGAACGACCTGTCCGAGCAGGTTATACACCACCACATTTTCAATTACAGTGGCTCCGGAGATATTCAACATTCCTTTCGTTGGATTGGGATAAGCGGACAGCTTTTGATCGTTGGCATCAGCGATGGAAAGCGTCGATACGAATACTGTATTGAAAGTATTTGTCACAATCGCAGGATTAAAGTCAAAGTAAATATTGGCGGTGTTCGGGATAATGTCACCGATGGCGTAGCCTGATTTCGGCTTGATCCTGTAGGTCAGGTAGCCATGGCCAACAGTCATGTTCTCTTCTACTGGCGGCAATTGAATGTTATCAAAATTCCAGACGAGGTTGCTTTCAGTCCGTTCCATTGTATAATTATCACTGGCATTGACCATTTCAATTGTGCCTTCATCCAATTGTGCATCAAGCATATTTTCTACGCGGATATTTTCGGCATTGGCCGTTCCTGTATTCTCAAAACGGATGGTGTAATACAGGTAGTCGTCCGCAGTGAACGTCGAATGAACGATTTTCTCCCCATGCGATTCTGTAATGTCGTTTGGGTCATAAGAGCCAATAATAGTTTGGGTGACTGCTGAGGTGTTGTTGTTTGGCGCCGCATCGTCATTCACGAAAATCGTGACTGTATTGGTAAGCAAATCGCCCAAGGCAACAGTAGGGATTACAGGAACCTGCATTAAAACGTAGATATTCTGTGTTCCGAAAGGAGGGAGGCTAAAATCATAAGTAAAGCCGGTTGCGGTATTTACAATGCCTCCTTGTGATACACTATTGATTGTCACGATGCTATCATGACCAAAGGTCAGGGTGCCGGATACAGATTGTGCTGAATTGTTGTGGTAAGCAATCATGTTTATGTATGTAAATCCGGGTCTGGGAGAAGAAATGGGGATTAATTCGACATTGACATCTGTGAAAACGGTACCAGTAATCGCAAATTTAAATTCGGAAGACTCTGAAGGGACAGCAGTTATATCCTGAAACGGCTGTGTAGCAACTGTATAATATTGGGCCAAATCATTATTGATGCTGTAATTCAGATCATAAGTATCTGCCGGATTATTAACGCTTATATAATAATTACCTGTAGAGGAAACCCCATCAACCACCGTGCCGTCATTATTTTTTTCGTAATGAAATTTGCCCTGGGTAAATGCTTCTTCTGACAGATCCTGAACCCCATTGCCATTCGCGTCAAAAAAGGCTTTCAACACGATGCTGCCATTCCCATTTCCACCCACAGTTACTGATACGGTGGCATAATCCATGCCAAGGCTTCCGAAGATTTTATAAATGAAAGAATCTTGTCCGGTAAACCCAGTTTCGGGCATATAAGTAATTGTATTGTCAAATCCTGCCGGAGTTTCATTTTCATTTATAATGACATTGCCGTGGCTTGGTGCTTCCTGGATGGATATGCCCCAAAATTGGCTGTTGACGCCAGTGTCGTTTGCCAGTACATCTATTTCCACTGCGGTATTTAATCCAGTAGTGACCATATCATCTACGGCTACAGGCGGTACCTCCTCAGGATCAATTTGGGAACCAATTTGCACCGTAACAGTTGCGGTTGCCGTGTCGCCATTAGCATCAGTTATGGTATACGTAAAAATGTCCACGCCGGTGATGTCCAGATTGGGCTGATAGATAATCGTATCGTCAGTGGGATCCTGCGGAGTACCGTTGTCATTTACAGACACCATACCGCCCATTGCCGTCACTTCCGGCATGGTCGGATTCACGCTAATACTCCCAAATGAAGGTCCGTCCCCGCCGAAACTATCATTTGCCAAAACGTTGATCACAACTGCAGTATCCTCTGATATAGTGGCACCGTCATTAGTAGCCAGAGGGACGTCCAATGTTGGTACATCGGGCGTAATAACTATGAAAGCAACTGCTGTGGCTACAGCAACAAGATTGGCATCTAAATAAGAGTAATCCAAAGAATCGATTCCATTGTAGTTTGGATTAGGGGTGTATGTTATCGTGTCATCAGAGACATCGCCAGGCGTACCATTGTTATTGACCACAGCCCAACCATTGGAAGGTGGAGTGGTAATGGCCAGCGTCCATGTGGTGCTTCCGACCAGGTCATCATTAGTGACGACTGCTATCGTTACAGGGGTGTCTTCCATGGTAACGGCATTGTCATTTACGGCGACAGGAAGGTCGGCGGAAGGAACATCAGGTACAATATTGACCGTCACTGAACCCGTTGCCGCATTGCCGCTGCTGTCGGTAATGCTATAGGTAAATGTATCCGGCCCATTGTAATTGGCGTTCGGGGTGTAGGTAATGGTATCATCAAGCGGGTCTGCCGGCGTGCCATTGTCGTTGATCACAGCCGTACCGTTAACAGGCTGGGAGGCGATGCTTAAAGATCCTGGACCTTCACTGCCGAAACTGTCGTTACCAATTACAGCAATTGTCACAGGGTTGTCTTCATCCGTAGTGGCTATGTCGTTCGTAGCAAAAGGCGGTTCATAAAAACCGTCTTCTGACACATAAAGCGTAACTGTTGCCATCGATGTATCGCCATCTATATCGCTGATTTCGTATACAAAAGAATCAGCACCGTAAAAAGAAGGGTTTGGCGTGTAAGTTATTGTATCATCAGTTGGATTGCCGGGCGTACCCTGGTTGTTTATTACTGCCGTCCCATTCGCAGGGGCATCAACAATTGAAATGCTATACAGGTCTTCACCAAACGCGTCATTTTCAAGTATGTTGATGACCACCGCAATATCTTCCTGGGTAGCGGCATTGTCGTCAATGGCCAGCGGAGGATCGCCTCCTGTCGTTGGTGGAGTAATAACCACCGTCACTGTTGCAGTGGACGTCACCATCGAAGCATCGGTAATTTGGTAAATGAACGTATCCACACCGTTGTAATTGTTATCCGGCGTGTAGGTGATGTAGTCATCTGCCATATCCGTAGGTGAGCCGTTGTCATTTAGGACGACCTGCCCATACGACGGCGGAGAGACAATGGCAATCGGTTCTGCTGCAAGTCCCCCGCTAAGGTTGTCATTGGCCAGCACATAAATGGCTGCCGGTACATTCTGATCTGTGATGGCAAAGTCGTCGACCGCCTGTGCTGAAGCCGTAACACCAAAAATAAGTAGGGATAAAAAGGATAAAGTGTAGTTTTTTTTCATAGTTAATTGTGTTTGACTCAAAAATATAGAATAAATCAATAGGTTGTTGAACGACTTTGTAGACGTATTACTACAGTTGCCGGCAGGGTCTGTGCAGCAGCCACAAGAACCCAGCGTAGGAGACCAACCATTCAACGTATGGAACCAACCAGCCAACATATGAGACCAGCCAGTCAGCGTATGGAACCAGCCGGGATTTCAGCACAACCATTACGTGAAAAAAGCGGATAAAAAAAACCAGCCCGGAAGCTGGTTGTATTTATTTGAAGCGGAAACTCACGATTTCGTTTATACCATGCGAAGGATAAAGTAGTTCTTTTTTCCGCGCTGCAGCAACACAAATGTATCATTGATCAGGTCTTTGGCGGTCAGTGAAAAATCTTCACCTACTTTCTCGCGGTTCACGGCGATGGAATGCTCCGCCAGGGCTCTCCTTGCTTCACCGTTCGACTTCATAAACCCCGATTTTTCATTCAGCAGCGACACGATGTCGATGCCGTCCGCGAGGTCTGTTTTTGAAATTTCAGCCTGTGGCACACCATCAAAAACTTCGAGGAAAGTAGTGGTGTCAAGTTGTTTTAAATCATCGGCAGTGGCATTGCCAAAAAGAATGTTCGAGGCTTGCTTTGCCTTATTCAGTTCTGATTCAGAATGTACAAAAACCGTAATCTCGTCTGCCAGTTTTCTCTGCAGCACCCGCAGATGCGGCGCAGTCTTGTGCTCGTCAATCAAAGCATCGATTACTGCCTTGTCTAAAAACGTAAAGATTTTGATGTATTTTTCAGCATCTTCATCGCTGGTATTCAGCCAAAACTGGTAAAACTTGTATACGGAAGTCTTGTCGGCATCGAGCCAAATATTCCCGCCCTCCGACTTTCCAAATTTTGAACCGTCGGATTTTGTAATCAACGGCGTAGTCAATGCAAAAGCTTTGGTTTCCAAATTCGGATTCATACGGCGCACAAGCTCCGTTCCGGTGGTGATGTTACCCCACTGGTCTGAACCGCCCATTTGCAGCACACAGTTGTAGTGTTTATGCAGGTGATAAAAATCGTAACCCTGTATTAATTGGTACGTAAACTCGGTAAACGACATTCCTTCGCCTTCACCGGACAAACGTTTTTTGACCGAATCTTTCGCCATCATATAGTTGACAGTGATTCTTTTTCCGACTTCACGTGCAAAATCGATAAAGGTAAAATCCTTCATCCAGTCGTAGTTATTCACCATAATGGGTGCGTTCGCTTCCGTGGAATTAAAATCCAGGAAACGGGAAAGCACACTTTTTATGCCTTCGACATTTTTTGCCAGCTGCGCCTCATTGAGCAAATTGCGCTCATCTGATTTTCCGGAAGGATCGCCAATCATCCCGGTTGCGCCGCCGACTAAGGCAATTGGTTTGTGCCCGAAATTCTTAAGGTGCGTCAGCAAAATGATTTGCACCATGCTTCCGATATGCAAAGAATCAGCTGTGGGATCAAATCCTATATAAGCCGTGACCGGGCCTGCTAAAAGTTGTTCCTCCGTTCCGGGCATGCTGTCATGATACAGCCCGCGCCACCGCAATTCTTCGACTAAATTCTTCATTTTTGCTATAAATTTGCGCAAAGATAAAATTTTAAACTTGATTTTGTTAGCGGATTCCGCCAATAACAAATGATTACCTTTGTGCTATGGTTTTAGTCACCGGAGCTACGGGCCTTGTGGGTTCACATCTTTTACTGCGCCTTGCACAGGAAGGGCGCAAAGTGCGTGCTTTATACCGTGACGATGCGGGAATAGAAAAAGTCCGCAACCTATTTTCGATGTATCAAAAGGAGGCGTTTTTTGATGCGATCGAATGGTGTAATGCAGATATTACGGAGGTTCCTTCGCTGCACGATGCCTTTTCGGGGATCACCCTGGTGTACCATTGTGCCGCGATGATTTCGTTTGACCCGGCTGATGAAGAAGCACTTCGGAAAGTCAATATTGAAGGCACGGCGAACATCGTGAATTTCTCTTTATCGAATAATGTCAGAAAGATTTGTTATGTCAGTTCCATTGCGGCTTTGGGCGACCTGAATGAAAATGAACACATTGTGTCTGAGACCACAGAATGGAATGCAGAGCGGTACCACAGCGATTATGCTATTTCTAAATATGGCGCCGAAATGGAGGTGTGGCGTGGGCAACAGGAAGGCCTGGAAGTGGTCATTGTTAACCCTGGGGTGATCATTGGTCCATATGCGGCACGGAGCGATTGGCAACAAGGTAGCGGGAAGATTTTTTCGGAACTCAGCAGCGGCTTAAAATATTACACCAAAGGAACCACAGGATTTATCGGTGTTTGGGATGTTGCTTCGGTCATGCATTGGCTCATGGAGCACGATATCAAAGGAGAAAGATTTACGTTGATCGCGGAAAATGTAAGTTTTGACCAGCTAAGTCTTATGATTTCCGAAGCACTGCAGTGTAAGCCGCCGCATGTTTATGCAAAAAAATGGCTTACGGAAGTGGCATGGCGATTGGACTGGTTTTTATCGTTATTGTCCCGCCGGAGGAGACGGCTGTCCAAAGCCACAGCGCGATCTTTGCATGCAAAGGAGTTGTATGACAACAAAAAGATTGTGGAATCATCAAACTTCAGCTTCGAACCGATGGTGCAGGTGATAAAAAAAACGGCGCTTTACTTTAATTTGCGTTAAAAGAGGAAGCGTTCTTTTTATTGCGTTTCGTTTTTTTGGTTATCACCGATTCTTTCTTCAATTCTTCCTTTATTAACGGAGCTTTTTGAAATTGTTTTGCAGCTTCATCCTCTGTTTCTTTTCTCTTTTCGAGGCGTTTTTCGACCTTTTCATACAATTTGGCATATTTGTTGATATCGCCTGCGTAGTAATGGTCACTTTTGGCAAACTGTAAGCTATCTACCTTGTACTTTTCGTAAACATAGGTCGAAGGGTTAATCTTTTTTTCTCTTATAGCGCCTGGGTCGGACAACCGGATGGCTTCCAATAATGACAGATCATAGATGATATCCACCATCTGGTCCTCCGGAATCAGATTTTTTGGCTTTTCTACCGGATTGTCATTACAGCCTGTCCATAAGAACGCGGCAATAAAAAAGAATGCTAATTTTTTCATGTAACATCATTGTCGGTTAAACAGAAGGCGTTGGCCGCACTGGACATCCTTCACCTTAAAATTGTTGTAAACCAGTTCGCCATTGACAAAGGTATGTGTAATTCTCGACTTGAATGTATAATTTTCAAAAGGGGACCAGCCGCATTTATACAGTATATTTTCTTTTTTAACGCTCCAGGGCATCCCTGCGTCAACGATTACCAGATCGGCATGATAGCCTTCCCGGATGAAGCCACGGTTTTCAATTGCAAATAATTTTGCGGGATTGTGTGCCATTTTCTCGACTATTTTCTCGACTGAAATTTTTCCCTGATGGTGTGCTTCAAACATCGCAACAAGCGCGTGTTGTACCAATGGGCCTCCGGACGGTGCTTGTAGATAAGGCAGTTTTTTCTCGTCAAGGGTATGGGGCGCATGATCGGTAGCAATCACATCAATGCGGTCGTCCAGCAATGCTTCCCAAAGCGCCTGGCGGTCTTCTGCGGTTTTTATGGCTGGGTTCCACTTGATGAAGTTGCCTTTGGCAGCATAATCCTCATTGGTAAACCAAAGGTGGTGAATGCATACTTCCGCGGTGATCTTTTTTTCCTCCAAGGGGATTTTGTTGGTGAAAAGATCCAGTTCTTTCGCTGTTGACAAATGAAAAACGTGAAGCCTGGCGCCGGTTTTTTTGGCCAGTGCCACTGCTTTCGACGAAGACAGATAGCACGCTTCCGTACTTCGGATTAAATGATGCGCCGTGACCGGAATATCTTCACCATATTCCGCGTTGTATTTTTCAAGGTTATTTTTGATGGTGGTTTCGTCTTCACAATGCACTGCAATCAGCATTGGCGTGCTCGAGAAAATTTTCTCCAAAGCTTCGTCATCATCGACGAGCATATTTCCTGTTGAGGAGCCCAGGAATAATTTTATTCCCGCAACATTTCGTGGATTTGTCTTGAGGATTTCTGCAATATTATCATTTGTCCCGCCAAGCATGAAAGAATAATTGGCATAGGAACGACCGGCAGCGAGCTGGTACTTCTGTTCCAGCAACTCCTGTGTCACTGCGTTCGGAATGGTGTTCGGCTGTTCGATGAATGACGTAATGCCTCCTGCGACAGCTGCACGGGATTCAGAGGCGATATCTCCTTTGTGGGTAAGCCCGGGTTCCCTAAAATGTACCTGATCGTCAATGGCGCCGGGAATAAGGTAATTTCCTCCCGCATCGATTATTTTTGTAGCGGACGATTTGAAGCTGATGCTTTCCGCGATTTCGACGATGTATTCGCCTTCAATCAGCAGGTCACCTTCAAAAATGGTCCCTTCGTTGACAATTTTGGCATTTCGTATTAAAGTCCTTTTCATGTTCTTGCGCTTACTTGTCTTATTGGCCTATAGCCTATTGAAAAATTTTCTGATTCTTAAGGAAATTACACCAAAAACGGCTTCTTTGATGATGGAATTGCTCATTTTGGACTGTCCTTTTGTACGGTCTGTAAAAATTATCGGTACTTCATTGATCACAAAGTTTTTTGCGTACGCCCGGTATTTCATTTCGATCTGGAATGCATATCCAATAAATTTTATCTTATCAAGATTGATGCTTTTGAGTACTTCGCTTCGGTAGCACATAAAACCTGCCGTAGCATCATGAATCTTCATTCCGGTGATTGTTCTTACATACACCGAGGCAAAATAGGAAAGCAACACACGGCTTAACGGCCAATTTACCACATTTACCCCCGTCACATATCTCGATCCGATGGCTACATCCGCACTTTCAAAATGACAGCAGTTGTAGAGTTTTTCGAGGTCTTTTGGATTGTGCGAAAAATCGGCGTCCATTTCGAAAACGTATTCATAACCCTTTGCCAGTGCCCATTTGAATCCATGAACATATGCCGTACCCAGTCCGGACTTCTTATCACGTCTCTCCAGAAAAATCCTTCCCGGAAATTCCTGTTGCAATTCGGTAACTTTTCCGGCAGTATTGTCAGGGGAATTGTCGTCGATAATCAGCAGGTTAAAATGCTTATGCTGTGAAAGCACTGCCCTGATGATACTTTCGATGTTTTCAATCTCATTGTAAGTGGGAATGATCACTATACTGTCGGTCATGCTGTAGTAAATTTCACGGCAAAAATAATCTTTTTATCGATGCTGAATCTTAATTAAAGCATAATAAATAAGCAACCAAAAAATTAGTAATTTTGCGGCATGGTGATGGCAATTTCATTTCAGGAGCGCGTATTGGAGAACAAGGATTGGGCGACGGTCCTTTTCGTAGTGTGTTTCGCGCTCTTGGCTTTGGCGAAAACCGTTTTTGAGGGCCGTTTCGCGGAGTTTTCCAGATTAATTTTCTCGGACAAATATATTAAAATCTACAAAGACAGCTCCAACCTGATGAGTTGGTTTACGATTTTGCTTTTCATTGTTCAGGTCATTTCGATTGCGTTTTTCATACAGTTTCTCCTAAGCTATTTCAGTAATGGCCAGATTTCGAAAACGGATTGGGTTTTGTATCTTAGATTGCTCACGCTGACGGGTGTTTTTATCCTGTCAAAATTTCTGGTCGAGAAAATTATTTCGGTTTCTTTCAATATAGAAGAATTCATAGAGCAGTTTAATTTGCAGAAGGTCAGTTACCGAACCTACCTCGGCCTGCTGTTACTTCCGGTTAATATTTTCTTGTTTTACAATAACAACGTTTCGGCTGCCGCAATTTATTCCATTATTTCCATTATTTTGATAATAAATGTGCTGACATATCTTAATTCTTTGAAGATTTATCAAAATTTAATAATAAGTAAGTTGTTTTACTTTATTTTGTATCTTTGCGCACTTGAAATAGCGCCCTACTATTTTATGTATTACTGGTTTACGAAAAAAGCCTAAATGAAAGTTATTATTATATGAAAGTGAAAACAATTTTGGTCTCCCAGCCAGAGCCTAAAGTAGAAAACTCCCCTTACTACGAGCTCCAACAGAAGCACAAAGTAAAAATTGATTTCAGACCTTTTATCCATGTCGAAGGCGTTAACGCTAAAGACGTCAGGCTTCAGAAAATTGATCTCAACAATTACACGGCAATCATTCTTACCAGCAAGAATTCAATCGACCATTTTTTTCGGGTTGCTGAAGAAATGCGTTACAAAATCCCGGAAGGACTTAAATATTTCTGCCAATCGGAAGCCATTGCCTTTTATTTACAGAAATATGTGGTATACCGGAAACGCAAGATATATGTGGGGCAAAAAGATTTTGTCGACATGTCTCCGCTGATCAAGAAATACAAAGATGAAAAGTTCCTGCTACCTGCTTCAGACCAATTAAATGCCGATGCGCCTCAGGTTCTGAACAACCTCAAAGTGGATTGGACACAGGCTACTTTTTATAAGACTGTAATGAGTGACCTTTCTGACCTTGCAGATGTTTACTACGATGTGCTGGCTTTTTTCAGTCCAACCGGAATTAAATCTCTTTTCAAGAACTTCCCCGATTTTGAGCAAAACAATACGAGGATTGCAGTGTTTGGAAGCACTACGCAGAAAGAAGCGTTGGAGCACGGACTTCGTGTAGACATTATGGCGCCTTCTCCGGAAGCTCCTTCAATGACTATGGCACTTGAAAAATATATCGCGAAAGCAAATAAAGAAAAATAGGAAGAAACAAATACTTACAGGAGAGCCATACATTGTGTGGCTTTTTTTATGGAAATCACTTTGTAAACTGCATGATTGCATATTGACCAAAAATTAAGAAAAAGTATGATTTTCCCGTAAAATATATTCGGGAAAATTTGTATTTTACCTTCAGGGAAGGGGATAATGTTTTCCCTAGTGAAACCGCAAGGTTTTCTATTACGTTAAATCCGGATATTTTGTTAGATGTTTTAATTCCGGATAGGGAACTAAATTAGGTCTTGATATAAAATCCGGGACATAAAAAAAACCGGATCTGACGAACCGGTTTTCTGAATTACAATTTTCTGTTTATACCAATGGGCCTCCCGCTAAAATCTCAGCGTTGGCAAACTCTTCAAACTTTTTAAAGTTGTCTTTGAATTTTGCTGCAAGCTCTAAGGCTTTTGTATCATATAAATCCTGATTATCCCATGTATTCCCAGGGTTTAGGATTTCCGACGGAACGTTAGGGCAGGACTGTGGAATGGCAAGGCCAAAAACGTCATGATTTTTATAGTCAACGTGATCCAATTCGCCATTTAACGCTGCGGTGATCATTTCGCGGGTGTACTTTAGTTTCATCCTGTGGCCAACGCCATAGGGACCACCAGTCCAGCCTGTATTAATTAACCATACTTTAACCCCGGCATCCTGCATTTTTTTACTCAGCATTTCTGCGTAGCGCGTGGGATGCAATGGCATAAAAGGCGCTCCAAAACACGCCGAAAAATTAGGCTGCGGTTCCGTAACACCTGCTTCTGTACCGGCAACTTTTGCGGTGTAACCTGAAATAAAGTGATAGGCCGCCTGTCCTGGTGTGAGTTTTGAAATCGGAGGCAGAATTCCAAAGGAGTCCGCCGTCAGGAAGAATATGTTTTTCGGGTTTTTACCAATTGAACCCGGTTGTATGTTGTCGATATGATAGATAGGATAGCTTACGCGTGTGTTTGGCGTAATCGAAACATCACTGTAGTCCACTTCATTTGTTCCTGGTTTGAAGATTACGTTTTCAAGGATGGCACCCCGCTTAATGGCATGGTAAATATCCGGTTCGTTTTCTTCAGAAAGGTTGATGACTTTTGCATAACAGCCGCCTTCAAAATTAAAGACTGTATTTTCACTGGTCCAACCATGCTCATCGTCTCCAATCAATTTGCGATTCGGGTCGGCAGAAAGTGTGGTTTTTCCTGTACCGGAAAGGCCAAAGAAAATGGCCGTATCGCCGTTCTCGCCCACATTGGCACTGCAGTGCATCGGCAACGCATTTTTGTCAACAGGAAGAATAAAATTCAGTGCGGAGAAAATGCCTTTCTTCATTTCTCCCGTATATCCGGTACCGCCAATTAATGCAATCTTCTTTGTGAAATCCAGTATGGCGAAGTTATGTTGTCTTGTGCCATCTACAGCAGGATCTGCCATAAAGCCCGGCGCGCAGATGACGTGCCAGTCTGGAGTAAAGTTTTCAAGTTCGGAAGCTTCCGGCCTTAAGAACATGTTGTAGCAGAATAAATTTGACCATGCCGTTTCAGTAACCACGCGTACATTTAGCCTGTAGTTCTCATCGGCACACACGTAGCTGTCACGGACAAAAACTTCTTTTCCGGACAGATAAGCGGTTACCTTGTTATATAATTTATCGAAATTTTCTGAAGAAAAAGGAATGTTCACTTTCCCCCACCAAACCTGGTCTTTCGTAATGCTGTCTTCAACGATAAAGCGGTCCTGAGGAGATCTTCCGGTAAACTCGCCGGTATTGACTGCTAAGGCTCCTGTTGAGGCTTCACGGCCCTGCCCGGACTGTATCGTAATATCGTGTAATTCATCCGGAGTGAGCTGATATTGGACGTTCGCATTGTGTATGTTTAAATTGTCAAGCGAAATCGATTTCGTAACCAAAGCGTTATTTGCCATAAATTTTAAAGTTGAGTTGTAATTTTAAAAGAGCAAAAGTAAAAAATTTAAAATTACAACGTTGTAGTAAATTCAAAATTTATGATTTTTTGCGGATTATTTCAATAAATAACCAAAACCAACCCATGATTAACAGTAATCCTCCAAAAGGGGTGAGTATTCCAACCAGCCGAACCTGGATGTCAGCAACCGACAGCAGGGAAATGGTATATAATGATCCTGAAAACAGGACAATGCCCCAAAGAACCAAATTATAAACGATTTTTTTCGATCGCTCTGATACCAAATCAAATTTGCCCAGAAATAAGAGAAACAACGCGTTATACATCTGATAGCGTACACCCGTTTCGAATGCAGCCAGCAAATCTACTGTCAGGACTTTCTTCAACGCGTGCGCCCCGAACGCCCCGAAAACAATTGCTAAAAAACCAAGTAAGGCGCCGGTGGCTGTTATCTTTTTATCCATGACTAAAATTTTCCATAAAAGTAAGCTGCATTGGTTTACGAAAAAACAACACGGCATACTTTTTTATAAATATAACAAATAGCTACATTTGCGCCATAATTTGAACAAATGAGAAATATTCTGATCATAGGCGCGGGACGCTCCGCCTCATCGCTGATACAATACCTGCTCGCCAAATCCGCCTCGGAAAACCTGCACCTGACGATCGGTGATTTGTCAGTTGAGCTGGCCCAGCGTAAAACAAATAACCATCCGAACGCTACGGCGATCTCGTTTGATATTTTCGATGAAGCGCAGCGCAAATCCGAAATACAGAAAGCCGATGTGGTCATTTCCATGCTTCCCGCACACCTTCATTTTGAAGTGGCAAAGGACTGCGTAACGTTCAAAAAACATATGGTCACCGCCTCCTATATCAGCGATGCGATGCAAAGCCTTGACGCTGCCGCCAAAGAAAACGGCCTCATTTTCATGAATGAAATTGGACTTGATCCCGGGATAGACCACATGAGCGCGATGAAGGTAATCGATGAAATCCGCGACAAAGGCGGAAAGATGATTTTGTTCGAGTCGTTTTGTGGCGGGCTCGTAGCACCGGAGTCTGATGACAATCTTTGGAATTATAAATTCACCTGGGCACCGCGAAACGTGGTCCTTGCAGGACAAGGCGGTGCGGCAAAATTCATCCAGGAAGGGACTTACAAATACATACCGTACCACAAATTATTCCGTCGAACCGAATTCCTTGAAGTAGAAGGCTACGGCCGTTTCGAAGGCTATGCGAACCGCGATTCGCTGAAATACCGCAGCATCTACGGACTCGACGATATCCTGACACTGTATCGTGGCACCATCCGACGTGTGGGTTATTCGCGTGCCTGGAATATGTTCGTGCAGCTCGGCATGACCGATGATACGTATATGATTGATAATTCTGAAACGATCAGCTACCGTGAGTTCATCAACCTGTTTCTGCCATATCATCCAACGGATTCAGTAGAGATCAAAACACGCATGCAGCTTGGCATTGAGCAGGATGACATTATGTGGGACAAATTGCTTGAACTGGACATCTTTAACCCGAACAAGATTGTGGGGCTTCAACACGCAACGCCTGCTCAGATCCTGGAAAAGATCCTGAACGATAGCTGGACACTAAAACCGGATGACAAAGACATGATTGTGATGTACCATAAATTCGGGTATGAACTGAACGGCGAGCAAAAGCAGATCGACTCCAAAATGGTTTGTATCGGCGATGATCAGACGTACACTGCAATGGCAAAAACCGTCGGGCTTCCGGTTGCTATGGCGACATTGCAGATCCTGAATGGAAATATTACAACGCCGGGTGTTCAACTGCCGATTCGCAAGGAAGTGTATGAGCCTATCTTAACGGAACTCGAAGAATACGGCGTGGTGTTTAATGAAAAGCATGTGCCTTATTTCGGGTACAATCCGGATAAACTGAGTTAGCACCAAAATTAGGATGCAATAAAAGAAACCGCCTTTTTGGGGCGGTTTTTTATTTTTTAGTCCGATGCTTAGTTGCAATAAGGCACTTCAAATCTTCCGTTGATGTGGTTGTCATAAAATAAAGCAGGCGCCAAAACCCTCCCTACAACCGTGTCACCTACAGAAATAATCTCTACCGTTATCTGTCCTGCGGCACTCACAAAATCATCAGATTCCAAATCTTTAAAGAGAATAGAAGTATTCGTTGTATGTGTACCTATGGCGCGCGGAGCAAAGATGATCACCGGATATTCGAATGTCTCAGGCTCCAAACCACAACCTACTGAGGTCGCTGTGAGATAAATGTAAACACCCTCAACGCCATTAGAAAGTATGTTACTTGCTTTTCCGCCATCGGGATTCACAGTAAATGTTCTGCCGAAAACCGTTCCCGTTACAGGATTATTTGAAAGTGTCTCTTCCTCAGTGGTGTCTTCGTCAGAAACACAGGAAAAATTCAGGAGTAATAACATAGCCGAAATCCCGTACAACAATTTTTTCATTCTTTTTCTTCTTAATTTTTCTTCTGAAAATATTTTCAGGCGGCAAATATAATATTTTTTTAACGTGCTGTACATCAAATGAGTATTTACTTCCTGTAGCATTTAAGACTTTCATTTTAAAATTAAAATCTTATTTTTGATTTCAAATTCATTACCATGAAAATAAATTCGTTACAAATCGAAATAGACGGAATCGATAAGGAAATCCTGCGCGAACTGATGGCCGATGCGCGCAAGCCCATACTTCAGATCGCCAATAAAATCGGAATCTCCGGCGCGGCAATCCATCAGCGTTTAAGGAAACTCGAACAATCGGGCGTAATCTCCGGGTCGAAATTTACGGTAAGTAACAAGGTACTCGGCTACAGCACGATGGCATTTGTCGGGATTTATCTGGACAAGGCCGCCCGCAATCCGGAAGCAGTAAAGGAACTTCGTAAAATCCCTGAAGTACTGGAATGCCATTATACCACAGGAAACTGGTCAATCCTTATAAAAATTATTTGTCGTGACAACGAGCATTTGATGAATTTACTAAACACTAAAATCCAGGCCATTGAAGGGGTGTCGAGGACAGAAACGTTTATTTCGCTGGACCAGCAGATAGAACGGCAGATTCAGCTGTAACATAAAAACAAAAGAATCCGCGACTTTCGAAGCGGATTTCTTTGTTTATACAAAGCCAATATCAATTGGCCTGGAACGCTAAAGCAAATTCCTTTGCAAAATCTTCCAGCTTTACTTTTCCCTGCGGTTTTTCATTCCTTTCGAGATAGTCCGTCTGGAGCAGGCCTTCGCGGAATGATTTTCCCATCTGCGTGAATCCTTCGGCAAACGTTTCATGCAGTCCCGCCTGTTTTGCACCTTCAAGAGCCTGTTCGTCGGTAAAGTTAACCCATGGCAGGTCAGGTTTGCCAATCGCGTTGCCTATTACTGCAGCTACTTCTGCGAAAGTGCGGATATCACTCGAAATGTACTTCACATTTTGTCCTTTGAAATCGAGGTCCAGGAGTACTTTTGCGGCCACATCGGCGATGTCGGCAGGGTGCGTTAGGATGATTTCAGCACTGCTGTCGCCCATGTTAGAGCCAATGATTCCTGCATGCTTGATCATGTCAGTGGTGGTGTAAAGATTCGTGTAGAAATAAGATGGGCGTAACGCCACTACATTCAGTCCGCCAATGGCTTCGAGTTTTCTTTCAAGATTACCAACTTCGTCGATTGGACCTGCGCTGTGTCCCACATGAGCACCGATGCTGCTGAGTTGTACAATATTGTTAATGCCGCTCGTTTTTACTGCTCTGAGAAAGGCGTCGGCGACCTCTCTTTGATAAGCAGGCCAATCCGTTACTGTGAAATTGGGTGGGACCATCAGGTAGACGGCGTCGGCACCGGTAAAGACGTGCGCCAGAAATTCGGCGTCCAATACGCTGCCGATCGCTGCTGTAGCACCTAGGTTTTCGATGTCGGATTGACGGTCTGCATTGCTGCTGATGATGGTTACGTCATGCCCGGCGGCGACTAATTGTTGTGCTAATGGCTTGCTGATGTTCCCGATGGAACCGGTCAAAATGTATTTCATGATGTTTATTTTTAAATATGATTTGTCAAAGGTATTTTTATACTTACTTTTGTACAAGTACCTACCAAAAAGTATGTGATGAGAAATATAAAGGAAGCCTCGACAAATAATGAAAACCGGAAAGCCATTATGGGTGTCTGTCCGGTGAGTTTTGCGTTGGATAAAGTGGGTGGAAGGTGGAAACCATTGATTTTATGGAACCTGCGGGATGGGCGATTGCGCTATAGCGAATTGCGTAAAGCGATTCCGCCGATCTCGGAGAAGATGCTTATACAACACCTGAAGCAGTTGGAAGCGGACAACCTCGTACAGCGTGTTGTGGTGGAGGTGATGCCGCCGCATGTCGAGTATTCGTTATCAGAATCCGGTGCGGAGTTGTTGCCGGCGCTGACGGTGCTCGCGGATTGGGGACTGAGGAATAGTGGGCAGTCGCAGTAGGCAGTCGCAGTCTAAGCAGGCTGCTTTGCCTTTGGAGACAGTTTAAAATAAAAAATCCGCGACTTACGAAGCGGATTTTGTTTTTATGGAGGCCAGCCTTACCTTCTGTTGCCTGTGTAAATCGAGATATAGTACAACAATGTCGCAATCGAGCCGACGGCAGCAACTACATACGTGCGTGCAGCCCATTTCAATGCATCTTTGGCACCATCGTGTTCCTGGCGGGTGAGCATTTGCTTGTTCTCAAGCCAGGCGAGTGCACGGTTGCTCGCGTCGTATTCTACTGGCAGCGTGATGACTGTGAATAAAGTTGTCAGTGCAAACGCCACAATTCCAACCAATAGTAATTCCGGAAACGTGCGGATCATCAGGATACCGGCAATCAGCACCCATTGGATCATGCCGGAGGCGACGCTCACCACCGGAACGAGTTTTGATCGCAATTGCAGCATTGAATAGGCGGTGGCGTGTTGTACGGCATGGCCGCATTCGTGCGCGGCAACGGCTGCGGAAGCGGCATTCCGCTGGTTATAGACCGCTTCACTCAGGTTGACGGTTTTGTCAGCTGGGTTGTAGTGGTCCGTGAGGCGGCCTTCGGTTGAGATAACCTTTACGTCATAAATGCCATGGTCTGCAAGCATTTGCTCGGCGATTTCGCGGCCAGACATATTGTTCTGCAGGTGCAGTTTGGAATAATGTTCGAATTTTCGCTTCAGCGTATTGCTGACCAACCAGCTGACGCCCATGATAAGGATCGCTAAAATTAGATATCCGGGTCCCATAGTTTTTAAGTTTAATTTGTTTTTTGCTGTAAATGCAAAATACAAGCCAGACTTAGATTATGTCAGTTTGGCAGGATTTGGGCGTGCCGGCTCCGCAAGCTACGCCGTCGGGCTCTCCGCGGTGCACGGCACCTTGCTGCGATCCCTCACGCGGCATCAGGTAAATTGATGCTGATCCTCCGAACTTCCTATCTCCCGAACTACCCTACTATATTGATGATTTTTCCCGGCACGATAATCACCTTGTTCGGTGTTCGCCCTTCGAGCTGTTTGTGGGTGCGTTCGTCGTTCATTACGATTTCCTCAATTTGTTCCTTTGATAAATCCAGCGGCAATTCGATCGTAAAGCGTGTTTTTCCGTTGAAGGATACCGGGTATTCCTTGCTGCTTTCCACGAGATGCTCGGGATTAAAGATCGGGAACGGGACGGTTGAGATGCTGCCGTCGTGGCCGAGGCGTTTCCACAGCTCCTCGGCGATATGCGGCGCATATGGCGAAATGATGATCGCCAACGGCTCGAGGATGACGCGTTCGTGGCAGTTCATCGAGCTAAGTTCGTTCACGCAGATCATGAATTGGCTCACGGAGGTATTGAATGAGAAATTCTCGATATCGTCCTGGACTTTTTTGATCGTTTTGTGTAATGTTTTCAACGCTTCTTTTGAGGCAGGATTTGCGTTTACGACCAATCCTTTGTCATCGAAATACAATCTCCACAATTTCTTCAGGAAACCGAATACACCGGTAATACCCGCAGTGTTCCACGGTTTTGATTGCTCTAAAGGTCCGAGGAACATTTCGTAGAGGCGGAGTGTATCGGCGCCGTATTCGTGGCAGATATCATCCGGATTTACTACATTATACCATCTTTTTGACATTTTTTCGACTTCCCTTCCCACAACAAACTTTCCATTTTCAAGAATAAACTCGGCATCACTAAATTGTGGTTGCCAGTCTCTTAGAACGTCTGTACTTATTTCATCTGAAGAATTTACCATATTAACATCTATATGCAATCCTTCCGTTTCATATTCGTTTTTGAGATTTTTGGAAACATATTTGTTGGTTCCTGAAATTCGGTAAATAATGGCACTCATCCCCAATATCATCCCCTGATTGATCAACTTCTTAAACGGCTCCTCCTGCGTCACGAAGCCACGGTCCTTTAAGAACTTGTTCCAGAAACGGGAATACAATAAGTGCCCGGTCGCGTGCTCGCTCCCGCCGATGTATAAATCGACATTCTGCCAGTAGGCTTCGTCTTCCTTGGAAACAAATTCGTTGTTGTTGTGCGCGTCCATATAGCGCAGCCAGTACCAGGAAGATCCTGCCCAGCCCGGCATCGTATTCAATTCTAAAGGGAAGACGGTTTCGTGGTCAATCAGCTGATTGCTGACGACTGAATGCTGAATGCTATCCCATGCCCATTCTTTTGAGTTTCCTAAAGGCGGTTGCCCGTCTTCAGTGGGTAAATATTTCTCAACTTCAGGAAGTCTGATGGGTAGGTGTTTCGCGTCAATCATCTGTGGCATGCCGTTTACGTAATACACTGGGAACGGCTCGCCCCAATATCTCTGGCGGGAAAATACGGCATCGCGCAGGCGGTAATTCGTTTTGCCTTTGCCCTGTCCGATCTCTTCCAGTGCTTCAATCGCCTTTTTGGTGGCTTCCTTGTAATTCAGGCCATCGAGGAAATCGGAGTTCGCGATTTTCACATTGTCTTTGGAGCCGTAGGCCTCTTCGGAGATATCGACATTGTCAAAAATATTCTTGATGTCAATACCGAAGTGTTTTGCAAACGCATAATCGCGCTCATCTCCACACGGTACCGCCATCACCGCGCCGGTTCCGTATCCTGCGAGCACATAGTCTCCGATCCAGACCGGGATGGGTTCTTTCGTAAACGGATGTTCCGCATAGGCACCGGTAAACACACCTGAAATCGTCTTGACATCAGCCATACGCTCGCGTTCTGAACGGCGTGCGGTGGCTTCTACATACGCCTCCACAGCGGCTTTTTGGTCCGGTGTGGTAATTTTAGGGACGAGTTCGTGTTCCGGGGCGAGGGTCATAAAAGTGACACCGAAGATGGTGTCGGGGCGCGTGGTAAAAACCTCTATTTTATAATCGTTTGTTTCATCGCCGGAAAGGATATAGTCTAGATTGTCTCTTTCGGATTCCGAATCCTTGAGCTTAAAAGTGACCAATGCCCCAACCGATTTCCCGATCCAGTTGCGTTGGCTTTCCTTCAACGCTTCGGTCCAGTCGATCTGGTCCAATCCCTGCAATAATCGTTCGGCATAAGCCGAAATGCGCATGCTCCATTGGGTCATCTTTTTGCGTATGACGGGATGGCCGCCGCGCTCGGACACACCGTTTACGATTTCGTCGTTTGCGAGGACGGTTCCTAATGCCGGGCACCAGTTTACTTCGGTTTCGGCGAGATAGGTTAATCTGTATCGGAGCAGGATTTGTTGCTGGGTAGCATCTGCGGAAGCGTTCCAGTCCTCGGCAGTAAAAGGCGTAATGTTGTCATCGCAGACGGCGTTTACCTTTGCATTGCCGTTCATTTCGAATTCCTGGATCAGCGTGCATATGCTTTCTGCTTTGTCGGTGTCTTTGTTGTACCAGGACTGAAACAACTGGATGAAGATCCATTGCGTCCATTTGTAATATTCAGGGGAGGAAGTACGCACCTCACGGCTCCAGTCGAACGAGAAGCCGATTTTATCGAGCTGTTCGCGGTAGCGTGCAATGTTCTCTTTCGTGGTTTTCTCGGGATGCTGTCCGGTCTGGATCGCGTATTGCTCTGCGGGAAGGCCGAAACTGTCGTAGCCCTGAGGGTGCAGTACGTTAAATCCTTTGTGGCGTTTGTATCTGGCATAAATATCGGATGCAATGTACCCAAGCGGATGCCCTACGTGGAGTCCGGCCCCGGAAGGATAAGGAAACATGTCGAGTACGTAATATTTGGGTTTATCGGACTTATTGTCGGCGGCGAAGGTTTGGTTTTCAGCCCAATATTGCTGCCAGTATTTTTCGATTTCGGTAGGGTTGTACTTCATTAGGAGTTTACAGTTTACGGTTTACAGTTGACAGTATGGAAGCACGTTTTAAATACCGTTTTGACACAACATGAGGCGCTGTAAACTGTAAACCGTATACCGTAAGCTGTCAACTAAAATCGGGCAAATTTACGCTTATTGTACGAAAGTCAAAACTTTGCGCGTTATAAACTGCGGTTAAAGAAATTCTTTATATTTTTACCGCATAATTAACCCACCTATGAGTTCGTCTTACGAAAAGTTTAAAAAGCGCAGGCTGATTACTTCTTATTTTTCCGTTGTACTGAGCATCTTTTTGGTGCTGTTCCTGTTGGGGATATTGGGTTTGTTTTTCCTAAATTCTAAAAAGCTTTCCGATAATTTCAAAGAAGAAATCCCGATGACGGTTTTCTTTAAGAATGGGGCCAATGACAGCGTAATGAAAGCTTTTGCGCAGGAGTTGAAAACGGCCAGGTTTGTCAAGAACAGCGTTTTTGTGCCGAAAGAAGAGGCAGCGAAACGCGAATCGGAAGATATGGGAGAGGATTTTATGGCGTTTATAGGCGAGAATCCATTTGAGAATTCGTTTGACATTCATTTAAACTCGGCATACATACGCAACGACAGCATCAAGAAAATAGAAGACCGGCTGAAGAAGAATGAGATGATTTCGACGGTTAATTATGATAAGGTACTCGTAAGCCTGGTCAATGACAATATTGAAGCAGCGAGTATGTGGATTTTATACGCAAGTATTTTTCTGTTGATTGTGGCGGTTTTGCTGATCAACAGTTCGATCCGCCTTTCGATTTATTCGAACCGTTTTATCATTAAAACGATGCAGATGGTTGGCGCAACCAAGTCGTTCATCCGCAAGCCTTTCATCTGGCGCAGCGTTTTGCTGGGTGGTATTGCGGCTGTGCTTGCTGTGGCAGCATTGGTGGCCTCACTGTTTGTGATAGACGAGAATTACCCGAAACTTAACATTGTCCAGGACCAGCTCATGACCGGGCTTGTGCTGCTTGGCGTCATTGTCTTAGGGATTTTCATTACGTGGTTCAGCACGTTTTTCGCAACACAGCGCTTCCTGAATTTGCGCACGGACGATTTGTATTAAAGTTCAGAAAAGATTTTAGATAATAGCATTGAGATAAAAATCAGATGAAAGATAACAAGGACAGAAAAGAACAAAGCCCACAAGGCGATTTCCTTTTCGATAAGGTAAATTACAAAATACTGCTGATTGGGATTGGCGTAATTGCGCTGGGATTCATCCTGATGAGCGGCGGCGGAAGCGACGATCCAAATGTTTTCAGTGAAGCAATTTTCGACTTTAGGAGGATCCGCCTGGCGCCGACGACCGTATTGATTGGGTTCGGCATCACGATTTATGCGATTCTTAAATCACCGAAGCCGGTAGACAAGTAGCCTCAAAAACAAACCAATAATACCCATCTTTTATGGATTATATTCAGGCCGTATTCCTGGCAGTCATTGAAGGGATCACCGAGTTCCTTCCGGTTTCGTCCACGGGGCACATGGTCATCTTTTCCTCTTTTATGGGTATCGAAAAAGATGAGTTCACCAAATTATTCGAAATTGTCATCCAGTTGGCCGCCATCCTTTCGGTGGTTGTCATTTACTGGCGTAAATTCTTTGACTTCAAGAGGCTGGGGTTTTATGTGAAGCTGATGATTGCGGTAATCCCCGCATTGGTCATTGGCGGACTTTTTAAAAAACATATCGAGAAAATGATGGAAACGCCCGTCGTGATTGCGATGATGCTGGTGATTGGCGGCGTGTTGCTGCTGTTTGTAGACAAGTGGTTCACGAATCCAAAAATTACAGACGAGACACAAATCACCAACAAAAAGGCGCTTACGATTGGGTTTTACCAGACGCTGGCCATCGTTTTTCCCGGAATGAGCCGCAGTGCCTCGACCATCATCGGTGGGATGGAGCAAAAACTGGACCGCAAGACTGCCGCGGAATTTTCATTTTTTCTCGCTGTACCTACGATGCTCGCTGCGACGGTAAAAAGTATTTTTGATGTTTATAAACATTCCCCCGAAGTACTGAACACCGGCAATATGGGGATTCTTGCAGTTGGAAATATTGTGGCCTTCATCGTTTCCTATGCATCCATTAAATTCCTGATCAGCTACCTGACCAAAAACGGATTCCGGATTTTTGGGTATTACAGGATCCTGATCGGCCTGATCATCCTTTCGATTTACTTTTTCGCACCAACCAACAAATAATGACTGCTGAAGATTTTCAGAATGGCCAGGTGCTGCTGATCGATAAGCCGTTGCATTGGTCATCGTTCCAGGCCGTGAATAAAATGAAATGGGCTTTAAAGAGCAAACTGGGACTTAAGAAAATTAAGATTGGTCACGCAGGGACACTTGACCCTCTGGCGACCGGATTGCTGATCGTCTGCACAGGAAAATTTACCAAAAGAATCAGCGAACTGCAGGGACAGGCTAAAGAATATACTGGTACTTTTTATATTGGTGCCACCACGCCGTCTTACGATCTTGAGACCGAAATTGATGCTACTTTTCCCATATCGCATATTGATGACGCATTGGTGGCTGAGACGACGACGCAGTTTATGGGTGAAATCGACCAAAAGCCGCCCGTTTTTTCTGCTATAAAAAAGGATGGAAAACGGCTTTATGAGCATGCGCGTGCCGGGGAAACAGTAGAAATTGCGTTCCGAAAAACCACGATCCACGAGTTTGAAATCACACGTATGGCACTGCCGGAAATTGATTTCAGGGTGGTGTGCAGTAAAGGCACCTACATTCGGTCTTTGGCTTACGATTTTGGCAAAGCACTTGGATCAGGAGCTCATTTGATCGCCTTACGACGCACTAAAATCGGGGATTACCACGTTAATGATGCCACACAAATAGCAGACTTTGAAAACACTTTCCAACTTTAGACTTTTTGCATGTATCGCATTTCTCCTGTCGGCTTCCTGCGGGTTAAGTGCGCAGGATATGGAGCCGGTGAAGCGGCAAACCAGAAATTATTTTGAGGTTGAATTGGCGGCACCGCTAAAGCAGAATGAAGCATTTGGTGACAATGATGACGAGAATTTTCTCCGTGCGAGCGGCGCTTACCTCCGCGCTGGTTTTGGGAGAAGGGTCACCGATTGGATGTTGTTGGGCCTTCATACAGGAATAGAATGGAAATCGGATCCCGGCCTGGTATCGGCACCTGTTTTTGGGAATGTTAAAGTTGCGCCGCGGGTGTCGCAGGACGATGAGTTGCGGCCTTTTGCCTCATTTGGATATGGAAAGGTTTTTGTGCTGAACCAAAACCGCTTTTCAGGGGATTTCCTGCGGGGCAACCTGGGACTTGATGTGGCCGTTCTCGATGATGAGGAAGGACATCAGAAAGGCATGTTTTCGGTTTTTATCGAGATCTCATACTATCATTTTAAACCTGTAGATTTTGAAAGCCTGTCCACGTTTAATATCGGTTTAGGCTACACGTTCTTATAGGTTTTCCATAAGCGCAGCGAGTTCCTGCTGAATCGCATTTCCTTTGTCTTTTGTGTACCACAATTGCAGTGCCGTCTTTCCGGCATCATCAAAGACACCATGTAATTTTTTATAGTGGGTAACCAGGTCTATGGCAGGTTCCGGCCGTGGCCCCCAGAGTGCTTTAACTTCAAAGGCTTCGTCGAGCACAATCAGTTTAGGGATGGATCTGGACCCGTTGGTCAGAAATAAGTCCATCAAACCCGCATTGTCGTCGCGGAGTACAATTTTCAGGTCGATATTTTCGGAAAATGACACCAGTTTATGCATCACCGGCAACGCTTGGGCCGCATCACCACACCAACCTTCTGAGAGCACCAGCCAGGTGTGTTTTTTATGGAGCGATTGAAAAACTGCTGCCTGCGCGTCGCCGATGACAATGGTTTTGTCGAGCCGGTTCATCCGGGCTTCGTTCATTTTGCTGTAATGTGTAAGGTCTTCTGATTGCTTGTGGCCAGTCGATTTTCCGTCTGCCAGAAGATTAGAAACATACGCCCGGTATTCGCCATAACTGAAGGCGTTTGAAAAACTGTGTTCAAAGATATCTTTCATGCGTCAAAATTAATTTTTTTTTGGAGCATATTCCGGCTGTGCGCGACTATCTTTTATTTTTTAAGAAAGAAATAAAAGGATAAGCGCCTCTCCCGAAGCTTCGGGATGGGCTGGCGTTTTGCAGTCTTTTGGAAATCCTGTAGCCTGTTGAAATTTCCAAATCCCCAAATTTCCAAATCATAAGAATATGTCTATATTTGCACAACTCAACGAAATACTACATGAAATAAGCCCTGCTGCCCAGGCGGCATTGAACAAGCGGAGCCACTTCTATGTGTGTTTTAAAACATATTCAACGAATGAAATTTAAAAGAATCCTTCTGAAATTAAGCGGTGAAGCCTTAATGGGAGAGCGTCAGTACGGCATAGATCCGGCAAGATTAGCGGAATACGCCGAAGACATCAAAACCATCCACGATGCGGGCGTCGAGATCGCAATTGTTATCGGAGGGGGCAATATTTTCAGGGGTGTAGCCGGTGCCAGCAACGGTATGGACCGCGTGCAGGGCGATTATATGGGAATGCTGGCCACTGTTATCAACGGTATGGCTTTACAAGGCGCGCTGGAAGACAAAGGCATGCTGACCCGTTTGCAGACGGCGTTAAAGATTGAAGCAATCGCAGAGCCGTATATCAAAAGAAGGGCGGTACGCCATCTTGAAAAAGGCAGAATCGTAATCTTTGGAGCCGGTACCGGAAATCCGTATTTTACGACTGATACTGCTGCCGTTTTACGCGGTGTTGAAATCCACGCCGATGTCATCCTTAAAGGCACGCGTGTCGATGGGATTTATACCGCAGACCCTGAAAAGAATCCGGATGCGACAAAGTTTGATTACATCTCGTTTGAAGACGTGTTGAAAAAAGGGCTGAATGTGATGGATACGACGGCATTCACGTTAAGCCAGGAAAATAAACTTCCCATTGTTGTGTTTGACATGAACACAAGAGGCAATCTTTTAAAGATTTGCCAGGGCGAAAACATTGGAACAGAAGTAAACGTATAACATCAGATAATAAAAACGCTGAAAATCTAAAGAAATGAACGAAGAGATTGACTTTATTTTAGACAGTACTAAGGAATCCATGTCGGGTTCTATTGCGCACCTTGAAAAGGAATTCCTGAACATCCGTGCAGGGAAGGCCAGTCCTGCCATGCTTGGCGGTGTATTTGTTGACTATTATGGCTCTGCAACGCCATTGTCCCAGGTTGCCAACGTCAATGTGCCTGACGCAAGGACCATTACGATCCAACCATGGGAACGCAATATGCTGCAACCGATTGAAAAGGCGATTATGGTGGCAAATATCGGTTTTAACCCAATGAATAATGGGGATTTGATCATTATTTCTGTACCGCCGTTGACGGAAGAACGCCGCCGCGATTTGGTGAAACAAGCTAAAGTGGAAGCAGAGGATGCTAAAATCAGCATCAGGAATGCCAGAAAGGACGCCAATACCGATATTAAAAAACTTGAAAAGGAAGGTACTTCGGAGGACGTTTGCAAAACAGCGGAAGAAGAAGTCCAAAACCTGACGAATGCCTACATCAAAAAGGTAGACGAGCACCTCGCCACAAAAGAGGCTGAAATCATGAAAGTCTAAAATCATAAAAAATTGATAAAATCCGCTCCGTTTAAATACGGGGCGGATTTTTTATTTGGTAGAATCGTAACTTGCACTACTTTCAATTCTATAAGATGAGGACAGCCGCCTGGCTCTTGTTGTTTTTTTCGCTCTGTTCTTCGGCGCAGCATCACGTGAACGGCGTGGTAAAGGACGCAGTTACGGGCGAGCCTTTACCTTTTGCCACGGTTGTCGATGGTTACGGGACGAATCAGATTGCAGATATTGATGGAAAGTTCAGTTTTGACAGTGCGATGACCGTTGAAGCATTGACCGTCTCTTACATCGGTTACCAAAAAAAGGAGTTGAAGGTAAAAAACTCAAAATTCATCACAATCCTGCTGACCCCCGAAGTAAAAAACCTTGAAACTGTTGTCCTTCCAAAGAAAGAGGATCCAGCATATGAAATTATCCGGAAGGCCATCTCGTTAAAAAAGCAAAATGACCCTCAAAGAAAATTGCAGACTTTTCAATTTAAAGCGTACAACAAGCTGATTGTTACAGCGAATCCCGATTCGATTGACGGCAGCATTGATTCTGTCTTTATAAAAAAAAGTGATGGTTCACAGGTTGCAAAGGCCGATTCATCGGCGTTCCGTTTCAAGAAATTAATCAGTTCGCAGCATCTTTTTCAGATGGAGAAAGTGTCTGATTTTCAATTTAAGGAACGAAAACTTAAGGAGACGGTGCGCGGGATCAGAATGTCAGGATTTGACAAACCAATATATGAAGTGGTTTCGTTTAATCTACAGTCATTTTCTGTTTATGACAGCAAGTATGAACTTTTTGAAACCAAATACAGCAGTCCGATTTCCAACGATGCTTTTTCAGATTATTATTATCATTTGCTGGATACAGTGCAAGTAGGCGGGCGCGAAACCTATGTCGTTTATTTTTTTCCGAAACGGAAATACCGCAAAACAGGATTGCAGGGCCTGCTTTATATCGACACGCAGCACTATGCCGTCGCCAAAGCCGTCATGCGACTGAAGACCGTGCTTGACGTTACGGCGACACATTCGTTTGAGTATATTCCGGAGCAGGGCATCTGGTTTCCTACAGAGAAAGAATTCAAGATTGTTAAAGGCAAAAACGATGAGGATATCAAAATCCTCGGGGAGACCTTTAAATTTGATGCCGACGATAAAAACCCCCGCCCCAAGAAGCAATCTTCAGATTTTACCTACCTGCTCTCCAGGTCCTGGTATTTTAATCGGGAATACAACCAGCCATTGATTATCAGGAAATCGTCTATTGCGATGGAAGTGAAAGATGACGCCATTCGCAGGGATGAGTCCTTTTGGAACACGTTCCGCAAAGACAGCCTTGATTCACGAAGCAGAAAAACATATGTCGGCCTGGATAGCCTTGCTAAAAAGGAGCAAGTCGAGAAGAAGCTCAGGATTGGCCGGAAGTTGATCAATGGGTATATTCCAATTGGTCCGGTCGACCTGGATTTGCGCTATTTGCTTAGCTACAATAACTATGAGGGTTTTCGTCTGGGTGCGGGAGGGATTACAAACGAGCGTTTTTCTGAAAAATACCGTATTGAGGGTTATACTGCTTATGGAACAAAAGACGGTAACTTTAAATACAATCTGGGCGGTGCGGTACGGGTCGGGAAGTTCTCGAATTCATGGATTGGCGGTGGATATACCGATGATCTCAGGGAGATTGCAAGTACCTCATTTGCCATTGACAAGCGTGTTTTCAAATTGTATGACCCACGCCCCATCAACTTAAGTACTTTTTATACGCACCAGACCTGGCGCGGATTTATTGAAACCAAAATCATCCCGAAAACGGAAAGCATCTGGCAATTGTCAAGAAGTGTAGTGGAACCGAAGTTTGATTACGTATATCGCGTCGATGGCAAGGATTACGCGGCGTATAATATGACCACTGCGATGGTTTCGCTGCAGTGGAATCCCTTTAGCGATTATATGCAGACACCCACAGGTAGAATCGAGATCGAAAAACGCTATCCAAAGTTTACGTTTCAGTTTACCAAATCGCTGCCTGGAGTTTTAGACAATGATTTTAATTTCGGGAAAATCGATTTCCGGACAGAATACCAGAAAAAGTACCTTTCCGGGCAAAAGACCGCGGTTTTTGTCGAAGCCGGTTATGCATTTGGCGACATCCCATTGACACATTTGTATAACACCTCTCCGAACAGCCTTACCAAGGATAAAGTGCTCCAGCGGCTAACATTGGCGGGTAAAAACAGCTTCGAGACGATGTATTTTAATGAGTTTTTCTCCAGCCAATATGTTTTTTTTCAGCTGAAACACGGATTCAAGCGCGTGATGTTGTTTAAAAAGGTAAAGCCCTCATTGGTACTGGTATCCCGAATGGCCTGGGGAAATCTGGAACGTCCGGAGCAGCATCTCGGAATTGCTTATAAAACGCTTGACAGGGGATATTTTGAATCAGGGATCGAGCTGAATCAAATATTTAAAGGTTTTGGACTGTCCGGATTTTATCGTTATGGTCCCAACCAGTTGCCACGATTTGAAGACAACATTTCTATAAAACTCAGTTTTATTCTGGATTTAGGGATTTAGTGGGTCGATACGATTTTCAATCCGACGATCGATGCGATCAACGTGGTGATGAAGAAGATGCGCCAGAATTCTGCGGGTTCCCGGAATAGCAAAATCCCCACCAAAACAGTCCCAACGGCGCCAATTCCAGTCCAAACTGCATACGCCGTTCCAATGGGCAATGACTGAGATGCCTTGTATAAGAGCAGCATACTGATAGCGAGGCACGCCAGGAAGCCTACAAGCCATGCATGGGAGGTCATTCCGGTTGTTTCTTTAGCTTTGCCTAAGCAGGTAGCAAAACCTACCTCAAACAGGCCGCCTATGATCAGTAAAATCCAAGCCATGGCTACGGTTTAATGATTAACACAGAAGGAATGTTACTCAGCCACGTACTTTGGGAGTTTACCAGTTTCTTCCAGCTTTCTAGGCTGATGATCATGATGTCCTGTTTTTCGAGAAAGTCTTTTTTCATGACACGATCTTCCTGCATCGAAACAAAGTTTGGCTTTCCTTTCTCGATTTCATCGATTTTACCGTAGATTTCCTTGTTGTCGCGGATGGCATTGTTCGGATCCATCAACGTGATTTTTGTATCGTTGTTTACGATAAGCCGTTGGGCATAATCGAGAAGGAATGCATCTTCCGCTGTGAAGATCGGCATGAAGGCGCTTTGGAGCTTTTCAAGATTTTTGTCTACCAAGACCCCAACCGGCATCTTGCTTTTCGCAATGATCTGCCTCGTACGTTCATCAAATGGCGAATTCTCAAAAAGGCCTTCTTTTCCTGTAAATTTATCCAAAAGCCGGTCAGGGTTGATGATTCGGGTTGTGTACCCCAATACTTTTCCCAACAGCGTGCCTTCAAAAATAGAATGACCGAGGCCGACGAGCAACAGATCGTATTCGCCTTGGTTTGCAATTTCTACAATGTCGCTGTCGATGTCATTCGACGCTTTGAATAGTGTAAGTATCTTTTGTCCGAGTTCGTTAGATTCATGGATTATGGGTGCAAAGCTTTTCTTTTCCTGTTCCTCAAGATTGAAAGTGTGCAGCTCGTTGCTGAGCGTCAGATGCATCGCGGTCACGATAGTATCATCGCCGGTTTTCCTGACGAAACTGTTTGCAAGACGAAGCAATGCTTTGCCGCGTTCTGAATTCCCAAAAGAGATCAGTACTTTGTATTTCGAGTCTGACTTGACTTCTTCGGGAATAATCTCGTCTTTGGTTTTAAAGATGTAGTTGATCAGATCCAGGGCGGGACCCGTCATGAATGTGGTAACCAGGGCCATGATGACGAGCATTGCAAAAATCCGGTCGTCCAGCACCCCAAGGTCCTTGCCTATATTAAGCACAATGAGTTCCATCAACCCGCGGGTGTTCATCAACGCCCCGATGGTAAGGCTGTCGCGCCAGCTCTGGCCTACAAACTTTGCAGCAATAGCACTTCCAAGAAACTTTCCGGCTACCGCCACTACGATAATGATGCCGGTAATTTTCCACATTTCCGGGCTGTCAATCAGGCCGATTTTTGTCCGTAATCCGGTAAAAACGAAAAACAGCGGAAGCAGGACAATCACTGACAAATCTTCTACCTTGTCAATGATAATGCTCCTGAACTTTGTGTTATCAGGCATGATGGCACCCGCCATGAAAGCGCCAAAAAGCGCGTGGATTCCGATAATTTCCGTTGTGTAAGCCGAAATAATGAGCGTCAGGAAAAAAATCGCAACCACCGGTTTGCTGAGGCTTTGGCGTGAATTTTTCAGCTCGCCAACTTTCGCTAAAAATGGCCTGACGACATTCAGCATCAGGAATACATAAGCGATAGCAAGGCCAATGACGTACAGTGAACTCACAATCGAACCAGCTTTTACAATGGCAATAACGGTAGCAAGGATACACCAGGCGGTGATGTCATCGGCTGCGGCACAGGTAATGACAATAGTGCCGAGCTTTGTCCGATGGATACCGCGTTCCTGTACAATACGCGCCAGCACCGGAAATGCAGTGATGCTCATTGAAATCCCAATAAATAAGGCAAACGAAAGGAACTCTACGCCCGGAGGGGCAAATTGTTTGTAGATGAAATACCCAAGGCCGGTACCCAGTGCAAATGGGAAGATGATGCTGGCATGGCTGATGACTACCGCATCGTTAGCCTTATTTTTTAAAGCCTTAAGGTCAAGTTCCATACCGATTACGAACATGAAGAAAATCAATCCGAGCTGGCTGAATAGTTTCAGGTTGCCCAATGACTCTGCAGGGAAAAGTGTATTCGAAAATTCAGGGAAATACAAACCGAGCAATGACGGCCCCAGCACGATTCCCGCCACCATTTCACCGACGACAGACTGTTGCCCGATTTTCCGGAAAAACCAGCCAAATACGCGCGCCACTAAAATGATCGAAAGGATTTGCAACAACAATATCGCCAAAGATTCCTGCAGGTTGTGGGTCATCGAACCCAGAAATTCATTCCATTGGCCCTTTCCCGTTTTCACAACAATACTGCGTCCGGCTTCAAGCTGTTTGCCTTGTGTAATAATCCAATAGATGAGCGCGGAAAAACCGGAAATGGTAAAGATGTAAAAAAGTGAGTTTTTCAAATTCCTCATAGTCTGGTTGGGTTTGGGCAGTAGAAAATTTAATTGCTTTCGGCTCAGCGTTGCCGCATTGAGTTCCGCAAATATGCGAAACCAAATATATAAATTATATCCGTTTTTGTGTATTTAATGCAAATTTAAAATCCGGCGATATTGTGAGGTAATTTTTCGCTTTTTACAAATGGAATTTATTGGTTTTATGTACCTTTGCAACCATTTTTAAGGCTATGAAAAAGCGAATTAATCCGGGATTTTGGGAGGCCGTTGCCCGCGTTATATTAAAGAACAGGAATTTTATTCTCGGCATTATTGCCGTGATTACTATTTTTCTGGGATGGCAGTGTAAAAATCTTGCGATGACTTATACGGAGGCAAATCTGCTTCCAAAGAAACATATTGTGAATCAACAGTATGCCGATTTTCTGAATAAGTTTGGAGAGGAAGGAAACCTCGTGGTTATTGGGGTTAAAGACAAAACTTTTTTTACGCCAAACGCCTATTCGGCGTGGAACGAGCTGATGAATAGCCTTAAAAAAAGCGCCGATGTGGAATTGGTGGTGTCTTTAAATGACTTAAAAAAGCTTCACAAGGACACCGTCGCGGCAAAATTTGAAATGGTACCGTTGATTGACCAAAAGCGTACCGCCGATCCCGCTTACCTTGCGGAAATCAGGGATGAGCTGTTCAACCGACTGCCGTTTTACGAAGGCTTGTTGTTTAACAAGCAATCCGGCAGCATACGGTCGGCAATTTACCTGAAGAAAAGCATTGTCAATACTGCGGAACGGAAAACCTTCATCATCGACAGCCTCCTTCCGAAAATAGAGCGGTTTGAAACGGCCACAAAAATAGACCTGCGTGTTTCCGGAATGCCTTATATCCGTACGATTAACGCTGAAAACATGAAGGGTGAAATCGGGCTGTTTATCGGCGCTGCTTTGCTGACCGTTTCATTGATATTTTTCTTTTTCTTCCGGTCTTTCCGCGCGACATTCATCTCAATCTGTATTTTGCTTTTCGGCGTCATCTGGTCATTTGGGACATTGGGACTGTTTCATTATAAAATCACCATCCTGACCGCCATTGTACCGCCGCTGATTATCGTTATCGGCATCACGAACTGCATCTTCCTAATCAACAAATACCAGCAGGAAATCAAGATTCATAATAATCAGGCGAAGGCCCTGCAACGGGTGATTTCTAAAATCGGTGTGTCTACGTTGATGACGAATATGACCACCGCGATTGGTTTTGCGACGTTCATGATTACCGGGAACGATTTGCTTTTTGAATTTGGACTCGTGACTTCAATTAATGTAATTTCTGTGTATTTGCTGACGTTGATGGTGGTTCCGATTATGTACAGCTTCATGTCGGTGCCTAAGGAAAAGCACTTGTACCACCTCAGTAAAAATTATATTTCGTCGCTGCTGGATTGGGTGGAACGGGTCGTACGCACAAAACGTACCGTGATTTACAGCATTTATGGATTGCTTTTGGTTTTTAGTGTTATCGGGGTATCGCAGATGAAAGTGTCAGGAAGCTTGATTGGCGAAATGCCGAAATCAGCTTCGTTTTTCAAAGATATTTTGTTTTTTGAAAAGGAATTTAACGGCGTAATGCCGCTGGAGATTATGATTCATCAGAAAAGAGGCAAAGCAGTGAACCCAAAGACGCTGGAGAAAGTGGAAGAATTACAGCAGACCATTGCCGGGATTCCCGAACTTTCCAAGCCGGTTTCCGTGGTAAATTTTGCCAAATACCTGAACCAGACTTATTACAACGGAAATCCTGACTATTACCAATTGCCGAATAGAAATGAACAGGCGTTTGTACTAACGTATGCGAAAAGCATGATGAAAGGCAAAGGGAAAGGCGACAACCTAATGAAAAGTTATGTGGATTCGACGGCACATTACATTCGGATAACGACTTTTATGAAAGATATAGGTACCGATAAGATGGCGCTGATAGAGAAAAAATTGCAAAAGAAGGTCGCTGAGGTTTTCCCAAAAGATAACTTTGAAGTGACATTGACCGGAAAGGCGTTGGTATTCCAGAAAGGAACGGCTTACCTGGTCGAAAACCTGATTGAATCGCTGATTTTTGCAATCATTACCATTGCGTTGCTGATGGCGTATTTGTTCCGTTCTGTGAAAATGGTTTTCGCTTCGGTGATTACGAATGTCTTGCCGTTGTGCATCACGTCGGGATTGATGGGCTATTTCGGGATTCCGTTAAAGCCGTCGACAATTTTGGTATTCAGTATTGCATTTGGGATTTCGGTGGATAATGCGATCCAGTTTATGGCGAAGTACAGGCATGATTTGATGCAAAATAACGGCAGGATCAAGAAATCGGTGTTTAGTGCCATCCGCGAAACGGGGATCAGTACGTTTTATACTTCGGTGGTATTGATTTTTGGGTTTGCGATTTTTACGCTGTCGAGCTTCAGTGGAACGATTGCGTTGGGTGGATTAATTTCGGTCACTTTGTTGTTCGCGATGTTTGCCAATTTACTGGTGCTACCGGCGTTGGTGCTGACGTTTGAGAAGAAACGTGCCAAAAAGGAAGTGGATTAAATTGTGTCGGAACCCTAGCCCGGATGGTAGCGGAAATCCTTTTTTGTTTTGTCAAAGTGCCCTTTGACTGCGCTCAGGGTGACAAAAACAAAAAGATTGCAGCGGACAGCGGGATCATGCTCCTCAAAAAAATAAAAATTTATATTTGCGCTTCGATTGAATTAAAATACGACGAAAATGAAACACACTAAGATTAAGGAATTGCTGGCGGCAACGCAGCCGATGAAAGATATTAACGCGAAAGGATGGGTGCGGACATTCAGGAATAACCAGTTTATTGCTTTGAATGACGGCTCGACGATCCATAATATCCAGTGTGTGGTCGATTTTGAAAACACACCGGAATCAGAGCTGAAACGCATCACAACAGGTGCTGCGGTTTCTGTGATTGGGGATTTGGTAGAAAGCCAGGGCGCGGGACAGAAATTTGAGATCCAGGCGCGTGCGTTTGAAATTTTAGGGGATTCGGATGCGGAGAAATTCCCGATGCAGCCGAAGAAGCACTCATTGGAGTTCTTGCGTGAAAATGCGCATTTGCGGGTACGGACGAATGCTTTTGGTGCCATTATGCGTGTACGTTCAGTATTGTCTTATGCAGTACATAAATATTTTCAGGACAAAGGATTTGTTTATGTAAACACGCCAATTATTACGGGTGCCGATGCAGAAGGCGCGGGCGAGATGTTCCAGGTAACATCTTTGCCATTGGATAATCCGCCGAGAAACGATGACAAGACCATCAATTATAATGAAGATTTTTTTGGAAAACACACCAACCTAACGGTTTCAGGACAGTTGGAAGGGGAAACTTTTGCGATGGCTTTGGGACAGATTTATACATTTGGACCAACATTCAGGGCTGAAAATTCAAATACCTCGCGTCACCTTGCGGAATTCTGGATGATAGAGCCGGAAGTGGCATTTAACGATCTGAATGACAACATGGACCTGGCGGAAGACTTTATACAATATGTCGTGAAGTACGCTGTTGAGCATTGTCAGGACGATTTGAAATTCCTTGAAGGCAGGCTGCTGGAAGAAGAAAAATCAAAGCCACAGGCAGAGCGCAGTGAAATGGCTTTGCTGGAAAAACTGGATTTTGTGCTGAACCACAGTTTCAAGCGCGTTTCCTATACGGAAGCGATTGACATATTAAAAGATTCCACGCCGAATAAAAAGAAAAAATTCCAGTTCCTGATTGAAGAATGGGGCGCTGATTTGCAGAGTGAGCACGAACGTTTTCTTGTCGAGAAACACTTCAAGTGTCCGGTAATTTTATACGATTACCCTGCGAATATCAAGGCATTTTACATGCGCTTAAATGAAGATGGTAAGACGGTACGTGCCATGGACATCCTTTTTCCCGGAATCGGCGAAATTGTCGGGGGTTCACAGCGGGAAGAGCGCTATGACGTTCTCGTTGAAAAAATGCGCACGCTGGGCATTGACGAAGAAGAATTATGGTGGTATCTTGATACCAGGAGGTTCGGGAGTGCCGTGCACTCTGGTTTCGGCTTAGGGTTTGAAAGGTTGGTGCTTTTCGTAACCGGGATGACAAATATACGTGATGTGATTCCTTTCCCGAGAACGCCGCAGAACGCAGAGTTTTAAAATAAAATATTTGTACTGAATTCCAGATTTCATCCCATTTAGTGGTGGAATTTGGAATTTGTTTTTTGTATTTTTTGTAAATTTGAACGTCACGAAAGTCAAATGAATATATGATTAAGCAGTTCCTGAATCTCAAACTTTCCCAGAAATTATCACCGCAGCAAATTCAGGTGATGAAGCTGATTCAATTGCCAACCCAGGCTTTTGAGCAACGCCTGTTGGAGGAACTCAATGACAATCCCGCACTCGAATCCGGAAAGGAAGAGCCTGAAATCCCCGCAGACGAATATGAAGCAGACGAATACGAGGATTTTGATGATAGCGAGACAGACACCATGCAGGAAGACATCAACATTGATGAATACCTGAATGATGATACCCCGGATTATAAGACACAAGCCAATAATTACAGCGATGACGATGAAGAGCGCGAGTCGCCTTTAGCCGAACCGATCAGTTTTCACCAGGATCTCATCAACCAGCTGAATACTTTTATCTTAAATGATGAAGAGCGCGAGATTGCCGAGTTTCTTGTAGGCAGTATTGACGACACCGGATACATTCGCAGAAGCATCCCCGACATGGTCGATGACATGGCTTTTACGCAGGGGATTTACACCGATGAAAAAACCGTGGAGCGCATCCTGCACATTATCCACCAACTGGAACCGGCAGGTGTGGGGGCGAGGGATTTGCAGGAATGCCTGTTATTGCAGCTGAAACAGAAGACACCAATGCAGGACGTCGCTCTGGCAATTGACATCTTAGAACAGCAATTTGACGCATTCAGCCATAAATACTATGATAAGCTGATGCAGAAATTTGGTGTTTCATCGGCCGATTTAAAAAATGCGATTCATGTCATTGAAAAGCTGAATCCGAAACCAGGCGGCTCTTACACTGCTGGGAATCGGGTGACGGAAAATATTGTTCCTGATTTTGCGATCAGGATTTTGGATGGTGAATTGCAGCTGACTTTAAACGGACGAAATGCACCGTCATTGCACGTTTCGAAAGATTACCAGGAAATGATGCAGACCTATAAGGATTCACGTGATAAATCAAGTTCCCAACGCGACGCAGTGCAGTTTATCAAGCATAAACTTGATTCGGCGAAATGGTTTATCGATGCCATCCGCCAAAGACAGGAGACTTTATTGGTAACGATGAATGCCATTATGCATTACCAGCAGGAATATTTCCTGGAAGGTGACGAAGCGAAACTCAAACCGATGATTTTAAAAGATATCGCTGATTTGGTAGGATTGGATATTTCAACGATTTCTAGGGTGGCAAACAGCAAATATGTAGAGACGCCTTATGGGACAAAATTGATTAAGGAGTTTTTCTCAGAAGGGTTTACGAACGATCAGGGCGAAGAAGTGTCGACGATTGAAATCCGGAAAGTACTGCGGGAGATTATTGAGGAAGAAGACAAGGATAAACCATTAAACGACGACCAGCTGGCAGATATTCTCAAAGAAAAAGGATTTCCTATCGCAAGGCGAACCATAGCAAAATACCGCGAGCAATTGGACATCCCTGTAGCGCGGATGCGCAGGAAAATATAGTTATGGGAAAAACGATAAACATCTTCTCGTATCTTTTTCATCCGTTGTTTGTCTCGATCTATGCGGTATTGGTATTTTTCTTTTTCGGCAACAGCTATTTTACTTACACGGAAATCTACCTCATTATTATCCAGATCGTCATTATCACGATTTTTATCCCAATCACGTTTTATTATCTGTTGCTGTCTATAGGTAAGGTCGATTCGATCATGCTTGCCGATAAAGCACAGCGAAAGTTGCCTTTATTGATTCATGCCGTGTTGCTTTTTATATTGATCCATAAAAGCATCACTTTCGAAAGCTGCCCGCAGCTGTATTTCTTCTTTTTTGGGAGCCTGATCAGCACTTTATTGGCGTTGATCATGGTGTTCGCAGGATATAAAGTCAGCCTGCACATGATTGGAATTACCGCATTGACGGTATTTACGATGGCGCTCAGTCTTCATTTTCAAATCCGACTGATGATTCCGATTCTGGTGTTGGTATTGTGCAACGGATTTGTGGCGTCATCTCGGTTGCAGATGAAAGCACATACGATGTGGGAGTTGGTCCTGGGGACGGCAATTGGCGTGTTGCCACAGCTTGGATTGCTTTACTTGTGGTTATAATATATAAAACATCAGGCCGAAATTCAGGGTTTTCGTATCGATTTTTTCACCGTTCACTGCTGCCGATTTAAAAAGCGGTGTCAATCCGTAATAGGCATGAAAATTCCATGTGTTAAACCCCAATGCTACATAGGGACCAAACTGGAATTGGTTAAAATCACTGTTACTCGAAACCACAATCGTTTGATCACCTACAAATTTGGTTTTGTCCAGCAGCAAATACCGGATCTTGAAGCCCGTGTAAACACGGTAAAACTTGTGGCTTTCGAAAGTCGAATTGCGCCAGCGGAACTCAATTGGAAGTTCCAGAAACAACTGCTCAAGTTTGTTTTTTGAATAACCGACATTCTCCAGAATCTCATAGTTGTAGTCCCCATTGTTCTCGGTAACGCGTAAGTTATTGTGGTATTTATTATAAGAAACTCCTAGGCCGGCAGCAATCGCGTACGTCCGTTTTTTATTGATTGGCATATCACGCAGAAAACCCAGGCTAAGACCAGTGGAGAATCCATTTAATGAAAATTTTGCCGGCTTATGCTGCAACAGGTTATAGGTTACAGAAAAATAAAACTGGTCTTCCCTGTAAAGACTATCCACCTTTGTGAAAAATGTAGTATCCCGTACCATTACTGGCGGTATTTCCTGCGAAAAAGCAGAAGCCGCAACAAGAAGAACCAAGATTTTTAAAAGGCGCATGCGTGAAATTTGATGCCCCTAAATTACTAAAAATTCTGTTATGGATCGTGCCCAATTTTGTCGGTTCAAGTTCCTGCTTTAGGCTTTGAAACCGCAGGTCTCCTGAGCCGAAGTTCTTTGTCAAAACAAGTCATGACCTACAATCTAAGCACATCGATTGAAGCCTGTAAGAAAATATCCATATCTTCGGAGCGAATTTTTTAAGGATTTGAATTTCAACGACATTTATAACGAACACCACCGCAGGGTGTATAACTTCTGCCTGAATTACCTCCAAAGTCTCGAAGATGCTGAAGAAGTGACACAGGATGTCTTTGTGCGTGTACACCTAAAAATCGATACGTTCAATAACCAGTCACAATTGTCAACGTGGATTTACCGCATTTGTGTAAATTGTTGCATTGATTTTGTCAAAGCAAAAAAACGTAAAAAGCGTTTTGGTTTCCTGACGTCTCTGTTTTATGACGACAGCAACGAAATCAAACATCATATTGGCGACTTCAACCATCCTGGCGTTGTTTTGGAACAGAAAGAGGCGGTAGCGGCTTTGTTTCTGAAGATTGAGGGATTGCCTGCAAACCAAAAGACTGCATTGTTATTAAGTAAAATAGAACAGAAATCTCAAAAGGAAATTGCAGAGATTATGGCAGTTTCTGAAAAGGCAGTGGAGTCGTTGTTGTTTCGCGCAAAGGACAACCTGCAAAAAAAAATGAAGCAATCCGAATGAAAAAGCCATCTACATCGTCAAATAGAGAAAGTAACATACAAATGGATGAGTTATTTAAGCCGCTTGAATCGATTCAACAGGTAAACGCGCCTTACTTTCTTAGGGACAAAATAAATGCGCGTATTGCCGCTACTGTAGGTGAAAATGTTTCGGTAAAAGCAGCTTCTTTCGCTTTTGCGGCACTTACAGTCCTTTGTTTACTCACGTTTTACACCAGTCAAACTGCGGTAGATGCCGCCAGTAACAATACGGGAATTGACCTGATGCCCAACAACAATATTTACGGACAGCCATGAAAAGAACAACAATTGTAACGATTTTTTGTGTGACGTTGGTTGCGCTGAACTTGTTTTTGATAATCTCTGGGTTGATGCACAAAGAAGGCCGTCGGCAAAGGCCGGAAGCGAAACGGGATATCATCATCAGGGAATTGCATCTGGATCAAAAACAGATTTCCCGCTATGATGAAATGATCGACTGGCACCGAAGCGAAATCCGACGTACAGATGAAAGGATAATGGATCTGAAAAGGCAGCTTTATCTGTCGCTGGATCAAGTGACCCCAAATCAAAAATCAAACGATTCCATAATGAATCTGATAGGTAAGGTGCAGGTTGAAGTGGAGCAGATTCATTACGATCATTTTCGGGATATCAAAAGGTTGTGCAGAAAAGACCAGCTCCCGGCCTATTCCCGGATGGCCGCACACATTGCTGATATTTTTTCAGGCCCGAAACCTCCACAGCGTTAGATTTAATGAGAATAGAAATCAATCTTTGATTTTTTCTTTTGTGCTGTGGCGGCATGCCCAGTCAAGCAAAACAACAAGATGTTGTAAAAACTCTTCTCCTTTTTGGGTAATGGTGTATTCTACTTTGGGCGGAATTTGGGGATATATTTTGCGGTCAACCAACCCAAATGCTTCCAGGTCGCGCACCGTTACAGTCAGCATTTTTTGGGATATGCCGTCAATTAGATTTTTTAGTTCATTGAAGCGCAGCGTCTTTTCCGCGCCCAACGCCATCATCACAAAAATTGACCATTTATCGCCCACTTTATGAAGTACATCCTTTACGGGGCATAAAGTAATACTGCAGTCCCGTGGGTTTGTCATCATTTCTTTAATTTTTTTTTGGGTGTCAACCTTAGACGGGACGCTAATTGTTTCCATTTGGTAACTGGGTTTCCGGCAGGTGCCTTCTTGTGGGTAATTTTTTTTATGCAGTAATTTGCAGTACACAAAAGTAACTAAAAAACTTTTATTAACCGTAAGGGTTTTAATCTTTTGAAATTTGTATAACCAATTTATCCATTTAAAATGAAAAAAGTAATTCTGATTACCGGAACAAACAGTGGTTTCGGATGGCTCCACACCCACACATTATCTGAAGCGGGTTTTACCGTATATGCTACCATGCGCGATGTCGCGGGAAAAAATAAAGACAAAGCCGTTGAATTGTCAAAACTGAAAAACGTCCGAGTGGTCGAGGTTGACCTGGGCAGCGAAAATTCAGTCAATGCCGTGGTCGGCCAGATCATCGCCGAGCAAGGGCAGCTCGATGTGCTAATTAACAACGCAGGCAACTTTATGGGAGGTATTGCAGAGACATTCAACCAGAAAGACATTGACACCCTTTTTGACATCCATTTCAATGCCACCTGGCGTACGATTAAGGCGGTGTTGCCGCAAATGCGCAAACAACAACAAGGCCTTATTGTGAATACCTCAAGTGTACTCGGCAGATTTTCTGCACCTTTTATGACATTCTATAATGCTGCGAAATTTGCGGTCGAAGGCCTCAGCGAAGGGTTGCACTATGAAGTACGTCCGCTCGGAGTGGATGTGGCCATCGTACAGCCTGGTGCTTTTCCGACAGAGATATTCGGAAAGTCCACATACGGATCTGACAGTGAGATTGCAGTACAATACGGGAAATTGGCGGATTTCCCTGAACAGATCGGCGCAGGAATGGGCCAATTGTTTGAAAACCTGCAGCCCAATCCACAGGATGTTGCCGACGCGGTCTTACACCTTATCAATACACCGAGTGGAAAACGCCCTTTGCGAACCGTAGTTGACGTGGCCACCGGCCAATTTGCTGCGGATGCCAATGCGCAGGTTTTTGAAGGGTATAAGAATTTTGTAAGTGCATTTGGACTTCAGGAATTATTAAACTAATCCGATTTGTGGCTTGCTGCCCTAAGCTGATTGTAACATAAATAGGAAATTCCATAAATGATTGCAACACTGCCGCTTTACCTTTATCCTGCTGCCGAAACGAAGATGACGGGTAGTCAGGCCGCTAATGTGGCTGTAAGGAGATGTGTGCTTTCCACCCGTTCGTGCACATTATTCAATCCACGTCGGCGCTTTATGCGCATCGATCAGCAACACGGCGGATCGGCAGTGAAAATTTCAAAAGCCCCATAAGGGGCTTTTTTTCATAGTAAACAATTTGCTTTAGATTGCGTACACGAGCACGCCATAAATTTTAAAGTGGTATTTTTTGCTTATCTTAAGGGAAACTTAAGTTGTCAACCAAAATATGTATTAATTTTGACCGTTGGTTGTATATTACACACTAAAAACATTGCTATGAAGCTAGTTATCTCTTTCCTCTTAATCGCATTGCTTCCAATCCAGTGGGAGCCGGATTTTGAAAATGCGAAAAAAACTGCAAAGGAAAAACACCAACTTATTTTATTGAATTTTTCGGGCTCTGACTGGTGCGGACCCTGTATCATGATGCGGAAGGAATACCTTGAAAGTGACGCTTTCACGAAAGTGGCAGATGGTAATCTTGTACTCGTCAATGCAGATTTCCCGAGGAAAAAAAAGAATATTCCCGCTCCGGACGTGGTGAAACGAAACGAAGCATTGGCTGAAAAGTACAATAAAAAAGGAATTTTTCCATTGACCTTGCTGCTGAATGCAGACGGTAAAGTCTTAAAAACCTGGGAAGGCAAACCGGAAGCAAGCCTGGAGACATGGACTTCAGAAATAAAATCCATTTGCGAATCGAATAAATAAGCATGCAAAAGTTTTCCGAATCATTAAAGTTGATGGGAAACAACTTCACCCTGACAGTTGTTGCTAAGGATGAGCCTGTTGCAAAATCGGGAATAAATCTCGCAATAGCAGAAATCAGGCGGATTGAGCAACTGTTGACGACCTTCAGGGATGATAGCCAGACGGCACTGATTAATGAAAATGCCGGATTAAGGCCCGTCATTGTCGACGATGAAGTTTTTGGGTTGATCGAACGCAGTATAGCGATTTCGGGAATTACCCAGGGTGCTTTCGACATTACGTATGGCAGCATCGACAAGAGCCTTTGGAATTTTGATAAGACGATGGACAAACTACCATCGCCTGAAGAAGCCCAAAAAATGGTACACCTGATTGATTATCGCAATATTATTCTGGACAAGGAAAACAGCACGGTGTTTCTAAAGGAAAAAGGCATGCGCATTGGTTTTGGGGGAATTGGGAAAGGCTACGGTGCCGAGATGGCAAAAGACAAACTCAGGCGTGCCGGCTTTCAAAGCGGTATCATCAACGCCAGCGGCGATTTGACCGCCTGGGGTGCTCAGCCTGACGGAAGTCCGTGGGGAATTGGAATTGCAAATCCCGAGCATCCTGAAAAGCCGTTTTCCTATTTGTCGATTTCTGAAAAAGCAGTCGCTACTTCAGGGAATTATGAGAAATACGTAATGATTGGGGGCAGGAAATATTCGCATACGATTGATCCAAAAACAGGATTGCCAATCACCGGAATCAAAAGTGTGACCGTCATAGCAGGAAATGCGGAATTTGCAGACGCCATGGCTACACCGATTGCAGTTATGGGAATCCACGCAGGATTGTATATGATTGACCAGATTCCAGGGATTGAATGCATTGTAATTGATGACAACAACAAAATTTATACTTCAAAAAATATAAAACTCACATGAAAACAAAAATGTTCTTAGCCCTGGCTGGGCTAGTATCCTGCCTGACTTCGTGCGAATCAGTGAAAGAATACCAGAAATCTAAAATTAATGATTCAGAAATGACCCTTTCCAATCGCAAAGTCGAAAAAACCGAGCTTAGTTTCCAGTCCTATCGCGAAGGAGCTTCGGGTGCCAATTCAGGGAAAAGCGGCGGAGGCTGTGGTTGCAATTAATTTCCTTAAAAGATGAAAAAGACAATCATTACAGGTTTCGCATTATTGGCGATCATGCGGATGTCCGCACAAACGACTCCAACAGACTCGACCGCGTATAAAAGCTCCAAATTGAAAATTGAAGAAGTGAACCTCGTTTCCAGTTATTATAAGCAGGATGGAAACAATGCTGCGGTCACCGGAGGTATCGGCTCTGAAGAACTCACCGACATTTCCAATACCATCGATGTCAAGATGATACGATATGGAAAAAACGGCAACAAGCAGACGTTTGACGTGGAAGTAGGGGTAGACCACTATACCTCGGCATCGTCAGACCGCATCGACCTGCAGGCCAATTCTTCCGCATCTTCTTCAGACAACCGCTTCTATCCTTCCTTAACCTATTCTCAGGAAAATGAGGAGAAAGGCACCACGTTTGGCGCTGGCGTGTCTTCTTCCACCGAATTCGATTACCAGTCTTTTGGAGGGAATGTTTTTTACTCAAAGAAAACCAAAGACCGTAACGGCGAATTTACCGCCAAAGCCCAGGCATACCTTGACCAACTGAAACTGATTACGCCAACTGAATTGCGTGTTGGGGGTGCTGGCAACAGGAATTATGGCACTGATTCCCGAAATACCTTTGCGCTCTCGATGAACTACTCTCAAATCATTAACCGCAATTTCCAGGTGATGTTCATGGCTGATGTGATTACACAGCAGGGATACCTTGGCCTGCCATTTCACCGGGTGTATTTCCAGGACGGCAGCGTCCACCAAGAGGCATTGCCTGATACAAGGCTTAAGATTCCCGTTGCTGTGCGAGGCAGCTATTTTCTTGGGGATAACGTGATCGTACGGGCGTACTACAGGTACTATTCCGACGATTGGAACCTGACGGCCCATACCGCCGAATTGGAAATCCCTGTAAAATTATCGCAGTCGTTCTCCCTGAGCCCATTTTACAGGTATTACACACAGAAAGGCACGAAGTATTTCAAAGCTTATGGCGAACATACTGCGTCCGAGGAATTTTACACGAGCAACTACGACTTGTCGACGTTTAACAGCAACTTCATTGGAATGGGCCTGAAGTATACCCCGCCAAAAGGTTTGCTGGGATTGAAACACTTCAACACAATTGAGTTCCGTTACGGACATTATGATAGAACAACCAACATGGTGTCTGATATCTTCAGTATTAACATCAAGTACAAGTAAAGCGGTTTAATCGTTTGGTAAAAAAAAGTTGCTCAGAGATGGGCAACTTTTTTTTGTGGAATTTCGCGATTGTAAAAGTATCCTGATCATCTGCCGGGCTTGCCAATAGGCGTCATAAATGTTCGACAAGGCAGTTTGATTTCCCAAATAAGTCTTAATTAATGAGGCATTGTAAACTAGCCGACATTTTAGTGCCAGGAACCCCATTAGTTTTGTCGGAAATAACAATAAAAAGGGGCCGGGAGCATCCCTGGCGGCAACACAAAATGAAATTCCAAAATAAGATGAAAAAACTAATGGTTTTATTGGTCATGTTAAGTGCCAGTGCCTTCGCACAAAAAAGCAAAACACAACCGGCATCCAACCTCGAAACGATAACCCTTGGCGGAGGATGTTATTGGTGTGTCGAAGCGGTTTATGAGAACCTGGAAGGGGTCAAATCTGTCGTGTCGGGTTTCTCCGGGGGCAATGTGTCCAATCCGGACTACGAAACCGTTTCGTCGGGCAGTACCGGCGCGGCCGAATCGGTCCAGATTACTTACGACAAGACCGTTGTAAGCCTTGACGAGATTTTTAAGGTATTCTTTACGGTGCACGACCCCACGACCTTAAACCGCCAGGGCGCCGATGCAGGAACCCAGTACCGCTCGGTCATATTTTACAAAAATGAAGCGCAGAAGAATGCAGCGCAAAACATTATCGCCGCGCTTACAAAGGCAAAGGTTTACAGCAGCCCGATAGTGACCACATTAGAGCCTTTCGTAAAGTTTTATAAAGCGGAAGCGTATCATCAGGATTATTACAAAAACAATAAAAACCAGCCGTATTGCAAAATGGTAATCCAGCCGAAAATCGAAAAATTCGAAAAATTATTCAAGGACCGGCTAAAGAAAAAAAATAGTAATTAATTAAAATCAAAACCATGAAAAACACTTTTTTAGTACTGTTGATGGTCGTGTCAGCGGCCATCACAAATGCCCAGAAATCAGAAGTATTTAAAGGCAAATCCGGTGCGATAAACGGCTATGATGCTGTCGCGTATTTCACTGATAACAAAGCCGTAAAAGGCAACCCAAAACTGGTATACCGTTGGAAAGATGCCGACTGGACTTTTGCAAATGAGGCAAACAGGAAGCTGTTTCAGGAAAATCCGGAAAAGTACGCTCCTCAATATGGCGGTTATTGCGCCTATGGGGCCTCGGAAGGACACAAAGCGCCTACAGATCCGGAGGCGTTTACGCTTGTAGACGGGAAATTATACCTGAATTACAACCAGCAGGTCATGGCGATGTGGAGAACAGAAGAACAGGCGTTGATCCGGAAAGCGGATGCCAATTGGGAAGCCATCAAAGCAGCGAAAGAATAAGAAGGGGTTTGTAGGCTGTGTTATTCCATAGTGGCGGTATTTAATCTTGGCGCCACCCTACAGGTCCGGATGTACACTGTATCTTTTGCTCCGTTGCGCGCCGCAAAAGGATACCGCTCCCCCCGAAGCCTCGGGGCCTGGCGCAGTCCCGTCCACAATGGGTGGTGACCATCTTTTTTGCGTCCGCCATAGCGCTGTTCCGAAAATTTGCGCTCCGAAGACCTTCATTTTCAGTCAAAAGGCCCGAATTGGCGTTCCGAAGCAGCTGCGTGCCCTTCCGAAGCAAGGGATTTTAATGCCGTAGACTCCGATTTTGATTCCGCAGCCATCAATTGGCATGCGGAAACATCGCCTTCTTTGTCTGTAGCCTTAAAATGGCAGGCGGAAGACCTTTCCTGGCGTACGGAAGCATTGTTCAGGGCATTATTTTGGCGTCGGAGTTCCTTGTTGCAGGTTCTTCCCGGAATATGCCGGTTTATGACAGGCGCGAATTTCGGTCGCATGAAAGGGATGGTGGTGTTCAGGAAAAAATGAGACGCTGGAAACGGAAGGATCATCGGGATTATCGATAGCGATTAACAATCCTATTGTCAGCGATAGTACCTATTATGAAGCAAATCCCCCAGAGTTTCAATTTCGTCGCGTCGCGCCAGTAACTTAAGCCACGCTGGCGGGATCTCATCAATCGGATTTGCTAAAGCAGTCAGACCTCCGTCTATTAATATAAAAAAATTAAATTGAAATGAAATGAGCCCGATATATTTATCGAGCTCATTATTTATCAGAACTTTAGTAGAAGATTGTCTAAACCCTTGCATCTAGGCAGCTTTGGACAGCGCTACATCATATTCTGAAGATGTTTCAATTTTTAATCAGTTTTTTAGAAATTATTTCGCCTTGCTCTGTTTCAATGGAAACGATATAGATTCCTCTTGAAAAATTAGAAACATTTAGTTGATATGAAGTACCATCCGTAATTTGGTTCAGTACTTCCTTCCCATCTATAGACACTATGGACAATCTCTTGATTGTATCGCTCGTTGAGGATATGGTAACCATGTTGTTTGACGGATTTGGATACATCGTTATTACGTTCCTGGCAGCTTCATTTATACCCTCTTCAGCAGTGCTTTCGTCATGCAATTCCCGGCTATAATTCTCATTCTTGCGAGGTTGCTCAATTACTTCAACCATAGCCGCCGATTTGTTTACCAGTTGATTTCCTTCACAGGTTTCTAAAATGGCCAAAAATGCTGAACCTTTTTTAATATGGGTATTTGGCTTTAAAGCAATCGTCACCCCTGATTTTAAAGTCGTAGTAACCCCGGAGTTCAACGTATAATTGGTTTCCGTAGTCACACTGTTATTGGCATTATAGACAGTATTTGTACCGCTCTCTACGGCGTTTAGCACTATGTTTTCCTGACAGCAAAGCTGATTAATTGTAACTGAAACCGTTTTTGTACAGCCGGATTTAGTAGTAACTGTAGCTGTCAAAGTGCCCGGGAGCGTCGTCCAGTTTACCTGTACGTTTGGTAGGTTATTGCCCAGTATACCACCAACACCTCCTCCAGTTATAGACCAAACCACACTGTCACCATCCGAGATATTAATATAGTTATTGGTACTATTATTTTCGCTGCTGGTGCAGGCTAGCGTGCTTCCGGTTATGGTATAGACAGGGTTGTTGATAATGATCTGCTTTTGTGCGATGACCGTCCCAGACGAATTTTTAAGGCTTACCGTAAAAGTGTATTGCGGATTGGTTCCCACAGTAAATGTATGGGTTGGATTTGACGCAGTTGAGGTATTGTTACTTCCTGAAGCGGGGTCTCCGAAATCCCAGGAGAATGAAGATCCATAGTAGTCCGGGAAGAATTTATACGTATTGCATCCCGTTATGTATGAAGAAATGGAAGTGTTATTGTTAGTGTAAGCTGTAGATTGCTGCGCGTCGATATTATTTGGCAGTGCAAAGCCTATTGCTGCACCCGGATTGGTTACTTTTGGACCAAAATAATAGTAGTTACAGTTGTTATAATTGGTTTGTGTGCACAGGTTGTTCGGATTATGGATGACTTTTAAATACTCCGAATATGGTCCTGAAATGTATATCTTGCCATCAGGGCCCAATTGCATCTGGCTCATCACACCAGGATAGCTTTCCTGAACAACCATTACTTTTGTCTGGCCTGGATTCATTGCATTGACGTTAATTTGACTAACGTTTCTTTGTGCTTCAGTAAAATAAAGCAAATTGGAATCTGGGCTAAAGCTGGCACCTTCATTTAAACCGCCGGTTATGTTGTAAGTTACCACTTTGGCATCACTAACCACTCCTGTTACTTTGTTAAAATCCATTATGTAAGCGTTGGCTGAATAACCTGCATTAAACATGAAAAGCTTATTCCCGTTTGGTGCAGCCTTTATTGTAAGGAGATTGTTACTGTAATTCAGTGGGGATTCAAAATGACTTTGATAGGTAATTGTGCCGCCATTTCCAAACAGGAATACGACAACATAGGGTTTTCCGTTAACTCCCCGTAGACACGTAATGATCCAATACGCCTCGTCGGTTAGGCTTGCCCTTCTTTTTACTGCGGTAATACCTTCTCCATTGTAGAGTGCGCCCTGCTGTACTTCAAAAAAAGAACTGACACTGGCATCCATGATAGGCTGCCTAATGGAATTCATCACTGCCGCCCCCGAGTTTACCTGGATTTCACTAAACCTGAAACCATGAGAATTATCAAACGTTTGTGAGGGTGTTTTAATGGTATTGGAAAAGAGATAGTACTTATTGGGATTGTTCGGTTTAGGGACAATCATCGTTGATCCACTGCGTCCACCCCAACTATCGTTTGCGATTGTAGTGCCGCCTGTATTTATGGCAGTGTAATTGCTATTAAATACATCAGTTTTGTTGGTGTAAAATAGCAAATTCCCACTATTGTCATTTTGGACTGAACTATTATAATACATAGGAATGTTTAAAGGGTAGAATTGATCAAAAACAGGTATTCCTGAACTAAAGCTTAATCGGTTGCTGCCAGCCACAATCCAGGTTCCCTGAGAGTTTACAATGCCTTGGCAAGCTGTTACGAAAACTTTTCGAGTACTTGTTGAGGTAACACCATCACTCAATCGGGTCACGGTGAGCGTAACGGTATAAGGCGAATTGACGGCACTTGGATAAGTATGGGCAGCCGATGGAGTCGCAGCTGTATTCCCAGGGTTTCCCGGATCTCCGAAATCCCAGCTATAACCATGGATATTGGTATCATTATAAGGGGAGCTGAAAGTTATTGGGTTATTTACGCAGACCTGGTAAGCCGTAGCGGTTATAGCGGAGGAAACTAAATTGCCTGAGCAGGCACCCACGTCAACCAGGTTATCTACAGAAACGAGCATAGGCCTGAAACTATTTATCACTGCATTCATTCTTATCCCCTGTCCTGGCGTAAAGCCAGTCTTACATGGGTCGTAAGCATAGCCCATAAAATTAGTCAGATCATCATTGTCAGGATTTTCAGGACAACTATTGACAATGGCATTGCAGTTGGCAATCGGATTATTGGACTGAGGGGTGTCACAGACTTTGTCTCCTTCATCGCCACAAGTCGCTCCCGAGCCCAGACAGCCCTGGTGAAAAGTATGGAACAAATTCAGGTAATGGCCCACCTCATGCACCAATGTCTTTCCCTGGTTGTAATTGGTTAGGCAGTTGGTGCAATTTGATGCGCCTCCTACTACGTTATATTTAATCACGACACCATCCAAAACCGAACTTGTTAAAGGTACAGGGGAATAACCCAGTATGCCCGTAGACACATTGTTCTCCTGGATATCCTTGACAATCCAGATCCTTAAAAACTTTTCAGCAGAGATCTGATAATGGACTGAGTTTCCAATTAAGGCCTGCTGGCTGGCCGTACTGATATTGTGGACTGCAATCGAAGGTTTGTAAACCCTGACAATTCCAGAATTAGGCACCGGCAGCGATGTTCCTGCAGCGAGCGGCAAGCTCGTGTTATTGCCCACTTTAGTAGCTACGCAGAATTGAATGTTTAATGGGGCAAAATAGGAATTCAGTGTTGCCAGCTGCGCATTGATTTGTGAATCAGGGATGTTCGAAACATCGGTACTCCCGGGGCTTACAACATAAAATACCACCGGTATGGTAATCATTTGTGGCCCGGATCTCCTCTGCTTCAGCTTGTCGGTCTCTTTTTTATATTGTTTTTCCAATTCCTCAAGCTGGTAGAGGATGCCAGGATTTTCCTTGATGCTTTTTTCAAAGAGCTTATCGCTGGCACAAGGCGCAACATTGGCAATGCGGGACTGCGAATAGCCAGTCACCGTCAGCAAAGTTGCAAACAGGCAAATAAGTATTTTTTTCATAAGTTAAACTTTATATAATTCGAATTATTGTTTTTGCACCAGCTCGTTTAACTTCTTTTCCTGGGCCTCCAGTTTTTTGTTCAATTCGATAATATATAAAGTCAATTCCTCTATTTTTTCTTGTTGTATTTTTGCCATTTGCGAAAGCGAAATGCCATCCTCCTTGACCTCTGCAGCAGAAGGTACATTTGGCAGGTGGCCATTTTCCTTGATGTAGTTTTCAACTTCAGCCAGGGATTTTAATTTATAGTCATTTTTAAATACATAGTCAGCCCAGTTGGCGACAGCATTTACCCTAACCTCTTCGGTAAGTATCCCGCCTTTAACAAACAGGCTGTAGGAGCTGACATTTACCCCGCCGGCGGATACAGGAATAATTCCAAATGGGTTAGCGGTATCGCCACCGATACAAACCGTACCTTGTAAAAGGGAATTTCCTTTTACAGTAAATTTCCTGTCACCAATGATGGGGTCGTTTGAAAAACCGCCGATAATAACTTTTGTATTTGGTTTTCCCATTTGCAGGTAAGCACCATTGGTGTCTCCGTAATCCTTAACCTTAAAGAACTCCCCGAAGCCGGTGGCATCATATAGTGCAAGCTCTGTGCCTGCGCCTTCAAACAAGAGGACGCTAAACCTGTCCCTGCCCACCCGGTCTGCTAAGCCAAGTCCTACCAACTTGGCAGCATAGGGGCTTGTCATAGACATGTCATAAACGTTGAACAAACGCCTGTTGGGATAAAGTGGATTGGTTTTTCCCCCAGATAAAAAGATGCTTGCGTCAATTCCCGCATCCCAAGTAGGATAAGTCTGATTGCTTAGTTCATGTCCCGGGAAAATTGCTTTAGTTGCTTTTACATTACCAACTACTTCCAGTTTTTGAGTAGGGGCATTCGTCCCGATTCCGACATTTGTATTTGATGTGGGCGAGTTGGGTAATACTGAACTGGCGCCCCCTGTAGCAGTATTGATTTGAGCCTGACCCAGCGTGGCTGTAAAAAATAGCAAAAAGATAAACTTAACATTTGTTTTCATAATAAGTAGTTTTAAAGGTTGTATTTGGTGAATTTAATATTATTTTGTGATAAAAAAAATTATTGTAGATAAGTTAACTATTGGATAATAGAGGTTTAATAAGAGTCGGGAGCCGATGGTTTGGGCTTTCGTGTGTTTTTTTGTTGATAACCATTTATATTTGCGCTTTAATATATTTGCGCTATGGATTGGAGAATAAAGGCAGCTTTGCAAAAGGTTTTAGCAACAACACAGTTGGGCGATAAATTAAACCACCTTCCGGTCACGTTCAATGCCAAATACCATGAAAATGTTTTTTTATACCAAAGTCATGAATGTCTTCGGAAATTTGACTATTGCAATATTGACTTGCGCAAGAATGCCACAGCGCTGGAAATTGGTACTGGCTATTCGGTAGTGTCAGCTGTTGTGTTGTCTTTATTGGGGTTTAAAAAAGTGGTTACTGTTGATCTTACTCCTGATTTGCGCTTCTCAACCTTCAAAAAACAAATCAAATACATAGACAACCAGAACTTTCTTAAGGCCATTGCCTCAAAAAGTATTTATACCGAGGCGGATTTGCAGTACAAGTTTTCGGTGATAAAAAAAATGGGCTCCTTTAATGACTTGTTTGATTATCTCAATATTAATTATATCGCGCCATATTCCTTTGATGCTATAGAAGAGATATGTGCAAAATTCGACTATATCGGCTCACAGGTTGTTCTGGAGCACGTAAGTCCTGATGTTTTGGGAGAAATGTTTAGGAGAACCAGAAAATGGTTGTCTAATGGATACGCTGTACATACTATAAACTTCATCGACCATTTTGCCAATCCAGGATTTTTTCAGGACAAAGGTATTTCAGAGTTTAACTTTTTGAGGTACTCAGACAATTATTGGAAATTTTGGTCGGGGAATTCCATCGCGTATACCAATAGGCTCTCTTATATTTTTTATATGGAACTGGCTAAAAAGAACAATCTCGAAATCATAGATTTTATAGGAGAGAACTACAGGCAAAGAGTTGAGTTGGATCAAAAGGTAATTCACGGAGATGTACTCAAAAAGTATGTTAATTTGATTAAAATTGAAGAACTTACAAGATATCAACGAGGAACCTTGATTTTAAAAGGATAAAAAAGGCCAAAACTTTTTTATGGAAATTGAATAAAAGCCTATTCCGACAAGACAGGCTTAGTTTTAATGATTGGACAAATTAATTCAATATAAGCTCACGTAAATCCCGAAGGTTGGAATAGTTCTCAGTTACTTTTTCAAGATAGCGGCTGCCGGCGGCTTCAGAATCATTTATGAAATTCATGTGAAAGGTTTCTGAAACGGAATAGAAAATAATCGCAGCTGCTTTGGCTTTAGCATATACGGGATCACTCTCTGTCTACCGGTGTCGCCAGTCAGCTTTCGCTTCAGATTGAAGTATTTAACGACCTCAAGATGCTCACAGGAAATTCGGGGTACATAAATCTCAAAAATTTTGGTACCCCGAATTGTACCCCGAAGGCATTGCGATTAATTGAATGATTTGGTATAGTGAGGAAATGAAAATTCCCGTGAACCATAATGTTTACGGGGATTTGAAGTAATTTAAATTGTAAATCGCAGAGAGGATGGGATTAACGGCGTTGATCCCTGAAGGCGGAGTCTGTCAAACAAAAATAAGCCACTTTGCAAACGGCTTCCATTTTTTTGCTGTCCAAGCCTTAGGAAAGACAAAAAAAGTCTTTCCACGTCTTGTCCAACAAAAAAAATGCGCTCCGTTCTGGAAGCGCATTTTTCTTTGCAGAGAGGATGGGATTCGAACCCACGATGCAGTTACCCACATACAAACTTTCCAGGCTTGCTCCTTCAACCACTCGGACACCTCTCTAAGTTTAAGGGTGCAAATAACCTAAAAAAAAATCAGTCTGCGAAATTTAAGTGTGGATTTTTTGTAAAGCGGGCGAAATCAATGGATCCGGAAGGCTGCGTTAGGCCCCGGGGCTTCGGGGGAAGCGGCATCCTTTTTATGCCGGCGCGAGCAAGGCATGAAAAGATACAGCGGACAGCCCGGCACGTTGCTGTCGGAATTTAAGGAGTCATAATGGGCTCCGCAACGGGCAACGCCCAGAAAACGATGGAATTTATTCGATTTCTCCGCGCAATGGCGTTTCGAAAATGGTTTTGAAGACATTGGGCGCCACGTTCTGCCCTAAGAGGTACATCAATTTTGTAATGGCCGCTTCGGTAGTGATGTCTTTGCCTGAAATAACGCCAATTTTTTTCATCGAAGTGCTGGTTTCATAATGCCCCATGCTGACGCTGCCTCCGGAACATTGGGTCACGTTGACGACGTAAAGTCCGCTCCTGATTGCCTTTTTCAGCAGGTTGATGAACCATTCGTCCGTCGTCGCATTTCCGGCGCCGTAGGTCTCGAGCACGATGCCTTTCAAGCCGGGACTGTTCAATATAGACGAAAGCACGGTTTCGCCGATGCCCGGAAACAATTTCACAACGGCAACCTGGTTGCTGAGTTCCTTATGTACAATCAGTTTTCTCGCAGTGGTTTTGGGCAAAAACAGCTCGGGATTGAATTTTAAATGCACGCCGGATTCTGCCAAAGGCGCGTAATTGGGCGACGCAAAGGCATTAAAATGTTCTGCATTGATCTTTGTGGTGCGGTTGCCTCGGTACAATTTGTATTCAAAATACAGGCCTACTTCTTTGATTACTGGCTTGCCATTTTGGTGCATGGACGCGATCTGGATGGCCGTAATCAGGTTTTCCTTGGCGTCTGTGCGGAGGTCCCCAATCGGGAGCTGTGAGCCTGTGAATACCACGGGTTTCGAGAGGTTTTCGAGCATGAAGCTCAATGCTGACGCGGAGTAAGACATGGTATCGGAACCATGCAGCACGACAAAGCCGTCGAATTTATCGTAATTGTCCTCGATAATGCCTGCAATTTTTACCCATTTTTCAGGATTCATATTTGATGAATCAATGGGTTGCTCGAATGAGATGGTTTCGATGTTGCAGTCGAGCTGTTTTAATTCGGGAATTTTCTGAAGTAATTTACTAAAGTTGAAAGCCTTGAGCGCACCGGTCTCAAAATCTTTCATCATCCCGATGGTACCTCCGGTATATATTAAAAGGATACCAGGTTTAGACTGCATTTTCGTATTTCGATTTATTTACGACAGGATTGGCATACATTGCCAGAAAACTCTGTACCTGCATCGGGTCATTCTCATCGATCCGCATTTCCAGCCTGCGCTCGAAAAGCATTTTCTCGTTTTCGGTGTAATGTGATTTATAGGTTTCGGTATTGTGGAGCAGGTCATAAGCGATATAGTTCGTTGGCCACAATTTATAGGACGCCAAAATGGAATCGTCTATCGCCTGCGCCAGCGCCTGAATTTGCTTGTTGGCGTTGTCCTGTTCTGCTTTGATGGCATCAATTTCTTGATCGAGCACATCTCCTAAATGGATGTGGATGCGTTTTTTCTGGCCCATGATTCCGCTTAGCAGCGTCATGAAATCCTCATTTTTTTCCTTAATGTAGATTTCGTTGTTCGCCTCGGCCATAAGTTGCGGCATTTTCAGTGCATCGGTAGGGTCGTATTCGTAAGAGATGGAAATCGGGACCACGCGCACCTTTTTAAAATAGTCCATCAGGTTGGCTTCGTCTGACCCCATCGCAAGCATCTTTAAAACGCCCGGATGCGTAGCGTCGTTGCCGTCTTTTGTCCTGCCTTCACGCTGTGCGATCCATACGGAACGGTTTTCGCGAAGGAGTAGTTGTGCAATATATTCGGCCATTAATTTTGAGCTTTGCAGCAATTCCCTGGGCGGGAGTCCGCGCAGCACAAGGAAATTCCTATTCAGCCTAGACAGCGTATGCAGAAACGATTTCTTTACCAGATTGTCTCCTATAGCCGATGCGGTCATTACCAATCCATGATCGAAAAGTGATGCGTTTATCAACGAAGTGTCGAGGATAATATCGCGGTGGTTTGAAATAAAAAGATAGGAAGTGTTGGGTTCCAGTTTTTCAAAACCCGAAGTGGTCAGGCCGTCCGAACTCTTGCGAAGGACCTGCTGTAATGACTGGTAAATGAAATTGCATTGAAAATCCCTTATGGAATAGGTCCTTTTCAGCTGTTCAATCCACACTTCATCAGCTACATCCGGAAAAGTAAAATTCATCAGCGCTTTCATCATTGGATGGGTAGCGACTTTTTGAAGTGCCTCATTGACTTCGGCATCATAAAAAGGGCGAATGGCATCAAACTTCTGCATGTTTCGGTTTTATTATAGCATAACAAAAGAACAAAAATTTATTGACATGCGTTGCCTCTTTATATTAAATCCCGAAAACAGCCCGCGAATTTTCCGTGGTAATCCGGGCAATCTCTGATTCGGGAAGCCCATAAATTTCGGACAGCTTCGAAACGACTTTGACAATGTAGCTGCTTTCGTTCCTTTTTCCGCGAAACGGTACCGGCGCGAGATAAGGCGAATCGGTTTCCAGTACGATGTTCTCCAGGTCAATTTGGTTTAGAAATTGATCAATTTTTCCATTTTTAAAGGTGGCGACGCCGCCGATTCCAAGTTTCATGTTCAGTGAAATGGCGTGCAATGCCTGCTCATAATTTCCGGCGAAGCAATGAAAAATGCCCCGCAGTTCGGGTGATTTCTCGGCGTCGAGGATTTCAAAGATTTCGTCAAAAGCTTCGCGACAATGGATATTGATGGGAAGTTTGTATTGTTTTGCAAGCTGGATCTGCCTGCGAAAGGCAATTTGTTGTTGCGGAAGCGTCGTTTTATCCCAATACAGGTCAATCCCGATTTCGCCAATCGCGGCAAACTTCCTTTTGGACAATTCGGTTTCCACGTGGCGCAGTTCGTCTTCATAATTTTCCTTGACATATGTCGGATGCAAACCCATCATCAGGAAAACCGATTCTGGATATTGCGCTTCCATGGCATACATTTTTTCCGTGTAGGACGAGTCGATGGAAGGGACGAAGATTCGTTTTACGCCGGCATCGAAGGCGCGCTGCATCATGGCGTCGCGGTCGTCGGCAAATTCTTCGCTGTAAATATGGGAATGGGTGTCTGTTATCAGCATAAATAATAAAAAGGCAAAGTTATGTTTTTGATGCCAAAAGGTGCGGTATTTTTGGCTATTTTTGAAGCTCATTTGCAATTATGAAAGACCTTCACGATGTCCTGAAACTGGAAAAATACCGGAAAATTAAATTCAGGATCACCAAAACACAGCATTTATTAATTAAGGCTAAAATAAACGGCGTCCAGGGGAATTTCATTCTGGACACAGGCGCTTCAAACAGCTGCGTAGGGTTTGAAAGTATTGAGTTTTTTTCGCTGAAAGCGAGGAAATCGAAGACAAAAGCGGCGGGCGCGGGCGCGGTGGGCATGCACACCCAGCTTTCAGTGAAAAACAGCATTGCGCTGGGGCGTTGGAAGACCGATGACCTTTCCATAGTGATTTTCGATTTGTCACATGTCAATGAGGCGCTCACGGAGCACAAGGCGAAGGCAGTTCACGGGATTATCGGTGCCGATATTTTGCTCGAAGGAAAGGCGATAATTGACTATTACAACCATTGCCTATACCTGAAGTAACGGTATGTGGGAATTACAGTACCATTAGGTTGCATCCGCGGATGTCTGAATGGTCAAAACGGCCGAGCACTTCAAAGGTGTTGTTGGCATATTTTTTCCCAAGGTCCTGCGTGGCGATAAACGAGCAGGAATTGATATTCGCCAGGTCGATCACATTAATGCCACCCGTTTTTCCATTTTCGACATAAGTCAATGCGTCTTCTGTGTCACGGACTAGGACCTGCATCCACTGTGGGCATTCAAAAATCCCATCGCCTAAAGAATACGCCTGCGACAGCAATTCCGTCATGCCGTATTCAGAGTGGATTGCAGATAAGCCAAAGCCGTCACACAGTACTTTGTGCAGTTCCTCACGGATCATTTCCTTGCGCCTGCCTTTCATGCCGCCGGTTTCCATGATAATCGTGTTGTTCAGGCTGAAAGATTGTTTTTCCAAAAGGTCCAGCAGGCCGTATGTTACGCCAATCAGAATTACATTCTGTCCGTCATGGTCAAGCGCCGTCAGCTTTTGGATCAGGTCTTCGTGGTTAAAAAGGTAGAAGCCGCTGTCCGCGTTATTGGTCATTTTGATTAAGTCCTCCACCATGTAAATCAGTGACGATCCTTCGCGTTCCAGATACGAAGGGAGCAGTGCGAGGATTGCATAGTCTTCGATATTCCCATAAAACTCGGTAAACGCGGCGCGATAACTTTGCTCATACCATGAGACATCGGTGACGAGGTGCCGGCTGGTGTTTGTGCCAGTTGTGCCGCTGCTGGTAAATGTTTGCTGGACCTCGTTAAGGTTTGATACCACCTGATGCGTTTTAAAGAACTGTATGGGCAGGAACGGAATCTGCGCCAATGATTTCACGCTTCCTTTATCGACCTGCAGCAAATCGCAGAATTCGCGATACACGGCATTGTTTTCATGCTGGTAACGGAAAACTTTTAAAGCGGTTTTGTCGAACTGCTTTTGGGAGGAGATGGTAAAGATGTCGGATGCGTTGAACAATGGATTTTTTTTGCAAAAGTAGGGAAAATAAAAAAAGCGCCCCGAAGAGCGCTTTTGAAATTATTTAAGAAATGGATTATTTAATCACCATTTTTCTTGTAGCCGTGTTACCACCTTCAGTGATTTTTACGATGTAAACACCACCTTTCAGGTTCGATACGTTTACTGCGTTCGTTGAAGTTTTGGTATTCAAAACCTGTTTTCCAAGTACGTCATACACTGTAACCGCTTTCTCGCCGTTAGCAGCCGTATTGATAAACAAAGTACCGTTGGTTACTGGATTTGGATATACTTTAAGGCCAGCGATCTGGTTGTCTTTGGTGCTAAGGTTTGAACCTGTAACCTCTTCCCAATTTTGCCCAACTCTTAAGGCATCGATTTGATAAGCACCTGTTTCTGCAGTACTATCTTGTCTCAAGAAAAATCGATTTATTGAAGCCAGGTCTGCCCCTGTGTGAGTATCTGTTAGATCCGCAACATTTTGACTGTCACCTACAACAGGGTTAATCCAAAGGCTAGCCATATCGTCAGATGCTGTTGCACTATCGCCAAACATGTAACCAACGACTACAAAATTTGTTTCACCGATGTTGAAAGCCTGCGTAGTCCAGGTAGTATTGGTGCCTGTTGCCGTTCTTACTTCCAAACCAAAATTATAAGTATCCTCAGTCCCGTCTACTTTTTTCGTCCACAAAGTTGCGCCAAAATTTGTTCCATTTCCGACGCCGGCAAAATAACCACCGTTTGGATCAAATTCAGGAAGTGCAGTTCCGGCAGGCAATGATGCAACATTCACTAGAAAAGAATAGTATATTGTTCCAGTTGTCACAGGAGTAGCGAAATTTACCGCAGTATCTAAGCCTCCTTCACTGAAAGAAATTGAATTCCCTGTTGATAATAATCCGGTGTAGTCAAGGTTTCCGGCTGAAACTAATATCTCATCGGTTGTGCCTGTTGCGATAAGGGACCATGGTGATTGTGCATTCAGGCTTTCACCAACAGTATAGTTGAATTGATCTGTGTAAGGCAACGCAACACCAGCAGCAGCAGGTGTACAAACTGGCGAAGTCACATTTAGTGTCAAGTTACAATCACCGCCAACAGCAGTAAAAGCAAGAGCAGTGCCTTCCGTAATTCCAGAGATAATGATGTCTCCTGACGCGTCAACACTTGGGTTTGCACCACTTATAGTACCAGAATCTGCGTTTAATGTGTAACTTTGAGTTCCGCCACCAGCGAAAGGAATAGTTACAGTATATGTGTCTGTACCAGCAGTAACAGCATCACAAACTTTTGTAGGTGTGCTTAAAGACAAAGGGCATACTGGCGGAGGTGTATTACCGAACCAGCCAGAATCGACATAAATTCCGTCAATTGTCAGCGTTGGAGGATTCGAGTATTGTCTTAAGTGGACATTTCCGACAGCTGCTTGACCTCCGCCGGAAGCACTAGCTTCCGGAGCTCCAGCACTAGCTTCGTCAGCAGGAACACCTGAAGTTTCTACCCATAGGCTAACTGTACCAGCAACAGCGACTTCATATTTCACAATAAGCAGATATGTTGTATTCAAATCGAAATCAGTAGCGCCGTAAGTTGCAGTAGAACTATTTGAAATTCCAAAGTTGATTTTACCAGCATTAGCAGATGGTTGTACAAATACCCTTGCAGCAAAATTTGATCCCGTTCCGTCACCTAAATGTGTGAAATAACCCGCTGACGCATTAGAAACGTTTACTAGGAAAGAATAATAAATTGTTCCGCTATTTACTGTGCCAAAAGATTTATTTACATCTTCTCCGTTTGCACTAATTACTGCAGCATTTCCTTCAGCAGAAGCAGTAATTCCAGTAAGACCAGTATAACCGGCATATGATAAACCATTCGCTGCTCCAACCGCGATTGGATTAGTCCCCGCGCCGCTATGTGCAGTCCATCCATTATCTGACAACAAGGCGTTGTCAGAATAATTTAAATTATCATTAAGCAACTGTCCAAAAGAAACCGTACTGAATGCTAACAATAACAATAAGTAAATTTTTTTCATTTTATGAATTTTAATTAAGTTTTTACCGCGCAAAGATAAACACAAATTTGTTTTGTTTGAAACAAACCGTGTAAAAGAATAGTTAATTTGTAACAAAAATTAAAAATCCTACAAATAATAATTACTTGACAATCAGTTTTCTGGTGGCGGTAGCATCGCCTTCCTTGATCTTAATGATGTACACGCCCGGAGAAAGCGTAGAGATGTTCAATTCCTTATTTGTAGTCGTTAATTGGAACACCCTTTTACCCAAAACGTCGAAAATAGAAATTTCCTTTTCCAACGTGGTTTTCGAAGTAATATAAATCTTGCCATTGCTCACCGGGTTCGGGTAGAAATTCAATCCTTCCGTAACGGCAGGCTGTTGCTTGTTTACTTCCTGCGCAGAAACTCCGGCAGAGAAGAGGAAGCACATGAGCAGTATCAGGTAAAAGTAATTTCTTTGCATTTGGGGAGTTTTATGGCTGTAAAAGTATAAAAATTTTGATTCACACCACGTTATGAATCAAAAATACAATAAAATTTTAACAATTATCGCAATAAAAAAAACACTTCCCCGAAGAGAAGTGTCTTATTAGTTTATTGCTTGAGCTTAAAACGCTGTCTGCGATTATTGCAACAAGTTCGTAGTGCCTACAGTAGCCCAGTTTCCGGTAGTCAATGAAGCACCTGTAGCTGTATTGCTTGTAGTAAAAGTTCCTGTTGGGAATGCCACGATCAAATCTACCGTTGCACCCACTGGAGTAGTTTGCGTCGTACCTGAAATTTTAGCGTTGGTCACTTTAATTCTTGAAGCCAATACCTGATCTGTGTTGGTTTGAGCATCCTGTATTTTCACAGCGGCACCGTGGTATGTGTTAGCACCTTCAGTATATTCACCGTATCCTTCGATTACCACATTGCTGAAATCTCCATTTCCTTGTTTTTTGAATTGGAATGCATCGATTTCAATTGTTCCGGCAACTTCTGGCGTAGTACCTGTAGCTCTTTTCAAAGTTACATTGGTTACTTTAGGGAAGAAAGTATTGTTGTTGTTAGATGCTTCGATTTCCATACCGAAGTTTCCTTTTACAGTTTGGTAAGCATACCAATTCGAATTGTTTTGGCCTTGCCATCCATCCTGCCAGTCAAAAGCATCATCAAAGTTTCCGTATGAAACCAGGTTTGTAGCACTTACAGTTCCACCGAAGAACTCATATCCATCATCAGCACCTTTGTAAGCTACCAGGTGATCCAATTGTGTTCCTGAACCTACAGAATAGAATGTGAATGCGTTGTTCTCTTTTGTTCCGTCAGCCAATTTAGCTCCGGCATATTCCACTCTCACATAGTTCAATGAACCACCGTTATGGGTAGTGTTTGTTCCACCATAAGTTTGGTTGTTTCCATCCTCAGAAGTAGCTGTTACAGCACCACCAACTGCTTTTATCGGCGCATCACCATACATGATGATACCACCCCATGATCCCGGAACTTGTGAAGCTTCTGTAAAAACGACTGGTTGTGAAGCCGTACCGTTAATGATAAGCTTTCCTCCATTCAAAACGACTAATGCGTTGTCACCTGTAGTTTTGTTTGCAGTGATTGTAGATCCTGCATCAAAAGTCACGGTTACTCCCGGATTGATTTTTACGATTCCTTTCAAAGTGTAATTACCGTATGCATACACGGTGTTTGCCGTAATGGTACCTGTGATTTCACCTACTACCGGTTCTGGTGCACTTTCATCATCGCTACTGCATCCAGTGAAAATTGATGCAATCAGAGCCAGGCTAAAAACTAATTTTTTCATGTTGTTTGTTATTTAAATTTTATGGGTCAAAGGTATTTCAGTGACCCAAACTGGTCGTTACGCCATTGTTATAATAAGGTTATCGTAAACCGATGAAATCATTAAGTGAATGTTAAGAGATGCCTATTTGCCTTACAAAAAAAGGCCATCCGAAGACAGCCTTAATTATAACTAAATCAACTAAATCCTAATTTTAGAAGGTGTAAGAAAATCCTAAAGAGAATCCCACGCCGCGCTTGTAATCCTGTAATATTCTTGACGTTTCTGTGAAATTTGTCTGGTTCGTATCGTCGCCAATTTCAAATCGGACATCAGGATTCAGGATGTTGTCTGCCGAGAATTTTAAATCAAAATGCTGGGACAGTTTGCTGGTCCAAACCAAATCCAGTTTGCTTACCGGCAACTCATATATATGGTCAAAAGGGATGGTTCCTACACTGAAAATCCTTTTCCCAAATACCGAATAAACTACAGAAACGGTATTGCTCCATTCCTTGGCCAGATTGAACTGGTATTTCAAATCTGAATTGATCAACCATTTTGAAGCGCCCTGTAGTTCTCTGGTCGGGTGTGTCTCCCTGGATTGAACCAAAGTACCATTACTGTTTATTACATTAGGATTGGTCTGTACTTCGGTTTGCATCAGCGAAGTATTGAAACCAAGTGACAGGTCTGAAAGGTTTTTATTGATCCTCCCAAGGTCCAGAAGGAATTCCAGTTCAGCACCATATAATGTTGCGTCTCCAGTGTTGAAGAACGTGGTAATGAATCCCCCGGCACTTGCCTGGAAGCTACGCTCGATAGCATTGTTGATGCTTTTTCCAAATACGCCTATGGCAAGCATTTCTTTATTGGTTGGAAAAAACTCATATTTGAAGTCAACGTTAAGGTTGTCACTGTTCACCAGGAAAGGATTACCACTTACAGAAGTTCCATCGGCATTGATGTAAGTAATGCCCAAAGTTTCGATCTGTACTGGCTTGGTGTATGTCAATCCTGAAGCCAGTCGAAGGTTCGCGCGATCAGAAAGGCTGTATTTTACATTTAAGGCAGGCAACACATAAAATTTGTCAAAAGGCTCTTTCTTGAAGGGATCGCCAAATGAACTGTTTTCCCTGTATTTTGTTTCCCGTGTAGCCATTTCAGCCCTGATTCCGCCATTCAGTTCCCATTTTTCGCCGAAGTGGTATAAAATATTAGCATACGCAGCATTCACTGATTCTGATAATTTGGTCTGGTACTGCCCATTTGATGATTCCCTGAAATTAAATACTTCTGCAGAAAGGTCACTTTGCAGTTTTGCGTCTATACTGTTAACAGGAACTGTGATTGCAGCGCCTGAACTGGTACTTACAAATCGATAGGATGTCTCCGCGTTCGAAACGTTTCCGTTATACCCAAAAGTAAGCGACTGGTTTTTCTCTTCGTCTTTTCCGAATTTTAAGTTGTACTCTGCCATGCCCGAGAAATAGAAATTACCGTTGATGTCCAGATACTGGCGAAGGAAATTATTCCCACCATAGGAAACAATGATATTATCGCCTTCTTTGGTACCCGAGAAAAACTTACGGTCCGGCTGTTGGTAAGAAGTCTTTGAGAAAGACAAGCCTCCTTTAATGCTTTGGTTTTTATCTTGTGTCAGAAAGTATTTTCCGGTAAGCTGTGCGGTAAGATAATCGGATTGGTCCAATTGGTTGGTCCGGATAAGGAAATTTGGATTTTCAACTTTATCTTCGCTAACACCCAGCTGGTCCTCTATCGAATTGCGGGTATTCCTCAGGTAAAATATGTTGGCGCCAAGGTCCAGCGCACCTACTTTGTAACTGGCGCCAATCAGTGCTGACGTGTTGGTTTCATATTGGTAGGATTTTTTGTTAAAATCATTAAAAAATCCGGCATCTCCATCAATCGTACCGTTTACAGTTCTGTCCAAACCGTCCCGCACCTTATAACTGTTGTCGAAGTTCAGGGAAAGAAGGTAAGAAAACTTGGCGTCGTTCTTAAGGTCAAACTTCTCGCCGTGCAATACGCCGATACTGGTGTTCAGCGGACTTTTTTTGGTATCGACGTCAAATCCGGTCTTGAATGCTGCCAATGACTGCTGTCCGGTAAGTGTTTTATTCGCGGGAACGGTTCCGAAAATCCCAGGTCTCATCCTGTCTTTTCCCGTTAAGCCCATGAAGCCTTTAAAGCCGCCTGCATCCGCGGAAATACTGAAATCGGACAGGTTGTTGTCGGTAGTATATCCGACGCCGATGCTTAATTTAGTAATGCTTTTGCCTCCTTTTGAGGTAGCAATATTGAAAGTACCTCCGGCAAAATCGCCATAGATATCGGTGTTGAAGGTTTTATATACGTCAATCGCGCCGACGATGTCTGTGGGGAACAAATCCAGTGGAATGATTTTGCGGAATGGGTTGTTTGATGGAACGGCAAGGCCATTCACGAGCAGGTTGTTGTATCGGTCCTCAAGCCCGCGTACAAAAAGACCACGCGATCCTACCTTTGTAATTCCGGTAATCTTGGTGAGCCCTTCTTCAACGTCGCTGACTCCTTTTCGGGAAAGTTCCTGCGCGCCAATACTTTGCTTGATGACCGTCGCATTTTTCTGTTCGAGCAACAACACCGATTCTTTTTCGCGGTTGATACTTTGTGTAAGCACAACGTCGTCCAGTTTTACACTTCCTGCACCGAGTGCCTGATCCAATACGATATTCTGATCTGCTTTTATGGTAATTGCGGTTTCTGCGGTTTCATAACCCACAAAACTCACCACCAAAGTATAATTTCCTTCAGGAAGGGTTAAGGTGTATTTTCCTTCCATGTCGGTACTGGTGCCCATCGTCGTTCCTTTTATGGTAACGCTGGCAAATGGCAACGGTTCGTTGTTGAGTTCTTTATCAGTAATGGTTCCGGATACGGTACCTTTGTTTTGAGCAAAGGCAGTAAGGCAAAAAAATAGGGTAATAATCAATGACTTGATTCTCATTTTCGGGTGTTTTAATTTTGATGCAAAGGAACTTCGGCTGTGTAAAATTCACGTTAATGGAGCGTTACGTTTAAGTGTTTTTAACATTATCAAAATGTTAAGACATTAAATTACAGTAAATGCACCTTATGGTTTTGTTTTATATTTACATTTACACTCACAAATCGAACAATTCGGCACATGAAAAAAAAGGATATCAAGATTTTATTGGTTGATGATGAGGCAGATATACTCGAGATTGTAGGGTACAATCTTTCACAGGAAGGATACCAGATCATCACCGCGAGCAATGGAAGGGAAGCCGTAGCCAAAGCCAAAAAAGAACTGCCGCACCTCATTATCATGGACGTGATGATGCCCGAAATGGATGGTATGGAAGCCACTGAGTTGATTCGGAAAATGCCCGAAACGAGCCAGACCATCATTACTTTCCTGACTGCCCGTAATGAAGAATACTCACAACTTGTCGGCCTGGAAGCCGGCGCAGACGATTATATCACCAAGCCAATCAAGCCAAAATTGCTTGTCAGCAAGGTAAAGGCGCTGCTGCGGAGGCTGAAAGACGATGATCACGGCAATTCTGAAACCCTTAATGTCGGCGGGATCGAAATCAACCGTGAAGAGTACAATATTATAAAGGACGGCGTTGAGATTGTTTTGCCCAGGAAAGAGTTTGAGCTTTTTTACCTGCTGGCTTCAAAACCGGGAAAGGTTTTTAAACGGGAAGAGATATTGGATAAGGTTTGGGGCAACGAGGTAATCGTTGGTGGCCGGACGATCGACGTCCATATCAGGAAACTTCGCGAGAAGATCGGAGATGATTTTTTCAAGACCATAAAAGGTGTCGGATATAAATTCGAAGTTTAACGCCGGAATTGTACCGGAAACTAACCAGGTTTGTAACTTTGGTACATTGCAACTTCGAAAATGAGCATCAGTTTCAAAAAGACTTATAAATTTGCCGTAAAATCGGCGCTGTATATTACGCTGTTTGCTACAGGTTTTGCAGCAATATTGGCGTATTTTTTCTTCGACCAGCAACGCAACGGCCTGATCAATTTTTGCCTGGTGTTTGCCATTTCCCTGTATGTATTTTCTTTTTTTGTCATCCAATACCGTGTGGAGGTTTTTATTTACCGGAGGGTGAAAAAAATCTATGATGACGTGTCTTTTCTTGAGTCGAGTACCTTCCGCAGGGAGTCCATCAGCACAGATATGGCCACCCTGACGCGGGAAGTGAAAAAGTTCGCCACGGATAAAAAAATGGAAATTGAAACCCTGAAAGTCCGCGAAGAATACCGCCGTGAGTTCCTCGGCAACGTGTCCCACGAGTTGAAGACGCCGCTTTTCACAGTACAAGGTTACCTTTCAACGTTGCTTGATGGTGCCATGGATGACAAAAGTATCCGTAAAAAGTACCTGCAGCGGGCTGAAAAAGGTGTGGAACGGCTCATTTTTATTGTACAGGATTTGGATATGATTACCAAACTGGAGTCGGGGACGCTAAACCTGACCATGTCTGAATTCAATGTCGTCGAAGTGGTGCAGAATGTATTCGACCTTCTCGAGATGAAAGCGGAAAAGAAGAACATTATTTTGTCGTTTGACAATAAATACGCCAAGCCGATCAAGGTAATGGGTGACCGCGAGAAAATTCAGCAGGTGCTGATGAACCTGATTGTCAATGCGATCAAGTACGGCAAGCAAAATGGCTCCGTCGAAGTGGGTATTGAAGATCTGGTGAATAATAAAGTAATCGTTCGCGTCAACGACAACGGCGAGGGCATCGAAAAACAGCATATTCCACGATTATTTGAACGTTTTTACCGTGTCGATAAAAGCGGAGCCCGAGCAGAAGGTGGATCAGGGCTTGGGCTTTCCATCGTAAAGCATATTATAGAAGCGCACGATGAGAAAATCTATATCGAGAGCCAGTTTGGTGTTGGTTCCGAATTCTCATTCACGCTCGAAAAGTCCAAATAACTGTTTCCAGCTTGTTTTGTTTTCAAATGGTTTAAGTCCTTTGTACAAATCTACCTCGAGTAAATTCTCAATCCTGAAATCTTCCTGTTTTGCATACGGAACCAATCCTTCCTTTTTCAGTTTTTTAGCGAGGTACTCCTGTTCATATTGTCCCGGCGTCGGAATAAAGAACGCCTTTTTGTTCAGGAATGAAAGGTCCATGATGGTCGTGTAACCCGATCTGCAAAGCACCAATGCGCTTTCATTAAACGTTTTTTCGAGCTCTTCAGAGTTCATAAAGTTGTAAAAAGTAATGTTGTCGTATTGGAGTACCTTTTGTTCGGTCTCGATTTTTCCTTTTACGAAAACCACTTTGCCGTCATAACGCAACGACTCTTCGAACAGCCGTTCTTCGAGCATGCTCCGTTGCGGCTCCGGACCAGACAGCATGACCATCAGGTCGTAACGCTGCGGAAGCGGCATTTTCTTTAATCGGCTTAACGCACCAATATACTTGATCTTAAAATCCGGATGATCGAGATGTCCCAGTTTTCCGCTCAGGTTTGGGTTTTTCTGAAAATCGGGAACCCAACATTCGTTGAATTTTTTTATTGTCGCCTGGTGCAGTTTGCTGGTCAGCCACGAAGTATTCCCGGTGAGAACATTCAGTTGGTGCGTCATAAACACACACGGAATTTTTTTGCTGAACACCCCAAGCCGGTTATCTGAAATGATGCCGTACAAATCATATTTTTTCACCCATTTTTTCACGATTTTCTTTTCGTTCAGAATGGCATCAATCATCGCGGGCATGTTTTTGAGCATTTTCCATTTGAAATGATTGCCATTTTTAGCATACTCAATTTCGTAAGAAGGCAACTCCAGGCACAGGATTTCAGGAAATTCTTTCTTAAGGATTGCCAGCGCGGCACCATCGGATGCAATGATCGGATTGAAATTGTTTTGCTGTAATGCTTTGATAATGGGAATACACCGTGTCGCGTGGCCAATGCCCCAATTCAGGGGCGCGACAAGGATATTTCGGGTGGTGGTTTCCAATGGTAAATGATTTTTGAAAAGCGCAAGGTAAAACGAATTGGGTTCTTGTATATTTCCTTAATTTTACCAAATAATTAAAGCAACGTTGTGGGAAGTAAAAATAAGTTAAAAAGATTTAAGGAAAATGAAACCTTCGGGAATGTTTTCCAGCCAACAAGGGAAGAAGTGGTAAGCGGGGCATTTCCGCTTAAAGGCAGATGGAACGCAGATTTTTTCAAAAATGAAAACCCGTTGATTCTGGAACTGGGTTGTGGCAAAGGAGAATATTCTGTAGGCCTTGCTGAAAAATATCCGGATCGGAATTTTGTAGGAATTGACATCAAAGGCGCACGGTTCTGGCGTGGTGCCAAGACGGCAGTTGAAGACGGCATGCACAACGTGGCTTTCGTGCGCACCCAGATTGAACTGATCGATCATGTTTTTGGCGAAAATGAAGTAGACGAGATCTGGATTACGTTTCCTGATCCTCAGATTAAGTACAAGCGGACGAAGCACCGCATGACCAATTCAGAATTCCTGCAGTTGTATAATAAGATCCTGAAACCGGACGGCATCATGAATTTAAAGACAGACAGTGAATTCATGCATGGATACACGCTTGGCGTGTTACATGGCGAAGGCCACGAGGTGTTGTATGCCAACCACAATGTGTACAACAATCATGGCGCTCCGGAGGAAGTTACTGGTATCCAGACGTTTTATGAAAAACAATATTTGGAAATTGACAAAGCAATTACGTATATTCGGTTTAAAATAAAATAAATGGGTTATTCGCTGCCGTTGTTCCTCGGATTCCTCACAGCCTCATTTGGTATCACACCGCCGGGGCTGATCAATATGACAGCGGCTAAAGTCAGTCTCAGCGAAGGCCGAACGCGAGCGATGATTTTTGCCTGTGGTGCGACGATAGTAGTGTTGGCACAGACGTTTATTGGCGTGATTTTCGCTGAATTTATTGACAAAAATCCGCAAATTGTCATTATGCTTCGAGAGGCTGGACTTGGGGTTTTTGCGTTGCTGACGGTATATTTTTTCTTTTTTGCAAAAAAGCCCAATGTAGACAAAGAAGAAGTAAGGCTCCACAGTAAACGAAGCCGTTTTTTTATGGGGATGCTGCTTTCGGCGCTCAATTTCTTCCCGATTCCTTTTTATGTTTTTATCAGTGTCACACTCGCATCGTACCACTATTTTGAGTTCAGGCTGCCGTTTATTTATACGTTCGTATTTGGTTCCGGGCTGGGTGCGTTTTTTGGGTTCTACTGCTACATCGCTTTCTTTAAAAAGATGCAGTCCAAAACAACCTTTATTCTGAAAAACATGAACTATATTATTGGTTCAATAACAGGACTTGTATCAATCATTACATTGGTAAACATCATTTTATATTACTTCAGCTAGTGGCTGCCGACGACAATTTCTTTGAACGGGTATACGCCGTAGCGAGACAGATTCCATACGGAAAAGTCACTTCATACGGCGCGATTGCCAAAGCCATTGGCAGCGCGCGCTCCGCCAGGATGGTCGGCTGGGCCATGAACAATTGCCCCGATGATGTGCCGGCGCACCGGGTGGTAAACCGCGTTGGGCTTTTGACAGGCAAGCACCATTTTGACGGCACCAATTTAATGCAGCAGCTTTTGGAAAGCGAAGGCGTTGAAGTGGAAGACAACCAGATTGTGGATTTTGAAAAGCATTTGTGGAAGCCGGAAGTGCAGTAGGCCATTTCCATTTTTCAATATAAAAATTTGATTTTGATTGACTTTAAGTCTTAATAACACGTACATTTCGCCAACTATATTTTGAAGGGAGATCGGCGTTGTCACTTTTAAATCCGGTCGATTCCACTTATCAGGATTCCAAATTAAAGCCATAGACAAATCCAATCCAAATCCTTTAAAATCACAACTATTCCTATTATCTTTGCTCCCGAAGCTTCAGGACTTAATTTAGTCTTAATAAGACAGCAAAAAACTATGAAACTAGACAGAAAAGAAATCCTAAAAGCGCTCGAAACCATCACGGTGGCAGGCGAAGGTAAAAATATGGTCGAAAGTGGTGCCGTGACTAATGTACTCACTTTCGGTGACGAAGTAGTGGTCGATGTCGTGTTGCATTCGCCGGCATTACATATTAAGAAACGTGCGGAAGACGATATCCGTAAAACCATACTGGAAAAGATATCGGCAGAGGCGAAAGTAAAAGTAAATATTAAGGTGGAAACACCGGAAAAACAGGACGCCAACCAAATTAAAGGCAAGGCGATTCCCGGAATCAGCAACATCATTGCAGTGGCGTCCGGGAAAGGCGGTGTCGGGAAATCAACGGTTACGGCGAACCTGGCAGTAACATTGGCGCAAATGGGATTCAAAGTCGGTGTCCTCGATGCCGACATTTATGGACCATCGATGCCCATCATGTTTGACGTGGAAATGGCAAAGCCCATTTCAGTGACCGTGGATGGCCGCTCTAAAATGAAGCCGATCGAAAGTTATGGCGTGAAGATATTGTCCATCGGATTTTTTACCGCACCGAGCCAGGCCGTGATCTGGCGTGGTCCCATGGCGTCGAAGGCATTGAACCAAATGATTTTTGATGCAGATTGGGGCGAACTTGACTTTATGCTGATCGACCTTCCGCCTGGAACCGGTGACATCCATTTGTCGATCATGCAGGCGCTGCCAATAACGGGTGCGGTCGTAGTCAGTACCCCACAGGCAGTCGCATTGGCCGATGCTAAAAAAGGCGTTTCGATGTTTCTTTCGGAGAGCATCAATGTACCTGTTTTGGGAATTATCGAGAACATGGCGTATTTCACTCCGGAAGAATTGCCTGAAAACAAATACTATATCTTTGGGCAGGAAGGTGCAAAAAATTTGGCCGAAGACCTCAATGTGCCGTTTTTAGGTGAAGTGCCCATCGTACAATCGATTCGCGAAGCCGGCGATTATGGCCGGCCTGCCGCATTGCAGACCGCCTCGGTTATCGAAACGGTTTTTGAGGAAATTACCCGCAATGTGGTTCAGCAAACCGTCAACCGGAATGAGAATCTTCCCGCTACAGAGGCCATCAAGATTACGACCATGGCAGGCTGCTCAGCAGTGAAGAAAAATTAGCAAATTTGAGGATTTGGAAATTTGAAAATGTTACGGCAGACAATTTCCAGGTCAATAGTACTAAAAGCGTATAGATTGAACAACCGGAACACATTTCCGAATTTTCGAATCATCACATTTTCAAATTAAAAAAAAAATGACAACAGAAGAATTAACGCAGAACATCGAAATGGCACTGGCAGAAATTAGGCCGTTCCTGAATTCCGATGGCGGCGATATCACGCTGATCGGGATCGAGGATGACAAGCACGTCACCGTTCGCCTCGAAGGCGCCTGCATCGCCTGCAGCGTCAACCAGATGACATTGAAAGCCGGTGTCGAAACCACGATTAAAAAATTCGCTCCGCAAATCGAAACTGTAAAAAATATTGCTTAAGCTTTTTTGGCGTGCCCCTTCGGGTCGGGCTCTCGGCTTAATCTTGCCTGAAAAAGGCAAGGATACCGCCTCGATCCCTCACGCGGTACCGGACCAAATATTTGCCAAAACGTGATGGTTGTCATAAATGGTGTCCCGCTTTTTCAGGAATTTTGCACACTAAGCTGAAAACAGATGAATGCCGGAATTTCAAAAACAATGATTAAAACAGATATACTTATAATAGGAGCGGGACCCACGGGGCTTTTCGCTGTATTTGAAGCAGGTTTATTAAAACTGAGGTGCCACATCATTGATGCGTTACCGCAAATTGGAGGACAACTTGCGGAGCTTTACCCGAAAAAGCCTATTTTCGACATTCCCGGTTTTCCGGAGGTTTTGGCGGGCGATCTCGTGAACAACCTGATGGAACAAATCAAGCAGTTCCAACCCGGATTTACATTGGGTGAACGCGCTGAAACGATTGAAAAGCTTGACGACGGGACTTTTATCGTCACCACCGACAAAGGCAAAAAGCACCATGCAAACGCCGTAGCGATTGCCGGAGGGCTTGGCAGTTTTGAACCGCGCAAACCCTTGATCGAGGACATCGCCTTCTATGAAGATAAAGGGGTGAAATACTTTATCAAAAACCCTGAAAAATTTCGTGATAAGAAAGTGGTAATTGCCGGCGGCGGCGACTCGGCACTGGACTGGAGTATTTTCCTCTCCAATGTCGCCTCTGAAGTTACCCTGATACACCGCCGCAACGAATTTCGCGGGGCACTCGATTCAGTCGAGAAAGTCCAGGAACTCAAAAACCTCGGAAAGATTAAGTTGATTACGCCGGGAGAAGTCGTCGGGCTGAATGGTGCTGAGCGACTTGAATCGATTGATATTGACGAGAACGGTGCACACCGCAAAATCGAAACCGATTATTTTATTCCGTTGTTTGGATTGTCGCCAAAACTGGGCCCGATTGCAAACTGGGGACTCGAAATCGAAAAAAATGCGATTAAAGTGGACAATGCTTTGGATTATCAAACCAATGTTCCGGGCATTTATGCGATTGGCGATGTAAATACGTATCCCGGGAAATTAAAGCTCATCCTTTGTGGTTTCCATGAGGCGACATTAATGTGTCAAAGTGTTTACCAACGCCTGAATCCCGGCAAGAAATATGTAATGAAGTACACCACGGTGTCTGGAGTGGATGGTTTTGACGGATCCCGAAAGGAAGCGGAAAAAGCGGTCGTAAAATCGATTGACTAAATTAACACTATAATGCAGACGCCAGCCCCGATGGAAGCGGCATCCTTTTTATTTGCCTTTGACGGGCGCGGTTTCGGCGGCTTCGTTCATCGCAAATAAAAAGATACAGCGGACAGCGGGAAACAGCTCCAACAACAAAAGATGGATATTACCATAAAAATAACGGATCGGGAAGGCCAAATCCACGAGGTTCAAGCGCCTACTGATATGTCCATGAATATCATGGAACTTTGTAAGGCTTACGAACTGGCACCGGAAGGTACAATAGGGATTTGTGGCGGCATGGCCATGTGTGCCTCCTGCCAATGTTATGTCCTGAATGATGTCACGCTGCCCGAAAAAGGCGACGACGAAGAGGCCATGCTGTCTGAAGCATTCTATGTAAAGCCCAACAGCCGCCTGGGCTGCCAGATCCACATCACTCCAGAGCTGGACGGTTTGGAACTCGAACTGGCTCCTGAGTACTAGTCTTCCTAAAATAAGAAAGGCCTCGAAAAGGGGAATTCCGAGGCGATTCAAGATATAAACAAACTACTATAAAATTTTTTTGGGGTTAGGTTTTGTTATACCGTTAATCTGTGTTATCAATTAATTACACGACAAACATATAACACACTAAAATCCCTCAAAAATAAAATAGGCGAATGATATTTTTTAAGCGGTAAAACCTTTATTCCTGCAATGCTGCGAGCGCTTTGGGTAAGATGCATGCCACGAAACGGGAATAATCGAGCTGTGAAGGATGCCGGCCAGCGGAAGCAACCCGGGCCGGATCTCCGATTTTTTAGGTTTCGATTGCGAAGGTGTATTTTTGCGCCTTATTCTTTAATTATTTTTCCAATTTTGACAATCTCGTTGTTTGCGTTAAGCAACTGGTATAAGTATACCCCTTTTGAAAGATCAGACAGTTCAATTGTATTTGAATTTGATAACAATCGATGATCAATCAAATTTTCGCCAAGAGTATTATTCAGTTTAAAATGAATTGGAAACATCAAATTGGAATCAACTTCAATTTTTAAACGATCAGCGGTTGGGTTTGGATAAACCGCAATGGTGTCAGGCGCAGTAGCTGCAATACCCAGACTTCCACCATTTGTGGTTTTAAATATTTCACCAATTCCGCCAACTACAAATCCAACGTTATCACTGGTGAAATAAATATCATAAAACATAGCGGTACCGAGGTTTTGCGAGGTCCAGGTTTCACCACCATCCATTGTTTTTAAAATATTATTTTGAGATTGACTAACAGCATATCCGACAGTATTTGAGGAGAAATAAATAGATTTAACTCCAACACCAAGATCAGCTTGACAGTCAGTATTGATACAATTCCAACTGGTTCCGCCGTCTGTAGTTTTTGTAAAAGCCGCATAATAGTAACCACCAAAAAAGCCTTTATCTTCAGTTGTAAAAAACAGAGTGCTCACAATGGAGATTGAATTAGGATTAGCGTTTGGATTGGAAAGTGTCCAGGTTTCTCCTCCGTCAATGGTCTTGAAAATTGAGTTGGAATTAGCATGAATATAACCCACATTTTGAGAAGGAAAACTCATAGACATACATGGCATAGAAGATTTTAAAGCCCAGTTGTTTCCGCCATCGGTAGTTTTATAAAGCCCTGTGCTACTGCTCAAGAATCCTATTTGATCTGTGGTAAATGTAATTTTATTGATATCTGTAATGGTTGAATTGATGATTTCCCAACTATTGCCGCCGTCGATAGTTTTTAATATGTTATTTCCAACCGCAAATCCAACAGATTCGTTAATAAAATAAACTGACTTTAAAGAAATGTTTGCATTGGAATAGACCGTATTCCAGGTTTCACCGATATCGGTAGTTTTCAAAATAGTTCCTCCGATGCCCACCACAAAACCAACGTTTGCCGAAGGGAAGTGTACTCCCGTGAGGATATCATTTGTGCCTGAAGGTTTTTGAACCCATTGCGCCATAATGGTTGCTGAGGTTAAGAAGATGAGACTGACAAAAAATAGTTTTAATCTTTTCATGATTTCTTATGTTTTTAAGTTAGTAGTAACATCGCACTTTTCGCTATTCAATTGATGCGATATCGTTTCTTGAAATTTCTTGTACCAGGTAATTTTGGTATGAACATGCCCTAAACTTAAAACAAAGATAAATCAACAGTAAAAAATGGAAATTATAAAAATGAGACAATTACTTATGAATTTCAACCAGGTGCTTGCTTAACTCCGATGGTGTTAAACCAGTCTTAGATTTGATAAACGTTGAAAATGACGAAGGCGAATCAAATCCCAACCGGAATGAAATTTCCTTGTGCGAGGAATCTTCGAACAACAAGATTCGTTTGGCTTCCAGTAGAATTCTGTTGTGAATTACCTGCAATGGACTTAATCCAGCATATTTAGAGGTTGCAGCAGCTAGTTTTTTTTCTGTCGTGGACAGTTTTTGAACATAACCTTTTACACTCAAGTTTTCGCAATAATGAACGTCAAGAAGTTGATAAAAATGCAACAATAGTATTTTATTTTGATCCGATGAAACCTGCTCAGAATGAACCCGATTTTCGAGAAGTAAAGACACCAAAGCACATAATAAATGGGTAACGGAAAGTGCACTTTCCCTGGTATTGCGAAAAATAGCCTCTTTGATAAGGTTCGTCAAAACCATACATCCGTCCAGTAAATCTTTACGGTTCTCAAAAATAACGGCCGCTTTTTCATCAAAAGAATGATTTTTCAGCGCAGCACGCAACTCGGGAGAATTGATTTTTTCCTCCGTAAATTGGATGATAGTTCCTAATGAACCATTCCGGTTCATTAGATGTACTTGTTGTGGGGAAATGATATAACAGCTGTTATCTAATGCTGGATAATTATTGAAATCTATCAATTGATTACCTCCGCCACGTGCGATCAACATGATTTCAAAATAGGCATGACGGTGCTCTCTTTTGTAATCATAAGGATTGTTATAGTCCAGGGGTAGGATATTGACGTGAGTAGAACCATACTCTAATGAATGCACAGGTATTTCTGATTCCTTTCGTTTGTGATCCATAGCAGCTATTCTTACTTTAATTAGTTTACAAACATCAAATTTAGGGCAAACAAAAGAAGATGCATTTTGCCAAAATTTGGCTGAAAATAATACAATCGCTTTATATTCAAGTATTGGATAAGCTGCCAAAGTTAAAAAAGATTGCTGATAAATTGAAAAACCTCAAAAAGGGTGTTAGTTTCTTATGGCTGTTAATGCCTTTGGAACGATCCTTTCTACAAACTGCGCATAAGCCAACTCAGACGGATGCAGGCCATCGGAAGCAACCAGTGCCGGATTGTTCAGTCCTTCCCTGGTGATATCAGTGATGTTTACAAAAACAATCCCATTGTTTTCGGCATAATTCCTTGCGAAATTATTGTATTGGTCAATCGCAGCTGAAATGGCAGCCTGATTGCCTGCGCCTTCACCATAGGGTGTGTAGGCATAATCCGGAATGGATACGATAATGACGTTATTTTTATCCCCTTTAGCCAAAATGGTCGCCATGGTCACGAGTTCAGGAAACTCCTGTTGGTACAAGGAAAAAGGTTTTCCCTGGTATTGATTATTTACACCGATCAGCAACGTAACCAAATCAAATGTATTCGGAGGATTTTGAGCCGCGATAGCGTTCTTAAGGTTGGTTGTTGTCCATCCCGTCTGCGCAATAATTTGCAGGTCATAGTTTGCGGTAATAGTATTTGCGATGCTTTCCTTTAATTGGAATGGGAAGCGGCAGGTTTCACAGACACTTTGCCCAATCGTGTAGCTGTCGCCCAGAGCAAGGTATTTGATTTGCCGTGCTGTTGGGGTGGTTGGTAAAGGATTAGCAGTAACGGGATCAGTCGTATCATCATTGCTGCTGCACGAAATCAGCAGAAAAAGGCATGCTATTTTGGTTAATACAGCGATTACTTTCATGGATTGTGATTTTTTATTATCTACGGGAGGCTGCCAATTTTGGTTTTTTTAACTTTTTTGTAACAAATGAAAATAGCGTTCGTATAATCAAAGTCAAAATACTTTAATGGATACATCCGACTATTCCCCAGGTCTTCATCAACTGCTTACACTTCGTGTTTCTGTTTCTGATAAACTTACTGAAAGTAAGGATTTTATTCTGTTTACGAAAGAACTGCTTGCAAAATTCGAATTGGAACAGGTGGGTCTGGCGGTACACGATTTTGAAAATAGAAGTTTCACACTGGCTTTCTGCCTAAAGGAATCCCACATTTGTATTCATACCTGGCCTGAATTTAAGCAGCTGACGCTCGATGTATATCTATGCAATTACTTACAGGACAACTCTGAAAAAGTGAAGGCCATTTCAGAAGCTTTCATTGGATATTTCGAAGCTGAAGTCATTAACAATTTCCAAATAAACAGATAGATGCTTAACAACTGTACAAAATGCGGTGTTTCCACGGAGCTTAATTTATCATTTACTGCGGACAGTTTTGCCTGTCCCGGCTGCGGCAGCCATTATACGCTTGACAAAGGAGAATGGGTCTTTAGGAACATGTTTAAAACAAAACCGCCTGAAACCGCGTTAAAAGTTGGTGCTAAAGGCGTTCTGAAAGGCATCTCATATACTGTTTCGGGGGTAATTGTAAAACGAGCCTACCGGAATTTTTTCTGGAACGAATATATACTTCAGGACGGCAAAGGTAACTTCCGGTTTTTATCTGAAGCTGATGGTCATTGGATTTTTCTAGAGGAAATTCCTGAAGTTTTTGAAATTAGCAACCACCCTAAAACCATTGAGTATAAAGAACAGGTATACGATTTGTATGATTACACGACCACCCATATAGCAGGTGCTGCCGGTTTTTTTGATTTCAGGCTAAGTGATGATGGAATTCAAATGGATGAGTTCATTAATCCACCATATATTATTTCCGTTGAGAGTATGAATGGGAAAACCAGCACGTATTTTGGAGAACACATTAATCCACGTGAAGTTAAGAAGGCATTTGATCTTCCATACATCAGAAGCAGGGTAGGTATTGGACTCGTGCAGCCGCAACCCGTTGACACCAGGCTGATGGCCATGATTTTCTGTGTCTCGATAATATTAATGTTCCTAACCCATGTTTTTATTTATAGTGGGCAATCAGAACAAAGCGTTCTCAATACGGCACTGGTTCCGGACAGCAAAGACTTTACCAGCCCTTCATTTGAACTTAAAGGCGGATCTGCCCCTTTGAGCGTTTTTGTAAATGCAGATGTAGACAATTCATGGGCAAACATACAGGTCGCCCTTGTGGATGAGAAAACCAGTGATGAGGTTTATGCCAGTAAAGATGTAGAATATTATCACGGTTACACCGATGGAGAAAACTGGTCGGAAGGCAGTACAGGGGACCGGTTTAATATCTGCGGCGTTTCAGCAGGTAAATACCATCTTGTGATTACCCCTCAAATTGCTGCTGACAATTTTTCAACGAAATCCGTCAGTGTCAGGGCCGTGTGGAATGAACCTTCTACACGAAATGTATGGTTGCCGGCCATATTCATGGGCGTGATTGTATTGGCATTTTTTTATTACAACAAGAATTTTGAAACCAGGAGATGGGCAGACAGTGCTAACTCACCTTACAAAGAATAATATGGAAAAAGGTATTAAGCTTTTAAAGAACAATATTCCGGCCCTAATCATTGGGGTATTTTTCTATGGATTATTTCTCTACTTTTCATACTCCGGCAACAGGATGTGTGACTGTGAAAGTACCGAAAAGTACAGGCCAAATAATCACGGCGGACGAACCTCAGCATATCATTATTACCACAAATAACCAAAGTCAAATTTTATGGAAAACCTAATTAAACCACTCTTGAACTCTGTTGTATTTTCAGTTTTAGGCATCGTTATCTTATTCATTACGTATGCCATCGTCGAAAAAATCACTCCGGAAAATACCTGGAAGGAAATAGTACAAAAGAACAATACTGCGATAGCGATCGTTTTCGCCGCCTTTATTATCGGTATTTCAATCATTATCAGCGCTGCCATTCATGGCTAGTAAATTCCTGAAATTCGAATACCTTTTGCTTTTTGCAGTCTTTACCATCGCGACCTGCGGACTGGTATACGAACTCGTGGCCGGAACGCTGGCGAGTTATTTATTGGGAGATTCCGTAAGGCATTTTTCCTTTATCATAGGGGTGTACCTTTTTTCAATGGGTATCGGCTCCTATTTTTCAAAATTCTTCCGTAGGAATATGCTCAATACCTTTGTTGAGATTGAAATACTTGTCGGTGTAGTTGGCGGACTAAGTTCTGTAATTCTTTTTATCTTATTTGAAAGTGTCAGTTATTTCCAGCCGATTTTGTATTCGCTCGTGTTCCTGACCGGTTGTCTTGTGGGTCTGGAAATTCCGCTGTTGATGAATATCCTGAAAGACCGCGTTCGGTTTCGCGATCTGGTGTCGAACGTTTTTACATTTGATTATATTGGCGCTTTGCTTGCATCATTGCTGTTTCCGTTGGTATTGGTGCCAAAACTGGGTATAATGAGGACTTCACTTTTGTTCGGGATGATTAATATCGGTATTGCAATAGTGCTTTGTTTTATGCTGAAAAATGAATTGCAAAGGACTGGCATCTTAAAGATAAAGGCAATCGGATCATTCCTTTTATTGCTGGTGGTTTTTATTTTTGCAGACAATATCCTCGCGTATTCGGAAGGTAAATTATATGGAGAGAATATTATCTACACGCATTCAACACCTTATCAAAGAATCGTACTGACACATAATAAAAACGATTACCGCCTCTACCTGAATAACAATCTGCAGTTCAGTTCCGCAGATGAATACCGCTACCATGAGGCGTTGGTGCATCCCGCTATGTCAATGGCGAAAAAAGCGGAACATATTCTTGTTTTAGGAGGCGGTGATGGTCTTGCCGTTAGGGAAATTCTTAAGTATAAAGATGTAAAAGATATTACGCTCGTCGACCTCGATGAAGGCATGACCAATCTTTTTAAGACGAATGTCATCCTGACTGGTTTCAACCATAATTCCCTGAATCAAACCAAAGTAACCGTGCTGAATAAAGACGCCTACGTCTGGGCAAAAAGCAGCAATATGGTTTTTGACGTCGCAATCATCGATTTTCCTGATCCGTCAAATTACAGTCTTGGTAAATTGTACTCACTGAATTTCTATGCAACAATCAAACATCTGCTTTCACCTGATGCTGTTGTTGTCGTTCAGACCACCTCGCCTTATTTTGCTCCGAAATCATTCTGGTGCATCAATAAAACCATGAAGGAAATTTTCCCGAAGGTTGATTCTTACCATGCTTATGTGCCTTCTTTCGGGGAATGGGGTTACACCATTGCCGCCAACAATACCGCAACACATTTTGATGATGTACACCGAAAAGTTTCCGGTCTCCGGTTTTATAACTATAATTTCAACAGGTTCAATTATTTTCCTAAGGACATGATTTCAAAGAATATAGAGATCAACAGACTTGATAACCAGATTTTAGTACGTTATTTTGATGAAGAATGGGGGAAATTATAGCCGTCGCAGGTTCCTGAAAAATGTTGGATTGACAGCTGCCATGCTGCCATTGCTTCAATACTGTAAAAATGAAGCGCTAAAGCTGGTGCTGCGTATTTCCGGAACAAATCATATTTTAGGACACCGTCTTTGGATAAAGGATTTTCCAAAACCCATCCAAAAAATCGAGATTCCTTACCTTATTATTGGAGGCGGAATTACCGGGCTGAGTGCGGCAAGGCAATTTAGAAAAAACGGAATTAGTGATTTCCTGTTGCTCGAACTGGAAAACCATTTGGGCGGAAACGCTTCTAATGGACAGAATCAATATTCAAAATTTCCATTAGGGGCACATTATCTTCCGTTGCCCAATTTCAGCGATAAGAAGCTATTGCAGTTTCTTGAAGAAGAAAAAATAATTACCGGTTATGATACTTCCGGCTTTGCAATATTTGATGAAACTCAACTCACGTTCTTCCCTCAGGAGCGTCTTTTTTATAATAATTCCTGGCAGGAAGGCCTTGTGCCAAAAACCTTAAATGAAGCAGGCCGCGATAATTTTGATACTTTTTTTGAAAAAATGGAAAAGTACCAGTCAGCTAAAGGAGCCGATGGTAAATTCCTGTTTGATATCCCAGTCAAAATGTCTTCTGCGGATAAGATGGTTCGGGATTTCGACAAGATTACAATGAAAGAATGGCTGCAACAACAGGGATTGGTTTCAGAAACTTTGTGCAATTATGTTGATTATTGCTGCCGTGATGATTTCGGATTGGGAATTGATTATGTGTCGGCCTGGGCAGGAATCCATTATTTTGCAGCCAGGAAGCATGATTCCACTGCCGATAAAAAAGAAAATGTATTGACTTGGCCTGAGGGCAACGCACGTCTGGCCCAACATTTAAAAAAGTACAGTGAGGGTAAAAACCTTCCGAATCATCTTGCCTATGAGGTAAAGATGGTTGATGATAAGGTTGAAGTGAAAGCTTTTGACAGCGTGAAAAAGCAATCAGTGTCAATTGTTGCAGATAAAGTCCTGATGGCTTCACCACAATTTGTAAACCAATATTTATTTGAAAGCCGAAAGCAAACAGCATCAAAATTTCACTATGCCCCGTGGTTGCTGGCAACGCTTACTGTTAGAGACCTGATTGACAATGAAAGCTATCCGCTGAGTTGGGACAATGTCATTTATGGGTCAAAAGGGCTGGGTTATGTTCATGACCAACACCAGTCATTGGCACAAACGGAAACCCGGAAAGTGATTACATATTATTATAGTTTTTCCGGGCCTGATTTGAGAAAAATGCGGAAAGAAATCTATTCCGGAAAAGAAGAAAAATGGAAGAAGCTGGTATTTGATGATCTTAAAATGGCCCACCCGGATATAGAAACGCAAACTGAAAGTATTGATATTCATCTGCTCGGACACGGCATGATCAGTCCTGTTCCCGGATTTATTTTCGGTGATGCCAAAGCACAAGCCGCTAAGCCGATAGGAAACAGGATTTTTTTTGCGCATAGTGACTTATCGGGGATTTCTATATTTGAAGAGGCGTTCCATCAGGGAATTGATGCCGTAAACCAAATGACCCATGCAGCAACCCTGGATTCATAAAGCCAAAACGGATGGTATTTTTATCCTCGCCCCTTCATTTCTGGTGCTGGGAATCGTCTTTGTTTTTCAATCACATCTCGAAGCGCTGCAGGAACGATACCCTTTTTACACCTGGTTGTTCCTGATTGTTTTTATTGATGTGGCCCATGTTTATGCTACACTTTTTAAAACCTATTTTAAAACGCAGGAGTTTCAAAAAAGGAAAACACTGTTGACGCTGCTTCCGGTCGGTTGTTTTGTAATTGGAATGACACTTTTTGCATTCGGTAGTGCTGTATTCTGGAGGGTTTTAGCCTACATCGCGGTGTTTCATTTCATTCGCCAGCAGTATGGTTTCATGCGACTGTATTCCCGAAAAGAACTGAAGACGCCCAGAAGTATTTTTATTGATAACCTAATCATTTATTCCGCGACAGGATATCCGATGTTGTTTTGGTTCTTATCGCCGGCGCGGAAATTCAACTGGTTTACCACAGATGATTTTTTCAGTTATGAGAATGCGGCCACGCTAAATGTGCTGCAATGGATTTATTTTGCAATCATGGGATTTTATGTCTTGCGTACGTTACATAAATATGTCACTGAAAAATATTTCAATATCCCAAAGAATGCGATCATTATAGGAACGGCATTGTCCTGGTATTTCGGAATAGTATATTTTAATGACGACCTGATTTTTACCCTGCTGAATGTCGTATCCCATGGTATTCCATATATGGCCCTTATTTATTTGAAGGAGATCCATACAAAACCTGAGCCTGAATTGGGGAGATTGCATTTTCTTAAAGCTTTCCGCGGCATTTTTATCTACATCGGAATCCTGTTAATTATTGCTTTTTCAGAAGAATACCTTTGGGAGATCCTGGTGTGGAACGAGCAGTTTTCTGTGCTTTCGCCAGGTATGGGAAAATATGCCTTCCTATTGGTGCCATTGCTTACTGTGCCTCAGTTTACACACTACATTCTGGACGGGCTGATATGGAAAACCAAAAAATAAAAGATGTTGTGCTGGAATGATGGTTGAGGCAAAATTTTAAGAAAAAGTGTAATTTTCCCATAACCACCTGTTTTCGGAAATTTGTATTTTTACCATAGGGAAGGGGATAATGGAAGTATTCCCTACAAAATTCTGAAATGGTTTTAATACGGGAATCCCGTAAATTTTGTTAATATTTTGGTTCGTTTGCTGACCTGAATAAAGTAACATACTATTGTAAGACAACGCCTAATAAAAAAAGCTTCCGTTTCGGGAAGCTTTTTATCGTAATAATTCTTTCGCTTATTTGAATGCTGCGATTCCCGTAATGTCCATACCGGTAATCAGCAGGTGAATGTCATGTGTTCCTTCGTAAGTAATAACCGATTCGAGGTTCATCATGTGCCGCATGATAGAGTATTCGCCGGTGATTCCCATGCCGCCAAGGATTTGCCTGGCCTCACGCGCGATTTCGATTGCCATGTTCACATTGTTTCTTTTCGCCATCGAGATTTGAGCAGTAGTCGCTTTTCCTTCGTTTCTTAAAACGCCAAGCCTCCAGGTCAGCAATTGCGCTTTCGTGATTTCAGTAATCATTTCAGCCAATTTCTTTTGTTGCAATTGTGTGCCGGCAATAGGTTTGTCGAACTGCACGCGTTCTTTAGCATACCGTAAAGCGGTGTCATAGCAATCCATTGCAGCACCAATCGCGCCCCAGGCAATGCCATAACGTGCAGAATCAAGACAGCCCAGCGGTGCACCCAATCCCGATTTATTAGGAAGTAAGTTCTCTTTTGGAACTTTTACATTGTCAAAAATCAATTCTCCGGTAGCGGAGGCACGCAGCGACCATTTGTTGTGGGTTTCAGGAGTAGAAAAACCTTCCATGCCACGTTCCACGATCAATCCGTGAATCCTTCCGCTTTCATCCTTTGCCCAAACTACGGCAATATCTGCAAAAGGAGCATTCGAGATCCACATTTTAGCACCATTCAAAAGATAATGGTCACCCATGTCTTTAAAATTTGTGATCATGCCGCCAGGATTTGATCCGAAGTCAGGTTCAGTCAAACCAAAACAACCCATGAATTCTCCGGATGCCAGTTTTGGCAGGTATTTCATACGCTGCTCTTCGTTTCCGTATTTCCAGATGGGATACATCACTAATGAAGATTGTACCGAAGCGGTCGAACGCACGCCCGAATCGCCCCTTTCAATTTCCTGCATGATTAATCCGTAAGAAATCTGGTCAAGACCTGCGCCGCCATATTCTTCCGGAATATAAGGGCCAAACGCACCAATATCTGCAAGTCCTTTAATGATTTGTGTCGGAAATTCCGCTTTTTGCGCGTAATCTTCGATTATCGGTGACACTTCGCGTTTCACCCATTCGCGGGCCGCATCGCGCACCAATTTATGCTCGTCAGATAATAATTCGTCAAGATTGTAGTAATCAGGGGCCTGGAAAAGGTCTGGTCTCATGTTTTTTGTTTTTCAGCGTTCATTAAAATCCATGCAAAAATAGGCAAACAATTGCATTTAAAAAAACAAACGAAACCGATTTCGTGAAGTGTTTTATTTTTTTTGGCAACCCCTGCGGGCCGGGCTGTTCGCTGCAGGTCCTCGCCCTTCGGGACTGCGGGCTTTACGCTGCCCTCGAAGTTTCGGGGCCTGTTGCGGTTTGGGATTACATATTAAGGTAGAAATCCTGAGTCAGCGCCATGTATTCCGGGGTGTATTGATGGCGGGCCGTTTCAACGGTCAATTCGTCAACGGGGAAGTCAGGGACTTGCATGCGGGAAAAAGCCAATAGGCTCCTATTAATTTCGGAAGTGGGTGTGCCCCTGACACGGGTGATTTTTTTGGGGAATAGATTTTCAGTCGCGGCGAGCGCAATAAAATCAGGTTCTTCCTTATAAGGTATAATCACGCAGAAAATTCCGTCTTCGGAGAGTAGTAAACCAGCGGCTTCGATTAAATCGGAGAAAGGCAGTGACATGTTTTGCCTGGCCTGATCCCGTGCAGCATTTCCTGAAGATACATTTTCGCTGTAAAATGGCGGATTCGACACAATAAGGTCATATTCCTCTTCTTCAAGCTCCGCCATAAAACCGTCAAGCGAAGCATGGAAGCAAAACAGGCGGTCATTCCAGGGGGAGTTTTCAAAGTTGTCGACGCATTGTTCAAATGCATCCGCATCGATTTCGATGGCTTCGATGTGTTCGGCATCGGTGCGTTGGGCGAGCATTAATGCGATCAGGCCAGTTCCCGCACCAATATCAAGAATGGAAAACGGCATATTGTCGATAGGTGCCCAGGCGCCAAGCAATACGCCGTCAGTGCCTACTTTCATGGCAGTCTTGTCCTGTTGTATCGAAAATTTCTTGAATTGGAACAATTTAATTGATAGTTGACGATGGATAATTGATAATGAAACGGCGTGCGTAAATTGACCTTCAATTTCCTAGCCCCGATAGAGCTGGTATCCTTGCTGGAGCGATAGCGGAAGCAAGATAAAGGCGAAAGCGGGAATAGCTCCTGAAAAATTAACAATTAACAATTAACAATTAACAATGAAACAATTGATAATAAGGCAATTGGTTTTGACGCGTAAAATTATTAATTAACTAAAGGTACATCTCGATCAATCCCTCCGGTAAATCCATCACGATTTTTTTATTTGCGCGGTCAACTTTCACAAGGAACTGGTCAATCATTGGGATTAGGATTTCGACATCACCATTAATCACTTCAAACAGCGGTTGTGCCGTGCTATCATTGATCGCGACAATTTTCCCGAAAACGCCCACGCGCTTGTCTTCGATTTCAAAACCGATGACTTCGTGGAAGTAAAATTTGTTGCCGCTAAGTTTCGGCAGCATGCGCAGCGGAAGGTAAATGCCACAATTGAGTAAGTCATCTGCTTCGGCTTCCGTTTTTACGTCTTCAAAACGGATGCGGAGGAAGTCATTTTTGTGTAACGAACTACTCTCAATAAAAAAAGGAACCAGATGTTTGTCGATTTCAACAAACACTGATTCCAGATTTTCGTACAAGCCGGGTTCGTCGGTGTCCAGATAGGCCAGGACTTCACCCTTAAAGCTAAATTTTTTTGCAATCTTACCTAAATAGAAACAATCTTCTTTACGCATGAGCGCTTTAAAAATTAAGCCTGAGCTTCTTCGTTGTTTTCTTCTGCAGCAGGTGCCTCTTCAGTTGCTTCTGCAACAGGAGCCTCTTCAGTAGCTACTTCAGCCGGAGCTTCAGTTGCTTCTACGGTTTCAGCAGCTTCTTCAACTTCTTCAACCGGTGTAGCGGCAGCAATTGCATCGGCTTCAGCCTGTGCGGCAGCAGCAATACGTTTTGCATTTACATCCTGTTCAGCCTTAAGTGCTTTTGCTTTAGCGTCAGCCTGTGCTTTAGAAAGGGTGTCTTTTTTCGAATCTACTTTACCAGCTTTTTCGTCTAACCACTTGGCCAGTTTTTCGTCAGCCTGCTCTTGCGAAAGTGCTCCTTTGCGAACACCTCCATCAAGGTGGTGTTTCAATAATGCACCTTTGTAAGAAAGGATGGCTCTCGCCGTGTCGGTTGGCTGCGCCCCATTGTGCAGCCACTGTACAGCGCTGTCAAGGTTCAGTTCAATCGTTGCGGGATTTGTGTTTGGATTGTACGTACCGATTTTTTCAAGGTATTTACCATCTCTTTTTGAGCGCGCATCAGCGGCTACAACCCAGTAAAAAGGTTTTCCTTTTTTTCCGTGTCTTTGTAATCTAATTTTTACAGACATAATCTTAAGATTAAATTGTGGGGTACTCGACCCCGGTTAATTAAGGGCGCAAATATACAAATTAATTTAACTGAAGCTACAATTATGTTGATTTTTAATCAGTAACGTTGCTGTAAATTAGTTAATATTTGGCGATATGGCGAAATATTATAATTTTCTTTAGCATATTTCGTTTTAAAAACTATTTTTGTAACCTGAATTATTTGAATACCCAATCTAAAATTATTATTTTAATGAAAAAAATAGTATCTCTGTTATTGATTTTAGTTGCTTTTTCCTCTTGCGAAACCGACGTAAAGTTCAGTGACCCAGGACTTCAGGGGAGAAAAGACAATTTTATCTGGAGAGCAGATCTTACGCAAGCGAGCTTTGAGGCCACCGATCCGGCAGTCGATCCTAATGTTGGTAATTTGACAATACTTGGATTCAGGGGGCTTGAAATTGTGAGCCTGCAAATACCATTCGATTTTGGTTCAGTGATCGGTTCAAGTAATCCTGAAACATACCGTTTTGGATATGATAATGCGCATCCTGAAAATGATGATGACATGGTAGTTGGTTATAGTTATCAGGATAACGGACTCGCGTTGGAGTATTATACAGGGACAGGATTTAATGTTGATGCCCAGGAGCGTGGAAATGCCCAGGTTACAATAACGGAGTATGATCCAATTGCTAAAGAGGTTTCGGGTAATTTCAAATTTAATGTGAAATATCAAGGTGATAGTGATATTGTTCCTGAGAATGTAAATTTCCAGGAAGGTGCTTTTTACCGTGTTAAAATATACTAGACAGCTTTATAAACAGCTTTAAAAAAACCATCCATTCGGATGGTTTTTTTTTCTAAACCATAAAATTTTCAGCGATGATCCTCCCTCCAATCCCAGAAAATGAAGCAGAAAGATTAAAAGCCTTAAAAGAGTACTCTATTTTAGATACTTTGCCAGAGGAAGAATACGATGACATCACAAAACTCGCTTCCCAGATTTGCCAGACGAATATTTCAACGATCAGCCTGATTGATGAAAAGCGACAATGGTTCAAGTCGAAGATAGGAGTGGATGATTACGAATCTTCGCGCGATGCTGCATTCTGCGCGCACGCCATTATTAACCCGAACGAAATTTTTACAGTCAAGGATTCAAGGCTTGATGAGCGTTTTCATGACAATCCGTTGGTGGTCGGAGAGCCTCATGTCGTTTTTTATACGGGAATCCCACTGGTCAGTCCCGATGGCCTTGCGCTCGGAACTTTATGTGTTATTGACGATAAACCAAAAGAGCTCAGTCACGAGCAATTGAAAGCGCTGAAGTCGTTGTCTAACCAGGTGGTGAGTCTTTTCGAACTTCGGAAAAGCAAAATATTGCTTGAAAAATATGCAAAAGACCTGGTCAATAAGAACAAAGAACTGGAGAAGTTTGCTCATGTTGCGGCGCATGATATCAAATCGCCATTAAATAATATTTCCGGGCTGAGCCAGATTCTGATCTCAGATTACAGTGGTAAACTGGACAAAGACGCGTTAATGTATCTGTCCATGTTGGATGAATCTTCTAGTATACTGCGAAATCTTGTAGACGGAATTTTAGAGCACAGCAAAGGTGATGCCATCCTCGTCGAGAAACGAAGCGTCTTTAATTTAAGTGAACTGGTAAATGAGACCATTGCGTTGCTCGACAACCAATCGGAATACCGCTTTATATTTTCGTTTCAGGACCAGAAATTGTACACCAATCGCGTCGCACTGCAGCAAATATTGATTAATCTCGTTGCGAATGGAATTAAGTACAATAATAAGGATGAAGTGGCAATCGAAATCGGGTTTGATGAAGCTGACGAGTTTTATGAGTTTTTCGTGAAAGACAACGGCAATGGTATCAAAGCCGAAGACCAAAGAAGGGTTTTCGATATTTTCGAAGTGCTGACGAATGAGGATCGGTTTGGTAAAAAAGGCAGTGGTATTGGGCTTTCGACCGTCAGAAAACTCGTTGAAGGACTTGGCGGGACAATTAGTTTAGAATCGGAAATCGGGAAGGGAACCCGCTTCCTGTTCACCATCACGAAATATAATTTCTTATAATATACGTAAAACATTTCGTATTACACTGTTATAAATAACCAAATAAATAGTGCCATTGAGAAAATTAGGTTTACATTTGTTTAAATTTTTAAAATAATAGCACTAGTATGAATATTTTTGTAGGAAATCTTCCGTTCAGTATTGAGGAAGCAGATTTAAGAGAGTCTTTCGAGGCTTATGGTACAGTAGATTCAGTTAAAATTATCAGCGATAAATTTACCGGAAGAAGCAAAGGGTTTGGATTTGTTGAAATGACAAATGACGATGAAGCCCAAAAAGCAATTGACGAACTTAACGGCGCTTCAGTTCAGGGTCGTAATATCGTAGTCAATAAATCAGAGCCAAAACCGGAAGGTGAAAGAAAAAGCTTTGGTGGAAATCGTAGCGGCGGCGGTGGAAATCGCGGTGGTGGTTACGGAGACAACCGCGGCGGTGGTGGATACAACCGTGGCGGAGGCAGAGACTACTAGTCGCTGACGCAAAAAGAAAGTTTTACAATTTTCAACATATTAACCATCCGGCTTCATTGTCGGATGGTTTTTTTTTGTTGAAAACTTCCATTTTCTGTTTGCTTAAAATACGCTATTTTTGAAAATCATGCTTTGCTATTTTCTTCATTTGCAAAGAATTCATATTCAGCTATGTACTTAATTTTCGATACCGAAACGACCGGATTGCCAAAACGTTGGGATGCTCCCATAACCGATACATCCAACTGGCCCAGGTGTGTTCAGATTGCATGGCAGCTGCATGACGACATGGGCCGGCTCATCGAGCACCAGGATTACCTGATTAGCCCGGAAGGGTTTAATATTCCCTATGATGCGGAACGGATTCATGGTATTTCGACTGAACTGGCGCAATCACAAGGTGTGCCGCTGCTTGAGGTGCTCCAAAAATTCAATGCGGTTTTAGAAAAGGCTAAGTTTATTGTGGGCCAGAATATCGGCTTCGATGTCAATATCATGGGTTGTGAGTTTCACCGTTTCGGGTTGGACTCTAAAATGGCCGCCATGCCTGTCCTCGATACTTGTACCGAAGTTACCGCTTCTCTTTTAAAACTTCCTGGAGGTCGGGGTGGAAAATTCAAACTGCCTACGCTAACAGAGCTCCATGAATACCTATTCAACGTGCCTTTTTCCGAAGCGCATAACGCCACCGCCGATGTTGAAGCCACAACGCGTTGTTTCCTTGAGCTGATCCGGCGCGAAATTTTTACGAAGGAGGAGCTCGATGTGCAGCAGGATTATTTCCGCGAATACCAGCAAATCAATACAGCAGAGATACAGCTTATCGGTCTAAAGCACATCAATCTTAAGGCCGCCTCTGACGAAATCCGCGAGCAATTTAGAAAAGCAAACCAATCGGAAGCTCCTGTTACGCCAACGGGAGCAAATACAGCGATTGATGTCGACTTCGTGCATTTGCATAACCATACGCAGTTTTCCGTGTTGCAGTCTACCATCAGTGTGGCATCGCTTGTTAAAGCAGCAATCCAGCATAAAATGCCCGCGGTAGCCATTACAGATCATGCCAATCTGATGGGTGCGTTCCACTTTGTCCGGGATATCTTAAACCACAACAAATCCGCTGAATCCAAGAATGCAGCTGCTTTGGAGAACGGGGAGCAGCCTTCTGAAGTTGTGATGAAACCCATCGTAGGTTGTGAGTTTTTTGTTTGTGAAGACAGGAAAGACAAAACCCGAAAAGATAATGGGCACCAGGTGGTATTTTTAGCTAAAAACAAGAAAGGATACCACAACCTGGCCAAATTGTCCTCCATTGCGTATACTGAGGGATTTTACTATGTGCCGCGTATCGATAAAAATGCCATCGAAGCGTACAAGGAAGACCTGATCGTGCTTTCGGGCAACCTGTATGGCGAAATCCCCAATAAAATCCTGAATTTGGGAGAACACCAGGCGGAAGAGGCGCTTTTATGGTGGAAACAACAATTTGGCGCGGATTTCTATATCGAACTCATGCGCCACAACCAGGAGGATGAAAACCGTGTGAACCAGACCCTCGTCGAGTTAGCCCAGAAGCACGAGGTCAAAATCGTCGCGACGAATAATATTTTCTATATTGATAAAAAGGATGCGAATGCACATGATATTTTGCTGTGTGTACGGGATGGCGAGAAACAGGCAACGCCAATAGGCCGAGGCCGTGGTTTCCGTTATGGTATGCCGAATCAGGAATATTATTTCAAATCCGGCGACGAAATGAAAGCGCTTTTTCATGACTATCCCGAAGCAATCCGCACCGTTGCTGAAATCACCGATAAAATTGAAATATACAGCCTGGCGCGTGAAGTGCTTCTGCCGAAATTTGTCATTCCCGATGAATTTCTGGTGTCTGAGGACCACACCGATGGCGGTAAACGTGGGGAAAACAAATACCTGCATTACCTCACTTATGAAGGTGCAAAGCGGCGTTATGCCGAAATAACACCCGAGATTAAGGAGCGGATAGATTTCGAGTTGTTGACGATCCAAAACTCCGGCTATCCAGGTTATTTCCTGATTGTCCAGGATTTCATTGCCGAAGCCAGGAAAATGGATGTGTCAGTAGGGCCCGGAAGGGGATCAGCCGCTGGCTCGGTGGTAGCATATTGCCTCGGGATTACAAATATCGATCCATTGGAATACAACCTGCTTTTTGAGCGTTTCCTGAATCCGGATCGTGTGTCGCTTCCCGATATTGATATCGACTTTGATGATGAAGGACGCGGAAAAGTAATGGACTATGTCATTCGGAAATACGGCTCAAAACAAGTGGCGCAAATCATCACCTATGGTACGATGGCAGCGAAATCAGCGATTCGGGATACTGCCCGCGTGTTAGACCTTCCTTTGTTTGAAGCCGACAAAATCGCGAAGCTGATTCCTTTCAATCTGAACCTTGCGAAAATTTTCTCGATGGAGGAGTCCAAACTCAAGGCGTCCTTGCGTCCTGAGGATTTCGAAAAAGTACAGGAACTGATTGGTTTGGCCAAAGAAAATGACCTCGGCGGAGAGACCTTGCAACAGGCGCAGATACTGGAGGGGAATTTGCGGAACACCGGAATACATGCCTGTGGCGTAATCATTACCCCCGACGATATTACCAACTTTGTCCCCGTGGCCACCGCAAAGGATTCTGAGTTGTATGTGACGCAATTTGACAACTCCGTTGTAGAAAGTGCAGGACTGCTTAAGATGGATTTTCTTGGGCTTAAAACACTTACGCTGATCAAAGATACCGTGAAACTCGTCAAATACCGTACGGGTAAAACAATCGATCCCGACGCGTTTCCAATTGATGATGTGAAAACATATGAACTGTTCCAACGGGGCGAAACGGTTGGGATCTTCCAATATGAAAGTGCCGGAATGCAGAAGTACATGAAGGAACTGAAACCAACGGTTTTTGGCGATTTGATTGCGATGAACGCCTTGTATCGCCCTGGGCCAATTGCCTATATTCCAAGTTTTATCAAACGGAAAAATGGGGAGGAACCGATTGTCTACGATCTTGATGCGTGTGAAGAACTGCTTAAGGATACGTACGGAATCACCGTTTACCAGGAGCAGGTAATGCTTTTGTCACAGAAGTTGGCCGACTTTTCGAAGGGCGATGCCGATGTCCTGCGTAAAGCAATGGGAAAAAAGCAGCGCGATGTACTCGATAAGATGAAGCCGAAGTTTATCAACCAGGCGATGGCAAAAGGACACGCGGAAGACAAGCTCGAAAAAATCTGGAAGGATTGGGAAGCGTTTGCAGAATATGCGTTCAATAAATCGCACTCCACTTGTTACGCGTGGATTGCTTACCAGACCGCTTACCTTAAAGCCAATTACCCGGCCGAATACATGGCAGCGGTACTTTCCAATAACATGAGCGATATTAAGCAGGTATCATTTTTCATGGAAGAATGTAAAAGGATGGGACTCGAAGTGTTGGGCCCTGATGTGAATGAGTCATTTTATAAATTTACCGTAAACGAAAATTACGCGGTCCGCTTTGGTATTGGGGCGGTAAAAGGCGTTGGGATGGGTGCAGTTCAGACGATTGTGGAAAACCGGAAAGACGGCAGGTATAAATCCATTTTTGATCTCGCAAAGCGGGTTGACCTGCGGGCGGCAAATAAGAAAGCCTTTGAAAACCTGGCGCTTGCCGGTGGTTTCGATTCGTTTACAGGGACGCACCGCGCGCAGTATTTTCATGACGAAGGCGATGGAATTACCTTTTTGGAAAAAGCAGTCCGGTATGGTTCAAAATTTCAGGAAAATGAAAATTCCTCCCAGGTGAGTTTATTTGGAGAGGCCAGTGACGTGCAGATTCCGGAACCGGTTGTGCCGCCCTGCGAAGACTGGAATACGATGGAAAAACTCGCAAAAGAGAAGGAGGTTGTCGGGATTTATATTTCAGGACATCCATTAGATGATTATCGTTTTGAAATGCAGTATTTCTGTAGTAATAAACTCGAGTCGCTTAAGAACCTGGAGCAGCACGTAAACAAGACGCTGAGCCTTGGGGGTATCATTACCAATGTGCAACACCGTACCGCAAAAAATGGCAAGGGCTGGGCTTCATTTATGCTGGAAGGATATGATGAGAGTTACGAGTTCAGGATATTTGGAGAAGAATACCTGAAATTCCGCCATTTCCTGATTCAGAATAATTTCACCTTTATTAAGGTTTTGGTCCGGGAAGGCTGGGCCGATAAGGAAACTGGTAAAAAAGGCGAGCCAAGACTGCAGTTTATGCTGGTGCAGTACCTTCAGGATGTACTCGCCGCTTTTGCAAAGAAACTAATCATCAATCTCAATATTAATGAACTTCAGCCTGATGTGGTGCATCACCTGAGCCATGTTTTTCAACAGAATAAAGGCGATAATTCGGTTACCTTTGAAGTAGAGGAAACCGAACAGATCAAGAAAATCATCGCGGCTCCCGAAGTGAATTTAGAGGATGCTGTTATCGCGGATGATGCTGACGGTGCTGAAGTGGACGCTATGGAGCTCAGTGTAGCGACGGAGATCGAGGAGACGAAAATCATTACGAAACTTTCTATGCCGAGCCGCAAGCTCAAAGTAAGGATCTCGAATGAACTGCTTCGGGAGCTTGAAAAGATGCAGCTTAATTTTAAGTTGAATTAGCGCAAAACTTCTCCGTATCAATTACAAATATAATTTCATAACCAAAACTGATTTACATATAAAAAAAGTACCATCTTAATTGATTACTTTTGGCGTATTAAATATCCTTAAAAATTAATATTATGGCATTAGCAATAACAGATGCTACTTTTGATGAGGTAGTGTTAAAATCAGATAAACCGGTGATGGTCGATTTTTGGGCTGAGTGGTGTGGACCTTGTCGCATGGTCGGGCCGGTAATCGATGAAATCGCAACAGAATATGATGGCAAAGCGGTAGTCGGAAAGGTGGACGTAGACGCCAACCAGGAATTTGCTTCTAAGTACGGCGTCAGAAATATACCAACGGTCCTGGTTTTTCATAAAGGGGAAGTGGTAGGACGCCAGGTAGGTGTTGCGCCAAAACAGACCTATGCAGATTCTTTGAACGCATTGTTGTAATAAAAACGGTATCGCATAAATCAAGGCCTGGAGAAATCCGGGCCTTTTCATTTTTTGGCAACATTTTAATTTTTAATCTTTCAATCTTTTAATACATTTGACACAAGCCGTCGAAAAAGACGGACTCAAGAAGTAAAGATGAAGATTGAATCGCAATTAGAAAAAATATCGAGTTTCCAACATTTGGAACTGCTGGCAAACCAAGTCGTAGAAGGATTTATTTCCGGGATGCACAAAAGTCCGTTTCATGGATTTTCTGCCGAGTTTGCAGAGCATAAAGTCTACAATTCCGGCGAAAGTACAAAGCACATTGACTGGAAGCTTTTTGCCAAGACCGACAGGCTGTATACGAAACGTTATGAGGAAGAGACAAACCTGCGCTGCCACCTGATTGTTGACAACTCTTCTTCGATGCATTACCCGAAACTGAATGACGGTCAGCCTTTCTATGAGAGTAAAATTGGTTTTGCGGTCCTGGCGTCCGCAGTGTTGATGAATCTGCTTAAAAAGCAACGTGATGCGGTAGGCTTAAGTGTTTATTCTGACAACTACGAATACTATGCGCCCGAAAAGGGCAGCGAACGCCACCACAGGATGTTACTCGACAAACTGGAAGGACTGCTGCAGGCCGCAAAGGAACCCCGGAATACCGATATTACCACGTACCTGCACCAGATTGCTGAGAAAATGCACCGTAGGTCAATGATCGTTATATTTACGGATATGTTTCAATCCGGGAACGAGGAAGCCATGTTTAACGCATTACAGCACCTGAAACACGACAAGCACAAAGTGGTGCTTTTTCATGTGGTGGATAATAAGACGGAACTGAGTTTTAATTACGACAACACGCCCAGGAAATTCATTGATTTGGAAACCGGTGAAGATGTCAATATCTTCGCGGACAATGTGCGTGAGCAGTATGAAAAGCAGGTGGAAAGCTATTTTTCAAAATTAGCAGCCACCTGTATACAGAACAAGATTAAGTATGTTCCGGTGAGTGTCGGCGATAGTTTTGAAAAAATATTGACCACATACTTGGTTGAAAAACAAAGTTTTGGATAATTTGAAATAAAAAGCCTGTATTTTTTTTAGAAAAACACTTGCAGGAATTAAAATCTATAGTATATTTGCACTCGCAATTAAGCGCAGGTTTGGTAGTTCAGTTGGTTAGAATACATGCCTGTCACGCATGGGGTCGCGGGTTCGAGTCCCGTCCAGACCGCTAAATTGGGGAAAGCCTTTCATCACGAAAGGCTTTTTTGCCCAAAAAGCATTTAAGATTAGTTGTGTTGTTTAGGCACGAAAGTGCCAAAGGTTTAGTAGTTAGACCAATGAAAAGCTTTCCATTTATTTGGAGGGCTTTTTTGATTTAAGCTACCATCAATCCTGCTCAAAATTCCAAAATATTTTTTATTACATTTGGATTCAAAACGTTACTGTTATGAAGAAGCTGTTTGCATTAATGCTGTTTTTATTTGTCGCTTTGGCAACGCATGCCCAGGATCCAAAAGACCCCGATTTTGAGGTGAAGGATCGGCTTTTTAAAAAATACAAGAACGAAGTCCGCGCCTATGACCGGAAACATTTTGACGACCTGTTCATGGAATTTTTTGAAAAGCAGGCAGAGGAGTCCCCTACACTGACAAAAGAAGAGTATTATACCTATACCGTCAAAATCGCCATCTATTCAGAGAAATACGGGCTGCTTTATAAAAAGGAAAAAGCACAGGCGCAAAAAACGAAAGACGAATGGCTTTCAAAGCAGTATAGCGACTATCTTGCAGGCCGCCCCGCAAAACCCTAATATCAATCAAGTTGAAAAAGTTTGTGTTGTTCACCTGTTGCCTTTTGCTGTATTCGTGCCAATATTTTTCGCGCGAAGTACCGTCAAAAGACGCCTTGGTAAAACAGCAACTGGATGCCATCAATTGGAAGGAGGTAGACGAGTTTCCCTCCACATCGGCTTGCGACAGCCTCACAGACAAATCGGTCCACAACCAATGTTTCCTGGATTTTATGACTGCTGAGATTCAGCGGAGGCTTAGTGTGGACACGCTCACCGTGAAATATGCCCAATTGGACACTATTGCGGTCAAAGTAACTGTTTTCCGCGATGCCAGGCTGAAATTTGAACCCCAGTTTCCGGAAAATACGGCTTATGACAAAGCGATGATGGACAGCATTATCCAGTCGAAACTCACCGACTTCCCGATAGTCAGCCCCGCATTAAAACGTGGGATTCCGGTCAATGTCGAATTCACACTTCCCGTCATCCTGAATGTAATGCACTGATTTTCTTTGTGTACCCTCCTCGAAACTTAAAACCGACGGCCTTTCCACTCGAATTTTCCAAAGACCGAGTACACTGCCACCGCTGTACTGAAGAAAGGATACACCGCCGCTGATATTGGATGAAAACGAACTTCAGTCTTAAGAAATCGGGACGCCTTCAGAATCAACAAATAATCAATCGCTATTTTTAGGATAAGGAATCCTGGTAGCGCCAATCGCGTATGATTGATTGCAAATAAAACCAATCCGGCAATCCACCCCAGATTTCCTAACAACACAACCATTCCCAAAAACTGCCCGAACTTACTCTGGTATCCCGCAGCTTTCGATGCCCAGCGTACGCGTTGGTTAAACAGTTCATGCCAGGTAGAGGATGTGTTGGTGTGGACAATGCCGTGTGGCGACTTTAAATAGCCCACCAGCTTCGGAAATTTACTCATCGCTTTTTGAAGGAGAAAGACATCATCCCCGCCAGGATAGCCTTCATTACCACCGAACCCATTGAGCTTACTGAACAGCGTCTTCGTGTAGGCGAAATTCGCCCCATTGCACATGAAGCCTTTACCCAAATGAAAACTCCCAATTGTCGCGCCTTGTAACGAGGCGAGGTCTGCGTGTTGGAAATTAGCTAAGAAAGAGTCCGTAGCGCGATAGGCAACGGGTCCGCAAATCATTTCAACATCGTTTCCCCTTAGGAACGAATCCATCATCGCGAGCCAGGTTTCGGGCACTTCACAGTCGGCATCCGTAGTGATAATCCATTCGAATTGCGCAATGTCTATGGCTGTGAGGATGGCATCTTTTTTTGGAGAAGCAGACCTTCTGACGCTTTTTAGGAGTCGATAGGCAGTGCTTTCCAATACAAATCCGTCGGAAGAATCGTCATCGACCAGAATCACTTCAAACAATTCCCGGGGATAATTCAGTTTTGAGAAACTATCCAGCAGCAATGGAAGGTTTTCGGCCTCATTCCGAAATGGGACCACGATGGAAAAACGGGTGATGGGAATGGTATGTTCCATTACAGGCTCCGTTGCTTTGTCAAATCCATAAACAAGCGAAGCAATCGCAACCGCATATACAATAAGAATGATATAAATGACAATCATGGCAAAGGTTTAAACCGCAGGACAAAATAGCTGCCAATGCCAACTGGAACCACAACATTTAAGAACCAAATTGCGGTGGTCACAAAGATGACGATCCACTCGTTTACGCCCAATTGCCCGAAGAAGAACACCGCAACACTTCCTTTCACTGCAAAATCAAAGAACTGGAACGATGGAAGGGAAGATGCGAGAAGATAACTGATGGCGATGGTTGATAAAACCATCAGATAGGGTAGCTTTACGCCGAAGCAGACCAAAAGCAAATACTGCTGGTGTGAGAAAAATACATAGCGAAAAAATGCCAACCCCATGTTTTTTAGGTGGATATTTCTGGGCAGCGTATTGATTTTGTGGAGCAGTTTTTCAATTGAATATCCTTTTATCGAGAACCGTTTCATAAACAGCAAGGCGACAAACCCCACACAGCAACCTATAAAAAGGAAAAGAATAACCTGGGAATCGATTATGGCATGTTTCGTATTAAAGTAGAGTAAACCAAAAACACCAAAAATGAGGGTGTGCATCATTTGGGCGCCGTTGCATATTAAATTCAGGAATACAATTTTTTTCGCCAAAGATTTTTCATAAAAAAGTGCTTTCCCTGCATATTCGCCTACACCATTTGGCGTAAAAATTCCGGCCGTCAGCGAAGCCATCACTTGTCTTGTGGCCTCAAAGAGGGAAATGTCACGAATTGACATAACCAGATTCCGCCATTTCAGAATCTCGAAAAACCGATTCAAAACAGCAAGGATTACGACGCCAATAAGCAGATAGGTTGCCTTGGGGTTTTCCAGCAAATGCTGCACTTGCTTCCAATCCAGCCTGGTATGGCTTAGCCTGTCATAGATAAAATAAAAAGCCGCAGCGACGATCAAAACTTTGACCATTGCAAACAGGAATTGTTTAGCTTTGTCTGGGATAGCAACCATTACCGCAAAATAACAAATTAAAATTGGCAAACGAACGCATCATATTGGGAATCGACCCCGGAACCACCATTATGGGTTTTGGATTGATAAAAGTCACAGGAAAAAAAATGGAGTTCCTGCAGTTGAATGAATTGCAGTTGAGCAAACTCGACGACCACTACCAGCGGCTGAAAATTATTTTTGAACGCACCATCGAGCTCATTGAAACACACCATCCTGATGAAATTGCGATCGAAGCACCTTTCTTTGGGAAGAACGTACAGTCGATGCTGAAATTGGGCAGGGCACAGGGGGTAGCGATGGCGGCGGGCTTGTCCCGACAAATCCCGATTACCGAATACGAACCGAAGAAGATAAAAATGGCCATTACCGGCAATGGAAACGCTACGAAAGAACAGGTAGCCAAAATGCTGCAGCAGCTTTTAGGGTTAAAGGAGTTGCCTAAGAATCTTGATTCAACCGATGGCTTAGCCGCCGCAGTTTGTCACTTTTTTAACTCGGGTAAGGTCGTTGGCGGAAAGAGTTATACGGGTTGGGATGCTTTTGTGAAGCAGAATGAAGCGCGCGTTCAAAAGTAACCGATAGCAGTAAATTTTATAACCATACAAATCTGAAGATGTCCGGAATATACATTCACATTCCTTTCTGCAAGCAGGCCTGCCATTATTGTGACTTCCATTTTTCGACTTCGATGAAAAACAAGGAAGCAATGGTCCTGGCTTTAGCAAAAGAAATCGGGATGCGGAAAAATGAATTCGGTAATGAGTTTGTTGAAACCATTTATTTTGGTGGAGGCACTCCTTCAATATTGCCAATTGACGATATTCAGTTGTTGATTGATATGGTTTATGAAAATTTTGATGTTGCGGACAATCCTGAAATCACACTGGAAGCCAATCCTGATGATTTAAGCGATGAACGAATCCGTGAATTAGCAAATTCACCCATTAACCGCCTAAGTATCGGCATACAGTCCTTCTTTGAGGAAGACTTAAAGATGATGAACCGCGCGCACAATTCAAGGGAAGCAAAGCATTGCCTGGAGGAAGCGAGAAAGTATTTTGACAACATTTCCATCGACCTGATTTATGGCATTCCCGGCATGAGCAATGAGAAATGGAAGCAAAATATCGCAACTGCTTTATCATTTGGCGTGCCACATATTTCGAGTTATGCGTTGACCGTTGAGCCAAAAACAGCTTTAAAGAAACTCATCGAAACCGGGAAAATCGCCGCGCCAAAAGACGAAACAGCGCAGGAACATTTTGTAATACTTACCGAAATGCTTGCGAAAAATGGATTTGTGCATTATGAGCTTTCCAATTTCGGGAAGCAAAATTACTTCTCACGGAACAATACCGCCTATTGGCTTGGCAAAAAATACCTGGGGATTGGGCCGTCGGCGCACAGTTATGACGGTGTTTCCAGAAGCTGGAATGTGGCCAATAATTCCCTTTACCTGAAATCTATTGGGGAAGATAAAATACCAAATGAAACTGAAGTGCTATCCGTAAATGACCGTTATAATGAATACGTCATGACCGGGCTTCGAACGATTTGGGGCGTTTCTTTGGCTAAAGTGCAAGATGATTTTGGCGGCATTTTTTCAAATCACTTAGCTGCGGAATCTGCTAAATACATTCGAGAAGGTTTTTTGAAAATAGAGCACAATACGCTCAAAATAACTCATAAAGGCAAGTTTCTGACAGATGGTATCGCGAGTGATTTGTTTTTGGTAAATTTGTGATAGCGCACCGCAAAGTGCGCAAAGGATTGCGCGATGGACACAATGCCAGTCACGGAATTAGAGATAAATATACGCCACGAAATTAATTACTATGATTGAAAACGAATTGTCAGCAGTTGTATTTGATTGCGCTTTGAGAGTGCATCGAAAATTAGGTCCCGGCCTATTGGAAAGCACATATGAAGCGTGTCTGTTTTACGAATTGAATAAAACGGGACTGTTAATTGAAAGACAAAAGCCAATGCCTTTATTTTATGACGACGTAAAATTAGACATAGGGTATCGTCTTGATTTGATGGTTGAAAATAAGCTTATTTTGGAGCTGAAATCGGTCGAAACTTTAAGCGATGTCCATTTTGCGCAGTTGCTTACGTATTTGAAATTGTCAGAATGTAGATTAGGAATGCTGATTAACTTCAACGTTTCTTTGATTAAAAATGGAATACGCCGTATCGCAAACAATCTTTAGCGATCTTTGCGAAACCTATAAAACTTTGCGTTAAGAATTGATGAAAGCAACAATCACACACAACAATAAAACGTTCACAGCCGACTTGTCCAAGCCGCTCGACATCTCCATACCATTGACCAATACAGACGCCAATCCGATCGCATGGTATCTCGAAAAGCCAGTAATCGAGCCGGTGCGTTCCGGGGATTGGATTGGAAAGGTATCAGCAGGGAATTCGTCGACGAATTTCAACAATATATTTTTCAATCCGCACGGGCATGGTACCCATACGGAATGTGTTGGGCATATTACCAAAGATTTTTACAGCATCAACGAAAGCCTGAAGACTTTTTTCTTTTTGGCTGAAGTCATTTCCTTACAGCCCGAGGTGTTCGGCGATGACCTGGTGATCACCAAAGAAATGATTGCGCAAAGAATCCCCGAACAGGCGCCGGAAGCACTCATTATCAGAACACTTCCGAACCGGCAGGAAAAGCTTTCAAAAAAATATTCCAATACCAATCCGGCATACCTGCAGGAAGCAGCCGCTATTTTTCTAAGGGAAAGCGGCATCAGGCATTTGCTGATAGATTTGCCCAGCGTGGATAGGGAGCATGATGAAGGCAAACTGTTGGCGCATAAAGCTTTCTGGAATGTGAAAGACGTGAATGTACTGAATCCCGATGCCCGGTTGGACTGTACGATAACAGAGTTGATTTTCGTGCCGGATGACATTGCCGATGACGTCTACTTACTGAACATCCAGATGGCGTCATTTGAAAACGATGCCAGTCCGTCAAAGCCGGTATTGTACGCGGTTAAATCGGTTTAAAAATCTTAAAATCTAAATAAATTGGACATTCAGCAATATTTTGAATTCTGCTTAAGCAAAAAAGGCGTTACGGAGCATTTCCCATTTGATGAAGATACACTCGTGTTTAAGGTAGGAGGGAAGATGTTTGCACTTTCTTCTTTGTCCGAATGGGAAAAAGGGAATCCTTCGGCAAATCTCAAATGTGATCCAGGGAGAGCGGAAGAACTTCGCGCCGAATATAACGGCATCACTCCAGGCTGGCACATGAGTAAAGTGCATTGGAACACGGTGAAAATTAATGCGGATGTTCCTGATAAAATATTGAAAGAACTCATCAACGATTCTTATGAGCTGGTTTTCAAAAGCCTGACCAGGAAATTACAGGCTGAAATTAATGATTTGGAAATGGGATAATTAGATAATCTGGAAATTACATATTACTTTTGCGTGACAAAACCCAGTTACTTTGTGACTTTGCAACTCAATAAACAATGAAAGACAGCATCAAGAAATTCCTGAACGAGGAACAGGATCCAAAAGCAATCGAAAAAATCACAAGCAAGCTCAATGACCTGCTGATGAAAGGCGAGGAAGTGGGTTACATTGGCGTTCAAAAGAAACCGGCAATCAATGTGTTTCCGGACAGTATTGTAGCCTCCAATAAAAGATTAATTCTTTGCCGTCCTAAGAATTTAGGGTTGTCGATGGATTTTACCGATTATACCTGGGACGATATCGAAAGTGTTTTTGTAAAGGAAAATATCCTGGGTTCCGAGTTTTCTTTTACCACCAAAACGGACCTGGCTATTTCTATTGATTATATCCCGAAAACGCAGGCCAGGAAATTATATACGTATTCAAAGGAACAGCTTGACATCTTGAAAAACGGAGCGCCTGTGCCATTGGCTGCGCCTTTTGATGAACCCAAAGTGGAAGACGAAATCAAGGTGGCAGAAATTCCGGCAGTCGAACCAGAGCAAATCGAAGAAGTGGCTACAGAAGAAGTTACCGATTTCGCAGAAATCATGCCGATTGCCCAGCCCGAATTTGCGGCGACAAGCTTGGCGGCAAACATTCAGGCAGAAACCAATAAAGACAGGCCTTTGAATGAAATGTCTAGCGAAGAGTTGTTTGTCAAGCTTCAGAATTACAAAAAGTTACTGGATAACGGCCTGATCATGCAGGGTGAATACGACAACCTGAAAAAGGAGATTCTCGGATATATGTAAATGGAAGTTAAGAATTCAAAGAGCGTAAGTATACCATAGAAAAGTCCGGAACGATGATGTCTCCGGACTTTTTTTTTCGCCATTCCGAACTTTTTATTTTATAAAGTTTTTCTTTGTTTTTCAACAAAATTGTTTGCCTGCAATTCGAGCAATTCCGTAGCCTTTTTTCGCTGTAGGTTGTACAGCGATTTGTCTTCAGCGATATCAGCATATACTTTGTCATGCATCGAAGCGCTTGTTTTAACCAGCAGTTCACGTTGGTACTTATCCTGTGATAATGTGGCTTTCAGCGCAGTTTCCAGGTCTTCGAGCTTGTAGTCGTATTCTCCTTTCGGCGACAACAACTTTGCGATAATGGGCGCCGTTTCGATAGCGAGAAACAGCAGCATAATGAAAAACGACGGCAGCCAGGGCAATTTATCGAGCGCGTTGATGCGCGCCATCAGTCCGTCGAATCCTTCAATGATAGGCTTTGTCAGCGAGACTTTCTTGTCAAGGTCCGATTGAAGGGTTTTCGTTTTGGCTTCCTTTTCCGCAATTACCGCCAGGTTTTTCTTCCGTAAAGTGTCCAGTTCTTTTCTCGCCAGGTCGTGCTTGGCAATTTTTTCTTTGAATACGGGGCCTTTGCCAATTTTCAGTGTGCCTTTAGTGCCTTCTGCTTCGGTGATATAAGTGTCGTATAAGGTGTTGACTTCTTTTTCTTTGGCAACAATTTCGGTTTTTAGTGAATTGATATCGGCCTTATTCTTATCGAGGTCCGACTTGAAATAATTGGCAATTTCCTTTTTATTATTCAGTTCCATGGCATTTTTTTCTTTCAGCAGCACGGTGTTGATTTCCTTTTCAAAAATTTTGATCTCCAAAGGCTTGGAAATGACAATAGCGATAATGATGGCCAGAACAATCCTGGGTAAGGCCTGTAGGAATTCACTGCCGAAGCGCTCCCGTTTGCGAATGGTGGAAACAATAAAACGGTCCAGATTGAAAATTAGTAATCCCCACACAAGTCCGAAGGCAATCGCAGGATAAATATTATCAAAAACGGTGTAAAGGGCATATGCGCCTGCGATAAAGGCCATGACGGCAGTAAAAAAAACGGTGGCGCCGATGCCTGCGAATTTGGTTTTTTCGCCTTCGGAACAGCCTGAAATCAGGTTTTTATCTGCTCCGGAACAGAGTAGGAAGAATTGTTGCAGCATAATAATTTTGATTGATGATGATGTCTGCAAAAGTAACGGTAAAAACAGTAAGTTGTTGCCTGTGAGCGCTAAAAACAAGACTAAAAAAAATCCATCCCTTTGGGGATGGACTCTTGTATTACTTATCTAAGGCAAGGACGATAGGAATGGTGTAGGGCAGTGCAATGGGTTTGCCGCCACGGGTTCCCGGTTTCCATTTTGGAGACATTTCCAATACCCGAATGGCTTCTGCGCTTGTTTTTTCATCTGTTTCCCGGAGGATTTTGATGTCTTTGAGGCTGCCGTCTTCTGTAATTACAAAAGAGGCCACAATCTTGCCGTTACCCTTATAGCCGGCAGGGATTTTGTAATTGCTGCTGAAGAATTTAATAAATTCAACCATACCACCAGGAAATTCTGCCTGGGTATCGTCAGCGTACCGATCACCTTCCTGTAAAGCTATTGCGGTGGCTTTCGCTTTCGTTGTTTTGGAAGTATTTTGATTGTAAATGGTTGCCGTATAGACGGAAGAGCCGTATTTGAGGTGGCTGAATTTTAAGGTTTTGTCAAAATAGTCCCGTGTATAAAAAGAATATTGGAAAGGCTGCGGAAATTTGGCGCTGCGGGCATTTTTCATGACTGAACTGCCACTAAAAAAAACAAAGGAATTTGCTGCGTATTGATCCAGCGCACTATTCTTAACAGCAACACCGTCAATCCAGATGGCGTATTTTTTCGGATTGCGGAAATCCTGATACTCCGCTGTCGTTGGCGATTTTTCTACCAATGGTGCCGGGACATACCACAAATATTTGCGTTGCTGCTCCAGCGTCATACTTTCGTAAGGCTGATCAATTGTAACGTTGTCAATGTAATCGTGAATCTTGACCTGCACGCCGGCATAATAGCGGTTTCTTGCCTGATCGTCACTAGTCCCGCGGGTTGAAGCGGTTAAGGGTTTTGCCTGTGCTTGATTGTCAACACAGATAAAGAACACCAGCCCAAATAAGACGGGCAGTACGCACATTTGTTTGGCCAATCCTCTAGCCTTTGAAGTGGTTTTTGTCATCATAAGAAATCTTTTTTTAGTTATAGAAAAATTAAGTGTACTTGCAAGTGGATGCGCCGCGAGGCCTTGTGCTTTTGACAGCAGTAGCGATTGGTAGGACGGAATGTCCTTATAGGAAGACAACACGCGCTGATCTGCCAGAAATTCATGGTTGAGCTGTATCGCTTTTTTGTACAGCAGCAGCATTGGATTAAACCAAAGGATTGTCCGGAGCGCTTCGATAAACAGGATGTCTAGTGAGTGTTTCTGCCGAACGTGCGTCAACTCATGCGCCATCAACACGGCGTCGTTATCCGGGTCGTAATAGTCTTGCTGATTTACGAAAATGGTGTTTAGGAAGGTGTAGGGCGGCACTTGTTCCTTCAGTAAAACGATGGTTGCTTCGGGATGCCTGATAGAAGGGGAGCTCATGGCCAGCCGTTTGAACTTTTTCAGGTTCAGGATAAAACGCAGTGTCAGGATAAACGTGACCAGGCCATACAAAGCGTATCCAACGAGTGACAGGTAATCGGTGGTGGGTTGCTGCTGAGGTTGTGCCTGGAGTAAGATCGTGGCAGGCGCCGGGTTCAGCGGCAGGCTGATTTCACGCACCGTTTCGATCGTGATCAGCGGAAGCACCAGGGAAACCGCGAGTGCAGCCAACAGGTAAAACCTGTTGAAATGATGCATCTTTTCTTTTTCGAAAAAGGCATAGTATACCGCCAGGAGGACGAGCATACTCATTCCGGATTGTACGACGAAATCAATCATTTTTTCTTTTTTTGAATTTCTTCGTCAATGATTTTTTTCAGGGATTCCAGCTCCGACGTGCTCAGGTTCGTTTCGGTCGTAAAGAATGAGGCAAATTGCGATGCCGAGTTTCCAAAGAAGTTTCGGATCAACCCATTCACATGTTTGGCAAAATAATCGGATTTACTGACTAAGGGAAAGTACTCCCTGGAATTTCCAAATTCCCGATAGCTGATAAACTGCTTATCAGCCATGCGTTTCAACAGGGTTGCGACGGTGGTCGTAGCTGGTTTAGGCGCTGGATAGGCGTCCAGCAGGTCTTTCATAAACGCTTTCTCAAGCGTCCAGATGTGTTCCATCAATTGTTCTTCTGCGGTGGTAAGGCTCATATGCTCTATATTTATAGAAATAACTCTACAAATGTAGAGATTAATTTTACATGAGCAAATTTTTCTGAAAAAATTTTATGTCTTATTCCGGATGGAGCATCAGTTGCTATTGATTGTCAGGGGTACGCTGTATTTGGAGCGCACGGGTTTGCCATCCTGATAGGCGGGTATCCAATGTCCTTCCAGCGCTTTAAACACGCGTAACGCTTCCTCTTTGGTGCCATGGCCCAGGTCTTTCAGGACTTCCAGCCCGGTCATCGAGCCATCCGGTTCAATCACAAAGGACACCATGATTTTGCCATTAAAAGAGCCTTCCGGAATCCTGAAATTCTTTTGGATGAAACTGTTGAAAGCTGAAATTCCCCCTTTAAATGTAGGCTGAAAAGTGTCTACTCTTGCAGAATCCTTACTTATTCTTGACTCATAAACGATGGCATTGCCTACAAGCAACTGCTCCTTTTGTGCAAATGAGGCCGTTGTTGGTTTCAGGGTCAGCGAATCGTGGTGTCTCGGAGCAGGTTTGAGCTTGACACGATACGCAGGCCTCCCGGGAGCAAAAATAATCAGCAATTTTCCGGTTTCGCTCTGGTTTTTTTCGACGGCCCGTTTTTTTAGCAATTCGTATTCGGCATCGGTCAGCGGATTTGTTGCGCGGATGACGATGCGATTCTTATAGACTTCCGTATTCGCGATAACTTCCGGCTCTTTTGTTGCTGAAGTGACGCGGTATACCTGGGGTTCGGTTTTTGGTTCAATGGTGCGCTGATCCTCTTTCTTGTCAATTGAAAGTTCGTCAATTGTTTCTTTTTCTGCGGCATTTCTCTTTTTTTCCGGAGCATTATCACGGATTTCCTTCCGAATTTCCCGTCTCATAGTATCAATCGTAACGACGCTGTCCGTTAAAATCTGGGGTACAATGACCTCTTGCTTTTGAGGGAGTCGTGGCAGTTGGTTTTGTTCCTTATCTGTAAGAACGATGTACAAAATGATACCAATAAATACAGTTAACAAAGCAATAACCGAAATCAGTAATGTTTTGGTGGCTGCTGCTTTTTTTACCGCTTTTTCTGCTTTTAAGCCAGTGTCGATCTTATTCCACAGGTTGTCAGAGGGCATTTCATCGAAAGCGTCCCTGCCATTTTTGAAAAAGTCAAATAGTTCCTGGTCGCTCATAACGTATTATTTTTAAGGTCATTGTTGAAAAAGGCTTTTTTGAGCTTTTCTTTAGCATAATTCAGCTGCGATTTTGAAGTGCCCTCTGAGATGCCCAGCTGTTCCGCAATCTCTGCGTGTTTGTATCCTTCGACTGCATACAGATTGAAAACGATGCGCGCGCCTTCCGGGAGTATGGACAACATTTTTTCGATATCGTTCGCGGCAAGCTCATTGGTAACGGTATTGTCGACGGCGAGAAAAATAGTGTCGGGTTTTAGTTCGTCGGTAAAATTTGTTTTCTTACGCAGTTCCATCAGGCAGCAATTTACCGCGATGCGAAGGATCCAGCCTTCAAAGCTTCCTTCCTGTTTGAACTGCCCGATTTTTTTAAAGAGGGTGAGGAATGTATTCATTGCCATCTCTTCAGCGCGCTCCCGGTCCCTCATGTACCGTTTGCATGTACCGAACACCCTGGAAGCATATTGTTTATATACCAGGTTCTGGATTTTAGGATCCTGTTTAACGCACCCTTTGATTAGTTCACTTTCCGACATTAATTGCTGTGTCTTTTTAAAGGGATTTCGGCATAGACCGGTTTTACGATTTCGTTGCCCTCATTATCAATAAAGCCGTACTTGTTGTCCACGCTCACCAGTGCCCAATTTTCTTTGTAATCGCCGAATTTTCCGATTTCGTCATATTTCGCCTCCACGATGAGGTCTCCCTCTTCATCAATAAATCCGATATGACCATCTTCCGATTGAACTTTTGCCCAATTGTCCTGGTATTCCCCAAAAACGCCAATCGAAGCGTAAATCGGTGGTACAATCTCATTCCCATTGGCATCGAGATAGCCTGCCAGGCCACTGTCAGAATACACCATGATCCAGCCCGATGTGTTTTTCAGTACCGCCTCAAAACGGTCAATAGATACATTCTTGTGCTGTGCATGGACCAGTACGCTTGCCATCAAACATAAAAAAAGAAATTTTCTCATCGGTATAAAAATTAGGTTTTCTTGTTAGATGCCGCCTAAGAAGCAAATGGTTGGAATGAAAATAAAAAAAATCCGTTGAAGGAACGGATTTTTTAGTTGTACAGCTTATTTTCCTGTCTCTGCCGGCGTGTCTGGGGTGGTCACAATTCTTATCGGCAAACTAAATCTCGTCCTAACAGGCCTTCCGTTTTGTATCCCAGCCTTCCATTTTGGACTTTGTTGTAACACACGAACAGCTTCCTGTCCGGTGCCAAAACCCAAATCGCGGAGCACTTTGATGTCCGTCAACGTGCCATCTTTTTCTATGACGAAGGTCACCAGGAGATTTCCATTTATTGCTTCGGTAGTGGCGGGGGTAACGAATCTCGTACTGACGAACTGTAAGAACGCGGTAATCCCACCGGGAAATTCGGGGCGTAATTCTGGCGTATTGTAAATGGTATTGTCCGTTTCCGGTACTGTCTGGAAGCTGGCATTAGCGATTTCGGTTTCAATGCCTTTTTCCTGTGATAAAGCCGTCAACGATAGCAACAGCGATAACGATAGCAATAGGTTTTTCATCGTTATTTGGAAAGTGCGACAAAGTATTTATAAAAAAGCGGAATCGTTTCAATGCCTTTCAGGTAATTGAATACCCCGAAATGCTCGTTCGGCGAGTGAATCGCATCGCTGTCGAGGCCAAATCCCATCATGATGGTCTTGCTTTTCAGTTCTTTTTCAAATAGTGCTACAATAGGAATACTTCCGCCGGAACGCACCGGAATGGGTTTTACCCCAAAACTCTCTTCATAGGCCTTTGCCGCTGCCTGGTATCCAATACTGTCAATCGGGGTCACGTAACCCTGTCCGCCATGGTGCGGTTTTACTTTAACCGTCACACCCGATGGCGCAATGCTCTCAAAATGCTTCGTGAATAATTCCGTAATTTCTTCCCAATCCTGGTGCGGGACAAGGCGCATTGATATTTTTGCGTAAGCTTTACTCGCAATAACTGTTTTGGCGCCTTCGCCAGTGTAACCGCCCCAAATGCCGTTGACATCCAATGTTGGGCGGATCGAGTTGCGTTCGTTTGTCACATAGCCTTTCTCGCCATAAATATCGTTCAGGTCTAAAGCTTTCTTGTAATTGTCAAGATTAAAAGGCGCTTTTGCCATTTCGGCTCGCTCTTCGGTGGTGAGTTCTTCTACGTTATCATAAAAGCCGGGGATGGTGATGTGGTTGTTTTCATCGTGCAGCGACGCAATCATTTTCGCCAGTACATTGATGGGGTTCGCAACCGCGCCGCCATAAAGGCCTGAGTGCAGGTCGCGATTCGGTCCGGTCACTTCCACTTCCACATAGCTCAATCCGCGCAAACCTGTCGTAATAGAAGGCTGTTGGTTCGAAATCATCCCGGTATCAGAAATCAGGATCACGTCGCATTTTAGTTTTTCCTGGTTCTTTTCGACAAACCAGCCCAGGCTTTTTGATCCGACTTCCTCTTCGCCCTCAATCATGAATTTGACGTTGCAGGGCAGTGTATTGGATTGTACCATATACTCCAATGCCTTTACGTGCATGTACATCTGTCCTTTATCATCGCAGGCCCCGCGGGCAAAAATGGCGCCTTCTGGATGCAGTTCTGTTTTTTTGATCACGGGTTCAAACGGGGGAGAAGTCCACAAATCCATCGGGTCTGGTGGCTGCACGTCATAATGCCCGTATACCAGAACCGTAGGCAGATTTTTATCAATTGTTTTTTCGCCGTATACGATGGGATAGCCTGGTGTCTCACAAATCTCCACAAAATCACAGCCTGCTTTTTCAAGGCTGGCCTTTACGGCTTCGGAAGTATCGATTACATCCTGTGAATACGCGGTATCGGCGCTGACGGAAGGAATTTTCAGCAGATCGATCAACTCGCTGATAAAGCGGTCTTTGTGCTGCTGTACATATGATTTTATATTGTCCATAATGGTTTGTGTTTTTGAACAGCCAAAATACAAAAAATCTGTATAAAGTTTTTTTTCAAAAATTTCTTTGCAGATTAGAAGTTATGCTTATATTTGCACCCACAATTGCGCGGATATGGTGAAATTGGTAGACATGCCAGACTTAGGATCTGGTGCCGCAAGGCGTGTAGGTTCGAGTCCTATTATCCGCACTGAAAAAGCTTCTCTATACGGGAAGCTTTTTTGTTTTTATAAAGATGTGAAATCAAGCCGCGAGGCAAATAGGTTCCCCCGACGCTTCGGGGCTATTATCCGCACTGAAAAAGCTTCTCTAAACGGGAAGCTTTTTTGTTTTTATAAAGATGTGAAATCAATCCGCAAGGCAAATAGGTTCCCCCGACGCTTCGGGGCTGTTATCCGCACTGAAAAAGCTTCTCTAAACGGGAAGCTTTTTTGTTTTGATGCTGTTCTATAAATAGTACGTAAAACTATTTGCCACGATACAACACTAAAACTTTAACAAAATATACGGGTTTGCCGTAAGGAAAGCATGCTATTGTTTCGTAGGGAAAACAACCGCCCCTTCCCTGAAGGTAAAATACAAATTTTCGGTGACCTGATTTTACGGAAAATCCATACTTTTTCTAAAAGTTATACTTGCGTGCGTTTCACCCCCGCGCGCGCCGCATTGCCGTTTTGTACAAAAACGTGCGAACAAAACTAATGAAGGCATTTTGGCCTAAAGACTTCGCTATAAGGAACCCAACCCAAACCATCGCTCCCGAATGCATTTGATTATTGAGGGACTTTTAATGACGTGGCCCAATATTCATACTATAGGCGTACTTATTGTAATTATAGTATAAGGATAATATTAGTATAGTGTAACTATTAAAAATATATTTTAAATACTTACACTATATCAATATAATATGAATAACACCAATACAAATGAAAGAAATATTTATTATTTTTATTCTTTAAAACAAAACAACCCATGGCAAGAATCAACGCAAAAGGCCATTTGTCCGGTGCAGTAGGGCCTGTGTATTTCAGGATATTAAATGGCAAGCCCATTGTGCAAAGCAAGCCGGGTAAAGGAAACGTAAAGCAGGCAGCGGCAACAAAAGCAGGGGCGTCCGAATTTGGGGCGGCGAGCAAAACTGCAAAATGCATCCGTGCCGCGCTGTTTCCCATACTCCAGGACCTCGCCGATGTTACGATGTTCCAAAGGTTTACCGCTGCAGTTTATGCAGCCGTCAGGGCAAATACTACCGTAACAAAAGGAAACCGCAGGCTGGCAGACGGCGACCTGTCGCTTTTGGAAGGTTTCGAGTTTAACCACAACAGCCCGTTTGCGAAATACAGCTCCCTTTCGCCGCAAATCACTTGCCTTCCCGATGGGAAACTCGCCATTTCACTGGCCGATACCGCTTCTGCAGAGGCATTTAAGATCCCCCATCCTAAAGCATCGGGAACTGAACTCCGGGTAATGGTTACAGTGGTAGATCCGCACAGTGGTATGTTTGTAAACGACGAAAGATTTAGCGTCTCCATATCCGGGTCCTCAACCGTCGTACCGGCACAGGCATGGACGACTGCTATTTTACCTGCAGGGCATCTGGTGTTTGTAACAATGGCACTTCGGTATTATCGTGAGGACCGTAGTGCGGGTAACATTCCGTTGAACAGCCGCGAGCTGCATCCGTGTAGGATGGTTCGGGCTTTTCTGACCGGGGAGTGAATGTGCAGGATTACAGGTGATGTTGGTTGACGTGTGGCTGGTAAACAAAAAAGCTTCCGCAAGGGGAAGCTTTACCATTGTTGACAGCATGCTGTCTATTTCTTCGACGACTCTTTCACAAAAGGCTGCGTTTCAATACCGGCAAGCTGTAAAGCTAATTTCACTTCTTCGAGTACTTCCGAAACCATCAAACCATAATCCGCATTGGTGGCCCATGGTCGGATGGCGAGCCGCACCGAATTGTCCGTGAGGTCCGTCACAACGACTGCCGCTTCGGGCTGTTTTAGAACTTTTTCGTTGGCTTTCAAAACCGAATGGATGATTTCTTTGGTGCGCTTGAGGTCGGCATCATACGCAATCGAAAAAATTAAATCCGCCCTGCGTGTTCCCGCCATCGAATAATTGATGATCGTATTGTTTGACAAAGCGCCGTTCGGGATAAAAATCGTCTGGTTGTTGCCCGTCAACAGTTTCGTCACAAAAATCTGTATTTCTGAAACGGTCCCAATCACACCCTGTGCCTCAATCGTATCGCCTACGCGGAAAGGCTTGAACACGATAATCAGCATGCCACCCGCGAAATTTGACATCGAGCCCTGGAGTGACAAACCGATGGCGAGTCCACCCGCACCTAAAATCGCCACAAATGCCGAGGTTTCTACGCCAAGCCTGGTGATAAAAACGACAAACAAAAGGATGCGCAGCGCCCATATTAAAATATCGGCCAGGAATTTCGAAAGCGTGGGCTCAAACTCACGCTTTATCATAATCTTCTGTACAATCCTTTTGACAATGCGGATGGCGTATATTCCAATGATCAGCACAGCAAATGCTGAAATCAGGCGGGGGGTATAATCGGCGAGTGCCCTGCCGATTTTATCGGTGTAACTGGTAATGTATTCCGGAGTAAGGGTCATAGTTAAAATCATTTTTTTCAAGGCGCAAATTTAACCCTTATCTGCACCTTTTTTTCTAAAGCAAAGTTAATTTTTACAAAAGTGACGGCTGTTTGCTGTGACTGCCTATTGATAGCGGGCTCACCCTGCGGGCCGGGTTATCCGCTGTAATTCCCGCCTCGTCATCCTGACGAAGCTGCAGGCTGCCGCTGCTCCCGACGCTTAGGGACTGGCACATCCGCCCGGATGGAACGTGCTGACTCCAATGGGCCATACTACCGCTGCCCGTTCATCCAAGCATCCATTTTCTGTTCCAGCAACGCCAATGGCATCACGCCCGATTCCAGGATTTTCTTGTGGAATTCACGGATATCGAACGTCTTGCCCAGTTTCTTTTTAGCGCGTTCACGCAACTCAATAATCTTTAACTGCCCGATTTTATAAGACAATGCCTGCCCGGGAATCGCCATATAACGCTCAATTTCCGAGGTGATGGTGGCAACACTTTCCCCTTCATTGTCGAGCGAATATTGTATCGCCTGCTCCCTCGTCCAGCCCTTGGAATGGATTCCGGTATCGACAACGAGCCGTATGGCGCGGTGCATCTCGTCGTTCAGCATGCCTAAATACTGATACGGATCTGTGTAAACGCCAAGTTCTTTGCCCAGGCTCTCCGTATACAATGCCCAGCCTTCGCCGTAAGCGCCAAACCAATTGAATTTCCTGAAGTCAGGCAACGCTGTGTTTTCCTGCTGTATGGAGATTTGGAAATGGTGCCCGGGTATCGCTTCATGCAAAAATACGTCTTCATCCTCGAGTGTATTGTAAGTCCTCGCGTCCGGCACCGGTACGTAAAAGATGCCTGGCCTGGAACCGTCTGCGGAACCCGGTATATATTCGGGACTGGCGCTTTTCTCCCGGAACGCTTCAGTGCGCCTGATCTCAAATGGCGTTTTGGGCTGTACAGAGAATAATTTGCCAATATTCGGTTGGATTCTTTTGTAAATCGAATCAAAATGGGCGAGCACCTGCTCCGGAGCGGTGAAAGGCATCAGGTGTTTGCTGTTGCGGATCTCATTCATAAAATCCTTCAGGCTACCTTTAAATCCGACCTGTTTTTTCACTTCTTCCATTTCTGATTTTAGCAGTGCGACCTCCTGTAATCCCAGCGCATGAATCGCTTCCGGCGTTTTTTCAGTAGTGGTCCATTGCTTTGCCAGTGCGGCATAGGTTTCCCTGCCCATCGGCAGGCTGTTGATGCCGCTTGACGTCCTTGATGCCGCAAGGTAGTCGGTTTTTAAGTACTGCGTGATTTTTACAAACTGCGGCACGAGCTTTTTGGTGATGGCTTCGGCATATTTTCCAGCCAGGTCTTTTTTAACATCTGCAGAAAATGATGCAGGCATTGTTTTAATGGCGGAATAATAGAGATTGTCCTCCGCCCTGGACGTAATCAGTTCCTCAAACTGGGGGATGACCTTAACGGTCAGTGCCTTTGGCAACACATATCCTTTTTCAATACCTTTTTTCATGTAGACCATCGCCGAATCAATCCAAGCCGAAAATTTACCCATCCGGCTCAGGAAATCGCGGTAGTCCTTTTCCGTTTTAAACGGCTGTGCGCTCGTGCCTCCTGCAAACTGACCCATCGTGAGGTGCGTTCCGGTAAACTGGTTCAGCGGAAGCAGGTTCGTGGGGTATTTCAGCATCTCCCGACCAATACCCACCTCCCATTTCATGATGCCATAGCTGATTTTTTCTTCGGCTGTTAATTCCGATTCGTCGATGCCGGCAAGGGCACCGTCGTATTTTTCAAAAAATGCCTTTTGGCTCGCCCGGTGGGAATCAGTCATTTCAAAAGCCAGGTCACCATTGAATTGGTTTTGGCCGTTGAGTGTCGCATCCAGTGGATTCAGCTTGTTCTTATCATCAAAGTAGTTTTTGCATAAGGCGGTAAAATCTATTTTTGCTGCTTCTTTTTTGCAATGGATCATACAAATGGTAAGCAGCATGATGCTGGCCAGCACGGCTGTTTTTCTCATATTACTGTTTGGTAAATTTTTGAATTTTGGTTTTGTTGCCGGAAAGCAGTTTTAGCACATACAACCCGTTAGACAACAGGGAAGTGTCTATTGTCACCGTATTTGTGTTGGGTTTAAACGATTGGACCCGCCTTCCGCCCAAATCATAGATTTCTATAGCCGACAGCACTTCGCCGGAGTTTACTGCTAAAACATCATGCGCCGGATTTGGGAAAACGGCAATGGCCAATTCTTCATGGGCCTCAAGCCCCAGTGTTGCCATGCTTACCGCAGTCCAGCTCGAAGCGAGGCTGTTGTCCAGCGCGGTGTTCGTCAGTTGCAGGAAGCTTCCATTGCCATCTGCATTGGGCCACGGTGCGCTGTCATAATAGTGTACCTGATCGATAACATTGCCAAACGCATCCGCCAAGACCAGGTCCTGGTTGTTGTTTGATAGGTTGCGGGTGAACTCGCCGTACGGAGCAAATCCATAACGGCTGGTAAATACCGCAGATTTGCTCGCAATATAAACGCTTGCATTCGCAGACAATGTCTGGTTCGCCGGGAATTGGTAAACAAAACCCGTTCCTTTGAAATAAATGCCGTTTAAATTCACAGTTGTAGTTCCGGCATTTTTAATTTCGATGAACTCCTGGTCATTGCTGTTTGTAAAGGTGCCGTTCGTGTTGGGGTTGTAGTTGATTTTATTGATTACCAACGCGGGGACGGCAACATTGCTGCAATCGGAATAACTGCCGATGTGGTTGGTCATCCATGTTACCCGCTGGTTGATCCAGAACTTCATGGTCAGGATTTCCGTGTCGAGATCAGGGATGGTTCCCCATTGGTTGTTCTCGCGCACTGCAGCGGCGCTGATATAGGACAGGGTGTTGTCTATAAAATTGTTGATTGTGGTAAGGTTCATCGGCTGTCCTGGCTGGGTGACTTCATGCCAGCGCTTTGACAGGTAACACTTAAACGTGGGGTCATTGAACAAATCAGTCCAGAATTTCGCGCCGTCATTGCCGCCATCTGAAAATTGCCACACGTCAAAGTGGCTTCGGTCAAAACCATAAATAAAAAGGTCATTGCCATACGTCAGGTTAAAATCCCATATGGGACCCGCACGCAACTTCCCATTGCGGTCTTTGTGGAAGTAGGTGCTGAGCTGGTAGCCATCGGCATTGCTGCCCAATTCATTGGACAATATAAAGTCAATAAACGAAGGAATGTCGATCATCGAAGGATAACCCGTGGTCACAGCCGTATTCGTAACGCTGTTCTGGAAATTGTTGAAATAATTGAATATGTAATTGTTTTGCTGCGTGGTGACGTCTTCAGGTTTTGGCAATTCATGGATAAAATCGGTGCCCCAGCCATTGTAGTTGGGCATGGTCCAGGCCACAGGATCACCGCCGGTCGTCTTGTCGCATTTCGTGATGTAGCCACCGCTCAGATTGGGCAAAGTGTTTTGGGTATTGTTGATCTTGGTGATGTCGACGCGTCTTGAATCGGCTTTTACCTTTTCCTGCAGAATGTACAAACCTTTGTACTGGCCATTGATGACCACTTCGCAGTAGGCGGTACGCGTGGCGTAGTTCCCCAAACTGCGCGCGATGTTGTATGATAGGTAATCCCGGATCAGCGAAGGGTCAAATGCCAGGCTGTTCAGGATCCAGTCATTCTCTGCGGGCATGCCCAGCAGGCTGACATTATTGTTGGTGACGTTGTCCGACATTTTTGTGGAAAAGCCGTATTGTTTTTTTGGGAGATCCTGTGAACTCGAACCGCGTATTTCAATGTCGATGCGGCCATTGTAATTCAGGAAAGCCGGGGTATTTTGGTCCGTTACATAATTTTGCAGGCCTTCTCCCCTGTAAATAATTTTCATATTGCCGAAAATCCTGGGGTCATCCGGAATTTCCTGGTTGTTGTCGGTGTTGATGATGGCGATGGGCAGGTTGCTGTCCGTGAATGGCTGTGCAAAAGCCTGGTGCTGAAAGGCCAATAATACCAGCAAAATCGAGCGCCATAAAAAGCGATAGGGCGAAAAACTTCTTTCCATTATTTCTTAAATGTGACGTAAATGTAAATAAAAAGTTACTGTCTGATGAATTCAGTTGATTTTCAGGCGATTTTTTACCTCATCCACATTTTCGGTCGGCAGTTCACAGGTTTTTTCTCTACAGACGAAAAAGATTGTTTTGCCCTTTTCAAAGCGGTGCTCCAGGAAGGGGAGCTGGGAAGGGGCAGCAGCACCGGCCAATAACAGGTGCGGAAGATACGCTTTGTTTATGGCTGCAGCATGGGCGGAAGCCTCGGCTCCGGTGATGGCAAGTTCCAGATTCTGGCCGGAGTAGTTCAGGCAGAGGTTCAGCCAATTTGAGAAAGCGGAAGGATAATCGATAGAAGCGGTGACTTTGGAAAGCATGTTTCCCGTGACCGATTCATAATACGCATTTCCAAAGTAGATGGAGAGCGTATACAAGTTATGCGCCATGACGGAGTTTGAAGCCGGGATGACATTGTCTTCGGTTTCAAAATGTTTGGCGATCAGCGGCGCGTCCAGTGTCGAAGTGAATGAAAAGAAGCCGTTTTTTTCATCATAAAAATGATCAAAACAATAATCTGTTAACTGCTTTGCTTCATGAAGCCATTTTTCATCAAAAGTGACTTCGTATAATTTTAACCAGGCCTTGATCACAAAGGCATAATCTTCAAGATAGGCGTTGATCGATGCCTTGCCGTTTTTATAATTCCGGTAAAGGTTTCCACCATCATGCCAAAGATTTTTTCTTATAAACGCAGCATTTTGCAGTGCGGTGTCCAGATACAATGGGTTGTTGAACGTTTTGTAGGCATCAGCGAAACCGTTGAGCATGATAGCATTCCACGCGGTGAGGCATTTGTCATCCAGGCCGGGTTTTTTCCTTTTTTGCCTTTCGGCAGACAGTAATTTTTCCCAAAGCTGTTTTTTCTGCTGCAATTCGGGAAGCGGTATATGGTGCGTGGAGGCAATTTCTTCCAACGGCAATTGCTGGATCAACACATAGTTTCCGTGTTCCCAGTGCCCGAAATCGTTGATGCTGAAAACGGCAGCAAACCATTCAAAATCGGTTCCGAGGATGTTTTTTAACTCGGTTGCCGTCCAGACATAATAGGCGCCTTCTTCGGATTTCCCGCTTTCATTCAGGCTGTCAGCATCGAGCGCCGAATAGAAGCCACCTTCCGGACTGAGCAGCGCGCTGAGGCAAAAACCTAAGGTTTTGTCTACCACTTCCCTGTAAAGCGGATTTTCTGTGAGGCGGTAGGCGTCACAGTACAGCGAGACCAATTGGCCGTTGTCGTAGAGCATTTTTTCAAAATGTGGCACATGCCATTTCATGTCAACGGAATAACGCGAGAATCCACCGTCGACGGCGTCAAAAATTCCACCGTAGGCCATTTTGGTTAAGGTAAGGTTTACAAATTCAAGCAATTCCGCATCGTTGGACTGAAAAGCGTAACGCAGTAAAAACTGGTAATTGTTGGGCATCATAAACTTTGGCGCGCGGGCCATGCCGCCAAACTCATGGTCAAAACTGCGGCGCCATTTTGTGACGAGGGTTTCCAGCAATGCGGCGTCGTATGAAAATCTTGGGACTGGTTTTTCGACAACAGCTGGTGGTACCGGTGCGCTGATTGCATGCAAGGCACTGCTCAGTTTGTCGGCGTATTCGGTAAGTTTTTCAGGGTTGGAACGGTGAAGTTCCTGAAGCTGTTCGAGGGTATTGATCCACTCTTCCCTGCGGAAATACGTGCCACCCCACACGGGTCGCCCGTCGGGAAGCGCCACGACGTTCAGGGGCCAGCCTCCTTGGCGCGTCATGATCTGGACGGCTTTCATGTATACGGCATCGACATCGGGGCGTTCCTCACGGTCGACTTTGATGGAGATGAAGTGGGCATTCATGATTTGGGCCGCATCTTCGTGTTCAAAAGTTTCGTGTTCCATCACGTGGCACCAGTGGCAGGCGGAATAGCCTATGCTGATGATGATGAGTTTGTGGGCTTCGGCGGCTTTGGAAAGCGACTCCGGATTCCATGCCTTCCAGTGGACGGGATTATTGGCGTGCTGGAGGAGGTAAGGGCTGGTTTCTGAGAAAAGTTCGTTCATGATGGGATGGTTTATAGCCCCGATAGTAGTGGAAATCCTATTTATTTTTTGACCATAAGCCCCTCGACTGGGCTGGGGTGACAAAAAATAAATAGATTGCAACGGATAGCGGGAATAGCTTCTAAAAATAAAAAAAGCGCTCCGGAAAGGAACGCTTAAAGGTAGTTTTTTGTGTGGAAAGTTTATGCGTTTAACGCCTCCACCTTGATGTTATCGTTTTTCAGCATGTCCTTGAGCATGTTTTCGATACCATTTTTAAGGGTGAAAGTCGACGAAGGACAGCCGTTACAGGCTCCCTGGAGGATGACCTTTACACGGTGATCTGCCTCGTCATAGGAATCAAAAAGGATGTTTCCGCCATCAGCCTGAACTGCAGGTTTTACGTATTCCTCAAGAATGTTGATGATTTGCTGGGAAGTTACGTCAAGGTTATCAAAATGTTCAATTTTCTGCTTCTCGGCGGTAGGGTTTTTTTCGAGCTTGCTGTTGTCTATAACGGTACCTCCGTTTTCAACGTATTCCTTGATAAACGAGCGCAGCTCGAGGGTAATTTCCGACCAGTCGGCGATATCGTATTTTGTTACCGAAACATAGTTTTCGTCGATAAAAATTTCTTTGACAAATGGAAATTTAAAGAGTTCCTGGGCCAGTGGTGATGCGGCCGTTTCGTCGATGTTCTTAAATTCGGCAGCCACGGTGGTCAACATGCGGCTCACAACGAATTTAAGCACGGATGGGTTGGGTGTCGTTTCACCATACACTGTTGTTGGTTGTTTTTTGTCCCATGGTTTTGGTGCTTCTTCCTTGATGATCGTACCGCCGTTGGCAACGAATGCGTCGATTTGCTCTGCCACCGCATCCTTTACATCGTCCCATTCTACGATGTTATACCGTTCAATGGCAACAAAGTTGCCGGAGATATAAACGGTCTTTACAAAGGGAAGGTAAAAAAGCTGTTGTGCCAGTGGAGAGGCTGCCGCTTCATCGATATTCTTGAATTCATAGTTCGTGGAACGGGTAATAAAATCAGGGAATTCGAATTTTAATATGGTGGGATTCTGGGATTCTTTAATTATAACATTTTTCATAAAAATTGTATTTTTTTGCAAATTTAACAAAGAAATTTTTGACGAATAATTACATTTGAGATTTTAATATAAATTAACAGAAATATCTGTTTTTTTTAGAATATAAACACGCTATCTACAAACATACTGCAATGAAAAAAACTTTACTATTATTAACCTGTTTATTTTTCGCCTCGATCGGTTTTGCACAGACGGATCTGGTGATTACAAACACGAATAACCAGAATGTTTATGTGCCGGGTACTTCCGTTAAATATACGATTACGGTTACGAATTTCGGGCCTAATGCCGCCAATTCCGTGCATACCGTTTGCCCTATTCCTGCGGGAATAACCACGTACTATTGGGAGGGAAGTAACTTCTCTTTTGGTTCAGCCTCTGATACTGTTGACGCGGTGGACGATACGGAGTTCTATGCACTTCCGGTTGGTGGTGTGCTCACGTACACGGTATTTATCGAAATCCCGAGTGATTTTACGGGTCCACTGACACTGGCAGCGACGGTGACTTCAGCGGCGTCTGAGGTGAATGCTTCCACGAATCAGGCCACGGATACCGATTTGATTGCGAACGCTGATATTGCGGTCACGAATACTGATTACACCAATATTTATACTTCCGGCCAGGCGTCTGTTTATACGCTCACGGTCACCAATAATGGGCCTACCGATGCGGTACATGTCATTGTAAAAAATACGGTTCCGATTGGGCTTGACGAAGAAGTTATGTCCTGGTCCGGAACCAATGGTACATCCGGTACCGGAATTAATCTGGACGATGTGATTGATTTTCTGCCGGTGGGCGCGAGTGTGGTGTACACTGTAACCCTCAATATACCCGCTTCGTTTAATGGAATCCTGATCAACAAGGCCAATATTTATTCGTCGTCAACGGATCCCAACATGGCCAACAATACCGTAACCGATACCGATGCAAAAGCATTTGGGGCCGACCTGGTCATTGTGAACACAGACAACAAAGCCAATTATGTAGCCGGTCAGCCCAATGTATATACCGTGACAGTAACCAATGCAGGTCCTGAAACCGCCACGGGTGTAGTGGTGTTTTTACCGGCACCTGCAGGAACAACGATTACAAGTTGGTCAGGTACGAACGGATCTTCGGGTACGGATGCGGTACAGAATACGATCGCCTCCCTTGCGGTGGGTGCTGTGGTGACGTATACGGTGACCGTGGATATTCCTTCCGCGTTTACCGGCAACCTGACGACGGAAGTAGCTGTTACGTCGGATTTAGCCGATCCCAATCCTTGCGAAAAATGTACAGATACAGATTCGGCAGGCGCTGATATCCAGGTAATAAACACAGATGGTGTGGCGACGTACCAATCAGGAGGTACGCAAACCTATACCCTTACAGTGACAAACGCCGGCCCGAATGACGCACAAAACGTTCGCGTTTCCGACACTTTTCCGGCTGGGGTAAATGTGGTGAGCTGGAACGGCAGCAATGGTTCAAATGGCGGAGGCAACTTCGGCGATACCATTTTGCTGTTGAGCAATGGGCAATCTGTGACTTACACGATCACGGTAACCATCCCTGCCTCTTTTACGGGGAATTTGGTAAGCCAGGCCAGTGTCACTTCAGATACACCTGACCCAGTTCCAGCATGCAGCCAGTGTACCGATACGGATACACAGGCCCTGGCTGACATTAGCGTTGTCAACACAGACGGCGCTGCCACTTACAATGTAGGAATCGTCAACTCGAAAACATATACGGTTACCGTTACCAATAATGGCCCCGCAGATACCAGAAATGTACAGGTGTCTTTCGCAGTACCGGCAACAGCAACACAGGTATCCTGGTTTGGGAACAATGGTACTTCCGGTACCGGTACATTAAACACGCTTATTGCCGCTTTATCTTCCGGCGCGTCGGTGGTGTATACTGTTTCCTTGCAGATTCCGGCCTCGGTCACAGGAAATTTCACGACCACAGCGAGCGTATCGACCACGATCACAAACGATCTGACAGCAGCAAACAATAGTTCCCCGGATATTGACACACCACAAAATACGGCTGATGTCATCCTTGTGAATACAAATAATATAGAAGTGTATACCGCGGGTACGGCAAATGTTTACACTGTTACGGTGACCAACAAGGGGCCATCGACTGCTACAGGTGTGAATGTGATTTTTCCATTGCCTGCAGGCACCACTTCGATGAGTTGGACGGGAAACAGCACCAGTGGCAGTACTGCATTAGATGACACGATTGGCACACTTTTGGCAGGACAATCGGTTACTTACACCGTGACGGTAAATATTCCCGCGACATTTACCGGCAGCCTTACGGCCCAGGCCAATATCGCTTCCACCACGTCCATAGATCCTGTAACGGCCTGTGCGCGGTGTACCGACATTGATACGGACGGCGTTCCCCAGGCTGATGTTGTCATTACCAATACCGACAACCAGTCATTTTATGTAGCCAACAGCACCAGGGTGTATACGTTGACGGTAACCAATAACGGACCCCAGGCGGCAACACAGGTTCATGTTCAAAACCCACTGCCGGCAGGAATCACGACAATGACATGGACTTCCACAGCCACACCTTCAGGCAGTGGCGCGATAGATGAGACCATCCCTTCTTTAGCAAATGGGGAATCAATTGTTTATACGGTAACCATAACAGTGCCCGCATCCTTTACCGGAAGTCTTGTGAACACGGCGACCGTAAGTACGACACCGGTCGATTCCTCAACTACGAATAATACGGCAACAGACACAGATGCCGTCATGCAATCGGATATCGTTGTGACGAACACAGCAAGCAACCCCACTGCGCCAAAAGGATCGACGGCCCAGTTTACAGTAACCGTGACCAATAATGGGCCTCAAACCGCAACCGGTGTGTCGGTTTCAAACGCTATTCCCGCCGGTGTGACTGTAATGAGTTGGACGGGAAGCAATGGTTCCAGCGGTACCGGTGCCGTTGCCGATGTAATCCAGATGTTGACAGTAGGTGGAACCGTTACGTATACCATTACGATTACAGTGCCCAATGCGGCATCGGTGAGCAGTACTGCCTCGGCAACACTTGCTTCTGATCCCAATGCTGCGAATTCACAGGCTACTGCCACCATCACACCGACTTCCCTTGCAGGTAATGATATTTCGGTAACGATCACTGACGGGTCTCCCACTTATGTGTCTGGTCAAAACAGGGTTTTTACTGTAACGGTTACTAATAACGGCGCTACGGCAGCTTCAAACGTGCAGGTTAGTAGTATTGTACCTGGAAGAATATCGCCTGTGGGATATGTATGGAGCGGTAACAGCGCTGCCGGAAATACCGGGGCGATCAGCGACATCATCGGAACGTTAAATGCGGGGCAATCTGTGGTGTACACGATTACCGTCTCCGTTCCTTCCGACTTTCCCCAGAATGAGAATTTAATAAACTCGGTCACTGTTACGGCGTCAAATGACCCGGTCAGCGGGAACAATACCGCTACTGACCTTGATACACCATCGCCTTTTGCAAACCTGGTTGTCAACAAAACAGACAATAGCCCGACCTATGAGCAAACCAGTTTGGTGGATGACAACATCTACGATACTACTGGAGCGGTTGAGGTAAAGAAATATGTGACGTACACCATTTCGGTGGTGAATTATGGACCGAGTGATTCTTATAACATACAGGTGACCGATAACCTGCCACAGAACACCAATATTGGGGGTGCGCCAATCACTGCTGCCGATGTAAAATGGGCAGGAAATGGCGCCAGCGGCACTGGGGTTTTACAGAATACGATTAACCATCTTGCAGTGGGTGAAATAGTGACCTATACGGTAACCGTTTTTATTCCTATGCAATTCCAGGTATACTCGACTCCGCCTACACCCCAGGTGGACAGCAGCCTGATCAATACCGTTACTGTGAGTTCGTCAACGCCGGATCCGGTCATTTCAAACAACACCAGCACCGATATCGACACGCCTGCGCCGCGAATCATGTTCTTCGGCAACAATGCTGCCCAATTTGGCATTGATCATGATCCGTTGAAGCTGGCGCAGGGCTATGTCGAAAATGTTTTGATCCGGTCACACTGCGCGAACGTTTCTAACTTTCAAATGTTCTCAAAAGATGGCATCAACAGCAGTTACGGAATCGGTTATTTTAAAAGGCAGCATTCGGATTTTCCTATTGAAGATGGTATCGTACTAATTTGTGGTGGATTGATTGCTGATGGAGATGGTGGAGGTGCCAAAGGCCCCAATACCAGTATCGTTGACGGTCCACCCTGGGGAGGATCCAGTGATTTCAACACGGGTTACATGACGCCTGGCGTAAATATTCCGCTTAATTCCACCAATGATCAGTCTTACCTCCAGTTTGATTTTGTACCCTCGGCACAGGAAATGAGTTTCAATTTTATTTTTGCTTCGGAAGAATACAGCCGTAATATTTTTGAATGTACCTATTCAGACGTGTTTGCATTTATCCTCACCGACAATGCCACACCAACGGTCCACAAAAATCTTGCAGTCGTTCCTAATACCAATATTCCTGTAAAAGTTACTTCTATTCACCAGGCTGTTCCTCCAAACGTTTGTACTGCAGTGAACCCACAATATTTTGGGAAGTACAATTGGGATCCGGCAGACCCGTCGGTAGCGGCTAATGCGGCACACAACTTCAATGGACAAACTGAAAATTTAGTGGCCAGCGCTACAGTGATTCCCGGACATTCTTACACCATCAAGCTGATTATTGCGAACCAGGATGACCATTCGCTGGCATCGGCAGTATTTATCCAGGGTGGCAGCTTCAAGTTTGAGGCGCAGGTCACAGGAGATGGACCATTGGCTGGGATTGATGATTTTACCGGCGACAACGCCGTTTGTGGTGGCCAGAGCAGAAGGATAAAATACGGCAATGAAGCCTTGCCCAGTGCAAGTTATTCCTGGTTGAGAAACGGGGTAAGGATTGATGGTGCCACTGATTATTTTTATGATGTGACCCTACCGGGCATCTACACCGCGGTGGTGACTTTCGCTACCGGTTGCCAGAAAACAGATGATATTGAAGTGCGTTTTACGGAGCCATTGCCAACGAAAGAGCCTAAGGATATTCCCATCTGTAAACAGGATGCTCCATTTGTTTTCAACCTGGACCAGACTAATTATATACTGAACGGATTCAGCCCGGCGGACTTCCCCGTTACTTACTATGAAAACGAACAGGATGCGATTGATGAAGGGAATAATGATATTTTGACGCTTTATGGCAATCTCGATAATTATATCGTGAATGACCCGGCAGCATTGCCAAAAACAATCTATGTCAGGATTGCCAATATGGGCAGCGGCAGTGGCTGTGTTGACATCAAGCCGGTTGTCCTGACAAGGGAATTTTCGGAAGGCCAGATTTCCTATGCTGACACACCTCACTGCGTCAATGGCGGTACCGTTCCTGTAATACCTTCAGCTGCCTTTACATCCGGAGGATATTATGAAGCGACACCGGGAGGTTTGGATATTGATTTCCTAACGGGAGAAGTTGACCTGAATAACAGCCAATCCGGTACCTATACCATAAAATATAAAATTCCGGAAGGGACCTGTGACGCCTATGAGTCGGATCCTGTGACCTTTGTGGTGAGCGGCTGTCTGGTGACTGTGCTTGAGCCGATTCCGCCAATTTGCGCTGGCGAAACCTTCAATTTGGTTACCTCGGCGGTAAATCAGGCTTCAGTTACTTATACCTGGTCGGACGCCAATGGTGTCATTGGCACGACAGATGTGCCCCATCTTGATAATATCACAGCGCCTGCTACAGGTGGAAGCTACACGTATAGCGTGGTAGCATCAGTCGGAACAGAATCATCCGCTGCCAGCACGCAGACCCTTGTGGTAAACGATATCCCTGTTGTAACGATTTCGGGACCTAATAACGTTTGTACGAATGACGTGGCTCAAATTGTTTTTAGCGGCCCTGCGGGAACTTCAGTCAAATTTACTGACGGTACTACGGAAACAATAATTGTCATCGATAGTACGCTATCTTATCCGTTTGATACGCCCGCGCTTAGTGCACCGGTTACATACCAGATTGTTGATGTAACAAGCGACACTGCGCCCGCCTGTTCACAAACGATAGTGGCGGGAACGACAGATACGTTCCTTACAATTACGGTAGGCCTGCCTGACGCAGAAATTACAGGCCCTGCGGTACCTACGATATGTGCGGATGGGACAATCAATATCGATGTCCATGGAACCTCCGATGCGACGGTTCATTATACAATTACAAACAGCTCGGGAACGCAGGCGGGTACGCCTCTGGTACTTGATGCATCCGGTGATGGAGTCATTGAAGTTTCGGGAATTACGGAAACCACCACATACGAGTTGGTTGATGTCACCACCTCATGCTTTGCCAGCCTCACAGGAGAGCGTATCACGATAACAGTAAATCCGCTGCCAGTAGTAACTTCATTTACTGCCACCACGGCGACGGTTTGTGAAGGCACTGATGCCGCGTTTGATATTGTAGGAACGGGCGGTGCTACTGTAAACTTCCATGACAGTAATAATGCTACGTTTAGTTACATTAT
>NZ_NKJE01000041.1:8288-19226 GCF_002256285.1 Flavobacterium sp. BFFFF1 | reverse complement strand
AGTTGCTGAGTTGCTGAGTTGCTAAGTTGCTAAGTTGCTAAGTTGCTAAGTGCAAAAGTACTTTTATTCCGCAAATTTATCCACTTATCGAAACATTTTCTCATTTCCTAATTCGCTAATTATCTAATTGTCTAATTGTCTAATTGTCTAATTGTCTAATTATCTAATTTCCTACTTCCCCACCCTTACCGAATCCGGTACCAGCATTTCATACTGCCCGCCATTCCGGATGACATCGCGGACAATGCTTGAGCTGATATAGGACGTATTGGCTGCCGTCAGTAAAAATACCGTTTCGATTTTTGACAACCTCCTGTTGGTATGCGCAATCGCTTTTTCAAACTCGAAATCGGCCGGATTCCTCAGTCCCCGAAGGATGTAATGCGCTTTGATCTTTTTGCAGAAATCAATCGTAAGCCCTTCGTAGGTTTCCACCTTAACAGAGGGTTCCGCAGCGAACGCTTCCTCGATAAAACGCTTACGCTCTTCCAAGGAAAACATGTACTTTTTTTCGGCGTTCACACCGATGGCGACAACAATCTCGTCAAAAAGCGGAATGCTGCGTTTGATAATATCGTAATGTCCCAATGTAATCGGGTCAAAAGACCCTGGGAATATGGCTCTTCTCATGTTTTCAGTTTTTTATTTTTTCCAAAGCGGTTTGCGTTGCAGCGCAATGGCCATTTCGTTTTCGAGTAAATCCGAAAAATTCATACCTGCATACGCGGCCTGCTGTGGAAAAATACTTTGTGGCGACAAGCCCGGATTCGTATTGATTTCAATAAAATGAGGAATGCCGTCCATAATGATAAAGTCGGTGCGGGAAAAACCATTCATTCCCAATGCCTCGTATGCTTTTGCCGCGGTCTCACGAACCAGGCGTTCCGTCTGGGCATCAAGCCGTGCTGGTGTAATCTCTTCCGATTTCCCTTCGTATTTGGCTTCGTAATCAAAGAAGTCGTTCTGGGAGACAATCTCCGTAATTCCCAATACCGTCGTTTGGCCGCGGTAATTTAAAACACCCACTGAAACTTCCGTCCCTTTTAGGTATGATTCAATCAGGATGTCATTGTCTTCGGAAAAAGCAAAGGCAAGCGCCTTCTCAAAATCAGCCAGATTATCGACTCTCGAAACGCCGAGGCTGCTTCCGGACTGGTTTGGCTTGACGAAAAATGGCAACCCCAATGCCGCTGCAACCTTTTCGCCCGAAATCTCCTGCCCTTTCGAAACGTAAATCGAGTTTGCTTTTGGAATACCGAATTTTGAAAGTACCGATAGCGTGTCGCGTTTGTTAAAGGTCAATGCCGACTGGTAGAAATTACATCCGGTGTAAGGCAGTTCGAGCAATTCCCAGTAGGATTGCAGGTGCCCATCTTCGCCCGGGGTACCGTGTATCGTGTTGATGGCCACGTCAAAATGAATGTCCGAAACACCATTATGAAACGAAAAATCAGCTTTATTGATGGGGAACTTCACGCCATTGACGACAGCGTTCCATCCGTCTTTTAAGATATGCACTTCAAAAACCTGGTGTTTTGAACGGTCTAAATTGTTGAGGATCAATTGTCCGCTTCTCAGCGAAATGACAGATTCGTCAGAATATCCACCCATTACTACGGCTATGTTCATCCGGTATCGATTGTATTTGTTTAGACAAAAATATCATTAATTTTTCAAATCCTGAGCTTCCACTATTTTTATATCTTTGCCGAAACATTCAACAAATGACCCTACGCGAATATCTTACCAGTAAAGTTTTTTTCAAACAGCTTGCACTGGCCTTTCTGATCATTTTGGTTATCGGATTCCTGCTGTTGCAATGGATCTCTTTTTCGACCAAACATGGCGAAGAAATTACCGTGCCAAACCTTGCAAAAATGTCGGTCGAACAGGCGGAGGAAGTACTTGACAAAAATAACCTGGACTATGTGGTGCTCGATACCGTTGACTTCAATCCTGACTTCCCAAAATTTACTGTGGTAAAACAGGATCCACTTGCCGGTGCAAAAGTAAAAGAAGACCGAAAGATTTATATTAAAATCAACTCCAGCGGATTCAATTCGGTACGCGTACCCAACCTGATTGAGCAAACACTCAGGCAAGCGGTGCCTACCTTGAAGGCTATCGGGCTGGAACAGGGAAAAATTACCTATAAACCCTATCTGGGAAAAGATATGGTCATCGAAATGAAACAAAACGGCAAGATATTGAAAGCTGGCGATAAGGTCCTGAAAGCATCAAAAATCGATTTGGTGGTTGGTGATGGAAAAGTCGGTTTTGATGAAGAAACACCGGCCGACAGTACCGCAACGGACACACCATAATGAGTACTGAATTCAACCCCATCCAGGAAAACGACGACGAGGAACTTTTCGAACACCACCGTTTTGTGGTCGCTAAGGGACAGGCGCTGCTCCGGATCGATAAATACTTAATGCTGCAGATCGCTAATGCCACACGGAACAAAATCCAGCAGGCTGCTTCGAACGGCGACATTTATGTCAATGATGTTCCGGTAAAATCAAATTATAAAGTAAAGCCGCTCGACGTCGTGACGATCATGTTGTCGCACCCGCCGTTTGAGAACCGCGTGGACCCTGAGAACATTCCTTTGGACATCGTTTATGAGGACGATGCCTTGTTGCTGATCAACAAGCCACCCGGTCTCGTAGTACATCCTGGACATGGAAATTACACGGGGACACTGGTCAATGCATTGGCCTACCACTTTGAAAGCCTGCCCATGAACAGCAGCAACCGTCCCGGCCTGGTGCACCGCATCGACAAAGACACTTCGGGTCTTTTGGTGATCGCAAAAACCGAGTCGGCACTGAGCCATCTGGCGAAACAATTTGAAAATAAGACTTCTGAACGGGAGTATGTTGCTTTGGTTTGGGGCAACGTAAAAGATGATTTCGGGACGATTGAGGGAAACCTGGCGCGTCATTTGAAAGACCGCATGCAAATGGCCGTTTTTGCCGATCCGGAGATTGGAAAACCGGCGATTACCCATTATAAAGTCCTCGAACGCTTTGGCTATGTGACCCTGGTTTCGTGTATATTGGAAACCGGAAGGACGCACCAGATCCGCGCGCACATGAAACACCTGGGCCATCCACTGTTTAATGACGAGCGCTACGGCGGACATCTGATCCTGAAAGGCACCACGTTTACCAAATACAAGCAGTTTATCGAAAATTGCTTTAAGATTTTACCACGGCAGGCGTTACACGCCAAAACACTTGGCTTTGTGCACCCTGTAACCGGTGAAATGATGCGCTTTGATACTGAATTGCCTGAGGACATGCAACAGGTAATTGAAAAATGGCGCAATTACTCCAAATCGCACACTCCGGAAGAGGAAGAAGAATAAAATCTGTTACCCTCCGATGATCTGATCCATAATCCAGCTGGTATGTGCAGCTGTACGTCCTGTAGAAGGGTGCGGAATACCATGAACTAAGAACTCCCGCATGTTCTGCACGTGAAACAACTGTATGTTTTCCGGATGGGGTATGGAGAATTCCTGAGATTGATTGGCCTGCCGCAGCACAATAGGCAGCTCATCAAACACTGAAAACGCAATGTTGCCCGCACTGCCTGTTATTGATACGATATCCTCCCTGGTATGGCTTCCAAAATTCCAGGTGCCCGAGCCCGTTACACCCGAACTGTGCAGCCAGCATCCGGCCAATGCATCTTTTGCGGAATACAGCTGCTGTTGGTTCGTGCCGATACCGTGCACCTGACGCACCGCTCCAAACAAATAGACAAATAAGTCCAACCCATGACTGGCAAGATCATCAAAATAGCCTCCCGGAGCAATCTTGGCATCGGTACGCCAGTTGTAGCCGCCGGATCGATCTTTCTCACTCGCCGGTTTGGAAAGCTGCCAGTGGACAGACCGTACCTCTCCGATCGCACCGGAATCCAACAGTGTTTTAATATGCTGAAACCTAGGCAGCGAACGGCGGTAGTAAGCCACAAACAGCGGCACCTTCTGCTTTTCAAAAGCGTCGCATATCGCCAAACACTCGTTGTAATTGCAGGCCATCGGTTTTTCGATACAACACGTTTTTCCCGCGGCTGCTACTTTTAAGGCATAAAAAAGGTGCGTGTCCGGTGGCGTGGCAATGTAAACCGCATCCACATTGGAATCACCGATCAAGGCGTCGGCGTCCGAATAAAATGTGGGCACGCCGTGTCGCTTTGCATAATCTTCAGCCAATGCCGCATCTCTTCGCATCACGGCGACCAGTTCAAAGCCCTCGGTTTTCTGGTATGCGGGTCCGCTTTTGAGTTCAGTGACATTACCACAGCCGATAATGCCCCATCGTATTGTTTTGTTATTCATGTCCTGAGGTTTAAGCGAAGTTATGGTAATTTATGGAATTTTACCATGCTGTTTTTAAACAATGGCGTCGGTATCAAATCCGGCGAAGCCAACGTATTTAATAGTATAACTGCCTGATTTGTTCGTGATTCGTTGGGGTTTAACAGGGGTTTAAGCCAATTCCTTCGACGAAAACTGATTTTCGTCGAACAATACCCCAACAATACGCCAATGAATCCCCTCCAAAACATTACGGACGGCCCCATCAAAATTTCCAAAATCATGTGGCAATATCGTGTTATCTTTACCAAAAATAACACGATGGGCCGTAACAATCCTGAAAACATCAAAAAGCACAATGACAAGCTGCACAAGGCGCAGGCAAAAGCCAAAAAAGCCGCGGCAGCGCGTAAGGAAAAACGCTCGGCAATTGTGAAGAAATTCAACGAAAAGGATACAGAAAATAACGGATAATATGGACGGACTCAGATTCATAAAGTTACGGATAATCGCGCAGGAAATCATCGACCATATCGGCGTAAAGGACTATAACTATGCCCGCACCAGATTGGCTGAGGCTACAGACATGTTGAACGATATCCTCGACCATTCCACGACGCAGGAAGACATTATCGAAGCCGGTCATTACCAGGCGCTGCTGGAGCAATTGAAAAGAAAAGTTTAGGAGCATAACCTTAATCTTTCCACACCGCTGTAAACTGTTTACCGTAAATTGTCCCCTATTTCACCGCGCTGCCATTCTGCTTAAAAATCCGCGCAAAAAACAACGCATGAAAAGGAACGGCATCCTGCCAGTACTGCCAGGTATGGGACCCGGGACGTTCGGTATACTCGTGTGGTATTTTTTCATACACCATCAGGCTGTGGAACGCACGGTTGGACTCAATGAGGAAGTCATCCACGCCAATATCAATAATCAACGGCATCTTATTGGCCTTAATCTGATCAATCATACCAATAACCGCATGGGATTGCAATTCCGCATCTGATGGCGGCGTGGGTCCGTAGACCGCTACAAAAAGTTTGTTGACTTCGTCCGGTTGTTCTACTTTTCGGATTTTACCCATATCCAATGCCCCACTCATGCTTCCGGCACCGCAGTACAATTCGGGGTGCTTTGCCGACAGGTACAACGCACCATGCCCGCCCATCGAAAGCCCGGTGATGACACGGCCGTTTTTTGTCGCTACCGTGCGGTAGGTGGCATCGATTTTGGCAATAACCTCTTTGGTGATAAACGTTTCAAACTGGGACGTCTTCAGTGTGGGACTATCAATATAAAAACTAAAGGTTTCGCCTTCCGGCATTACAATAATCATGTTGTATTCGTCAGCCAGGTCTTTTACCGTATTCAGGTCCGGGGTATTTTTAAGCCAGTCCCGGAAATGTCCGTACGCGCCATGCAGCAAATACATCACGGGATAGTTGGCTTTGCTTTTGGCATACGAATCGGGAACGGCCACCGCGGCCTTCAGTACACGGTCCATCGACTGGCTGCGGATTTCGAGGGTATCCACTTTGGCAGCAAATGCGGAAGCCGCCATCATTGTCAATCCGATACACAGGAATAGCATTTTTTTCATGGTACAAAAATTAGTTTTGGTTAAAGGTAAAAAAAAACCAAAGCAAATGGATGCGGTTTTTGTATGCTCAAAAAAAAGCTGATCCCTGCACTTGATACGGTATCTTCAAACAAGTGAACAGGAATCACAGTAAACGAAGCAGTTGAAACAATCACTTCCATAACCAGTAAAATAGAAAAAGCCCGACATAAGTCAGGCTTTCGCAGGTTTGATTTTAGATTTAAATTGGTATTATTCCGAATCTTCCTCCGCAGCATCGATGTTGATGTGGGATTCCGCAATCTGGCTCAGCAAAGAATCTGCTTCTTTCTCTTCTCCAAGCGTCGCCACGAGCAGTTCCAGCGCTTCCTCATGCCCAAGCGTTTTGGCGAACGCTGCCAACGTCCCATAGGTAGCAATTTCATAGTGCTCGATCTTCTGGGAAGCTGCGATAATGCCTGCGTCGCGTACCACACCCAGCTCCGTTTCTTCCATGATCCCCTCGCCCTCTTTGATCAGACCATCCATCGCATCGCATTTCTTTGCGACCGCTTTCTCCCCTATGGACTGGAATACGGATTCAAGTCGTTGTACATGCTCCTGCGTTTGTGCCAGATGGTCTTCCAAAGCGGAAATCAATTCAGTGGAAGTGGCATTCTTCGCCATTTTAGGCAACGCTTTGGTCAGTGCTTTTTCGGCCCAGTAAATGTCTTTCAGGCTGTCCTTAAACAATTCCCCTAATCCCTCAGCAGCGGTCGATTTTGCTTTCACCGTTCCTTTTGGAGCGGCGGTTTTGGCAGTTGAAGTTTTTACAGCAGGCTTTTTCGCGGCTGTCGTTTTCTTCTCAGTGGTGGTTGCGGTCTTCATAATATGTGTGTGTTTAAGATTAAATAACGAATACAAATATTCAATATCATCCTAACTTTTAATTATGCAATTTTAAATGAACGTTACAAGATTGTAAGCCTTCATTTTTCTGTTTTCAAAATAGGTTCGAGTTAAAGTGAAAACTGCATAAACGCTTGAATACAAAGTATCATGGACTATGAAAATACAGTAATGCCCATCGGATTACTCCTGCGCAAATCATCCTTGGGCAAGGTTTCACGATCCTGTATTTTTTATGATTTTTTTTTGATTGACACTATGATGAAACATCAAAAAAATCGTTACATTTCGGGAAATTTTAAACTACAGAAAATGGAAAGTACAAACAAATTGGTGGTATATGCCACCGATTCTGAAAAAGCGGAATTTTACAAAAAGACGTACATGCACATTGGCCTTGCCATATTGGCCTTCATGGGACTTGAAGCGGTATTGCTGAATATCGTTACGCCACAAAGTATTGGGAATTTTCTGAATGTAAAATTCATTGGGTTGTTTATGATCGGTATGCTGTGGCTGGGATCGATGGTGTCAAACAAACTCGCCTTTTCGCTTTCGCGCTCCCAGCAATATCTGGGCTTGGGCTTGTATGTGGTTATTGAAGCTTTAATCTTTCTGCCTATCTTAACCATTGCGTCATTTAAAACCGGTACGGAGATCATTTCGCAGGCAGCCATCATCACCTTATTCATGTTTGGCGGATTGACTGCCGTGGTGTTCAATACGAAAGCGGACTTTTCATTCCTGCGTTCAGCATTGATCATTGGTGGTTTTATCAGCCTTGGACTGATTGTCGGTGGATACATTTTTGGTTATAACCTGGGCTTGTGGTTTTCTGTGGGTATGGTGATCCTGGCCAGCGGAAGCATCCTTTACCAGACCGGGCAGATCAAAGAAAATTATGGCACCCAGCAATACGTAGGTGCTGCGTTACAATTATTCGCCTCAGTAATGCTGCTGTTCTTTTACATCCTCAGGATCCTGATGAGCCGAAAATAATAGTTGGTTGTACAACATAAAAAAAAGCCGGACATCATGAATGTCCGGCTTTTCTTATTTGTGGGCGATACTGGGTTCGAACCAGTGACCCCTACCTTGTCGAGGTAGTGCTCTGAACCAGCTGAGCTAATCGCCCGAATGGGATTGCAATATTACATTATCACTTTTGTATTTGCAAGTTCCGGCTTATTTATTTTTTTCGGGAGCCCACTCCTGAATTACGGCTTATCTTCGTTTATCGGCTAATCCAGTATATATTTCACAAATAATTCACCGCCTGGTTTGCGCATACCAAAAACTGAATTTCACTGTGACAACACAACGCTTTGATTTAAATTCCGTAAAATCAGATGTGATAAATATAACACATAGCCCATAAGATATTGCACCTTTGTGATGCTATGAAACACAACAAACCTATCAAAATCCTGCTTGCCGACGACGATCCGGACGATCTGGAGTTTCTGACTTTTCTTTTCAACAGCAACGAAAGCTTTGAAATTACCGACAGTCTTTATTCCGGAACGCAGGTTTTTAAATCAATCGCCGAAGCCAAGCCCGACGTCTTGGTCATAGACATGTATATGCCCATGATGACAGGTGCTGAAGTAGTGGACCGCTTGGTACAGGACGAGACGCTCAGCACACTGAATATTTTCATCTTGTCGACTACCATAAACATGCAGGAGCAGCAAAAATATCAGGATAACCCAAACATCCGTTTTCTGCTAAAACCTTCATCACTTACGGAACTCAACGATTTACCGGGCGTGCTACTGGAAAAACTGAACCTTGACAATAAGACGAAAGTATAAATTCGGCCAGCATTTATACCAATAACAATGTATTGGCGATTCGGTACGACGCTTCTTCACAGAAATCAAGCCCTGAGTAATCAGGATTGTATCCGCCGATAAACGGCACCGTCATGACATAAATACGGTCATTGGGCAACCCGTCGGCGTCCAGTACCTGAAACGAATCGTTAATCGCAATTCCAGGGACTGTCAATACATAGCCATCGGGCGTTTTTAAAACATTCTTATTCCCGGCAGCCAGAAAAGCGCTGGCCGCAGCATCAGACTGAAAATTCAATGTCGCCGGAGCAATACTTTCCGTGGCTTTCAAGCCTGTAAAAGGAAAATCGTCGAACGGCAAATGTTTCTGCCCGGTACAATCCACGAAGGTCTCGTAATGCACTGCCTGCTTTCGGTTTTCGTCGTCGGTGTATTCATAGGTAATACCACCCGCCAACTCTGGCACCACGATGCTGTCTTTTCCAACCGTAATCAACTCGAGGATTCCAGCTTCCCTTAAAGCCAAAAGCTCTTCACACGATCCTTGCGGAATAAACGCAATGACCACCGATATGAGTGGCATCAACGTCGTTTGGAGTCGCAGCATGTCCTCTGCTGAAAAATACTTGGCAGGATAATTCATCGCAAAACTCAGTTCCGCGAGCAGTTCTTTCCAGTATACAGATTCATGCCTGCTGATTGAACGTTCCGCTTCTACATATTCAGACTTGAGTAACTTAAAAGGATCCATACGCTCACGGCTTCCCATCATACGGTCAACGAATTCCTCGAGCGTGAGGTCTTTTATACGCTCATAAAAACTGGTGTCTTTCTCGATAAAAAGCGCCTTAAAATCCCTTTCAAAAATGTAGTCTAACGATAAAAAACCGTTGTTGGCTATTATCGCTGCTTCAATTTCGGGCCGGGAGAGCATGCTGTTATTGTGCAAGTGCGAATCTTCGAGATGAAAACGGACGGCAGGCAATAGCCCATTACGCGAATGCATCACGATCTTAAACTGCGGACTGTCTGGGTGGCGCTCATACCTTCGCTTGTTGTCCGCCACAACCGTGAACGTTCCATTCCATCGCGACAGTGTCCGGATGGCGTCTATCGCGGTGAGCGAGGCGCCCATGACCGCAACGGGATGGTCGCACCGGAACCTCAATTTTGACGGTGGATAAGGCGAATCAAAGTAACCGGGGATTTTCCCTTCGTTTATTTTGGGCCACGAATGTCCCGTACAAATTGCGACATGGTCAAAATCCTGTACCGTGCCATCGGACAATTTTACGGTCACTTTTTGGGCAACGACATTGTCCGAAATATCATCAACAGCACATTGAAGCCGAACGACTACTTCAATGCCGGATTGCGCCGCCAAACGAAGCAGTATATCAAACTGCGCAGCAAGGTATTCCCCGAAAAACAAGCGCGGCAAAACCTTGTATTCATTAAAATTATCGGCGTTGATATCGAAACGCTCCAAAAGCGCCGGTGGGGCAGTCTTCACCCATTCGGAAATGGGCGTAACGATATTCGGAATCTCATTATCAGAAACATTCGTAACGTGCTCGTCATTCGCTCCTTCATCGCTGTAGGGCATGCCGGCACCCAATTGTCCACTTTTCTCAAAAATATAAATTCGGAAGTCCGTCCGTCCCGAATCGACAATCCGTTTTAACAGGAACATTCCTGCCGGACCACCTCCTAAAATCGCTAATTCCCTGGTGCTTTGTTTCATGGCCTATTCTTTGGTGCTGTAAAGAACGGAATTGACCCTTAAAATTTCTTTACAGGATTTTCTTTGCAGATTACAGAATTGATGATTATTTGAAGCTGTTCCGGCTGTACGCTGTATCTGCAACCGCTTAAAGAAAGCGGTTGCAGGATGCCGCTTCCATCCGGGCTAGTGCGCAGTGCCCAAATGATTTATCTGCCCATTCGTCAGGATTCTGGTTTCCTGTTTACAAACAAAGCGTTAACTTTACGTTCCACTAATTCGATTTTATGCCACCCATTATTGTTACACAATCCTTCGATGCCCCTTTGGAAAAAGTATGGAACGCCTTATCCGATGAAGCCGCGTTAAAAAAATGGTATTTCCCGGTTGAAGCGTATGATTTCAAGATCGGAAAAACGTTTACATTTTATGAAAGCGCCGATTCCCATAACTATTTCCATCGATGCACATTCGTCAACATCATCCCAAACCAACGCATCGAATACACCTGGGAACACCCAAGACAATCCAACGGCAGCTCGGTAGTAAAATGGGAATTCGCTGCTGAAGGCGATAAAACTACAATTACCCTGACCCACACCGGTACCGAGAATT
>NZ_NKJE01000041.1:0-8270 GCF_002256285.1 Flavobacterium sp. BFFFF1 | reverse complement strand
TACGAAATGGGCTGGAATGCTATTGTAAAAGGAATGTTGCGCAACTACCTGTACGGCATCAAAAAGCTTGAGTTTAACGTTGACATCCACGCGCCGGCCGCGAAAGTCTGGGTCCTGATGTGGGACAAGCAGGGTTATAGCGACTGGACTGCGCCATTCTGTGCAGGTTCCTATTATGAAGGAAAAATAGCGCAGGGAAACCGGGTACATCTGCTGTCACCTTCGGGCGAAGGCATGTACAGCGACATATTCTTTTACAAAGAAAACGAGGTATTGGTATTTAAACACATCGGACTGATGAAAGACAAAAAAGAAGTGCCGTTAGACCCTGAAACCGAAAAGTGGACCGGTTGTTTTGAAACATACCGATTAACTGAAAAAAACGGCATCACCACGCTAAAAGCTGAAGTTGATACCTTGGCACAATATGTGGAATACATGGAAAATTCATTCCCAGCGGCGCTCGCCGAATTGAAACGGCTATCAGAACAATAAAAAACGCCCGGTACATGCCGGGCGTTTTTGCGATATTGTGTCAGAATTATCGAACCATCTTCAGTACTTTTCCCGCGGCATTACGTATAAAATAAACGCCAGGAGTAAGATTGCCCACATACATTTCGCTTGTATTTTCAGCTTTACATATTACTTTCCCTGATACATCTGAAAGTATAACATTCGAAGGTCTGTTAAAATAGATCATATTTCCATTTGCAGGGTTTGGGTAAAATCCAAAAGATTTAGTTGCTTCTAAATCAGGCGTTCCCAAAGTAGTAGCCACATCGATCTGGATGTCGTCAATACCCATATTCGGCCTGGCGCCAGTGCCGCTGATAAAGTAATACACCCAGCGTACCTGAACTAGTGGGTAGCCATCACATTCTAACGGCAATTGTGTGATCTTCTGTTCAAAGTTGTCTGTCGCACCCGAAATGTATTCCTCCGTGCCTGGGAATTCAGTCCATCCGGCGTTGGGATTTCCATTGCCATCGCCTATTCGATATTGCATTCTCAAACCATAAATTCTACTGTTTTGCGCAATGGTCCGGCCTGTCCACATGATCGTTACAAAATCCGTATCGGTTGAAACCTGTGCGCTAAGTGAAGAAGTGTCTAATGATAAAATTACCGCACCTGCCTTTCCATTCTCAATTACCGCTCCGGTGGTCTGTGTTGGATCGCTTCCATCACAAACCCCGACAAATTGAGGATTTGCAGCGTTTACAAACGAAATACCGTTATCGCCCTGGCCTACAAAACGGGAACGGTTGGTCAGGTTGTAAAGGCAGTGCCAGTCTTCGATGAACGGCGTATCCAAACCTGGATCGGAAACGGAGTGGGCCCAAAACGCCATATGCTCCGGGAAAGTACCCATGGCAGCTGCCGGATCCCAAGCTGAAAAAACGGTTTGATTAAATCCCTGAGTCAACACCAATGGCGTGGGATTGGTTACGTTTACCAGAACAGTGTCCCCAGTCAGTTCTATCGTGCGCGAAACAGCGCCAGGCGAAGACACCGTAACGGTGCCATTGTGTGCGCCTGCGGTCGCCGCATTCAGCCTGGTATAAATTGTGATTGGCCCCATAAAGTCAGCGGTTTCAGGAATCACAATCGCATTCGAGTACCCGACATTCGGATCAATCGAAATTTCAAAATCAGTCGTTACCGCAATATTGAGATCACCGGTAAGGTTTATCGCCGAAACGGTGAACGTTTGTGCCGCAGAGGGTGTGCCCTGCAACTGGCTAAAATTCAATGCCGTTTCACTCGCTTCAAGCACTGTTGCGGTATTTTCCACAAATGAAAAATCATCCATGACCAGCCTTGCCGGCGTTCCTGTCCCTGCACCGCGTGTGACCAAAAGATGCAGCAGCACGTTAGGCTGGTTGGCAGTCGCCAAAGGCAGCGTATAGCTATACGATATGAAATCCGTCTGGTCTTCATTAGGCAGCGACAATACTTCCTGGTTGCCAATCCACGTCAATCCTCCGTCGATGGAAGCTTCCATATTCAGATTTACGTTCCTGCTGCCTGCGCCATTGGACATTGATTTGGCAAAAAAATTCACATTCAGCGCGGTGATTCCGGTCATGTCGAGGTTTACGGAAATGGTACCGGTAAACGCCGCTGTGGGAATGACACTGATCGCGGCCGGTGCCGAATTATAATCCACCTCTTCCCTGAAAATGCGGGTTGCGGTGGCTGGTGAATTGACCCGGTTTCCGGTCCAGTTTGGGATAAAAACCACATCCTGGCCCTCTGTAAACACGGCGTCGAAACTCTCTGATGCAGGAAATGTATTGATCTGGGCAAATGCCGTAACGCTTAACATAAAAAGCAAAACCGGCGTCAGTATTTTTTTAATCATAAACATTTTTTATTTATTTGTTTCAAGGTGTGAAAATACATAAAAAACAGCGCAATGAATAATCAAAATGATAACCGGTGCAGATGGAATTTTATATTTGGCTGGAATTCCATACTTTTAAATAAAAAATAATGAAAGAAACCGATTGGGCACACGAACTAAAGCCGCTGATCACAAAGTATAAAAACAAAAAACATCCACTCGATTACGGCAACCTATACCAATTGATGGTCATGGTGATCTTGTCGGCACAGGATTCAGATGCACACATCAACAAAATTGCCCCTGCCCTTTTCGCGAAATATCCCACGCTGAAGGCTTTGGCAAAGGCTGAACCTGACGATATTGAACCGCTGATTGGAAAAGTGCGGAATTTTAAGACCAAGTACGGCTGGCTGATCGAAATCGCCCAAACCCTGAAAGACGATAAAAATATCCCAACAACCATGCCCGAACTGACCGCGCTGAAAGGCATCGGTCGCAAGTCCGCTAACGTCATCATGCGCGAGGCCGAAGTAAAAGCCGAAGGTATCCTGGTTGGCCTGCATGTGCTGCGCGTCGTACCGAGGCTCGGCATTTCACAAGCCAAAACGGGCGACAAGATGGAAAAAGACCTGATGGCCATTTTACCGCAGGAGATGTGGGGAGAAGTCGGGATGGCAATTTCATTTCTCGGACGTGAAACCTGCAGGCCCACCAATCCCAAACACTCGGAGTGCCTCCTGAGCGACGTTTGCGAATACTGCAAAGCACAACGCGAATAACTGGGGCGTGACCCCGTTGCGGAAGGTTTCCACATCCGGTCACGCATGCCCTGCAACACGGTCGGGCTGTACGCTGCAATCTTTTAAGGGTTTCGCTCCGTTCCACTTCGCGCAATCCTAAAAAGGATTTCCGCTGCCATCCCTCACGCAAAAACATCCGGAGTGAATTTGGCGCAAACTTTATATCTTTGCGCAAATCTCTTTTTAAATGAAAAAATTACTGTTTGTCCCAGTATTGCTGCTGTTTATTTGCTGCAACAAGGAAAAATCCGAAAAAGCGCAAACCCCTAAAACACCTGTAAAAGACGACCATTCATTCTCAAAGCCCGCAAACGCCGTCGTGACACATCTTGATCTCGATATCAAGGTCAGTTTTGATTCCAGTCGCATCTCCGGGAAAGCATCGTGGCAGATTGACAACATCAGCAAAGGGAACGAAATTATTTTCGATGAAAATACTTTGGAGATCCAGAAAGTGACCCTCGGTGATGACGACACGCCTACAACATTCAGGCTGGGGGAAGCGGTAGAATTTCACGGTAGGCCACTGTACATAAAAATCGCCCCGAATACCACCAGGGTGAACATTTACTACAATACTACCAAAGACGCGATTGCACTGCAATGGCTAAAACCCGAACAAACCGCAGACAAGAAAAAGCCGTTCCTGTTTTCGCAGGGGGAGAGCATCTGGTCGCGTACGTGGATTCCGTGCCAGGACTCTCCATCGATACGATTTACTTACAATGCCAAAGTCACCGTTCCTTCCGACCTGATGGCTGTAATGAGCGCCGAAAATCCACAACAGAAAAACAACACCGGCGTGTACAACTTTAAGCAAACCAAAGCCATTCCGTCATACCTAATGGCCATTGCTGTGGGCGATCTGGCTTTCCAGCAGATTGACAGCCGCACGGGCGTGTATGCCGAACCTTCGGTCGTAAAGAAGGCAGCAGCGGAATTTGGAGCATTGGGTAACATGGTCAATGCAGCGGAAAAGCTCTTCGGTCCTTATCGCTGGGGGAGATATGACGTGCTGGTCCTACCGCCAAGCTTTCCGTATGGCGGGATGGAAAATCCTAACCTGACATTCCTCACTCCCGGTGTCATTGCGGGCGACCGTTCCCTGACCAGCCTGCTGGCACATGAACTGGGCCACAGCTGGAGCGGCAACCTCGTGACAAACGCCACCTGGGACGATATTTGGCTAAACGAAGGATTTACCACTTATGTGGAACACCGTATTGGCGAAGCGATTTTTGGCGAAAAAGAAGCGAAGATGCAGGATGTCCTCAGCCGTAAATTGCTCGCAGACAACATGGCAGAATACGGACCCAATAATCCAGATACCAGATTGCGCGTCAATACCACAGACAGAAATCCCGATGATGGCCTGAGCGACATTCCATATGAAAAAGGATACGCATTCCTGCAGACCGTCGAACAGGCAGTCGGTAGGGAAAAGTTTGACAACTTCCTGAAATCGTGGTTTGACGACCACGCCTTCCAGTCCGTCACGACAAAAACCTTCACCGACTATCTAAACGACAACCTGATAAAAGGAGATAAGGTTTTGGAACAGAAAATCAATGCGTGGGTTTGGATTTACAAACCAGATATCCCGGATAATGTGACCGTCCCTGTCTCTGAGGATTTCCTGGCCATTGATGTGATACAAAAAAACTGGCGAACAACCGGAGTCAAAGGACTGGCAGGCAAAATCAAGTCAACCAATGAGAAACAGCATTTCATCGATTACCTTCCGAATGACCTTACCATAAGTGAAATGCAAGCCATCGACGAGGAATTCAACTTTACCAAAGGCGGAAACTTTGTGATCAAACGGCAATGGTTCGTGCAGGCGATTAAGCATCAGTATAAAGCGGCTTACCCGGATATCGAATCGTTCATGGTTGCGACAAGCCGCACCGGATCGCTGCTGACGCTATATAAGGAAATGATCAAAACACCTGAAGGGAAGGCGTGGGCGAAAAGCATTTTTGCCAAAGCCAAGGCCGGATACCATCTGACTACGGTTGAGGCGGTGGGGAACATATTAAAGTAGGCTGGGAAAATTGTCCATCACATAGCGTAAATCCTCCATTCTTTGGCATGGAAGGCTGTCGCATCTTTGTAGTGTCAATAAGACATAACTTAACAATAACAAAGATGACACGTTTAAAAGCTTTAAATCCGGAAGAAGTAACCGGAAAAACCAAGGAATTGTTTAATGCTGTTCAGGCAAAATTAGGTGTGGTTCCAAACATGATGCGCACGATGGGAAATTCAGATGCGGTCCTGGAAGGTTACCTTAATTTGAGCGGTGCCCTGTCACATGGAAAACTCAGCAGCAGGACCGGTGAACTGATCGCACTCGCGGTTTCCCAGAGCAATTCCTGTGATTATTGCCTCGCCGCACATACCTTTATCGGCGGACAATTGCTGAAAATAGAAACCGCAGTTTTGCTGGCGGCCCGCAACGGTGCTTCCGAGGACAACAAAACACAGGCAATATTAAAACTGGCAAAAGTACTGATTTCTAAAAACGGATTGGTAAACGACGCTGATGTCGATGCGGCCAAAACCGCCGGAGTCACTGATGCCGAGATCGCGGAAATCGTTGCGCATGTGGCGCTTAATGTATTGACCAATTACTTCAACAATACAGCCGGAACCGAAATCGACTTTCCAAAAGTAAACGCGATTTAATAAATTACAACCAAACTATAAAAGGCAGTTATATCGAACATAACTGCCTTTTCTATTACATTTGAATGATGGAAACACCCAGACACCCGCTCCCGCCTTTTACCATGGAAACGGCACTGCAGAAAGTACAGGCAGCCGAAGACGCATGGAATACAAAAGATCCTGAAAAAGTATCGCTTGCCTACACCATTGATACTGAATGGAGAAACCGCACTGATTTCATCAATGGACGTGACGAAGTAAAACAATTCCTATCCCGGAAATGGGAAAAGGAACTGGATTACAAACTCAAAAAAGAACTTTGGGGATTCCGTGAGAACCGTATGGCGGTGCGTTTTGAATACGAATGGCGCAATAAAGCCGGGCAATGGTTCCGAAGTTATGGAAACGAACTTTGGGAATTTGATGAGAATGGATACATGCAAAAAAGGTTTGCCAGTATCAATGATATGGAAATTGAAGAAAAAGACCTGAAATTATGAGTACTCCCAATGCCTTTACCATCACCAATCCGCAAAACGGGAACCTGGCTTTTAAGGTTTTCCATTTTCAGGACAACAGCCATTACGACCACCTGCAGCGCAATAATTATTATTCGTTGATTTGGGTCAAAAAGGGAAGCGGAAAAGTAAAAGCCGATTTTGCTGAGCATGATTTTGCAGAAAATGCGTTGCTGGCGTTTTCACCTTACCAGCCTTTTATGATTTGTACTACTGAAAATATTGAAGGCATCGCGATTCACTTTCATCCCGATTTCTATTGTATCCACATGCACCAAAAAGAAGTGTCGTGCAATGGGGTATTGTTTAACAACATTTATGAGCCGCCGTTCACACAAATCAATGACCATGCTGAAAGTACGTTTGACATGGTGATTGGTCAGATAAAAAATGAAATGGAAAATCCTGGATTGGCGCAGTATGAACTGTTGGTCTCGTATCTCAAAGTATTGCTGATTACGGCATCGAGGCTGAAAACAGAGCAACTGCAGGAAAGCATTTCGTTGATTACCGATGCGAAAGAGCCTTTCATCCTGCAAAACCTGAAAGACGCAATCGAATTGAACTTTAAGACCAAACACGCACCAGGAAATTATGCCGACCTGCTTAATATTTCTGCCAAAGCCCTGGCCAGGCTGACGAAAAAGCATTTCAACAAAACGCTCAGCGACATGATTGCGGAAAGAATCATTATTGAGGCCAAGCGGGAACTCTACCTGACGAGCAAGGCGATTAAGGAAATCGCTTACGAATTGGGGTACGATGATGAGCATTATTTCAGTAGGTTCTTCAAGACCAATGCGGATGTGTCACCACAGTTGTATAGGGATACGGTGGGTTTTGGTAAAGCTACGCCGGGAACGGGGATTTGATTGGGTAACGGAATTTCATGCGTTACTGGAGAAAGACAAACTGTTTCGATATCGAAACCTCACATTTCACAATTCCTTGCTACTCATTAAACATGCTATGGTAAGCAACAAATTTTGAACAATGAATTTTGAACATCGAGCTTCGGATAAAAGCCCTTATTGCCATATGAAGGCTTTTGCTTCGCCAGTTCGCTATCGCTCGTGTCAAAAAAAGGCAGCGACCCGAGGGCTTTGCCCGAACTGGCGAAGCACATACGCTCCCACTCCCGATAGCTATCGGGATGCAGTACTCCCGAAGCGTCGGGACGCAGGCGGGCTCAACTGCTCTGTTCGGATTATATTTGCCGTTATTTTTTTTAAAAATGACACAAAACAAAAAACCCCTCATCGTTAGATGAAGGGTTCTTAAAAAAAGGCAGCGACATACTCTCCCACAGGATTGCAGTACCATCTGCGCAGGCGGGCTTAACTTCTCTGTTCGGGATGGGAAGAGGTGAGCCCCGCCGCAATAACCACCTTAAGTCGTTAGTTGCTTTGGGCAACTTGCTTACAGGATATCGGTCAACTCTGAACCGTAAACTGTAAACTAATATTATTAACATACTGGGATAAAAAAGTTACCTGGAAAGATTGCCCTCCCGCCATTACTGACGGGAGAAGCGCGTACATAAGCTTACGGGTTATTAGTACTACTCGGCTATGACATTACTGCCTTTACACCTGTAGCCTATCAACGTAGTCATCTCCTACGACCCTTAAAAGAAATCTCATCTTGTGGTGGGTTTCGCGCTTATATGCTTTCAGCGCTTATCCCTTCCCGACGTAGCTACTCTGCGGTGCTCCTGGCGGAACAACAGATACACCAGCGGTCGGTCCAATTCGGTCCTCTCGTACTAGAATCAGATCCACTCAAATTTCTAACGCCCGCAATAGATAGAGACCGAACTGTCTCACGACGTTCTGAACCCAGCTCGCGTGCCACTTTAATGGGCGAACAGCCCAACCCTTGGGACCTTCTCCAGCCCCAGGATGTGACGAGCCGACATCGAGGTGCCAA
>NZ_NKJE01000006.1:21011-162414 GCF_002256285.1 Flavobacterium sp. BFFFF1 | reverse complement strand
ATGGCGGCTGTCCGAGCGGCGGCGTAGTGGTGGTTATGGGATATGTATCCGGAAGACAATGTTTAATTGTTGCCAATGATGCTTCTGTAAAAGCTGGTGCCTGGTTCCCGATTACGGGTAAGAAAAACCTGAGAGCCCAGGAAATTGCGATGGAAAACCGGCTACCGATTATCTACCTTGTCGACAGCGCTGGAGTGTACCTGCCCTTGCAGGATGAGATTTTCCCTGACAAGGAGCACTTTGGCCGTATCTTCCGAAACAACGCCGTGATGAGCAGTATGGGCATTACGCAAATTGCTGCGGTAATGGGAAGTTGTGTAGCCGGGGGTGCTTACCTGCCGATTATGAGCGACGAAGCATTGATCGTCGATAAGACCGGGAGCATTTTCCTTGCGGGAAGCTATCTTGTAAAAGCTGCTATTGGCGAAAGTATCGACAATGAAACTTTAGGTGGCGCCACAACGCATTGTGAAATTTCCGGGGTTACAGACTATAAGGCAAAAGACGACAAAGATGCCCTCGACAAGATTAAAAATATTGTCTCAAAAATTGGCGATTATGATAAGGCAGGATTCAACCGCGAAAAAGCTGTGAAACCAGCAAAGGATGAAAAGGAACTGTATGGCATCCTTCCAAAGGCGCGCAATGAGCAATATGATATGATGGACATCATCGAGCGCCTGGTGGACAATTCAGAATTCGAAGCCTACAAAGACGGTTACGGACAAACGATACTTACGGGTTATGCACGCATTGACGGCTGGGCTGTCGGGATTGTGGCCAACCAACGTAAAGTCGTGAAATCCAAAAAAGGCGAAATGCAGTTTGGCGGTGTCATATACTCAGATTCAGCAGATAAAGCCACTCGTTTTATTGCAAACTGTAACCAGAAGAAAATTCCGCTCGTTTTCATACAGGATGTCACCGGTTTCATGGTGGGATCAAAATCAGAACATGGAGGCATTATCAAAGATGGCGCGAAAATGGTGAATGCCGTTTCGAATTCCGTAGTGCCTAAATTTACAGTAATTGTTGGGAATTCCTATGGCGCCGGAAACTATGCGATGTGCGGAAAGGCTTACGATCCAAGGCTGATTTTTGCATGGCCGAGTGCAGAGCTGGCCGTGATGGGCGGTACACAGGCAGCGAAAGTCCTGATGCAGATCGAAGCATCTTCCTTAAAAGCAAAAGGCGAAGTTGTCGACGAAAAGAAGGAACAGGAATTGTTTGACAAAATCAAGGCACGCTATGATGCCCAGGTTTCGCCATATTATGCGGCATCCAGATTGTGGACTGATGCGATTATCGACCCGATTGATACCCGTACCTGGATTTCGATGGGTATTGAAGCCGCGAATCATGCTCCGATACAAAAAACTTTTAACCTCGGAGTGATTCAGGTTTAACTTCTTCATAGACAACAATTTATTACTATATTTACAATCCAAAAACAATTTATGAAACAAATATTCCTCGTTTTTGCCTTTTTTTGCCTATCTGCGATAAACATGCACGCGAATACCAAAAAGTCAGCAGCCGTAGATGATTTTGATATTACGGTTACATTGGATGGTAAAGTAACAGTGATTAAACCATCAGTAGCCTATAGATGGGATGTTGAATACGGTCCCTCGGGATTTGTAACAGGCTCCGGGACTTATCAGGGACAAATTATCTATGGCAGTGTGACCATTGCATTGAATCCCTTTATAATTTATGATTTTAGGGTGAGGCCCAGAAATATGTTTGGTACGCCAGGCAATTGGTCCAATCCGATAAGTATCAATACCTGCAGCCAGACGGAACAAACCGTTGGATACAATTTTAATTTCGACACATCAGCGCTTGATGGTTGCTGGAGAGGCTATAAAAGTACTACAAGTTCGTACGAGCCGCTCAACCAGACAGGTTATGAATATTATGGAAATTCCGGTCAGTCCATGATGATGAGTGCCGATTTTTTTGATGGATATTATGCATTCCTTGTATCGCCAAGGTTTAGTGATATTTCAACCGATAAGAAAATAAGCTTTTGGGTAAAACATTACAGCGCCGGTAGTATGAAAGTAGGTACGATTACCAATCCTTTCGACGCAGGCACTTTTCATCAGCTGCAGGTTGTACAGGGAAATAGTGGTGCCTGGCAGAAAGTGACTGTGTACCTCAATAATTATAATGGTGTGGATCAATATTTCATGATCCAGTTCAAAGGGGGCTATCAGTCTTCTGACTATGCATATATAGACGACTTCAGCTATGAGGAAGCTTTGAGTTGTAATGACCTTAGCAATGTCAGTTTTACAAATGTGCAGGAACATACTGTTGATTTAAGCTTTAATGCACCATCTGGACAAAACCTTTGGGAAATCAATATTAAGAACCTGCTGACGACCGAAATTTCAACTGTTACAACAACACAGACTAATTTCACGCTTGATAACCTTATCGGGAATACAGGATACGATATCAAGGTACGCGCCGTTTGTGGATCGGACCAGTTCTCAAACTGGAGTCCGATATCATCAATCCATACCATTTGCCAGGACCTTACAGCAGGCTATTCCACTTCTTTTTATGATGCCAGTATATTAGACCCTTGTTGGAAAGCCATCATTCCACAATCAACAAGCGTCAGCGCGATCGGAAATTATATTAATGGCAGCGAAGTGGTACTTAGCCCAAGGACCGGCTCGAAAATGATCGAAATATCTTCATGGTCCGGAATTGGCCCCGATTACCTGATTACACCTTATTTTTCAGATCTGGATGCAAACAAGATGATCCGGTTTTATATGACTACAAGGATATCTGACAGTGATCTTATATCACTTAAAATTGGAACGATGACCAATCCTGCAGATCCTACGACTTTCCACCTGATTGAAAGTATGACCAATGCTGATATGTCAAAATCAGGTGACAATTTACCGTCATGGAAAGAGCATACTGTTTATTTAAATAATTATAACGCGGCTTATAACGATCATTACATCGCTTTCCGCTTTATGCCGGAAAGTATGTATGCGACAGAAACCATATTTATGGATGATTTCAGCTATGATAATATTCCTTTGTGCACTACACCGATTTACCCTAAGGCAGTTGATACGGATTACGATTCTGCTACGCTCGGATGGCAGACTTATCTGAATGCCGCTTCAACGGAATGGCAGATTGAATACGGGCCAGAAGGCTTTGAACCGGGCACAGGTACATTGGTTAATGCCAACACCAATCCTTATAAGATTGAAAACCTGACCATAGATGATGCGAATTATGATTTTTATGTGCGTTCGAAATGCGGTACCGATTATAGCGAATGGTCTGTTAAAGGCAGTTTCAGGACAAAGTGTATTGGCGTTGCGGTTGGCTACACCGACAATTTTGAGAGTTATCCTGTAGGCAGTTTTGATTCGTGCTGGAACAGCCTGATGCCTTTCTACCCAGTAGGTACTGACCAATATCCTGATTTCGTAAGTATAGTGAATACGGGGTCACCCAATTATTATCCTGCTCATTCCGGAACACGTTCAGTGAGGTACATGAACAACGAAAGCACTCCTGTAGTAAATGAATCGGAAAAAACGATGTTCGTAACACCAAGGCTAATTGATTTTGATCATTTCAAGAACATCTCGATCTGGATATATGCGAAAGCCAGCTCTTATGAAAATCCAGAACAGATTATTTTCGGAACACTTTCGGATCCTGATGATTATACAACTTTTACCCCATTCCAGACGATTACCAATGCGGTGCAATTCGAAAACCAATGGAAAAAATATACGATTGATTTTTCCAGTTATACCGGGACGGATAAATATGTAGGAATCAGGCAGGGACAGGCAAATCAAGAGACTTTGCTGTTTCTTGATGATTTCGAATACGGTGGCACCAGCTGCACAACGCCTACCAACCTGACGGCCCAGCAATCCGGCAGCAACTCCGTGAGTGTCGGATGGAACACAAATATGCCCGAAACTCCTTCTTCCTGGACGGTAGAATATGGCCCTTCCGGCTTTACATCGGGTACCATCGTTAGCGCGACTACAAATCCGTTCGAACTGCAGGGCCTGAATTTATATGCTTCATACGAATTCCGGGTACGTAATAACTGCGAGGAATCAGTAACTGGAAATTACAGCGATAGATATGCCTTTAAGGTTACCTGTGCAGTAAGTGCGCCGTTCGAGGATAATTTTGACCAATATCCGGTAGGAAATCCTATACCTTCTAACTTCTGCTGGACAACCAACGATTATTTGAGGTCCAGACTGACTTCTTATTGTTTAGACGGAGCCAACAGTTGCCCTAATGCTGTTCGGATAAACAGCCATCACGACAGCAATTTTGAACCGGAGTCCCACGGCGCCATGGTTTCGCCTTATTTATCGGATTTTGGTAGTGATAAAAGTATTTCATTCTGGTTAAATAGGTCTCCAAGCGGACTGAATCAGACAGGTTATCAACCGGTTATTATTGTAGGTACCATATCCAATCCGCTGGATTTTTCAACTTTTGTTCCTTATCAGAATGTTGATTTGACTGATTTGCCTGCAAATGGAAAAGTATTCACGGTTGACTTTTCTGGTTACACAGGTTCCGCAAAGCACATTGTATTCATGCACGATGGCGTTTTTGAGTATGACTATCTTTTTATCGACAACTTCAAATATTTTCAGACTGACAATGCCTGTTCTGCTCCGATTAACATCCTTGCAGAAAGCATCAATTCTAATTCGGCGCACATCATTTGGGATACAGTAAGCACATCCGATACTTACACAATGGAATACGGCTTACAGGGATTTGTGCCCGGAAGCGGAACTGCAATGACTGTAAATAGTAATTATGCAGATGTTACAGGACTGATTCCCAACACATCATATGATTATTATCTGCACGCTAATTGCGGTACACAAAACAGTATTGTGCAGGGACCTTACCACTTCTTTACGACTTGTGATGCACTGGCAGTTCCGTGGGAAGAAAATTTTGATAATATGGTTGCTTATGGAGCACAATTACTTCCTGATTGTTTCCGCACAACGTCAGGCGAATTTGAATCCCGAAACCAGAGCATCGAAAATTATAACATCGATTTCGATCATTTGCTTACAGGTGTGGGCGACACGCATTACCTGTTTATGAATGGATTTGTAAATAATTTTTTCACTCCATTATTGACTTTACAGGCGGGTACGACTTATTGTTTTAGTGTGATGGCGCGCAAAGGTTATGAATATGCCGGAGCTAACATTACAGCCCGTACAGGACGTGGCAACACTATAGCAGCTATGAACATCGGACTGACGAACCTTGGAACGCTTACAGAATATCATTACAACAAACAGCCTTTCTATTTTACGCCACTGGTTTCAGGGGATTATTCATTTTTGCTTGGAGCCAATTCATCAGGAGGTACATCAAAAATACTGGATCAGTTTAAGGTTGTTGAAGGTTATAATGAAACCATTTCAAGTAATGAGGAGGGTTTTGATTTTGACGGTCCAACATCCAACAAAATCATTCTTGAAAGCACAGATACCAGTGAGATTGACGTCGTATCAGATCAGCAAAACAATTACCTGCGCATGGCTGGAAGTACTGCTGAAACATGGAATGAAGGTGATTCCTGGCTTGCCAATGAGGAAAGCATTACAAAGGTCAATATGAAAATCAATGCCCAATCTATGACCATGCTATATCTTATTTTTGATTTGAAACAAGCTTACGCTGAAAATAATCAGTACTCTGCATTCCGTGTCATGGTGAACGGAATTGTATTAGGCGATATTTTACACCCCAATTCAAGCGAAAGTGATCCTTTTACGACGAAAATTTATGATCTTTCTGCATTTACCGGAGGCGATATCCACATTTCATTGCAGCACCTTGGACGTTATGCGAATGGTGATTTTGCCTACCTCGACAATGTAATGTTTGCGAATAGCCCTTTATCGATTCCAGAAATGCAAAATTTTTCTACCATACAAGTTTATCCTAATCCTGCAAAGGATTTTGTAACAATAAAAGGTGCTCCGGTAGATTCAATTATTGAAATGTTCAATATCAGCGGACAATTGCTTTACAGCACAGTTAATGCACTGCAGGAAACAAAAATCAGCCTTAATGCATTTGAAAGCGGCGTCTATTTCATAAAAGTGAGTACCGGTAACAAGAATCGTACTTATAAAGTCATAAAGAATTAACAGCAATTTAAAACGATGAGATCATTCCTGAAAAGCCTATTGCTGGCTGCGGCTTTTTTGATGATAAATCCGGTTTTTTCGCAAACGTTCACGCGCAAAGATTCACTGCAGGGCGGCATGCGTTTCGAACGCGCCTGCTATGATGTACAGCGTTACGACATCAATATCCGTATCAATCCATCTGAAAAATTCCTGTCCGGCTATAACGAAATTACCCTTAAAACGGTTGAAACCACTTCAAAAATACAGCTTGATCTTTTCGACAATATGAAGATTGACAGTATTATATGGAATGCTAAACGGCTTACGTATAAACGGGAATTCAATGCGGTTTTTGTTGAATTTCCCGAAGCTATCCTAAAAGATTCAACACAGCGTATACAGTTTTACTACTCCGGAAAGCCAGTTATCGCTCCACATGCACCATGGAGTGGCGGGTTTATATTTTCAAAAGACAGCGTGGGAAATCACTGGATTGGTTTGGCAGTTCAGGGCACCGGTGCGAGCCTTTGGTATCCTTGCAAGGATTCGCAGACCGATGAACCTGATTTGGGTGCTACGATAAAAGTTGCCGTGCCAAACGGCTTAATGGACGTTTCGAACGGAAAACTTATCGGTTCAGAAGATTTAAAAGATGGCTACACCCGTTGGGATTGGGAAGTGAAAAATCCCATCAACAATTACGATCTCACGATTAATATCGGTGACTATGTGCATTTCGGCGAAAATTACAAAGGCCTTGATTTGAATTATTATGTGCTTCGGGAAAACGAAGAAAAAGCACGCAAACAATTTGAAGTCGTCAAACCAATGATGGATTGTTTTCAAAGCAAATTCGGCCCCTACCCTTTCCCCGAAGACGGTTATAAGCTTGTGGATACGCCGTACTTAGGTATGGAACACCAAAGTGCTGTGGCGTATGGAAATAAATACAAGATGGGATATCTCGGCAGGGATCTTTCGGGGACAGGCGTGGGTATGAATTTCGATTATATCATCATCCATGAAAGCGGACACGAATGGTTTGGAAACAGCATCACGTCAACGGATGTCGCTGACATGTGGATTCACGAAGGTTTTACGATGTACACCGAAGTCGTGTTTGCCGAATGTATTTACGGTTATGACAAAGCCATGCAATACCTAAATGGCATCAGGCAGAGCATTGGGAATACTGATCCCGTGGTGGGGCAATTTGGTGTGAATCATGAAGGCTCAAACGACATGTATCCGAAAGGTGCCTGGCTGGTGCATACCATTCGTTCTATTGTAAATGATGATGCAAAATGGTGGCCGATGCTTCTTGAATACACCAATACATTCAGACATAAAATCATCACTACCGAAGACGTAGAACAATTTTTCAGCAAAAAAACCGGCTACAATTTAAGACCTGTTTTTGACCAATATTTGCGCTATACAAATTATCCTACACTCGAATTACGTAAATACAAGAAGAAAGTTCAATACCGATGGAAAACGGATGTTGACGATTTTGAAATGCCTTTCGACCTGAAAATCGTGGCCAATCAGAAAACAATGCGTCTGAATGCAACAAACAATTGGCAGTCGTTTAAATTCGAGGTGAAAACCACAAGAAACGTCGAAATCCAGGTACAAAATTTTCTGTTTCGTGTTGAACGCCTTAACTAACGGTTAATAAGTTATTAATAAGTACAACACGGCTCAGCCCAATGCCGTTTCATTAATCTTTAATTTTAAAAGAAAAATGAGCGCAAGAGACCAATTCCTAAGAGATTTCCGTGGAGAAATGATTGGAACCGTGACACCACAGTCATCGGCGGATGAATTCTTCCAAAACCAAACGTTGCGGCCCATCCTTAAACTTCAGAATGATTTGTTCATTGAAGTTTTCCGAAATTATATTGCCAAAAGCAAAACCGATTTTTACAACTTCAATGTAGAAAAAAAACTGACTTTTATTGAACATAGTATCCAGCGCGACATTAAATTCCGGAATTCTTTAAAAGGAATTGTTATTGGATTATTTACCGTGGAAGAATACAACAGGTACATACAGAATTCTTCGGATTTAAACAAACGGATGATGTCAATGCTGATTGAAAGGTTGAAAAATCAGGTGCAGTTATTTGAACTGCAGTTTTAGTTTTTCGTTTGGGAGGTTTTTACCTCCTTTTTTTTGTCCCTACAGGTTGGAATAAAGCTGTAGTTACGCGGCTTGGATAGCCATTTAATTGACGAAATTTTAACTTGGGTTGAAATTTTGGCTGTAATTTATTCTTTTATTAATAATTATTCAGAAAATCCAAGATTCCGATAAATATGCAGGCAAACCGTCAAAAAAGTTAACATTCATATTTATTTTCACTATAATTGTATAAACCCAATATATGAAAGAAGAATACTTTAAATGGTACTCGCCAAACCTGAGCAGGGAAATACAAATGCTGGTATTCGGCCACGCAGGCTACCCGGTTATTTTGTTCCCCACATCAATGGGAAGCTACCATGAAAACCGCGACCAGGGGCTGATTGAATCGGCGCGATGGTATATAGAACAGGGACTGATCCAGATTTTTTGCCCTGACAGCATTGACAAAGACAGCTTTTACAATAAAAAAATACATCCCGTCCACCGAATCCAGAACCATGGATGGTATGACAAAATGATCTGCCATGAAATCGTGGAACGGGTCAAAAACAATACGCCTGCAGGGAAAGTGGCTGTGGCAGGTTGCAGCTTTGGGGGATACCATGCTGCGAACTTTGCATTTCGCCATCCAGGCTATGTCAGTCACATGTTCTCGATGAGCGGTGCCTTCAATATCAAAAGTTTTATGGACGGATTCCACAATGATGATGTGTTTTACAACAGCCCGGAAGATTACCTGCATGGATTAAACGATTACGAGCTTTGGAACATGGACATTGTGCTGGGCACTTCAAACTGGGACGTGTGCCTCGATTCAAACCTGAAGCTCAGCAAAGTATTAAGCAGCCGTGACATTCACCACTGGCTCGACATCCGTCGCGACAAGGAACATGATTGGCCAGTATGGCGCGAAATGTTCCCGCATTACCTATCGAGAATCAAATTTACATAACATAAATATCAGGTTACATGAAAAAAATCGGAATACTATTTGGGATGGAAGATACGTTCCCCCAGGCTTTTATAGACAGGGTCAATTCAAAAGGTGAAAAAGGCATCATTGCCGAAGCAGTTTCGATTGACAAAGTGGTACAAAACAAAGGAGGCGAATATGCCGTCATCATTGACCGGATTTCGCAAGACGTCCCTTTTTACCGCGCTTACCTAAAAAACGCGGCATTGACCGGAACCAACGTTATCAATAACCCATTTTGGTGGAGTGCTGACGACAAGTTCTTCAACAATTGCCTTGCGGACACGTTGGGTGTGCCTTTGCCGAATACCGTGATTTTACCGTCTGCTGAGCATCCTACGGATACCACAGCGAAATCATTCCGCAACCTCGCTTATCCTATGGACTGGGAATCGATTTTCAATTATATCGGATTTCCTGCTTATATGAAACCTTATGCTGGTGGCGGTTGGAAAAACGTGTACCGACTTGAAAATAAAGAGGAGTTTTGGGAAAAGCATCGTGAAACCGGTCAGCTCGTAATGTTGTTACAGGAAGAAATTGTTTTCGAATCGTATTTCCGAGTGTATTGCCTGGGCGGAAAAGCCGTGAGGATTATGCCTTACGAACCGAGAAATCCGCACCATTTGCGTTATGTAGTTGACAATCCCGTGACCGATAAAAAGCTATTGGCTACGATTAAAGATTATACGCTAAGGCTTTGTAAAGGATTGGGGTATGATTTCAACACCGTAGAGTTTGCGGTTCGCGATGGAATTCCATATGCAATTGATTTTGGAAACCCGGCACCGGATGCGGAGTATACTTCTGTAGGTCAGGAAAACTTTGAGTGGGTTGTGGAAGAAGCTTCAAAAATGGCGATTGCAGCAGCGAAGAAACACAAAGACGGACAAATGAACCTGACGTGGGGAACTTTCATAAAAGATGCTGCGGCGGCAGCGAAATAATAAATTACGACAAAGCCCTAGCCCGGATGGAAGCGGCATCTCCCGATTTAGAAAAACAAGGCTAATGCCGTAGTTTTTGTTAATCGGGAATACAGCGGACAGCCGGATTGGCTCCAAAAGAAACATATGATGACTAAAAAATTACCCGTTTTTACACTTGGGGTTGAGGAAGAATACCTGATTATTGATCCACAGACAAGGGACCTGCGCTCGCATCTTTCAAAGATTGTGGACGGCGCAAAGATCATCCTGAACGAGCAGGTGAAAGCTGAAATGCACCAGTCGGTTGTGGAAGTGGGCACCAACATTTGCAAAAATGTGAAGGAAGCCAATGACGAAATCACATTCCTGCGCAGCAAGATTGTCGAACTTGCGGAAAAGCAGGGACTGGTAGTGGGTGGATCCGGTACACATCCTTTTTCGCGTTGGCAGGACCAACCGATTACCGATGATCCGCGCTACCATACGATTGTAAACGAACTGCAGGATGCGGCGCGTTCGAACCTGATTTTTGGGATGCATTGCCATGTTGGGATTGAGAACCGTGAAATCGGCCTGCAGCTGATGAACCAGGCGTGTTACTTCCTGCCGCACATTTTTGCGCTTTCGACCAATTCGCCTTTTTGGGAAGGCCGAAAAACAGGATACAAGTCGTTTAGGACCAAGGTTTTTGATAAATTTCCCCGTACCGGTTTGCCCGAATATTTTGATTCCGTCTCAGCCTACGACAATTATCTCGAAACATTGGTCAAAACAAATTGTATTGATAATCCAAAGAAAATCTGGTGGGATTTAAGGTTGCATCCGTTTTATGACACGATCGAATTCCGAATCTGTGACATGAGTTTAACGGTTGAAGAAACCATGTGTATCGTGGCATTGATTCAGGCTGTTGTGGCGAAACTGTACAAGCTGACGATGCAGAATACGAGCTTTAATATATACAGGATTGCACTGATTAAGGAGAATAAATTCCGCGCGGCTCGCTATGGCATTGAAAATCATATGATTGATTTCGGTTTGCAGAAGGAAGTCGAAACGAAGATGTTGATCCTTGAATTGCTTGAGTTTGTTGAAGACGTTGTGGACGAACTGGGTTCGCGCCAATACATTAATTATGTTCACGAGATTATGAAGAATGGTACGGGTGCCGACAAACAATTGGCTGTTTATGAACAAAATAATGGGGATTTGACCAAAGTTGTTGATTTTATTACGTCAGAATTTACCAAGGGATTATAGCATAATCATATATTTGCAATGAATTGACAATTTCTTAAAGAAGACATCATGACGGACCAGACCATAAAAATTGCAATATTGGACATGTATAACGGTGAGCCGAACCAGGGAATGCGCTGCATTATTGATATCATCAACCGTTTCAGTAACATTGTCACTTTTAAGGTTTTTGACGTTCGTGGTAAATCAGAATTTCCTGATGTAAAGAAATTTGACATCTATATTTCTACCGGTGGCCCCGGAAATCCACTTGAAGGGAATGGCATATGGGATAAAAAGTATTACGAACTGATTGATTCATTGACCATTTGGAATAAGGAAAACGAAGTAAAAAAACATGTGCTGTTCATATGCCACTCTTTCCAGATGGCGTGCAGGCATTTCAAACTCGCTGAAGTAACCAGACGAAAATCGACTTCTTTTGGGATTATGTCCGTACATAAAACGCCAGACGGTATGGATGATCCAATCTTTGATGGGTTGCCAAACCCATTTTATGCCGTGGATTCAAGGGATTATCAGGTTGTACAGCCGAATTTACAGGTTTTTTCTGAAAATGGCGCTCAGATCCTTTCGCTTGAAAAAATACGGGATTATGTTGATTATGAAAGAGCGATTATGACCGTCCGGTTCACCCCGTATTTTGTCGGAACACAATTTCACCCTGAAGCGGACCCAATCAGTTATATCGCCAATCTTAAAAACAAAGAGCGACGCGATAAGATCATTGCTTTGAAAGGAAAATCGAAATTCCGCGACATGCTCGAGGATTTACTCGATGAAGATAAGATTTACAAAACTAACGAAACGGTTATCCCTAATTTCTTAAGGATGGCCATTAACGATTTGATGCGAAGTAAGAAATTGCTTTCGAATTAGTATTGCGATTTTAGTATTGAGATCTTAGTACTGAGTATTGAGGTGCGAGTATTTAGATGTGAGAACTGAGTATTGAGATTTCTCAAAAAAATATAGGCTTTAGTCACTGCCCAAAAGTCCTTTCTCAATTCTGCTTTTTCTTAATACTCACATCTAAATACTCATTTCTCAATACTCATTTCTCACTCCTAGTTACTCAATACCATTATCTGAATTCTATCTTATGATTCCAAAATACCGCCAAGCTTTTAACGAAGCCTTTTCAAACGAAAAATACCAACAGTTTCAGGACGATATCGCTTCCGATTTTGATTACCTGCCCACGTTCAGGATGGCAGAAACACCCTTTTTTATTTCGAATGAATTAAAAGCGCAACTGCTGGAAGGCTGTGATGATGTGATTAAACTGATTCAGCGGGATGATTTTAAGCAATTGACCGAAAAATCGTTGGAACTCAATACCAAAGTTCCAAATGAAGATGAACATACCACATTCCTGGCCATTGACTTTGGAATTTGCGAGGAAGATGGAAAAGTAATCCCAAAACTAATTGAAGTGCAGGGTTTTCCATCGCTTTTCAACTACCAACCTACTCTCTACGACAAATTCAAAAAGTACTATCCGGTTTTAGAAGAGCTCACGCCATTTGTGAATGACATCAGTCAGGCGCAATACCTCAAAATTCTCGATGATGCGATTCGCAACGGCCATCCAAAAGAAAATGTCATTTTACTTGAAATAGAACCGGAAAAACAAAACACTAAAATTGATTTTTATTACTGCAGACGCGATCTGGGAATCCCAATCGTCTGCGTCACTGATTTGGTTAAGGAAGGAAAACAGCTTTTCTATACAGACGAACAAGGTAGACGAATTCAGGTAAAGCGCATCTACAACCGTGTCATTTTTGACGAATTGGAATTGCGCAAAGACCTAAAAATGGACTTTAGCTTTTCAGATGATTTGGACGTCGAATGGGCGGGCCATCCCAATTGGTTTTTCCGAATCAGTAAATTCATACTTCCCTTTTTAAAAGGAAAATATTTCATCGAAACTACTTTACTTAGTGATTTAAAAGATATTCCTGAAGACCTTGAAAATTATGTACTTAAGCCGCTATTTTCTTTTTCAGGAAGTGGCGTGATTTTCCATGTTAAGAAAGAAGATATTGAAGCGGTTGTTGAAAAAGATTTGTATATTTTGCAAAAGAAAGTCAACTACATTCCAATCATCCAATCGCCGGATGGAAAAGTAAAAACGGAAGTACGCGTGCTTTACGTATGGAAAAAAGAGGACCCTTCTCCGACACCGCTCTGCAATTTGGTAAGATTAAGCCGCGGCGAAATGATTGGTGTGAAATTTAATAAAGACAAGGATTGGGTTGGTGGTACTGTGGGATTGTTTGAAAAAGCAATTGGATAATTTCGAAATCAAAGAATATCAATACTAAAGATAAAAAGCCGTATCAGCGGCTTTTTACTTTTTTTCGTTTGGCTAGTGCAGCTTTTTAATCTCCGCCTGTGCTGCGACTGTCGCGTAATCGCGAATCAGCCTTTCGGCATAGTCGTCGAGTAATTCCATCACGCGTTCCTTTTTATCCGAGTTCACAATCAAACCCGCATGGTATTCCAGCGGAACATGGAAACACACTTCTTCATCCGCAAAGGGAGATAAATCGGGTTTCTCAAATTTGGATAAAGTCAATACAATGCCCGCGTATTCCTTTCGAACTTTCGGCAATTTGTATTCTGTTTCCTTTACCAGCGAATCCTCAATTCTTGCCCATTCCTTCCAGAGGTTTATTCCTGATGCTGCTGCTACCATTTCAGCAAGATGCGCTCCCCCGACTCTGGACGAAGTTTCGAGGAAATAAATCTTTCCATCATCCTTGCATTTGATATATTCAGAATGTGCGGCACCGTGCTTCAAACCAAATCCTTTAATTACCTGTTCGTTGCATTTCTTAATCGCTTTATCATCTTCAGAACCATATTCAATGTTGGCGCTTCGGAAAATGCCTCCACCCTGTGATATTTCCATGGGTGTCGCGAGGTATTTTGATGTTATACTAAACACAATTTTTCCATTAACGATCAAGCTGTCACAATGATAAACATCTCCGGGGCGGAATTGCTCCACAAGGTATTTAAAACGGTTATTGCCCATTTCGTTAATATGCATCCAAAGTGAATCTTTGTCGTGAACTTTAATAATTCCGGATGCCGATGCTTCAGACCTAGGCTTTAAAACCCATGGTGGAGAAACGGTGTCGGCGAAAGTATTGATATCGTAATCATTAAACAACGAACAGAAATTCGGATTGGAAATACCGCAGCTTTTCGCACGCATACGCATCGCAAGCTTATCGCGGAAATAACGTCCCGTTGTCTGCCCCAATCCCTGAATCCGAAGATGTTCCCGCAGGTATGTCGCTTTTTCCACGTCGAAATCATCAAGGGCCACGATTCCGTCAATCTTGTTGCTTTTCATCAAACTTTGTACACCGAGTAACAGATGCTCCATATTCCAATCAGTATCCTGACCATTCATATAAAAGATCTCATCGATGTGGTCGAAAGGCCATGGCTTTTCACGTAATTTATCGGAAGTAACAAGAAATACAGTGTTTCCCAGTTCCTTTAATTGGATAAGAAAATCAGAACCTTTAAAATAATTGGAAATGCAGACGAAAGTTTTGGTATTGTTCTCCATAGCTATAGGTTTTCAATAAATTTAGTCAATAAATGTACGCCAAACGCAGTACCGTGTTTTGTTTTTGCAAATTCATCATCTCCGAATGCTACGCCAGCGACGTCCATGTGTGCCCAGGCCGGATGATTTCCGGTAAAAAATTCGAGAAACTTAGCCGCGCTGATCGCTCCTGCAACAGGTTTTCCGCTGTAGTTTTTTACATCTGCAATTTCACTTTCGATGTCTGGTTTGTAAGCATCCCATAATGGCAAAGGCCAAACACGCTCTCCAATGCTGTCGCCAGCACGTTGCAATTGCTTCGATACCGCTTCGTTGTTTGTAAACAAGGCACCGCATTCGTACCCAAATGTTGCGACGCTGCTGCCGGTGAGTGTTGCAATATCGACAATGACGTCCGGTTTAAAGTTTTTGATCAGGTATGACAATCCGTCGGCAAGTATAAGCCTTCCTTCTGCATCCGTATCAATGATTTCAATGGAATGTCCACTATAGCTGCCGATGACATCCGCAGGGACAAAAGAAGTATTGTCAACCGAATTTTCACAGCACGGCACAATTGCAGTCACTTTTGTATTTAATTGGAGATCGGCAATCAGCCGCATGGTACCAAAAACTGCAGCTCCTCCCGCCATATCTGATTTCATATGAAGCATTCCCGCCGTTTTAATATTCAGTCCGCCGGTGTCAAAAGTGATTCCTTTTCCCACCAAACCGATGTGTTTTGTTTCCTTACCCAATTTTTCCGGAGTATATTCCATAATGACAAATTGAGGCTCACGGGCACTCCCTTGTGCGACGGCCAGAAATGCACTTAATCCAAGGTTACTGCAGGCATCCCTGTCTAAAACCGTGACCTTGAATCCAAAAGTTGCGCCATTTTTCACAGCACATTCGGCGAGGTATTCGGGATTGACTTTATTCGGTGGCAAATCAACAAGACGGTAGGTCTCCAACTTGGCATTGGCTATTTTGAACGCGCGCTCAGCAATAGGCACAAAGTCTTCCTTTGCGAGCAATGACAACTCAAAATCTGGTTTTAGTAAAGGGTGCTGCTCCTGCTTTTTGTAATGTCCGAGATCGTAAGTACCCGCGAGCATCCCTGAAAACATAGCCTCAGCTAAATCTGCGGGCAGTGCATCGGGAACAACAAGAGCCACTTTCATGTTCAGCACTTCTTTGTTGCGCGTGATGATTCGCCTGAATATAGTAAACACCGATTTGTAATCAATAGATTTTCCCAATCCAATGAAGAGGTGCAGGCAGTCGTACTTGTCCACGCTGTAACTGCTGTCTTTTTTTCCGTAAAACACTTTTGAAGAAACAGAAACCCCATGAAATTCGATTGGGACAAGGCTTTTGGCATTGGTTTCAAAAACCGGAATTAGTATGGTGCCTTCAAAGTGTGTAAGGTCTTTAACTATCGTAATTTTCATTAATTGTCTTTGGTGTTAAAAAAAAGCCATTCGATCGCTTTCGGGAATTCGTCGCTCCAATAAGTTTCATTGTGCTTTCCTTCCATATTGATACTCAGTTGTATTTTCATTTTATCTGCCACGAATTCTTTCAGGATCATTTCTTTCTTGAATTTCTTGACATGCTGGATCATCGTTTTGCTCTCGTCGCCGCCTGCATACAGGTAGATTTTTGTATCGCCGGGTTCTTCAAAATCAACATTGCTGAAATCCATTTTTGGGACCACCCAAAGCGATGGGGAAAAAATCATCAACTTTCCATACACCTCAGGATACATCAAACCACTGAAGATGCTCACCAACCCACCCATAGAACTTCCGCCGATTCCCGTAAATTCCCTGTCCGGCTTTGTCCTGAACTTACTGTCTACGTATGGTTTTAGGGTGTCCGTCACGAAACGGATGTACTTCTTGCCTTCTCCCGCCCCAAGCACCGTCCTTCCGACGTTGTATTCCTTTATCCGGTCCTGCTCTGCATGTTCTATAGCGATGATGATAATTTTCCCAATCTTATATTCCGACATGACCGCGAGTTTCTTATCAATTTCCCAATTGCCATACTTTGCGTTTTCATTAAAGAGATTTTGTGCATCCTGCAAATACATCACGGGATAACTTTCAGAAGATGTGTCGTAATCATGTGGCAACAAAGCCCAAATTCGGCGGTGCTTTTTCAGTTGTGGCATTTCAAAACCTTCAGAAATCAACTGGATTTGTGGAAGGAAACTAGGCTTAAACGGCAACCAGTTCTTCCGCCATTTGTCAACGTGTTCTCGGCGAACGCCTTTAGTCTGCCTGCACGAACGATTTTCAGTACGGTTTCCGTATTTGTCTATTTCAACCTCACTCCAATCCCCTTTCGTGAATTTATAGAGCATCTCTTCGGGATAAATAAAATCTTCAGCAAATTTGAAATGATACAACCCATTGCCAATTTTCTCCATTTCAAACGACTTATCCTGGGTGTGCCATTGGTTAAAATTTCCTGACAGATACACCGGGCGGTGGTCGTCTTCATCTGTGGTTAGCAGAATATTCAGCTGTGGCTCTTCCAAGCCAGGATTTACGCCGGCTATATTGTTGTCATTTTTGGAATTCATAGGTAAAACGATCGGTCTTAATGAGGTAAATATAAGTTTTTGATTTCTGAAATAAAAGAAAGCACCCCGTTAAACGCTAAGAATTAAGGATTTTAAGACGACCACCACACTTCGTTGCAGATTATACAATTATGAAAGCAGGAATTTTGATTTACCTTGATTTGGTGATCATAAACAGTGACCTATTTGACTTTTGTCTTTGAGAATTCAGCGTTCCGGAAACAGCATCGTTACCGAAGTACCTTTGTCTTTTACACTTTGAATTTCGATTGAAATTTTCATCAGGTCACAAAGCCTTTTTACAATCGACAGCCCGATACCAGTTCCCTTTATATCCGGATGATCTGACGGCCCGGAGCGGTAAAACTGCTCGTAGATTCTGTTGATATTGGCTTCGGATATTCCAATGCCGTAATCGGTAATCCGGCACAACACCTGCCCTTCCTTTTCTGAAAGTACAATTTCAACAGTTCCATTAATATCGGAATACTTCACGGCGTTTGACAGGATATTCTCAATAACAATGGATGCCTTATAAGCATCAACATAGACTGGGAAAAGCTGGTCAAATTTGAAATCAATCGCCGTCTTGCGCGTGTTGATCATCGGTGATAATCGCTCCAATGACTCCAGAATTACTTCATTCAATACCACTTCCTGAGGATGCAATATGATCTGACTGTTTTCAAACCGGGCCAGCAAAAGCAACTGGTCTACCAGGTTGTTCATCCTGTTGACTTCTGAAATACAATAGTTCACTGTTTTTTCATATTCCTCTTTTTCACGTGGTTTGCGGATGAGCACCTCCAAAGTTCCTTTAATCACCGCGAGTGGCGTCCTTAACTCATGGGAGGCATCGGAAGTGAACTGTTTTTCACGTTCGACAGCGTTCTCTATTCGCTCGAGCAAATCGTTGATGGTTTTTGAAAGCACGTATAATTCGTCGCGGTTTGCCGGAAGTGCAATCCTCAATCCAAGATTTTTACGCGAAATCCGCCCGGTTGTCTCTGTCATCTGAATGATTGGCCTGATACTGCGCCCGGCAATGTATCGGGTAATCATGAACAACAGCAACAACATCCCAATTACTGAGAAAACAAGCACCATTCGCAAATTGGCGAGTACAGCATTCTCATCTTCCAGTGACATGCCAATCAATAGAAAACCTTTTGTCCTGTTGTCTTTAATAATCGGCACCTGGACTTCGCGGATGGCCTGTCGGTTCAACACGGTATCAATATAATGCTTGTGCTTAAAGCGGTGGTCAAAGTATAGGTTTCTGCCTTTTAGGTTTGGTGAACGTTCGACGGCATTCCCCTCAGGATCATAAACTTCAACGAAAACCGGATCGACGGTAAGCTCATTGTGTTCTTTTTCCTGCCATTCCTTTTTATCAACCCATTTGAAGATATCGTTATTGAAATCCATCTCTGAAAAATGGAGCGAAATCTCATCTTCCAGGTCCGCATTTACGTCGCTGTAAACGCTATACTTTACAATGGAATAGACGATGAAAAACGCACCTATCGTAATCAGCGCAGTGCTGATCATGAAGTTGAAAGCCAAACGGTTTTTGAATGACAGCGGAAGCATAAATTAGGTTAATTCATTGGCAATATAGCCTATTCCTCGAATTGTCCTGATATAATCTTCTTCTTTTTTGAGGTTTAATTTTTTTCGCAATGAATTCATGAATACATCAATAACACCGGTGTCGTATTCAAAATGGATATTCCAAACGTCCTCAATAATCTGATTTCTTGTACAAATTTTTCCTTTGTTCCTAATCAGGTACTCCAACAGTGAAAATTCTTTCTGGGTGAGTACAACCTCCTGTCCCGCCCGAAACACCTGGTGGGTATTGGTATTCATCAGGATATCCCCGAGTAGGTATTCCGTTTCTGATTCAGGTGCATTTCGAAACTGTACTTTAATCCGCTCGAGCAGCTCTTCAAAATGAAATGGCTTTTTGATATAATCGTTCGCGCCGGCTTTTAGTCCTGCAATGGTCTCCTGGATCGTATCTTTGGCCGTAATAAAAATAATCGGAGTAGATTTGTCTTTCTCCCTAAACTGCACACACACCTCCAGTCCGCTCATCCCAGGCAGCATCCAGTCCAGTAAAAGCAAGCCGTATTGATTTCGCTGCGCGAGCTTGAGTCCATCGGACCCAGTTGCAGCAAGGTCGATCGTGTACCCTTCTTCTTCCAGTCCTTTCTTCAGGAAACTTGAAATGCCTGGTTCATCTTCGACGATAAGTATATTCATTTTTTAAAAATTACGCAGCATTTTTACAAACTGCGATGGGGATTCATCTTTATAAACACCTGCCTTTCCCAATACTTTGGCATCCTTATTCAAAATTACAACCAACGGAAAAAACCCATCCTTGTTGTATTTTTCAATGATCAGCAGGTTCTTCTCAATCATTTTGTCGGTCAATTCTTCTGTCGGTTTCTGCGAAAAATCAATCTTGACCAGAATATAATTTTCCTTTGCATAATCGCGAAATTCCTCACTCCTAAAAACATTCCGGTCCAAAGCACTACAGTTATCGCACTGCTCCGATACCGTAAAGAACAACATCACTTTCTTATTGATGGAAGCAGCTTCCCTCAGGGCTTTGTCTATGTCATTTTTCCATTCCTGTGCTGCCACTTGCGGCGCTGTCGACAACAATAGGAATGCAAGCAGTATCTTTTTCATAATTGCGGGTTTTCAGCATAAAAATATCAATTAAATTTTGAAATCTCCCGCTTATTTTATTTCAGTTTATGATTTGTAAAAAGATAATCCGCAGATTGGTAAAACGAGATTGTCTCATTCAAAAATCCTTTATCCATAGGCAACGGCGACAAGCTATTGGTGTTTTTATCCCAGGTATAAAAACGTTGTACTTTCTGGTCAGACAAGATCATTGCCTTGTTTTTCTTTACGAGCGCAAGTTTTCGATAGGTTCCGGAAAAGAATCGCTCTTCGAAACCTGGGTCAAGTACATTCTTCCCATAAAAATCAGATTCATAATTCCAATGGAACAGTCCAAACAACGTGGGGAAAATATCAATCTGTGAGCATTGGGTTTTAATTTTCTGTGTGTTTGCCGCACCGGAGTTGATAATAAACGCCGGAATGTGGTAATTGGCAATATCAATCTCGTCTTTGCCTGCACTACTTGCGCAATGGTCTGCAATAATGACGAAAACCGTATTGCTGTACCAGGGTTTGGACGCCGCTTTCCTGAAAAGTTGGCGCAATGCGTAATCGGTATATTTTACCGCTCCTTCCCTGCTCTTTCCTGATGGAATATCAATTTTCCCCGAAGGATAGGTATAGGGACGGTGGTTTGAGGTCGTCATCACAAAATTCAGGAATGGTTTCCCTGATTTGTACTTCTCGTCTGCCACGCTGAGCATCTTATTAAAAATATCTTCATCACAAATTCCCCAGGCATTTTCAAACGTTACTTCGTTATCGTTAATCTTGTTCCGCGTGGTCTTGATATCGTCGCTGAGTACGCTGCCGCGACCACGATCATAAATGGCGAAACCATTTCCGCCGAAAAAACTGTTCATGTTGTCGAAGTAACCGTCACCGCCGTAAAAGAAACTGCAATCATAGTTACGTGCTTTAAATACATTTGACACGGTGAACAGGTTGTGGTTGTCCGGCCGTTTTACAATGCTTTGTCCGGGTGTTGGCGGAATACTCAAAGTAACAGCTTCCATCCCCCTGACGGTACGTGTTCCTGTAGCATAAAGGTTTTCAAAGAAAACAGATTGCTGTGCAATACTGTCCAGAAAAGGTGTAATGTGTTTGTCGTTGCCAAATTCCTGTAAAAAACTGCCACTCAGGCTTTCTACCAGAATAAAAACCACGTTCTTATTTTGGGGAAGGTTCAGGCTGTCGGTAATCTTCCTATGGATTGAAAAATCTGAACTGGTATATTGTGAGTTGCCCTCAGCGAGTTTTCCACGTACCAGCGCGAAAGCCTGTTTGTCATCGACTGAAGCATAAAACTCCTTATACTTCATCTGGTTGTTCCGGAACGCAGCGAAAAAAGAATAAATACCTGACTTGGAGATTTCAGAATTATAGCGGTTTGCCGACCACTCTGCCTTCTCATTGGTAATCAAAGAGGAGAATATCAAGACAATAGCAACTACAATCGCCAAACCGCCCAATCGCTGCTTTAAATTAAGTTTAGAAGAAAACGTCGCTTCGAAAGCGCCAAGCCTGTAAAACAAAAACAGCAACGCCAATGTAATCAATAACACCCCACCGATTAATATCGGTAAGGGATAAGACTCTTTGATATTGCCCACCACTTCATGGGTATAGATCAAATAATCGACGGCAATAAAATCAAATCTTTTGTGAAATTCATCCCAAAAGGTGATCTCGGCAAAAAACGTCAGTACCAGAATAAACCCCGTCAGCCCGGTAAAGAATACGGTGACTACTTTATCAAAAAGCGAACCGACCAACCGATCGGGAAGCAGTGCGAGGTACAAAACAGGCAGTACGGCGATAAAGGATGCAGTACCGATATCATAAAATAATCCGGTAAAAAACGTCCGCAAAACGTCGAATACATTCCAGGAGAATTCATCATGTTGCCAAATCATAAAGATAAAACGGAGTACCAATGAACTCAAAAGAAACCAGGCTATAAAAGTCTTGAGTAAAGCATATCTTCCTTCGAAATGAAAACGTTTGCGCATAAGTTTTTAATTTACGCAAACATCAAAAAAATAAATTAACATGTTCTTAAGGTTGGCTTAAAATACCAGCAACATTGTTTTAGAGCAACAACTCGGGACGGTATTCAAAATGCATGGTATCAAAGTGGTACCATTTTCCACCCCAGATGAAACCATATTTTTCAAAAATAGCGACCAAAGATTCGGGAATCCTGTTTTTATAAACCAATTTCGCACCCTCATCCTTACATTTGCATTGCCATTGCCAGTAATCTGAATACTTAACATTGATGTCGATGGTGCACCCAAAACTATGGGCGCTCAGCCTGTCCGTGCCGGAAATCTTTCTCCAGTTGTATGTGCCGCCAATATTGGTTACATAAGGCTTAAATTCGGGATGACGGTCCAGCTCGTTTGACAATGCCGTCACAATCTTATCCAAACCATTCACCGTAGTCACGCGAATCTTCTGATTCACAAGCTTCGGACACCAGGTTACCGTTACCAGCCGCGGTTCCACTTCCTTTGCACTAAAGCCATAGATCCTTTTGAAAAAATCCTCATTCCTGATTCTTCCCGGATCCATTGTATTGCCTCGTTCTCGTTTCTCTGGTTTATAATCGTATTTGAATTGGTCTTCGACATCGGCACTGTTTAACAATTCCCCGGCCGATTTCTGCCGCCCATCGTCGTATGGCAACTTCGTACCATCTTTAAAAATAATGTAATTGTCCTTGTAGCCCGTGATGTGATCAGGATAAGCTTTTAACAGCTTTTGGACGGGTTCCGGAACTTGTACTGTTTTATCCTGCAGCGGCAGTATCAGCAACAACAATAGAACGTAACGCGCCAGCATCGTTAAAAACGTTTCAATTCTGAGGCATCGAACGTCCATTCAGGTGTATAAAGGGTACTGCCAAAATCGAGTTCGTACCACGGACTGATACCGGCGTTGTTGTTTTTCAACACCTGTATTTCCTGCGCTGGCATGTAACTCTGTGCTAAAAGAAAAACCTTTTTATGGGTATCCTTATTAACGGCCATGTCCACCACGATGACCGCATGTCCTGGAAATCCTCCCTTGATGAAGACGTCGCCTATTTTCATATCAGCGACTTTGATCGGTTTAAGTTCCTTCGAAAGCGATGCGGTTCCTGCATACATAAAGACAGTCTCAAGGTACTTCCAATAGGTTTCATAGCTGTCTGACGCCTTTGCGGTCGATACCCAATTGGTTTTATTGCCTTTAATCGCGATCCGCTCTCCCATGCGCCAGTGGCTGTAGGCCGCGTTAAAGCCATTGGTGAAATTAAAATGAATGTCGGAATAGGCTTTCTGTTGATAAAAATAATCTGCGCGCAGCCGCATCACCGCATCCGCACATTGGTGTAGGTCCCGCTTGCCAATCGAAAGGTCAACGACAGCATCATACACATTGTTATTGGCTTTCTTACCGCCGTCAAAATAAGTAACCAATGAACCAACAGGTTTTAAAGGAAGACTGCGAAGGTATTTACCAAAACTAACCGCAGTTTCTGTCGTTCGCTCAAATCCTTTCGGTGCTGGGAAACGGTCTTCAATGGTTTTTCGTGATGCCTGTCGGGTTTGCGAAATAGCATTATTCTCTCGCGGTGCATCATGCAGCTGGGAGGCACCAAGGCCTAACCCTATCACCAAACCTCCAGCTATGACGACCTTCCTGACCATTACAACATCCCGTTGTATTTCCTGATAAACCACTCCCCAGCGAGTGACAACGCAATCGCAATCAATAACAACATGCTATCCACCAACGGAATCTTGCGCGTGATGTCTTTCTGGATGGCCTTATAATCCTTGTTGTCAAGTAAAGCCTTGATTAACTGGTCTGCCTGGTCCGGCATAAAAGCGATGCCTTTGGTCTGCGCGGCCAATTGATTCAGCTTCGCCAGATCGGGATTAACAAACTGCTTTTCAATATCAAAATCCAGGATTTCAAAACTGCCGTTGTAGCGGCTTTTTGACGTCTGTTCTACTACTGAGAACGTGTATTGCCCTGCCGAAAGTCCGTCAAGGTTCGCCTTATAAGCGTTCGTGCCTTTCAGCATGTCGTATTGCTTGGTCTGTTTCGTCTGCTTGTTTGTCACCGCAATCGTCAGCCTCGCCTTTTCATCAAATTCGTAATTCTTGTTGAAATACTGCGCGGTAATCTCAATCGCATCTCCGGAATTATAAAAGCGCTCGTGGTTTACTACCAGTGACTTTTTGGAATTATTAGAAGCCAGGTATTGGATAATTTTGTCTACGAACACGTCAAACTTCTCATAGGAATTCAGGTCGACGTGGCTTTGCAGCCTCCACTTCCAGATGTTCTCCCCGAAAAGGTATGCGTTGCGCTTTCCGTTACTTTCGCTAAATGCAAGTAAAGGAGCATTCGTCGCAATATTCCTGATCCTCGAAGACAACAGCACATCGGCGTTGCCATTGGTGTTGATTGTTCCAAACGCATTCTGCAACGGTGGAAACGTACTAAAACCAAGATCGTCTATGGCGAACAAATTAAACTGCGGACTAAAGTCTGCCGAGTAATCTTCTTTCTGTGCGCTCATTTTAAAGCTAAACACCTGCTGCTGCTGGTTCAAATAATTAAAGTCAGAAGCAGTACCTGTTACCACCAGCGTTTTCACCCCTGCCTGTTTATTGCTTTCAAACAGGTTCCGGAACTCCACCGTTGGTTGATAGAGGATCATTACATTGTAGTCGGCGACAGACTTCATTTCAAATGGCCGCAATACCGTCACATGGCGTTGCGGATTCATTTCGATAGCCCGTTTCAATGCTCCGATATCAGGATGGTTGGTATTGGATACGATCGCGATCTCCGACTTTTGGTCGATGACTTCAACTGCAAAATTCTTGATGTTGTTGTACGTATTTTTCTCTGATTCCGGCGAAGAAAGTCTCGCCTTAAATATCTGCAGTCCAGTTTTATCCGCGGGCAGCAGCACGTTGACGACTGCCGATTTCTTAGAAGGGGAAAACAATACTTTCTCTTTAGCCACGACATTATTTCCCTGTGAAATACTAAAGTCGGCACTGATGCTCTTTGTTCCTGAATACTGTAAAAACACTTCGACCGGGAATTTATTCTTCAGGAAGGCATACTTGTTTACATTCAATTGGTTGATCCGTAAGTCCAGGAATGTAGTCGTATCGCCCAATACGAGCGGATAGACTTTGTTATTCGCGTCAAAACTGTAAGTGTAGTCATTGCCGCGGGTTTGGTTCCCATCTGTAATCAGCACTGTGGGGTATGTTTTGTTCTTGTTGATGCTCTTCAGGTTCTCTGCGACGGATTCAACATTGGTCTGTGTGCCTTTAAAATCAAATGATTCTGAAGTCTCGAAGTCGTTGTCAAACCGAAATGCCTGCACATCAAACTTGGCCCGCAGATCGCTGTTCGAATACAGTTTTTTGAAAAGCTGCTGTGCCACCTCGTCGGCCTTCAGGTCTTTTACAGAGGCCGAATTGTCCATAACAATGGGCAGTGGCGTTTTTTCCGTTTCATACGTAGTTCTTGTAATCTTCGGGTTGATCAGCAGCAGCAGGATCGCAAACAGCGTGAAAAATCTAAGAAACGACAAAAGCAGGTGCACACGGCTCCTGCTTTTACTCTGGTAGAAATATTGGTAAAACGACAATCCGCCGGCTATCGCAACGGACAGTAGGATTAACAGTATGGTGTTTAAACTCATTAATATTTATTTTAAATTTTGAATTTTAAATTTTAAATGGAATCGTAACAACTCAAAATTTAAAATTTATCATTTAAAATTGTTCTTAGGTCAGCATCCCGCCATCGACGTTCAACACTTGCCCGGTAATGTATGCACTCATGTCCGAAGCGAGGAACAAACAAGCGTTGGCCACATCTTCGGTTGAACCGCCGCGTCTTAACGGAATGGCTTCAGCCCATCCTTTGACGACTTCCTCATTAAGCTTCGCAGTCATTTCCGTTTCGATAAATCCAGGGGCAATCGCGTTGCAGCGGATGTTACGCGATCCCAGTTCCAATGCCACCGACTTGGTAAAGCCAATCACACCGGCCTTAGAGGCGGCATAGTTCGTTTGACCGGCGTTCCCCTTCACTCCTACTACGGAGCTCATATTGATGATCGAACCAGAACGTTGCTTCAGGAACGTTTTCTGGATGGCCTTGGTCATGTTGAACACGGACTTCAGATTGACGTCAATCACTTTATCAAAATCCTCTTCGGACATGCGCATCAAAAGGTTGTCCTTGGTGATGCCCGCGTTGTTGATCAGGATGTCTACGGAACCAAATTCGGCAAGCACCGCTTCCACAAACGCATGAGCTTCGTTGAAATCAGCAGCGTTTGACTGGTATCCTTTGGCTTTGATGCCCAAACCGTTCAGTTCAGCTTCAAGCGCCATCGCCGATTCGGCTGACGAACTGTATGTAAAAGCGACATTGGCGCCATGCTTTGCAAAAACTTCTGCTATTCCTTTTCCGATTCCGCGGCTCGCACCTGTGATGATCGCTGTTTTTCCTTCGAGTAATTTCATAGGGTTTGTAGATTATGTAATAGTTGCACAAATATAATTTTTTTAAGCGTTTATAAAAGCGGATGTGCAAAAAAAGGAAAGCATTCGGCAGGCGGTTGTTTCGCTTCCAGTTTGCGTTCCGTCGTGGTGGCTTAGCCGATGGGAAAAAGGAGGTTGGTCAATTGCCTATGACGCCGTAATTTATGCAAAAAGGCTACCGGATGGCAGCCTTTTTTGTATTTAAAAATCTAAATCTCTATTTCAGGAACTGTGCTGCCCAGCTGATGGCGCTTGCGGCAATCTTCGCAAGCAACCCACCGATTGGAAATGCGGCAGAAACGACCTGCTCTTTGGCAGCAGTGTGTGACACGGCAGTTGCAGTACTTTCAGCAGCACTGGCACCTACCGAAAGTAGGAAAACGGCGATAAGGATGATTTTTTTCATGTTGTCGGTTTTTGTTGATGATTGGTTTTACTGTCTTCAAATATATAAAAAAAAGTAATTTCCTACGCTAACAAAATGATTTTCAGTATATATTTTATAAAAATCTATTCCTTAACAAACTTCGATACCCAGTTCGACGACGCTGTAGCGACTTTAACCACATAATTCCCCGAAGGCAACCCGGAAACCTCAATTGATGTAATTCCCTGAGCCGGGAGTACTCTTATCACTTCCTGCCCCAATACATTATAAACAGCCACCGAATCTATATCTACATTGGACTTGGACGAAATATTTAATTTGTCTGTCACCGGATTGGGATATAATGCAAATCCGGTGACATTATCTAATGGATTTGTTGCCAATGGAATAGCCACAGTAGTCACCGCAGTATTCGTAATCACCGGTGCGTTATAGTTGAAATAAATCCCGGCAGTATTGCTCAACTGATCGCCTAATTGCAGTGTCGGTTTCGTCTTAATTTTAAATACGAGATAACCGTCATTATTCGCATCATCAAAAGGCAGGTTGATGTTGTCAAAAACAAATTCTACCTCGTTGCCATTCGTGATCCTTGTGATAAACGGATGGCTTCCTGAGATGGGTGTTAAAGTAGCAATATCGAATTTTGAAGTATCGATCACATCTTTTATTGTAACAATCGCCGCATGATAATTTCCTGTGTTTTCAAACCGGATCCTATAATGAACGTACCCACCTACCATGGCCGGCGTAATAGTTTCTCCTTCAAGGCAGGTCTTGTCGTTAGGGTCAAATGCGTTGAAAACCCGTTGATGCAGCGTGGTCGTGTTGTCGGACGGCATGCCATCAGACGTCAACGTGATCCCTGCAGAAAACTGCAATAGATCTCCCTGAATCACGGGCGGCGTTTCGACAGGCGAGTTTAGGTTTAAGGTAAAGTCTATAATACGGCTTTCAAAAGGCTGCAACGCGGAATAGTCCCAGGAAATTGTGCCTGATGCCTGTGTTGAAGGCAATGGTACAGCTCCAATAAAGTCCATTATTGCCTCATTGAAAGAAAAATCTATGGTTCCAGCAGCAGCGGTAGTCCCCTTATTTTTGAAAACAATCCTGTATTTCGTATCAAACCCAGGCTGGGCGGTATTCATATTGAATAAGAAAATCTCCACATCGGGGTGCACACCATTTGCGCTGACGCAGAAATCCTGATTCAACGGAGCGGGCTGCTCAGGAAAAGTAACAGTGACACTAGGCGGATAAGCTGTAAAGTACGGATTTTCGAAAAAGGGTACAATGGTATGCATGCCTGCCTGAACCGGGATGTCATAGTACCCGGAATCATCGCTGATAATGGTACCGTTGACCAAGCCATTCGTGATACTAAACTTAAGATTCGGATAACGCAGGTCTGCATTGCTGCAGCCATTATTATCAGCATCATATAGTTGCCGCCCACGAATATGGTAAAAAGCACCGGGTGTATAGGAACAATACGAATTGACTTCACACGATGTTAAACCATATTGACTAAGTCTATCATTTATCATATCAATTTGTGACTCATTTACGCAAATATACTGCAGGTTAAGGTTTTCCTCGAACACCACATTTTCTCCAAGCCAGAAATTGTTATTTTTTATAAACAATGAATGTAAATCGTTATAGCTACAATCCAGTGTAACCAAATCCGAAAGATTTGATACATCCAGTGTTGACAGGAAATTATTACTGCAAAATAAGTCCCCCAAATTCGTGTACGCTGATAAATTGAGGTCTGTAAATTGATTATGTGAGCAATAAAGCGAACCAACGGATTCCTTTGGAACGATATTTAATGCGGCTAAGGAGTTATAGCTGCAATCCAAATACTCCAGAGATGCGGCTGCGGGCACATTTATTTCTGTAAGCTGGTTATTGTTACAACGAAACTCGCCAAAGGGTATGGCGGGTAAATTCAATGCCGTTAAAAGATTAAAGCTACAATAAAACTGGTAAAAACCTATGGCCGGTGATAAATCTAACGATGTAATATAGTTGTTACTGCAATCGAAATTTACAAAATAGCTATGTGGTAATGTGATGCTGGTGAGTTCGTTATTATTGCCTTTAAAGTCACCGAGGGAAGTAAGTGATGATAAATTTAAAGACGTTATCTGGTTATAATCACACCATAAATATTGCAAATTTGGGAGATCTGGCAAATTAAGAGTAGCAAGTTGATTGTTGGAGCAATGGATGTTATTTAAAGTTTCGGTCGATGGAAACGTTATGTTTGTAAGTAAGTTGTTGTCAAGATTAAGCAAGCCCAGCTCACTAAAACTACTTAAATCAATGGATGTTAACTGATTGGACCCAATTTCCAGATCCTGAATGTGAATTGTTCCGGAAAAGTTAATAAGGCTGAGTTGATTGTGATATCCCAATAGTTGTTGCAAATTGGGCAGATTCGACAAATCAATAGTACCCACCTGATTATAATTGAAATGCATCTGAATGAGATTAGTGCATCCTGAAACGTTAATACTTGATATTATGTTATTATTACAATATAATCTTTGAATAGTGGTATTACCCGAAAAATCCAGTGTTGTAATTTGATTATCCGAACAATTTAATTCTAATAAGTTGGAAAATGATTGTATTCCCGTAATCACCGAAATATTTGCCTGCTGGACGTACAATCGATAAACTTTCTGCGCCTCGCTTAACTGGATTTCTGAATCGTTGTTTTCATCAAGTACGAAACTATTCCCAAGAGCATTTATCGCAATGCCGTTACTTTCATTTGCAGATAGGAGCTTCGCCTTAAAATTAGTATCCGGAATATTTACAATCTGTGCGTTGGCAATTTGAAACAGAAATAATGTCAGGACAATCAGGTAGTATTTTTTCATATCAATAGGTTTAACTTAGGCTGGACCAGCCAAATATATAAACTTTTTATACGACTTAGCTTGTAAACGAACAACTTCGCCAATTTAATACAAAACAAAAAACTCCGTACATCAAGGAGTTTTATTATTATTTACGACACTGATGTAGCATTAGAACGCCACGTTCCACCTTGGCAATTTTCCGTTCTCGTCAAGGAAATTCTGCAGCACGTTCCCTTCTGCGAAAGTCGGGATCACTTTATTTTTAGCATTGAAGGTTTCATACCAAACCACTTCGAGCCTGCTGATGTCTTCTTTCTTCATTTGGGCCGGCCAGGAGTATTTGCGCCCGGTCTTGGCAAACTGGTGTCCGTTTACGATCTTGTCATAAAGTCCGCCATTTTTGCTTTTTAAGGTACCGTCATTCTGCACCGTTCCGGTAGAACCGACCATGATCAGCTCCTTTTCTTCGCCATCTACGGCATATACCACAAAAATACCATTCCCGGATTCCGGTGCATTGCAGACCTCTTCGAGGGCGTCATCCGGCGTGAAAGTAAACGTATTGGTGGTTTTGAATTTCTTAAGTTCTTTATACATCATTTGAAAATTTGGCACCCAGTTCCCTGAATGCGGTTAATTAAAAAACCCCGTTTCCGACAGTTCGAAAACGGAGTCTGTATTTGATATCTTTGATTCTTGTCGCTGATCGCTGTCGCTTAACCCAGGACTTCTTTTACTTTTTTCCCGATTTCTGCCGGAGAATCCACTACGTGGATGCCACACTCGCGCATGATGCGTTTCTTGGCTTCGGCAGTATCATCAGCGCCACCAACAATAGCACCGGCGTGTCCCATCGTCCTTCCTTTAGGAGCAGTTTCACCAGCGATGAAGCCTACTACTGGCTTTCTGTTTCCGTCAGCTTTGATCCAATGGGCAGCATCTGCTTCCAATTGTCCGCCAATCTCCCCAATCATGACGATGCATTTTGTTTCAGGGTCATTCATCAGCAATTCTACGGCTTCTTTCGTCGTCGTTCCGATGATTGGATCCCCTCCGATCCCGATTGCCGTAGTGATGCCCAATCCTTGTTTCACGACCTGGTCAGCAGCCTCATAAGTTAACGTTCCTGATTTTGAAACGATCCCAACGGTGCCTTTCTTAAAAACGAAACCAGGCATAATCCCTACTTTAGCTTCTTCCGGCGTGATGACGCCAGGACAGTTTGGACCAATCAGGCGGCAGTTTTTTCCTTTGATGTAGTCGTATGCTTTGATCATATCGGCTACAGGAATGCCTTCGGTAATGGTGATGATTACTTTGATTCCGGCGTCAGCGGCTTCCATAATCGCATCGGCGGCAAATGCTGGCGGTACGAAGATAATTGTAGTATCGGCTCCGGCTTTGTCTACTGCATCTTTCACAGTATTGAAAACAGGACGGTTCAAATGCTCAGTTCCTCCTTTACCCGGAGTAACACCACCAACCACATTGGTTCCGTATTCTATCATTTGCGAAGCGTGAAAAGTACCTTCGCTACCTGTAAAACCCTGTACAATTATTCTGGAATCCTTATTAACTAAAACGCTCATGTTGATATGGTTTAATTTGTTTTTTGAAATTTGTGTTGCAAAAATAAGTTTTTGAAAACAATATTCTTATGACTTTTTAAAATATTGTCCGCTAATTGGTGATTTAGGAAACCTGGCTCATCTGAAAACCACGGAAAAGCTTGTCGTCTTTAACTTCCCATATGACGAAAAAGTGTGCCAATAACATCTCCTCCCTTGGGTTTTCGATGGTTTTTACGAAATGGGAATATCTCGCCGCTACCGTATCGCCGTCCTGTAAAATGTGGCTCATGCGCACTTTCGTCCGGACGTATGCTTTACTGAGCTCTGTCGTGAAGGCAATGATTTCCTCATAATTCATGGTAATCGGTCCTTTGGAACTGTTCCATTCGACTTCTATCTCAGGATGCAGGTATGTCTGCATAACGGCCGGGTCGATCAGTGCATCGGATTTATAAAAAGCCTGAACTAATTTTTTCGCGCTCATAATCTATTTCAGTTTATTAAGTATGTCCGGTATCTTTTTAATATTGGCCAACTGCTTCAACTTTTCCCTGGATTCCTCCACCGGCGTTCCGAAGTAGGTCTTACCGCCTTCAATGGATTTGGTGACTCCGGTTTGGCCTAAAACCACTGCCTTCTCTCCTATCGTGATGCCACTGGTGGCCCCTACCTGTCCCCACAAAGTGACTTCATCCTCAATAACAACGCAGCCCGCAATACCCGTTTGGGAAGCGATCAGGCATTTTTTACCGATTACCGTGTCATGACCTACATGCACCTGGTTGTCGATCTTGGTTCCTGCGCCAATGGTAGTGTCACCGGTGACACCCTTGTCAATCGTACAAAGTGCGCCAATACCCACATTGTCCTCAATGACGACGCGACCGCCGGAAATGAGTTGGTCAAAACCTTCAGGGCGTTTTTTATAATAAAATGCATCGGCCCCGAGGACTGTTCCCGCGTGGATGATTACATTGTCTCCGATAACAGTATGGTCATAAATGGCGACATTCGCGTGGATCAGGCAATTCTTTCCGATCACCACGTGGTTGCCCACAAAGGAGTTTGGCTGTATAATCGTCCCTTCTCCGATCTTCGCGGACGGCGAAATAGCCGTCGCAGCTCTTTCGAATGGCTTAAAATGATGGGTAAGCTTATTAAAATCCCTAAAAGGATCGTCAGAAATCAACAGGGCTTTTCCTTCAGGACAATCTACATTCTTGTTTATGAGGACAATGGTCGCTGCAGATTTTAAAGCCTTGTCATAATATTTCGGATGATCCACAAATACGATGTCACCAGGTTCCACGACATGTATTTCATTCATTCCGGAAACTGGAAAATTCTTATCGCCTACGTATTCGCAGTTGATAATCCTGGCAATTTCTTCTAAAGACTGAATGTTTGGAAACTTCATATTTTAATTGGCAAATGTGATCATTAGTGAATCATGCAGGGCGCAAAATAAAAAAGGCCTTCGCTAAAATGCGGGTGGCCCTTGTTATAGATCTACTCTTTCACACGCTCTAAATAAGAACCGGTAGCAGTATCAATTTTCACCTTATCGCCCTCATTAATAAACAACGGGACGTTGATCGTAGCACCGGTCTCTACTGTCGCAGGTTTTGTAGCATTGGTAGAAGTATTTCCTTTTACGCCAGGTTCTGAGTAAGTCACCTCAAGCACTACGGAAGCAGGCATATCTACAGATAAAGGCGCTTCAGTCTCCGCATTGATGATTACTTTTACGGTAGTTCCTTCTTTCAATAAGTCCGGGGCATCAAGGATCGCTTTGTTCAGTTGGATTTGCTCGTAGCTTTCGGTATGCATAAAATTGTACATGTCGCCTTCCGCATATAAAAACTGGAATTCATGCGTCTCCACACGAACCTCATCGATTTTGTGCCCAGCAGAAAAAGTGTTGTCCAACACTTTGCCATTGGTAAGGCTTTTCAGCTTCGTTCTTACGAAAGCTGGACCTTTACCAGGTTTTACGTGGAGGAATTCGATGATTTTGTAAATATCGTGGTTGAACTTAATGCATAATCCGTTTCTAATATCTGATGTAGATGCCATCTGTTTGGTTTTAAATGTTAATGTTGAATTTTAATGTAAATCTATTAGTAATTTCCGGTGTAGCCTTTCATCACGCCTCTCGATGAATTCCTGATAAAATCAAGGATTTCGTCCCTTTCCGGCGTGGCTTCCATTTCAGCTTCAATGATGCTGACGGCTTGTGAAGTATTGTAATTTTTCTGGTATAATATCCTGTAAATTTCCTGTATCTCCCGAATCTTGTCTGTGGTAAACCCCCTTCTCCTCAAACCTACCGAGTTTATCCCGACATAGGAAAGTGGCTCTTTGGCCGCTTTGGTATACGGAGGAACATCTTTCCTGACCAGCGACCCACCGGAAATCATCGCGTGGTCCCCGATGTGGATGAACTGGTGCACTGCAGCGAGCCCACCGATAATAGCAAAATTCCCCACAGTCACATGTCCCGCAAGCGCAACACCGTTTACAATAATCGCATTGTCACCGATATGGCAATCGTGTGCGATGTGTGCCGTAGCCATTACGAGGCAGTTGTTTCCGAGCTTAGTCTGGCCCGAAGCAATAGTACCTCTATTTATCGTAACACACTCACGTATAGTACAGTTATCACCAATGATTGCAAGTGACTCTTCACCTCCAAATTTTAAATCCTGCGGCACGGCCGAAATAACCGCACCCGGAAAAATATTACAGTTCTTTCCTATTCTGGCGCCTTCCATGATTGTCACGTTAGAGCCAATCCAGGTTCCGTCACCGATTACCACATTATTGTGGATCGTCGTAAACGGCTCGATCACCACATTTTTGGCGATCTTCGCTCCCGGATGCACATAGGCTAAGGTTGATTCATCTTTGTTTGTTTTATGGTTTTGCCTTGCGGCGATTATTGTTTCCTGGCGATCTGCGCCATAAGCTCTGCCTCTGCAACCAGTTTTCCGTTGGCATATGCATTCGCCTGCATGTGGCAAATTCCGCGCCTGATCGGAGCAATCAAATCACATTTAAATACGAGTGTATCGCCAGGCAAAACTTTATGCTTGAATTTCACATTGTCTATTTTCATAAAGAACGTCAGGTAATTTTCAGGGTCCGGAACGGTGCTCAACACCAGGATTCCGCCGCATTGCGCCATCGCTTCAACAATCAATACGCCTGGCATTACGGGTGCTCCCGGAAAATGGCCTACAAAAAACGGCTCATTCATCGTGACGTTTTTCAAACCAACAACATGGGTTTCCGACAGTTCGAAGATTTTGTCGACCAACAGGAACGGTGGCCTGTGCGGCAACATGGACATGATCTTATGAATATCCATCAAAGGTTCCTGGTGCAAATCATATACCGGAACCTGGTTGCGCTGTTCGATCTTGATAATTTTCGACATTTTCTTTGCAAATTGGGTGTTTACAAAGTGTCCCGGCTTATTGGCGATCACTTTCCCTTTGATGCGTGTACCAATCAAAGCGAGGTCACCAATCACATCAAGCAATTTGTGGCGCGCCGCTTCATTGGGGTAATGCAGCGTCAGGTTGTCCAGTATCCCGTTTGGTTTGACAGAGATCTTTTCTTTCCCAAAAGCAACTTTCAGGTTTTCCATTGTAGACGCTGAAATCTCCTTGTCCACATATACGATGGCATTGTTTAAATCGCCGCCTTTTATCAATCCGTTTTCCAACAAAGATTCGAGTTCGTGTAGGAAACTAAACGTCCTGGAATCTGCGATTTCAGATTTAAATTCTGAAATATTTTTCATCGTGGCATTTTGTGTTCCTAACACTTTGGTGCCAAAATCCACCATCGCCGTCACCTGGTAATCGTCGCCTGGCATCACAAGGATTTCGCTGCCTGTGGCTTCATCTGCAAAAGAAATGACTTCCTTTACCACATAGTATTTTCTTTCCGCCTCCTGCTCCACTACACCAGCTTTCTCGATCGCTTCAACAAAATATTTTGAAGAACCATCCATTATCGGCGGTTCAGAGGCATCGAGTTCTATAATCACGTTGTCGACATCACAGCCCACGAATGCCGCGAGTACATGCTCGGAAGTCTGGATTTTTACGCCTAATTTTTCAAGATTTGTGCCGCGTTGCGTGTTGACTACATAATTCGCATCTGCCTCAATCACGGGTTGGCCTTCAAGATCTACCCTCACAAAAGTAAAACCGTTGTTTATTGGAGCCGGCTTAAAAGTCATTTTCACATCCTTTCCGGTGTGCAGGCCAACACCTGTAAGGGAAACTTCGGTTGCGATGGTTTTTTGTTTAACCATTAGAAAGTATTTTTTGTTTGTTTATTTTGAGAAAAGGCGCATTATTCCTGCACCTCGTTACTATTGTTAACCCAAGTAACCTCATTTATTATCTAATCTATTCTCTTTTTTAACTCGTCAAGCTCTGAAATGATCTTCGGCAGGTTTTTAAAATGCACGTATGATTTACTGAAATCGCTGTATGTAAACGCAGGGCTTCCCTGAACGGTTTCGTCGTCTTTTATGTTCCTTCCTATTCCGGACTGTGCCTGAATCCGTACATTATTTCCAATCGTGAGGTGTCCTGAAATCCCCACCTGTCCCCCGATCATACAGTTGCGCCCTATTTTTGTAGAACCTGCAACACCGGTTTGCGCGGCAATTACAGTATTTTCTCCAATTTCAACATTGTGTGCAATCTGTATCTGGTTGTCCAGTTTGACGCCCTTCCGGATAACCGTAGAGCCCATTGTTGCGCGATCTACTGTCGTTGCTGCGCCAATATCAACGTGATCTTCGATAATTACATTTCCAATTTGCGGTATTTTACTATAGGTACCATCCTCTTTCGGCGCAAAACCGAAACCATCAGCGCCAATAATGGCACCGGAATGTATGCTACAGAAATTCCCGATTTTTGTATCAGAATAAATTCGAGCGCCCGCAAAAATAATTACATTATTCCCAATTTCAACATTATCTCCGATAAAAGAATTAGGATATATCTTAACATTATCTCCAATACTTACATTATTCCCAATGTAACCGAAGCTTCCGAGGTAAAAATTCTCCCCATAATGCACATTCTCAGAAATTACAGAAGGTTGCTCTATTCCCTGTTTATTGTGCTTCACCTGGTCGTAGAAAGAGAGGATTTTAGAGAACGCACCATAAGCGTCATCAACCTTTATTAAAGTAGTGGATACAGGTGTTTCAGGAACAAACGACATATTGACGATCGTCACGGATGCCTGGGTGGAATAAATAAAATTGTTGTACTTGGGATTGGAAAGAAAGGTCAGTGATCCATCGGTACCTTCTTCGATTTTGGACAACTTGAACACGATGGCGTCAGGATTCCCGACAATCTCGCCATCCAGTATTCCTGCGATCTGTGCTGCTGTAAACTTCATTTTACTGTAATTGCCCTTTGTTTAAATTCAGACATACGATAAACGGACCAAAAATATCTCCGATTTGCATTCTGCCCGACAAAAATATAAAAAAGTAGCTTTTAATTGTTAATTTTCAACAAGTACTTTCGGGAAGCAGATGTAATATTTTGTCACCGGTTTGCTCAGCGCCTTAAGGTTTAAATGGTCTGACGCTTCGACAACGTCCTCGATGCTTTTGTCTTTCTTGTAGATGCGGATCGGCGCGGCTTCTTTGTCGTAGGCCTGATTCCTGATCCTGCCTTTAAATACAAAGTATCCGGACTCATGCGCCGTAATCCCATTCCTGGCTGAAAAATCACGGATGTACGACTCCATTTCCTCTTTACTGAACTTCTCTTCGCCAAATTTAATCTTCGGTAAATCCCGATTGATAATCATCCTGCTTAGACTGCTCAGCACGAAATCCGAATGGTACTGCCAGGCTTTCAGCGCGCTGATAATATCAGTATCGTCGAGGCGTGAGAACAATTCCAGTACTTCATCATTAAAGTCGGCTGCTTCAATCTTGTGCTCCATAAAGAACTTTAGCGGCGCACTGCAGTCGATTTCGACGCCTTTATGGATCAGCTCCTTAGCTCTTTTTAACGCTTTCGTAAGAATGAGTTCCGCGGCGAGACTCGTCTTATGCAGATAGGCCTGCCAATACATCAACCTTCTGGCCATCAGGAATTTTTCAACGGAATAGATCCCCTTTTCCTCAATCGCCAGTTTGTCATCCACAACAATCATCATTTGGATAAGCCTGTCCGAATTGACATTTCCTTCTGCCACGCCGGTATAGAAGCTATCGCGCTTCAGGTAATCCATTCGGTCCATATCGAGCTGGCTTGAAATCAACTCCAGCATGAACTTCCGGTGGTAGAATCCCCTGAAGATTTGTATCGCCAATGTGAGCTTCCCGTCGAACTCTGCATTGAGTTTGTCCATAAACAACATCGAAATTGACTCATGTGAGATGTTTTCTACAATACTGTGTTCCATAGCATGCGAAAATGGGCCGTGCCCGATGTCGTGCAATAATATGGCGGTACAGAGCGCAATTTCCTCTTCTTTTGAAATGACCGTCCCTTTAAACCTTATCGTTTCGATGGCTTTCTGCATCATGTGCATGCATCCCAATGCGTGGTGGAAACGGGTGTGGTGTGCTCCGGGATAAACCAGGTAAGACAAGCCCATCTGAGAAATACGCCTCAGCCTTTGAAAATATGGATGCTGGACCAGGTCATAGATCAGCGTGTCAGGAATAGTGATGAATCCGTAAATTGGATCGTTGAGTATCTTCAGTTTGTTAATTTGGCCCACATTAAAAAAATTGTTGCCAAAGATAAGCATTTTGGTATTAGCTCCATTGCGGGCAATTTTGTAACTTTAGCCTATACTAATTTCATATGAGCGCAAACAAGACCTTACTTTTCCTAATTATCGCAGCCTGTTCCGGCTGTTCCTCGCAGCCTTCAAAGATCAGTGTGGCCTTTGATTTTCCGAAAAATATAAAAGAAGCATCGGCGCTCGAGTACATTGCACAGTCAAAGCTTTTCTGGACGCTGGAGGATAGCGGGAACGACGCAAACTTATATGCTTTAGACAAAAGCGGAAAACGCGTTAATACGGTAGCGGTTGATGTTGTGAATAATGATTGGGAAGAACTGGCCTCAGACCCTGAGGGTAATCTTTACATCGGCGATTTTGGAAACAACGACAATGAAAGAAAGGATTTGTGCATTTATAAGATCGATGCGGCAGACCTGGCGGGTACTAACGCCGTGCCTTCTGAAAAGATATCGTTCTTTTATCCTGAACAAAAAGAATTTCCGCCCAGGAAATCGGCACGCTTCTATGATGCGGAAGCCTTCTTTTACTTTAGAGGAAATTTCTACCTGTTTACAAAAAACCGAAGTTCAAAATTTGACGGCACTACCCTACTATACCGCGTTCCCGCTGTTCCCGGCAATCACGCTGCCATTTTGATGGGAAAATTCAGGACTTGTACCGATTACAAGCATTGCGCGATTACCGATGCAGATATTTCAGATGACGGAACCACCATCGCATTGCTCAGCAGTTCCACGGTTTGGCTATTTAAAGATTTTAAAAATGATGATTTTTTAAAAGGCAGACTGACGACAATCGATCTGCAGGATTTCACGCAGAAGGAAGGCATCTGTTTTGACGGCAACCGTATTTTCATCGCCGACGAAAAGGACAAACATACCGGCGGAAAGGTTTATGAGCTTAATAAACCTTAATTCAGTTATCTTAAACGAAAAAACATGCTGCAACAACTTTTTGAGCTTTTTATTTTGGCGCTGCCCATCGCCTGCATTGCCTGGACCGTCACCCATGAAGAAGTGTTTAGGGAGCCTCGGGAGTTCTGTGTGAAAAATGCCAAACAGGGCCGCACTATCCTTTACCGGAAGTTTTTCTATCTGTTCACCTGTGAATATTGCTTCAGCCATTATGTGACACTGGCTGTTGTCGTAGTTACCGACTTTCATCTGCTGTTCGATGACTGGCGCGGTTATCTTATCGCAGGCTTTTCATTGGTTTGGATCGCCAATATCTATATGAGTCTTTTTGCCTATATCAGACAAGATATTAAAAAGGAGAAGACTGAGATCACGCTATTGGAGAAAAAGTCAGAAGTGCTTTCCGAGACCACGGATAAAAAATCTTAAAACATAATTAGCATATCCTGTAACCGTTTCAGCTTTCGTTGAAATAACTTTGGGTAAACGCATTGTAAAACCGTTTAACCAAATACCAACGTCATGAAAACAGACCATACCACACCAGGTCCAAAATTGCAGTCTAAAATCGATAAATCCGGGACCGATCCAAACCGATATTCTGCATTTTATTCAGAGGAAGATGCACATCGACTGGGTAACGTCAGCCACAAATCAAAACAAACCATCAAAGGTATTGAGTCCAATGTCAGCACGTTGGAACGTGTATTGATGATTGCGGGCGGTTCCTATTTATTATATAAGGCGCTTGCCGGAAGGAAAAAGAGTGTAGTGAAAGGAATCGCAGGCGGAACGATGCTGGCACGGGGAATAAGTGGATATTGCCCCTTATACCAAGCAGTCGGAAAAAGCGGCTTCCTTAAAACTTCCAATATCAACATCCGCACTTCGATGAGTATTGATAAGCCGGTTAGCGAAGTGTACGCGTTTTGGCGGAATCTTGAAAACCTTCCGCGGTTTATGAAACATCTCGAAACAGTAAAAGAAATCAATAAAACGACCTCGCACTGGTGCGTGAAAGTGCCCGGAGGTATTGGACACATCAGTTGGACTGCCAACATTCTAATGGATGAAAAAGACGAAATGCTAAGCTGGAAATCCGTACCAGGATCAACAATAGACAATGGCGGAAAAATCGTTTTTACAGAAAACGGCCGAGGGGGTACGGATCTCGATATCAACATTTCGTACCATGCACCACTCGGAATCGCCGGCGACGTCGCTGCCAAACTTCTGAATGGATTCTTTGAGAGAATGGTACACACCGACATTGAAAATGTTAAATCCTATATGGAATCAGGACAGCACACTTTGGCAGAATAAAGAAAATCCTTTTGCCCACGGAGACTGCGTCTTTTCTGATCTTTACTTTTAAAATGAAAGCAATGGCGTTTTTTTATTAAAAACATATCGTTATGAATACCAATGACAACAAGGGTCGAGAGGATAGACCCCAGAATATCAATCCTGACGAAGTGAACGTTTCACATCCTGCTAAAACAGATAAGGCAAAAGAGAAAATTCCGATCAAAGAAAGCGGCTTCGGACGCGAACAGGGACAGACGCCGGCAGACGAACACATCGAGCCTAAACTTTCTGAACAGGAAGAACAACCGGGGTACAACGAGATCAACGATGTTGACAATCGGGATCAGCTCGACAGCACCTCAGACTGGGATGCGGAGAACAGCCGAACAGGCAGGAACAAATAGGCAATATTCTGCCTTGTCAGACTAGAAATGTTAAAATGCGAAAATTTGTTTAGCTGTGTTTTCTGGCATTTGGAGCAATGGTGTGTTAATTTATTAGGATATCATTTGTGTTTTGTAATAAATTCGTACTAATCAATTACAATTTTACAAATCTTCAATCTTAAAAAACATGAATGCACAGAAAAAAATTACCCAAAACATGTATGTCGTCGGCGACACCAGCACAAGCGACGTATCAAAGAACCTTACTGTTGTCAAAAACAAAGCATCTGAAAAAGAGGAAGCCAAAACAGCTTTACAGTTGATGACTATTTCGCTGTCCGTCGCATTGAACAGCTATGCATCACAGTATAAGCTTTATGGATTAGGTCGGAAATTCCACTATAACTATGAAAATGTCGCAGTGCTCAATGACAATGAGTTATTGGAAGTCGCTTCACAGGTATTAGAAGCCGTGGCAGAATACGAAAGTGATCTTTGGAAGTATGATGTCAATCGTAAAACCATACTGTCATTTTTAAATACGATGTCGGTATTCCAATTTCTTATCTCACTACCATAATCGAATTTACCAAAATTGAAAAAGCCGCATGCATTTTTGATTAAATCATGCGGCTTTCTGATTAATTATTATTTTCTACGCTCCCGCAGTTTCTCCTTGCGGTCTTCACGAATCTGCTCGTAAATTTTGAACTGGTCTTCCGTTAAAATTACTTTGATCTCTTCATCTTTTGCCATCCGCAGTTTCTTGAGTTCTTTTAGCTTTTCGAGCTTGGATAATTCCGTGTTTGCGTTTACTTCCTTCATTTTTTCGGCATATTTTTTCGTGATTTCCGCGAAGGGGCCTTTCTGTTCCTCGGTTAGCGCCAATTTCTCGCGGTCCGTTTTGAGCTGTTCTACCAACGCGGTCTTTTGCTGGTCATTCAATTGCTTTTTTTCCTGCGCTGTAGTTACCGCAGAAAACATAAGGGCAATAATCGATAAAAACAAGGTGTGGGTATTTTTCATTTTCTTTAATTTAAAAGGTTTAACTATCCTACTGACATAAAATTAGGCATTTGGTTTAAAACACCTTTTTGAAAATTGCGGTGATTGTATCAGGTTTTTCGTTTTTCGATCGTGTTTCATCTCTCGCTCGTATTTCATTCCACCACGTTCCGAACTGCCTAAAAAACGCAAATTATTTTCTCGAAGGTGAGTAGAACGAAACTAGAACAAGACTAGAACAAAACCTAACCAGAAATACACACGGTAAGGTAAGTATTTTCTTTCTTAAATTTACGATCTGAGCCTCAATTTGGTGATTTTACAATTGGGTTTTGTAATCGCGTTCGTACCAGAAATCTCCAATCTAATTCTTACCTTTGCATTTTGCTAAAAATATGCCTGAAATAGAAAATAATATTGAAGTACTCGGGGCCAGGGTACACAACCTCAAAAACATTGATGTTACCATTCCCCGGGAGAAACTGGTTGTTATTACAGGGCTTTCCGGTTCTGGAAAGTCTTCGTTGGCCTTTGACACGATTTATGCCGAGGGACAGCGTCGCTATGTGGAAACTTTTTCTGCGTATGCACGGCAGTTTCTGGGCGGACTTGAACGCCCCGATGTGGATAAAATCGATGGCCTCTCTCCTGTAATTGCCATTGAACAAAAGACAACGAGTAAAAGTCCGCGTTCAACCGTCGGGACCATAACGGAGATTTACGACTTCCAACGCCTTCTTTTCGCGAGGGCCGGCGATGCATACAGTTACAATACGGGCGAGAAAATGGTCAGTTACAGTGATGATCAAATCAAGGGGCTCATCCTGGAAAATTACGATGGAAAGCGAATCAATATCCTTGCACCTGTGGTACGGGCACGTAAAGGGCATTATGGAGAGCTTTTTCAGCAAATTGCCAAACAGGGATTCCTGCGCGTACGCATCAACGGGGAACTTAAGGAGATTACGCCGGGCATGAAACTTGACCGGTACAAGACCCATGATATTGAAATTGTTATTGACCGTATGGTTGTTGAGGACAACCCGGATACAAACAAGCGCTTAAGCGACAGCATCAATACGGCCATGTATCATGGTGACGACGTGCTGATGGTTCTTGATCAGGATGCTGACGATGTGCGTTTTTTCAGCCGCAATCTGATGTGCCCGACAACAGGAATCTCGTACCAGAATCCTGAGCCGAACCTATTTTCTTTTAACTCTCCGAAAGGCGCTTGCGACCATTGCAACGGACTGGGCACCATCAACGAGATCAACCTGAAGAAAATCATTCCCAATCCGAAGGTTTCAATCAAGGCCGGCGGACTCATACCGCTCGGTGAATACAAAAGTTCCTGGATTTTCAAACAATTGGAAATTATCGGTGAAAAGTTTGGGTTTAAGCTCACCGATGCGATTGAGAAAATTCCGGCTGATGCCATGGAGGTGATTCTGAATGGTGGCAAAGACAAATTTGCCGTACCCTCAAAAACGCTTGGTATTACGAAAGAATACAAGATTGAGTTCGAAGGCATTTCAGCGTTCATCAAAAACCAATATGACGAAAGCGGCTCTTCCACCATCCGGCGCTGGGCAAAGGACTTCATGGATGAAGTGCCCTGTCCGGTATGCGAAGGTTCCAGGCTTAAAAAAGAAGCCCTGTATTTCAGGATCCACGGCAAGAACATCGCCGAACTATCCGCTATGGATATTGGGGAGTTGACGGAGTGGTTTCAAAATATCGACAAGCACCTTTCTGAAAAGCAGCACATTATCGCATCCGAGATTATCAAGGAAATCAGGGACCGGTTGAATTTCCTGATGAATGTCGGTTTGGAATACCTTTCCCTGAGCCGTAGCTCGAAATCGCTGTCCGGCGGCGAGGCACAACGCATCCGCCTGGCCACGCAGATCGGATCGCAGTTGGTTGGCGTACTCTACATCCTCGATGAGCCCAGCATTGGCCTGCACCAGCGCGACAACGAGAAACTGATCAGGTCATTGGAACAGCTCCGTGACATCGGGAACTCCGTTTTGGTGGTGGAACACGATAAGGACATGATTGAGCGTGCCGATTATGTGATTGATATTGGCCCAAAAGCGGGTAAATACGGCGGAGAAATCATCAGTAAAGGGACGCCTGCTGAACTGCTAAAAGAGCATACGATGACAGCGATGTACCTGAATGGTGAAATGAAGATTGAAGTACCTAAAAAACGCCGTGAAGGGAACGGTAAGTTCATGAAATTGAGTGGCGCCAGCGGAAACAACCTCAAAAATGTGACGATTGAACTGCCATTAGGCCAGTTGATCTGTGTTACCGGGGTTTCCGGCAGCGGCAAGTCGACGCTGATCAATGAAACGCTTTATCCGATCCTGAATGCGTATTATTTCAATGGCGTCAAAAAACCCCAGCCCTATAAAAAAATGGAAGGCCTTGAGCACATTGACAAGGTCATTGACATCGACCAAAGCCCGATTGGCAGGACGCCGCGGTCGAATCCGGCGACGTATACTGACGTTTTTTCCGAAATACGGAGTTTATTTACGATGACGCCCGAAAGCATGATCCGCGGCTACAAAGCCGGTCGCTTCAGCTTCAATGTCAAAGGCGGTCGTTGCGAAACCTGCGAGGGGTCAGGCGTCAGGACGATTGAAATGAACTTCCTTCCGGATGTGTATGTGGAATGTGAAACCTGCCAGGGCAAACGTTTCAACCGGGAAACACTCGAAATCCGCTACAAAGGCAAATCGATTTCGGATGTGCTGAACATGACGGTTGACGAAGCGGTTCCGTTCTTTGAGAATCTGCCAAAGATTTACCGCAAGATCAAGACCATCCAGGATGTTGGTTTGGGTTATATTACCCTTGGGCAGCAAAGCACAACGCTTTCGGGCGGTGAAGCACAACGCATCAAGCTGGCTGCGGAACTGTCAAAAAAAGATACAGGAAACACGTTCTATATCCTTGATGAACCGACAACGGGATTACATTTTGAGGACATTCGGGTGCTGATGGATGTCATCAACAAACTCGTCAACAAAGGCAACACGATTTTGATTATCGAGCACAATATGGATGTCATCAAGCTGGCAGATTACGTCATCGACATCGGATATGAAGGTGGAAAAGGCGGCGGACAGGTTGTTGCCAAAGGAACACCGGAGGAAATTATTAAAAATAAGAAGAGCTATACGGCGCAGTTTTTGAAGAAAGAACTTTCCAATTGACCGGGTATCATGGATTATTAATTGTCGAAAAACGCTATATTAGCCCGATTTTCCAATGTTGTCCGGCTATAGCCCGTCCCGAAACTTCGGGAGCAGCGGAAATCCTTTTTACTGCGGAGCGAGCAATTAATAAAAAGATTGCAGCGGATAGCCGGGAACAGCTCCTAAAAAATGAATGAGAATTTAATGTTGAATAATCAATTATCAATTTAAAAATATGAGATTAGAGGACTTTGATAACGATGAAGATAAAGTCATTCAGGACCGCCTGAAGCAAAAGACGTGGAACGAGATCCGTACCAATGACAGCTGGGCGATTTTTAAAATCATGGCAGAATTTGTCAATGGGTATGAAACCATGGGAAGAATTGGTCCGTGTGTATCCATTTTCGGATCGGCACGAACCAAACCGGACGAGCACTTCTACCTTTTGGCTGAGAAAATTGCATTCAAAATCAGTAAAGCCGGTTACGGTGTGATTACTGGTGGCGGCCCCGGAATTATGGAAGCCGGCAATAAAGGTGCACACCTGGGCGGCGGAACGTCAGTGGGCCTGAATATCGAACTCCCGTTTGAGCAGCATTACAACCCTTATATCGACCGTGACAAGAACCTGAACTTTGATTATTTCTTTGTCCGTAAGGTGATGTTCGTAAAATATTCGCAGGGTTTTGTTGTCATGCCGGGTGGTTTTGGCACACTGGACGAAATGTTTGAAGCCATCACGTTGATCCAAACCAAAAAAGTGGCGAAGTTCCCGGTCATCCTCGTCGGTCGGGAATTCTGGTCGGGACTGATGGATTGGGTGAAAACCACGCTGGTGGAAAAATACAAGACGGTAAGTCCGGGTGATCTTGACCTGATCCGCATTGTGGACACGGAAGATGAAGTGGTCGAGGTACTGGATAATTTCTACAAAAAATACACACTGAGCCCGAACTTTTAATACCGTGCCGAATAAAACAAAGCGCCACAGGATCTTCGGGTTTTGTGGTTTCTTTTTGGTCTTAAGCAATATTTAAGCAACTTCCGGCGGTATATTACATCCTAAAAGTGTTATTTAGCCGTAATTGTGAAAAAGAACCTATTGAAATTGTACAAATCCTTTGCCGTTTTACTGATTGCGCTTTCGTTTGCCGTCCCGGCACATGCGCAACACGCCTGTGCGATAACGGCAGTGCTGGATGCGGAAGCAAAGACCATTTCTGTATCACAACAGCTGAATTACGTGAATGCCTCTCCCGATACGCTGCAAACCATAGTGCTTAATGACTGGATCAGTTCCTATGCTTCAAAAGACACTCCATTGGCAAAACGTTTTTCAGACGAATTCATCAGAAGCTTTCACCTCGCCAAAGCACATGATCGCGGCGGTACGGAAAATCTAACCATCCGTTTTGAAAATGGTTTAGCCGCAGACTGGTTCCGGATGAATGACCAGCCTGATCTGGTGGAGATCAACCTTCCTGTGAAGCTGCTGCCGGGACAAAGCATCCAATTTTCATTGGCTTACAAAGTAAAAATTCCGAATGACCGTTTTACCCGATACGGCTATGGAAAGGCAGGCGAGTTTTACCTGCGCAACTGGTACCTCGCCCCGGCGCGCTACGACAACCACCATTTTTCAAAGTACAGCAACAACAACTCTGACGATATCGCCAATGCCATTACCGCATACGACATCAGTTTCACCATTCCGTCCGGACTCAAGCTATACACGGACACCGAAACACGAAGTTCCGGATCAGGCAACGTGTACCAACTGCACACGACCAAAAACGATTTCTGCATGTTTGTCTCGCAGGAAAACAGGTTTAAACTTTACAAGAACGACATTACTGAAGTCCTTACCGATCTGAACGACAACAATGTCAATGAAATCCAAAAGGCCTTGTTGATTGACAAAATCGTACGCTATGTGGACAGCAATATCGGACATTATCCACATTCAAAAATCACAGTGGCCCAGGCAGACTATGAGCGTAATCCATTTTATGGACTGAACCAGCTCCCCGCTTTCATCAGCCCGTTCCCGAATGACTTTTTGTACGAAATCAAGTTCCTGAAAACGTACCTCAATAATTTCCTGAAGACCAGCCTCCAACTCGATCCGCGGGCCGACAACTGGATTTATGACGGGCTGCAGGTTTACATTATGATGAAATACATTGACGAACATTATCCCGGCATTAAAATGATGGGAAATGTATCCAAGATGGGACTGTTTAAAAGCTACAACCTGACACAGCTTGACTTTAACGAGCAATACAGCTATTTCTATATGCTGATGGCCCGTAAAAACCTTGACCAACCCATCGGCGCACCCAAAAGCGACCTGATTAAATTTAACGAACAAATTGCCGGAAAGTACCGTGCGGGATTGAGCTTCCGATACCTGTCAGACTATATTGGAAATGAAAACATGCAACAGTCGATTGCTACATTCTACAGCGACAATACGAAAAGTACCGTTCCGACACGACGATCGGATTTTGAGGCCATATTGAAAAGCCGTACTGAGAAAAACATTGATTGGTTTTTTAAGACCATTATTGATTCGCGTGACATCGTAGATTATAAATTCGGCAATGTTTCCAAGACACGCGACAGCATTACTTTCACGATAAAAAACAAAACAGGCACCACCGTGCCCATTCCGATTTATGGAATTAAAAACAAGGAAATCGTCTTCAAGCAGTGGCTCGAAGGAGTCAGCAAGGACAGCACATTTACCGTGCCTCGCGAATCGGCGACAAAAATTGTGCTCAATTATAAAAATGAGGTCCCGGAATACAACCTGCGCAATAACTGGCGTTCGTTAAAAGACTTCAGGATCAGCAACCGTCCGATCAAATTTGTGTTCATGAAGGATTTGGAGGATCCATATTACAATCAGATTCTTTATGTCCCGACACTTACCTACAATCTGTATGACGGGCTGTCACCGGGGTTCCGTTTCCACAATAAGACCATTTTGGATAAGCCATTCATTTTTGATCTCAACCCAATGTATTCCTCAAACAACCAATCCTTGGTGGGAAATTTCTCCGTTGCGGTAAACCAAAACAACCGTGAAGGAAAATTATACGGCATGCGCTATCAGGTAAATGGATCGTACTTCCATTATGCACCGGAATCTGCGTATTTAAAACTCACTCCGATCGTGTTCTTTAAGTTCAGGGATTTCGACTTCCGGAACAATCACAAACAGACCCTTGTGTTGAGGAACGTTATCGTCAGGCGCGACAACCTGCCATCAGATGCGGAAGATGAATTGGAGAATTACAGTGTCTTTAACGCAAAATTCATCGATGGAAATTCAGAAGCGACGAAACACTTTGGCTACACTACAGACCTGCAACTGTCGAAAACCTTTGGTAAAGCTTCCATTGATGTACAATACCGTAAACTGTTCAATGACAACAGACAGATAAGTATCCGGCTCTACGCAGGAACCTTTTTATACAACCGTACGGATACGGATTATTTCAGTTTTGGGCTGGACCGCCCCACAGATTATTTGTTTGATTATGATTTCTATGGACGGTCTGAAAAATCTGGATTATTCAGCCAACAACTGATCATCGCAGAGGGCGGATTTAAGTCGAAACTGGCGAACCCTTTTGCCAACCAATGGATTGCGACAGCCAACGTGGGCTTTAACATTTGGAATTGGGTGGAAGTCTATGGCGATGCGGGTTTTGTAAAAAGCAGGTTTCAGGAGCGCGATTTCGTTTACGACAGTGGAATCCGCCTGAATCTGGTTACCGATTATTTTGAGTTGTATTTTCCTGTCTATTCAAACAACGGCTGGGAAATTGGGCAACAAAATTACAACGAGAAAATCCGTTTTGTGGTAACGCTAGACCCAAAGCTGCTGATCAATCTTTTCACACGGAAATGGTTTTAATTCAATCCGGCTGTGCTGCATAACCGTTCGATGTCACTAAACCGAATACAGCATTCGTTTATAGCTGTTTCCAATGCCAACCCATCAAGCATTTGCAATGCTCATTTTAATTACAACGTTTTCGTAAGATTTAAAAACTTAAACTTTTGAAAATCTATTACTTACAGCACCAGCGAAGAGGCATCGATGCAACTTTGTAAATTTGCAACCTGAATTTCCGCCTTTTTCAGTAAATTTGTCCTGAAAATCCATAATTTTTCCGTTATGACAGAGGCTGAAACGAATGCGGCGTTGACATTTGAAGATTTCAAATCTGAAGTCCTCAACGATTATAAAATTGCGGTCATCAGCCGCGAATGCAGCCTTTTAGGAAGGCGCGAGGTGCTCACCGGTAAAGCTAAATTCGGAATATTTGGCGATGGCAAGGAAGTGCCACAGCTCGCGATGGCCAAAGCGTTTAAAAACGGTGATTTTCGTTCAGGTTATTACCGCGACCAAACGTTTATGATGGCAATAGGCGAAATAAACATCGAGCAGTTTTTTGCCGGATTATATGGCCATACCGACCTGAACTTCGACCCGATGTCAGCCGGAAGGCAGATGGGCGGACACTTTGCCACGCATTCGCTGGACGAAAATGGAAACTGGAAAAATCTGACGCTGCAGAAAAATTCCAGTGCAGATATTTCGCCCACCGCAGGCCAGATGCCACGTTTACTCGGACTGGCCCAGGCTTCAAAGATATACCGAAATGTAAATGGCATTCACAATAAGACGAATTTTTCCATCAATGGGAATGAAATAGCCTGGGGAACCATTGGCAATGCTTCGACATCAGAAGGATTGTTTTTTGAGACGATCAATGCCGCCGGCGTACTGCAGGTACCGATGGTGATGAGCGTTTGGGACGACGACTACGGCATCTCCGTACACGCGCGCCATCAGACTACTAAAGAAAATATCTCGGAAATACTGAAGGGATTCCAGCGCGATGAGCATGGCAATGGTTACGAAATTTTCAGGGTCAAGGGTTGGGATTATGCCTCACTGATCGACACGTACCAGAAAGCTGCAAAAATCGCCCGCGAGGAGCACGTTCCTGTTTTAATCCATGTGCAACAGCTCACACAGCCGCAGGGACATTCCACCTCTGGTTCTCATGAACGGTACAAAAATGAAGACCGATTGGCATGGGAATCTGACTTCGATTGTATCAGGCAGATGAAACTTTGGATGATCGCGACCAATGTCGCCACACCTGAGGAACTCGACGACATTGATAATCATGCAAAGAAGCAAGTACTCGATGGCAAAAAAGCCGCGTGGAGTGCTTTCATTAGTCCGATAAGAGAAGAACAGGCTGCCTTAGTATCCCTACTTGAAAAAATGAGTGGACAAAGCGCTAATAAAGTTTTTATCGACAAATACATATCGGCGTTGAAACCTGTGAAAGAACCAGGAAGGAAGGAACTATTGGTTGCAGCCAGGAAAGTACTCCGCATGCTTTCGAAAGAAGGCGTCGGACAGGAGTTGGCGCAATGGATTACGGATTACAAAGCGAAAATCCAACCCAATTTCAGCTCACACTTATTTTCAGCTTCCGATAAGAACGTTTTTTCGGTAGCGGAAGTATTGCCTGTTTATAGCGATAACACCGAAGATGCTGACGGGCGTGTCATCATTCGGGATAATTTTGACGCCATCTTTGCGAAGTACCCGGAAGCACTTGTATTTGGCGAAGATGCCGGAAATATTGGCGATGTCAATCAGGGATTGGAAGGCATGCAGGAAAAATACGGCGAGCTGCGTGTCGCCGACGTCGGAATACGCGAAGCAACAATATTGGGCCAGGGAATTGGGATGGCAATGCGCGGACTACGCCCGATTGCAGAAATCCAGTACCTTGACTATTTATTATACGCAATCCAGATTATGAGCGATGATCTCGCTACTTTACAATACCGCACGAAGGGAAGACAAAAAGCGCCATTGATTATCCGTACCCGAGGCCATCGGCTTGAAGGCATCTGGCACTCGGGATCCCCGATGGGCATGATTATCAACGCCGTCCGCGGCATCCATGTATTGGTTCCCCGTAACATGACCAAAGCGGCAGGATTTTACAACACCTTACTCGAAACAGACGAACCGGCCCTTGTGGTGGAATGTCTTAACGGATATAGGCTCAAAGAGAAGATGCCCATAAATCTTGGAGAATTTAAGACACCTGTGGGAGTGGTCGAAACCATCCGTGAAGGAAAGGATATTACAATTGTTTCTTATGGATCGACACTTAGGTTGATTGAACAGGCTGCGACAGAATTACAGGAGTCCGGAATTGACTGCGAAATCATTGATATCCAATCCTTATTGCCTTTCGATATTGCGCAGGACATTGTCAAAAGTGTCCAAAAAACAAGTCGACTGCTGGTGGTAGATGAAGACGTGCCGGGTGGGGCCTCTGCGTATATTTTACAGCAGGTACTCGAAGTTCAAAACGGATATAGGTATATTGACAGCAAGCCTGAGACCCTTTCAGCAAAAGCGCACAGGCCGGCGTATGGCACCGATGGTGATTATTTTTCAAAACCTTCCGTGGAAGATATTTATGAAAAAGTATATGCTATTATGAGCGAAAGCAGGCCTTCTGAATTTCCCGAATTGTATTAAAGCAGTTATCGCTTACAGTTTATTAAGGAACTTCAGCATACGTTGACAATAAAACCGGGACTAATCAAGTTAATGGATAAAGTAACGATAAAACAAAAACGTATGAAAAAAGTAATTTTGATGGCCGGATTGATTGTTTCAATGGCTGTTGTTTCGTGTAAAAAAGACCCGCCACCTGCTCCTGCACCACCACCACCACCTGAGGCGCCTGCAGATATACCGCCTCCGCCGCCTCCGCCGCCAGCTCCTGAAAAGTCAACTGACGATGCTAACGGAACTACGGTAAGTGTTGGAAAAGACGCGGTTCAGGTTGATACTAAGAATAACACCAAAACCACCAAGTTTGAAGTCAAAAATAGCGGTACGGCTGTGGAAGTCAAAAAAAAGTAAATTCTTAATTTAAAGTTATAATGCCAGCATAATCTTTTTATGTTGGCTTTTTTTATGTTAACTTTAAGGAAAAAACCAATACAAATGACCGTTTTTGAAAACTACCTTTACGACCTGCAGAAAATCAGGGTGCTCGACAACAATATCCATGTCAGCAAATATGTCCAAATAGATTTGTCGGAGCAGCTTACCGACCACTCGAGAAAGTTTCTCGAAGACAGACACAATTTCGAAGCGTATATCGACAACTTCCTTGAAACCAACAAGGCCCTTGTCGGATATGGCGGTTACAACGAAAGACGTACGCTATACAAACACCATGACCTTTTCAACGACGATGAAACTGAGGAACGGAATATCCACATCGGATATGACTTTTGGGCGAAGGGGGGAACTGCCGTCATTGCTCCGATTGACGGCATTGTGCATAGTTTTGACTACAATACCGGGGAAGGAAATTACGGCCCTACGATCATTTTAGAGCATAAAGCTGATGGGCATCACTTTTACACTTTGTACGGACACCTCTCGCTTGATAGTATTGAGGACATTGAAATTGGAGATCAAGTTGGCAGAAATCAATCCTTCGCGACTATTGGCGAGCCTGCGGTTAATGGAAATTATGCTCCGCACCTGCACTTCCAGATTATCATTGACCTCGAAGGAAATTTTGGTGACTATCCGGGCGTTTGCTCAGAGAAAGATTTGCCGCATTATTTAAAAAATTGCCCTGATCCGGATTTGCTGTTCAAATTTTCAGAATTATGAAAAAACTGGTTGCCATATCCTTCATTTTGCTTCTCTCGATTGGTTGTAAAGCCAGAAAATCCGGGCCTGCCATTGTGATGATCGATATGCCTGAGGTGAACGCCACAGCTAAAAACCGCGCGTATGAGTTGGGAAAACGTGTACTGAATAGCTGCAATACTTCTCGCTTTACGCCTTTTACAAACGAAGAGGCTACGGCACAACTCATTAAAAACATTACACCTGAAAAAATCACGAAGACCTGTCAGAAATTCAGGATTAAGTATGGGAAGTTTAAAGATATTGAGCTCTCACAGGTATTGAAAAACAAAGCAGACAACTCGTTGATTTTCCGCTACAAGGCACAATACCAATGGAAGCACACTTTAAAAGAGCTGCGCGTTGTTGTAAATGAAGAGGGTAAAGTTTCCGCAATAAAGTCGACAAACTGGGTTGACTTGTACCAACCTTAACGGCTAAACATGAATAAAAAACGATTTTTATCCCTATTGCTATTTATCGGCATTTTTCAAAGCTATTCCCAAACCAGTCCAGAAACAAAAGGGATTGCATCGGGACGCCATACACAAAAATGGGAATTCATTTGCGAAGCTTACGTGTATTCGAGGAATCTTGAAGTTCGCATCGCAAAAACCGACAAAGGAGGCACGCTTGAATTATCAGAGGCGGTCAGCAACCCGGAACTTTACATTGGTGGCACCGTATACATTTACCTCGAGGACAATACTTTTATTGTGTGTACCGACAAAGGGTTACATCAAAATTTGGACGGAAATGCAATTTCGCTGTATACATTGTCCCAAACCGAGTTGAACCGACTAAAAAATACTGCGATTAAGAGCATTCGCTTCACAATTAAAGGAATTCGAGGCCGATTCCAGTCACAGGTCGGAAATTTTACAGCAGTTAACAAAAAGCAATATTTTGATGTTTATGATAAGCGTATCCGAAATAGTTTTGAAACTGAAATCGAAATTAAGCAACTAGAAACCAATTAAATGAACCCACACGAGCAACTGATCGAAGAATTTTATGCCGCATTTGCAAGCAACAACCCGGATACCATGTCAAGCTGTTACCACTCGGAAGTGATTTTCCAGGACCCTGCATTCGGCGTCCTGAAAGGAAAAGATGTCAGTGACATGTGGCATATGCTTATTGAACGCAGCAAAGGAAATCTCGAAATTGAGTTCTCCGATATCCACGCCGAACGCAATTTCGGTAGCGCAAAGTGGATTGCAAAGTATACATTCAGCAGTACACAACGGAAGGTCACCAATAGGATATCTTCCCAGTTTGAATTTAAGGACGGACTGATACTCCGCCATACAGACCATTTTGACATCTGGAAGTGGAGTCAGCAGGCGCTTGGACTTAAAGGATTATTATTGGGATGGACTGGATTTTTACAGAAGAAAGTACAACAACAAGCAATTCATTCACTTCGAAAGTTTCAATCGGCAAACAAATAGCTAAAATTTCCTAGAGTGGAAACTCCTGGGGTTTTGTATTATTAAACCAAAGATTTCCATTCCTGACCTCGAGTGGACCCTCAAAATTATTGGTGTACAGAGACCCGGTTCCCAGACCTTGTGGCATTGGATTTTTTAACGTGTAGGTCCATTGCGCGATCGCATTTAATCCAACGTTACTTTCAAGCGCAGAAGTAATCCACCAGCCGATGTTGTACTGTGCAGCAAGGTCAATCCATTCCTGAGTACCGCGAATACCACCTACAAAACTGGGTTTTAAAATGATATACTGTGGTTGAATACGGCGTAGTAATGCTAACTTATCGGCGGTATCAAACACCCCGATTAATTCTTCATCGAGCGCTATAGGCAAAACCCTACTTTTACACAAATCTGCCATACTGTCATGGTTGTTTTTTTGAATCGGTTGCTCTATGCTATGTATTTTAAATTCAGATAATTGCTTCATTTTATATAAAGCAGATTCTAACGAAAATGCACCATTTGCATCTACCCGGATTTCAATCTCATCGGCAGAAAAATTTTCTCGGATTGATCGCAACAACGCCAATTCATGGTCAAAATCCAATGCGCCAATTTTGAGTTTGATACAGGAAAATCCAGAAGCAATTTTCTCTTCGATTTGTTGCTTCATAAATTGCTCATCCCCCATCCAAACCAGTCCGTTTATCGGAATTGACTTTTTTGATGCCGTAAAATCTGAAGGGAATGAAACAAAAGAATTTGCGCTATTTAGGGACCGAAAGGCCATTTCAACGCCAAACTGAATGGAGGGAAACTCGGTTAAAGCCTCCCACAATAGTTTTTCCCCGAGCCCTATATTTTCACAAACCCAACGAAGCTTTTCCTCATAGTCAGGTCGGTCGTCCGCGCTAAGTCCCCGAAGAATACCACACTCTCCTACTCCCCTGCGTGCACCGGATTCAATAATCAGGAACCAGGTTTCCTTTTCCGTCATGATACCGCGGGAGGTTCCTGACGGCCGTTTAAACTGCAATAGGTATTTATGGTAAGATGCTTTCAATCAATTGAAGAGTTTGAGGATCCTGTCAAAGCCGTCAGAATCAATTTTGGCGTTTCTGAATGCCGTGAAATCTGATTTTGTTTTATCTGTCCAGCTTTGCGTGGCGGTAACATTCTGCGCCAGGTATTTTTTGTGCAGCGCTTTTGCTGATTGGAAATCATTATTTAAAAGATAGGCGTGCGCCAGATTGAGTTGGATCAGAAGTTCGGAACTATCGATTCTTTCGCCGTCTTTCAATGATTTGATTGCCTTTTCGTATTGCTTCGAATAAATATAATACTGTCCCAAAGCGGCGTAATCCAATGCTGTAGCGGTGCCGCGGTCAATGATTCCCGCTTTCAGTAACCGGATTGCATGATCGTATTTTCTGTTCTTAAAATGTTTGGCGGCATCAATCCGGATATTCGCCTGTATCGGCAGGTTGTCATCCGATTTTGAAAGACAGGAATTGCCCAGATCTTTGTACACCTTTGTCTTTTCGACAGCCATGAGTTTGGCATATTCTGTAAACGTATATTTTTTCTGCATTTTTTCAAGGATGCAGACACAGTAATCGTCGGGGCTCAACATGAGTTCCGCGATATCGGACGTTTTGCTGATCCCCAAAACTGATTTGCGGTTCTCCGTGGTCCAGCCGCGGTTGAGCTTAATGTCTACCCACGGCACTACTTCAAGCACAATCTTCTGTTTCATGATCCAGTTTTTGCTTTCGAATCCAAACCACATCGCATCCGATGAAAAACACGAAGATTTCTCAATGGAGAGCCGTTTGGCATCCTTGCTAACTGCTTCGTCCTGGTGATAGCAGGATTTCTCCGTCTTTCCTTCCTTAACGTAATTTGCCGCCTCTTTATCCGAAGAAAATACCGCGTAAGTACATTTGTCGTCACCGGAAACCTTCGACATCAGGAAAACGGCGCCAGCGGAACCCTGGCTGATGCCTGTAGGGTCAGGAATCGATTTCAATACGGAAACCAAGCTGTTGGCCATCTGCTGGTTGTCATCCAGTAGGGTAACACGATAAACCACTTCGGTTGTGCCGACAGGAAAATCTTCAGTGCGTACTTTAATCCTATCGCCTGCTGTGAGGATGATTTCTTTAGTGGTGGCACGGTCTTTATCCCAATATCCGTCCTGTTGTGCAAAAGCACAGGAACCGGTGAGTAATAATAATAGGAATGCTTTTTTTAACTCCATTTCTTAATTTTATGAGAAGAACGCCTAGCCCATCCCGAAATTTCGGGAGCAGTGGCATCCTTTTTCTGTCTATTTTCAGCAGGAAAAAGATACAAGGGATAGCTGAATCAGCTCCAGATTATTATAAATCAATTGACTCCCCAATCTCGAGCAGCATCAGGTCTTTGCCTTTGTCGAAAAAACTACGGATCGCGTTTTCCTTGTTGATGATGATGTAGCCAAAGGTATCGTAATGTACGCCAAGTACCTTGTCGCACGCGACAAAATCAGACGCGATAATGGCATCTTCAATATCCATGGTGAAGTTATCGCCGATGGGCAAAATAGCCAGATCCAGTTTTGTCCGCATGGGAATCAGTTTCATATCCATCGTCAGCGCGGTGTCTCCCGCGATGTAAATGTTCTTATGTTCGCCTTCTATCACAAAGCCGCCGGGATTCCCACCATAGGTCTTGTCAGGAAACTGGCTCGAGTGGATCGCGTTGACATACTTTACCTTTCCAAAATCAAACTGCTTGCTACCGCCGTGGTTCATTGGATGGGCTTTAAACCCCTTCCCCTCGTAGTACCATGCAATTTCAGCATTCGAGACAATCACGGCGCCGGTACGCTTTGCAATGGCCTCCACATCGAGCACGTGGTCGCCGTGGGCATGTGTCAATAAAATATAATCGGCCTTTAGCGAATTGATATCGATGTGTGCCGCCTGCTCATTGGCAGAAATGTAAGGATCGACTAAAATGTGTTTGCCACCGACTTCAATGCCCAGTGATGCGTGGCCGTAAAATGTAATTTTCATAGCATTAGTTTTGTTGTGTGAAATATAAATAAACCTGAAGGAGGATATCCGTAAAAAAATAAATCATCGAAAGCGATATTAAAACCGACATTAAAAAAGTACTGATAGCCAGCTTTTTCAATTCGGGATCGAGTTTTTTCGGGTCGGTATTTTTGTAGACCGTGACCAAATGCCTTATGATGGGAATGTAAGCCAACAGGAAGATGTAAATATCAAAATTAAATTCGTTCGGATTGGCGTCCTTATAATAGTCAAAATATACCGCAAATACCAACATCAGGACCATGGCGGTAATCAGCAAAAAGTAGTGGTAAATCTTTGCTTTCGCACCGCCTATTTTTACGACGATTGTGTTTTTATTGGACTTTCTGTCAGATTCCTCGTCACGCATATTGTTCAGGTTCAACACGCCGGTGCTCAAAAAGCCAATCGCGGCGGCAGGCAGTAACAGTAATGGATCGACCGTCCGGAGCACCATAAAACTAACGCCAATTGTACTGACAAGTCCGAAAAACACAAAAACGAACACATCGCCATAGCCACGGTATCCATAAGCGGTATTTCCTACAGTATATCGTATCGCGGAAAAAATCGCTAAAATCCCAAGTATCAGGTAAAACAGCGAATAACTGATGTTTGTGTCCCGGAACGCGAGATAAATCAACGCTACCGCGGATGCCAATGCCAGCACAGATGTAATCATGATGGCTGACTTCATGGCTTTCGGAGAAATAACGCCGCTTTGGATGGCGCGCTTGGGGCCAATGCGGTCCACGTTGTCCGTGCCTTTCATGCCATCGCCGTAATCATTGGCAAAGTTTGACAATATTTGCAAAAGTAACGTCGTACTCAGTGCGGCAATGACAATTTTCCAATTAAAAATTGACTGCGACATCGCGTAAAAGCTCCCGAGTATAATTCCGGATACAGAAAGTGGTAATGTCCTTACCCGTGCTGCTTCAATCCAATGTTTCATTTCTTGTTTTCGTTTATTATTTATTTACATCCAATTGCTGTCGGACGTTTCTAATTCATACAGCCATACATTGGCATATGCCTTAATCGTTTCGAAATTACCCAGTTGAAAACTGACATTTCCGCCTGCAGTATGCAGCGTAAGCGAGCCAATATTCAAGCTTTTATGCCAAAACAATTGTGAAGTCGTAACAGCCTGAATCTTTTCGGGTTCAATAATTTCATGGCTGATATCCCACGCGCCGCTTTGTTTGATAATAAAATCGTCGTGAATGAAAATCCTGCTATTTCGGAATTTAAAATATTGCAAAATAGCAAGCACCCCGATGTAAGCAGCTACAAAATAATACAATTGCGGATCCACATTGCCACTATAGCGCACCACGAGGTAAAAGCCAAAGATGGGAATGATAATTGTCAAAAAAACGGCAAAACCGAGTTTCCTCCAATTGGGTTTCAACATCAATCCGCGTTCGGGAACCCTGTGAAAAATGAGTTTTAGGATTTCATCGCGCTCTAATTCATTGCAACCCGGTATTTCAATCGCTGTGTTTTTTTGTTCTTTTTCTCCGGCAGTGGCTTGTTTGATCCGCAGTTGCAGGATGTTCATTTTCTTTTGGAAGTAGTTTTGGGTAACAACGGCGATTTGAACCCTTTCCGGTTTCAGGATGGTGTTTTTCGTATTCAACAACCCGAAAGACAAAAGTAATGACCCTTGTTGCTTTTGGATTGTATAGTTAAAATAACGGAATACCATTCGGAACACATTGACGACGATGATTACGGCAAACAAGAGCACCAAGACAATAATTACCATTTCGAACAGGTTAAAACGCTGCGTATAATGACCAATCTGATCGGTATCTATCGACGTATCATTATAAAAGTGCTGCACATTTTCATAAGTGGAAAAGAAAAACGCCAGCAACAGCAGAAAACTTTTGATGTAATTGGAGGTAATTCCCATCTTCAACAAACTGCTAAAGCTGATTTTCACAAACGGCTTTGTTTCTTCAATCGCCTTTACTTCTGTAGCCTGTTCCACAGCTTCCATTCTGCCGTCACCGTGGTCTAATAGCCTGCTTTTTAATGCTAGTGCGATATCGTGTGAAATTGCTTTAATCACTACCTCCTCTTTTGAAGAACCGGCCGTATCAACATCAAGCGAATGGACGCCAATTATTTTTTGCAGCAGCGACTGTTTAATGTTTACCTGCTGGATCTTATTCAGGTTTATCGTAGTGCGGGACTTGTTCAATATGCCTTCAGTAATTACAAATTCGTCATTCCTTTCGTCGAGGAAGAACGTAAAATTTCTGAATTTAAGGTAAGCAATAATTGCAAACAGCACCAGAAGCACCATCAATCCTGCAAAAACATAGAGGGATCCCACGGCGTGCGGCTTTAAAATATACACCACCAGAAAAACCCAGAATGCTTTTATAAAATGCCGGATTGTGTCAAAAAACATCACGACAATGCCAACAGCTGATTGTTTCTGCGGTTCACTAAAGTCGACTCCCATTATAAGTTTTTTTGGATTTTGCCCATGAGCAGCTGTTTGATATTTTCGGCTTCTGCTTTCTCGATTCCGGGAATTTCAATATCACTGGAACCACCACCAGCCGTAAAAATCTCAACTTTCGCCAAACCAAACATCCTCGATACAAAACCTTCATGTAAAGAAACGTGCTGCACGCGGTTGTAGGGAATAACAATGGTATTTGTCGCAATGACACCCCTTCGGTAAATTACATCATGCTCCCTGAATGCAAAGGCTTTTTTCCTAAAACCCAAACGAAGGAAGAATACAAGCAATGCTGTAAAAGCTACGTACCCTGTACTGATTTCCATTTGGTAATCAATCCATTCCTCAAGGTTGTACGAAGCAACTCCAAGCACAATCCCGACAATAATCATGACAATCAACGTATTGATCAACACAACCTTCCAATAAAATCGGTGCAATTTTGTCAATTCAACCGCCTCAAAGCGCGGCAGTTGTGCTGTATCTATTTTATTATTGGTGAAATTTTCCATAGTGTGTTTATTTCTGTTAACTGCCAACTGCCTACTACCCTATGGAAGCCATTTGTTTTTTCCGAAATCGGGTTTCCTTTTTTCGAGGAATGCGTTGCGCCCTTCTTTGGCTTCTTCGGTCATGTAAGCCAATCGCGTCGCTTCTCCCGCAAAAACCTGTTGCCCGACCATTCCATCATCGGTAAGGTTCATGGCAAATTTGAGCATCTTTATGGATGTCGGTGACTTTTGCAGTATTTCCTGTGCCCATTCGTAAGCGGTATCTTCAAGTTCGTCATGCGGAATGACCGCATTTACCATGCCCATTTCAAACGCATCCTGCGCCGAGTAATTTCTGCCTAAAAAGAAAATCTCCCGCGCTTTTTTCTGTCCTACCATCTTGGCGAGATAAGCGGACCCGTAACCCCCGTCAAAACTGGTCACATCGGCATCGGTCTGTTTAAATATGGCATGTTCCTTACTCGCGAGCGTCATGTCGCACACCACGTGCAGGCTGTGCCCTCCACCAACGGCCCAACCCGGAACAACGGCGATGACCACCTTTGGCATAAAACGGATTAATCGCTGCACTTCAAGGATATTCAGCCTATGCTGACCATCGTCCCCAACGTATCCCTGATGCCCACGTGCGTTTTGGTCGCCACCGCTGCAAAAAGAATACACGCCATCTTTGGTAGATGGGCCTTCGGCAGACAGCAAAACCACACCAATCGACGTGTCTTCCTGTGCATCGTAAAAAGCCTGATAAAGTTCGCTGGTCGTCTTTGGGCGGAAAGCATTCCTAACATTGGGGCGGTTAAAAGCAATTCTGGCTACGCCATTGGATTTTTTATACGTGATGTCCTCAAAATCTTTAACAGTTTCCCAGTTTATGTCAGCCATAATTGTATTATTTTAGCGTAAAAATAAACCATTTTTTACATTTAAATAAACAAAACCCACTTAAATAAAGATGAAAAAAAGCTTTTTAAGCCTGGCCTTTATGGCTGTCGGATTTGCAGGATTTGCTCAGGCATATGAATTTCAAACAGTTAAAGATATTGAAGCGACGCCAGTCATTTCGCAGGACCAAACCGGAACCTGCTGGAGCTTTTCTACCACATCGTTCCTTGAAGCAGAAATTATCAGGATTACGGGCAAACCAATTGACCTTTCTGAAATGTACAATGTAAGGCAAACCTACACCAAAAAGGCCTGGACTTATGTCATGCGCCAGGGACACGCACAGTTTGGAGAAGGTGGACTTGCCCATGATGTGATCAATAGCGCGATGAATTTTGGTGTAGTTCCCGAGGCTGCTTACACCGGATTGACTGGGACTGCAAAAAAATACAACCATTCCAAAATGGTCGCTGATCTTGAAAAAATGCTAAAAAGCTACGCCGATCCTGAAAAAAAGCTTGCGCCGGAATGGAAAGACGAAGTTAAGAAAGTGCTTGATGAAAATCTTGGAAAACCGGTTACCGAATTTACCTACGGCGGAAAAGTCTACACCCCAAAAAGCTTCCTGGAAATGACCAAACTTAATCTTAATGATTATGTGACAATCACATCCTACATCAACGAGCCAAATTACAAATCGTTTATCCTTGATATTCCAGACAACTTTTCGAATGGCAGTTTCTACAATATGCCTTTAGATGAGTTCATGCAAAACATTGACAATGCAATAGATAAAGGCTACACTTTGGCTTTGGATATTGATGTTTCTGAACCTACTTTCTCGGCGGAAAAACAGATTGCCGTACTTCCTGCTAATGATGCCGATAAAAAGCTGATTTTAACCGAAATTAAGCCCGAAAAACAAATCACTCCTGATTTTCGCCAGGCGGAATTCGAGAATTTCGATACCACCGACGACCATTTGATGCACATCGTTGGCAAGGTAAAAGACCAGAAAGGGAATGTGTATTACAAAGTAAAAAACTCATGGGGCACTGCCGGACCGCATTCGGGATTTGTTTACATGAGCGTTCCTTATGTTCGCCTGAAAGCGATTTCGGTTTTGCTTCACAAAGGCGGATTGCTTAAGAAAACGAGAAAAGAATTGGGCGTGTAATGACCGTTTTCAATTCAGCTAAAAACATTTACACGTTAGCCATCTTATGGGTATTGGTAATCATGTTGCCAGTACCCTTTATTTATGCTGCTCTCTTTTCGGAAGAAGCGATTGAAATTGTGCCCTTAATTGTCATATTGCTCATTGAGGTTTTCTTCCTTTCCATGCTTTTGGATACCAAATATACCGTGGATGGAAATTTGCTTCATTACAGGTCCGGGCCAATACGAGGCAAAATCGACATCTTGAAAATCAGGAAAATCGAGGAAAACAATTCGTTTATTAAAACCAGTACGCTTAAGCCTGGCCTTAGCAATAAAGGTTTCACTATTCATTACAATGCTTACGACGATATTTTTATTTCGCCCGAAAGAAAAGAGGATTTTGTAAAGACACTTGTAGCGATAAATCCCCAAATCGAGGTTTGCTAACCCCATTTTACAGAAGTCATCGTCAATGAACCGCCCACCGCCTTGTCATTAAAGAAACGAATTTCTTCGCTTTTATCGGCTAATGCCATAGCATAAAGCAAAGGATAATAGTGGTCTGGTGTCGGTATCGCTAATTTTGCAGCAACATTTAGTTTTTCATAATCTATTAACGCGCGGGAATCGCCGTTTTCAATTTTCTGCTTAAACACTGCATTCATCTCCACAGCCCAATCGTAGCCATATTCCGGTTCGCTTAGTTTGTCCCAGGCGACCATCCTTAAGTTATGTACCATATTGCCGCTCCCAATAATCAGCACACCTTTTTGACGAAGCGAGGCCAATTGTTGTGCCAATTCAAAATGGTATTGCGGCGGCTTTGAATAGTCAATGCTTAACTGAAGGACCGGAATATCGGCATCGGGATACATATGCCGCACCACCGTCCAGGTCCCATGATCGAGACCCCAGTCATGGTCGAGTCCAACATCGGTTTTCGATACAATCTGTTTAGCAGCTTCCGCTAAAGAGGGATTGCCAGGTGCCGGATACTGTACTTCAAACAAGGCCTGCGGAAACCCTCCGAAATCGTGAATGGTTTTAGGATTTGGCATGGCCGTGATGCGGGTACCCTGCGTAAGCCAATGCGCCGATATCACCAGCACCGCCTTTGGCTTCTGGATTTCAGCACCCATCTTTGCCCAGGAATCTGAAAATTCATTGTGCTCAATACCGTTCATTGGTGAACCATGACCGATAAACAATACGGGATGTCTCCCGTCTTCTTCGGCAAGATCCTGTGACCAGTTATAAAAATGGTGTAAAGACATTAAATCAGGTAAATTCCGTCGTCCTTAATCTCGATCAGTTTTGCTTTGTACAATGAGCCGATTGACTGCTTAAAAGTTTTCTTGCTCATGTGCAGCACCGATTTGATGTCTTCCGGATCGCTGCTGTCATTCAACCTTAAAAAACCGCCGCGGCTCGCCTTTAATTCATCGAGGATTTTCTGGGCATTCGACTCGATTTTTTCATATCCGGGCTTTTCCAGCGAAACGTCAATCTTGTTGTCAGGCCGGATGTGCTTGATGTAGCCGATCGCATGGTCGCCCGTCCGTACGCCATCTTCAAAGACTTCGTTCTTGTAAAGCAGCCCTTTGTGTGTTTCGTTGATAATCACGTTAATGCCCAAATCCGTGATATGTGAAACTATCAAATGCACTTCATCACCAACCTGAACGGTCAATTCGTCGTTTTTAAGGAATTGGTTGATTTTACTTGACGCAACAAGGCGATTCGTCTTTTCATCCAGATAAAGGTACACCAGGTAGCGTTTTCCTTTTTCCATCGGCCTTGCCTGCTCCCGGAAGGGCACAAGGATATCTTTCTCCAATCCCCAGTCGAGGAACGCACCCACCTTATTCACGTAATTTACGCGCAATAACGCAAATTCGTTCAGTAAAATGTAGGGCTCTAACGTGGTTGCGACGGGACGCTCTTCATGGTCGAGGTAAACAAAAACCGTCAACTCATCGCCTATTTCATACTGTTCCGGAACGTATTTATTAGGAAGTAAAATGCCTTCCGCGTCTGCGTCTTCACCCAAAAAAAGGCCAACCTTTGTTGTTCGTAATATCTGTAATGTATTGTATTTGCCTATTGCTATCATTGCCTGAAAAATCAAGGCACAAAGGTACGAAGTTGCTTTGGTTTTAAACTGCCCGGAATAAAATTAGTATTTTTATCAAAATCATTGCAAACACATGAAGCCTAAATTTTTCAAAACAGCCGCCGATTTCCGGAAATGGCTGGAAGAAAATCACGATAAATACAGCGAACTCATTGTCGGGTATTACAAAACCGGGAGCGGGAAACCTAGCATGAACTGGCCTGATTCTGTAGACCAGGCGCTCAGTTTTGGATGGATTGACGGGCACCTCAAACCGATTGATGCGATTTCATACACCCGGCGTTTTACACCCCGAAAACCAAACAGCATCTGGAGTAATGTCAATATCAAAAAAGCGGAAAAACTGATCCAGGGCGGTTTGATGCACGAATCCGGAATGGAGGTTTACCGATTGCGAAAGGAAGACAAATCAGGAATTTATGCGTTTGAAAAGCCTTTGGAAGTTTTGGATAAAGAAATAGAGAAACAATTCAAAGTCCATAAAAAAGCCTGGGACTTCTTTGAAAAACAGGCGCCCTCTTATAAAAAGGTTATCATACACTGGCTAATGCACGCGAAGCAGGAAAAGACACAGCATACCCGACTTGAAAAACTCATCCTCGCTTGTGAAGAAGGTAAAAGAATCAGGTAAGTTCCCGGAAATATTGCAGCAAAACGCTGTCATTTACATATGTAGGTGTAAAAACCTCCAGGATTGCCGGTTTGTCATTTGAAGCGAATACGGCAGCTATTCCTTTACCGAGGCTGCTTTCGTCATGGGCAGTGAAATAGTCAAACCCGAACATTTTAGCCAAATGCACCGCGGTAAGTTGGTGTTCGGTCTCAAAATAAGTATTAAAAACAGGCGTTTCCTGATGCCCCGGTAAAATCCGGAAAATACCGCCACCACCATTGTTTACGAGGACAATCTTAAAATTCTTTGGGATGTAATTATTCCAAAGTCCGTTGCTGTCATATAAAAAACCAATATCTCCTGTAATCAGCGTGGTTTGCTTTTCAGACCCTACCGCCGCGCCTACTGCTGTCGATGTGCTGCCATCGATCCCGCTCGTACCGCGGTTGCAGAACACTTCAATGGATGGATCGATATCAATAAGCTGCGCATATCGGATTGCAGAACTGTTGCTGATCTGCAGCTGCGAATCTTTCGGTAAGGCCGTAATGAGTTTATCAAACACCTTAAAATCGGAAAACGGAATCTTAGAAAGGTACTCGTCGTGGCGCTTTTTTCTTAGCGATTTTACACTTTGTCCGATGTCAGTATAACCGCTTACTGTTGTTTCTGCCAATGGAAACAGGCTGGCGAAAAAATCATTTACCGAAATTTCGAAATGCATCGTCAACGCACCAAAAGTATCATACGCGCGCAATGGATCGATGTGCCAATGGTGTTTCGGTTTGTATTTACGCAGAAATGCCTTAATGCGTTTAGAGACGATCATCCCGCCAAAAGTAACCAGCAAATCAGGCTGAAAAGCTTCAAAATCTTCCCCAGTAAATGGCGTGATGATCGTATCAATATTGTTGATAAAAGTAGGATGGTGCAAATTTGACGTCGTTTCCGTCATCAAAATCACCGACGGATCGGATGCTAATCCTTCCGATACCGCCGCATCAAAAATGTTGGGTTCATTTGAACCGACAAGCACCAATTTCTTTTTGGCGTTATTCCAAATCTCAACAACCGCATCGGAAATCTGAAAATTCGGTTTCTCGATATTTAATTTTGTGATCTTTGGGTTTACCATCAATTCCGGGACTGTTTCATACAAAGGTTCTTCAAAGGGCGCGTTGATGTGCACAGGACCTTTATGCTCCATGGCGGTGTCGATTGCGAGGCTAATCAGATGATCATTATCTGCGGAGGCGTTTTCCATGAGATTTGCATTGAACAGCGAATGGTTTGCAAATACATCTCTTTGACGGATGGTTTGTCCGTCACCGATGTCAATCTTATCGTAAGGCCTGTCGGCTGAAATCACAATTAGCGGAATCTGGCTATAAAACGCCTCAGCGAAGGCCGGATAGTAATTCAATAATGCAGACCCTGACGTACAAACTACCGCCACCGGTTCGTGCAATTGCTGTGCCATTCCGACGGCAAAAAATGCAGCACAGCGCTCATCAGCGATACTGTAGCATTTAAACCGCGATTGGCTCGCAAAGCCTATGGTTAAAGGAGCATTTCTTGATCCGGGGGAAATAACAATATTCCGGATTCCTTTCTGTGCACAAATTTCGATGATGCTTTGCGCCAAAGGGATTTTAGGAAAAGTCATGTGGCAATTTTTACAGCGCAAAGGTACAAAGTATTTGTGTTTTTTCAATCCGTTCACGCGCCTCGATTCCGCAAAGTTTTTTGATTAAATTTGTGCTCGTAATTTAATTGAAATGAGGAATTTTCTGCGGTTTGGTTTCATTTTGTACTTGTGCTTTTCGATGGGGAAAGGTGTTGCCCAGGTGGGTACGCAGTTCCGGGAAATTAGTTATAAGGACGCATTGAAACAGTCTAAGGAATTGCATAAGCCCATATTTTACATGATTTTTGCCACGTGGTGCCCGCATTGCCACAAAATGCGCGAAGAAGTTTTCACGGACACGGCCTTAGCCAATTATCTGAATGCCAATTTTATTTGCGTGATTCAGGATGGCGAAATCGGCGAAGGCCCCACGCTGAGAAAGAAATTCAACGTTTCCGCGTTTCCCGGACTGCTTTTTATAGACGAAAATGAAACATTGCTGTATACGCTTAATGGCGAGTTTAAGACAGATGACATGCTCAACGAAGCGAAAAATGCCCTGACACCGGAAAAGCAATTGCCGTTTTTGAAAGCGGCGTTTGAAGCTGACCCTTCCAATGCCGACAAATGCCTGGCGTACCTGATTACTTTACGCAAAGGAAGTGATCGGAAAACGCTTTCGCCGGCAGCACATGCTTATCTGGCCACACAAACCGAAGCGCAACTGCCCAGTGCGATCAACTGGCGCATTATTGCCAATGCGGTAACCGATATCAAATCACGGGAATTTCAATACGTATTGGCGCATCAGGACCAATTTGCGGCAGTAGCGTCAAAAGTTCGTGTACAGCGGAAAATCGGGAATATTGTGAGCGAGTTGTTAGAGCCTTATGTCGGGAAAAATGACAGTGTTGGGTATAAGACGCAGCGCGAAATGGTCAAATCCATGCAGGTGCAAAAAGCCGATTCGCTGGTATTCAGTTACGATATTATGCTCGCAGAAAGAACAGGCAACTGGCAGGCATATCGCAAGGCCGCAAGAGACGGCGTGGAGAAATACATATGGACAGACCAAAAAACCATTAAGGAAATTGCCCAGAATTACCTATTGCATTGCCCTGATCCGGAAAGCCTTAAACATGCGGTAAAATGGACAAAACATGCGTTGGAAATAATGGACTCTTATGACGGGAATATCATTCTGGCTAAACTCTACATCAAAACCAATGACAGAAAGCAGGCAGTAGTACATGCCCGTGCAGCCATGGAACTCACGAAAAGCCTCGGTTGGAATTCAAAGGACGCTGATGCCCTTTTCAAAGAACTAAACATCAATTAAACATGTCAGTACAGATCAGAAGGGCTGCTGCTCCCGATATTCCGGCGATTTTGGACATCGTGAACCATTCCATCTTATTTTCGACATCAATCTATGATTATGACGCAAGGACTTTGGAACAACAGCAATTGTGGTTTGCCGAAAAAAACGCTTTGAATTTCCCTGTTATCGTCGCTGAAATCGACGGAAAGGTTGCCGGTTTTGGAACGTATGGCAGCTTCCGCGTGAAGGTCGCTTATCAGTATACCGTCGAGCATTCCGTGTATGTTGCAGAAGATTTTAAAGGCCAGGGCATCGGGAAATTATTGCTGTCAGAATTGATCGAACTCGCAAAGCTTGATGGTTTTCACGTGATGATTGGCTGTATCGACGCAGCAAATGCGTCGAGTATCGGGTTTCATGAAAAGTTTGGCTTTAAAATCACCGGAACCATTAAGGAAGTGGGCTTCAAATTTGGGCGCTGGCTTGATCTCGTGCTGATGCAACTGATCCTCAAACATTAATCCGGAAAAACGCTGCTCCTGCCCTACCAGTTCACTTCCGGTAATCCCTTGGCTTTCAAGAATACATTCGTTTGGCTAAAATGCTTATTCCCAAACCAATGTCCTTTGTTGGCACTCAATGGTGATGGATGCCCTGATTCCAGGACTTCGTGAACCTGCCGATTGATACTGGCGCCTTTCTTTTTGGCGAAACCGCCCCAAAGCAGGAATACAATATCCTTCTTTTGGTCAGAAATTTTTTTGATTACAGCATCGGTAAAAATTTCCCACCCTCGATTCTGATGGCTTCCCGCCTCGCCCTTCCGGACAGTTAAGGTCGCATTTAACAACAATACGCCCTGATCTGCCCATCGCTCCAGATTTCCGGTCAAAGGGATATCCTTGCCCAAATCAGTATGGATTTCGCGAAAAATATTAACCAAAGACGGCGGAAACGGAATTCCGTCGTGTACCGAAAAGCAAAGGCCGTTTGCCTGTTTCGGTCCGTGATACGGATCCTGGCCGATGATGACCACTTTAACCTGATCAAACGGGCAATGGTTAAAAGCGGCAAATATCTCCGGTCCGGGCGGATAGCAGGTATTTGCAGCATATTCTTCCTTCACAAAGCCAATCAGGTTCTCGAAATAAGGTTTGGTGAATTCTTCGGAAAGTACTGTTTTCCAGGTAGGATCAATATGAATGTTCATGCTGTCAATTTTGGCAAAAATAAACATTTTCAAAGGAAAACCTTGCCCGTCAATTCCTCAAACTCGATTAAAATTAAGTAAATTTGCAATTAAAATACGCTAAGAAAATTAATGATTTCCATTACCGACAAGACACTGCAGGATTTGCAGTTCAATACCATACTTGAAACCATTTCAGCCATTTGCAATACCGACCCCGGAAAGCAAAAAGCACTGGAAATTATCCCCTTTAAAGACAAGGACACGCTGATGGAAGCGCTGGAGCAGACTTCAGAGTATGTTTCGTCATTCCAGAACAACAATGCCATTCCCAATCATGGATTTGATCCGGTGGCGTATGAGATTAAATTCCTCGCCATCGAAAACAGCTTTCTTGAAGCGGGAAGCTTGCGCAAGATTGCAGCGCTTTCAGAAACTACAAACATCCTTTTACAGTTTTTTAAAAAGTTTGATGATTATTATCCCACGCTAAACCGAAAAGCCGGAGAAGTTGAATTTACAAAGGAAATTATCCGTATCATCGATGAAGTGGTCGATAAATATGGTGAAATCCGAGACAATGCATCACCGGATTTACTGAATATCCGTCGGGAAATGAACAGTGTCCGTGGTAAAGTAAATCAAAGCTTCGGTGTCGCTTTAACCCAATATTCCGGGTTAGGCTACCTCGACGACATCAAGGAAAGTTTTGTACAAAACCGACGCGTGCTCGCTGTATTGGCTATGTACAGGCGGAAAGTAAAAGGATCGATTCTAGGCAGTTCCAAAACCGGCAGTATCGCGTACATTGAACCGGAAGCAACGCTGAAATATTCCCGTGAACTCAGCAATCTTGAATACGAAGAGAAGGAAGAAATCACCCGGATACTGAAAATGCTCAGCAACCAGATCAGGTATTACCTGCCGTTGATTATACAATACCAGGAATTCCTAAGCGACATTGATGTCATCGCAGCAAAAGCGAAATATGCCACACGCATCAACGGTATTTTACCGCGCATCACTGAAGACCGCCGGTTGTATTTCCGGGACGCCTTCCATCCTATCTTATACCTGACCAACAAGCAAAAAAACGAAACTACGTATCCACAAACCATCGAACTGGAGCAGGATAACCGAATCATCGTGATCTCTGGCCCAAACGCGGGTGGAAAGACGATTTCTTTGAAGACGGTAGGTTTACTGCAACTGATGCTGCAATCCGGAATGCTGATTCCTGTTCACGAACGCAGCGAGACATTTTTATTTGACAGGATCCTGACCGATATTGGCGACAACCAATCCATCGAAAACCATCTGAGTACTTACAGTTACCGGTTGAAAAATATGAATTACTTCCTGAAGAAGTGCAACCGAAAGACACTTTTCCTGATTGATGAGTTTGGAACAGGCTCCGATCCTGAACTGGGTGGTGCTCTGGCCGAGATTTTCCTGGAAGAGTTTTACCATCGTGAGGCCTTTGGAATCATTACCACGCATTATTCAAACCTGAAAATCCTGGCAAATGAACTGCCTCACGCGATGAATGCGAACATGCTCTTCGATGAAAGGTCACTTGAGCCCATGTACAAACTGGCACTTGGGCAGGCTGGAAGTTCTTTTACTTTTGAAGTAGCACAAAAAAATGGCATTCCATTCGGTCTGATTAATCGGGCAAAGAAAAAAATCGAAGTGGGCAAAGTGCGGTTTGACAAGACCATCGCCACGCTGCAAAAAGAACGCTCCAAGCTGGAGAAAACATCGAATACGCTTAAGGAAGAGGAAACGAAAGCACGGGAAGAAAGTAAGAAGATGCAGGCCATCAATACCAAAATCCAGCAAAAACTTGAAAGCTACCAGGAATTGTATGACAGCAATCAAAAGCTAATATACATGGGCCAAAAAATTGATGAACTCGCTGACCGGTACGTGAACAACAAGGATAAGAAGGTCATCATTGGTGAATTCCTAAAGTTAATTGAGATTGAAGCGTCGAAGCGAAAAAAAGCCACAGTTAAAGAACAGCTGGCGAAAGAAATTCAGCAAAAGGAGATCAAAAAAGAAATAGAGGTTAAGGTCGAGGAAATTCGCAAGGAAAAAAAGGAAAAGAAAATCAAGGCGTCCAGCATCCAGGAAAAACCAAAACCCGTGCTTAAAGTAGGCGACCGCGTCAGGATGTTCGACGGCAAGTCCGTGGGTACGATTGACAAAATCGAGAAAACGAAAGCAGTGGTTAACTATGGGTTGTTTACGTCAACCGTCAGTATTGAATTGCTTGAATTTGTTGAAGCGAAAAAGTAACACAAAATTTACGCCCCAAGAAAATGAATTTACCCGAGCATAAAAAAATAATCCTTTTCGATGGCGTGTGTAACCTTTGCAACCGCATGGTACAGTTTGTGATCAAACATGACAAAAAGGATTTATTCCGGTTTGTCGCGCTCCAGTCTGAGTTGGGCCAGGAAATACAAAGGCATATCGGGATCGATACCAAAAACATCGACAGCGTAATTTTGTATGATCCGGGGCACGCCTATTATTATAAATCATCTGCCGCGATTGAAATCATGCAGGAATTCGGAGGGGTTTTCTACGCCGCACGCCTATTCAAAATTATCCCCAATGCCCTGCGAAATGGTATTTACGATTATGTTGCACGAAACCGGTACAGCTGGTATGGCAAAACGGAACACTGCATGATGCCGACGCCGGAAATCAAAGCAAAATTCCTGTAGCAAACGGTTTTACTTTTTAAATCGCGAAACACTCTCTTTCAACCATTTGTAGTATACTTCGACATCTGGTTCGTAAGCCATCGGTTCGTTTAAACTGTTCTCATTCAGATCCAATAATACGTAATAAGGCCTCGCATTGCTTTGGTATCTTTCGCGTTCGAATTCAGACCACTTCTGGCCAACATTCGTGATCGCTGACCCTGTACTTTTCGAAATGAACTTTTCGTTCTCCGGAAGTTCAATCCGCAAATCGCAAAAAAGAGAAATCAGCACCACATCGTTCTTCAGGATTTCCAAAACCCTCGGGTCGGACCAAACGTTATTTTCAGTCTTCCTGCAATTTACGCAGGCCTTCCCTGTAAAATCCAGGAACACCGGCTTGTTTACCTTTTTTGCATAGGCTAATCCGGTGGCATAATCTTCAAAGGAAACGATATGATGTGGCCCGTAGACCGCTCCTGGAGGCAACACTTCTTTTGTTCCTGATGCAGATGGACCTGAAGTAGCTCCAACACCTTCGGGGCTTTCGCTATAATTTGGCGGCGGCGGGAACGCACTGATCAATTTCAGCGGTGCTCCCCAAAGTCCCGGAATCATGTAAATGGTAAATGCCAAAGATACCAACCCCAACAACATCCGCCCAACGGAAATATGGTCCTGCTTCGAATCGTGTGGCAGCGAAATCTTACCAAAAAGATACAGTGCCAATAACCCGAATATGGCAATCCAGATGGCGAGAAAAACCTCCCTTTCCAATAAATGGGTGTCCAAAACGAGATCGGCATTCGAAATAAATTTAAACGCCAAGGCAAGTTCTATAAAGCCAAACACCACTTTCACCGTATTAAGCCATCCGCCTGATTTGGGCAGGTTGGTCATCAATCCCGGGAATAAGGCGAGTCCGATAAAGGGAAAAGCGAGCCCCAATCCAAATCCTAACATCGCAATGGTTAAAATGGTGGCACCGCCATCTGTCGAAAGTACACTTCCCAGTACCAGGCCCAAAGCCGGACCGGTGCAGGAGAACGATACGATAATGAGCGTTAACGCCATAAAGAATATGCCAAACAATCCTCCCGAATTGGAAGCGTTATCGGCTTTGCTCGCGAGCCAGTTTGGCATTGTAATTTCAAATGCCCCAAAAAATGAAATGGCAAAAACTACGAATATGACAAAGAAGAATAAATTCAAGTAGACGTTTGTAGAAATCTCACTGAACATGTCGGGATTAAGGCTTTCAAAAATGTGAAACGGCAGCGAAATCAGTACGTAAATCGCAATGATACAAAAGCCGTAAAAAAAAGCGTTAAACTTCCCTTTCGCCTTGGTACCGGACTGTTTGATAAAGAAACTTACCGTCATTGGAATCATTGGGAACACACAAGGTGTAATCGTAGAAAGGAAACCTGCCAGTAGTGTCCCGATAAAAATAGTCCAGAGACTTTGTTTTTCCTTTTTTTGGCCAGACTTGCTATTGCCAGGGTTTTCGGTTGCCTTAACTTCAGTCTTTTTAATTGTGTCAGGAAGCACCGATTCTTGTAAATTGGCCGTAGAATCAACAACTGCCGCAGTACTGTTAGCGCCTGCCGGAGCCTCTGACTTTTCCACGCTCATTTTAGGTACATCGAACGTAAAGTCCTTCGTGTCATTTACACAACGGTCTTTACAAACCTGGTAGTCAACCGCGGCGTTTATTTTTGCAAGCGATGTATTGAGGACTTTAATCTTTTGTTTTAAAACGACGATCTCTTCGAAAAATACTTCGTCGACCCCGAAATCCTTATTAAATTCACGGTGGGTTTTACTTTCAGAGGTTTTGCCAATCAGCGTATAATTGCCTTTTTGATTTTTATAGTCGATTACGATCGGAAGCGGCCCATCTTCAGGAGTAAATTGTGAATAAACATGCCACCCTTCCTCGATTTTACCTTCCATGACAAGCGTAACCTCGTTGTTTGATCCTTTTTCAACGCGGGAACTCCATTTTACCGGCACAAAAATCTGAGCGGAAAGATTGGTTAAAAACAGCAAGGCAAAGAGCAGGTAACTGAATTTTAAAGGGAATTTAAGTTTCATTATCTAGTTTTATTTGTAGTATATTTTTTGTGTTCGGGGTTACTTTAAAGCGATCATCCTGCCTTCTGCCAATGATCCATATGACCTTTGTTCCGGTGCAAAGAAGCCAGGCCTGTTCTTTCTCAATCGCCGAAAATTTTTCGTCTTTGAAGTATTTGCTTACTTTTTTCGATTGCCCGGCCATGCCAATCGGCTGAAAACGATCGCCTTCCTCCCATTTTCTTATCATCAACGGAAATCCAAGCAAATCTTCGTCCACAAATATAACCGTATTTGAGGCGCCGATTTTGTCGGCTACTTTACAGAACGACAATTTTAAGGGAAATTTAACTTCCCGGATTCCTTTCTCAATTAGAAATGATAATTGGTCGGAAGCTGGGATTGGTGCCAACAATAAACATTCACGGTCCTTAATCAATCTGAACCCTGAAGAAAACACCTGTTTCCCGGACTGGGCATTGACCAGTTCATAAATATCATTCCAAGCCGTAAATCCCAATGGCTGAAGCCAATGCTGGAGGTATGACTTATAGTTTGGTAAAACCAAAAGTTCTTTAAGATTGATTTTTTTTTGTTCGGCATCGCCTGAAACTACTTTCCTGTACACAATCCTTGCAGCGTCATCGGCCATGGAAAGCTTCTGACGGAGATATTCTGAAGTATGTTGGAAAGAATTCAAAAATGAAGGATTAATCTCTTTCAGCACTGGAACGATCTGGTGCCGTAATTTATTTCGAAGATACTTATCCGAAGCATTGCTGCTGTCTTCCCGCCATGGAACGCTATTGATTCTGGCATACTTTTCGATTTCTCCTCTCGAAAACGGCAACAATGGTCTAATAACATTACCGTTTTGAGGCGGAATACCGACAAGTCCATCCGGACCGGTACCGCGGCTGAAGTTAATGAGGAAGGTTTCCAAGCTGTCATTGAGGTGATGCGCCGTCAACACATAATCAAAATGTTTTGTTTCGAGCAATTCCTGAAACCAATTGTAACGCAATTGCCGGGCTGCCATTTGAATGGACACTTTGTAATCATCGGCAAACCTTTGCGCATCAAGCCTTTCAAGAAAATACGGGACTTTTATTTTTTCAGCATAGGATTGCACCAACGCTTCATCAGCATCACTTTCCTGAAAGCGCAGCCCGAAATTACAATGCGCAATACCCATTTCAAACGGCAACTTAGAAAACAAATCCGCCATCACCATGCTGTCGATGCCGCCTGACACAGCGAGCAATACTCTTTTGTGTGTAAGGAAGGGGAAATACTCGGTGAGGTGTAAGCGCAACTTCGTAATCATCATCAAATATACTAAAATTCAATTTTCTTAACGCCAAGTGCTTCAAACATCGCTTTGGCCTTCAAAAGGCATTCTTCATATTCCCTTTCGGGGTCTGAAAGTGATGTAATTGCACTTCCTACTGAAAATGAGGCATACCTGGTATCAGCATTGTATATAATGCTTCGAATGACTACGTTCAGGTCAAAATCAGACTCCGGAGTGAAATACCCTAAAGCGCCGCTGTAAACCCCGCGCTTCGATTCCTCGAGTTCTTCGATGATTTTCATCGCCGAGATTTTTGGTGCGCCGGTCATACTTCCCATCGGAAATGTTGTTTTAATCAAATCTGATACCGTATATTGACAATCGAGTTCGGAAGTGATAGTGGATATCATTTGATGCACCTGAGGAAAAGTGTAGATTTCGCACAATTCACTAACCTGTACCGAACCCTTTTGCGCGGTACGGGACAGATCGTTGCGCACCAAATCGACAATCATGATATTTTCAGACCGTTCTTTCGGATCGCTGCGCAATGAAGAAATGATGGTTTCGTCAGCATCTGCAGTAGCTCCTCTGCGCGCTGTTCCCTTTATTGGCTGGGTTATAATGCGGGAACCCGTTTTCTTCAAATAGCGTTCCGGAGAGGCGCACATCAGGAAATTCTTGTCTCTCTTAAAGAATGCGGCGAAGGGAGGGCCGGAAATCGCATTGAGTGAAATGAAAGTTTCCAAAGGATCGATCCCGACATTTTCTGCATAGAACTCCATACAGAAATTGGCTTCATAAATATCGCCACGATGGATATACCCGAGCATTTTTTGTATCTTCTCGATGTACTTTTCCTTAGCAATACGTGCTCGAACTTCAAGGGATGGAAGACCATGACGACGACCGCAATCGAAATCCTTTATTTCCTGTAAATCCGATTGTATCTCGTCGTCACATAAATAAAGGTATCGCATTTCCAGTTGCGTTCCTTTTAAGAGCAATAGTTTCTTAGGCTGAAAAAAATAAAGTTCGGGAAAATCCGGTCCGTCAAAATTTTCAGAGGATAGCGCTTCTGTACTGTTCTTTAAATCGTATGAAAAATAACCGAAAAGCCAGTCTTTGGTGACACTAAGATAATTGCTGAATTCGCCGAATGCCAGTTCGACATCAGTCTTTAATGACGTAAAGGCATCCACAGCCAGAATACAATCGTAGTCGGAATACTTCAGGTCATGCTCGTTGCTGTCAAGGAACACTACCTCTTTAAACTGAGAGGACCAACGCAAAAGTTTTTCTTTAAAATCGGTTTGGTTAATTTCTGAAATGAATGACGTTCTCAAGTAAAATAAATTTGCGCTAAATTACTGAGAAAAATCGAATTTAAAATGCTGAGAGGTTTCGCAATGTCCAGCCGGATTCCGCGTGAAATATATAAATATCAATCTTTTTGGCGGCGTCTTTAAGGTATTGGCTGTTGGCATCAGTTTTGGTTTTTTCAAAATCAGCCTGGGGCTTGAAAAAAGTTTTCCACATGGCAAAAAGTTCGTCATACATTGCCGTGATTTCATTTAATTTATAAGTCACAAACTCAGGTCTAACCGCATTAATATCTTCTCCGGCATTGTAAAAAGAGAAGTCGATTGTAATGAAAGCCTGCCGTTGGGCCTCGGTAAAACTACCGTTTTTTAAATCCTCATCTGTCAGTGACTGCTGCACGAACCGAAACCTTAGGACGCCTGCATTCTGAGATTCCTTCATCGTATAAAGTCGGTATTTCGAAGGCGCAGCGGAAACCAAAAGATTCGCGATCTGAGCCGCCGTCTCTTTACTCTCAGCCCGTTTTGCATTTTCTATAAGCTTATAATCCTGAGCCGGTGCGGCAACTGTAGATAAAAATACGAGGAATAAGAATAAGTGTTTCATTTTGGACTTTTCAGGCAAACGACTGCAATGGGGAAATATTGTCTTTACCCCAATTTAACTTCATATGGGTAATCCGGAAGCAGCAATAAAAGTGAAAGATCAAGGTAGTCCAGTTCTGTCTTAAGATATTTTTCAGCATCCGGGCTTACTGCTACCAACACCCTTGAAAACTCTTCATTGCAATTGAGGTAGAACATCCATTTACCGCTCTCCATGCCTTTGATGGCTTCCTGTTGTGAAATTTCCCAGGTAGAACCGTCGGGGTTGATCCCGCCGATGTGTGATATTTTCTCGTTACATTTTGTTTGATTTGTTTTTTTTACGAATCGGATTTGGTGCGTGGTACGCATAATTTTGTTGCTTTAGGGGTTGATAATAAAAAATGTCATCATCAATTTTGATGTAGAACCGAACGTAAAATTAATCAATCTCTAAAGATCAAAAATCAGGGTAAACCCTGATTTTTTTAAGGGTAAACCCTGATTTTTTTATATATTTTCCTGAAATGAACGCCGCAGTTTAAAGTTGGGCGTAAGTAAAATACTCATGTTTTAATGCAAAAATTATAGCGCCGATAAAATTTTTGGCAGAAGTCTTTTCGAGTATATGCTTCCGATGGCTCTCTACTGTCTTTACGGTGATACAGAGTTTTTCGGCAATTTCTGAGGTATTATACTCCTTACAAGCCATCTTGAGAATCTCAACTTCCCGCGATGATAATTTTTCCTTTTCCTCCTCAGATTTATATTTCTTTTTTTTGCTGTTTGACGAAGGGGACGCTTTCTTCTGCCATAACAGCGCTTCCCGAATGACGGTTCCCAATTCCATCCCAAAATAATAGCCGATTTCCTGAAGGCTTTTAATAGCGAGCTGTAATTGACCCGGATCGGAATTTTTTGTAAAATAGCCGTGGGCGCCGAGTTCCATTGTTTTATGAATACTTTCCTTGGTGGTAAGTTGCGAAACGATCAATACTTTAATATCGGGATAATTAACACGAAGCAGCGCACACACTTCAAAACCGTTCATTTCGGGCATTTCAATATCGAGCAGTACAATGTCCGGAACCGACTCGCTTAAAGAGAGTTTTTCAAAAAAATCCTTGCCGTTACAAGCATCAAAAATGGATTTAACCCCTTCGAACGAATCGATCAGCAGGCATAGGCTTTTTCTAAAAAGCTGGTGATCGTCAACAATGGCAACTTGAATCATCGTTATTTTTTTAGCATAATTACAAAATGATTCCCTGCTTCGGTGGGTCGCTGTTCTAATTTGGCCTCCAGTATTTTTACCCTCGACCTGATGTTTGAGATGCCGGCACCTTTCGAGGACTTAAAAAGCGCCTCAATATCGTATCCTACTCCGTCATCAAACATCTCAACAATCTGATGAGCTGAAGTAGATGAAAAAACTACCGTAAAATGGCTTGCGTTGCCGTATTTGACCATGTTTGTAGTGAACTCCTGAACAATTCTGAAAATCTCATAAGCGGTAGACGCATCTAATTTTAACTCTGCTTTCTCATCAATTGTGAACACAATTTTGGTTGCAATAGAGACACGCTGGAAATAATCATCGAGCGCTACTACAATTCCAGCCGACTCAAGTAAGGGCGGCATCAGTTTATATGAGATGGCGCGCGTGTTTTCCAATGCGGCTTCCACACCTGTCTTGATACTTTTGAGCATGTCGCTTTTTTCAGGGTCGGCTTCGATTTTTTGAAATATACTCACAAAATTTCGGATGGCATTAAGGTCTCCCGATAACCCATCGTGAATGTCTGCAGCGATGCGTTTACGTTCATTTTTCTCGCTCTCTAAGTTGGCTTTCAGCAGTACTTCAGCTTCCTTCCTTTTAATTTTTGCCAAGTGGTTTTGGTAAAAAAATACGATGAAAATAAGTCCACATCCGAGGAAAAGCATTACGGAAGTTCCGACTAAAAGAATGGTGTTTACTTCTTGATTTTCCATATGCCTTTAATTAAAAATAATTTTAAGATAATATTGAAGATATTATTGATAATCCAGTATTCTCCAAATTTTTCAGGGTCTGAACTTAAAATCTGGCTGCTTACCAGAAACAAGAATATAGGTCCTGAAAGGTAAATTATCAACCCTGAAACGAAGTAAAAATTTGGCATATCTAAAAGCGATATATCGGGCAAGTACTTAAATAACCTTGTAAACCAATGAATTGCAAGCACGTAAATCACAATCAATTCAAATGCAGATAGATACGAGTCTGTTTTCAAACTCTGGCTGAATGACCATTCAAAGCCAAGACATGCAAAAATAAAAAACAATAAAAACAGCACTCCAAAAGAAATGTACAGCCATTTCATTGTTTTCCCGGATAATTTATAAAAGAGATTTAGCAGCACATAAAACTCAAGAAAAATGTACACTTTAAAATATACCGCTGAATGAACTGAAAAAATATCGGTCGCAATCAGCTCATATAAGTTTGAAAATAGCTCTAAATATAAAAAAGGAACTATTAAAGATGCCTCAAATTGTTTAGTTTTCTTTCTTTTGAAATAGATAATCAAAAGTGAGAATCCAATTATTGTATTTAAATAAAAAACAAATTGAGACATCTTTTATTATTTTAGTAGCATAAAGGGCTCGAGTTATCACAATCGGACGGACACGGTTTCGTCCTATCCATAATCACACCTTCGTACAAGTCGTTACCACTGGAATCCGTCCCCACGATTACCAGATTTGTCGCCTTATTTGCCGCATCATAACCATTGTAAATCCTTAAGCCCTGGCAGCCATCCTGGTTCAAAATCTGTTGAATGTTTACCGCCGATATCATATACCCTTTCGTTGAATTTGGGTATAAATTTCTGAAATCTCTGGTCATCGTTTTAGCCTCATCCAGGCTGATTGATTCTCCTGCGTTTTGAATTGGTTCCATAATATTTGTAAGGGGTTTAATTGTTTGAAACAAATTAAAACAAAAAAAAACAATAATCCATCAGGGTTTACCCTGATAGTACTCAGGGTAAACCCTGATTTTTTTAACTACCGTTTAGTAATACTGGCTAAACACGTAGCGACAGCGTTAAAATGATCCCATATTCTGCTCAGAAAAATCAGGGTTTTCAGGTATTGTGCCTTAAGTAATCGTATAGTAATTTTACAAAATAAATAGCTGTCTCAGTGTATATTTGTTTATACAGCATGGCAAAACACTTAAAAAACATGAAACCCCAGCGCAATCACAGAAAACTTATTTTAAGTAAAAACAAAGACTATGATCCGCAAATTGGCTTAATTCGCTTTCTGCTCGTAATCACTGTATTAATTATGGGTATGGCAGTCTACACTTTATTCAGATAAGCTATCTTTTCAAATTTGACTCATACAGTGTAATCCAATCATCTACCGTAATTTTTTTACACAATTCCGCAATAAGTGCAAACGGTATGTCATCAGGCTTTTTAAACCGAATACATCCTTTTCCCATATCCAGTTTATATTTTGAATGTTTAGGGTATTCGGACTGAAACCAATCCAATAGGTCTTTGCTCCCATAAATACCCATATGGTGCAACGCAATAAAATTCTTCTGAGACGCAATACTGATAAAAGGCAGCGGCATTTTTGGATCGCAATGGTAACCTGCCGGATACATCGAATGCGGTACCACGTAGCACGCCATTCCATATCCCATCCCCTCAGTAAATCCTTCCGGAAGATTTTCCTTAACCACTTTTCTCAAAGTCTGCATCGCGACTTTCCTGTCTTCAGGCACTGCTTCAAAATATGCCTCAACCGTTATTACTTTAGTATCCATCTCATTTTCTTTTAGATCCCAAAGCTATTAAAACAAACGTTAATTTTCAACAGCTTTATCCTTCGCCCAAAACAATTCCCGATATTTGTTTAAAAGCAAAAAAATGAAAAAAATTTACCTACTCCTGTTATTGTTGGTTTCGATTCACCTCTCAGCACAACTAAAGGCAGTCGCCTACAATGATGGTGATCAAAAGTTAAATGGATTTTCGATTGTGCCAACTAAATTAGGCAAAGAAACTAAAGGAATCCTGATTCTTCCTGCATGGAAAGGCATTGATGAACACGCAAAAGAAAGCGCAAAAAAATTAGCTGAACTGGGGTATTACGCGTTTATCGCCGATATCTATGGAGAAGGAAATTACCCAAAAGACGCAGCTGAAGCAGGGAAACAGGCCGGATTTTACAAACAGAATTTTAAATCTTACCAAAAGCGGATCAGTCTTGCATTGGAACAATTGATCAAATCCGGTGCAGATGCCAACAAAATTGTCGTTATCGGCTATTGTTTTGGCGGCACTGGCGCACTTGAAGCAGCGCGCTCCGGAATGCCTGTGAAAGGCATCGTTTCATTTCATGGCGGATTGAAAAAAGATACCGCTAGGACAAACGAGCCAATCTCAACAAAAGTACTCGTGCTGCACGGCGCTGATGATCCAAATGTTCCTCCTGCAGAAGTAGCAGCTTTCCAGCAGGAAATGAACGAATCGAAAGCCGATTGGCAAATGGTTTATTATGCCAATGCCGTTCACGCGTTCACCGATCCTTATGCAGGAAATGATAATTCAAAAGGCGCGGCATACAACGAAAAGGCTGACAAACGCTCGTGGGAGCATATGCTCACCTTCCTAAAAGAAGTGCTAAAATAGCGAATCACGGCCCAAAACGGTATAATTCTGTTTTTTTTAGTAGATTTATCTCCTAAACCTAACCAGAGCTATACCTTTTTTATGTCCAAAAACCAACTGAGAAGTGATAAGACCTGCCTGAATTGCAACCATGTCGTGCATCAGCGATTTTGCCCGAATTGTGGCCAGGAGAACACGGACTCCCGTAAAACTTTTCACCACCTCTTTATCCATTTCTTTGAAGACCTGACGCATTATGAAAATGCATTCTGGAAAACCATCCGGAATTTACTACTTAAGCCCGCTTCGCTTTCCAAAGAATACCTGTCTGGTAAAAGGCTCTCCTATCTCGCGCCGGTCAGACTTTACATTTTTATCAGTTTCATCACCTTTTTTGTCATATCGATTGTAGCAGAAGGAACCGAGCTGGAGTCAAAACCCCTGCGGGAAATCAGACCGCCTGCGGGACTTAAACTAACGCCGGCAGAGATGGCGGAATTACGGGAAATTGAAGCTGTTGAGATAAAGCAGAAGAAAGTTGATTCGCTACGTGTCGCAGGCCTTTTTACCAAAGACGAAGCAGAAAGCATGAAGCAAAGTCTCGAGAAAAACTATAAAGCCGTGAAAATTGGGGAAGAATTCGGTTACAGAACTGTCCGACAACTCGATTCAGTACAGCATTCGCTTCCCGAAAGCAAAAAATTCAGTCCGGTAAAATATTGGTTTTACCGGAAAATGACACTCATAAACCAAAAAGGCATGACCGGGGAAGAACTGGTGAATAAGTTCAAGGAATCATTCCTGCATAATTTTCCGAAAGTACTGTTCATCTACATGCCGATATTTGCGTTCTTTCTTTGGCTGTTCCATAGTAAGAAACGTTGGTACTACTTCGATCATGGCATATTTACGCTGCATTACTTTTCATTCCTTTTGCTGGTGACCCTTATCTCAATTTCGCTGGATTCAGTGTTGACACTGTTGCATTCTGACATAGCTGATCTCATTTCACAAATCATGATATTTGGCGTCATTTGCTGGATGCTGTACTACTTCTTTCCGGCGCATCATCGTTTCTATGGCGAATCGAGAGGCGTGTCATTTATTAAAACGGCAGTATTGTTTTTCATCAACTTTATCATCGTTTTTATTTTATTGCTTAGCTTTATGGTTTACACGTTAATTAACCTACACTAAAATGAAAAACATATTATGGCTCACAGTACTTGCAATATCTGTAGGATGTTCCATCAAAAAACCGCTGGTTTATGAGCAAAAATACATGAATACGATTACCGCTGAGGAACTGAAGAAACACTTGACAATCGTTTCATCCGATGCGATGGAGGGACGGGAAACGGGTTCCGAAGGACAAAAAAAAGCCGGAAAATACATCGTAGCACAATATCAGGCAGATGGGGTTTCATTTCCAACGGGTGCTGAAAGTTACTACCAAACAGTTCCCGCTGCATACATGAATGAAAAATACGGGGAAAGCCTGCCTGACTCGGAAAACATCTGGGCGTTTATCGAAGGCTCGGAAAAGCCTGCGGAAATTGTTGTGGTCTCTGCCCACTACGATCACGTCGGCGTTAAAAACGGAAAAGTCTATAATGGTGCCGATGATGATGGCTCTGGAACGGTCGGGTTGATGGAGATTGCGCAGGCTTTCGAGAAAGCTAAAAAAGACGGTCATGGCCCCAAGCGGTCGGTATTAATATTACACGTTACCGGCGAAGAACATGGCCTTCATGGCTCCAGGTATTACTCAGAACATCCTTTGTTTCCGCTAGCGAATACCGTTGCAGATGTCAATATTGACATGATCGGAAGACGTGATGAATTTCACAAAACTACCAATAATTATATCTACCTGATTGGCTCGGATTACCTTTCCACAGACCTTTACAACATTTGCGAAGAGGCAAATAGCCTCGTAAACCTTGAGCTGGACTACAAATACAATAGCCGCAAAGACCCAAATCGATTTTACTACCGCTCGGACCACTATAATTTTGCTAAGAATGGCATCCCATCGGTATTCCTTTTTAACGGGACGCATGCAGACTATCACAAGGATACCGATGAAGTAGATAAAATTGAATTCGATGCACTGGAAAAAAGAACAAAACTTGCGTTCGCAATTGCGTGGGAATTGGCAAACCGCGTAGAACGTATCGTGGTGGACAAAGACGGAAAATAATATGTCATAAATATGAAGAAAATTATCCTATTGCTATTTATTGTTTTTGCGGCAAACGCATCCGCGCAAGAACTTTTTGTGAAAACCTATGGGTCTGAAACAGCAAAACCAGTCCTATTTCTGCACGGTGGGCCCGGCTACAATAGCGTTAATTTTGAATCAACCACGGCTCAAAAACTTGCAGATGAAGGATATTTTGTAATTCTTTATGACCGTCGCGGTGAAGGCCGCTCGACAGATGCCAATGCAAAGTTCACTTTTGAAGAAACTTTTTCAGACATCAATTCCATTCTAACCAAATACAAAATCGGCAAGATCAATTTAATGGGCCACAGTTTTGGCGGGGTAATCGCCACGCTTTATGCCGAAAAATTCGCGGAAAAAGTAAATGCGGTTATTTTAGTGGGTGCACCAATATCACTGCAGGAGTCGTTTACAAATATCATTGCGCGCTGTAGAAAAATCTACACCGATAAAAATGACTCCTCTAGTCTCGGATATATGGATATGCTTGAAAAAATGGATAAAAGCAGCCTGGAATACAGTAGTTATTGTTTCATGTACGCTATGCAGAATGGATTCTACAAACCTAAAAATATCAGTCCGGAAGCCCAGAAAATATATGACGACCTGAGAAAAAGCCCCGATTTCAAATTGGCTACACAAATGACGCAGCAAGGCCCAACAGGATTCTGGAAAAATGAAAAATACACTGCGCTGAACCTTTCCGGCAGTATTGAAAAATTATCGAAAAAAATAAAGGTCATCGCCCTTTATGGTAAAGACGACGGCCTATATGCATCAGCACAGATTGAAGATTTAAGCAAACTGATCGGTACCGATAAGGTTTTTTATCTCGAGAACTGCTCGCATAACGTTTTTATCGATCAGCAAAATGAATTCTTAAGAATTATTAAAAGCCAGATTTAATTATAGATACGATTGCTCGTTCTTTACAATTTGCAGCTTACCAACCGGCACGGCATCGGTTGGATCCTGGAGAATGTTTACCCCCAGCAGGTTGAATGGAATATCAGGGATGCCTTCGCCTGAACTTTTTATTTCATGAACCAATTCCTGAAAATCCTGGGAGCTTACCACGAGAGAGTCCCCGGCATTTAGCGTATGTGTAATGATAAAGTCCCTCAATGAGGGTACGGTGATGCGGTGTCCAATGGAGATAAATGCTGACATAGTTTCTTTTTTACCTAAATTTAAAGATTAACGTCCAGCCATAAAACCATTTTAGGTTTTTATTGGCAATAATCCACAAAAAAAGCCCTGAGTTTCCTCAAGGCTTAAATTCTGGGTGGATGACCGGGTTCGAACCGGCGACCCTCGGCACCACAAACCGATGCTCTAACCAGCTGAGCTACAACCACCGTGTTTTGTGAGCGCAAATATATTGCAAAAAGGTTGATTCGGCAAAGAAAAAAACGAAAAAATTATACCAAATCCTCTAAACTATTGACGGCCAAATATCTTTCTGTCGTAAAACCTTCTGCGTAATCTCTGCCAATAAGCCTTCCCAGATCCTGAGCCCTATAGTGGATGCTTTCCAGGAAATTCTTCGTAGCGATCGGTGTAATCGGTTCTGTGCTGCCAGGTTTGTAAAACTGGGAATCATAAGCCAGGATCGCGGCGGTCTTGTGTTCGATAAAATCAGAGATGTCCACGACAAAATCAGGTTCCAGGTTTTTCCATTGTATGTAGTGATAAACCACTTTCGGACGCCATGCTTCCTGCACCAAACCGTCCAGCGATGTTTCCACTTTTATCAATCCCGAAAGAAAACAGGCGTCAGACACCAATTTACTTCCCTTGCCATGGTCAACATGACGGTCTTCAATGGCATTGCAGATCACAATCTCCGGTTTGTATTTCCGAATCATTTTAATCACTTCCAGCTGGTGTTTTTCATCATTGACAAAAAATCCATCGCGCATATTCAAGTTTTCTCTAACAGTGATTCCCAGCGCCTTCGCTCCGGCAATGGCTTCCCGATCACGGATTTCAGCAGAGCCGCGTGTGCCGAGCTCTCCGCGGGTAAGATCTACAATGCCTACCATCCTGCCATTAGCCACTTCTTTGGCCAACGTGCCGCCACATCCGAGTTCCACATCATCGGGGTGCGCTCCAAACGCTAAAATATCAAGTTTCATATTGCTCATTTAGATAATATTTTTTTCATTGTTTCAGATTTATTGACAGTCTCCTGCCATTCCATTTCAGGGTTGCTGTCTTTGGTAATGCCGCCGCCCACATAAATCCCGGCTGTTTTTTTTACCGAATCGACTTCCATGCAGCGCAGGTTGACAAACAAGTCCGTTTGGGCGTTTCCATTCAGGAAATCCTTATTAAGTTCTCCATGGAACCCCGAATAATAACGCCTGTCGTAATTTTCATTTGCCATGATAAAGTCAAGCGCTTCATTTTTGGGCAACCCACAAACCGCGGGCGTCGGGTGCAGTGATTCAATAATATCCCTCAGACGCGTACCCTGATGTAGTGAAGCTGTGATATCCGTCTTAATGTGTGCCAACGTACCTGCTTTCAGGTTGTAGGGCGCACTGATATCAACAGAAACAGCATATTTCCCCAATTCGCCCGCGATAAAATCGGTAACAAATTGCTGCTCTTCCCGTTCTTTTGGCTGCCAATTCAACTCGGGCTTCCACTTTTGTGTTCCCGCCACAGCCATCGTATACAGTGTGTTTCCGCTAACCTTCAAAAGCTGTTCTGAAAATGCGCCGAACCAAAAGCCCGTTGTGGGATGAAACCAGCAATACACGTACGCTTCCGGATAATTCACCAACATTTTCTTCAACGTTGGGATACAATCGAAAATAGATAAATCGAAGGCCTCCCTTCGTGACAGTACCACTTTTCTGAAACGACCCTGCTGGATCGCATCAATCCCCTTATTCACCAAACCGATGTGTGAATCCCTGTCTTCCTGTGTTGTATCCGGCAGATTTAACGGTGCTGTTTCCTCAACTTCAATCGCATCGCGCGAGCACAAAAAATCTGACTCTTGTTCCGGGATCAGCAATGTTGTTTTTCCGGAAAAAGGTGCAAATACATATCCGGTTTCCATAAATGTATCCGTGGTGAATTCCCGGCTGTCTTTCTGGAATAAACCGCTGAGGGTAGAAGAGCCTGGCTTTCTGTAGAGTACAAAAGGAAAACCGTTGTCAGCGTTGTCTGCCGCCTTTGAAAAAAGTGAGTCAAGTGACACTGTTGCCTGTTTCATTGTTCTTTTGGCAGTATAATATTGGTCAATTTACAAAGGCATACCAATTTATCATCCTCATCAGTAATCCTTATTTCCCAAAGATGTATCGTCTTGCCTTTGTGGATAATACGTGCTGTAGCCGTAACTAGTCCTTCGCGTTTACTCCGCAAGTGGTTCGCTGAAATTTCGATGCCCCTCACCTCTTCCTTCTCGTGATTCGCATACAACATCGACGCCGCGCTCCCAACGCTTTCCGCTAACGCGACACTGGCACCTCCATGCAGCAGGCCCATGGGTTGATGCACGCTTGGATTCACAGGCATCGTTGCGGTTAGGAAATCTTCTCCGGCATCGACATACCGGATATTGAGGGTTTGCATTAGGGTATTTTCGGAAAATGCATTGCAAAGCGCAAGCACCTTTTCTTTGTCAAAAGCCATCGTTCAAAATTTGTTGCAAAATTACGCTTTTACTGTTTATAAAGCGTAAAGAATAATATTTGGTTTTTGGCGTTTGGTTACAGACTGGGCTAACCAAATTTTATTATTTTTACCAAAATTAACAACCTCATGCGCAAAACTGCTCTGGCACTTTTCATCATCGCCCTCATTTCACTCGCTTCCTGCCGTACCGATTTTGACTTCCAGCCGAGCGTTGGCCAACTTGCGTTTTCGAAAGATACCGTTTACCTCGATACCGTTTTTACCGACATCGGTTCCAGCACTTACACGTTAAAAGTCTACAATAAAAGCAACGACAACATCTCAATCCCGACGATCCAGCTGGCAAAAGGGCAGGCATCGAAGTACCGCATGACGGTGGACGGCATGACAGGCGATAATGGAAAGATATTCAGTAATGTCGAGCTGCTGGCAAAAGACAGCCTTTACATCTTTATTGAAACCACCGCAAATATTGCCGATGCCAATCCCACGGATTTTCTGTATACCGACCAAATTCAGTTTGGAAATGGCACAAACTTCCAGAAGGTGGAGCTTGTGACGCTGATCCAGGATGCTGTTTTCCTATACCCGCAAAAGTTTGAAGATGGCACTACTGAAACACTGACGCTGGGTTCCGGGGAAAATGCACAGGAAATATACGGTTTCTTCCTGGATGAAAATGACCATGGCAATGAATATGAGCTGACCAATGAAAAACCTTATGTCATCTACGGTTACGCCGCCGTGGCCAATGGAAAGACGCTTAACGTCCATCCCGGCGCCCGACTGCATTTCCACGCCGATTCGGGGATTATTGTTGCGGGCGGCGGTACCATCAATATCAACGGTGGCGTTTCGACGACGGAAGCGCTCGAAAATGAAGTGATTTTTGAAGGCGACAGGCTCGAGCCCGACTTCGCAGAAGTTCCGGGACAATGGGGTACCATCTGGTTAACCTCGGGAAGCCTTGGAGGGAATATCAATCACCTGACGCTAAAGAATGCCGTCGCTGGCTTGCTGGTCGAAAATAATGCGGCTGTGCTGAACATCAGAAATACCCAGATTTATAACCAATCGGTGGCGGGAATACTCGGAAGAAACGGAAATATCACGGGCGAAAATGTGGTCATTAACAATTGTGGGCAAGCTTGTTTCGCCGGGACTTATGGTGGAAAATACAATTTCACCCATTGTACATTCAACAACGACTGGCCAAGTTCTACGCAATATGCGGTGTTGTTGGACAATTATATTACCGGCGCAGACCCTGAATCCAACCCTTTAGTGGAAGCAAATTTTACCAATTCTATTTTCTATGGCTCCAACCAGATCGAGTTAAAACTCAATAAACACAATTCCGACACCGCGTTTAATTACAAGTTTACGAACTGCCTGATCAAGTTCAATAACATCAGCAACCAATATACCGATGATCCGCTGTATGATTTTGACAACGGCGCGTTGTTTAGCGAGTGCCTGATTGCTAAAAACAGCGTTGACCTCAACCCGAAGTTTTTCAATCCGAATGCCAATAAACTAAACATCGAACCCGAATCCCCAGCGGCAGGAAAAGGTGATGCCTCGGTTATTGTTCCCGTTGACGTGTTGGGTAATCCGCGTACTTCCACCCCACCGGACCTTGGAGCATACCAAAGTGCGGTATTCCCGGAAGAAAATTAATCTCCTGACAATTAGATGGGTAAAGTTTTTTTTCTTAATTTTAAGATATAACCAAAAATCTTAGATTTATGAAAAAATCCTGTACTTACCTCGCAGCGTTGCTTATTACGGTGACAGCCTGCAAAAAAGAGGACGTGAAAAACGAATCTGCAACTACCGATTCCACGACAGTTGCCACAGAAAAGACGGCCACCGAACCTGCAAAACCAATGGATTCTGTCGCGATGATGGAAGCATGGAAAGCCTATGCCACTCCAGGTGACATGCAGAAACTGCTCGCAGAGGAAAGCGGCAATTGGTCAGGCGAAAGCAAGATGTGGATGGATCCCACGAAAGCGCCTGAAGTAACCACTATGAAAGGAGAACTTAAGATGGTTTTGGGAGGACGCTATCAGGAAGGTAAATATACCGGAACAGCTATGGGTGCGCCGTTCGAAGGAAAGGGACTTGTTGCATACAACAACGCGACGGGTAAATTCGAGCAAACCTGGACGGATAATATGGGAACAGGAATTATGTTCATGACCGGAACATACGATAGCGCTGCCAAAACCATAACCTATAGCGGAGAATGCGTTGATCCGGCGACCAAGCAACCTAAGAAAATCAAACAGATCTATCAAATAGTTGATGCAAATACCCGCAAGCTCGAAGGATTTGACACGGGTCCGGATGGGAAGGAATATAAAACCATGGAAATCACGATGCTTAGAAAATAGTATTGTTGATAACCCAATATAAAAGCCGGCAACCTGTCGGCTTTTTTTTTGCGTATAACACTTTTAACACTTAAATTTGCACCACACAACACCACTAAAATACTTACAATGATTCATTTCTTCGGAAACGAAAGCGGTACTGTTTTTGCTGTCCAGACACAGGGTACGCTTTCGGCAGAAAACATCTCAAAATTAAACTGGCTTTTTGGCGACGCTCATAAAATTGAAAAATCCGTGCTTACGGATTTTTTTGTTGGTCCACGTGCCGCTATGGTGACGCCCTGGAGTACCAATGCTGTTGAGATTACCCAGAACATGGGTATTGAAGGCATCATCCGTATCGAAGAATTCCATAAGGCCAGCAGCGATTTTACAGCCTTTGACCCGATGCTTTCGCAGAAATTTGATGCGCTAAGCCAGGACATTTTCACGATTAACATCCAACCGGAACCTATTCTGGAGATTGACGATATTGCCGCTTACAACAAATCTGAAGGGCTGGCCTTAAGCGACGAGGAAGTAGATTACCTGAACAACCTCTCCATTAGGATTGACAGGAAGCTGACCGACTCTGAAGTGTTTGGGTTTTCGCAAGTCAATTCCGAGCATTGCCGCCATAAGATCTTCAATGGAAGTTTTGTCATCGATGGTAAGGAACAACCATCTTCGTTGTTTAAACTGATTAAGAAGACGTCTGCTGAAAACCCTAATGATATCGTTTCGGCATATAAAGACAACGTCGCTTTCATCAAAGGCCCACGTGTACAGCAGTTCGCGCCCAAATCAGGTGACAAACCCGACTATTACGAAACAAAGGATTTTGATTCGGTGATTTCACTGAAAGCAGAAACCCATAATTTCCCTACCACCGTGGAGCCCTTTAACGGTGCGGCTACGGGTTCGGGTGGCGAAATCCGCGACAGGCTGGCTGGCGGCCAGGGTTCATTGCCGCTCGCAGGTACCGCTGTATACATGACGGCCTATTCCCGACTCGAAAGCACACGCGAGTGGGAAAATGATATGCCGGAACGGAAATGGCTTTACCAGACCCCCATCGATATTTTAATAAAAGCGTCGAATGGCGCTTCCGATTTTGGAAATAAATTCGGGCAGCCGTTAATTACCGGCTCTGTGCTGACATTCGAACATGATGAGGCAAACCGCAGGCTCGGTTACGATAAAGTGATTATGCAGGCCGGCGGAATCGGATATGGCAAGGCCAGTCAAGCGATTAAGAAAAAACCTGTTGCCGGTGATAAAATCGTGATCCTCGGCGGTGAAAACTATCGGATCGGAATGGGCGGCGCGGCCGTATCCTCAGCAGATACCGGCGCATTTAGTTCGGGCATCGAGCTGAATGCGATCCAACGTTCGAATCCGGAAATGCAAAAGCGCGCAGCGAACGCGATCCGTGCTTTTGTGGAAAGCGACAACAATCCGATTATCTCAATACACGACCATGGCGCAGGTGGACATTTAAACTGCCTTTCCGAATTGGTAGAAGAAACCGGCGGACATATCAATCTCGATCAATTGCCGGTAGGCGATCCAACACTTTCGGCGAAAGAAATCATCGGGAATGAATCGCAGGAAAGAATGGGGCTTGTCATCGGGCAGGACGATATTGAAATGCTGGAGCGCGTAGCCGAACGCGAACGCTCCCCAATGTACCAGGTAGGTGACGTCACCGGAAACCACCGGTTTACATTTGAATCAGAAAAAACGGGTGCCAAGCCCATGGACCTGGCGCTAAGTGACATGTTCGGAAGTTCGCCTAAAGTGGTGATGAATGACAAAAAAATCGAACGGAATTACCAGGAGTTGCATTACGACATCAGCCACATGCATACCTATCTCGACAATGTACTTCAACTTGAGGCCGTAGCCTGTAAAGACTGGCTTACGAACAAAGTCGATCGCTGTGTGGGCGGGAAAGTCGCAAAGCAGCAATGTGCGGGTCCGCTGCAGTTGCCGTTGAACAACGTGGGTGTGATGGCTTTGGATTATCTCGGAAAAGAAGGAATTGCAACGTCAATTGGCCATGCTCCTATTGCGGCATTGATCGATCCGGCCGCAGGAAGCCGCAATGCGATTGCAGAAGCAATGTCGAATATCATATGGGCACCGATGAAAGATGGCTTGCAAAGCGTTTCACTTTCCGCGAACTGGATGTGGCCGTGTAAAAATGAAGGCGAAGATGCGCGTTTGTATGCGGCGGTTCAGGCCTGCTCCGACTTTGCGATTGAACTCGGCATCAACATTCCGACCGGTAAGGATTCGCTTTCGATGAAACAGAAATATCCCGATGGCGATGTGATTGCGCCCGGAACGGTCATCATTTCTGCTGCCGGGAACTGCAATGACATCACTGCGGTCGTGGAGCCAGTCCTAAAGAAACATGGCGGAAATATCTATTATGTAAACCTTTCCAACGATATGCCTAAGCTCGGCGGTTCGTCGTTTGCACAAACGCTCAATAAAATAGGTACAGAAACGCCTACGATCAATGATGCGAAGGCTTTTAAAACGGCTTTCAACCTGGTACAGCAATTGATCCGCGACGGAAAAATCCAGGCGGGGCATGACATCGGCAGTGGCGGACTGATTACGACGCTGCTCGAAATGTGTTTCGCGGATGTCAATCTTGGTGCCAATCTGGACCTAAGTAGCATTGGTGAAAATGATACCGTTAAGTTGCTTTTCTCAGAGAACATCGGAATCGTGTTCCAGGCTGATGAAGATATCGAACGTAGTTTCGAACAAGAAAATGTAACGATTTACCGTATTGGCAAGGCCACGGAAAGCAATACAATGAACCTGAAAAACGGCGACGACGCCTTGTCATTTAATATTGCAGAGACCAGGGACACCTGGTACAAAACCTCTTATTTGCTAGACCAGAAGCAATCCGGTGCCAAGAAAGCGGCGGAGCGTTTTGACAATTATAAAAAGCAACCGCTGCAATTCGTTTTCCCAACACATTTCGACGGTAAAAAGCCGGTGATCGATTCCTCCAAACCACGCCCGAAAGCAGCCATCATCCGTGAAAAAGGAAGCAACTCCGAGCGCGAAATGGCCAATGCGATGTATCTGGCCGGTTTCGATGTGAAAGACGTGCACATGACCGATTTAATTTCGGGACGTGAGACCTTGGAAGACATTCAGTTCATTGGCGCCGTCGGTGGATTCTCCAATTCAGACGTATTGGGCTCTGCTAAAGGATGGGCCGGTGCGTTTTTATACAATGAGAAAGCGAAAACCGCTTTGGATAATTTCTTTAAACGCGAGGACACCTTGTCTGTCGGTATTTGCAATGGCTGCCAGCTGTTCATCGAATTGGGATTGATTAACCCGACGCATGAGCAGAAACCAAAAATGAAACACAATGATTCCCATAAGCACGAGAGCGGCTTTACTTCGGTGACCATACAGCAGAACAATTCCGTGATGCTGTCGTCACTCGCAGGAAGCACTTTGGGCGTGTGGATTTCGCATGGCGAAGGAAAGTTTGAGCTTCCGTACAGTGAGGATCAATACGACGTCGTTGCCAAATACGCTTACGAAGGTTATCCTGCAAATCCGAATGGCTCGCATTTCGATATTGCGATGATGGCCAGCAATGACGGCCGCCATCTGGTCATGATGCCACACATCGAGCGGTCTACGTTCCAATGGAACTGGGCACATTATCCGGATGGGCGCCGCGATGAAGTATCGCCGTGGCATGAGGCGTTTGTGAACGCAAGGCTTTGGCTGGAAAATAAATAATATCAAAAGGCTTTCGGTTATGAAAGCCTTTTTTTCTATTTTTAGTGCTGTCAAAAACAACCCAGCCATGAATCCCCATCACTGCCTGAACTGCGACGAACCTGTGCACCAAAATTTTTGTCCGATTTGCGGGCAGCGTACCGATACGCACCGCATCGTCCTGAAGCATTTTATCCTGCATGATATGCTGCACGGCGTATGGCACCTTGACCGTGGCATCCTGTTTACAATCAGGGAAACATTTGTGAGGCCCGGACAGGCGGCGCTGGATTATGTCTCCGGAAAACGGATCCGGTATTACAATGTGTTTTATTTGTGCCTGCTTGTCATCGGTTTTAACCTGCTGCTGAAGCACTATTTCGAGGGTTTCTTACCGCCTGAAGAAGAACGGGTGATTGAAAAGGGATCGGTCAATGGCACGGAATTTTTCGCAAAAAACATCAAATTCATTTTGTTGGGAATTGTCCCGATTTTAGGCTTGTGCGGATTAATCGTATTTAGGCGGTTGAAGTTAAACCTCGCGGAACACTTTATCCTCGGCGGCATTTGCCTGTTAGGAGAATTGCTGATTGCGATTGCCATTTTCACCACCGTTTTCATCACTAAAATGGGTTGGTTGCCTGATTTTTCCGATTATTTGGTGCTTATTGTACTGTTATTGATGGTATTATATCCCGCCTGGGTATATCAAAATGCGGTTAGGGGAAAATACACCTGGATCGGGTTCACCTGGCGGATGCTGTTGTTTTATGTGTTGCTGTTTGTGATGATGATGGTTGTCCTTACGGTCATCGTGATCATCCTCTCCGGTGGTAAAGGAACGGTGACCTTTTAGTGAATGGGCAATTGGCGCATTTGATTTAATCGGTTAAAAGCTTCAGCAATTACGTCGATTTATCTATTTTTAGGCCACCAAAACAATTTTTATCATGACTGGTTCCCACTGCCTGAACTGTAATGCCACGGTACACAGCCGTTTTTGTCCGGATTGCGGGCAGAAGAGCGACACCCACCGCATAGTCCTAAAGCATTTTGTGATGCATGACCTGTTGCACGGCGTGTGGCACATCGAGCGTGGGATCCTATTTACTATCAAGGAAGCGTTGGTGCGGCCGGGTCAGGCGGCGATGGACTACATTTCCGGAAAGCGCATCCGGTATTACAATGTGTTTTACCTGTGTTTGCTACTGATTGGATTTACCGTGTTGTTAAGCCATTTTTACGAAAGTTTTGAAACAACACATGCTACCAAATCGAATGCACAGTCAGAACACATTAAGAATTTCTTCAAAGACAACCTGAAGTTTATTGTGCTCAGTATCGTCCCGATGCTTGCCATCTGTGGTTATCTGATTTTCCGGCGGCTGAAACTCAACCTCGCCGAGCATTTCATCATTGCCGGTATTGCACTTTTAGGAAAGATTTTCATTACGATGGTCGGGATCTCCATCAACTTCGCAGACCGCTGGCTACCTGATTTTATGGGCTATGTTGAAGCGGTTTTTCCTTTCCTCATTTTGCTTTGGCCTGTTTGGGTGTATACGAATGCTTCTAAGGGACGTTACCGATTTGGCGGACTGCTGTGGCGGTTCATTGTGTTCTACCTGTTGTTCCTGTTCCTGATGCTTGTTGCGTTGATTGCGGTTTTGTTTGTGCTGACAGGTGGCGAGGATATCAATTTCAAATAGATAAAGCCAACACGCTGTAGCCCAAGATTTATTTAGGATTATACTTACCAGCCTTTTTGTCACATTAACGCAAAAGGTTTCCAGACAACTTAATGGACCTAAATGACGCTGAGCTACTTCACCATTGTTTCTTCACCAAAGTTATGGGTTGACTTGGCTTCGTTGTATAGTTTATTAGAAACATAGGTAATCAACAGCACGTTAGTATAAAACAAATAGAAGCCGAATTTGATTTGAGATAAATCCTCTATCGCTCCATCATGAAAAGCTGCTGCGAATGGGAAAAGCGATAAGACCGCGTTGCAGCATCCGGTAATAAAGACCCACTTGTATCGTCCTGTGAATGACATAAATAGTTGACAAACACACAATATCAATACGATCGTGAAAGCGAACATAATATTAAATTCCCAGCTGAAATCGTTGACGGCCAAAAGTCCCAATTGGTATCCACTCAAGGTCGCTTTAGCCTTTCCGTCGATAAACCTCTGAATTGCCAGAACCTTCTTCTGCTTTAGCTCATCATAAGTAAGGTGAAATTCTTTCGCATCTGCAGCACCCACTGTTTCGTCATGCAAGGAATCCGTTACTGGCTCCGCTTCGCGAAGCGGGCTGTTTTTAGACCAGTTGCTGTTGATGATTGCGTCATCTGAACAAGTCTGAAAGAAAGGTAAAAACAACAATGAAAAACTGATTACCGTTAGCCTTTTAAGCAGATTATTCATTCGTGAGATTTAAGTGTTTTCTGCGTTAAATATACCAAAACTTATAAGGGTGTAATCATAAACACCTATTTCCTTGTCTCCCCACCCAGCTTCTTATCAATCACGCGTTCCATATAATCCTGGATAAAAGCCTGGCAGCGGCGTTCGAGCGCGTCCATTGCGGCGTTGCGTTTCGAAATCAGGTTGTGTTCCATCCCTTTGTCGGCTTTGGCGTAAAAGCCCACCGCCTTTTTCCCGTCAAAGGTACAAATGTAATCCCCTGACATGAATTGGTACAGGTTTGCGGAGTACTTCACAACAAATGGCGGTTCATCGGAATCCCCTATTAAACTGCGCCCCCAGCTCCTGAACGGTTTTTGATATCCGATCATGTCCAGTATCGTCGGGTAGAGGTCGATCTGCTGTGCATAATCGCGGTTCACACCGGCATATTTCCCGTCGGGACGGTAAATCATCATGGCCACTGCATTCCTGTTGAATTCTTTTTTGTATTCGTCGTAGAAGACGGTGTTGCCATGATCGCCTACCAATACGAATATCGTATTTTTAAACCATGGCTGCGATTTAGCCTTGGCAAAGAACTGCTTCAGCGCATAGTCTGTGTAACCTATGCATTGGTGGATGTTCACGTCGCCTTTTGGAAACTTGCCTTCATATTTTGCGGGAACCTTATAGGGTTCATGCGACGACACTGAAAATAGCGTGGCCAGGAAAGGCTGCTGCTGTTTGCCGAGTTCGCGGTTGAAATACTGGAAGAAAGGCTCATCCCAAATTCCCCAGACGCCATCAAAGTCGGCATCGTTATTGTATTCGGTTTTCCCGAAATAGCGGTCGGTACCGAGGATGTTCGCATATCCGAGAAAACCCATCGAACCATTTGGCGCGCCATGGAAAAAAGAAGTGTGGTATCCGATGCTTTCCAAAGTCGATACCAACGATTCGGTGGGCTGCTTTGGATAAGGCGACGAGGTGAAAGCGTCCTTAAATGAAGGGATGCCGGCCAATACCGACGATACGGCGTGTATGGACTTGTGACCGTTGGAATAGGCATTGGTGAAAATCAGGCTGTGCTGTGCCAATGAATCGACAAATGGCGTGTATCCCTTATAATTGGGTATGTTGAATTCCTTGTTAAAACTGCCAAAATATTCGCGCGCGTTGCTTTCAAGGATGAAAATCACGACGTTGGGTTTTGTGGGTGGATTGTTATGGTATTGCTTTACCGGAACGATCAGCGAGTCGATCGTTCCCTGCGACACCAGGTTTACTTTTTGGAAGCTGTTGCTGAACATGGTACGGATGATGGCGAACGGCGTGTTCAGCACCACATCCGCCTGGCTGATTTCCTTCACGTAACGGTTTGCATCGATCAGGTTGATTGGGCGGGTGCTTTTCTTAAAGTCCCCACGCATGCCGCCGACGCACAGCACCAATATCGCGACGAAGCTCAATGTCGAGTAGATGAAGTAACGGCCCATGAACAGTACGCGGTCTTCCTTCACCTTTACTTTTTTGTACAGGTAAATCCATAGGCAGGCCGATCCGAAGAACAACAGGAACACATGCCAGTAATTGATCAGGAAATTCCAGAACAGCAGCGCCTTGTTTGATTCGTGTGCCACTGAATCGGTGATGGTGATCGTGGAGCGTCCGAAATTGAACCGGTAGTAGATAAAGTCGATGAAATTGGTCGCGTAGGCAATCAGGTTGGTGATGAAATACAGGTAAAATAAGAAGGTTTGGTATCCCTTTCGGGTGTTGTAGAGCACCGGCAATATGGAAAATACGATAAACAGTGCGTTGACATACAGAATAGCGGTGGTGTCAAAGGCTAGCCCATGGTAATACAGGGTTAGGAATTCCCATACAGAGTGTACCTTAATAAGGTTGGAATTGTAGCACAAAAACAATATCCTTGCGAGCAGGTAAAAGACATATGCTAAAAATATCCGGTAAAATAAAGCCTTATATTCCTGGGACCTTGGAAATCTTGACATGGCAACGCTTTTGTATTTGGGAAGCAAAAATACGTATTTTTCGTATCATTTTATAGCTACCGTTTCTGTAGTGTTTATCTGCCGGTGTACTGCCCCGATGCCTTTCTCCAATGGTTTCCAATACGGCTGTCACGTTGCAAGTGCCTCTTACACGCTTTCATACGCGTCTTCACGGGTTGTAAGCGTGTCTGCGGAGGCTGCATGCATGTCTGCGGAGGTTGAAACGCCGCTTACACGCCTGTATGCGTTGCTTCAGAGGCTGCATGCATGTCTGCGGAGATTGAAACGCCGCTTACACGCCTGTATGCGTTGCTTACACGGCTGTATGCATTGCTTCAGGGGTTGCATTCGCCGCTTACACGCCTGTATGCGTTGCTTACACGGCTGTATGCGTTGCTTCAGGGGTTGCATTCGTCGCTTACACGGCTGCATTCGTCGCTTACACGGCTGTATGCGTCGCTTACATGGCTGTATGCGTTGCTTCAGCGGTTGCAAATAGTTCTTACAGTGCCTGATAGCGGTCTGCGCAAAGGCTGGCGGCATCCCGTTTTACGATCTGGTGGCAATTCATTTGTTGATGTGGACGACATTTACGAACTTGCGGTGGCCAATTGCAACTGTCGAACGCAAAACTAAGATTTTATGGAAGTTACAACACAAATCCGTGCGCACATTTCGCAACTGCCGGAACCGAAGCGCGGCGCCATGCAGGCGTTGCACGAATCCATGCTGCTGTGGCTGCCGGGTACCCGATTGTGGTTTGACGATGGAAAAAACGAGCACGGCAAGGTGGTCGCTAACCCGACGATTGGCTATGGCCTGCAGACGCTGACCTATGCCAATGGCAGCACTAAGCCGTTTTTTCAGGTGGGCATCAGCGGGAACACGACGGGCATCTCCGTGTATATCCTGGGCATTAAAGACAAGACGTACCTGCCGCAAACGTATGGCAAAACGATTGGCAAAGCGAGTGTGACGGGATACTGCATTAAGTTTAAAGCGTTGGCGGACATCCATCTGGACGTGCTGGGCGAAGCGGTGCTGGATGGGGTTAGGATGACGGCAGTTTTTTAAGGGTGCATTTCTGGCTTCCACGATTGGCGTTTGCCTAAATTATACTGACTGTTCTCAAATCGGCTTACTTCTCTATAAACCCATTTTGTTTTGCTTAATTCATTGATTATATAAAAAGACACTTATGCATTCCAGAAGAAAATTTATCAAACAGTCCGGTTTGGGATTGGGCTTCATGGCCCTTCCCTCGCCTTTTCAGCTTTTTGCCGCAAATGAATTCATTTCGCGCCGCCCCGACGTTTCGAAGCGGAATTTTGTTTCTGTCGCCGTCGAGAACAAGATCAGGAGGGTAAAGCAATCCATCGGTGATCAGGAGCTTGCATGGATGTTTGAAAATTGTTTCCCAAATACTTTAGACACGACAGTTCATTATTACCATAAAAGCAATAAGCCCTACACTTACATCATTACCGGCGACATTGACGCGATGTGGCTGCGCGATTCGGCGGCACAGGTATTTCCGTATCTCGCTTTGGCCAATGAGGATGACAAACTGAAAAATCTTTTGAAAGGCGTGATCAACAAGCAGGTCGAATTTGTGCTGTTGGACCCTTATGCCAATGCCTTTTATGACGACCCGGCAAAAGTCAGCGACTGGAAAGACGATGCAACGCTGATGAAGCCCGGCGTCCATGAGCGAAAATGGGAAGTCGATTCATTGTGTTATGTTGCCCGATTGTCCTACCATTATTGGAAAGCCACCGGCGATGCGAGCGTTTTCGACATCGATTGGAAGAGCGCCATGCAATTGATTGTACAAACATTTAAAGAACAGCAAAGGAAGGTGGACAAAGGCCCTTACCGATTCCAGCGCGGCAATGGGAATCCGCTGGACACGCAGTTTGGCGGCGGCTATGGCAATCCCACCCATAAAAACGGCCTGATCCATTCGATGTTTCGCCCGTCAGACGATGCCACATTTTATCCGTACCTGATCTCTTCGAATATGTTCGCTGTGGTGTCGCTGCGGCAAATGGCTGAAATCAGCGCTGCCGTCCATCATGATCCCGACTTTGAAAACCAATGTAAAACGCTGGCCGACGAAGTTGATGCCGCGATCGAGGCGCACGCTGTTTTTACGCGCGAGGGCTACGGCAAAATCTACGCGCTCGAAATTGACGGCTTCGGGAATGCGTTGTTTATGGATGATGCGAATGTCCCGAACCTGTTGTCGATTCCGTACCTGGGTTACCGGACACGAGAGGACGGCATTTATAAAAACACGCGGCGTTTTTCCCTGGGCCATGACAATCCATGGTTTAACGAGGGACGTTATGCTAAGGGAATTGGCGGGCCGCACGTAGGCGAAAATAAGATCTGGCCGCTTGGGTTGATTATGCAGGCTTTGACTACCGATGACGAGGCAGAAATCGTGTACTGCCTGAAAACGCTAAAAAGCACCCATGCCGGCACCGGCTTTATCCATGAGTCGTTTGATGTGAACAATCCAAAGGACTTTTCGAGGAGCTGGTTTGCGTGGGCCAATACGCTGTTCGGCGAATTAATCGTACATTTGTACGATACGAAGCCGGACATCTTAAAGCGGTTTTCGTGAATCCGTTTTGCCTCATTTGGCGGCTATTGGATTTTAATCACGAATACCCCGCAATGATTTTTCTTGTCCCAGTTCAATGTTTTTCATTTTCGATTGGCGGAACTTTGTCCTGTAATTAAATGCATATACTATGAACACAACAGCAAACATCATTTTACACAAAGCCAATACCCGCGGTTATGCAAACCACGGTTGGCTTGAATCATACCATACGTTTAGTTTTGCAGGATACCAGAATCCGGAGCGCACGCATTTTGGCGTACTGCGCGTACTCAACGATGACCGTGTGAGCGGCGGCATGGGTTTTGGCAACCATCCACACGACAATATGGAAATCATCTCGATTCCGCTTGAAGGCGATTTACAGCACCAGGACAGTATGGGCAACACGGCCGTGATCCGCAAAGGTGACATCCAGATTATGAGTGCCGGTACCGGAATCTCGCATTCGGAATACAACAAGAACAAGGACGAGCTCGCCAAATTCCTGCAAATCTGGATTTTCCCGAACAAAAGGAACGTTGACCCACGCTATGATCAGCTTACGCTGAACCTCGAAGACCGCCACAACAGGCTGCAACAGGTATTGTCTCCGAACGCTGATGATGAAGGCGTTTGGATCCACCAGGACGCGTGGTTTCACCTGGGAACGTTTGACCAGGATTTCGGTACTACTTACTCACTGAAAAAAGAAGGCAACGGCGTTTACGCTTTTGTGTTAAAAGGAAGCTTCCAAATCGGTGAAACGACACTCGATACCAGAGATGGCCTTGGTATTACGGGCGCTGACAGCATCTCTATCAAGGCATTGACAGAAGGCGCCGAAATCCTGCTGATGGAAGTACCGATGCAACTCCCCAGAATCTAATTAACTCGTAATTCATAATTCATAATTTTAATACCATGTCAACAACAAAATGGGTCCTCGACCCTACCCACTCAGAAATCGGCTTTAAAGTAAAACACATGATGTTTACCAATGTATCCGGAAAATTCGATACGTTCGAAGCCAATATTGAAACCGAAGGCGATCACTTCGAAAATGCCAAAGTACATTTCACCGGCCAAACCGCTTCCATCAACACCGGGAACGCTGACCGTGACACGCACCTCCGCAGCGCAGATTTCTTTGATGCAGAACAATACCCGGAACTGAAATTCGAGGCTACGGCTTTCACAAAAATCAACGAAGGTGACTACGAGCTGCACGGCGACCTGTCGCTGCACGGAGAAACCAAACCGGTGCGTCTTGCTGTTGAATTTGGCGGGTTGATGAAAGATCCATGGGGCAACACCAAGGCCGGCTTTTCAATAACGGGAAAACTCAACCGTAAGGATTTTGGGCTCACCTGGAATGCAGCATTGGAAACAGGCGGCGTTTTGGTTAGTGAAGAAGTTAAATTGGCTATCGAGTTGCAGTTTATCAAACAATAATTTTGGTTTTCAGGAGCTGATCCGGCTTTCGCTGTATTCCCGATTAACAAAAACCACGGCAGAAGCCTTGCTTTTTTAAATCGGGAGATGCCGCTTATCCCGAAATTTCGGGACCCGCCAGGGCCACATCATATCATGCCGTTTCGCTGTTCCGGGGAAGTTAACCCAAAGCAGCCGAACGGCATTTTTATTTTCCCGTTGGTGAGAACCCAGAAATGGATTTATATTTACACATGGAAAAAACCTACGGCCGCTCGAACTTTCACAAGCATACTTTCTGCGTATTCGACGAAAGGCCATTGCAGGATGTGGCTGGTACCGTACCCCAATACAAAAGCCAGTCCGGCAGCAGTTACTTCTTCAGGGACAATGGCGTATACCGGCTGTCAGACCATTGGGGACGCGCTGCAAACTGCAAGTGGCGTCTGCAATCTGACTCAGCCGACAAATCGCGGGGGATGCGTCTGGGTTTTGCGCTTTGGACTTCTTTTCATCCGGACAACGACACCGAAAAATTGTATTACATCGATGTGGATACGCAGGGCCAGGCGCATTACCAACACAAAGGCCATGCTGATTTCAGTGCGGCAAAAGCCCTTTTCACTGCCGCTGAGGTAACGAAAAGGATTCGGGAAATCCGCAGCATTCTTTATTCTGATGCCTGGTCAAGGCACTACGATGGCGATCCGGAAAGCCTCCGGACACAGCTGATCCACAGCATCACGGTAGTTGGCATGACGCTGCAGGAAGCCCGGATTCGGTTATTAAAATAATAACCCTATCTTTGCGCGCTGTTTTGCCACAATAAAGTGGCGGTACATGATTTTATGAAATTCGAAGACTTACATTTATCCAACAATATACAACACGCTGTCGCTGATCTCGGCTACACTGAACCTACCCCGATACAACAGCAGGCGATTCCGATCGTACTGGAAGGGCGCGACCTGATTGGCTGCGCACAGACCGGTACCGGAAAAACCGCCGCGTTTGCGATTCCTATTATCCACCACCTGCACCGCCTTGTCGGCTCAGGCGGCAAGTTAAAACACATCCGTACGCTCGTGGTCACGCCAACGCGTGAGCTCGCCGTGCAGATTGGACAGAACTTCGATGATTACGGAAAGTATACGAACCTGCGCCATCTGACGATTTTCGGTGGTGTTTCGCAGATCCCGCAGGTCGAAAGGCTGCGCAGCGGCATCGATATCCTCGTTGCTACGCCGGGTCGTTTGCTGGATTTGCACAAGCAGGGATTCATCAACCTCGATCATTTGCATACGCTCGTGCTTGATGAAGCCGACCAGATGCTGGACATGGGTTTCATCAATGACGTGAAAAAGATTGTAAAGCTGACACCGAACAACCGCCAGACGTTGTTGTTCTCTGCGACCATGCCGATTGCGATACGGGAATTGGCCGAAATGTTCCTGAGGGATCCGGCGACCGTTTCTGTAACGCCTGTTTCTTCTACAGCGGAAAAGGTAGACCAAAAAGTGTATTTTGTGGAGAAGGCTGAAAAGCGCAACCTGTTGTATCACCTGATCCGCAATGAAAACCTAAAGGATGTACTTGTTTTTTCGAGGACGAAGCACGGTGCAGATAATGTCGTGAAAGCACTGCGAAAAAAAGGGGTCGCTGCTGAAGCCATTCACGGTGACAAGTCACAAAACGCCCGTCAGCGCGTACTTGATGCGTTTAAAAACAAAGAAGTGGGTGTGCTTGTGGCCACCGATATTGCGGCGCGCGGTATTGATATCGACCACCTGCCTTATGTGATAAACTTTGACCTGCCGAATATCCCTGAAACCTACGTACACCGCATTGGGCGTACCGGAAGGGCCGGAAATGCCGGAGAGGCGATTTCGTTTTGCAGTAAAGATGAACACGGATACTGGAAAGACATTATAAAATTGATTAAGGTAGACGTAAAAACCATATCCGACCATCCTTATCCATGGCATGCCGGCGCTCCTGAAGAAATGGAGGCCAAACCGGCAGCCAATTCAAACCGCGGCGGGGAACGAAACAAGAACTCAAGAAAATCGGCGGGCTCCAAGCAGAATAAAAAACGCTGGTACTAAGCGCTAATATTTGAACCTGATGCGAATCAGTTTATCCTTTCCAGCAGCAAATGCTGTAGAATCGTTTTGAAACCGTATCGTAAACAGCCCTTTGTCTTTTAACAATTGGGTCCAGTGCACTCCCGAATCTGAGGAGTATAGCAGGCCTGAAGCACCCACACAGACCAGCTGTTTTGCCAAGCTGTTGGGGACATATTGCACACAGGACGCATAGCCGAAACCACTGTTTTCAGCGACCAGTTTCCAGGTGCGGCCGCCATCGGAAGTAATGGCCTTGTTACCCCTATTCAGTGAGGGTTTTTCGTAATCGCCGCCGGCAATGAAACCATTTTTGCTATCATAAAAATCTGCGGTGAAAATTCCGGTCATCGCACTTCCCTGAACGATCGGGGTATCGAATGCGGACCATTTCTTTCCGTGGTCTGCAGAATAGAATACCCTCGCTTTTTTTCCACCGGACACCATCCAAACCCCGTTGCCGTGAACGATGAGGTTGCTGTTGCTTGCGGCGAACGCAGCTTCTCCGATAGCCACTTTTGGCAGGCCGTCACAGGAATGTTTTTGCCAGGTTTCGCCGCCATCGACTGTGGTGATGACGGAAAGGCATGTGCTGGTCGGATCGCCCATGGCAATCCCTTCGTTATCATTAAGGAACTGCATGCTGTCGTAAAATGCTCTGGCACCTGTTTCCTTGTACACGAGCCGGACCTGCTTTCCGTCTTTCGATATTTTGTAAAGCAGTGCCGGACTTCCCGCGTTCAGGATAAAAACATGATCCTTTGTTTTGGCAATGCTTCGGAATTCCGGCTGCAGCGTGTCAAACGCGACGTGGCCGCTGAATATTTTCTCGTTTTCGAGATCGTAAAAGCCGTATTTTCCATTGTTTGCTGCATACCATACCTTTCTGGCATCAATTACTATTCCGCGGATTGAGATGCTGTCGGTCAGTATGGAATCTACCACGGCGTTTTTAAAAGTCTTTGGTTGTATTGCCGATTCCGTGCTAACGCCTATTGGATCATTTTTGCAGGAAATTAAAAATGAGATACTTACGACTGCAATTAAATATTTTTTCATAGCATTAAAAATAACGAGCTCTAAATTTACGGCATTTAGCTTTGTGATGGTGTAGAAACAACCCCGTAAAATGTTGGGATACATAAAAAATAGTTAATTTTGTACCTTTAAATTCTATTTATGAGCTCACATAAAAGCCACCTCAATAAACTAACGTTGGGTGGATTATTGATCACTTTAGGTATCATTTACGGTGATATCGGAACCTCTCCCCTTTATGTAATGAAAGCGATTGTCGGTGATGACCCCATTGCTGCCGATGTCGTACTGGGAGGTATTTCGTGTATTTTCTGGACATTGACGCTGCAGACGACGATAAAATATGTTATCATCACACTGAACGCGGATAATAACGGTGAAGGAGGAATCTTTGCATTGTATGCGCTTGTAAAACGAACGAAAGTCAAGTGGCTGATTGTGCCCGCGGTGATTGGGGGAAGTGCATTGCTCGCGGATGGAATCATTACCCCGCCAATCTCGGTTTCTTCCGCGGTGGAAGGTTTGCGGACGTTTTACCCCGGGCTGGATACCGTTCCATACGTTATTGCCATATTAATCGTGTTGTTTTCCATTCAACAGTTTGGAACCAATCTCGTGGGTAAGTTTTTTGCTCCATTGATGTTGGTTTGGTTTTCAATGCTTGCAGTTTTGGGTATTTCCCAGATTTATGGCCATATTGAGATCTTTCGCGCGCTGAATCCTTATTATGCTTATGAGCTGCTGGTAGAACATCCGAGCGGAATCTTTCTGCTTGGCGCGGTTTTCCTTTGTACCACGGGAGCCGAAGCACTGTATTCGGATATGGGGCATTGTGGACGAAAAAACATACGTGTCAGCTGGATTTTTGTAAAAACGACATTGGTATTAAACTATTTCGGGCAGGCCGCTTACCTGATGGGACATCAGGGTGAGAAACTGGAAAATCTGGGCCGTGGAAACAACGGTAATCCATTTTATCTTGTGATGCCGGATTGGTTCCAGCCGTTTGGGATCACCATTGCTACACTCGCTGCGGTTATTGCCTCGCAGGCCTTGATCAGTGGATCGTTTACTTTGATTAATGAAGCGATGCGATTGAGCTTCTGGCCTAAAGTACGTATCAAGTACCCGAGTGAGCACAAAGGTCAAATTTATATTCCTTCGATAAACTGGTTGTTGCTTGGCGGATGTATTATGGTGGTTTGGCATTTCCAGGAATCCAGTCGTATGGAGGCTGCTTATGGGCTTTCTATTGTGCTTTGTATGATCATGACCACGGTGCTACTTAATTATTTCATGATCATGAAGCGGATCAAATGGTATTTCATTGGCGCAATTGTAACGCTTTACCTCGCTATAGAGTTTGCCTTTCTTTTCGCTAACATCCAAAAATTCCGCGAAGGCGGTTACGTCACGGTTTTCATTGCTTTGGCGCTTATCGGTGTTATGGCTACATGGTATCGTGCTAAGAAGATTAGTAAGAATTACACCAAGATGGTCAAAATTGACAATTATAAGAAGGTTCTCAATGAATTGAGTTCCGATTTGACCATACCAAAATACGCAACGCATCTTGTTTATATGACGAACTCGGCCCGAACAGATGAAATCGAAGAAAAAGTACTTTATTCAATTTTGCAGAAGCGTCCAAAACGCGCCGACCTGTATTGGTTTATCCATGTGAATATTCTGAATGAACCGTATAAAACAGAATATAAGGTTACTGAGATTATCAAAGACGACCTTATCCGTATTGATTTTAACCTCGGTTTCAGGGAACCTACCAAAATCAATATCATGTTTAAAGAAGTTGTTAAAGACCTCGTTAAAAATGGCGAAGTGGATATCACCAGCCGTTACGAATCATTAAACAGAAATAACATTATCGGTGACTTCAAATTTGTATTGTCTGAAAAGTTCCTTTCAAACGATAGTGAAATGCGCTGGGATGAAAAGATTATCATGAATACTTACTTCTTCTTCAAAAAGCTCAGTTTGTCGGAAGAGAAGGCATTTGGTCTTGACAGCAGTTCCGTGAAGATTGAAAAATTCCCGATGGTACTGCATCCACCAGAACGTATTTGCATGAAACGTATTGATAATCAATAGTTTGTTTAGGTTTTAAAAGTTTGGTATAGTTAAATATATATTAAATGTACTATTTTCAATAAACATTTATGGAGATTTATCGTCTTAGTGTTAAAGAACACTTTTATTAAAACAAAATTTCCAAATTATGAAAACAAAAACATTATTACTAATGATTGTCGCCCTCATGGTCAACCTGAGCAGGGCGCAGGATGTGACCACGGTCAACGCGAAAAACAGTGACATCAGTGATAACCTTGACCTTCGTGCAGTAGCGTCTCTTTTTGGAGAGTCTGCTAATCTGGAAGAATTTGAGCAAAAGCTGAACGATCCTAAAGAACAAATTTCGAATCTTGACTTAAACAACGATGGCAAGGTGGATTACCTCCGGGTCGTAGAATCTACAGAATCAAATACGCATGTCATCATCATCCAGTCGGTATTGGCCAAAGACGTTTTCCAGGACATTGCGACTGTGGAAGTTGAAAAAGATGCAAACAACAATGTTCAGGTTCAGGTTGTTGGCGATGTATATATGTATGGCTCCAACTATATTTATGAACCCGTCTATGTGACCCGTCCTGTAATTTACAGCGTGTTCTGGACAGATTACTACAGGCCATATTATTCACCTTGGTATTGGAACTACTACCCTACTTACTATTACACATGGGAACCATATCCTGTATTTCGTTACAGAAGAGACATTGACCGTCACATTAACGTGCACAACCATTATAATTACGTGAATGTGAGGAGAAGCGATCGCGCTGTTGCGATACACAACAACAGAAGGGCAAATGGTTATGAAACCATACAACCCAACCGTTCATTTTCTCAAAGAAACAACAATGTCTCTAACCGTTACGAGCTTGATAAGACAAGAGAAAAAGCGGTTTCGGGCAGGTTAAACGGCGCTGATTCAAGAGGTAATAGTACTTCCACACGTGGAAACGAGTCGGTAAGAAACAGTTCAACTTCGGTAAAAACTGCTGCACCGGTAAGAAGCAATACCTCAGTAAGGACGAGTGCTCCGGTGAGAAGCAATTCAGAAACCGCTGTGCGTTCAAATTCATCTACGAGAGCCGTTGCCCCCGTGAAAAGCGAGAATACTGTCAGGACAAACACTCCTCAAAGATCGGTAAGCACTCGCTCTAACGATAACGTCGTCCGAACAAAGTCCCAGACTGCAACCCCAGCGCAAACGACTCCAGTTCGCATTGAGACCAGGCAGAACACTCCGACCAGGACTGAGACGCAGACAAGGACCGTACAACCTGCGAGATCAAGCAATCCCCCTGCAAGAACGCAAAATTCTGAAAGTGGTGCTAAAAGAACAAACGGAAGAGGATAATTTCCTGATAAAAAAAACCAAGCCTGAATGTGAATTCAGGCTTTTTTTATGGAAATTTGCAGCCTAATTTATTTGACCGAAAAATAAAAACACGTGAACGCATTTCTAAAACTAATCCGATTCAAGAATCTTTTGATGATTGTCGCGCTGCAATTGATCATTAAATACTGTTCTCTCGATATGCAGCATATCCCTACTGCATTGAATGACATTCAATACCTTTTGCTAGTGTTGTCCACGGTCTGTATCGCTGCCGGAGGTTATATCATTAACAATATCATCGACCAGGGTACGGACTTCTTAAATAAGCCCGCTGATGTAATAGCAGGTAAGGCCATTTCGGAAAGTATGGCTTATAATTTTTATGCAGGATTCAATATACTCGGCGTAGGAATTGGTTTTTACCTGTCCAACATTATAGGTAAGCCTGGCTTCGCAATGATTTTTATCGCAATTTCGGCCACGTTATATTTGTATGCGACCAGTTACAAGAAGACGTTTCTCATTGGAAACATTCTGGTTGCTGCGATTACATCGATGTGTATCATCATTGTCGGGATTTACGAGTTGTATCCAATTCTGACCGAAGAAAATCATATCCAACTTGGCGGCGTTTTTGAGATTTTCCTTGACTACGCGTTGTTTAGTTTTATATTAAATTTAATTCGGGAAATCACAAAAGACGCTGAAGATATTAAGGGTGACACTGCCTACGGTATGAATACGCTGCCTATCGTACTGGGCATTGGAAAAACAAAAAAGATCCTGCTTGGATTGGGGATTTTAACCATCCTTGGACTGTTATACTATATCAATACGTATTATATCAACAACGAACTTTATTATGTGGCTGGATTCATGCTATTATTCGTTGTAGGCCCATTGCTGTATTTTGTTATAAATATCCTTTCAGTTGCTGATAAAACAGCATTTAAAAAACTGAGTACCGTATTAAAATTGGTGATTTTATCCGGAATTATTTCGATTTTGGTTCTCGCACTTAACATCCAGGCTAATGCTTAAAGAAAAACTCAAAGACTTCAATATTATCCTGGCCTCCGGCTCGCCCCGCAGGCAGCAGTTCCTCCGAGATTTAGATATTGATTTCGAAATACGGCTTAACGAAGTGGATGAAATTTATCCCGATCATCTTCGGGAAAACGAAATCACCGAACACCTTTCAGTATTAAAAAGCGATGCTTTCGAAGGTACTTTAGAGCCTAATGACATCCTGATCACCAGCGATACCATCGTTTGGTTTGAGGGTAAGGCGTTAGGAAAACCGAAGCATTTCGACGATGCGTTCCAGATGCTTACCTCACTATCCGGCGAAACGCATACCGTAATTACCTCCGTTACCTTTCGTACCCATAACACTACTCACACACTATCAGAAGTTACCCATGTGACTTTCAATACGCTTACGGAAGAAGCCATTCAATATTACCTGGACGTCTATAGACCGTTTGACAAAGCCGGATCGTATGGGATACAGGAATGGATCGGGTTCGTCGGCGTGTCGAAAATTGAAGGATCTTATGCAAATGTAATGGGGCTTCCTGTAGACAAAGTGTACCAATATTTGCTAAATCTTGTATCATAGCTGTAGCTTTAAATTATATAACTTATAAAGTATTTTCTGTAATCGATATTTACTGAATTAGGTCCAATTTTGTTTCTCTATTATTAAGAAAAGTTGTGCAAGCCAACTGCCTTAACATTATTGATGACAAACATGGGCGAAACATTAAAATTTCCTTTTTACGCTAGAATCACACTGATCTTATTGGGCTTAATTTCAGTGTTTTATATCTTTTATATCAGCCAGGACATTCTTGTTCCGGTGGTTTTCGCATTTCTATTTGCTATCCTGCTTCGTCCAGTGATGCTTTTTTTCAAGCGCACGCTCCATTTTCCTCATGTATTGGCAGTTATCTTCACCGTACTGAGTTTTGTTATCGTAGTGGTCGGAATTGTTATTTTCCTATCTGTACAGATTAGTGATTTTACGGAGGACTGGGGAATGATACAGAAGAATTTTGCGATACATGTCTCCCATTTGCAGGACTACGTCCGGCAGCATTTTGACATCAGCAAAAGGGAACAACAGCAATATATTAATGATGCTACCAAAGACACAATGAAAACCGGCAAACAAATCCTCGGAAGCACGTTGCTTAGTTTTACAGATACGCTGGTCAACCTGATTCTTGTCCCCATTTATTTGTTCCTGATGCTTTTGTACCGTACACACTTCATGAAATTTTTGTGCAAGCTGATTAAGCCTGAACATCACGGCAAACTTGAGGAAATAATTTTTGAAGTGAAGAATGCGGTTAAAGGTTATATCAACGGGCTGATCATTGAAATGATCATCGTATCTGTGCTGACGACGGTTGGTTTTATGATTATCGGCGTAAAGTATGCTGTACTCCTGGGCTTATTGACCGGACTGTTGAACCTTATTCCGTATATAGGAATTCTTGTGGCGGGATTACTCAGTATTGTCGCGTCGCTTTCAGGCTCTCCGGAACTTTCTATCATTATCGGTGTGGTTGTCGTGAACCTTGTTGTACAATTCATCGACAACAATATTCTCGTCCCAATGATTGTGAGCTCGAAAGTGCAAATTAATGCATTTATCTCAATACTCGGGATCATTATAGGTGGCGCCATCGCGGGTATTCCAGGCATGTTTCTGGCTATTCCACTCATTGCTATCATGAAAGTAATCTGTGACCGCATCGATTTTCTGGAGCCGTGGGGATACCTTGTTGGTGATGACCTGCCCAAAACCTATCAATGGAAAAAAATGAAGTTTCCTTTATACAACTACGAGAACAATGCTACCGGACACGTGGATGCAGAAATCAAAAAACCGTTATTTACAGGGACAACAACTGCTGTAGCTCCTACTCTACCCTCCGACGATAATAACAAAACTAACCCTGGAACTGAAATATCATGAGCAAAATCATCCCCATAAAAAGGATTAGTAGTTACGCGCGAAAAAAAACAGTGGATGTTACTGAGGAAACCATCAACCGCAAAAACAAACTGCGCGAATTTGCATTGAATACCACTGATGCTGTATTGTTTATTATCAACGTCGTTAAAAATACATTCTCCAGAAACTTTGAATTCCGTGAATTCACCAAACAATGTTTCGAGATCGGTAATAAGTCCCTGCCCCTGATTTCAATCACAGGTGTGATTATCGGATTGGTCCTTACGATACAGTCGAGGCCGGTTTTAGTTGATTTTGGTGCTGAAACCATGCTGCCCGGAATGGTAGCGATTTCCATCATCAGGGAAATGGGACCGGTTATTACCGCGTTGATATGTGCCGGAAAAATTGGGTCCGGGATGGGCGCTGAAATTGGATCGATGCGCGTTACTGAACAGATTGACGCCATGGAAGTATCGTCAACAAATCCCGTGCGGTTTCTTGTCGTTCCACGTGTGCTGGCCGCTACGCTGATGTTGCCGTTGTTGGTACTCTATGCTGATGCGCTGGGAATTGTCGGAAGCTGGGCCGGAGCCAATATAAAGGGAGATGTCAGTTTCGTACTTTTTATCACGCAGGCGTTTGGTGATGTCGAGTTTGTGGATCTCATTCCCGCATTTATGAAAACATTTTTCTTCGGTGCCGTGATCGGCCTGACCGGTTGTTACAAGGGCTATAACGCGGGACGCGGAACGGAAAGCGTCGGAATTGCCGCAAATTCTGCCGTCGTGATGTCGTCACTGCTGGTGATTGTGGTTGACTTAATTGCGGTACAAATAACTGATATGCTATGAAAGAAAGCACTACCACCGAAAATATTATCGAAGTCAGGAACCTTTCGAAAGGCTTTGGAGACATGAAAGTCCTTGACGATTTATCTTTTGAATTGCGGAAAGGCGAAAACCTTGTAATACTCGGAAAATCCGGAACGGGAAAATCCGTTACGATTAAATGCATCGTGAGACTTCTCGACGCTGATTCCGGCGTTATTGATGTGTTGGGTAACGATGTGAACCAGATGAATACCAAAGCACTTAACGAAATACGCCAGAAGATCGGCTTCTTGTTTCAGAGTGGCGCGTTGTATGATTCTATGACGGTTCGCCAAAATCTTGAGTTTCCGCTGCGCAGGATAAAGAAGGAGCTGTCTGATGCTGAGATCGATGCGAAGGTCAAAGAAGCGTTGGAAAATGTTGGCCTTCCGGATGCGATTGATAAAATGCCCTCGGAGCTTTCAGGCGGAATGCGCAAGCGGATCAGCCTCGCAAGAACCATTATCGTCGATCCTGAGATCATGTTGTATGATGAGCCTACGACAGGCCTAGACCCGGTCACCTCTCACGAAATCAGTATATTAATCAACGATATCCAGAAAAAATATAAAACGTCGTCCATCATTATTACCCATGATATCGAATGTGCCAAAATGGTCGCAAACAGGGTCATCATGCTCAAAGAGGGGAAAGTATATAAAGAAGGTAAAATCAGTGAATTTGAAACCACCGATGACGAGTTAATCAGCGCCTATTTCCAAAGTCAAAATATCAGAAATCTAACAACAAATTAAAAATGGAAGCAACGAACAATACATACAAAGTACGTCTCGGAATATTTATCATCGTGGGAATCATTCTTTTTTTCCTGGCCATATTCATTATCGGCAAACAGAAAAACCTGTTTGATCCGGTTTTTACGCTGAAATCCAATTTCAGGAATGTCAGCGGCCTTCAGGTGGGTAACACCGTGCGGTTTTCCGGAATTAATGTAGGTACCGTGGATAACATCAGTATTATCAACGATTCTACGGTGCGGGTGAGCATGCTGATAAAAAAGGATGTCCAGAAATTCATCAAAGCCGACAGTGAAGCGGGAATCGGTTCCGAAGGTATTATCGGGGATAAAGTCATGGTGCTTTCCCAAGGCAGTTACAACTCGCCTATGGTGAAGGAAAACCAAATGATTGCGTCGTCCGAGCCTGTTGAGACAGACGCAATTATGCAAAGTCTTGCGGTCACTGCGGACAATGCCGCGATCGCTACTGAGGAAATATCGGATATCTTAATTAAAATAAACAAAGGCGAAGGTACACTCGGCCGATTGATACAAGACAAACAAATGGCGGAAAACATCGACGCCACGCTTAGCAACCTCAAACGAAGCAGTAAAGGTCTTGAAGAAAATATGGAAGCCGCCAAACACAATTTCCTGCTGAGGGGCTATTTCCGTAAAAAGGAAAAAGCCAAAAAAGAAGCTGAAGAAAAGCAAAAAGAAGCGGTTGAAAAAGCCAATAAGAAAGCGAAAGCATCTGCGGAGAAATCTAAAACGAAATCTTCCAAATGATTACAAAACTGCATCCCAACCCGATGCAGTTTTTTTTTGTTATCCCCGCTAAAGCATTACCAATACTGACAATTCACGTGACTATGCAAATATTGTAAACTATAAAAAAAGTTGTATAACACATTATTATTCTTACAGAACCATCTTTGTAATGTTAATTAAAACCAATAACCTAATGAAAAACTCCATCATGTTCCCCGCGGTTATAGCCTTAGCATTTACCGTTTCCATTTTTTCCTGCAAGAACAATGAAGAGAAGTTGAAAGACGCCCAAAAAGACGTTCTTCAGGCACAGAAAAAATTAATCAAAGCAGAGAGCGAATCTGTCCGCGATTATGAAACGTTCCGGATGAAGGTCAGTAAAAAAGTAACGGATAACGAACTTGCCATCGCCGACCTTAAAATCAAGGCTATTGATGGCACAATAAGGCAGAAGGAACAATATAACAAACAAGTTGCTGCATTAGAAGCCAAAAATACCGAACTTAAAAAGACCTTAGATGCCTACGGAACTTACAACGCCGAAACCTGGGAAGCCTTCAAGCAGGATATTAATCTGCGAACCGCAGCACTCGAACAGGATTTTAAAGTCATCAATGCCCGAAAAAATTAAATCCATAATAAACCATAAAAAAAGTAACCATGAAAAAGAACGCATTTATTTTATTCGCCCTTACCAATTTTGCAATGATTACAGGGATGTCAGCGCAGGACGCCACAACAACTGTAATTGATGACAACCGTGAAACGCTTCGCTTTGGGGTGAAAGCAGGTATCAACCTGTCCAATGTTTATAACGAAGAAAACAATGATTATGTAGCCGATAATAAAGTCGGATTCGCTGCCGGAGCCTTTGTTGCAATTCCATTCGGAAAACTACTTGGATTTCAGCCGGAAGTGATGTATTCAGAGAAAGGTTTTAAAGTAAGCGGATCCATTCTCGGAAATGACTATGAGTACAAAAGGACCAACACCTATATTGATATTCCATTACAGTTGCAGATTAAAGCTAGCCCTGTGTTCACGATTTTGGCTGGACCTCAGTTTTCTTATCTTATCCAGACGAAGAATAACTTCAACAATGGAGATTTCACAAATGAGCAGGAACAAGATATCAACGGGGAAAATTACAAGAAAAATATATTCGGATTTGTAGTGGGCGCTGATTTGAACTTTTCCAGTCTGGTGATTTCAGGCCGTGCAGGCTGGGACATCAGTAAAACAGATACGGAAGGCAACTCTTCAGATGTGAATTATAAGAACCAGAATTTACAGCTGACCGTCGGATACGTATTCTAGATGGGAAATATTGCTAAAGAAAAAATAATCGATACATTAATTTAATAACAACTAAGATGAGTACAGGTAAAGTAGTTTTAGGCGCGCTGGCAGGATTAGCTGCCGGAGCAGTTTTGGGAATCTTATTCGCACCGGATAAAGGTTCAGACACACGTAAAAAAATAGCCAACAAAGGAAAAGATTCTATTGACGGGCTGAAACAGAAATATCAGGATGCTATCGATCAGATTTCATCAAGATTTGAGTCGGTAAAGGAAAAAGCATCCGATTTTTACGATGACGGAAAAGACCTTGCCGCAGAAGCTAAAAGAACTGCTTCAGATGCAGCCAGTGCTGTAAAATAACTATTCAAAATAGGTAATTATGAAAGATAAAGTAATACTGATTGAGGTACTTTTCGATAAGATAGAGCAATTGGGTAAAACCAATATCGAACTCTACAAATTGAAAGCAATAGATAAAGTGACTGATGTTTTTGCATCCGTCACCTCAAGAATCATTATCGCAGCCAGTATTGCTTTATTTTTCTTTCTACTGACGATTGGCCTGTCGCTTTACATCGGTGATCTGTTGGGGAAATCCTATTACGGCTTTTTTGTGATGGCTGCATTTTATATTGTGGTCACACTAATTTTGGTTTTTGTCAGAAGAAAACACATTGAGCTTCGTTTAAATAATTACATCATCAACCAAATCTTTAAAGAAAAAAAACGCGATGCAACCAATTAAAGATGATCACTCGCTGGGATTGGCAATACAAGCATTGGAATTCCAAAGGCAAACGGAACTCACTGCGCTCAAACAGCATTTTGACTATACATTAGACAGCCTCAATCCGAAAAACATTATCCGGGAAAAAATTCAGGACATTGCCGGCGGTTCTACATTGAAAAGCAACCTGATAAAATATGGTATTGGGATTCTCGGCGGTTTCGTGGTTAAAAAAGCTGTAGTCGGCGGATCGCATAATTTCTTCAAAAAAATGCTTGGAACAGCAGCACAGGCCGCTTTTTCTGGACTGATCCTGAAAGCACCACTTTCTGAAAAGCGCAACTTACTGAAGTAACGGAAACATTCAATACACCTGTTAAACATGCTGTCTCTAAATCAGCAAAGTTTTCTTACATTGTTCTTCCAATTCATGCCGATGCTTCAAAAATCCATAACTTCCCTATTTTTCGTGCTGTTTTTTTGCTTCAGTGGATTTTCCCAGGTGAATCCTAAACCTGTAAAAAAAGATTCGGCAGCGATGTACCGCAAAATTGAAAAGTACTCGAAGCGAAGTAAGTTCATGAAAACCATGCACAAGTTCGTATTTGAACCCATAGAAAAGAAAAAATCCAATCCGATACGAAAACCAAAAAAACTGAAGTATAAGAGCTTTGAAGGAAAGATCGTACGAAAGATCGAAGTGCAGACATTGGATCCCTTCGGATACTCAATTAACGACGTCAACAGAAAACCAAAAAACTGGGCAGAAAGAACCGGAAACCGCATCCATATCAAATCCAGCCAGCTGGCCATCCGGAATTTGCTCTTAATAAAGAAAAACCGGCCCCTGGACACACTTCTTGTGCGGGAATCGGAACGTTTGGTGCGCTCCCAGCGCTACGTCAACAGTGTGATTATTGACGCAGAACCTACGAATAGCCCAGACTCTGTCGATGTCTATGTACGTGTGCTGGATTCATGGAGTCTAATCCCGCGCGGATCAATTTCCAGCAGCCGTACCTCGATTGAACTAGAGGAACGCAATTTCCTCGGATCAGGACACCAATTTGAGAACAAGTTTACGAATCGTATCGAAGATGGAAAAAATGCCTACCGGATGAAATATACAATTCCGAACATTTTGAACTCCTTTGTAAAAACGACCGTTATTTACCAAATTGACCTTGATGATTTCTACAGTAAAAGCGTAAATATTGAAAGGCCGTTCTATTCTCCCTATGCAAAATGGGCAGGGGGAATTTACCTCGATGAGCAGTTCCGGCAGGACTCCCTGCAGGACAAAGACATGAACTATTCGAAACAAAATCTTAAATATTTCTCACAGGATGCCTGGGGGGCACACGCGGTACGAATTTTTAACGGGAATACTGAGGATGAGCGGACTACAAACCTCATATTATCAGGTCGGGCCTTAAGGATTCAGTACTCGGAAAGCCCCGATGTAGCATATGATTCGATTAATTTTTTTACCGGTGAAAAGTTCTATATGGCTGGAATTGGTATTTCGTCCCGACAGTTCGTCGAAGATAGATATATATTCAATTACGGCATCGTGGAAGATGTTCCAGTTGGAAAAATCTATAGCATCACCGCGGGATACCAATATAAAAATGAGCAGGAGCGATTTTATGTCGGTGGTCGGGCTTCGTTCGGAAACTATTTCATATGGGGATATCTTGCCACAAATTTTGAATATGGCACGTTTTTCAGGGATGGGGCGCCGGAACAAACTGCATTTTCTTTCCAGGCAACTTATTTTACCAATCTTCTGGAGAGCGGAAAGTGGAAATTCAGGCAATTTATTAAGCCGCAACTGATATTGGGAACCAACAGACTGAATTCTATTGGCGACAGGCTTACGATTAATGAAAGTAGCGGCTTCCAGGGAAATTACGGAGCGGGTTTCCAAGGAAATAACAGCGCCGGGATTCGCGGGTTCAACAGTGCAATATACGGCACTAAAAAATTGGTTTTGGCGCTGCAAACGCAGGCTTATTCTCCGTGGAATCTTTGGGGTTTCCGACTCAATCCATATTTAAATTATACCGCAGCAGTTATTGGTAATGACCGTGCCGGAATAACAAAAAGTAAAGTATATTCCAGCATCGGCATCGGATTGATTATCAATAATGATTATTTGGTCTTCAGCTCTTTTCAGCTGTCCCTCGCCTACTACCCTACCATTCCGGGCGAAGGATCGAACCTGACTAAAACGAACACATTTGAAACAACTGATTTCGGACTACAGGATTTCGAGTTGGGAAAACCTAGAACAATCATCTACAAGTAGCTGCATTTAATCAATTTATGCGGCCTAATTCATCGGTACGTATAGCCCCGATGGTCCCGAAACGTCCGAAAGCATCTCCCGATCTAGAAAAACAAGGCGTTTTGCCGTAGTTTTTTGTTAATTGGGAAACAGACTACATCGCGATAAAGCCCCATCAAAAGCGCGTGTGAATTATAGAAGCATTCTTAGTAATTACGTAAGGATTTTCGCTTAAAAGAGTTCGTAATTTACCGATAACATTAGTTGAACCTAAACCCAGAAAAAATGAAAAAATCAATGTACTGCCTTGTTGTAATGTTGCTGTTGCTCACATTTGTTCCTGTAAATGCTTTTGCCGCCGAACCTGTAACCACCGCAATCACTGCCGATCCCAAGGCTGAGGTACCTGCAGAAGTAAAAGTAATGCTTGACCGATTGAACGAAATAAAGGCAATGGATAAATCCGATTTATCCCGTACTGAGAAAAGGGCGCTCCGCAAAGAAGTCCGTACCATCAAGGCTGACCTTAAAAAAGCCGGCGGAGGCGTTTATCTGTCAGTCGGGGCGATCATCATCATCATCCTGCTGCTTATCCTGCTGTTGTAATAGTTGCTAAATACTGGCTATTACATTTAAAATGCTAAATTATCCTTAATCCTAAACAAGACCATTATGAAACCCGTACAATTAATATTAGCATTTTTGATGCTGGGTATTGCTGCAAATGCACAGATCACTGTAAACATCAATAAAACCGAAGTTGCACCGGTTCCTGCTGCAAAACCAACAGTGGTCAGGTATTACTATTTACCCGATTATGCATCGTATTATGATGTCACTACGAGGAATTATATTTATAGCAGTAACGGTAATTGGATCTATGCGAAGAAAATGCCGGCACGTTATAAAAATTACTCTTTTGACAAATGCCGCAAAGTAAAAATCAAAAATTACCGTGGGTCCACGCCATATGTCTATTACACCAAACATGCCGCATTGTATCGTCCCGGTAAGCCCGTACATGCAGGACGTCCTGCCAAATTTCATACAACAGGACATCATGGACGCGGTAAGGGACATGCAAAAGACCATCACAGGCATTAGAAAATACTTTATGACGAAAAGCCCTGTTAAACGGGCTTTTTGTGTTAAACAAAATTCCGAAGCGAAGGGTTTAAGAATATTCGGTATATTTGAAACCGTCACAATCAAACCCCGAAAATGCAAAAAATCAGTTTATTCCTGCTGCTTATCGTTTTGTCTCCCCTTACGTTTTATTGCCAGCAACCTACAAAACCAAATGTTGCCGAAATATACAGCCAAATCCAAAAGCTGAATGTTCTGGGCACGGTCCTATACATCGCGGCACACCCCGATGATGAAAACACCCGACTTATTTCGTATTTCGCCAATGAAAAAAAGTACCATACGGGCTATTTATCATTGACGCGCGGCGATGGCGGTCAAAACCTTATCGGGCCGGAATTGCGGGAATTGTTGGGTACCATCAGGACACAGGAATTGCTTGAAGCAAGAAAAATCGATGGTGGTGAACAGTTTTTTTCCCGGGCGAATGATTTTGGTTATTCAAAAAATCCGGATGAAACACTGATCATCTGGGATAAGGAACAAGTGTTGAGCGATATTATCTGGCAGATCCGTGAATTCCAACCTGACGTAATTATAAACCGTTTTGACCACAGAACGCCGGGAACCACGCACGGACACCATACTGCTTCAGCCATGTTAAGCTTTGAAAGTTTTGAAAAAGCTGGAAATCCCGAAATATTCCCAGACCAGCTTAAGTTTGTCGGGACATGGCAGCCAAAGCGTTTGTTCTTTAACACATCGTGGTGGTTTTATGGAAGCAAAGAAAAGTTCGATGCCGCCGATAAAACGAACATGTTCAGCATCCAGAATGGTACTTATTTCCCGCTTCTTGGAAAATCAAATCAGGAAATTGCGGCGCTGAGCCGAAGCAGGCACCAATCTCAGGGTTTTGGCAGCACGGGCGCACGCGGTGAGGAAACGGAATACCTTGAGTTTATCAAAGGGGAAAAAACGGACGACAAAGCGGATATTTTCAAAGGGATCGACACTTCCTGGAACCGCGTTGCGGGCGGCGCAGCGATTGGCGTGTTACTGGGAGAGGTTCAGAAAGACTTTGACTTTAAAAATCCGTCTGCGAGCATCCCGAATCTCATCAAGGCCTATCAAATGATACAAGCATTAAATGAGAACCATTGGAAGCCTATAAAATCAGAGGAAATTAAAAAGATCATTGCGGCCTGCGCGGGCCTGTACCTTGAGTCGGTTACTGCCGTCCAGGAAGCGACCGCTGGTAGTAAGATCAAAGTCAAAATAGAGGCTACCAATCGCAGCAATACTGAAATGCAATTGGAATCAATTGATTTTCTAACGAATAAATTGACGGTAAAACAAAATAATTCGCTAAAAAACAACATTCCGTTCACGCTGGAATCTGAAATAGAAATTGGTGATCTTGCCTACACGCAGCCCTATTGGCTCAGTGAAAAAGGAACAACAGGCATGTACCGCGTCAATGAGCAACGCAACATCGGTAAACCAGATATTATCCGCGAATTGAAAGCCGTGTTTAACATTGTGATCAATGGCGTGACGATTCCATTCGAAAGGAATATCGTATACAAATACAATGACGATGTTAAAGGAGAGATTTTCAGGCCGTTCGACATAGTGCCTGAAGTATCGGTAGCTATATTGAATAAGGTAACCATTTTTAATACCAAAAAGTCAAAACCAGTTGAAGTACGGGTTAAGGCAGGAAGGGATAACGCAAACGGAACAATACAATTAGAGCTGCCCGATGGCTGGAAAGCGGTTCCTGAAAAATCGTCTTTTTCGCTTGCACTTAAAGGTGCTGAACAAAATTTCACATTTGAGGTGACGCCCCCGGGTAACGAAAATGAGGCTGTTGTAAAAGCCATCGCAACAGTAGGCGGTAAGCGTTTTGACAAAGAGCAAATCAACATTACGTATGACCATATTCCAAGGCAGCAGGTACTAAAGCCTGCAGAGGCGCGCCTGATACGTACCGATATTAGAACCGGAACCGAACGAATTGCCTATGTTATGGGCGTTGGGGACGAAATCCCAAAAAGCCTGGCCCAAATGGGATATGCTGTTACGATAATCAAACCGGATGATATCACCAAGGAAAACCTAATGCGTTTTGATGTGGTAATTACCGGAATCCGTGCTTATAATGTGGTTCAGGCACTGTCATTGAAACAGGATGTGCTGTTCGATTTTGTAAAAGAAGGCAAGACAATGATCGTACAGTACAACACCACCGACGATTTAGTGACAAGTAAAATCGCACCATTCCCAATCAAACTCTCCAGAGACCGCGTGACTGAAGAAAATGCCGAAGTGCGTTTCCTGAAACCTGAAGCGTCAGTTTTAAACAGGCCAAATAAAATAAGCGCCCGCGATTTTGAAGGCTGGAAACAGGAACAGGGATTATATTACCCTAATGAATGGGATAGCGCGTTTACACCGGTGATTTCTTCCAACGATAAAGGAGAAACGGCAAAAAACGGGGCGCTGCTTGTGGCCCATTATGGCAAAGGGCACTACATCTATACCGGGCTCAGCTTCTTCAGGGAATTGCCCGAGGGTGTGGCTGGTGCCTACAGGCTGATGGCAAATCTCATTTCCATAAAAAATTAACTCATGGAGGAAAACAAAAAGGGCTGGAAGAAAAATTATACGGCAGTGCTGGTTTTAAATTCAGTCTATGTCGTGGTTTTTTATTTACTAATGCGTTATTCTTCTTAAATGCAGCCGATTGATTGGATTGTATTGGTAGCCACGATTTGCTTTATCGTTTTCTACGGTGTCTGGAAAACGACGGGCAGTAAGAACGTAGAAGAATATATCCTCGGCAATCATGAAACACCCTGGTATACGGTCGGGATTTCCGTCATGGCAACGCAGGCGAGCGCCATTACCTTTTTATCTACTCCGGGCCAGGCCTATGAGGACGGCATGGGATTTGTCCAGTTTTATTTCGGTTTACCGCTGGCCATGGTCATTATCTGCTATACTTTCATCCCCATTTACCACAAGTTAAAAGTATATACCGCTTACGAATTCCTGGAGAAAAGATTTGATCAGAAAACCCGTTCGCTCGCTGCGATTCTGTTTTTGGTGCAAAGAGGACTCGGAACAGGGATTACGATATATGCACCCGCAATCATCCTTTCGACGATCCTTGGATGGGATTTAAATAAAATGATCATCGCTATTGGTGCCTTGGTCATCATATACACCTTTTCGGGTGGTACAAAAGCGGTCAACGTGACCCACAAACAACAAATGTTTATCATTCTTTGCGGCATGGGTGTGGCTTTTTATCTCATTTTACACTCACTCCCGGAAGATATTACTTTCGGTAAAGCACTGAAAATTGCCGGAGCAAGCGGAAAAATGAATATTCTTGACTTTACACTGGACACCAAAAGCCGTTATACTTTTTGGAGTGGTATTACGGGCGGACTTTTCCTGATGCTTTCTTATTTCGGGACTGATCAGTCACAGGTGCAGCGCTATCTGTCCGGAAAATCCATCCGTGAAAGCCAGTTGGGGTTAATCATGAACGGGATTTTAAAGGTGCCCATGCAATTTTTTATCCTGCTTACCGGCGTCATGGTGTTTGTATTTTTCCAGTTTGAGCCCATTCCACTAAATTTTAACCCCAATAGTAAAAATATTATTGCGCATTCAAGCTACGCCAACGATTACAAAATACTTGAAAAACAACTCGCTGCGATTGACAACGAAAAGCGAACGGCTGCACTACGCCTGGCAACTGATAGCGACAATAAGTCGTTGGCTGAAACGGTCAAAACCTTAACCTTACAGGAAAAGGAAGTCCGCGAGAAAGGAAAAGAATTAATCAGCAAAGCTTCCCAAAAAGATAAGACAAGTGACGCTGATTATGTGTTCATACACTTCATCGTCCATTACCTGCCCAGGGGCTTTATTGGGCTGCTGCTGGCGGTGATCCTATGTGCCGCCATGTCCTCAACCGCTTCGGGGCTAAACGCATTGGCATCGACCACAGTGATGGATATTTACCGACGAAACCTAAAAACAGAAAAACCGGAAATACATTTTGTCAATGCCGGTAAACTTTTTACTATCCTATGGGGCGTTGTCGCGATCGCATTTGCCTGCCTTGGAAGCCTTTTTACCAACCTGATTCAATTGGTAAATATTGTGGGATCAGTATTCTATGGAACGGTTCTCGGCATTTTTCTGGTTGGTTTTTACATTAAATATGTAAAATCAGCTGCCATTTTCTGGAGCGCAGTAATCAGCCAGTGCATTGTTTTTTACATCTATTATGAAGCCATTCACATCTATGCGCCAGGCAAAGAAAAACTTGGATATTTGTGGCTGAATTTCATCGGAGCGGCGCTGACAATCCTTTTTTCAATAATCATACAGTTGTTTTCAACAAAAAAACGCGACCCCATAAACGCATAAAAAAAGCCCTGAATTTCAGGGCTCTTATTTGATTATGAATTGGAATTATTTTTTACTCCACTCAGAAATACTGTCTCTATTCATTTTAACATAGTCCATGTTTTTTGCGGCTTCTGCGGAAGCCATTGAAAGCTTAGCCGTTTCAATCGCTCCTTTCTTATCTCCTAATTTAGCCTGGATAAGTGACTTTAATCTGTTGTACCAAAATGGTTTGTCATGATTTAACTCAAGTGCTTTATTAACATAGTCCAAAGCCACTTTCAAATCATCACCCGATTGGTAGTAATATTGTGCTGAAGAAAAATAGTCATCTGAAGTCGGTCCAGCCAAAGCCTTTTTAATACTCTCTGTCGCCGTCTTCCTCGTTGGCACTTCGAATTTCACAGGAACGATGGTTTTTTCCCACGACAATTCTAAAACGCCGAAGTTATTATCAAGATTATTTACGCCAATCGTAAAATTTTCTACCAGCCTGTTTAGCATTTCTGGTCTGGCATTCGCTTTTAAAGCTACTTTCGATTCATCCCAGGTGTCAGGGGTTCCCCAGTTATCAGTTGCCGTGTAAAAGATTACTTCCCAGTTGTCAGCTTTCGGTGTTGTATAGAGGGCATACTTTCCCTTTTTCAAAGTTTTACCGTCGATAACCACATCTTCGCTAAATGAAACTGTAGTGTTCGCATTGGCACCGGTCCTCCAAAGTTTTCCAAATGGAACCAAGTCGCCAAATATCGTTCTCCCTTTAATTCCGGGTCTTGAATAATCTACAGTTACATCGGTAAGGCCTACGACCTGTTCCAAATGGGCTTTAGGACTAGGCGCTGGGGTTTTAACCTGCGCATTCATCCCTAGCGTTACCAACGCCATAACTGCTGCAATAATCGATTTTTTCATATGTAAGGTTTTTATGTTTTGCCAAAATTAGTCATTCAGAAATCGTTTAAATGTTAATATTATATTAATTTCGGTTGAGTGTTGTTTATTAATACCTTCGAAACGTTAAACATTATATACCTTTACAAAAACAAAAAAAACAATGTACACCAAAAAAAGTATTCAGACTCTACCTATTTCTATTGACGAGGCTTGGGACTTTCTTTCAAATCCTGCCAATCTCGAAACCATTACCCCATCCTTTTTAGGGTTTGAAATTGTTTCAGGAGCCGACAAAAAAATGTACGCCGGACAAATCATTCAATATACTGTGAAGCCGCTGCTGGGTCTTAAAATGGAATGGGTTACTGAAATCTCCCATGTAAATGAAAAAACCTTTTTTGTTGACGAACAGCGTTTTGGTCCATATAAATTCTGGCACCACAAGCATTTTCTAAGGGAGATTCCGGGCGGCGTCGAAATGGAAGATATTGTGAATTACAAACTTCCTTTTGGCTTTTTGGGAAATTTGGTTCACCCGATTATCGTGAAACCAAAACTCGATCAGATTTTTGAACACCGGACCAAAAAACTAATTGAGCTTTTTGGAGAATTCAAAGGAAATAAAAACTGAACTGATTGATGGAAAAAGAGAAAATCAATATTTTCTGGTTCCGGAGGGACTTGAGGCTGGCTGACAATCATGGTTTACACGAGGCATTGAAGGATGCGCATAAAGTGTTACCGATTTTTATTTTTGACGAAAACATTCTTGAAGAACTTCCAAAAGATGATGCGCGGGTTACCTTTATCAGCGCGCTATTAACCCAGATCAATGCCGGCCTCAACAAAGAAAAAAAATCGCTCGCGGTTTTTTACGGAAAGCCTTCTTCAGTTTTTGAGATTTTGTCAGAAAACCACCAAATTGATACGGTGTATACCAATCATGACTACGAGCCTTATGCCCGTAAAAGGGACAAAGATGTTTTCCAGGTTTTCAAGAAAAATAGCATTTCGTTTAAAACCTACAAAGACCAGGTGATCTTTGAAAAAGGCGATGTTGTTAAAGACGATGGTACACCCTATGTGGTTTATACGCCCTACTCCAAAAAATGGCTTGAGCGTTACAAGGAACTTCCGATGCCGAACTACGGCTCAGAAAAGTTACTCGATAATATTATGCACCATTCCTATCCTTTTCTGGGTTTAGATGATATCGGATTCAAAAAATCAAAAATCACTGTTCCTGACTTTGACGTTTCTAAATCACTCCTACACGATTATGAAAGTACCCGCAATTTTCCAAGTCTTGACAAAACGTCTAAGTTAAGCCCTCATTTGCGTTTCGGGGCTGTCTCCATCAGAAGCATGGTACAAAAAGCCGAGGCTGAAGATAACAAGACATTTTTAAAGGAATTAATCTGGAGAGAGTTTTTTATGCAGATTTTATGGCATTTTCCGCACACTGTGAACAAAAGTTTCCGGCCAAAGTACGACGAAATCAAATGGAGTGACGACGAAGCCAAATTTAAAAAATGGTGTCAGGGAGAAACCGGTTATCCCATCGTTGATGCAGGCATGCGCGAACTCAATGAAACCGGCCACATGCACAATCGTGTAAGGATGGTTGTTGCAAGTTTTTTATGCAAGCACTTATTGATCGACTGGCGGTGGGGCGAGGCTTATTTCGCGGAAAAACTGCTTGATTATGAGCAGTCAAGCAATGTCGGCAATTGGCAATGGGCTGCCGGAAGTGGTGTGGATGCTGCACCGTACTTCAGGATATTCAATCCGGCCGAGCAATCTAAGAAATTTGACAAAGACGGCCGATATGTGAAAAAATGGGTTTCGGAAATCGGAACTGCACGTTACCCTGAACCCATTGTCGACCATAAGGAAGCGCGGGAGAAATGCCTTAAAGTTTATAAAGACGCGGTGGCCTAAGCGAGATTTCTGATCAATTCACAATTGAGCTCATCGAAGTGCGTAATAATCCTGTCTGCAAGGCCCAAATCCTGTAATTTAGAGTTGGGGCTTAAATACCCAACGCAGTAAATTCCGGCTGATTTGGCCGCTTTCACGCCATTCGTACTATCTTCAATCACAATACACTCCTCAATTGACGTACCGGAAAGCCTCGCTGCTTCGATAAAAATGGCGGGATGGGGTTTCGATTGCGGAAAGTCCTCACCGGACACAACGTGAGAAAAATACTTGTGCAATCCAAAACGGTTAAAAATCCGCTCAATCGTTACCTTAGCGGAAGAGGACGCCAATACCAATTGGACGCCACAGGCATGGAGATTTGCAATCAGGTTTTCTACACCGTCGAGTAGAAATAAATCCTGCTTTTGGTCAAAAGCATTATTGAACAATTCGCGCTTCCTGTTGATAAGCGCTCCTACATCGTGCGGAATGTCAAAATTTTCCTTTAGCTTTTCATAAGTGTTTTTCGTTGAAAATCCTGTGAATGAAGCATACATTTCGTCGGAAACGCTAATGTTGAGATCCTCAAAATGTTGGTTGTAGGCAAAATGGTGTACGGGTTCCGTATCAACAATTACGCCGTCCATATCGAATATGACTGTCTTTATCATGGTGTTAATTTGAACCCGAATTTACGAAGTTTTTTCATTGGATTACCATTCGCCAGCCCGGATGGAAGCGACATCCTTTTTCTTTCTTCTTTAGAAAGGAAAAGATACAGCGGACAGCCGGAATATGCTTCTGAATATAATAAATAGGTCCTTGGTTAAACTTTTTAAACTAACTTTAGTCAGAACACAAAAATTGAGCTTTGACGGAAGAAGAAGAGTTTATCAGGCGGCTGCTAGACCCAAAAACGCAAAATGCTGCGTTTGAGGTACTTTTACAGCAATACCAACGCCCTTTATATGCCCACATCCGGAGTATCGTGTTAAACCATGATGACGCTGATGATGTGTTGCAGAATACTTTCGTTAAGGTCTTTCGCCACCTGCAGAATTTCAAAGGCGAAAGCAAACTTTTTTCGTGGATGTACCGCATTGCTACAAACGAATCGATTACATTCATCAATAACAAAGCAAAAAAACACAGGCAAACCAGCGAGGAATTCCAACAGCGCCAAATCGAGCGCATCAAGGCTGACGATTATTTTGATGGCGATGAAATTCAGATAAAACTCCAAAAAGCGGTAGCATTACTTCCTGAAAAGCAACAACTTGTGTTTAAAATGAAATATTATCAGGATCTGAAATATGAAGAAATATCAGGAATTCTTGGTACCTCCGTCGGCGCATTAAAAGCCTCCTATTTCCATGCGGTGAAAAAGATTGAAGAATACATGAGTAAGGATTAAACCATTAAAAATTTAAAAAGTCAGAGCACCATGAAAAATTTCAAATTGGATGATTATCCCAAAATAGCTGACGGGTTTAAAGTGCCGGAGGGATATTTCGAGCAACTGCCCACGTCAGTGTTCGAGCGGATTAACCAGGCCGAAGTCAGCGTTATTCCGCTTTACAAACGCACTAAATTCCTCTGGACTGCGGCTGCTGCGCTCATTGTCGCAGCGTTGATGATTCCGTTTTTGAATCATACACCACAATCGGTACCGCCTGATCATGTTGCTATTGAAAACTATCTTGCCTATCAGTCAAATTTTTCCGAATATGAAATTGCCAGTCTCTTAGATGACAAAGATTTAGAAAACATGGATGCCGATATCAGGCTGGAAGACAAAACCATTGAAGAAGTACTGCTGTCTGATAATGACATCGAAAACCTAATAAACTAAACTATGAAAGCAACTAAAATCATCACGCTATTCCTTTGCCTGATTTGTACGACCGCTTTTGCCCAGGGCGCCAAAGACAAGATAAAAACACTGAAAGTCGCTTTTATTACCAAAGAGCTGGCGTTGACAACGGCGGAAGCTGAAAAATTCTGGCCGGTTTTTAATACCTACGAAGACAAACAATTTGAGATTAGGTTCAGGAAAATGCGGGATATTAAAAAAAGAATGGAAAAGCCCGGAATTGATAAACTAAGCGACAAAGAAGCGACTTTACTGTTAACACAACTCGAAGAGGCAGAGCAGGAGTTATCGGATAACCGTAAAAAGCTGATAGTAGCACTTAAATCGGTGATAAGTCCTGTCAAAATATTAAAACTTAAAAAAGCAGAAGACGATTTTAAAAGCAAACTACTTAAGCAATACCGCGAAAACGGAGATAAAGAATGAAATTTCGTTGATTTGGTAAAAAACGATAGCTTTGTATCTTAAAATGATACAATGATAAATCCTTCAACACCAGGTTGGATTGAAAAATTCTTTGCCGGGCAGCGCCCTTTGAAGCTGCCTGTAATAAATGATGATGTCTCATTTTACAAAGCGGTTCGTAACACCGGATTCATTTACGGTCATATTGTTTCCTTCGATACTCAAAAAGCAATTACAGCGAAAAATAAAACTCCTGAGGAGATTTCAAAAATTGCACTTTTAAGTATTTTATATAATGTTTTTGCAAGAATTACCGCCGAAACAAAACATGAGAAATTTATAGCTTCCGCAGTGGCATTTTACAAGGAAATGAGCCCTGAAGGTTTCAATCCGTTGAAGAAGGTTTTACCCGATAACAGCTTAACTGGTGAACTGGAAAAAATTCTTGGCGACCGGGTCCAGACGAATGACAATATTATCAGCAAGAGTTTCTCGCACATTCTTACCAACGCCTTGTTATTTGAAGATATACTGGCGTTCAGGCAATATCTGGTAAATGACGAAATTCCCCTCAATTATCTTAAGAAACTTGAAGAAACCATTGTTAGTGTTGTATCGTTGGCGTTAAACGCAAAACAGAACAAGTCAAATTATGATGATCTTTTGGTAAAACTTTTCGAATCTTCAGTACGGTATACTAAATTTTCAAAAGTTCAACTACAGAACCCTGAAACGCTTGAACTGGACTATTTCACTTATGCGCCGGAAAAGTGTTACATTATAGACATGGCGGGATTGGCGATGTGGAGCGATAGTATTATCGAAAATAGCGAGAAGCAGTTTCTTTTAAGTCTCGCTTCAATTATGAACGTCAGCCCTGAATTCGTGTCAGAAAGCATTCTTCAGACGGACCAATTCATCAAAAAAAATAAAGCGCAGATTCCGTATTTCAATTATTCAAATCCTGTCAAACACTTCTACGACCATACCACGCAGTATGTGATGATGTTAATTAGCCGCAATAAAAAAAGGCTTTTAAAAGAACTCTCAAACAATGGCGAACTGATGTTGCTGCTAAGCCATTCAACACACAGGTCGCTGGACGGAAAAGAAAAAAAGAAAGTCAAAAAACAATTGCTTGAGATTTGTAAAACCGTGCCATCACTAACTATTTTCCTATTGCCCGGCGGCAGCCTGCTGTTGCCGTTGCTTGTAAAATTCATTCCGAAAATGCTTCCCTCCGCTTTTAACGAAAATCTGGAAGAATAAAAAAAGCTGCCCGAAAGCAGCTTTTTTAAAGTTTTTAGAATTTCAATCGGTACACACTGTCGAGATCTTCTGTACCCGTGAGGTCTACATTAAGGTCTGTTACAAAACCTGAATTGAGTCCATAAGCCCATCCATGCAATGTCAGCTCCTGTCCTGCCCGCCACGCGGATTGCACGATAGACGTTTTGGCAAGGTCGAAAACCTGCTCTTTCACGTTGAGTTCGACGAATGCGTTAAAACGATCATCCTCATTGATAATCGAATCCAAATACACGTGGTGCAAACGATACACATCTTTAATATGCCGGATCCAATTGTCTATAATTCCTATAGATTGATTGCCCATGGCTGCTTTGATACCGCCACAGCCGTAGTGCCCGCAGACAATTACATGTTTTACTTTTAGTACATTCACCGCATAATCCAATACACTAAGCATATTCATATCGCTGTGAACGACCATGTTGGCTATGTTCCGATGCACGAACACTTCGCCAGGTTTCGCGCCTATGATTTCATTGGCAGGAACACGACTATCCGAACATCCAATCCACAATAAAGGCGGCGTTTGTCCTTTTGCCAAATCTTTAAAATAATTTGGGTCTTTTTCAAGTGTCGTTTCTACCCAGATTTTATTATTGTCTAATATCTTTTTATAAAAGTCTTCCATTGTTTTTTAGTTTTGATGACGCCTACGCAATTCCCGGTTAAAAATAACGAAATTGAAACTTAGAATACTGCGTTGTGAGTGTTAATTTAAAATTGTTTATCGGTTTTTGGTTGCTTATTTGCGCTATCCTTCTGTGCATCATCGTGGTGCACTATAGAGACGTGGTTTTGGATTTCTTCGCTATTTTCAAGCTTATACGCTTTCTTAAACCCTTTAAGTTTCACTTTAATGTTTTCATCTACGGCACGTGTCGCCTTAAATTCTCTGATTAAATCCAGTACGTCGTGTGCGATGTAGACAGTATCAGCGGCATTGATTACCACCTTGGAATTCTCAGGAATTTCACTAAGGGTGGACTTAATTGCTGCCTTATTAAGGAACGAAACCTCCTGGGCAAGGTCAATGTGGATCACATCGCCATCAGCGTATTCCTTTTTATGGAAACGATAAGCTCTCTGTAAATTTCCTTTTAAAACAAAAATAATGCTAATAGCGATCCCTAAAGCAACACCTTTCAATAAATCGGTAAAGACCACAAAAACCAGTGTAGCAATAAACGGCACGAACTGATACTTCCCTTTCTGCCAGAAGTGCACAACAATGGAAGGCTTTGCCAATTTATAGCCAACCAAAAGCAGTACTGCAGCTAAAGTAGCAAAAGGAATCCGATTTAGTAAAACCGGCATGGAAAGCACACAGACCAACAGCAGTACACCATGAATAATGGTTGACATTTTTGATTTTGCGCCAGCGTTGTTGTTCGCCGACGTCCGCACCACAACTGAAGTCATCGGAAGTCCTCCCAGAAAACCACTGATCAGGTTTCCGATTCCCTGCGCCTTCAATTCGGCGTTAGTATCCGTATACCTTTTCTGCACGTCCATTCGGTCCGCAGCTTCTATGCAAAGTAACGTCTCAATCGAAGCGACCACCGCGATTGTCGCGCCTGTAAGCCATACCTTATAATTACCAAGCGCATTGAAGTCGGGCGATACAATTATATTTTTAAAATCATCAAACGAATTGGGTACCGGCAGCTTCACCAAATGTTCTGCAGCTACTGCCAACGAGCTTCCGTTCGCAAGAAACATCTCATTTAAAATAACGCTGACTATTACTGCAACAAGCGCACCGGGGATTAATTTTACTTTTTTCAGAAAGGGTACTTTATCCCAGGCAATCAAAATGGAAAGTGAAATTGCTGTAATCAGGATGGCACCTAAGTGCAGGTGATTGAAAATCCCAAAAATCTCGGAGAAGGAATTTTTACCGTCAAACTGCAGGAATGCTTCATCTCCCTCGAAATCACCGTCGTAGCCCAATGCATGCGGAATCTGCTTCAATATGATGATGACACCGATTCCGGCGAGCATACCCTCAATGACGTTGGTCGGAATATAATTTGAAATACTGCCCGCCTTGATAAATCCAAGCAACAATTGGATAAATCCTGCAATGATTACTGCCGTCAAAAAGATGTCAAACGCTTTAAAATCCGTAATTGCAGTCAATACAATTGCTGTGAGCCCGGCAGCAGGGCCCGAAACGCTTAAATGTGACGTACTCATTGAACCCACAACGATCCCTCCAATAATGCCAGCGATAATTCCTGATAATGGAGGCGCCCCAGACGCAAGGGCTATGCCCAGGCAAAGCGGCAGCGCCACTAAAAATACCACCAAACCAGAGGCAAAATCGGATTTGAGATTCGCGAAAATATTTATTTTTTTTGTCATGATACCTTACTAAGTTTAATACAAAACGTTACATTCCCGCGACGCAGGAAAGTGAAACAACGAAAAACGAAAATTGTATTAAGCGTTCGGCGGAGGAGCGAAAATAGAAGGCGTCACCTTATTGTGACGGGACTGGTTTTCTGAAACGATCGGCCCTGAAGTTTTACATTCAAAGTTGAAAAAATCGAAATGAAAAACGTTAAACTCCGCCTTTATTTCCTTAATTTCTTTATGTAAAAGTTCTTCCTCAGACATGCCGTAAAAAATCGAAGTGTCTGAATTCTTCTCAATCAGGCTCACAATTGTAGGTGTGGCCAGAAAGGTCAGGAATACTACAATCATAATTTTCACAGCAAATTTCATTGTGCCAAATGTATTACTCAGGAAATTCCTGTAAAAGTTTTGGTAAGCGATTTAATTCAAATTTAACATTTTTTGCTTTCGTGCAAAAGCTTTCAAAGTTGAAAAATAAAAAAACAAAATAATTTAGTATAAGATAAATCGATAGTTTTTATATTTGCATCACAAATTACTATATATGACAATCACACAATTACAATATGTCCTCGCAGTGGCCGAGTATAAAAACTTTACGTTAGCAGCTGAAAAGTGTTTCGTTACGCAGCCTACGCTCAGTATGCAGATACAGAAAATTGAGGATGAGTTAAATATATTGATCTTTGACCGAAGTAAAAAGCCTATCCAGCTCACTGATATCGGTCAGAAAATTGTAAACCAGGCCAAAAACATTGTCAATGAGGCGGATCGGATTAAAGATATCGTCGAGCAGCAGAAAGGATTTATTGGGGGTGAATTCCGTTTGGGTATAATTCCCACTGTGATGCCCACGTTGTTGCCCATGTTCCTAAACAACTTCATTAAAAAATATCCTAAGGTAAAGTTAATCATTGAAGAGCTGAATACTGCTGAAATTGTTCACCGTCTCAAGAATGGCCATCTTGATGCCGCCATCGCTGCCACACCGCTGGAAGAAGAGCGGCTGAAGGAAATCGTCTTGTATTTCGAGCCGTTTGTGGCTTACCTGCCAGACAACCACGCGCTATCTCAAAAAAGCGAAATTGAGGTCAATGATCTCAACGTAGACGAGATGTTGATGCTTCAGGATGGGCACTGCTTCCGTGACGGCGTATTGAATCTGTGTAGGAGTAACGGTGGCGTCAGCAGCAATGGAAACTTCCGGCTTGAGAGTGGCAGTTTTGAAACCCTGGTGAAGCTCGCTGACGAAGGTTTGGGTACCACACTCCTGCCTTATCTGCATACACTTAACTTAAACGAAACCGATAAAAGGAAATTGCACCAATTCAAAGAGCCAAAGCCGGCGCGTGAAGTCAGTCTTGTGTTTCCGAAAACAGAGCTGAAAATACACATCATAGATGCCTTACGCAGTACCATTGCAGGTGTCATTAAGGGCGCAATCGTCTTCCAGAATGTGCAGATCGTAAGTCCACTAAGCAAAAAATAAACATAAAAAAAGGAGCCGTTTAAGCTCCTTTAGTTTTATGAATTTAGATAAATCTGGCAATGTTTCAGCTCTGGTTTTTCCTTTACAAACTGCAACAGCCATTCTGACAACTGCTCGATTTCGTAAGGCAGCAATACTTTCAACGCCTTCTGGACTTCTTTGCAAAAAAGGACAGGATCAAAACTGACTCTTTCCAGTATGCCTTTGGTATAGTTGAACATAGTTTTTTCCATAAATGAAATTGCTTCTTTTAGTTAAAAACCTATTGAATTAATGTTATCAAATTTAAAAAAATAAATATTACAAACCGATTTGCCCGTGTTAATTTTATTTTTTTAACGAATCAGTTGCTACGACCTATTTTTCGATGCCATACGCAAGCCATTACTGCTGTTTAAAGTTATTTTGGAAAATGGTGGCGCAAGGAAAATCCGTTTAAGGAAGTGTCACTTCAATATTTCCATAAATAGGATCTGCAGGCGTGTACGGCATAGGACCTGGGCCGCCTGGAGCATTAATTCCGGATGGCAATCCGCAAAAATCAATAATCATCTTATTGGTTGTATTGTTTTTATGGATGTAAACCGTTCCAGACAATGCTCTCCTGTAAACGCTTGCCACAAACAAACTAATATTGACATCCTCCCCTATTTCATATGATCCGGGGATCGTCGAATCAGCAGTCATCCCCGAACTACTCAAAAAAGTAATCGATCCATAATTCCAAAAATTCGAACCGTAAGGATCAAACGGGCCGCTAAAATATATCTGTGTTCCGCTGGGGCTTAAACCAGTAATCGGACAACCATTTATCGAATGCTGAGCCGCACATAAAACTGCAGCTTCAACGGAGCCTTCGTTTATACACGTTCCATTTGTGATGGTCACGGTATAGGCGCCCCACTTATCTACCGTAAAATTATCGACTATCGGATTTCTCAACTCGGAATCAAACCCCATCGGTCCTGTCCAATGATACGTGTATCCATTCAATTCCTGAACGTCCAACTGTAAAGTGCTTCCGACAACCACCGCTGAAGGGACTGGCTCCACACATAACGCATTGTTAGCGATAATAAAGCTACAAATGCAATTGTAAGTGTTTTTTTAGTTTTATATCATTCATCTTGCAGCAAATATATACTTTAAAAGAAATCATCACCAATCATGAACCCAGGTATTGTCGACTATGACACCGAAAAGCCTGTTTGAATTTAAAAAAACAAAAGCCTACAAAAAACTTTCCGGCTCCATCCGCAATGATTATATTTGCAACCGAATAAAATCTCTCTGATGAAAATATCTTACAACTGGTTAAAACAGTTCATCAAAATCGACTGGAAATCTGAAGAAACTGCTGCCCTGCTTACGGATCTGGGACTTGAAGTGGAAGCGGTCGAACCCTATCAATCCGTAAAAGGCGGGCTAGAAGGCATTGTTGTTGGGCATGTATTGACCTGTGTCCAGCATCCAAACGCAGACCGATTAAAAATTACGACTGTGGATCTGGGCAATGGTACCCCGGTACAGATTGTTTGTGGTGCAGCGAATGTAGCCGTCGGACAAAAAGTTCCCGTTGCTACAATCGGGACGACATTATACGATAAAGACGGGAATGCTTTTCAGATTAAGAAAGGAAAAATACGCGAACAGGAAAGCCACGGAATGATTTGCGCCGAAGATGAAATCGGGTTGGGAGAAAGTCATGAAGGCATTATGATATTGGACGCATCGCTGGTTGCAGGAACGCCCGTAGCAAAAGTATTCAACATAGAAAACGACGAGGTTTTTGAAATCGGACTGACGCCAAACCGCGCCGATGCGATGAGCCATATGGGAGTCGCCAGGGACTTGCGCGCCGGATTAATCCAAAAAAACATCAGTACCGAACTCAAGACACCGTCCATCAGCAATTTCAGGATTGACAAACGGACGTTGAAAATCGATGTCAAAGTTGAGAATGCGAAACTTGCTCCTCGGTATTGCGGCGTAACGATTTCGGGGGTTACTGTAAAGCCTTCACCAGAATGGCTGCAAAATCGCTTAAAATCCATAGGCTTGACCCCAAAAAATAACATTGTTGACGTGACCAATTATGTGCTTCATGAATTGGGACAACCGTTGCATGCGTTCGATGCAGCTAAAATAAATGGCAACAAGATTATTGTTAAAACACTTGAAGCAGGAACAAAGTTTGTAACGCTTGATGATGTTGAAAGGACTTTACACGAAGATGACCTGATGATCTGTGATGAAAAAGGACCGTTGTGTTTTGCAGGTGTTTTTGGCGGGAAGCATTCCGGTGTAAGTGAAAACACAAGCAATATCTTTTTGGAAAGTGCGTATTTCAATCCGGTCAGTGTGCGTAAGACTGCAAAGAGACAAGCCTTAAATACCGATGCTTCCTTCCGCTTTGAACGCGGGATTGATCCTACGATTACGGAATATGCCTTGAAAAGGGCTGCGATTTTAATCCAGGAAGTAGCAGGTGGCGAAATCACCTCTGACGTTATCGATGTGTATCCAAAGAAAATCGAAGATTTTCCGGTATTCCTGAATTTTGAGAAATCCGCTAAGATTATTGGGCAGGATTTGCCTAAGGAAACCATTAAAAAAATATTGGTTTCGCTCGACATCAAAGTAAACAGTGTCTCCGACGCAGGACTTGGTTTAATTATTCCTGCCTACCGCGTGGATGTACAGCGGGAAATTGACGTCATTGAAGAAATCCTGCGGGTATATGGATACAACAACATCAATTTTACCAAAAAACTGAATGCTACAGTTTCCAATTCACCGAGGACTGAAGACTATAAAATCCAGAATATCATTGCATCCCAATTGGTTTCACTTGGTTTTAATGAAATGATGGCCAATTCGCTAACCACACCGGATTATGCGTCGTTGTCAGCTACATTAAACGAGGATGAAAACGTAATTGTTCTGAATCCTTTAAGTAAAGACCTGTCCGCAATGAGGCAGTCTTTGCTGTTTTCCGGATTGGAAGCGGTGTCCTATAATATCAACAGGAGAAATGCTGATTTAAAGTTATTTGAATTCGGGAAAAGCTACCATAAGATTGGTGACGGTTTTGACGAACGGAAACACTTAACACTATTCGTAAGCGGAAATCGAAATTCCGAAAGCTGGACAGCGGCCTCACAAGTGTCTGATTTCTTCTATTTCAAGGGCTATGTGATGAGTGTCTTATCCCGACTTGGTATCAATAAGATCAATATCCAGCCCGCGTCATCCGATGTATTCGCTGAGGGCATCGCCATCGCCTCAGGTACCGATATTTTGGTCGAAATGGGCAGCGTGAAAAAATCGGTAGCAAAGCATTTTGACATTAAACAGGAAGTTCTTTTCGCTGATTTTAATTGGGAACTGGTGTTAAAGTCCATCAACAATAAGATACGCTATGCCGATATTCCAAAATATCCTGAGGTAAGACGTGACCTTGCCTTGTTGGTTGACGACACTGTGCAGTTCGATACCATTTATGATTTGGCAAGACAATCGGAAAAAGCGCTGCTCAAGGAAATCGATCTGTTTGACGTCTACACCGGGAAAAATCTGCCGGAGGGCAAGAAGTCCTACGCCATTAGCTTTACCATACAGGACAATTCAAAAACACTCACCGATACCCAGATTGACAAGATTATGGGGAAACTGCAGCAGAAATTCGAAGCTGAACTCGGTGCTGTTCTGAGGTAAGTCATTCTATTACAAATAAAAAATCCCGTTCTAGACGGGATTTTTTGTTTTTTATAAGATTTCTATTTGTGCATGACTACCGAGTCAACTACATGAATCACGCCGTTCGACTGGTATACGTCAGCAATTGTTACGGTAGACTTACCACCTTTTTCATCAGTAAGTACCAGTTTACTGCCGCTCATGGTAGCAGTCAGTTTGCCGCCCTGAACGGTCGTCAGTACCGCTTTACCGCCTCCGGCCTTGATTGCAGCAGCGATGGCTTTGCTGTCCATTTTACCGGCAACAACATGGTATGTAAGTACACCTTGCAGCATTGCCTTGTTTTCTGGTTTAAGCAATGTTTCCACAGTTCCTGCTGGCAATTTGTCAAACGCCGCATTCGTCGGTGCAAATACCGTAAATGGCCCTTTTCCCTGTAACGTCTCGACCAGGCCTGCTGCTTTTACAGCGGCTACGAGTGTAGTATGGTCTTTCGAATTCACCGCATTTTCTACGATATTCTTAGCCGGATACATCGCTGCACCGCCTACCATTGGATTTTTCTGTGCAAAAGACAGGGTTGTAAAAAACACTGCAGCCATTACCACCGCTGAAGACAAAAATTTTGAAGTTTTCATAAATTTAAAGTTATTTGTTAATACCCTAATCTACGCCGATGCATCGGTTTTGGTTTTACGGTATTCCCATTTTAACAGGAAATTAGTAAATGCAGGAAATGGATGCGGCAGGGGCTATTTTATAATGGTGGGGTATTGCTGAAGATTATTGCCCATTTACTGGTTGCGCCCTCCCAACGCTTGATTACTCCCTTGCACCGCCTGCTTGCTTCCTTACGCTGCCTGGTTACTCCACTGCACCGCCTGGTTACTCCACTACGCCGCTTGTTTGGTCCTTTCCACGAACGCAAAAGATGCTATCCCCTTGCAAAACGCGCGGGCATCGTAGTAAAAGATTGTAAATGGTATTCGCTGCCTTTTAACCCGAAGGAATTATTTCTTAATGAAGCCTGAAGATGAAGTACCTTTATCAGAATTGATCCTGATAAAGTAACTTCCCGAAGGCAGCGATTCAATTTGAATGCTTTCTGAGGGGTTTGTAGCAGTTAAAAGGACTTGCCCCAAAGTATTGTAGACTGAAAGTGAATTTATCGTTGTGTTGTCTTTTGATTTGACATTCAATACATCGGTCGCGGGATTGGGATATATAGTGAATAATTTGTCCACTTCCACTTCATCTGTTTTTAACACGCAAGCCGAGTCCACACTACAGTTGTTATATGCGTATGATGCAGCCAGGGTCTGTAATTCACTGACTTGGTTTGAATCTTCACATATCTGTAACAAATTTGGATTGCCGCTGAAATTTATAGGACTTTCCAGCCTTCCATTAATCAGGAGCATGGTCTCGAGATTATTGTTAGAGCAATCCATCGCAATCGGCCAATATGCGCTCGAAGCCGGAATTTCGATTGTCGTTAGGAAGTTATTTTGACAATACAGCGCGGAAAGACGAGGGTTCACCGTCAGGCTCGTTAGTTCATTATCATGACAAAACAAATATGATCCATCAAAATGAGTTGCATCAAGCGTTGTGAGGTTGTTGTGCGAGCAATTGAGCTGCACTATATGCATCCCTTCATCGATAATTAACGTAGTCAATTCATTGAAGCTACAATCAAGACTTCGGCCACTATACGAATATGAATTAGGCAATATCAGGGAAGTAAGGTTATTGTGACTACAATAGAGACCATAGAACCCACCACTGACGTCTAACGTTGTTAGGTTATTATACCTGCATTGGAGCGTTTCCAGATGAACACCGGTAAGGTTAAGTTGCGTAAGATTATTGTAATCGCAGCTAAAACTCATGTGGTTACCTGGTAACCCGAAAATTACAGAGCTTATTGCATTGTGGTCGCAGGCGACTGACGTCAAATGCGATAAACCTGAAAGATTTATAGTTGTAAGATTGTTGTAAGTACACTCAAGATGGTTTAAATTGCTTAAAGTAAGGACATCAAGTTCGGTAAGATTATTATTATTACAAACTACTGTGTCCAAACTGCCTAAATTATTCAGATTCATGGAAGTCAATAAATTTTCTGAACAATAAAGAATTCTGAGGACATGAAGTGTGCTTAAATCCAAAGTGGTAAGCGCATTATCGTTACAATACAATGTATCCATATTTATCAATCCTGTAATGGGATCCAGATCGGAAATACTGTTGTGGTTACAATCGAACCGCCTCAGGTTGGTAAAATATTGGAGACCGTCAATATTTGTAATATTTCTATTCGCTATCCTAAGATCATAAACCTGCAAAGCCTCTTCTACTTCAATTTCCCCATTTCCGTTTGTATCAACATTTATGGCGGTGGTGTATGTATCAAAAGCTGTACCAGTTGACAGAAGTGCGTTCTTTAAATTTAAATCCTGAAAACTAATTGTTTGTCCGTTGCTCGCGAGCGCTACAATTAAAGCAACTAAAAGATATGTTTTTTTCAAAATTGATTGTTATAAAATTAAGGTTTTAGTCGAAAACCAAGCGGCCTTCGGGAAGGCCAACTAAAAATTATTTTTTTACGAATCTCGCATTTGCAATTCCTTTATTCGAAGTAATTTTGATGAAATAATTTCCCGAAAGCAATTCAGAAACATCGATTGTTTGTTGCGGATTGGTGACGGTAATAATCAATTGCCCTAAAGTATTATAAACTGAAAGCGACGTGATGGATGTATTTTCTTTTGACTTGACATGCAATACATCGGTCGCGGGATTGGGATATATAGTGAATAATTTGTACACTTCCACTTCATCTGTTTTCAACACGCAAGCCGAGTCCACACTACAGTTGTT
>NZ_NKJE01000006.1:469-21001 GCF_002256285.1 Flavobacterium sp. BFFFF1 | reverse complement strand
ATCTGTTTTCAACACGCAAGCCGAGTCCACACTACAGTTGTTATATCCGTATGACGCAGCCAGGGTCTGTAATTCACTGACTTGGTCTGAATCTTCACATATGTAAGACAAATTTGGATTGCCACTGAAATTTATTGGTGATTCGCCCCTTTGATTGCCTAAGAATAAAGAGATGAGGTTGTTATTGGAACAATCTAAATCGAGGGGGGTCCAAAAGGAGGTGGTCGGAATAACCAACGTAGAGAGCTGGTTATTTTCACAATGCAACTTCTCGAGCCATGATGTTTGACCCGTCAGGGTCAGGCTGGTCAATTGGTTATTTCCGCAAGAAATTGAGGTTCGCCCATTATTGAAACTACCTACAAAAGACAATGAAGTTAAACTGTTAAACGAACAATCTATGTTACCAATATTGCCCGTATTGAGAACACTGATCTCATTATGACTGCAATTGACATTATGCGGACCGCCTCCTGAAAGTATCAGTGAAGTAATCATGTTATGGCTGCAGTCAAGATTGTCGATGTAGGCAGCGCCAAATGTATTCATCGTCGAAAAATTGTTGTAACTGCAATATACGTTTCTAACCCATGGCATACCTGTAAAATCAAGGCTCGCAAGATTGTTGTTACGACATTCCAGTGTATTCAAATTGTCCAGGCCCGATAGCGTAAGCGAAGACAAATTATTATCGTCGCAATTTAAAAGATACAAGGCGTTAAGGCCCAACAGGCTGAGTGAAGACAAATTATTGCTCGCGCAATACAGACGCACCAGACTCGAAGGAGACGGGACATTAATTTGGGTAAGGTTATTAAAACTGCAATCCAAAAACTGGAGGTTTACTAAAGGTTGTAGGTTGAGTTGGGATAGGTTGTTATTATTGCAATACAGGCTCAGCAGGTTTGGCTGCGTATTTAGGTTTAGGCTTGACAGTGCGTTACCAGAACACAACAAATAATTTAGGTTCGTAAGCGCAGTAACATCCAGATCAGTAAGCAAATTATTACTGCAGTCCAGGCTGGTCATTTGTGTAAATACAGATACGTCGAGCGTGGATATTTCATTATCAGCGCATTGAAGCCCTAAAAGATTAAGACCGTTTAAGTTTAGTGATGTAATATCATTTGAATTACAATCCAAATATTGAAGAGATTCAAAACCGGTTAGGTTCAAAATTCCTGAAAATTGATTCCCATAAATTCCCAACGAGGCGATTGGCAGATCGTTCAACGGAGACAAACTAGAGATCAAATTCTGCCCACAGTCTAACGAGTGTAAATTCATAAAGTACTCCATCCCAATGAGCTCCGTTATATTTCGAGTGTTTATATCAAGTACATATACCTGCGACGCTTCATAAATTTCAATCTCTCCATTACCATTAGCATCTATATTATCAATCGATTGGAACCAATTATTGCGCGCAACCCCTGGTACCAATAAGGCAGTTTTTAAGTTGGGGTCGGGAAAATTGATTACCTGAGCCTGGCTTCCGAAAGCGGAAATAAATAAAACTAAAATATAAAATTTCTTCATAGAACAACACTAAGTAACAAATGTACTCTAAATTTCGATCGAGAGGCCCGCTGTCAGCACTTATCGATGATCATAATAATTATTGCTTTACAAACCGGGAAGTTGACACCCCTACCTCAGCATTAGTTCGAAGCAAATAGTTTCCTGCACGCAATGATGAGACATCAATTTCCTGCTGTGGATTTGTAACTGTCAAAACCAATTGCCCCAAAGTATTGTAGACTGAAAGTGAATGTATCGTTGTATTGTCTTTTGATTTAATATTCAAAATATCGTTCGCGGGATTTGGATACAGCGTAAAATGCGTATTAAACTCAAAATCATCGGTATCCAAAATAGTCTGGATTGTCGTCGTAGCCGTATTTGTCACAATAGGCGCATTGTAATCAAAATAAATGCTTGCTGTATTACTGAAAGTATTTCCTACAACAAGCGTCGGTTTTGTTTTGATTTTGAAAGCTAAATAGCCATCGTTGGCAGCATCGTTAAATGGAAGGTTGATGTCTTCAAAAATAAACTCTGCTACATTCCCATCATTTACCCTTGAATACATCGGATGGCTTGATCCCAAAGGAGTCAGTGTGGCGATATCGAAGTTATTGACATCGATTAGATCCCTTATTACGATATTCTGTGCATTTGCCGTACCGCTATTCTCGAAACGTATCAGGTAATGCACATACTTTCCTACCATGTCAGGCGCGATCGTATTGCCTTCAAGGCAGGTTTTGTCATTAGGATCGAAAGAGTTAACAACGATTTGGTTCAAATTGGCATGCATATCATCAGGTGTTTCATCAGGAAGTGAGCCGACGATCGACGCCACATAATGCAATATCGTACCGCCAACAACAGGCGGAGTCTCTACAGGTGAATTTACATTCATCGTGCATTGTATTTCCCTTTGTTCGAAAGGCATTAAGTTGGCATAATTCCACGTAATATGATTATCCACGGTCAGGTCGGGCGGCGGCACGGCGGTTACAAAATCCAGGAGCGCCTCGTCATACTGCAGTGTGACTGTACCGTTCTGCACCTGATTCCCTTTATTTCTGTATAAAATTTTGTAAAAAGAATCAAATCCCGGCCTGGCCGCTTCTATAGGAACCAAGGTAATTTCGAGGTCGTTATGGACGGTATTGGGTGCAAGGCAGAAATCGACATACTGTACTAGGGTGTTTGAATCGAAATTAAGAGCTACAGGTCCTGTCAATCCGAAGTCAAATAAAGGAAATAAATCGTGTTGCGGTGCAAGCGTTATCGAAGTTGCAGGAGTGTATATAATAAAATTGCCTTGTGCCTGCGTGAAAGTGTAACAATCCTGAAAAGGGCAATCATAGTCAATCTTGATTCCGGGAATACCGTTATTGTCCTGGCAGCCATTACCGTCAATATCATATCTTACATTACCGATCACAGTATTATAATAACAGTTTGGTGTAAAATCATAATAGGGTGTCTGTGAAATTGTGTTGGCAAGGTATGAGATGTTTTCACCAAAATCTACACCCACAACCGTAAGCATCGGACATAAATCCCGACTGAAAGCACCTGCGTAAATATTGTCAATATGTCCATTTTTGAGATTGATCCTGTGAAGGTTTGCACAATTACTCACCCTAATTTCAACAAAATGCGTCGAACACGACAAATCCAGGTCTGTCAACAAGGTGTTTCCATTACACTTAATACGCTCCATATTATGGCAATTCATTAAATTGATATCCATTAGGCCAGTCTGGCTGAAGACATCGTAATTACCATAACAGTCAAGCAATTTTAGGTTCTCCAGTCCGGAAACGTCCAAATGGAAAATTCTGTTCCTTGTGCATATCAGGGTTTCAAGGCTGGTGCAGCCTTGCACGTTGAGGCTTGTGAGCTCCATTGAAGCGAAAATATCACCATTATTATCACAATCTAAGTAAGTAAGATTTGTAAGGCCTGAAACGTCTAACGAGGATAATTTATTCCAAAAAATCCTCAATTCTGTGAGATGTGGGAAAATTGTTTTATCAAATTGCGTCAAATCGTTGCTGTTGACATTGAGTTTTTCAATGATGTTTACTGGGTTGAATGTGATAGATGAGAATGAATTCCCTTCAAAGTTGATGAATTTCAGTTGCGGCATTCCCGATAGATCTATGGATGTCGCGTTCGATTTAAAGCCCTGATAACCATAAATTTCTTCCAGCGCATTCAGGTCATCCAACGCATTTGCAGCAAACCTGCATCCCGCAAAATTGATATACTTCAGCATCGGAAGATTGGTAAGTGAGGTAGTCTCCAACTGATTATTACTGTTGCAATAAAGTGTCTGGAGCATCGGCAGGTTATCCAACGAAAGTGTCTCAATGTACTGGCTCATATTTTTACAGTCCAGATACGTAAGATTAGGCATATTCGATATTTGTAAAACAGGGATACGCTGATACGTTACAATAAGTTTTGTGAGGTTTTGGAATGCATCAATTCCCGAAATATTTGTAATATAGTTAGTCCCCTGACCATAGCCATCCAGGTTAAGCTCAGAAACCTGCAGTGCCTCACTCACCTGAATTTGGTTGTCGCCATTAACATCTATATCAAAAACTACGCCGCTAAGGTTTTTTGCGATTTGATTCGATGGTGAAGCACTCAGTAATTTGGTTTTGAAATTAACATCAGTAAACGAAACATCTTGTGCATGCATTACACAAACAGACAGCAAAGAAATCAACAGGCAGATCTTTTTCATATAAATGTTCTTGAGAGGCCAAATATATGAAAACATTATCCTAAATCATTTTAATCAAAAAATAAAAGCCCCGCATCACTGCAGGGCTTTTCATATAAAAATGGGAAATGATTATTTCTCTCCTTTTTCCATCTTCGCTTTCAACTCAGCAAGGATGTCGTTGTTGTCTCCCAATGTCGATGACGAAGCATTGTTATTGTTTGAAGAAACAGCATCGCTCGCCGCTTTCGCGTTTTTCTCCTCTTCCTCACGGAAGATAGCGGTGTGCGAAGCAACAACCCTTTTGAATTCCTTGTTGAACTCGATTACTTTGAATTCAGCTACTTCGCCTTTTTTCAATTTCTTTCCATCTTCTTTTTCAAGGTGACGCGCAGGAATGAAAGCAACGATATCGTCTCCGAATTCTACAGTAGCGCCTTTGTCAACGATTTCAGAGATGGTTCCTGTGTGAACAGTACCTACTGCGAAAGAATCTTCATATTTATCCCAAGGGTTAGCTGTAGTCTGTTTGTGGCCTAAAGACAATTTACGTCCATCAACATCAAGCTCTAATACGACAACGTCCAGTTTTTCACCAACGCTTACGAATTCAGATGGGTGCTTGATTTTCTTCGTCCATGACAAGTCAGAGATGTAGATCAGTCCGTCAATTCCTTCTTCCAATTCCACAAATACACCAAAGTTCGTGAAGTTACGAACGATACCTGTGTGTTTAGAACCTACAGGGTATTTCGACGTAATGTCTGTCCATGGATCCTGAGACAATTGTTTGATGCCTAAAGACATTTTGCGGTCTTCGCGGTCTAAAGTAAGGATTACTGCTTCAACAGTATCACCCACTTTTACGAAATCCTGGGCAGAACGCAGGTGCGTAGACCATGACATTTCAGACACGTGGATTAAACCTTCAACACCTTCAGCCACTTCGATAAATGCACCGTAATCAGCGATAACGACTACTTTACCTTTTACTTTGTCACCTACTTTAAGGTTGGCATCAAGAGCATCCCATGGGTGTGCGTTCAATTGTTTTAAACCAAGTTGGATTCTTGTTTTCTCATCATCGAAATCAAGGATTACCACGTTTAATTTCTGGTCTAACTCAAGTACCTCACTTGGGTGGTTGATACGTGACCATGAAAGGTCAGTGATGTGAATCAATCCGTCAACGCCTCCAAGGTCAATAAATACACCGTAAGAAGTGATGTTTTTCACCACACCTTCGAGTACCTGTCCTTTTTGCAACTGACCGATGATTTCTTTTTTCTGTACTTCAATATCCGCTTCGATAAGCGCTTTGTGAGAAACCACAACGTTTTTGAATTCGTGGTTGATTTTCACTACTTTGAATTCCATCATTTTGTTTACATACTGATCGTAATCACGGATTGGTTTTACGTCAATTTGTGAACCTGGAAGGAACGCCTCGATTCCGAAAACGTCAACGATCATACCGCCTTTAGTTCTGCATTTTACAAAACCGTTTACGATTTCTCCTGTTTCGTTTGCGTTGATTACGCGATCCCATGCTTTGATCGTACGTGCTTTTCTGTGTGAAAGAACCAATTGACCTGTTTTGTCCTCACGGATGTCAATCAATACTTCTACTTTGTCACCTACTTTCAGGTTTGGATTGTAACGGAATTCATTCAAAGAGATTACTCCTTCGGATTTCGCGTTGATGTCAACAATAGCATCACGATCAGTGATCCTTACGACGACACCTTCCACTACTTCTTCCTGATCTGTTGAGATGAAAGTCTTGTCTACCAATTCTTCGAATTCCTGTAGGTTTTTCTCATCAACAGCATCGATTCCTTCCTGGAAATTGTGCCAGTTAAAGTTCTCTAAAAATTCCGCTTGTGTTTTTGTTTGTTCAGACATGTGTTCTGATAAAAATTTGTATCCTGTTTTTCCTGCGTTTCTGTAAGATGAAAATAACAGAAGTGTTTTTATATAAAAATTTCAATACCTAAAGGGAAACGCTTCTCTTCCAAAAGGTGTGCAAAATTAATACTTTATTTTTGATTTGCAAATAGTTGGTAGAGAAAAGATTCAAGACCGCTGCGCTGCAAGAAGAAAGAATTGTGTCATGGAAATATAAAATCCCAAACCCTATATTACAATTCAGGATTTGGGATTACCATTGCGCTAAAATCTTGATTCTTTACTCTTGATTCTATTTTCTCTTAATGTGCTATCTCAGCCACATCTTCGGGTACATGTTTGTGTTTAAACATCAGTCCGAAAGCAATCGCAATCACCAATGCATAACCGGCGAAAGACAGCCAGATGTTGTGCCAGTCCCTGTTTCCATCGTGGGTGAAATAAGTGTCAATTACATAACCGCTTATCAAACCGCCAAAGAAAGCGCCAAACCCATTGGACATCATCATGAACAGGCCTTGGGCACTTGAACGGATTTTAGAATCTGTCGTTGTTTCAACGAAAAGGGACCCAGAGATATTGAAGAAATCGAAAGCCATACCGTAAACGATACAGGACATCACAATCATCCATAAACCATCTGCCGGATTTCCGTAGGCAAATAATCCAAACCGCAGTACCCAGGCAAACATGGATATTAACATCACACGTTTAATCCCGAAACGTTTCAAAAAGAACGGTATCGCAAGGATAAATAAGGTTTCCGAAATCTGCGAAATAGACATAATCAAAGTCGACTTTTTCACGATAATACTTTCCGCATATTCTGGCATTTTCCCAAATTCAGAAAGAAACACGTCGCCATACATGTTTGTCAGTTGCAATGCTGCGCCTAAAAACATGGAAAACATGAAGAACAAGGCCATTTTATAAGTTCCAAATAACTTGAATGCATCCAACCCCAGCTTTTGCGCCAAAGTGGATTTCTCAGAAATGAGTTTCTGAGGCGGGCATTGTGGAAGGCTGAAAGCATATACGCCCAGTGCAATGGCCGCAACTGCCGCAATGTAAAACATATTGGCCGACGCTTTATTGTCAGTTAAATTGGTCAACCACATCGCGGCAATAAAACCAATTGTTCCCCAAACCCTTATCGGTGGAAAAACCTTCACCACATCGAAATTGTTGTTTTTCAAAATGTTGTAAGCAACCGAATTCGAGAGCGAGATTGTTGGCATATAACAAAGCATCGCAGCAAAAATAACCCAGTAGAATGTGACCGGGTCCTGCACCTGTGGGATATACAATAAGGCAATTCCGCCAAGGATGTGCAGCATGCCGTATAATTTTTCCGCGTTAATCCATTTATCAGCGATAATCCCGGTAACTGCCGGCATCAAAATAGACGATAACCCTAAGGTTGAAAAAATGGCACCAAATTGTTCTCCACTCCATTGTTTGGTAGCGAACCAGTAATTGCCTACAGTAATAAGCCATGCGCCCCAAACAAAGAACTGCAAAAAGCTCATGACAGTAAGTCTTAACTTTATACTCATATTAAATTAGTTTTTGGTTGATTGTTAAACAGCCTGTAAAACTAACATTAAAAATGAGATGGGCAAATTAGCGGATGAGAAAATTAGCGAATTAGCAAATGAAGTAGTTCCTTAAATTTTAACGAAGGCAATTCATTAACAAATTCGCTAATTCGCTAATTCGCCAATTAACGTCAGGACGGCTTCAAACTGCTCCTCCCTACTCAAATCAGAATTGTCAATCTCATGCGCGCCATCCGCTTTTACCAACGGAGAATCATCGCGGTGGGTATCAATGTAATCGCGCTCTTCGACGTTTTTAAGTACGTCTTCATAAGAAACATTGTCGCCTTTGGCTTTCAACTCGTCATAACGCCTTTGCGCCCTTTTGGCAGCACTGGCGGTCATGAATATTTTTAATTCGGCATCGGGAAAAACAACGGTTCCAATATCGCGGCCGTCCATCACAATACCTTTGTCTTTGCCCATCTGTTGCTGCTGTTCGACAAGTTTGGCGCGCACTTCAGAAACCTCAGCAATCCGACTCACAAACCCCGACACTTCGATCGTACGGATTTCCCTTTCAACATTTATGTCATTCAGATACATTTCTCCAAATCCCAGTTCCGGATTAAAAACAAAATGCAATTTGATATACGGCAAACTGGCTATCAAAGTGTCCCTGTCAAAAAATTCCTTATCGATATAACCGTTCTGCATCGCAAAATAAGTTACCGCGCGGTACATGGCGCCGGTATCGACATACACATAGCCCAGGTGCTTAGCCAGCTGTTTTGCAATGGTACTTTTTCCTGTTGATGAAAAGCCGTCAATCGCGATGGTAATTTTTTCCATTTCTTTATTTTTATAGGGAATCTAGTGTTCTATTTTGAATTATAAATTTTAAATTTTAAATGAGCGTAACCAAGGTAGACCATGACCAGAACTTTGAATAGCGTAAATATAAATTCTGATTTTATATCGTAGGCGTGATTTAATTTACAATTCAAAATTTAAAATAATAACTTAATCCTCATCCCCAAAATTAATTGTCAACCCAAACAAGCTTGTATTTGCTGCCAAAGTATATCGGGAGTAAGAATAGTCAAATTTTAATTTATTGATTTTTAAGCCGAAGCCCACAGATATTCCGGAAAAATTTCGCTGTTCCAGCAACCGCAGCTCCTCTGCCCTCCTGAAGTTGTAGCCCACCCGCAGGTTAAAGCCTTTCTTCGGGAATAACTCGGCACCCAGGATTACATGCCGAAGTGCATTGTTGAAAATGGACACCTTTTCCGGAGTCGATCCGCCATCAATAGAACCTTCGGCGCGCGCTGGATTCGAAAAAGCGATTTGCCACTGCTGTAAATTTTCCAATGTCACATGCCAGCGAATCGGTACATTCTCCATCTCCTGTGATACGCCCACCATAACCTCCAGTGGCAATTTCTCGCGCGTATCGGCATAGGTCGTTATCTGCGTTCCGATATTCCGGATCACCAAAGCCCAATTCACATCGTTGTCCTCGTCAATAAAAAGTGCTCCAAGGTCTACCGCCGCTCCAAACGACTGGTATGTCTCTAAAGTGGACGAAATCAACTTTGCATTCGCGCCTACATAAAAATCAGAATACGGAATGTTGTATGCATAGCCAAAAGAAAGTGCTATTTCGCTTCCGGTAAATTCAGAAGTACGGTTACCTAACTCATCCGTGCCCTCAAATTTTCCATAATTGACGTAGTTGACACTGCCGTGAAACGTCTGCACATGGCGGTCATAAGTGTAAGCATAAGCTGCTGTTCCATAAGTCACTTCCCCAAACAAACTGCCGTAATTCACGGAAAGGCGATTGTCCATTTCCGGATTAATCGTCGCTGGATTAAAAATCCCCTGATTGACATCATAATCGTGTATCGTCAGGACTTTACCGCCTAAAGCAGCCTGCCGAGGCGACGTAACGAGGCTCAAAAACTGGTAAACCGACTTCCCCCCTATCTGGCCAAAAGAGACCGTAGAAACGAGAATAAAAAGATAGATGAGTCGGTTTTTAAACATGAATGCCGTAGTAATGCGGTACTATAACGCAGCTGCGAAGATATTATTTTTTTGGAGAAGAAAGAATCCGGAACCAAGAAGAAAGAGAATTGCAGCATGATGAGGGAACTCACCTGTTTCAATTCATTCCTCGGGCGTGCCGGCAGTTTCACACAGCATCCGGCATAATCACGCGCTTACCAACTCCCGTAGGGCTGTCCGCTGTATCTTTTTCTATTCTTTCAGGATTAGAAAATGGATGCAGCTTCCCCCGAAGCCTCGGGGCCTCACGAGAAAACCAGGAAAGCTTATACATTAGCCGCAAGAAAAACGCTTTCATGAATAGCGATGTATTTTAGCGAAACGTTAACAAAATTTATGGAATTTGCGTCCCCAAACAATTTTATTTTTTTGTAGGGAATACTTCCATTATCCCCTTCCCTTAAAGGAAAAATACAAATTTTTCGTAACATAGCTTTATATAAAAACCACAAGTTTTGTTAAAAATTTATTTTGTGCCTTATTTGGGATGACAGTAAAAAAAGAAGCCGGAAAATTCTCCCGACTTCATTGCTTTATTTTATAATTACCGCTCCTTCTAGTTATAATGCCTTCGCATTTTTCACTTTCTCATCCAAAATAGCGATCTTCAGTACTTCGCTCATCTCTTTTACATAATGAAACGTCAAACCCTCGATGTATTCTGATTTAATTTCTTCGACATCGCTTTTATTGTCGGTACACATTATAATCTCTTTAATATTTGCGCGCTTTGCAGCCAGGATTTTTTCCTTAATCCCGCCTACGGGAAGTACTTTGCCTCGCAAGGTAATTTCTCCCGTCATCGCAAGGCTCTTCCTGATTTTCTTTTGTGTAAGTACAGACACCAGCGAAGTTAGCATTGCAATTCCGGCACTCGGACCATCTTTTGGCGTCGCGCCTTCTGGAATGTGGATGTGCAGGTTGTATTTTGGTAAAATTTCAGCATCAATGCCAAGTTTATCTGCGTTCGCCTTGATATACTCCAATGCTATTGTAGCAGATTCCTTCATGACTGTGCCAAGATTTCCTGTCATCGTCATCGAACCCTTTCCTTTTGAAATGAGCGATTCAATAAACAATATGTCACCGCCTACGCTCGTCCACGCCAATCCAGTAACCACGCCTGCCACTTCATTGCTCTCCGATTTGTCCCTTTCGAGTTTCGGTACGCCGAGGATTTTGACTATGTCGGCATCAGTGACTTTTACATTGTATTCTTCCTCCATCGCTACTGATTTGGCCGCATTTCGGATGACTTGCGCAATCTTATTCTCCAGATTCCTAACTCCGGATTCCCTCGTGTAGCCTTCCACAATTTTCTCCAATTGCTTTTTGCCGATGGTCAGCTGCTTCGGTTTTAAACCATGGGCCGCCAATTGCTTAGGAAACAGATGCTGCTTTGCAATTTCAACCTTTTCTTCGATCGTATATCCTGACATCTTGATAACCTCCATCCTGTCGCGCAACGCCGGCTGTATCGATGACAAATTATTGGACGTCGCAATAAACATCACTTTTGACAGGTCATAACCCATCTCCAGAAAGTTGTCATAAAATTCGTTATTCTGTTCCGGATCAAGCACCTCCAGCAACGCTGAAGATGGATCACCCTGATTGCTGCTCGATAATTTGTCAATCTCATCGAGTACAAAAACAGGATTCGATGTTCCTGCCTTTTTCAGGCTTTGGATGATTCGGCCCGGCATTGCACCAATGTAAGTCTTCCGATGGCCGCGGATTTCTGCTTCATCCCGCAGTCCGCCAAGCGAAATACGCACATATTCCCTGCCAAGGGCTTCTGCCACAGATTTCCCAATTGAAGTTTTACCAACGCCCGGGGGTCCAGTGAGACATAGTATCGGCGATTTCATATCGTTTCGGAGCTTAAGCACGGCAAGGTGCTCGATCATCCGTTTCTTTACATCTTCAAGACCAAAGTGATCGCGGTCCAATACCTGCTGCGCGTGCTTTAGGTCAAAATTATCTTTTGAAAATTCATTCCATGGCAATTCAAGGAACAATTCAAGATAGTTTCTCTGGATCCCAAAATCAGGCGCCTGCGGATTCATACGCTGCATTTTAGACAATTCCTTATCGAAATGCTTTTGGGTCTTTTCATCCCACTTTTTCAATTTTGCCTTTTGGCGCATGTCGTCTATTTCCTCCTCGTGCGAAACACCACCCAGTTCTTCCTGAATCGTTTTCATTTGTTGGTGCAGGAAATATTCGCGCTGCTGCTGGTCCAGATCAAAGCGAACTTTTGACTGGATGTCGTTTTTGAGTTCGAGCTTCTGCAGCTCGATGTTCATAAACTTCAACGTAGCCAATGCGCGATCCTTTAGGTTGTTCATGGCCAGCAAATCCTGTTTTTCCTTCACGGAAAGGTTCATATTTGACGAGACAAAATTCACCAGAAACGACTGGCTTTCGATATTTTTTATGGCAAATGTAGCTTCGGTCGGAATATTTGGACTTTCCTGAATGATCTGCGTGGCGAGTTCCTTTAAAGATTCAATAATGGCCGAAAACTCTTTTTCCCCTTTTGAGGGACGTTGTTCCGGCACATCTTTCACGTTAGCTTTTAAATAAGGTAACTCGGCGGTCACCGCTTCAATCTCAAAGCGCTTCTTACCCTGAAGGATCACCGTGATGTTTCCATCAGGCATTTTCAGGACACGCAGGATTTTCGCAACGGTACCAATTTTATTAATGTCGTTTTGGGAGGGATCCTCATCTTCCTCATTGATTTGCGACACTACACCAATAATTTTATTGCTATTGTTGGCATCGTTAATCAATTTGATGGATTTGTCCCTTCCGGCGGTAATCGGAATCACGACACCCGGGAAAAGCACCATATTCCTTAAAGGGAGGATAGGCAGCGCTGAGGGCAATTCTTCATTAAGCATTTCTTCTTCGTCCTCTGCGGACAGCAACGGAATCAAATCTGCTTCAGAATCTAAGTCCTGAAATGACAAATTGTCAAGGGTAATTATTTTTTGGCTGGACATAGGCGTTTTAAGTCATTTTGTCATTACCACAACACTGTGGCGGTAACAAATTTATTGTTTTAATATCTTCTATACTTCTGGTAACCAAATAAATTTAAGTTAAAATGTTATCTGGCCAATTACAACAGGCAATGATTATGCCAAAAAAAATCCCGGGTGAACCGGGATTGGATTTTAGTGGTGACAATGTTAATATCCTACGTCAAACGCGCCTTCAGTGATTAGATATGGTATTCCATTAACCGAAATGGTCGTGTTGAAAGTTCCTTTCACCTGATCAGCGGTGATTGAACTGATGGTAACTGAACCAGAGGTTGCATAAGCTTCATCGCCACTGGCTCCGTCGGTATAGTTAATCTGTACTTTATCGGTGGCGAAATTATCGCCTATTATTGCATAAGTACCAGCGACAACATTGCTCCTCATGCTTACTGTTATAGCATTATCATTCACATCGGCGGCACCAACAGAAATAATCTCAATTGTGGATGACTGCGGGGGATTTCCGGTAACGATAGTGACATCCGTAAGTATTCCAAGTAAATCATTTTCATCAAATTCCACACCATTCACTTTTGCAAAAAAAGTATCCCCGTTTGGATTCTCAGTTACATAAGGCAGGTTCGTAAAAACACCATTGGTGATCTGCTTCGTCGGAAGCGGGGTTACATCTGTATCGCTCCAATACCCTTTAAAAGAGAAAGTTCCGGAAATCGTATGGTTAACGGTATCAATTGATGTGATTATTACTGAACCTGTGTCCTCATTCGAATCGTCAGGGTTTGCGCCTACAAAACTAAATTCAGCAGCGGGAGGTGTGTAAGAGACCAGATTGTCCTTTGCTGCATAAGTTCCAGCGGTAACACCGTCCAACATAAAAGCGAAATTGTCACCCTGTGTGCGGAATGCATTGATGATGATGGAATTGCCATTGATGTAAACCAAAGTCTGGTTGGCCGTAAAAGTGGTATTGTCAAATTGTGCGGTAAACGAACCTGTCTGGGGATTTGGGTTTGGATCCACTACTACAGCATCGTCAACCGAAATGGGTCCTACCCAGTCGCTTGTCACTGTCCCACAATTCGTGCGGATGTAGAAATCGTACTCGGCAGTGGGATCGAATCCATCAATCGCCAATTGGCGTTCTGAAGTAGTTACGGTAGTTCCCTGACCATGCGCAAATCCCGCCGGACCGTATTCCACTTCCCATAAGTCACCGTCAGAAATCCAGTTCAGAATTACCTTAGTTTCCACAAAATCACTGGATGTGAAGGAAGTCGGCGCCGGACATGCTGTAATATTTGGATTTAAGACGTACGGATCGATAGGCTCCACATCCTCAGAACAGGACCAGGCAGATATCAGTACCAAAAGTGTAACGATCCTAAACAGTATTTTGAAATTCTTCATGACAATTTTTTTATGACGCACCAAATATAATTTATTTTATGATTAAGCCAATTTATTTCTTGGCACTCTTCTGAGCAAGAGCAGCCCCACAAGAAAAAACAACGCAAGAAAAACAATAGCGAACCTTGGACTTCCCGTGATTTGATCTATAATTCCGTACACCATCATTCCGATAACGATTCCGATTTTTTCTGCCACATCATAAAAACTGAAGAAAGAGGCAGTGTCCTCTGTTTCCGGCAATAACTTTGAATAGGTTGACCTGGAAAGCGCCTGGATACCACCCATGACCAGACCCACTAATCCGGCCATAACATAAAAATGCATTGGTGTCGTCAGGAAATAGGCTCCAATACACAGCAGGAACCAAAAAGCGTTGATCACGATAAGCACCGCAATGTTTCCAAATTTTGCCGATGCCCTTGAGGTAATCACTGCACCCAGCACGGCGACAAGCTGTATGACAAGGATGCAAATGATCAAACCTGTTGTACTTTGCTCTGCGCTTTCCCACTTGATTTCCTGTGAACCGAAATAAGTGGCAATCAGCATCACCGTCTGGACAGCCATGCTATACACAAAAAAGCTGCTTAAATACCGCTTTAAAGGAATATTTTCCTTAAGTAAACCCCAAACTTTCCGAAGCTCCCGAAAACCGTTGAAGATGATGGCACGGGTCACTTTCTCAGACGATTTGTTGCCTTTCGGCAGATAGAGGTAGGTGTATTGGCTGAAAATGATCCACCACACACCAACGCTAATAAATGAGTAACGCATGGCTTTCAGCGCGGCTTCCAATGGTTCTCCAGTAATCCCAAAAAGCGTAGGCTTCATCACCATCGCAAGGTTGAAAATCAGGAGAATGACACTTCCTATATAACCTAAAGAATAACCCTTGGCGCTGATTTTGTCCTGCTGTTCAGGAAAGGCAATGTCAGGCAGATAAGAATTGTAAAATACAAGGCTTCCCCAGAACCCAATGAGCCCAAGGAAGTAAAAAAGCAGTCCAACATAAATATTTTCAAGATTAAAAAAATACAATCCCATACATGATGTGGCTCCTAAATAACAGAAAAAACGCATAAAGTTCTTTTTGTTACCGACATAATCGGCAATACCTGACAGCAAAGGAGAAAAGAATGCCACCGCCAAAAACGCGGCAGCAGTAACAAAACTGATCAACGCGGAATTCTTAAGTGAAGTACCAAACACCTGGATATAGTGGTCGCGGTTCAGGAATAATTTTTCGTAAAAAATGGGAAAGATCGCGGAAGATATTGTCAACGGATATACTGAATTTGCCCAATCATAAAACGCCCAGGCATTCAGCAGTTTTTTACTGCCCTTTTCTAAATCGGCCATAAGAAGATTTTTTACGAATTTATTATTTTTTATTTACACAGCACGATGCAACTGTGTATTTCATGAAAACTTAACGCCATAAAAAAATCCATTTCGAATGAAATGGATTCTGTAGATCATGTTGTAAAATCTTATTTGAATACTACGCCGAATTTTGCCGCAGTAGCTTTTGCTTTGGGTACCAAACTTTTTAAATTCCTGATCCTCGTCTCATCCGAAGGGTGCGTGCTCAGGAACTCTGGCTGGGATGAACCACCCTGCGCCGACATCCTTTGCCAGAACACAATCGCCTGATCGGGATTGTATCCTGCTATGGCCATTAATGTCAATCCAATTTCGTCGGCTTCTGATTCATTGCTGCGGCTAAAAGGCAGCGTAACGGCCAGCGTGGATCCCAATCCGTAAGCCTGTTGGAAAATGGCCTGCTTTTCTGATGACTGCCCCGATGTTGCTGCGGCTACCCCTACGCCCACCAGCTGCTGCAACTGGTCGACGCTCATACGCTGCGCGCCATGGTTTGCTAAAGCGTGGGAAACCTCATGTCCTAATACCGTGGCCAATCCAGCCTCGTCTTTGGTCACGGGCAGAATCCCCGAATACACTACAATCTTACCGCCAGGCATACACCAGGCGTTGACTTCCTTGTTTTCTACAAGCTTGTATTCCCAGGCATAACCATTAAGGTATTCCTTTTGTCCCAGGGAATTCAGGTATTTCTCTGCTGCAATACGGATTTTGTTTCCAACGGTTTGCACCTGCTGTGCCGCTCCGGATCCTGAAACGACTTTATTCTCCGTCAGGAATTGCTTGTACTGCGCAAAGGCAGTCGGGAATATCTGATCGTTAGACACAAAATTCAGTGTCTTTTTTCCGGTAAACGGGTTGGTCGCACATGAAATGCCAAGTGCCACAGCTAATGCAGATATTATTACGTATTTTCTCATGGTTATTGGTTTTTAAACACTCCAAAAATACAATTAAATTCACGCACCGGTAATATGTAATTCCGTGAAATCTTTATCAATAAACAAGGTATTTCCGTCAAAATTCACCGCCTTCTCGTCAGCGCGCTCATTATCAACATAAATGGTCTTCACCTTAAATGGCAACCCGTGCAGGTTCACTTTAAATTTCTTGTACGGAATTTCAAATTTCCCCTCTTTATGCTGCTGGATGATCAATTGGTTTTCCTTTCCGTTTAGCGTGAATGTCGACAGGCTGTAACGCCCTTTGTTGTAGTCGTAGCCATCCTGGGCATCTTCATAAAGGAACGACTTTTCTTTGCCTAATTTATAATAAGCGTCCAATGTGATTTCGTCAAATTTCAGCTCTCCCACATACTGTTGCACGGGATATTTCGGGATGATGGCGCCTTCCTTAATGAAAATCGGAATCTGGTCGTAATCGGTTTTTACCCAAAGTTCTTTGCGTCCTGAGATCAGTTCGTTGGTCCAATAGTTGTACCAGTTGCCCACTGGAAGATACATCCTTCTGCCCTGCGCATTCGGTTCCAGTATCGGGCAAACAAGAATATGGTTCCCAAACACAAATTCGTCTGTTCGGTAATGGGTTTGCGGGTCTTCCTGGTCAAAATACACCAATGGCTTCAGCATCGGGACACCGTCGTTGATGTATTCATAGAACATCGTGTACAAATACGGCAACAGCTGGTAGCGCAGATTTACGAATTTACGGGTGATGTCGATGACCTCCTGGTCGAATGACCATGGCTCCTGATCGCCGTGATCGCCGGAGGAGTGCGTCCTGCAAAACGGATGGAATACCCCAAGCTGGATCCAGCGCGCATACAATTCCCCTGAAGGCTGTTCTGCAAAGCCACCAATGTCTGAGCCTGTAAAGCCCATTCCTGAAATGGACATTCGTTGCATCTGGATGTTGGCAATCCAAAGGTGTTCCCAGCTTGCCACGTTATCACCTGTCCATGACGAGGTGTAACGCTGCGCTCCGGAATAAGCGGAACGGGTGATGATAAACGGTCTTTTCGGATAAGCAAAACGTTTTACGCCTTCATAAGTCGCGCGTGCCATCTGGGTTCCATAGATATTATGTGCTTTTCTGTGGCTGCATGGATTTCCGTCGTAATCGTGGCGGACGTCCATAGGGAAGGTTTTCCCGGGCACTTCCATTACGGCGGGTTCGTTCATGTCGTTCCATACGCCTTTGACACCAATATCGGCGATGAGTTCACGGAACAATCCGGCCCACCATTCGCGTACTTCGGGATTGGTGTAATCCGGGAAGTTGCATTCGCCGGGCCACACTTTGCCCTTCATGTAAGGACCATCGGCGCGTTTGCAGAAATAGTCCTTGGCCAACGCTTCGTTGTAAATGGAATACTCCTTATCAATCTTGATTCCCGGATCGATGATTACGACCGTCTTAAACCCATCTTCGGCCAATTCCGCAACCATGCGCTTCGGATCGGGGAAATACTCCTTGTTCCAGGTGAAGCAACGGAAACCGTCCATATAGTCGATATCAAGGTAGATGGCATCGCACGGGATCTGCAATTCACGGAATTTGGAAGTGATTTCCTTTACCTTGCTTTCCGGGTAGTAGCTCCATTTGCATTGGTGGTATCCCAACGCCCACAATGGCGGCATTTCGGGCTTGCCTGTTAAATGGGTATATGTGGTGACCACATCGGCCATTTGCGGCCCATAGATGAAATAATAATTCATTTCGCCACCTTCGGCCCAAAAACTGGTAACATTCCTTCGCTCATGGGCAAAATCGAAATTGGTACGGAAGGTATTATCAAAGAAAATACCGTAGGCGTTCTTATTGTGAAGCCCAATGTAAAAAGGCACTACCTTATATAATGGCTCCTGGTCCTTGTGGAAGGCATATTGGTCCATCGCCCAGTTTTCGACCCTTTTGCCTTTCAGGTTGGCATGCGATGCTTTGTCCCCAAGGCCGTAATAACTTTCGCCATCATGGGACACTTTGCTCATCTTAACGATATTTCCACCAAAATGGTAATTTTCTTCCCAATGGAACCCGATTTCATCTTCGAGGATGATGTTGTTTTCGGTGTCGGTCAGCAGGATTTTCAAATCAGCTTTGTTGATCCGGCAGATGAGTTTGCTGGTATTGATCTGGTAAAAGGTCTTTTGCTCCACGACTTCAAGGAAATTGTAGCCATGCGATTGGTTTTTATCAATGGCATAAGAGAAATCGTTGCTGAAATAACCTTTGGTGGTGTACCGGAAGCGGATGAGGCTGTCGCGAAGCACCGTTATTTTGAGGATGACATTGTTATCGGTATGGAAAAAAACCGAGTCGGCTTCCTGTTTTACTGCGGTAATCGCCGTAGGAAAAAGATCGCCTTTATTTTCTAATTCGGTGTTTGTGATCATGTTTCTATGTTGATGGAAAAAGCCAAATTTACAAAGTTAAGCCTAACTTGTTGTTAGTAAGTAGGAGTAGTTTTCAACGATAACGTTGTAGGAGGGAGATCGGGAGTTTAAAAGATCGGGAGATTTGAGTTTATGAGTCATTTCAAAGTAGCGAAGTAGCAAAGTAGTCAAGTAGTGAAGTAGCAAAGTCTGAACATCTAAAAGCGTTCGTATGATTTATGAAGGCACCGAAATAACTTCTAACGTATCAAAAACAACTTCTGAAGCATAAGAAATCGTTTCTGAAGCATAAGAAACAACTTCTAAAGGATAAGAAATCATTTCTGAAGCATAAGAAACAACTTCTGAAGGATAAGAAATCACTTCTGAAGCATAAGAAACAACTTCTAAAGGATAAAAAATCATTTCTGAAGCATAAGAAACAACTTCTGAAGGATAAGAAATCACTTCTGTAGCAGAAGAAATGTTTCTGAAGCATAAGAAACAACTTCTGAAGCACAAGAAAACAATTCTGAAGGTCCTCGGAGCATTTCTGAAGACCCCCAACCCGAATCGCCAAACTTTATTTACGCACTTAACTGATCTTAAACACGGTCACGGATAACGGGGCAAGTACAATTTCTGCAGAATAGGTCCTGCCGTTCCACAGTTCTTTTTCGATTTTCACTGCTTTTCCGTTTGACACGCCTGATCCGCCGTATGCAGTGCTGTCCGAATTGAATATTTCGACGAGCTTGCCTTTGTTTGGAAGTCCAATACGGTAATTGGTGCGGACGACAGGCGTAAAATTGCACACCACGACCAAATCCTGTTTTGGGTTTTCACCCTTACGGATATAGGCAATGACGGCATTCTGGTGGTCGGAGTAATTGATCCATTCAAACCCTTCAGGGCTGAATTGCTTTTCGTGCAGGGCCGGATTGCTTTTGTATAGGTCATTCAGGTCGGTAATGGTTTTGCGAATGCCTTCATGGAAACCAAACTGCAGCAAATGCCAGTCGAGGCTGCCGTCGAATTTCCATTCGGCGCTTTGCCCAAACTCGGAACCCATAAACAGTAACTTAGTACCCGGATGGGTAAACATATACCCATACAGCAACCTCAGGTTTGCGAACGCCTGCCATTCGTCGCCCGGCATCCTTCCTAAAATGGACTTTTTGCCATAGACGACCTCATCGTGGGAGAGCGGCAGCATGAAGTTTTCGGAAAACGCGTAGGTCATGGAAAAGGTAAGGTCGTTCTGGTGGTATTTGCGGTATACGGATTCGCGTTTGAAATACTGCAGGGTATCGTGCATCCATCCCATCATCCATTTCATGCCGAAACCGAGTCCGCCATCGAACACCGGGCGTGACACCATCGGGAATGAAGTGCTTTCTTCAGCAATGGTCTGTACGCCCTCAAAGGTCGAATACACCGCTTCATTGAAATCTTTCAGGAAGCTGATGGTATCGAGGTTTTCGCGGCCGCCGTAGATGTTCGGTTCCCACTCCCCTTCTTTACGTGAATAATCGAGGTATAACATCGAGGCCACGGCATCGACGCGCAGCCCGTCAACATGGTAGTTTTGCAGCCAGAAAATGGCGTTGCTGATCAGG